>NZ_VFSG01000001.1 GCF_006385805.1 Streptococcus xiaochunlingii
ATCATTCAGAGTTAAGTGACGATAGCCTAGGAGATACACCTGTACCCATGCCGAACACAGAAGTTAAGCCCTAGAACGCCGGAAGTAGTTGGGGGTTGCCCCCTGTGAGATATGGTAGTCGCTTAGCAAGGTTGAGTCTAGTGGAAACTAGGCTCATTTGGGAGTTTAGCTTAGTTGGAATTGAGAGGCAATCGAGATTCCAATCGGCGGATAAGAGAAACGTAGTTTCTCACCGTTGGCTGAGTTAAACGACCATTTGGGAGTTTAGCTCAGCTGGGAGAGCATCTGCCTTACAAGCAGAGGGTCAGCGGTTCGATCCCGTTAACTCCCATAGGTCCCGTAGTGTAGCGGTTATCACGTCGCCCTGTCACGGCGAAGATCGCGGGTTCGATTCCCGTCGGGACCGTAGAAACGAAGTTTCTAGCAGATAATGATACGACTCGTTAGCTCAGTTGGTAGAGCAATTGACTTTTAATCAATGGGTCACTGGTTCGAGCCCAGTACGGGTCATTATAGCGGGTTTGGCGGAATTGGCAGACGCACCAGATTTAGGATCTGGCGCTTTACGGCGTGGGGGTTCAAGTCCCTTAACCCGCATAAAAGAATAATAATGAGCCGGCTTAGCTCAGTTGGTAGAGCATCTGATTTGTAATCAGAGGGTCGCGTGTTCAAGTCATGTAGCCGGCATTTTTTTATATAAAGAAACAGATGCGAACGTAGTTCAGTGGTAGAACACCACCTTGCCAAGGTGGGGGTCGCGGGTTCGAATCCCGTCGTTCGCTTGAGGAGGCCGGGGTGGCGGAACTGGCAGACGCACAGGACTTAAAATCCTGCGATTGGTAACGATCGTACCGGTTCGATTCCGGTCCTCGGCATAGACTTAGGTTGGAGAAGGCGCACCCTTAGCTCAACTGGATAGAGTACCTGACTACGAATCAGGCGGTTAGAGGTTCGACTCCTCTAGGGTGCATGGTCGCAAGACTATGTAAGAATTGAATAAGAATGAGCACCCTTAGCTCAACTGGATAGAGTACCTGACTACGAATCAGGCGGTTAGAGGTTCGACTCCTCTAGGGTGCATAAAGCGTAAGCTTTAGTTCGGGAAGTAGCTCAGCTTGGTAGAGTACTTGGTTTGGGACCAAGGTGTCGCAGGTTCGAATCCTGTCTTCCCGATATTATTGAAAGGTCATATGACCTTTTTTGTTTTGTAAAGAAAAAAGGCCATTAGGCCTTTTCTTTTATAAGAGTTGGTATTCATCAATCAGCATGATTGTTTCTCGTCCTTTGTTATCAACAATTCTGACTTGTCTTGGATAATAGGGGTCGAAGGGAATTAGGAAATCAACTGCGATTTCTAAAGGAAAGTCTTTTTGACTGAACCGTAAGGTTGTTTTTCCTTTCCGATTGATGAGTTCAAATTTTAAAACGGGGTTTAAGGGATAGACATGTTTGAGGTAGTTGTCAATAACAAACCAGAAACTATCGATGATATCATCCGGTAAGCTGGTTACGACCCCAAAACTTGCATAGCGACCTCTTGTATTTGTAAACGCCATAGTGTCTCCCTTCCTATTTTTATTAAGTACATAGTACTTGTTTTAGGTGGATATTGCAAGTATTAAGTTCGAAAAAAAGAGCTTTCGCTCTTTCCAACTTTATTTATTTCGCAGTTCAACATAACGGTTGTACCAAATTTTAATGTATTCCTCAGAGAATGGACCTAACTGGTTGTTAATCCAGTCGACAAGAGTTTTGACATTTTCTTTTAGGATAAAGTCAATGTCATCTGAATAGTTCATTTTGCGTTTGTGCTGTTCGTATTCTTCTACGTCCAGCAGTTTCTTATCACCATCTGGAAAGACTTTGACATCAAGATCATAATCAATATACTTTAGTGCCTCTTGGTCCATATAATATGGACTGGCAAGATTACAATAATAGGATACTTCATTATCTCGGATCATAGCAATGATATTAAACCAGTACTTCTTATGAAAGTAGACGATTGCTGGCTCTCGTGTAATCCATCTTCTACCATCGCTCTCTGTAACGAGAGTATGATCATTGACGCCAATAAGTGCGTTTTCCGTAGTTTTTAGTACCATGGTGTCCCTCCAGGTTCGGTGGAGACTTCCATCATGTTTATAACTTTGAATTGTAATAAAGTCGCCTTCTTTAGGTAGTTTCATAACTTACCAACTTTCTACAATCTAAGTACATCCTCTATATTGTATCATATTTTCATGAAAATAAGGGATTTTCATGTGATTTTTTATTTAAAGGAATTCGCGAAGTGCTGTAGAAATGTCTGAGTAGTCGTATCCCTTGCGCGCAAGGGCTTGAGTGAGGCGTTGTTTAAGCTCGTAGCCCTTGTATTTTCGGGAGTATTTCTGGTGCTGTTTTTCTAGTTCCTTCATAATCAGGTCAAGAGTTTGTTCCTCGTCTGGTTCGATATCTAATTGGTGATAGGCTTGCTTGGCAACTTCATAACTAAAGCCTTTATTGATAAGAGTTTGTGTGATTTTATCTTTTAAGGCTCTTGGTGGAAGTTTCTTAACGTATTGCTTGGCTAGTTTCTGAGCAGTTCGTTGAACCACTTCGGAGAAATCAAATTCTGAGGTGATTTTGTCGATATAGTGGGAAGAGACACCTTTTTGAATGAGCTTTTGCTTGAGGAGATAGGGGCCCTTGTCTCCTGAGAGGTGATTGGATTGAAAGATAGCCCGAGTATAGGCCAAGTCATCGATCCATTTGTCTTCTTTTAGGGTGTTAATGACGGTTTCGATGGTAAATTCGTCGATTTCGTGCTTGATTAAGTAGTCTCTAACCTCGCGAGCTGTTCGTGCCTTAAAGGAAAGGTGATAGAGGGCCAAGTTTTTAGCATGGGAAAGCTGGGCATAGGTTTGAATTTCCTTGAGTTCTTCCTGGCCAATCTCTTTGTCTCGTGAGAGCATGAAGCGGACGATGGTGTCTTCTGTAATGTAGAGGGATTCGGCTTGATCCAGCTCTAGAAGGTAGAGACGTTTTTTCTTTTCTAATTTGGTAATTTTCATAGGTTTCCTGTTTCGTTTGTGTTTTATTGCGGTAAATGATCAGTCTTTCTCTTTATATTATTCGTAGTTCTTTTGAGAAATGGTCCCTGATTCCTTGTTTTTCTTCTCAATTCTATCATATTCTAAACGAATGAGAAACTACATGGTATAATAGACATATGAATCTAAAAGTTAAACAAAGAATTCCCTTGAAAATCAAGCGAATGGGAATTAATGGTGAAGGGATTGGCTTTTACAAGAAGACCTTGGTCTTTGTGCCTGGGGCTTTAAAGGGTGAAGATGTCTTTTGCCAAATTACGGCGATTCGGAAGAATTTTGCAGAAGCCAAGCTCTTGTCCGTCAACAAGGCTTCCAAGTATCGGGTAACGCCAACCTGTGATATTTATGAGACCTGTGGGGGCTGCCAAATCATGCATCTGAAGTACAGCAAGCAGTTGGAGTTCAAAACAGACTTATTGCAGCAGGCCTTGAAAAAATATGCTCCTAAAGGCTATGAAAATTATTTGATTCATTCGACGCTTGGGATGAAAAAACCTCAGTATTATCGGGCTAAGCTCCAATTTCAGACGCGTAAATTTAAGGGGCAGGTCAAGGCTGGTTTATACGCTCAAAATTCCCATTATTTGGTGGAATTAAGGGACTGTCTGGTCCAGGATCCGGTCATTCAGGAAATCGCTAATCACGTAGCTGAGCTATTGACCTACTACCAGATTCCGATTTCAGATGATCGGAAGCAATTGGGAGTTCGAACCATCATGGTGCGTCGGGCTCGTAAGACTGGACAGGTCCAAATGATCGTGGTGACGAGTCGACAAATTAATTTAACAGACTTGGTCGCAGACCTAGTAGAAAAATACCCTGAAATTGTAACGGTGGCAGTCAATCTGAACACTTCTAAATCAAGCGAGATTTATGGGGAGAAGACGCAGATTATTTGGGGACAGGAGACCATTCGTGAAGGGGTCTTGGATTATGAATTTTCCTTGTCTCCTCGGGCCTTTTACCAGTTAAATCCTGAGCAAACTGAAGTCCTCTATAGTGAGGCTGTCAAGGCCTTAGATGTATCACCAGAGGATCATTTGATTGATGCATACTGCGGGGTTGGAACTATTGGTTTTGCCTTTGCGGACAAGGTCAAGAGTGTACGGGGGATGGACATTATCCCTGAAGCGATTGAGGATGCTAAATACAATGCTAAGCAGATGGGATTTGATAACACCCACTACGAAGCTGGGACGGCTGAGGAAATTATTCCTCGCTGGTACAAAGAAGGCTATCGGGCGGATGCAGTCATTGTGGATCCACCACGGACAGGACTGGGTATTCAATTGATTGATACCTTGTTGCGCTATGCCCCTCAAAAGATGGTCTACGTTTCTTGCAATGTTTCCACCCTGGCGCGGGACCTTGTGGACTTGACCAAGGTGTATGATGTCGTCTACATCCAGTCAGTAGATATGTTTCCCCATACAGCTCGGACAGAAGCTGTGGTGAAGTTAGTCAAGAAAGCTTAATAGAACAGGAATCAACAATGGATATTTGGGAAATCATGTATGAAAAGGCCAAAGCCCTCTATCGTCCCCATGAAGTATCTGATTTTGTCTATGCGCAACACGTGGTTGCGGCTATTGAGGCAGAGGATGGGCAAATCTATACAGGCTTTTGTATGGAAGGGACCTGTGGAGTCTTTCATTTGTGTGCAGAACGAGCGGCTCTCTTTAATATGTACCAAGCATCTGGTCAAACCAAGGTGAAACGAATTTTAGCCTTCCGAGATCGACCACCTTATGGCGGCGACTCTGGAATGCCTTGTGGGGCTTGTCGAGAGTTCTTAATGGAACTTGATCCAGCCAATAGCCAGTTGGAGTTTATGGTCGATTATGAGAGTCGAAAGACTATTACTCTGGGAGAATTGATGCCCTTTTGGTGGGGAGAAGAACGGGCCAATCAGAGGGCTGAGGAGCTTCCCCAGGAGGAGTCTTAGTTTCCCAGGAGCTAAGATGAGAGAAGAAATGTGAGAGTGAGAGATGGACAATAAAATTGATGTATCGATTCCAGTGGCTCAAGTCATTGACCAACATCCAGAAGTATTGGATTTGTTGGTGGAATTGGGCTTTAAACCCTTAGCCAATCCGATCATGCGCAATACAGTTGGGCGCAAGGTTTCTTTGAAACAAGGATCAAAATTAGAGGGAACTCCCATGGAAAAGATTGTGCGAACATTAGAGGCCAATGGCTATGAAGTAGTGGGGCTAGACTAATGAGCGATGAACGAATTCATGTCTTGAGAGACATCTTATTAGACCTTCATCATGGAGCCTCTCCTGAGTCGGTCCAAGAGCGCTTTGATGCGACCTTTAGCGGGGTGTCTGCGATTGAGATTTCCCTCATGGAGCATGAGCTAATGAACTCTGATGCAGGCATTACCTTTGAGGATGTCATGGAGCTTTGTGATGTCCATGCCAATCTCTTTAAGAACGCTGTACAAGGGGTTGAAGTAGCAGATACTGACCATCCAGGCCATCCGGTTCAGATCTTTAAACAGGAGAACCTGGCCCTTCGAGCGGCTATGATGCGGGTCCGTCGTTTGCTGGATAATTATGAGACGACAGAGGATCCTGAGATGATCCAGGAGATTCACAAAGGCTTGTTGCGTCAGCTAGGCTTGGTGGGTCAATTTGATCGGCATTACCGCCGCAAGGAAGAGTTGATGTTTCCTATTATGGAACGCTATGGACATGATTCCCCTCCCAAAGTCATGTGGGGGGTAGATGACCAGATTAGAGACCTCTTTGCGAAAGCCTTGGAAGTAGCTAAGGAACTTCCTAATTGTGCCATTTCGGAGGTCAAAGAGCGCTTTGAAGCCTTTGCGCAAGAGTTTGAAGCCATGATCTTCAAGGAAGAGTCCATCCTCTTGATGATTTTGCTGGAGGCCTTTAGCCAAGATGATTGGCTCTCCATCGCGGAAGAAAGTGAGGCTTACGGTTATGCCATTATCATTCCGAGTGAGAAATGGGTGCCGAAACGTGTGGACTTTAAGGAAGAGGAAGCAAGAGAGACAGAAGGTTTAGGTGAAGCCCTTCCTTCTTCAAATGGAGGCGAGCAGCGACAGGTCATTGAGACTCCAGAGGGGCAGTTGACCATTACCTTCACGCCTAAGAAAAAAGAAGAGAGCTTCGATCGTCAGCAACCACAGGCTTTTGGCCATGGCTTCCTCTCTGTAGAGCAGGCTAACTTGATCTTGAACCATCTACCGATGGAGATCACTTTTGTTAATAAGGATGATATTTTCCAATATTACAATGATGCAGCACCTTTTGAGGAGATGATTTTCAAACGGACACCGTCGCAGGTAGGACGCAATGTCGAATTGTGTCACCCTCCGAAATACTTGGAGAAGGTCAAAGCAATCATGCAGGGGCTTCGCGAAGGAAAAAAAGACAAGTACGAAATGTGGTTCAAATCAGAATCACGTGGTAAATTTGTCCATGTTACCTATGCAGCAGTGCGCGATGAAGCGGGAGAATTTCAAGGTGTCTTGGAATATGTCCAGGATATCCAACCCTATCGGGAGATCGATAGTGAGTTTTATAGAGGATTGGAGTAAGAATGAGCTACGAAAAAGAATTTATGAAAGAATTTGAGGCTTGGATCAAGACCCAGGTCATGATCAATGAGATGGCCCTGACAGAAAGCAAAAAGGTCTATGAAGAGGATCAGGACGAGCGGGCCAAGGAAGCCATGATCCGCTATGAGAGTCGTTTGGATGCCTATCAATTCCTTCAAGGGAAGTTTGCCAACTACCACGCAGGGAAAGGTTTCCATGATCTTCCAGATGGCTTGTTTGGAGAGAGAACCTATTAAAGGCTCTCTGTAAAGGCTTTTGACTAGCTGGATTTGGCTGAAAATAGTGCAATGACTTGATTTTTCGAGGGATTGTGTTACAATAAAAAAGTTGAACAGACATCAACGAATTATTGAAAGTAATATTGGTGATGAAACCTTGTTGCCTTAGGGATTGATCACTGGATACTTAGGAGGAAAAATGGCAAAGAAGAACGTTAACCGTGCGAAACAATACAAACATCAAAATAGACATCTTGTGAAAAAAGCTGTCGCAACTGTAGGAGCAGCTGTTAAAGAGGCACCTAAGAAAGTTGAGAAAGCAGCAAAAGCAGCAGCGAAAGAAGTGAAACAAGTAGCTTCTTCAGTGGAAGAATTCGCTGCAAGCTTGGAAGGTGTAGCCCTTGATCGTGCGCAAACATTCTATGATGAAGGTATTCGCTCTGTTGCGGACTTCGCAAACTGGACAGAGAAAGAGTTGTTGGCCCTTAAAGGAATCGGCCCAGCAACTATCAAAAAATTGCAAGAACTTGGTGTCAAGTTTAAATAATCGCTTTTGTGATTTCTTGCTATTTCCGGGAAAACTTGATAAAATAAACCTGTTAGAGGTGTTTTGAATTCCACATTTTACAGAAAGTGGCGGTGCTGAGAAGTCCACAAATGTGTCAAAACTAGTTGCTAATGGATGAAAATGAAATAAACAAAGTTGCGGGCAAGGGCCCGAAATTGGGTGGTACCGCGGATAAACACATTCGTCCCTGTCAGATTGATGGCAGGGACGTTTTTTCTTTTATCCCCTAGCCAAAGGAGGTTGTTATGAAACAATCTTTTAAAACAAGTAAGCTCTACTATGGTTTTCCTATCTTCATCTTGGGCTATCAGGACCAGAACTTTGGGCACAATATCACGACCTGCAGTTCCTCTTATAGTCTGGGAGATTGGTTGGTCATCGGTGTTGGTGCTGAGGAAAATGCAGCTGACCAGATTAAGCATTATCAACAGTTTACCGTGAACATTCCTGGTGAACATTTCATGCTGGAGATGGAGCAAGCTGGTTTCATCAGCCACCGTGAAAAGTTGGAACACTTGGGATTAGACTATGAAATTTCTGAACGGACCCAGGCACCGATTTTAAAGGCTTGTCTAGTCGTATTGGACTGTCAGGTAGATCGGATTATCGAGGAAGATGGCATCTGCCATATCTTTGCTAAGATTCTAGACCGACTGGCTGATCCAGAACTACTAGACGATAAAGGGCATTTTAAAAATGACCGCTTTGCCCCGACTTACTTTATGGGGGATGGCAATCAACGTGTTTACCGTTATCTAGATGACCGAGTCGACCCCATGGGAAGCTTTATCAAGAAAGCGAGAAAAAAGATGACCAGAGCAGAACTACCTGAACGAATCGAAACGGAGCGTCTGGTCCTGCGAGTCCGTACAGTGGCGGATGCCGAGGATATCCATGCCTACGCCAGTTTGCCGGAGGTTGCCTACCCAGCAGGCTTTCCACCCGTCAAAACCTTGGAAGATGAGATTTATTATCTCGAGCATATCCTTCCTGAGCGCAATCAAAAGGATAATCTCCCAGCAGGCTATGGCATTGTGGTCAAAGGAACGGATACCATCATCGGCTCTGTGGATTTCAATCATCGCCACGAAGACGATGTACTGGAGATTGGCTATACCTTGCACCCAGACTATTGGGGTCGAGGCTATGTTCCAGAAGCGGCGCGTGCCTTGATTGACTTAGCTTTTAAAGATCTGGATCTTCACAAGATAGAACTGACTTGCTTTGGCTACAATCTCCAAAGTCAACGAGTCGCTGAGAAACTTGGCTTTACCCTTGAAGCTCGCATAAGGGATCGCAAAGATGCCCAGGGAAACCGTTGTGATAGTCTGATATACGGCTTGTTGAAGAGTGAGTGGGAGGTGGATTGATGCATGTTTTCATCATTGGAGCTCCAGCTTCAGGGAAAATGACCATTGGTCAGGAACTTTCGAAACTCACCGGCGCGACTCTCTTTTTCAACCATCAACCCATTGATTTTGCCCTCGAAATCTATCAAGATTTTACAGAGGAAATGTGGGAATTTGTTCGTGGAATTTACTTTTCTTTTCTTGGGACAAGCGCCAGGAATCATCGGTCGGTGATTTTAACAGGCGTAATTGACTTTTCAAATCAGTACAATCTGATGTATTTAAAGGAAATTCAGAATTTGTTGGATGATTATCATCAAGAGATTCTTTTTGTTGAGTTGGAAACAAGTCTTGAAGAGCGCTTACGTCGAAATCGAACGGAAAATCGATTAAAGCACAAACCCTTAAAACGACATATTGAGGTATCTGAAAGAGAAATTTTAGAGACCGCTGAAACACTTCAATTAAATTCTCAATTTCAACCAAATGAGTTGCACCACTACTTTAAAATAAATAATACGAATTTGTCTGCAGAAGAAGTTGCTAAGCAGATTCAAAATAAAATAAAAATAATAGAGAAAGGACACACACATGTCTAAGGAACTTTCACCTAAATACAATCCAGCCGAGGTTGAGGCTGGTCGTTACCAAAAATGGCTTGACGCTGATGTTTTCAAGCCTTCAGGAGATCAAAAGGCGAAGCCTTATTCGATCGTGATTCCACCACCAAACGTTACAGGTAAACTTCACCTTGGTCACGCTTGGGATACAACTTTGCAAGATATCATCATCCGTCAAAAACGCATGCAAGGTTTTGATACACTTTGGCTTCCTGGTATGGACCACGCGGGTATCGCGACTCAGGCTAAGGTTGAGGAGCGTTTGCGTGGTGAGGGCATTAGCCGTTACGACCTGGGTCGTGAAAAATTCCTCGAGAAAGTCTGGGAATGGAAAGACGAGTATGCCACTACCATCAAGGAACAATGGGGCAAGATGGGTCTCTCTGTAGACTACTCTCGTGAGCGTTTCACTCTTGACGAAGGTTTGTCAAAAGCTGTTCGCAAGGTCTTTGTGGACCTTTACAAGAAAGGCTGGATCTACCGCGGTGAGTTTATCATCAACTGGGACCCAGCAGCTCGCACAGCCCTTTCTGATATCGAGGTGATCCACAAGGACGTCGAAGGTGCCTTCTACCACATGAACTACATGCTGGAAGACGGTTCACGCGCCCTTGAAGTGGCGACCACTCGTCCTGAGACTATGTTTGGGGACGTTGCCGTTGCGGTCAATCCAGAAGATCCACGCTACAAGGACTTGATCGGTAAAAACGTCATCCTTCCAATCGCTAATAAACTGATCCCAATCGTTGGAGATGAGCACGCAGACCCTGAATTTGGTACGGGTGTTGTAAAAATCACGCCTGCCCATGATCCAAACGACTTCTTGGTTGGTCAACGCCATAACTTGCCACAAGTCAACGTCATGAACGACGACGGAACTATGAATGACTTGGCCTTCGAATTTGCGGGTATGGACCGTTTTGAAGCTCGTAAGGCAGTCGTTGCTAAGTTGGAAGAAATCGGTGCCCTTGTTAAAATCGAAAAACGTATCCACAGCGTTGGTCACTCAGAACGTACAGGTGTAGTAGTTGAACCACGCTTGTCTACTCAATGGTTCGTCAAGATGGACCAATTGGCTAAGAATGCCATTGCCAACCAAGACACAGAGGACAAGGTCGAATTCTACCCACCTCGTTTCAACGATACCTTCCTTCAATGGATGGAAAATGTCCACGACTGGGTTATCTCTCGTCAGCTCTGGTGGGGTCACCAAATCCCTGCTTGGTACAATGCTGAGGGTGAATTGTATGTCGGCGAAGAAGCTCCAGAAGGTGACGGATGGACTCAAGACGAAGATGTCTTGGACACTTGGTTTAGTTCTGCCCTTTGGCCATTCTCAACTATGGGCTGGCCGGATGTAGACTCAGAAGACTTCAAACGTTACTTCCCAACTTCAACTTTGGTGACTGGTTATGATATTATTCCGTTCTGGGTGTCTCGGATGATTTTCCAAGGTTTGGAATTTACTGGCAAGTCGCCATTCAAAAATGCCTTGATTCATGGTCTCATTCGTGATGAGCAAGGACGCAAGATGTCGAAATCTCTTGGTAACGGGATTGATCCAATGGATGTTATTGATAAGTACGGAACAGATAGCCTTCGTTGGTTCCTTTCAAACGGTTCTGCACCAGGCCAAGATGTCCGCTTCTCTTACGAGAAAATGGATGCTTCATGGAACTTCATTAACAAGATCTGGAACATCTCTCGCTACATCCTCATGAACAATGAAGGCTTGACCCTCGAGCAAGCAACGGCCAACGTGGAAAAAGTGGTCAAGAAGGAAGCTGGTAATGTCACAGACCGCTGGATTCTCCACAACCTCAACGAAACGATCGGAAAAGTCACTGAAAACTTTGACAAGTTTGAATTTGGTGTAGCTGGTCACATCCTCTACAACTTTATCTGGGATGAGTTTGCGGACTGGTACGTTGAGTTGACTAAGGAAGTCCTTTATAGCGATAATGAAGAAGAGAAAGTCATCACACGTTCTGTTCTCCTTTACACTTTGGATAAGATACTTCGTCTCCTTCACCCAATCATGCCATTCGTGACAGAGGAAATCTTTGGACAAATCTCAGAAGGTTCTATCGTTACAGCAGAATACCCAACTGTCAACCCAGCCTTTGAAGACCTTGCGGCTCACACAGGTGTGGAAAGTCTTAAAGACTTGATCCGTGCCGTTCGTAATGCGCGTGCGGAAGTAAACGTTGCCCCAAGCAAACCAATCACCATCCTTGTTAAGACGAGTGATAGCGACTTGGAAGCCTTCTTCAACAGCAATGTTAACTACATCAAACGCTTCACAAATCCAGAACACTTGGAAATCGCTTCAAATATCCCTGCACCTGAACTGGCTATGTCAAGCGTCATCACAGGAGCAGAAATCTACTTGCCTCTCGCAGACCTCCTCAATGTCGAAGAAGAACTGACTCGTCTCGACAAGGAACTGGCTAAATGGCAAAAAGAACTGGACATGGTCGGTAAGAAGCTCTCTAACGAACGCTTCGTAGCCAATGCCAAACCAGAAGTTGTCCAAAAAGAACGCGACAAACAAGCCGACTACCAAGCTAAGTACGACGCGACCGTCGCACGTATTGATGAAATGAAGAAGTTGGTTAAATAAACATAGAAACACGGCTGAATGCCGTGTTTTTTTGGTATAATAACATCAAACATACATTAACAGAGAGGTAGAATTATGCCTTATGAATCAGGTGGAAGAGCGGGGAAATTAGGGAATAATTATGAACTGAATTGGATTGTTTTAAAATTAATTGATATTGTTTCCGAAAAAATTGAAGCTATTAAGGTTGAAGCAATAGGTGAAGAAGAAGAGGGAGTGGACGTTTGGGTTAGATATTTTAACGGAAATACAGAAGCCCAACAATGTAAAGGAAGAAATGCTAGTAAAGATTATTGGACTTTATCAGATTTAAATAGTCGTGGAATTTTGAAAAGTTGGAAATTTCATCTAAGCAGAGACTTGATAACTACAGTTTCATTAGTTAGTCCACTTCCGTTTACAAACTTTTCTGATTTAATTTATAGGGCTAAGACTAATGATAATGCTCAGTCTTTTATTGATTATCAAGTTAATACATCTTCAGAGATAAAAAGCTTATTTGATAACTATATTAATTATTTAGGATTTTCTAAGGAAAATGATATTCTAAAAATTATAAATTTTTTAAGTAGAACTATGATTAGACAAGAGCCATCTCCAGAAAATGAAGAATATATTAGAGATAAAGTTAGTCAATATTTTATTGGTGATACTGTTAGCATAAAGTCAAAATTCATAGATTTAATTTCACGTGGTGAGATTTTTGGAAGATGGTTTACTCTTAGTGATTTAAATTCATTTTTAGCTAAAGAAAAAATTGAACTAAGAAATTTGGCACGTGATGATAGGATCCTCCCTAGAATAAAGACTTTAAATTATGAGTATAAAAATGGCTTTAGAACATTGGATTCCGGTCTAAAAATCCGCACACAATTTAGTGAATGTAAGAAATATATTGAAGAAGGAAAATCAATTGTCATTCATGGAAAAGCTGGCAATGGAAAAAGTGGCTTAACAGAAAATATTATTGATTGGTGTGATAAAAATAACATTTTACACTTAGATTTAAAACTAGATTGTTATATTCCCGAGGATACAACACAAAGATGGGGAGAGAGATTAGGGTTTCCTGCTAGTATCAGTTATTGTTTGAATGCTTTTTCTAAAGATAGGAATGCTGTTCTTATATTAGATCAACTAGATGCATTAAGATGGACAGCAAGAAATTCTAAAAACTCACTTGCGACTTGTTTAGAGTTGATTAGTGAAATAAGGGATCTTAATTCGGACAGGGAAAACAAAATTTCAATTATTTTCGTTTGTAGAACTTATGATTTAGAAAACGATAACGGAATTAAATCACTATTTGACAGAGAGATGAAAAATGATACTGAAACTTGGAAAAGAGTTGAAGTTAGTGAATTAATGGAAAATGAAGTTGAGGAAATCTTAGGGAGTAGATACCATAGTTATCCAAATAAATTAAGACAGTTACTAAGGCCCCCTAGTAATCTCTATATATGGGAGCAAATTAATAATAAAGAAGAATACTACCAAATAACAAGTACATATAATCTAGTTAATAAATGGTGGACAGACTTATCAGAAAAGTGTCAAGATGCCAATTTAAATGAACATAACCTGAGTGATCTAAAAGAAAAACTTGTTAAACTATTTACCGACACTGGTAAAACTGTATTTAGTAAGAGAAGAATAAAAGTTGATGAGAAGGCATTACGGTATCTAATTAGTCAAGGAATGCTAACGGAGCGTTCCAACAAAGTCTCTTTTGTTCATCAATCATTCTTAGACTGTTTTGTTGCAGAGAGAATGATTCTTGATTACTACAATGATTATGACGATATTAACGAAATAATTGGAAATAAAGCACAACAGAATCCAACAAGACGCTATCAATTTCAAATTTTTCTTCAATCATTATTAGAAGAGTCAGAAAAAGATTTTTTAGATTTTGGAACTAAACTGTTAATGAATGATAATGTCAGGTTTAATTTCAAATATGTTTTCTTTGAAATCTTAGGAAGTATTGAAGAACCATCTGAAGAGATTTTAAATTATGTAGAAGAGCTGATTCAAAATACAGAATATAGAAATCATTTGTGCCAAACGGTAATTAGTGGTCATCAATTGTACGTTAATTTTTTAACAAAAAAGAGAGTTTTACAAAAATGGTTAGGTATAAATAGAGCACTTGTAATTAACTTACTTAGTAGCATTTCACCATATTATACACCTGAAACCACTCAATTTATAAAAGATTCAATAGAAAATTCTGATGATAAAAATGAGTGGCGAGGTTGTTTCTTTAATGATTATCATAATGATTCAGAAGAATTTTTTAAGGTGAGATTGTATTATTGGAAATCTTACCTTAAAACCCCAGATTTGTCGGATGATTTATATAAAAATATAAATGCATATACAATTAAAATTTTATGCTTATTTCTTGATAAATTTCAAAATAGTGATGACAGTGTGCAATTCTATAGGGAATCGAAAAAGTTTGATAAAGTATCAAAAGAGTATATAAATAGAAATTGCAAGCACATCATACATATATTGTTGCCTTATCTTCAAAAGTTTTCAGAAAGTAATTCTACCAAATATAACTTTGCAAGAAAAGAACGAGATCATCTACAAAAATATTATCTTGATTTATTACATGAAGCAAATAAGTGTCTAATTTCGAAACATCCTAATATTTTTTTTGAAACTTATAGCAATTATATGGGAAGTGGTGATTATCTTTATAATGAAGTTATTTTAGATGCAATGTATTATTTGCCTACGAAATATTTTGATAAGTGTATTGAATATTTACTGATTGATTTTGACAAAACACTTTTTGAAAAGTCTCAAGGTTATGAAAAAAAATTAACTTTAGCCAAACGATTAATTTCTAAAGTCTCAAAGAAATGTTCAATGGAAATGTATGGTAAACTTGAAAAACAGATTATTCACTATATATCACCAGAGGCCACACAAAGACTAAAACGGAGGATTGACACAAATAAATCTAAAAAGGATTACAGGGTTTATTGGCCGTTCTGGGGAGATTTACAGTTTAGATTGTTATCGATTTTACCGAAAGAAAGAATGAGTGCAGAAGCTATTGAATTATTGAAGGTATTAGAACGCTCTAATAGGCTTCCCGATTCTTTTTATGATTCACACTGTGGAAGTGTAGTTTCTCCATTACAAGGTAAGAATATCTCTCCTGAATCTTGGAGGAATATTCTTATCAGTCCCAAAGGTGATACTAAATGTAGATGGAATAGTGAGAGAAACGTATTTATTGAATCTTCTCCTAGAGAATTAGCTGGGGATTTTAGAAATGCTGTTTCTAAAGATCCCCATGTATACATACCTTTGTTTTTACAATTGTCTTCCAAGAATATCATAAATGTAAACTATATAGATGGTTTATTGGGAGGGATTGTGGACTTGGAAGAAATTCCAGTTTTTATTCTAAGAGATATTGAATTTATTTTATTAAATTATGTAAAGGAAGATAGTTGGGATAATCTTTATCATTTTTTCCAAGTTATAGAGAAACATTCAGATATAGCATGGTCCAACAAAGTTTTAGAAAGACTTGATTATTATCTTAAGAAAACTGATTTAGATTCTCTTGATAAATTTAATGAGAATCATTCACTAGAAGATTATCTGCATCAATCGTACTCAACTTTGAGAGGTTATGGAATTCATGCTTTGACGAAACTAATAGAAAATTCATCAACATATATTTCGTACTTCAATGATACTATTATTTCACTTGCTAATGATAAGACTGACTATGTACGATTAAATTCTATTTTTCTTCTTCATATAATTTTAGATTTGAATAAAGATTTTGCTAGAGAGTTATTTATTGGGATTTTTAAAGATAAAAAGATGTTAGTTCATTTCCATAGTAACTACATTTTGTATAGACTATACGAAGATGAAAAAGAACGAATTCAATCTCTATTGCAATTAGCTTTCGACTCAAAAGATACATTACTTGTAAAAAATGCCTCATCTCTGATTACAGAAATTTACTTAAATAAAGGAGAAATGGAATCATTTGTTTATAGTGGAAGTGGACTTCAAGCAGAAGGTATTTGCCAGATGGCAATTAATTATTTAAAGATAAAGAAACATGAAGAGAAATCAAAGAAGATTATACTTCATTATTTAAGTGAGAATATTACAAATTTAGAAAAAATTTTACCTCAGTTATTCAGGGATGGTTTGTTGGATATTAAAGAAGATAGAGATTTAATACTTAAACTACTAACTTCAGAATATAAAGATAAGTTATATTATTATTTTTTAGAATCTCTTGAAAAACAAGTATCGATTTCAGATTATGCAACCATCATTTTTGAAACGGTGTCTAATATTGTTAGCAAAAACAATGAATTGAAATTGGAACCATATTATTATAGACGAATAGAAGAATATCTTTCTAGGTTAATGATACAGCTTTATGATGAACACAAAGGCGATGATGTTGCTGATAAGTGTTTAGATATTATTGATCAAATGTTTGAAAATGAGTTTGGTAGCTCACGAATTCTAATCGAAGAATTGATGAATAAATAAAAAATGCTGAATCTCTGTTCTCAATGAATTATTCATGTTATACTAGAAAAGTCAATATTTTAGAAAGCAGGTTACTACATGACAAATTCTGTAAGTTCGAACCGACCTGAGAAGTACAACATTGCAGCTTTCTTCTCAGGTGTTGGGGGAATTGAGTTGGGATTTGAACAGACCAACGAGTTCAGAGTGGTGTATGCCAATGAATTTGATAAGTATGCGCGTCAGACTTATCAGTTAAACTATCCAGATACCTATTTGGATGGTCGTGATATTCACGCTGTTCAGCCAGAGGATATTCCGAGTGAGCGCGTGGATGTGATTATGGGTGGTTTCCCTTGTCAGGCCTTTAGTATTGCAGGTTATCGCAAGGGTTTTGATGATGATCGTGGCGATCTTTTCTTTGAGTTGCTTCGGATGATTGAGGGATGCAAACCTCGTGCTATCTTCATCGAAAACGTCAAGAATATGGTCGGTCATGACCATGGCAATACCTTCAAGGTTATTCGTGAAGCCTTGACGGAGAACAACTACTTTATCAAGTGGAAGGTTCTCAACGGGAAAGACTACGGAAATATCCCACAAAACCGTGAGCGGATCTACATTGTTGGTTTTGATACTAAAGAAGCCTACGACTTATTTGAATTCCCAGAGGAAATCAAACTAACAACGACCTTGAGTGATGTTATTGATTTTGGTGCCAAGCCAGATGAGGCCTACTATTATCGAGAAGGCAAGCAAAATTTCTACGACCAATTGAAGTTTGAAGTGACTAGTCAAGATACGGTTTACCAATGGCGTCGTCAGTATGTCCGTGAAAACAAAAACGGTGTAGTCCCTACCTTGACAGCCAATATGGGAACAGGAGGGCACAATGTCCCTCTTATCCTGACAGATAGTGGGGAGATTCGTAAGTTGACACCAAAAGAAACCTTTAATGTCCAAGGCTATCCTAAATCCTTTAAAATTCCAGAAGGGGTTTCTAACGGTCAGCTCTACAAGCAGGCTGGAAATAGTGTGGTTGTTCCTGTGATTAAACGCATCGCAGAGCGGATTTCTTTTGCCCTTAATGAGAGCAATGGGCCGTCACAACTGGATCGTTCAGGAAAATTTGCCATTATCTACACAAAGATGAATGGTCAATTTGAAGGCCAGTCTTATGTGAAAGATTTTGTCTCCACTTATGAGGAAGCAGAGAAGAAGATTGCCTCCTATGAGGATGGGCTTGCAATTTTATCTGATGAAGATTATTTCAGATTGGTAAAAAAACGTGGAAATTTAGAGTTTTATAGCATTATTTAACGAATTATATAAATAAGGGGACTAGTGAAAAACTAGTCTTCTTTTGATATACTTAAATAAGAAGTGAGGATTGATTTATGTGGGAACACCTAAAACAAGAACAAAAAGAGAAATACAAGACTCTCATTACCAACTTTGCTAGTCTGAGTGAGGCCTTTTCTCAGAAAGCAGAAGGTGAAGATTCTGATGATCGAGAAAGCTATGTTGCTCCGATTGTCAATTCAAAATTTCAAGAGACTGTTTTTCAAAAGGCTTTTCATGCCGTTGGTGAGGATATTGCCAATACTTCCTATGATGCTTCGCTTGTCGTTGATGAGCAACATAAGTATTTGGTTGGGATTAAATCCTTTGGTTTGGACTCAGGGGATCAAAAGATTGCGCAGTTCAAGAAAGATTCACAGTCTTGGAATGAGTTGTTGAGTGAAATTCGATTTCACGCTGAGATTTCACCGGACAAGGAGACAGCTGATAAAGAGAATAGTGCTCGTTATGAAAAACTGGCCCTTGAGATTGCGACCTTGCGAAATCAACGGATTGAATCCTCAAAAGCACTGATAAGGGGATTTCATTCTGATTCTAGCCATGTGGAAGCAGTATATCATGTCTTGATGCCGACTTTCAAAGGACACAAGCCTCAGATACATGTAGGAGAGACAACTTATCTGCCTGTTGACCTAGACCATCTCAAGATTCTGGGTTCTACAACCAAGAATAATCCGACAAATTTCCGTTTTACAGATGGCCAGCACGATTACAAATACACGGCTGCAGATAGTCAGCTCCATATGACTTTTAGGAATAAGGAGATTGTAGTTGACACCTGGGATGTGAATTATGTCGAAGATCCCTTTTATCTTTTTGAACACCTTCATTTATTGACTTCGGAGAAAAGTGATTCGGAGATTCTTGAGTCGGTGTCGTGGGTGATCACAGATAAGCATGGAAATGTAGAAGAAAATTCTGGCTTTAACGCTTTTAATGGTGGTTCAAAGTTAGCCAAGAAAGATCGCTTGCCACGAATTTTAAAGATTCAGGATAAATTTAAAGATAGTCTGGCTCCAGAAGAACTAGCTTTTGTAACCTTCTCTTTGGAAGAAATCCTCTTGAAAAAATGGTCTACCAAGGAAGAAAAAGCTCAGATGAAGTCCATTCGTGAGGACTTGATTCGCTTTGTACATGGGACAGGGAACGAAAAACTCATTAAAGAAATTGAACAGCTGGTGTATCGTCCGGTTAGTGAAGTGTATATCCCTCTTCCAGACTCCAAACATTTCCATGAGGAGCGTCCAGACTTTTTTGGTAAAGGGATAGGTAGGTTTGAGCCAGGTACTAGTAAACTTGCGCTTCCAAAAGAGGAACGGACCTTTAAGCTACGATTTTTATCATCAGGTGATGTGATTACTGCCTATATCAACCAAGAAGCTGGGAAGGCCATTCAATCAACTGATAAGCAAGAAATCCTTGGGAATTGGATCCTTCGAGGGGTCTTTCAGTTAAAAGACAGAGAGATCCTAACGGGTAAGAAATTATCTCAGTTAGAAATCAATGGTATCCGTCTTTCCAAATTCAAAAACGGTGAAATCGGCATTGACTTCATCTGGATCGATGTGGACAATCCTCCTGTAGACGCGATTGGTTGGGTTGCGAAATCCTCTTCATCTAGATGATAAAAGAACCTCCTAGTTTTCTAGGAGGTTGCTTTGTATTCTGTGGTGAGGCTGTGGCCTAGGTAGGTATAAATCCGTGTCAGTGGGGATTGGGGATGGGTAGAGACGCGAAAGTGAAAGTAGTGGTCACGATGGTCGCGACTCTGGGTGTGGTGGAGTCTGAAATAGTTGCGCTGGCCTGTCGACATGGAACGGAGCAGGTCATCTTCTAAAAAGACCAAGGGGGTCGCAGTCGTTGCCAAGCGGTAAAAATCATGCTCGAACTGCTGGTAATTGTCTGAAAAATAATCGAATTGGAGTTCGTGTTTATTCAGGGCTGGTTTCATAGCTAGAATCTCCTGGTTCAATAGAAAAAATTGTCGAAAGAAGGAGAGAGTGGTAGTGCTGGCCATTTTTAATGAGGACTTCAGAGGGGCTTAAGGTATAGACCTGGCCGTAGTAGACGGCGATTTGATCGTCCTGGAGGGTAGAGAGGGAGAGGGGAGACTTTTGCTGGTAAGCCTGCTCGAGAAGGCGACGCATTTCTTCGTTTGAGAGGAGGCGGAGCTCTTCTAGGGAGAGGTGCTTTGTTTGTAAGGCCGTCGAATGCTCAGAGAGGAAGAAGCCAGCCCACTTGGCCATGCCTCGGTCTTGAAAGTCCCGTGCCGACTGATAGGGGAGATAAGAACGATCGATCATGCTAAGCCATCTAAACCTCCTGCAGAGTGGCCTCCGGTCAGTTTGCTTCGAGCCAGAGCGCGTGAATTTTCTAATAGGGCAGATCCCTTCTGTAGAGAAGCAAAGCCAAATCGGTCACGGATGTGGTCAATGGTCTCTTGGAGGGCTTCTTCTTTTTGAGTTTGCTCAGGGTCATCAAATAGGGAGATCAGCTGGAAGCTCTCCTCTACGAGCTTCCCATAAAAGACTCCAATCTGCCGGATGGCTCCTCCCTGGTAGTGAGAGCGAAAGAGCTGGATGACTTCCTTGGCTAATTGAGCTGTAGAGTTGGTCGGTTCAATCTTTCGCTGGCAGTGGATGGAGGGGAGCTGTTCCTGTTTGGAGTAGCTAGCGTGGATGGAGACCAATTGGGTCTTTTTCTTTTCCCGACGCAAGCGGATAGCGACCTGCTCGGCCATCTCACGAAAGACTAATTCAATATCGCTTTGGCGGTGGTAGTCACGGGGAAGGATTTGCGAATTTCCTAGACCGTGAGACTTTGGCCGATAGGGGCGATGGACATTACTTTCATCGATCCCATGGGCATGAAACCAGAGCTGAACGCCCATGACTCCAAATTCTTTTTTGAGATAGTCTGGATTGGCCTGGGCCAGTTCATAGATGGAGTGAATGCCGAGCTTGTTCAGGCGTTTTTCTGTTCGATGACCAATCCCCCAGAAATCAGTTAGTTTTTTTATCTGCCAGACACGACTGGGGACGTCTTCGTAAGACCAGTTAGCCCGCATGGTTTTCTGGTGCTTGGCTTCGTTGTCTAGAGCCAGTTTGGCTAGGAGCGGATTGGCATTGCTCATCCCGACAGTAGCATAGATCCCAGTTTGCTGCCAAATGCGCTTTTGGATCCGAGCAGAAAGGAGATCTAGCTTGGAGCGTCGGTCTAGCTGAGGATCAGGAATAAAGTAGTTGAGAGAGCTGGTCAAATCGATAAATCCCTCATCGATGGAATAGGGGTAGATATCATCTGGAGCAGCAAATTCTTGAAAGACTTGCTGGATTTCCATGTTGACCTGGATATAGGCGTTCATGCGAGGGGGCACGATAAAGGTACGCTTGGCCCAACTTTCGATATAGTGGACAAAGGATGGATCTGTAGGGAGGCCTTGCTTACGGGCCAAGTAGTAATTGAATTTCCTAGTCTTGAGATCAAAGGGCAGATCGTAGCTACGCCCGACATTTTTCTTTCCAAAGACTTGCTTAAAAACGGGGGAACTAGCTAAGATGAGGCCAGCAGAATTATCGCTCCGACTCATGACACAAAGAGACGTCGTCAAGGGATTGAGGCCGAGGCGGACACACTCACAACTGGCATAGAAACTTTTCATATCCACAAAAGCAATATCAGACCTTGGCTCACGTGAATAATCAAAAAGCATATCTAGACCTCCAGAGGGAGGAAGTGGCCGACCACGATACCGACAATTTTTGGTTCATCTTCGTAGGGAGCAAAGAGGTCATCATAGGCGGGATTGATGGACTCTAGGCGGAGGCCCTCCTCTTCCCGATAGACTTTTTTGATATAGGTCTTCCCGTTCCACATAAGGGCGTAGACCGCTCCATCATAGTCAAATCCTGTCTGTTTCATCAAGGCAACGGAACCGTTTGGATAGCTTGGTTCCATCGAATCACCAGAGACCCAAGAGGCAAAGTCGTGTTGGATCTCTTGGTCAAAATAAACGGTCTCGTAGTCGGTCTCATTGTCATAAAAGGTATGACCATGTCCAGCTGCCAAGTCGATAGAGAGGACACGGTAAGGGACCAAAGAGACCACCTTTTCTTGCTCTGCTAAGAGTTGGCTAGCCAAGAGATCGACCTTTTTCTGATGGGGTGGGGTTAATAAAGGGTAGGTGAAAAGCGCTGAGCTCTTGTCGACAAAGTAGTCCTCTTTAACGGAGAGGCGCTTGGCCAACCTCCTGAGATTTTTATCGTGTGGCTCTGCTAAGCCATTCTCCCAACTAGAGTAGGCCTTGCGACTAATCTCTAAGGATTCGTAGACCTGGGCTTGGGTTAGGCCCAGCTCCAGTCGCCGGTCTTTTAATTTTTTTGCATCAAACATTTGCATTCTCCTATGTAACGTTTTAAAAGTTACGTATAGTATAGCAAAAATAAATTCGGACTTCAAGAGAAAAGTGAGAGGATTTTTCTTTGGCGGCGAAAGGGATTTGGTTCAGCAGATCTCAGAATGTAGAAGGTGGGTGTTTTTGTATCTTTTATCCAAATTTTGATATAATAATCTCTATGAAGATTGTATCAGGTACCTATGGAGGGCGTCCTCTTAAGACGCTCGAAGGAAAGACAACGAGGCCCACTTCAGATAAAGTGAGAGGGGCTATGTTTAATATGATCGGTCCTTATTTTGATGGGGGGCGGGTCTTGGATCTATATGCTGGCTCAGGTGGCTTGTCCATCGAAGCGATATCTCGGGGGATGGAGCAGGCTGTCTTGGTCGAGAAAGACCGCAGAGCCCAAGGGATCATTGCCAGCAATATCCAAATTTCAATTGCTGAAGATGGAGGCTCACCAAGCACTCAGTCAATTGCAGGGGACGTTTGACCTTGTTTTCTTAGATCCTCCCTATGCCAAGGAGCAGATCGTAGCCGATATTGAAACCTTGGCTGAACGAGACTTGCTGGGAGAAGAGGTCATGGTCGTCTGTGAGACGGACAAGGCAGTAGACTTGCCTGAGGAGATTGCTTGTCTAGGAATCTGGAAAGAAAAAATCTACGGAATTAGTAAGGTAACGGTTTATGTCAGATAAAATCGGGTTATTTACAGGTTCATTTGACCCAATGACCTTGGGACACTTGGATTTGATAGAGCGAGCTAGTCGCTTGTTTGATTGCTTGTATGTAGGCATCTTCTTTAATCATGAGAAGAAGGGTTATTTTACCATTGAGCAAAGAGAGGCCATGGTGATAGAGGCAGTAGCTCATTTATCCAATGTAAGAGTCATCATCTCAGAGGCAGAGTTGGCAGTAGAAGTGGCTAGACGGTATGGAGTGACGAGCTTGGTTCGCGGTTTGCGCAATAGCCAAGACTTCCTCTATGAAAGCAACATGGACTACTTCAATCACCAGCTGGCTCCAGAGCTTGAGACCATCTATCTCTGTGCCCAGCCCCAGTATCAGGCCTTGAGCTCGACGAGAATTCGCGAGTTGCTGACCTTCCAGCAAGATGTCAGTGCCTATGTCCCAGAGAGTGTTATAAAGGAGATGAAATAAAAGGAATGAATGAATTTGAGAAACAAAGGGCTCAGTTACCAGAAAGCCCATTTGAACCTGTACGCAAAAAAGATAGTGTGTGGAGAACCTATCGCTGGCCGATTATTGGGACCTTGCTTCTGATTTTGGCCTTGCTAGCTTTCTTTGTTCCCCTACCCTACTATCTGGAAATGCCCGGGAGTTCAGAAGATATTCGCCAAGTGATGCGCGTCAACCAGAAAAATGATGAAGCATCCGGTTCGTATGATTTTGTCACTGTTGCCGTCAAGCAAGCGACCTTCTCGGATATAGTCTATGCCTGGGTGACTCCTTTTACAGATATCCACTCTGAAAAAGAAATGACAGGTGGCAGTTCCAGTGAGGAATTTTTCCGGATTAATCAATTTTATATGGAAACCTCTCAAAATACTGCCAAATACCAAGGATTGAAAACGGCAGGTAAAGAGACAGAGATGGAATTCTTAGGTGTTTATGTCATGCAAGTAGCAGAAGACTCTACTTTCAAGGGCGTTCTAAATATTGCGGACACGGTTACGGCTGTGAATGACAAAACCTTCAAGAGCTCAAAAGAACTCATCGAGTATGTTGGTTCCCAAAAAATTGGGGACAAGGTCTCAGTGACCTACACAGAAGATGGTCAGACCAAGACAGCTGAAGGAAAGATTATTAAGTTGGTCAATGGCAAGAATGGGATTGGGATTAGCTTGATTGACCGGACAGAAGTGAAGAGTGACGTGCCGATTGAGTTTGCGACAGCTGGCATCGGTGGTCCAAGTGCCGGGATGATGTTTAGTTTGTCCATCTATACTCAAGTAGCGGATCCAGACCTTCGTCAGGGACGCCACATCGCGGGGACAGGGACCATTAACCATGATGGGACTGTCGGAGATATTGGAGGAGTGGATAAGAAAGTCGTGGCGGCAGATCGCGCTGGTGCTGAAATCTTCTTTGCCCCTGATAATCCGGTGACAGAGGAAGTTAAAAAGAACAATCCGAATGCCAAGAGCAACTACGATGAAGCGGTAGAAACAGCTAAGAAAATTAAAACCAAGATGAAAATTGTTCCTGTTAAAACCTTGCAGGATGCCATTGACTATTTGAAAAAGAATTAAAGTAGCTTGCTCGAAAAGAGAGTGGGACAGAAATCGGTCATTCGTTAGAATTCGATTTCGTCGTCCCACCTCCGCACAGTTGAGTAGGGCTGTAAAAGTTGATGAAATCAGCGTAGTAGAGCCCTACTCAACCACTGCGTCTTGCTCGATAATCCAAAGACAATATCGAGGCTAGGATTTTTGTCCCAGCCTCGATATTGGTAGATAGGGATATTCATCTCCCAATTAAATTCAAGTTTTTGCATATCAATCTCTCTATTTTTAGAGAGATTTTTTCTTTATACTAGTGTCAG
Source organism: Streptococcus xiaochunlingii (assembly GCF_006385805.1). Classification (GTDB taxonomy): domain Bacteria; phylum Bacillota; class Bacilli; order Lactobacillales; family Streptococcaceae; genus Streptococcus; species Streptococcus xiaochunlingii. The sequence continues at coordinate 24,914 of NZ_VFSG01000001.1, forward strand.
AAAGTAAGGGAGGTAATTGGAATGATTGAAAATAGTTTGTTTTCCATTTCAGTGTTCTTAGCGGGGATTCTATCTTTTTTCTCTCCGTGTATTTTGCCGTTGATGCCAGTCTATGTAGGGATCTTATTAGATTCTGAGCACGAAAAAACGGTGCGTATTTTTGGAAAAGATGTTTCTTGGTATGGTTTGGTCAAGACCCTCTGTTTTATTGCTGGTCTATCAACCGTATTTCTCATCCTAGGTTATGGTGCGGGTGCCCTGGGTCAGGTACTCTATGCTCCCTGGTTCCGTTACCTACTAGGAGGGATTGTCATCTTATTGGGAATCCATCAGATGGGTCTCATCAATCTTCGGCAACTCCAAAAACAAAAGAGTATCCAACTGAAGAAGGACGAAAAACGCAACGAATTCTTCAATGCCTTTCTAATTGGAGTGACCTTTAGTTTTGGGTGGACTCCTTGTGTCGGACCTGTATTAAGCTCGGTTTTAGCGCTTGCGGCTTCTGGAGGAAATGGTGCTCTACAAGGAGCGCTCTTAATGCTGGTTTACACCTTGGGCTTAGCTCTTCCCTTCTTACTCTTGGCCCTGGCTTCAGGCTGGGTCTTGCAACGCTTTGCCAAACTCAAGCCTCATATGGGGACCTTGAAAAAAATCGGTGGTGCTCTCATCGTCTTGATGGGCATCTTGCTGATGCTGGGTAATCTCAACAGCCTAGCATCCCTGTTTCACTAATCTTGAATGATTAAAGGAGAAAAATCATGAAAAAAATTCTTGCACTTACCATTGCTACCCTTAGCATCGTCACTTTAGCAGCTTGTTCTGGACAAAAATCTGATTCAGATATGAAAAAAACGGACGATAGTAGTATGATGAAGAAGGACGATATGAAGGATTCGTCCATGTCCGATGATAAAATGAAAAAAGGCGATATGAAAGACTCATCTATGATGTCTGACAGCAGTTCTGAAATGAAAGACAACATGAAAGAAGATAAGATGAAATCGAGCGATTCAGAGATGAAGGACGACATGAGTGACTCATCTGACATGAAATCAGACCAATAAAGGACAATAGGAAGAGGAGGTCGTCTGTTTGGGCGACTTTCTCCCTATTTGAAGAGGAGGAAGACATGAAAAAAATGGCCATAGTAGCGACAGGGCTTTTGTGTGTAGGATTGTTAGGGGCCTGCTCCGGCCAGGGGATGGAGTCATCCAATAAAGGCGAGACTAAGCAGACAGCCAAAACGGGAGGTTCAGAGCAAGCTGGCAAGAAAGTTCTGGATTTTAGCCTGCAAGGAGTAGACGGCAAGACCTACCGCTTATCAGATTACAAAGGGAAGAAAGTCTATCTCAAGTTTTGGGCTTCCTGGTGCTCAATCTGTCTTTCAACATTAGGTGACACAAATGATTTAGCAAAGGCAGAGGAGGGTAAGGATTATGTAGTTCTAACTGTTGTCGCTCCGACATTCAATGGGGAAAAATCAGCCGATGACTTTAAAAATTGGTACCAGGCTTTGGACTACAAAGATTTCCCAGTCTTAATGGACAGTAAGGGCGATTTACTCAAAGAGTATGGGATTCGCTCTTATCCATCTGCTCTCTTTATTACGAGCGATGGAACACTCGCCAAGACCCATATCGGCTATATGAGTAAGGAAGACATCGTCCAGACTCTAAAAGAAATGAAGTAAGGAGGACATAAAATGGAAACAAAATGGAAACTCATTTCCGTTCTTTTAGTAGGCCTGCTTTGTTTTGGACTCTTTTTCCTTATCAAAGGATCCATGGCCTTGGATACATCAGATGCGACGACTGAGCAGATCAAAAAAGCGTCCATGAGTCAGACACCAGTAGCAAACAAAAAGAAGGAAGAAAAAGTCAATCCAGAAGACCAACGAGAAATCTATCTAGCTGGTGGCTGCTTCTGGGGTGTGGAAGAGTATTTTTCCCGTGTTCCAGGCGTCATTGATGCCGAATCAGGTTATGCCAATGGAAAAGGGGATACTACCAAGTATGAACTGGTCAACCAAACAGGGCATGCCGAAACGGTACACATCACCTATAATGTCAAGAAGGTTTCCTTGAAAGAACTGCTTCTACACTATTTCCGGATTATTGATCCAACATCAAAAAACCGTCAGGGAAATGATCAGGGAAGTCAATATCGGACAGGAGTTTATTACACCGATCAAGCAGATTTGCCAACCATAAATCAAGTATTTGAAGAAGTGGCGAAGAAATATGATAAGCCTTTGGCTGTAGAAAAAGAAGAACTTGCTAATTATATCAAGGCGGAAGACTACCATCAGGACTATCTACAGAAACATCCGAATGGCTATTGTCACATTGATGTGAATCAAGCTTCTTATCCGGTTATTGACGCTAGTCGCTATCCAAAGCCGAGCGATGAAGAGATCAAGAAGAAGTTATCGCCCGAAGAATATGCAGTGACGCAAGAAAATGATACAGAGCGTGCTTTTTCTAATCGCTATTGGGATAAGTTTGAAGCGGGCATCTATGTGGATGTCGTAACAGGAGAGCCCCTCTTCTCCTCAAAAGATAAATTTGATTCCGGTTGTGGTTGGCCAAGCTTTAGCCGGCCGATCAGTCCCGATGTGGCAACCTACAAGGAAGATAAGAGTTTCAATATGACTCGGACAGAGGTTCGGAGTCGAGTAGGAAATTCCCATCTAGGCCACGTCTTTACGGATGGACCTAAGGAAAAAGGTGGCCTTCGCTACTGCATCAATAGTTTGTCAATTAAATTCATTCCTAAAGCAGAGATGGCAGAAAAGGGCTACGGCTATTTGTTGGACTATGTCTGAGACTTTTTGCGACCTACTTTGATATAATGAGTATAACAAGGATAAGTAGGTGAAACACATGTATTCAATCATGATTGTAGAAGACGAAGAGCTGGTTCGGCAGGGACTGACTTCTCTAGTGAATTATGAACAGTTTGGGATGAAGGTCATTGACCAAGCGGAAAATGGGCGAATAGCTTGGGAAAAATTTCAAGCACAACCGGCTGATCTCCTCTTGACTGATATTAATATGCCACAGTTGAATGGCTTAGATTTGGCCCAACTAGTCCGAGAGAAAGCTCCATCCTGCCATATCATCTTTCTAACAGGCTATGATGATTTTGAGTTTGCTCAGAAAGCCATTCGACTCGGAGCAGATGACTATCTCCTCAAGCCCTTTTCAAAAGCAGATATTGAAGAGATGCTGGAGAAAGTCAAGAATAAGCTAGACGAGGAAGGAAAGAAAGCCCAGGTTGAAACCTTGGTGGATCAGGGGCATTCGACGGAGTTGGAAGAGGCTATTCATTCCCGCTTAGCGGATTCCCAATTAACCCTCAAGGACTTGGCTCTTCAACTGGGTTTTAGTCCCTCTTATCTGAGTGTCCTAATCAAGAAAAAATTGGGCCTCCCTTTTCAAGAATACTTGATCCAAGAACGGATGAAAAAGGCCAAACTTTTACTCTTGACGACCGATCTCAAGATTTATGAGATTGCAGATCAGGTTGGCTTTGAGGATATGAACTATTTTTCTCAACGCTTTAAACAAGTAGTCGGTGTAACCCCAAGACAATACAAAAAAGGAGAGTATGAATGAAACGATACCCTTTGCTGATTCAGCTGATTGTTTATGTATTTGTCTTCATTCTCTTGCTCTTGGGTTTAGTCGGTAGTCTATACTATCAAACTAGCTCAGCAACCATTGGCCAACTGACGGAGCGAACAACCCGCAATAGTATCGACCAGAGTAGTCAGTTTATCGCCTCCTATCTGAAAAAATTGAAGCAGACCACCTCGGTCCTCAGTAAAGAAGAGAGTATTCGTCAGTTTGCTCAAGACAAGGAGGTGAGCCCAGAAGCCGTTCAAAGTCTGATGCGAACCATTATTGAGACAGACCCAGATCTGGTTTCGGCTGTCTTAGTAACTAAGGATGGACGCCTTGTTGCTACGGATTCTCAAATTAGCATGCAGACCTCATCGGATATGATGAACGAAAGCTGGTATCAGGAGGCTATCAAAGAGAGGGCCATTCCTGTCTTGACGCCAGCCCGGAAGGAATCTTTGTCTTCAGAGAAGGACAAGTGGGTGATTTCTATCACCCAGGAAGTGGTGGATGCTTCTGGTCAAAATCTAGGAGTTTTGCGCCTAGATATTGGCTATCAGAGCCTAGAAGCTTATCTGGATCATCTCCAACTTGGCAAAAAAGGCTTTAGTTTCATCATCAATCAGAAGCATGAATTTGTCTACCATCCTAAAAAGACAGTCTATTCTTCCAGTCAGGAAATGCAGGCCATGCAACCCTATATTGCTGTCAAGGATGGCTATGCCCAAAAGGGGCAGAACTTTGTCTACCAAATTGCTATACCAGAGAGTGATTGGACCTTAATTGGAGTGGCTTCTCTAGAAGGTCTACAGATGCTTCAATCGCAAATGCTCTATTCCTTTATAGGTTTAGGTGCTCTCGTCCTCATCATGTGCTGGCTGGGAATCTGGTTCATTCTGCGCTTGTGGATCAAACCCCTACAAGATTTGCAGGCCGTCATTCTGAAAATAGGATCTGGTCATTCCCACTTGCGGGCAACTACCAAGGGATCGCCTGAATTGGTAGATCTTGCTCAAGCCTTCAACCGTATGTTGGATCAAATTGAAAACCTTATGCAATTGGTTAAAGAAGAGGAACAAAACGCACGACGTTATGAACTGCGAGCTCTTTCAGCCCAAATCAATCCTCATTTCCTCTATAACACCTTGGATACCATTGTCTGGATGGCTGAGTTTAATGATGGTCAGCGCGTGGTTGACTTGACTAAGTCCCTAGCCAAATATTTCCGCCTTGCTCTCAATCAAGGACAGGAACAAATTAGGCTTCAGGACGAAATAGACCATGTGCGCCAGTATCTCTTCATTCAGAAACAACGCTATGGAGATAAGTTGAATTATGAAATTTTTGAAGAGGGGACGTTGGGAGATTATCAGCTTCCAAAACTGGTTCTACAACCCTTAGTGGAAAATGCCATCTATCACGGCATCAAGGAGATGGATCGGCCGGGCATGATACGAGTCACTTCGGAAATCAGAGAAGAACAAGTAGTTCTGACGATTTACGATAATGGACGAGGCTTTGCCTTGTCTGAGTCGACAGACCAAACCCTTCTTCGGCTAGGAGGAGTTGGTTTGCAAAATGTGGATCAACGCTTGCGGTTACAGTTTGGGGCTAGCTATCATATGGAGATTAATTCTAAGCCTAATAGCTATACGAAAATCACTCTTTATCTACCCCTCACATCACGTGACGAACATTCATAGAGACAAAGATCACCCTCTTTGTCTCTTTTTACTTTCAAAATGAAAATAGAATCTTCTAAAAAACTTTCCTTAGGTGAGTACGGACGTTAGGTGAAATTATCCAGTGGATGATTTCAGCAATCCAAGAAGTTCCATGGCTAAATAAAGATACAAAGGGCGTCTGCGGATAAAGTCAAAATAGGAAGTTTGACGTAGAATCTTTCGATTCTAGGAGAATTTATCTTTTTGACACAATCCGCAGACCGTGTTCAATTAGTTTTGAGCCCCTTCGTTCTTTAATTTCTAGGCTCAGGCTAAAACAGTTCCCCAAACTGTTTTACTCTCAAAACTCCCGAGTGCCTGAAACAATTAGGTTTCATGCACTTTTCTCACATCGGAAAGTTTTAGATCTGCTTAAATGACTCAAAAAATAGAATCCTTTTTTGAAGAATCGTTTAGTTGTTTTCTGTAAAAAGTTTGTCTACATACTAAAGCAGGCTTTTTCTGATGAGACAGGAAGAAGAGGTAAATTAAATCGTCAGACTTTTTACAGATTATCTCTTTTCCGTTGAAATTCTATCTAAAGATAGGGATTTATGATAAAATAAAGTGTTACAACTAAAGGTATGAATAAAGGAAGACTATGCGCAAAGAAATATCCCCTGAATTATTTAATTATAATAAATATCCTGGACCGGAATTTCGTCTGGTTGGCAATCAAGTGCTAGCAGAACAATTGACATTTGAGCTAGTTGAGAACCAAAATGATGCCTTTGATGCGACGGTCTTTGGTCAGCGCTTTTCAGAGGTTTTAACCAAATTTGATTATATTGTCGGTGATTGGAGCAATGAACAGTTGCGTCTACGTGGCTTCTATAAGGACGACCGTCCGGTCACAGATACAGAGAAAATCAGTCGCTTGGAAGATTATTTATTAGAATACTGTAGCTATGGCTGTGCTTATTTTGTCCTAGAAAATGCAGAACCACGTCGAGCATCCTTTGACAAGAAATCTTCTCCAAAGCAACAGGAAGAGGGCAATCGTTCTGCTAAGCGTGGCGGTCGTCAAAATCGCCGCAATCGCTCCAAAAATCAGCCACGAGAACGTGAACAAGAGCAAAAACAAAAGGCTTCTCAACCAAAGAAAAAGAACCGTCAGCGGTCTAGAAAAAAAGATGCACAGGGTGAGCAAGAACGCCACTTTGTCATCCGTCAAAAGTAAAGAGAGAAAAGAGATAAGATGAAACCTTCAATTTATGGTCTGACTCGACAAGAACTGATCGAGTGGGCAGAAGAACATGGTGAAAAGAAATTCCGAGCAACCCAAATCTGGGAATGGCTTTATCGGAAACGCGTTCAGTCATTTGAAGAAATGACCAACCTATCGAAGGACTTGATCGAAACCTTGAATGACCAGTTCGTGATCAATCCTTTGAAACAACGGATCGTTCAAGAATCAGCAGATGGAACCGTCAAATACCTCTTTGAGTTGCCAGACGGCATGTTGATCGAGACGGTATTGATGCGCCAACATTATGGCTTGTCGGTCTGTGTCACCACTCAGGTAGGGTGCAACATCGGCTGTACCTTCTGTGCATCTGGTTTGATCAAGAAACAACGCGACTTGAACAGTGGGGAAATCGTTGCCCAAATCATGTTGGTTCAAAAATACTTTGACGAACGTGGACAAGATGAACGCGTCAGCCACATCGTTGTGATGGGAATTGGTGAGCCATTTGATAACTACAAGAATGTCTTGAGCTTTGTCCGTACGGTCAATGATGACAAGGGGCTGGCTATCGGTGCGCGCCACATTACCGTTTCAACGTCTGGCTTAGCCCATAAGATTCGTGATTTTGCTAATGAAGGGGTTCAGGTCAATTTGGCAGTATCCCTGCATGCTCCAAACAATGACTTGCGTTCTAGCATCATGAAAATCAACCGAGCTTTCCCAATTGAGAAACTGTTTGCGGCGATTGAGTACTATATCGAAACGACCAACCGCCGGGTGACCTTCGAGTACATCATGCTTAATGAAGTCAATGATGGTGTCGAACAAGCCTTGGAATTGGCAGAACTCCTTAAAAAGATCAAGAAGCTATCTTATGTCAACTTGATTCCTTACAACCCAGTTAGTGAGCATGACCAATATAGCCGGAGTCCAAGAGAGCGCGTGATGGCCTTCTATGACACCTTGAAGAAAAACGGAGTCAACTGTGTGGTTCGTCAAGAGCATGGTACGGATATCGATGCTGCTTGTGGACAATTGCGTTCTAATACGATGAAGAGAGACCGGGAGAAAGCCATTGTTGAAGAAGCTCAACCGTAACAACTGGCTGATAGAAGAAGGGCAATTAACAAAAAAAGGAAGACAACTGCTACTAGGTGGCAGTTTCTTCTATTTTGTCCTGCTCTGTCTCATGTGTTCTCTTCCCCAGCGGCCTGAACCAGGGATGGAAACACCTGGGATTCAACATTTTGGTCGTGTAGTCGTATTACTGATTCCCTTTAATTCTCTCATCAACCTAGGTCAAGTGACCAGTCTGCTCCAGCTGATCAAGGTGTTTGTACAGAATATAGCCAACATCTTTCTTTTATCCCCTTTGGTCTTTCAACTGCTTTGGCTCTGGCCTTGGCTAGGCACTCGGAAACGCGTCCTTTGCTTTAGTCTAGGGATGAGTTTGTGGATTGAGCTCAGTCAGATTGTCCTAGACCTTTTATTTGATTTCAATCGGGTGTTTGAGATAGATGATCTGTGGACCAATACCCTGGGAGGCTACCTAGCCTATCTGTGTTTTAAATGGCTGCAAGCTTCTATAAGTAAGGACAAGCTATCTTAGTTTGGTACAAAATCCGAACAATTGAATACGATTGCAAATTTTGGGTTGACAAACTGTAGGAAGGAAGCTATAATAGCTTCAAGACATCAGAAAAGTAGAGGTTTTTCTCACTTCCAGGGAGCTTGTGGTCATTGCGAACAAGCAGTGGTGAATCTTGAAATGGGCTGATGCGTTTATGATGATGAATTTGAAACAATAAAAATTCGGTGAGCACACCTTATCGTGCACCCTGTTGTTAGACAGGTCAGAGATGTAGGAGAAAGATTGTCTTCCTACAATTGAGGTGGCACCGCGGTATCGAATCGTCCTCACACAGATTTTTCTGTGTGAGGTTTTTTGTATCTCAAAGGAATCCAGTGAGACTGCAGCTCAAAGGACCAGCGAGAGAGAAAAAAGATCATAAACAGGATTGAAGATATAGAAAAGAGGACACAATCATGACAGAAACAAAAGGCTATTTCGGACAATTTGGTGGATCTTTCGTACCAGAACCTATTCAAAACTTGCTTGATCAATTAGAGGCAACTTTTGAACAGTATAAAAATGATCCAGAATTTATCGCAGAATACAAACATTATCTCAAAGATTATTCTGGCCGGGAAACACCGCTCTACTTTGCGGAAAGTTTGACAGAGCATTTAGGTGGGGCGAAAATTTATTTGAAGCGCGAAGACTTGAATCACCTAGGTTCGCATAAATTGAATAACGTCTTGGGGCAAATCCTCTTAGCTAAGCGCATGGGCAAAACGCGCGTGATCGCTGAAACAGGAGCCGGTCAACATGGTGTGGCTACAGCAGCTGCGGCAGCTAAGTTCGGTATGGCCTGTGATGTTTACATGGGAGCAGAAGACGTGGAGCGTCAACGTCTCAATGTCTTCCGCATGGAAATGATGGGGGCAACCGTTCATGCAGTTGAAACAGGAACCAAGACCTTGAAAGACGCCGTTGATGCTGCTTTTGGAGCATGGATGGCAGACCTCGATGCTTTTTATGTTTTGGGTTCTGCTGTTGGACCTCACCCTTACCCAACCATTGTCCATGAATTCCAAAAAGTGATCAGTGAAGAGTCTAAACGTCAAATCTTGGGAAAAGAAGGTCGTTTGCCAGACTATGTGATTGCCTGTGTTGGTGGTGGATCCAATGCCATCGGTGCCTTCTCCCAATATGTAGGCGATGAGGAAGTCAAATTGGTCGGTGTTGAAGCAGCTGGTCATGGTTTGGACACAGACCAGCACGCAGCGACCATGACTAAGGGGACTGTAGGAGTTGTCGATGGGATGAAGACCTACGCTGTCTTTGGCGAAGATGGAAAAGTAGCGCCAGTGTACTCGATCTCTGCTGGTTTGGACTACCCAGGGGTTGGTCCAGAGCATGCCTTCTTTAAAGATTCTGGTCGTGTTGAATATGTAGCAGCGACAGATGATGAAGCGGTTCAAGCTCTTCTTCTCCTCAGTAAGACAGAAGGGATCCTCCCAGCCATTGAAAGCTCACACGCGATTGCAGAAGCTGTCAAACGTGCTCCACAATTGGACAAGGACAAGATTATTATTATCAATGTCTCTGGACGTGGGGATAAGGACGTGGCTGCCATTGCAGATTATCTAGAAGCGAAAGCTACAAAATAAGAAATCTTATCTGCTTAAAATTGTAAAAAACAGTAAAGCATGATAACTCAGAAAAAGACAGGGAACAAAAGGAATCCGGTCTTTTTCTTTTTTAAAGAGAAAGGCAAGGAGACCAATGAGGGAAGCCCCTTGCATGACTAGGAGGACTTGGACGGCCGAGAGGGTCAAAGAAAAAGTAGCCAGCAAGAGAAAATCCCCTGCTCCAATGCCGATGGAGTAAACAGCTGACAGGACTCCTAAGAAGAGAAAGACTCCCATCAAGAGGGTAGGACTGGTGAAAAACAGGCAAAGAGCGTGGAGCACTAGCCAGAGGAGGAGAGGGTACTCCATGAATCGAAAATCATAGATGGCCAAAACGCAACTGCCAAGAAGAACCAGGAGATGAGGAATGGGAAGAAGACCCTGATAGCACAGTAAAAAAAGGAGACCACTCCAGGCTTCAAAGAGGGCATACCAATAAGGAAGAGAGCTCTGGCAGTAGCGGCAACGGAATCGAAAAAGGCATTGCGAAAGAATAGGAATCAAGTCTAGAAATCCCAAGGTCTGTTGACATTGGTCGCAATGGCTTCTTGGACGAATGATGGAGCTTTCTGGAAAACGGTCGATGACGAGACCTAAAAAGGAGGCCATACAGGCGCCGACTGTAAAAAAATAGAAGTTGATCATACTTATAGTATTCGTAAAAAAGATGACTAATGAGGATTAGAAATGAAACAATTTTCTAACTTTTCTTATTTGAGCATTTTCTCTTGCATTTCTTAATTAGAAGGATTATAATATAACTAAATTAGAATAATTCTAAAAAAGGAGAACTCATTTATGACAACAATCAAAAAAGAAGCAGCAAAAGATGTAGCAACATTTGCAACTATTAGCGAAGTAAGCAAGAGCTTAACCGATACAAAAGCGGTTTTGAATCAAGTGGTGGCAGACCTTTATGTCGCTCATATTGCCTTGCACCAAGTACATTGGTATATGCGTGGTCGTGGCTTCCTCGTATGGCATCCAAAAATGGATGAGTATATGGAAAGCTTGGATGCGACTCTTGATGAAGTAAGTGAACGCTTGATTACCTTGGGTGGTGCTCCGTACGCTAGCATGGTTGAGTTCTTGGAACATAGCAACATCCAAGAAGAAAAAGGTTCATTCGAACGCTCTATGGAAGAAAATTTTGGACGTGTCCTTTCTATCTTCCGCTACTTGGTAAGTCTTTATCAAAAAGCCTTGGATATCACAGATGCTGAAGGAGATGACGTGACCAACGATATCTTTGTTGGTGCAAAAGCTGAATTGGAAAAACATATCTGGATGATTGCCGCTGAATTAGGACAAGCACCAGGTTTGTAATCTGAAATTAAACAAACGAGCCTTCCTTGCTTGGGAGGCTCGTTTTTGGGAGGAGATTTTTCCTGTAAATAAAACAGGGGCCATCTTGAAAATACTTGAAAGATTTGATAGAATAAGCACATGAAAACCCTGTACGATGTTCAACAATTTCTGAAAAAATTTGGAATCATTATTTATGTCGGAAAACGGCTTTACGACATTGAATTGATGAAGATTGAATTGAAAAGGATCTATGACGCTGGGCTGATGGAAAAATTGGATTATCTAGAAGCAGAAGCTGTCTTACGTAGAGAACACGCACAGGAATTACGTTATTTAGAAGAGGAGAAAGAAAAGTGAATGTAACAAGTGTTTTAGTATGGTTGATTGTTTTAGGGATGTTTGGCTGGATGGGCTACAATTACTTCCGTATCCGTCGTGCTGCAAAAATTGTGGACAATGTAGAGTTTGAAGAATTGATCCGCAAAGGCCAATTAGTGGACTTGCGTGATCCGAATGAATTCCACGCTAAGCATATTTTGGGAGCTCGGAACATTCCATCCAACCAATTAAAAGTGAGCTTGGCTGCCCTTCGCAAAGATAAGCCAGTCTTGCTCTATGAGAACAGTCGTGGGTCCCGTGTGACCAATGCGGCCCTCTTCTTGAAAAAACAGGGTTACAAAGATATCTATATCTTGTCCTATGGTTTGGATTCTTGGGATGGAAAGGTAAAAACGAACTAAGATTAAAACTCCAGAAGTATGAGCTTCTGGAGTTTTTTAGCGGGTTTCTTCTAAAAAAGAGCGAATCGCGTCACATTCAACTGATGTGAGGGGGCGATAATGCCCCTCTTTCAGCTCATCCTCTAAAGTAAAAGGCCCAAAGCGAACTCGTTTTAAAGTAGTGACTTTGACCCCAATGGATAAAAACATCTTTTTCACCTGATGAAATTTTCCTTCAGACAGGGTGACCAGGGCCTGGCTTTCGGTAAGGCTGGAGTTAAGGATTTTTAGTTTGGCAGGCTTGCATGTTGTCCCGTCTAAGAAGGTGATTCCTTCTTGAAATTCCTCTATATGAGCGGGTTCAAGAGGGCCGTTGACTGTTACCGCGTATTCTTTTTCAATATGGTATTGGGGATGAAGGAGTTGGAAACCTAGAGGTCCATTGTCTGTGAGTAGGAGGAGCCCGGTCGTATCCCGATCCAGTCGACCGATAGGATAGGTCTTGGGGGTCCGGTCTTCTGCTCGGAGGAGGTCCAATACTGTAGGATGTTGGGCATCCTTGGTAGCCGTCACTAGTCCTTGAGGTTTATGAAGAAGAAAATAGTGGTGGGAACAGTCGGTAAGAATCCGATCCTTCCAGCGAACTTCTTGGAGACCTGTATCGACATTTTGGGATAATTTTGTTGCAGCAAGTCCGTCGACTAGGATCTGCTTTTTGGCTAGGCACTGTTTGATTTCTTTGCGGGGAATTTGGTAGTGGGCCAGTAATTGATCTAATCTCATAAAAGACAGGATAGCATGAAATGGAGAGAATCACAAGTATTCGGAAAAAGGATGAAGAAAAGGGATAAAGAGGTGAAAGATTTTCATGAATAGAGTGGTTAGGAGTGGGAATGAGAAAGAAGGTTTTCGAAAGAAAGCATGAAAACATTTACACTTACTTGAGTTAAGTCATTTGCTTAAAATTGTGGTATAATCGTTCAGTTAGAAAATAAATTTTTGAATACAATAGAGGAAATCATGACAAAATTAAGAGAAGATATCCGTAATATCGCGATTATCGCCCACGTCGACCACGGTAAAACAACCCTCGTTGACGAATTGTTGAAACAATCTGAAACTCTTGACGCGCGTACAGAGTTGGCAGAGCGTGCAATGGACTCAAACGATATCGAAAAAGAGCGTGGAATCACCATCCTTGCGAAAAATACAGCCGTTGCTTACAACGGGACTCGTATCAACATCATGGACACACCAGGACACGCGGACTTCGGTGGAGAAGTTGAGCGGATCATGAAAATGGTTGATGGTGTTGTTTTGGTAGTAGATGCCTACGAAGGAACCATGCCACAGACTCGTTTCGTATTGAAAAAAGCCTTGGAACAAGACCTTGTGCCGATCGTTGTAGTTAACAAAATCGATAAGCCATCTGCTCGTCCAGCAGAAGTAGTAGACGAAGTCTTGGAACTCTTCATCGAGCTTGGTGCGGATGATGACCAACTTGACTTCCCAGTTGTTTATGCGTCAGCGATCAACGGAACATCTTCCTTGTCAGATGATCCAGCAGATCAAGAAAAGACCATGGCGCCAATATTTGACACCATTATCGACCACATCCCAGCTCCAGTTGATAACTCAGATGAGCCCCTTCAATTCCAAGTGTCTCTTCTTGACTACAATGACTTCGTAGGACGTATCGGTATTGGACGTGTCTTCCGTGGTACCGTAAAAGTTGGTGACCAAGTTACCCTTTCTAAACTTGACGGTACAACCAAGAACTTCCGTGTCACAAAACTCTTCGGTTTCTTTGGTTTGGAACGTCGTGAAATCCAAGAAGCCAAGGCTGGTGACTTGATTGCCGTATCAGGTATGGAAGATATCTTCGTTGGTGAAACCATCACTCCTACAGACGCAGTTGAAGCTCTTCCAGTTCTTCATATCGATGAGCCAACCCTTCAAATGACCTTCTTAGTTAACAACTCACCTTTTGCTGGTCGTGAAGGGAAATGGGTGACTTCACGTAAGGTCGAAGAGCGCCTTCAAGCAGAATTGCAAACAGACGTATCTCTTCGTGTAGATCCAACGGACTCACCAGATAAATGGACCGTTTCAGGACGTGGGGAATTGCACTTGTCAATCTTGATCGAAACCATGCGCCGTGAAGGCTATGAGCTTCAAGTATCTCGTCCAGAAGTTATCGTAAAAGAAATTGATGGTGTGAAGTGCGAGCCATTTGAGCGTGTGCAAATCGATACTCCGGAAGAATACCAAGGGTCTGTCATCCAAAGCCTTTCTGAACGTAAGGGTGAAATGTTGGATATGATTGCAACAGGTAATGGTCAAACTCGTTTGGTCTTCCTAGTTCCTGCGCGTGGTTTGATTGGATATTCAACTGAATTCTTGTCAATGACTCGTGGATACGGGATCATGAACCATACCTTCGACCAATACTTGCCATTGATTCCAGGTGAAATTGGCGGTCGTCACCGTGGTGCCCTTGTTTCTATCGATGCTGGTAAGGCAACAACCTACTCTATCATGTCTATCGAAGAACGTGGTACTATCTTTGTCAACCCTGGTACTGAGGTTTACGAAGGAATGATCATCGGTGAAAACTCTCGTGAAAATGACTTGACTGTTAACATCACGAAGGCTAAACAAATGACCAACGTTCGCTCCGCTACTAAGGACCAAACAGCGGTTATCAAGACTCCTCGTATCTTGACGCTTGAAGAATCACTCGAGTTCTTGAACGACGATGAGTACATGGAAGTAACGCCTGAATCAATCCGTCTACGTAAACAAATCTTGAATAAGGCAGAACGCGAAAAAGCAAACAAAAAGAAAAAATCAGCTGCAGCTGAATAAAAAATAAGAAAGGAGTGACAAAATGGTTTATTTAATTATAGGTATTTTGATCCTCCTTTTTTACCTTTTTGCAGCTCCAAAGAGCATTAGAGGAACTCTGAATGTAGTAACCCTGGTCGTATTATTGGTCTCTTTGGTCATCCTACTTTGCTTAGCGATTTTCCAAATTTTCCAATTGCCATCAGAATTTTTTGTTGGCGCCTTCCTTGCTTTTGTGGGCTACCTGGCCCTCGTTGATATTTCGCGATTGCCGACCAAGTCTTCTAAACGCTTGGATAAATCAGAATAAACTGGAGATCTTGTCTCCATAAAAAAGAGTTGTTGTGATAGAAAATCATGGCGACTCTTTTTTATGAAAGATGCTGAAGCGGTCATTTTTATACGTGTTGCTTCTTTTGCTGTCTTAAGGCTTTTTAATTTGTCTAAAAAAGGGTAAAATAGAAGGTGAACAAATTGGAGAGAAAAAAGCTATGAACGTCATTGAAACATTTAAAAATAAAAAAGTCCTTGTTTTAGGATTGGCTAAGTCTGGAGAATCTGCAGCGCGACTACTCGATCGCTTAGGAGCTATCGTAACGGTGAATGATGGCAAAGCCTTTGAAGAAAATCCTGCAGCCCAAAGTTTACTGGAAGAAGGAATCAAAGTCGTGACAGGAGGACATCCTCTGGAACTCTTGGATGAAGACTTTGCAGTGATGGTGAAGAATCCTGGAATTCCTTACACGAATCCTATGGTTGAACGGGCCCTTGAAAAAGGCATCCCTGTTTTGACCGAAGTTGAATTGGCCTACCTCATTTCAGAAGCGCCAATCATCGGAATCACTGGTTCAAACGGAAAAACAACCACCACTACCATGATTGGAGAAGTATTAACTGCCGCTGGACAAAACGGTCTCTTGTCTGGAAATATTGGTTTTCCAGCTAGTCAAGTCGCTCAAACAGCGACAGCTAAAGACACATTGGTGATGGAATTGTCTTCTTTCCAATTGATGGGGATTGAAGCCTTCCATCCAGAAATCGCAGTCATCACCAATCTCATGCCGACACATTTGGATTACCACGGATCGTTCGAAGGTTATGTAGCTGCAAAATGGGCAATTCAAAAGAATATGACGGCCAAGGATTTTGTGGTACTAAACTTTAATCAGGATCTAGCCAAAGACTTGTCTCAGCAAACACAGGCTACTGTGGTGCCATTTTCAACCCAAGAAAAGGTAGATGGAGCATATTTAGAGGACGGTGTCCTTTACTTCCGAGGTGAAGCCGTCATGCGAGCAGACCAAATTGGAGTACCAGGCAGCCACAATGTAGAAAATGCTTTAGCTACCATTGCAGTGGCCAAACTTCGTGGTGTTGACAATCAAACTATCCAAGAAATCTTATCAGCCTTTGGCGGGGTGAAGCACCGCTTGCAGTATGTAGCTGAGATTGAAGGGGTGAAATTCTACAATGATAGTAAGTCTACCAACATCTTAGCAACCCAAAAAGCCTTGTCTGGCTTTGATAACGCTCATGTCATATTAATCGCTGGTGGCTTGGACCGAGGCAATGAGTTTGACGAATTGGTGCCAGATATTACTGGTCTTAAAAAGATGGTCATCCTTGGAGAGTCTGCTGAACGGGTGAAACGAGCAGCGGATCAAGCGGGTGTGGCTTATCTAGATGCGACGGATGTGGCAGATGCAACGCGCAAAGCCTTTGAAATAGCTGAGCCAGGTGATATCGTCTTGCTTAGTCCAGCCAATGCCAGCTGGGATATGTACGCGAATTTCGAAGTACGGGGCGATGAGTTCCTTAAAACAGTAGAAGAGTTGAAAAAATAATATGAAAAAAATAGTATTTACAGGGGGAGGTACAGTTGGGCATGTGACCTTGAACCTTCTCCTCATCCCTCGCTTCATCGAGGACGGTTGGGAAGTTCATTATATTGGGGACAAGAAGGGGATTGAACACCAAGAGATTTTGAAGTCTGGCTTGGACATCCATTTCCATTCGATTGCAACGGGCAAGTTGCGCCGTTATTTTTCTTGGCAAAATATGTTGGATATTTTCAAGGTCTTCTGGGGGATTCTCCAATCGATTTGGATCATGCTTCGTGTACGGCCGCAGGTTTTGTTTTCTAAAGGAGGCTTCGTTTCAGTTCCTCCGGTAGTGGCTGCGCGACTTTGCTTCGTTCCTGTATTGGTCCACGAATCTGACCGTTCCATGGGCTTGGCCAATAAAATTGCCTATAAGTTTGCAACGAAAATGTTCACAACCTTTGAACAGCCAAAAAGCCTAGTGAAAGCCCAACATGTGGGAGCTGTGACCAAGGTTCGTCAGGAACAACTTCCAATCCCACAAGAATTGGAAGCAGTATTTGCTCAATTTGATCCACAGTTGCCAACCCTTCTCTTTGTGGGTGGTTCTGCTGGTGCACGAGTGTTCAATGAGTTTGTCACAAAAAATCGAGAAACCTTGCTAGCAAGATACAATGTCATTAATTTGACAGGGGACTCCTCTTTGAATGAACAAGCACCTCATCTTTATCGCGTGGACTACGTGACGGATCACTATCTTCCTTTGCTCCAAAAGGCAGACCTAGTAGTGACTCGTGGAGGTGCCAATACGATTTTTGAACTCTTGGCCATGAATAAGCTCCATATCATCGTTCCCCTAGGGAAAGAGGCTAGTCGGGGAGATCAGATTGAAAATGCTCAATACTTTGTGGAAAAAGGCTATGCAGAAACCATCGCTGAGCCAGATTTGAGCATGGATCGTTTGCAAGAAACGATGGATAAAATATTCCAAGGGGCAGAAAGCTATCATCAAGCGATGAAGGATTCGAATGAATTGCTTTCCTTGGATGAATTTTATAACCTAGTCCATCAAGAAATTAATAAAAGGAAAAAATGACGGATAAGAAGAACCAAAAAACTCCTAAGGAAGTCACGAAGCTCTCTGAATGGCAGAGACGGAACCAGGAGTATCAAAAGAAAAAACAAATAGAAGAGCAAGAAGAAAAAGAAAAGAAGGCACAAGAAGAGAAGGAAAGACAGGAACTTCTGAATCAAAAAATTCCTTCTGAAGATCCAGAAGCAGGTGGGCAAGATGGCGAGTCTGCAGAAGTAGAGGAAGATGAGAACGTAGCTGGTGTAGCTGAGGAGGGATTGCAAGAAACACTTCCTGACGGAATAGACGAAGAGAATGAAGAAGAAAAAATCATCTACCTAACAGAGCCTTCAGAAGATAGATTCGAAGAAGAGGAACTAGCGAAGAAGACCAAAAAGGAAGGTCAGATTGCGAGACGTCACATCTATCGAGCTATTCCTGTTTTGGTGATCAGTACCTTGATTGCAGTCTTTTCTGTCTATCTTTTAACACCCTTAGCTAAGCAAAAAATCATCGAATTCTCAGGGAATAAAAATGCGGATCAGACTTTGTTGTTTGAAAAGAGTCAGATCCAAGATCGGGATTATACCTTGACAACTTTTTTGAATCGGGATCGCTATCTTGCCAATATGAAGGCAGCGAGTCCGTGGGTCAAAGATATTTCGATGACTTATGCCTTCCCTACGACTTTTAAGGTTCAGGTTGAGGAACACCAGGTCTTTGGTTACTATGTGACGGAGGAAGATCATTATCCTATTTTAGAAAATGGGGAAGTGGTAGAGACACCAGTTGTTGCTGATCAGCTTCCCAAGGCTTACCTGACTGTTCGTTTTTCTGATCGTGAATTGGTCCGACAATTTGTGAAACAACTGGGGAAAATACCATCTTCTGTGCGCGATGAAATTGAGTCAGTGGACTTGACACCGAGCAAGGTGACTAAGGATTTAGTGACGCTGACCATGAAGGATGGCACAAAGGTTTTAGTGCCTGTATCTCAGATCAAGCGTAAATTGCCTTATTACAATCAAATTCGCAAGCTAATTGAAGATGACAGTGTCATTGACATGGAAGCAGGTATATACAGTTACAATGCAGAAACAATGGCTACTTTAGCTCAGGAAAAGAAAGAAAAAGAAGAAGGGGAAGGGAACAAAACAGAAGAAGCTGATGCTAACTCGACAGATTCTGATGAGAGTGCAGTCGTAACCGAGCAACACGAAGAAGTTCCCGCTGAGTAAACCCTCATAAATTATCTGAAATAAATAAAGAAAATATGCCCACTATGGGCATTTTTGTGTTATAATGAAATTTGGATAGTTCTAACTAAAATGGAGCTATTAATTGACGTATAGGAAAACAAAAGAGAGAGGACTGGTGTAATGGCTAGAAACGGCTTTTTTACAGGTTTAGATATCGGTACTAGTTCAATAAAAGTATTGGTGGCAGAACATGTCAATGGAGAAATGAATGTAATTGGAGTCAGCAATGCGAAAAGTGCTGGCGTCAAAGATGGAATTATTGTTGATATTGAGGCTGCTTCTAATGCGATTAAAAGTGCAGTAAGCCAAGCAGAAGAAAAAGCAGGAATTTCAATCAATCTTGTTAACGTTGGGTTGCCAGCGAACCTTCTTCAAATTGAAGCAACTCAAGGAATGATTCCTGTAACCAGTGATTCAAAAGAAATTACAGATGCAGATGTTGAAAATGTTGTCAGATCTGCATTAACAAAGAGTATGACTCCAGACCGTGAAGTCATTACCTTTATTCCAGAAGAATTTACAGTTGATGGTTTCCAAGGAATTCGCGATCCACGTGGAATGATGGGGATCCGTTTGGAAATGCGTGGACTCTTGTATACCGGTCCTAGAACTGTCCTCCATAATTTACGGAAAACAGTTGAACGTGCTGGATTGCAAGTTGAGAACATCATTATTTCACCACTTGCAATGATTAAGTCTGTATTGAACGAAGGAGAACGAGAGTTTGGTGCGACCGTCATTGATTTAGGTGGAGGACAAACGACAGTAGCTTCTGTTCGTAATCAAGAACTTCAATTTACAAATATCTACCAAGAAGGTGGCGACTATGTTACAAAAGATATTTCTAAAGTATTGAAAACCTCTCAAAAATTAGCAGAAGGCTTGAAGTTCAACTATGGAGAAGCTTATGTTCCATCTGTGGGAGATGAGGTCTTCCATGTTGAAGTAATCGGTGAAGTAGAACCTGTTCAAGTATCTGAAAAATATTTGGCAGAAATTATTTCAGCACGAATCAAACACATCTTCGACCAAATCAAACAAGATCTTGAAAGAAGACATTTGCTTGATTTGCCTGGAGGAATTGTCATCATTGGTGGTGGCGCTATTCTCCCTGGTATTGAAGAATTGGCGCAAGAAGTCTTTGGTGTAAATGTGAAATTGTATGTTCCAAATCAAATTGGTATCCGCAATCCAGCTTTTGCCCACGTGATTAGTTTGTCTGAATATGCAGGGAATCTAACAGATGTAGATATTCTTGCTCAGGCTGCTGTACATGGAGACCAACGTCTTCGTCAGCAACCAATTCAATTTGAGCGTCCCGTACAGCAACCAGTTGTTCCAGCATATGTACCGGAAGAAATTGAACCTGTAGTTAACGTCGAGCAACAACATCCAGTTGAAGAACAAAAACAAGAAGAAAAAACTACCTTTACAGACCGAATGAAGAATTTTATCGGTAATATGTTTGATTAAGGAGTGTAAGCATTTATGACATTTTCATTTGACACAGCAGCGACACAAGGCGCAGTTATTAAAGTAATCGGTGTCGGAGGTGGTGGTGGCAATGCCATCAACCGCATGATTGACGAAGGAGTTGCTGGTGTAGAATTCATCGCAGCAAACACAGACGTACAAGCACTTTCAAGTGCAAAAGCAGAAACAGTTATCCAATTGGGTCCTAAATTGACTCGTGGTTTGGGTGCTGGAGGTCAACCTGAGGTTGGTCGTAAAGCTGCAGAAGAAAGTGAAGAAGTATTGACAGAAGCTTTGCAAGGTGCAGACATGGTCTTCATCACTGCAGGAATGGGTGGAGGATCTGGTACAGGTGCTGCACCAGTTATCGCTCGTATTGCTAAAGCTGTTGGTGCTTTGACAGTAGCCGTTGTAACTCGTCCTTTCGGATTTGAAGGAACTAAACGCGGAAACTTTGCAATCGAAGGGATCAATGAACTTCGCGAGCATGTGGATACTTTGTTGATCATTTCTAATAACAACTTGTTAGAAATTGTAGATAAGAAAACACCACTTCTTGAAGCTTTGAGTGAAGCAGATAATGTCCTTCGCCAAGGGGTTCAAGGGATCACTGACTTGATCACAAGCCCAGGCTTGATTAACCTTGACTTCGCTGACGTGAAGACTGTTATGGAAAATAAAGGAAATGCCTTGATGGGTATTGGTGTAGGTAATGGTGAAGAGCGTGTCATTGAAGCGGCTCGTAAAGCTATCTACTCACCACTCCTTGAAACAACCATTGACGGTGCTGAAGACGTGATCGTCAACGTTACTGGTGGTTTGGATATGACCTTGATTGAAGCAGAAGAAGCTTCTGAAATTGTTAACCAAGCAGCTGGTCATGGCGTAAACATTTGGCTCGGTACATCTATTGATGAATCAATGAAAGATGAAATCCGCGTAACGGTTGTTGCAACTGGTGTTCGTCAGGACAAAGTTGAAAGAGTTAGTGGAATTGCATCTCATGCACCAAGTTCAGCACGTTACTATCAAACTGGACCACGTGAACAACGTCCACAAACTCCACAATTCGATCGCGAATTCGATTTGAAGGAAGAAATTGACATGCCTACTCCTCAATCACGTGCTAAACAAGAAACACCTCGTGGATCTGCGTTTGGAGATTGGGACATTCGTCGTGAAAACATTGTACGCCAGTCTGATGCTAGCACTGGTCGTCAAGTAGAACGCTATGTAGATTCTTCTTCAGAAGATGATGAGTTGGAAACACCACCATTTTTCCGTAATCGTTAAGAATGAATCTGATTGAAAATAAAGAGCGTATATTCTCGCAGGTTGCACAAGCAATGGAAACAGCAAACCGCACTGATCAGGTGAATGTAATTGCTGTTACTAAGTATGTTGGTATCGACCAAGCTAAGGCTCTGGTTGATACAGGAGTCCGTCATATCGGTGAAAACCGTGTTGATAAATTTCTAGAAAAATACCAAGCTCTAAAAGATGAGGAACTGATCTGGCATTTGATCGGTAGTCTCCAACGTCGTAAAGTAAAAGAAGTTATCAATTTTGTAGATTACTTCCATGCTTTAGATTCTATGAAGCTTGCCCAAGAAATTCAAAAAAGGGCGAGTCACCCAATTAAATGTTTTATACAAGTCAATATTTCTGGAGAAGAAAGCAAGCATGGATTTGCTCCTGAAGAGCTAGATGCGGTTCTTCCTGAACTAGAAGGCTTGGATAACCTACGGATTGTTGGCTTAATGACGATGGCTCCTTTTGAGGCAAGTCAGGACGAGTTGCAAGCCATATTTGCAGCAACTCACCAACTTCAAAAAGAATTACAAAAGAAACAGTTGAAAAATATGTCCTTTACAGAGTTAAGCATGGGAATGAGTCGTGATTATGATCTGGCGATTGCTAACGGTGCGACTTTTGTGCGAATTGGGACCTCGTTTTTCAAATAGGAAAGAATTATGTCATTTAAAGATAGATTTGATCGATTGATTGATTATTTTACTGAAGATGGAGATGAGTACGATGTGCAAGAAGCGCCTGCTCAAGCAGTCGGTGCTAGCCAACCTGTACCATCATCTAAACCAGTACAACCATCATCAAAACCACGTCAAAAAGCTATGGTAGCTGCCAAGGAGCAGAAATCTACTCCTGTTGCAGTAAGTCGTCCACAAGTAGCTTCTACAGCAGTGGTTGAATCAGCTTCATCTCAAAAATCATCTTCTGAAAATATTACTCGACTTCATCAACGGCAACAAGAGTTGGCAAAAAATCGTTCTGCTGCAGATGAGAAGATTACGATTGATGTACGCTACCCTCGTAAATATGAAGAAGCAACTGAAATTGTTGACTTGTTGTTGGCAAACGAAAGTATTCTTATCGATTTCCAATACATGACAGAAGTTCAAGCAAGAAGATGTTTGGATTATTTGGATGGTGCTCGCTATGTATTAGCCGGGAATCTACGTCGTGTTGCAAGTACTATGTACTTATTAACACCAATCAATGTCGTTGTGAACATTGAAGATATTCGCCTTCCAAATGATGTCGAAGTTGCTGAGTACGACTTTGATATGAAACGAAATCGTTAATATGTTTGTCCTACAATTAGTTAGAAATTTCTTTCAGGTTTTTGAGCTAGTACTAATCATCTATGCTTTGCTTAGTTGGTTTCCAAATGCATCAGAATCGGCTTTAGCTAAAATGGTTCAACGGATCGTCGAACCATTTTTGAGCCTATTTAGAAAGATTCCTTTGCAATTTGGTGGGTTAGACTTTACAGTCATGTTTGCCTTACTTGCTCTATCCGTAGTGGAACGATTTGTCCTTCAATTTTTGGTGCAGTTCATATGACCAAGGGATTTTATCAACACTATAGTCCAGAAGCCCACGTCTTTATCGATCGAGTTCTAGAATTAGTAGCTCGGGTGGAGCAACAGTATAGTTTTGAACTGACATCCTTTTTAAATCCACATCAGGTTGATATTTTACGACAAATTGGTGCCCACCACGGTTTGCAGGTCTTTTCAAGTGCAAAAATCTATCCTACAGAATATGCACGAGTGATTCTAGCTCCTAGCTACTATCAGTTAGAGGCATCTGATTTTGAAATTAGCCTGTTAGAAGTTCTCTATCCGGATAAGTTTTATCGGTTAAGTCACTCTCAAGTTTTGGGTTCGCTTCTCCATCAATTAGGCATAGAAAGAAAGTCTTTTGGAGATATTCTAGTTGGACAAGGGAAGATTCATATCTATGTGGATCAACGTTTCTCCTCCTATTTCAAAGAGAATCTTAAGAAGATCGCAAAAGTATCTGTCAAGATTCGTGAGGTTGACTGTAGAGAACGGATCAGCGTAGACGAACCATCCAAACTTAAAGACCTATTGGTTACTAGTGTTCGACTTGATAAACTAGTAGCTTCTACCTTTAAGCTTGCTCGGTCTGTAGCTGTTCAATTAGTTCAGTCTGGCCAGGTAAAGGTAAACTATGCCACAATTGACAATCCTAGTCGGATGATCCAAGTAGCAGATTTAATTAGTGTTCGAAAGTATGGCCGATTTAAAATACTATCAGAAAATGGCCTATCAAAAAGTGGAAAATACAAATTAACGGTTGAAGTATTTTCCAGTAGAAAATAAGGAGGAACTATGGCACTTACAGCTTTAGAAATCAAAGATAAACGCTTTTATGTAAAATTTAGAGGCTACGATGCTAAAGAAGTTGAAGAGTTTCAAGACATGGTCTACCGAGACTATGAAAAATTAGTTCGTGAAAATCATGAATTGGAAACAAAAATTAGTGCGTTGGAAGAACGCTTGAACTACTTTGACGAAATGAAAGACTCCTTGAGTCAATCAGTATTGATCGCCCAAGATACAGCAGAACGTGTGAAACATGCGGCAAATGAACGCTCAGAAACAATTGTTCGTCAAGCGGAGCAAGATGCTCACCATTTAGTTGAAGAAGCAAAAGCAAAAGCAAATGAAATTCTCCGTCATGCTACAGACAATGCCAAAAAAGTTGCTGTAGAAACGGAAGAATTGAAGAATAAGACACGCGTCTTCCATCAACGTTTGAAATCAACTATCGAAAGTCAATTGAGCATTATTGATACACCAGAATGGGATGAAATTCTTCGCCCAACTGCTATGTATATTCAAACAAGTGATGAAGCATTTCGTGAAATTGTTGAGAAAGCTTTGGGTGAATCTGTTCATCATCATTCAGAAGATGCTAACATTGATTTGACACGTCAATTTACTTCAGCTGAAATTGAAGAATTGCAAAAACGTATTGAGGCAGCTAACTTAGAGTTAGGCGCAACTCAAGCTTTTCAAGGATTGAATGAAAAAGTGAAAGAAGCATTGGAAGAAGCAGAAAAAAATCATGAAGATCAAGATTCTATTGATGTTATCTTAGAAACTCCTGAAGCTGATGATATCGATGCTCCAGAAGAAGGAGAACGTGAATCTGTTTCAATCTTATAATCTGTAAAAACAGTGACCTTATCAAATAGTTTTAGCGAGCAGGTGATGGTGGAAGACTTGCACTTCCTTTGTTAAGGTTGATCCTTTTACGAATCTTAGTGGTGAAATGAGTAACCACTAACGCTGGTCAGCGTTAGCGACAAAAGAGGAGAAAGAGAGTACTCTCTTTCTTGAATGAAGGTGGTACCACGACTTGTCGTCCTTTTTGGCGAGGTCGTGGTCTTTTATTTTGTAGAATTATTTTTTTAGAGGAGACACCATGAAACTCAAAGAAACACTGAATTTAGGGAAGACAGAGTTCCCGATGCGGGCTGGTCTGCCTACAAAAGAACCAGTTTGGCAAAAAGAATGGGAAGAAGCAAAGCTTTACCAACGTCGTCAAGAATTGAACCAAGGAAAACCACATTTCACCTTGCATGATGGCCCTCCGTATGCCAACGGAAATATCCACGTAGGACATGCCATGAACAAGATTTCAAAAGATATCATTGTTCGTTCTAAGTCTATGTCAGGTTTTTATGCACCGTACATCCCAGGTTGGGATACACACGGTTTGCCAATCGAGCAAGTCTTGGCTAAACAAGGTGTCAAACGCAAAGAAATGGACTTGGTTGAGTACTTGAAACTTTGCCGCGACTACGCCCTTTCTCAAGTAGATAAACAACGCGAAGACTTTAAACGCTTGGGTGTTTCAGGTGACTGGGAAAATCCTTATGTGACCTTGACGCCTGATTATGAAGCGGCGCAAATCCGTGTCTTCGGTGAAATGGCTAACAAGGGCTATATCTACCGTGGAGCTAAGCCAGTTTACTGGTCATGGTCTTCTGAGTCAGCGCTTGCTGAAGCGGAAATTGAATACCATGACTTGGTATCAACATCACTTTATTATGCCAACAAGGTTAAAGATGGCAAAGGTGTCCTAGACACTGATACTTATATCGTTGTTTGGACAACAACTCCATTTACTATCACTGCTTCTCGTGGTTTGACTGTTGGTGCGGATATTGATTACGTTTTGGTTCAACCTGCTGGTGAAGCTCGTAAGTTTGTGGTTGCTGCTGAATTGTTGAACAGCTTATCTGAAAAATTTGGTTGGGCGGATGTTCAAGTTTTGGCGACTTACCGTGGTCAAGAATTGAACCATATCGTGACAGAGCACCCATGGGACACAGCAGTAGATGAACTTGTTATCCTTGGTGACCACGTTACAACAGACTCCGGTACAGGTATCGTCCATACAGCCCCTGGTTTTGGTGAAGATGACTACAATGTCGGTGTTGCTAATGGTCTCGAAGTTGCTGTAACTGTCAACGAACGCGGGATCATGATGGCCAACGCGGGTGAGGAATTCGAAGGTCAATTCTACGACAAGGTTGTACCAACGGTTATTGAAAAACTTGGAAATCTTCTTCTTGCTCAAGAAGAAATCTCTCACTCCTACCCATTTGACTGGCGTACGAAAAAACCAATCATCTGGCGTGCTGTGCCACAATGGTTTGCCTCAGTATCGAAATTCCGTCAAGATATCCTAGATGAAATTGAAAAAGTGAAGTTCCACTCAGAATGGGGGAAAGTCCGTCTTTACAACATGATCCGTGACCGTGGTGACTGGGTTATCTCTCGTCAACGTGCTTGGGGTGTGCCACTCCCAATCTTCTACGCTGAAGATGGGACACCTATCATGACGGCTGAAACCATCGAACATGTAGCTCAACTCTTTGAAGAGAACGGTTCCATCATCTGGTGGGAACGGGATGCTAAAGATCTCTTGCCAGAAGGATTTACCCATCCGGGTTCACCAAATGGAGAGTTCAAGAAAGAAACAGACATCATGGACGTCTGGTTCGACTCAGGTTCATCATGGAATGGGGTTGTAGTGAACCGTCCGGAACTCAAATACCCAGCTGATCTCTACCTTGAAGGTTCAGACCAATACCGTGGTTGGTTCAACTCATCTCTTATCACATCTGTGGCGAATCATGGTGTCGCACCATACAAACAAATCTTGTCACAAGGTTTTGCCCTTGACGGTAAAGGTGAGAAGATGTCTAAATCACTTGGAAATACCATTGCTCCAAGCGATGTTGAAAAACATTTTGGTGCTGAAATCTTGCGTCTTTGGGTAACCAGTGTTGACTCAAGCAACGATGTGCGTATCTCTATGGATATCTTAAGCCAAGTTTCTGAGACTTACCGTAAGATCCGTAACACTCTTCGTTTCTTGATCGCCAATACTTCTGACTTTAACCCAGCTGAGGATGCAGTAGCTTACGAAGAACTTCGTTCCGTTGACAAGTACATGACCATTCGTTTTAACCAGCTTGTCAAGATCATTCGTGATGCTTATGCTGACTTTGAATTCTTGACAATCTATAAAGCACTTGTTAACTTTATCAACGTTGATTTGTCTGCCTTCTACCTTGACTTCGCCAAAGATGTTGTCTACATTGAAGGGGCTAAGTCACTTGAACGCCGTCAAATGCAAACGGTCTTCTATGATATCCTTGTAAAAATCACTAAACTCTTGACACCGATCCTTCCTCACACAGCAGAGGAAATCTGGTCATATCTAGAGTTTGAAGCGGAAGACTTCGTTCAATTGTCAGAATTACCAGAAGCTCAAACATTTGCCAACCAAGAGGAAATCTTGGATACCTGGTCAGCCTTCATGGACTTCCGTGGCCAAGCTCAAAAAGCCTTGGAAGAAGCGCGTAACGAAAAAGTCATCGGTAAATCTCTTGAAGCTCGCTTGACCGTTTATCCAAACGAAGTTGTGAAAACTCTTCTTGGAGCTGTTGATAGCAATGTAGCACAACTCTTGATTGTCTCTGAATTAACCATCGCAGAAGGACCAGCCCCAGAAGGTGCAGTGGCCTTTGAAGATGTAGCCTTTACAGTTGACCGTGCTGCTGGTGAGGTTTGTGACCGTTGCCGTCGTATCGACCCAACAACTGCAGAACGTAGTTACCATGCAACTATCTGTGACCACTGTGCAAGCATCGTTGAAGAAAATTTTGCAGACGCAGTTGCAGAAGGTTTTGAAGCCAAATAAAAGAAATCAAAAGAAGTTCCATAACGGAACTTCTTTTTTGGTGGCTAGAATAGTGTATCGTATCCATCGTCAGGGCAATAAAAAAGTAAGGCGGAATAGCCTTACTAAATAATTGGGAAAGAAATTTCGATCAGTTTATCGGAGTAGAGCGTTTTAATAGTGGATTGGTCGATGATTTTGAGATCAATCTTGCGTTTTAAAAAGAACTCACGAATTTTTTCAACTTCTGTTTCACGAATGGCACGGTGTTTGTTACTAATCAGCAATTCGTAATGAGTAGGAGCTTTGGTAAAGATAACATCGGTGTTACCAGCTGAATAGACCTCAACAAGGGTAGCATCGGTACTTTCTAATTGACTTTTGACCAAATTAGCATGACTATTTGTTGTATTCATAAGCTTCATGTGAGATCCTCCTAAGCTCTTTCTCCATTTATTATAGCACTTTTTTTTATTTTGTGAAAGAAGTCGCTTACAATTTTTGGGCAGATTTCCACATTTTGATTCCCCATTTATGGCTTCCTCTTTTCAACTTTTCAATGGCTTCGTCAATGGGGAACCAGGCAATGTTATTGAAATCCTCTAGTGGCTTTTGAGCTTCTACAAAGTCAGTTACTTCATAGATATAAGCAGGATTGTAGTAGTGGGTGTCGCGGTGACTGGAGTAGAAGTACTCATCTGCTTGTCCATAATACTCGCCGATGGTCGCAGTGAATCCCAGCTCTTCGATCAGTTCGCGCTCGAGTGCCAAGAAATGATCTTCTCCTGCCTCGATCTCACCACCTGGTAGGAACCAAGCCCCATTTGGAGCTTGGACCAGGATGATTTTATCCTTTGCTGAATTTGGAATCACCGCATAGACTCCATAACGATTGACATAGTCAACATTTTCTTCTTTTGTTCCAAAAGTTGCAACAGTCATAATGATACTCGCTTCTTATTTTTTTATCATTATAACATAGATGGACATAAAAAGCAGTAGGAGATGAAAATAAGAGAGATTCCTGGTAGCTACTAGGAATCTCTCTGTGGATTGCGATTATTCAGTTACTTTTTCTGCTTCGTTCGCAGGTTTGCTCTTTCCTTTGATACAAATCTTCCCATTGCTGGTCATGACAGCCTTCAGATCTTTCTCACTAGGATTTTCTAGGTAGTAATCTGTAATGGCATCTTCAATATAGTCTTGAATGGTGCGACGAAGAGGACGTGCCCCCATTTTCGGATCGTAGCCCAAATCAACCAGTTTCTCCTTGACCTTATCGGTAACATCCAGGTGGATATCATTGTGGGCTAGGCGTTGGTTGACATCGTCTAACATGAGAGTGACGATTTGAAGGAGGTTTTCCTTAGACAAGGCTTTGAATTCAATGATGCCGTCAAAGCGGTTCATGAATTCTGGACTAAAGAAGTTTCCCAGTTCACCTAGGATAGAATTGGTACGACCTTCACGAGCTGCCCCAAAGCCGACATTAGCCTCCGCTTTTCCAGTTCCCGCATTGGAAGTCATGATAATAATGGTATCTTTGAAGCTCACCGTTCGGCCTTGCCCATCTGTCAAGCGACCATCGTCTAAGACTTGGAGGAACATATGCATGACATCTGGGTGGGCCTTTTCGACTTCATCCAAGAGGATGAGAGAGTAAGGGTTGCGACGCACCTTTTCAGTCAGCTGGCCTGCTTCTTCATAGCCGACGTAGCCTGGAGGAGCACCGACCAATTTGGCAACGGCATGTTTCTCCATATACTCACTCATATCAAAGCGAATCATACTGTCAGCAGAACCAAAGAGTTCGATGGCCAATTGCTTGGACAACTCGGTCTTCCCGACACCAGTTGGTCCAACAAAGAGGAAGCTACCAATTGGACGGTTTGGTGTTCCAAGCCCTACCCGGTTGCGACGGATGGCCTTAGCAATTTTTTCAACAGCCTCATCTTGACCGATGACATGAGCCTTCAAGTCAGCTGCCAAGTTGATCAATTGGGATTGTTCTTTTTCTTTCAAATCGCCAACTGGAATATTGGTCTTTTGCTCGACGATGTGTTCGATGGTCTTTTCGCTAATGACTGGCGTATCTTGATCAGTGACCTGTTGCCCTTGCATTTCTTTGTACTTAGCGATTTGGTCGCGGAAGTAGGCTGCCTTTTCAAAGTCTTCATCACGCGTCGCTTGAGCCTTGAGATTTTCGGCTTCAATTAAGCGTTGGTCGATGACTTTGGGATCGACAAAATTGAGGGTTAAGTTCATCTTAGAGCCTGCTTCGTCCAAGAGGTCAATGGCCTTGTCTGGCAAGAAGCGGTCTTGGATATAGCGATTGGAAAGGAGAGCCGCAGCTTCGATTGCACCATCGGTGTAGTGGACGTGGTGGTAATCCTCGTATTTCTTTTGAATGCCTTTGAGGATGGTGATGGTTTCTTCCACTGTAGGTTCGTCAACCTTAACGGGTTGCATCCGGCGTTCAAGTGCCGCATCCTTTTCGATAATTCGGTATTCATTGAGGGTTGTCGCACCGACTAATTGCAATTCGCCACGAGCGAGGGCTGGTTTGAGGATATTTCCAGCATCCATATTGCCATCACCAGCAGATCCGGCACCGACAATTTCATGGATCTCATCGATAAACAAAATCACATCTTCCCGGCGACGGATTTCCTCCATCAATTGTTGCATGCGCTCTTCAAATTGCCCTCTAATCCCAGTTCCTTGAACCAAGCTGACAACGTCTAAGCGAATGACTTCCTTACCTTGAAGCTTGTGAGGGACATCCCCATCAACAATCTTTTGCGCTAGTCCTTCTACGACAGCTGTTTTTCCGACACCGGGTTCCCCAATCAGGACAGGGTTGTTCTTGGTTCGACGGTTGAGGATTTCAATGACGCGAAGAATTTCATCGTCACGGCCAATGACCGGATCGATATCCCCACGACGAGCAATTTCAGTAACGTTAATTCCAAACTCTTCTAGGAGGCCCTTTGATTGTTGTTTGGCTTGAGCTCTACTTGGTCCTGAAGAACGACCGTTTCCATTTGAGCCATAGCCATTTCCACCACCATAGCCTCCTCCAGATTGGGTCGGAGGGGTTTGGGGTTCTTGCGGAGCCTGGAAGTTTCCTAGTTGATTGAAGAAATCTTCAAAAGGATCCCGTCCTCCGCGATTTTGTTGGTTTAATCCTGCGAGCAGACTATTGTTAGGATCCGTTTTCATAATTTGATAGCAGTTCTGGCAAAGGTCTACTTGTTGTTGGTGGCCATTCACGTTCGTATAAAGATGAATGGTTGAATCATTGATTTTACAGTTTTGACAAAGCATTCTCTTACCTCTTTCTCTAGGGTAAAAAGTGTAAAAACTATTGGTCAGAAATAGTCAAACTTTTATAGTTTCATTATAGCAGTATTCTAAAAGTTTGCAAGAATTTAGTATGAAGTCCGGTTTTAGGCATGGAATAAAGAGGAAAATAGCGGAAAAGTTGATTTTTATTGGAATTTCCTCCTTCTTTTATGATAAAATAGGAGAGTAGAAAGTAAATAGGAGAATCAAAATGGAATCACATTTGGTACGAATTATCAGCCGTTTGGAAGCGATGATGAAAGACGGTGGAAACTTAAAACGTAATTTTGAACGTGAAGGAGTTGTAGTTGCTGAAGTAGCTTACAACTATGATGAAGAAAATGGATCAGTATTTACTCTTCGTGATGTAGAAGCGCGTGAGACCTATACATTCGATAGCATTGACTTAATCGCAATGGAAATCTACGAATTGTTGTACTAAGAAGTATCAAACAAGAGTCTAGACCATCTAGTCTCTTTTTTGTTGGAAGAAATTAGTTATAGTTTCTTCTTATAACCTTGTCTAATCAAGAAGTGTTAGGAGCAGGTTCACAAATCTGATATAATAGAGAAGATATTGAATAGAAAAGAGATTGAGATGACACATGTAATTGATGGGAAGGCCTTGGCAGTAAAATTGCAGGGGGAATTAGCAGAAAAAACCGCTCGCTTAAAGGCTGAGACTGGTCAGGTCCCAGGCTTGGTAGTGATTTTGGTAGGAGAAAACCCAGCTAGCCAGGTCTATGTCCGCAATAAAGAACGGTCAGCTTTGGCAGCAGGATTTCGAAGTGAAGTGGTTCGAGTGCCAGAAAGCATTTCCCAAGAGGACTTGTTGGCCCTCATTGACCGCTACAATCAGGATCCACTCTGGCATGGAATTTTGGTTCAGTTGCCTCTACCAGCCCATATCGACGATGAGGCAGTTTTGTTAGCCATTGATCCGGCTAAGGATGTCGATGGCTTCCATCCTCTCAATATGGGACATCTTTGGGCAGGAAATCCGATCATGGTCCCCTCTACACCAGCAGGGATTATGGAAATGTTCCGGGAATATGATATCGATGTTGAAGGGAAAAATGCAGTCGTCATTGGCCGTTCAAACATCGTTGGGAAACCGATGGCCCAGCTTCTCCTAGCAAAAAATGCAACGGTGACCTTGACCCATTCGCGGACTCATCATTTGGCTAAAATTGCTAGAAAAGCCGATATCTTAGTGGTGGCAATTGGTCGTGCCAAATTTGTTACAGCTGACTTTGTCAAAGAGGGAGCGGTCGTTATCGATGTCGGAATGAACCGTGACGAAAATGGGAAGCTCTGTGGAGACGTCGACTATGAACAAGTAGCTCCTCTGGCTAGTCACATCACTCCGGTTCCAGGTGGCGTTGGTCCTATGACCATTACCATGCTGATGGAGCAGACCTATCAGGCTGCAGTGCGTAGTTTGGATAAAAATTAAGTTTATGATGAAAAATGGTTGAGATAGTAATTTCTCGACCTTTTTATTTATTATAAACCCTGTTTTGTCAATTGAAGTTTAATTCTATCTTTTTGTAGTATAATGAAGTAGAGGTGATTATATGATTGTAAAAGTTTGTAATTCAGATTATAGTCTCCAGTGGGATGGAATTTATCAATTTGCCCTTGAAAGCTATCCTCAGATTAAAGAATGGGAATTGGAGAAGCTAGCAAAGTTTATTGCTTATGAGCGCGACCATCATCGTCAGACCAATGTGGAATGTGAGAATCATGAATTAAATATACAAATTCATGATTACTTGCAAGAGCATAGCTATTTTCCTCCGTACAGACCAAGTCATCGCCTTGTAGCTTCTACCTATGATATCCAGAGGAAGTTGGTTACTTCAAATTATTGTAGTCATACTTGTACAGTTGAGGTGGCTAAGGCTATTTTTCAGACTGGAAAACTCATGTCGGCGGTAAAAGTATTTGGTAAAAGTGGGGCTGAGCTAGTTACAGATAGTCGTAATGCAGCTTCTGATCCAGCAGACTATTTTGACTATATCATGTTCGGATGGTCTAATACGACTTCGGGTTACCGACTCGCTATGGAGCGTTTGTTAGGACGGGCACCGTCTGAGGAGGAATTGCAAGAAAAGTTCATTCCTGGCGTTAGTTTTCATTTTCTGTATGAAGAATTAATTCAAGCACCAGGTTATATGTTTGATGGCTATCATGTTGCGAAGGTAAGAGATAGTTTAGATTTGGATACCTTTCTTCATTTGTGTGTTATTCCTTCAAAAGATAAGTCTTGTTTTGAAAGCTTGATTCCTTGTCAATTACAAGATAGAGTGATTTACCTAGACTATGAGGGAGAAGGGTTACAGGCTTGGAATACTAAGGTTAATCAAGTACTACATGGTAAGGATAAGTTGAAGGAGTAGTGTATGAAAGAGATTGATCAAGCTCTTTTGAAAAAAGTTATCATCGAGCGTCCTCGTTCTAGTCATAAGGGAGACTATGGGCGTCTGCTCTTGATTGGAGGGACCTATCCCTATGGTGGAGCCATTATTATGGCAGCCCTCGCAGCGGTTCATAGTGGAGCAGGACTTGTCACGGTAGCGACAGACCGAGAGAATATCCCTTCCCTTCATAGTCAGCTACCTGAAGCCATGGCATTTGCTGTGACGGACCAAGAATTATTGGCTGAGCAAATCGCAAAAGTAGGCGTCATTTTATTGGGACCAGGACTCAATGCCAATGAGCTAGGGGGACACCTTGTAGAACTTGTTTTTGAAAGAGTTCAACCTCATCAAGTGCTCATTCTAGATGGTGGGGCCATTAGCCTCTATACTCGCTTAGGACTTTCTCTTCCTCCAGCTCAACTGGTCTTTACTCCTCATCAAAAAGAATGGGAGGCCATGTCCGGGCTAGCAATCGGAGATCAAGGGGAAGAAGCAACAAGGCAGTCTCTGTCCCAACTTCCTCCAGCAAGTATTTTAGTCCAAAAGGGTCCTCAGACTAAGATCTGGCAACAAGGGCAGACAGATTATTACCAACTATCGGTTGGAGGCCCCTATCAAGCAACGGGTGGTATGGGCGATACTTTAGCAGGGATGATTGCGGGCTTTGCGGGTCAATTTCCGCAAGTTGGACTCTATGAGCGCGTGGTAGTTGCCAGTCACCTTCATTCGGGCATTGCAGACGATTTGAGCAAGAATGCCTACGTGGTTTTACCGACCGCGATTAGTAAAGAAATTCCAAAATGGATGAGGGAAATTTGCCTTTCCAACTGCCAATAAAAAATCAAGTCTCAGATG
The DNA here is from genome assembly GCF_006385805.1 of Streptococcus xiaochunlingii. GTDB lineage: Bacteria > Bacillota > Bacilli > Lactobacillales > Streptococcaceae > Streptococcus > Streptococcus xiaochunlingii. Next base: position 59,356 of record NZ_VFSG01000001.1, read on the forward strand.
ATGAAATCTGAGGCTTTTTCCGTAGGTAGAATCAGATTTTTCCGCTTATTTTTGGTATAATTTATACTAGAATTTTCCGTGTGAAAGGGGAACTATGTCAGAGTATTTATCGGTATCCAGTCTGACCAAATACCTCAAGTTAAAATTTGATAAGGACCCCTATCTAGAGCGGGTCTATTTGACGGGTCAGGTCTCGAATTTCCGTAAGCGTCCCAATCACCAGTATTTTTCTCTAAAGGATGAAAAAGCTGTGATCCAGGCGACTGTCTGGGCTGGGATTTATAAGAGTTTCGGCTTTGAGCTCGAAGAAGGCATGAAGATCAATGTCATCGGTCGGATCCAACTCTATGAGCCAAGTGGCAGTTATTCCATTGTCATCGAAAAGGCGGAGCCAGATGGCGTCGGTGCTCTAGCTATTCAGTTTGAGCAGTTGAAAAAGAAACTCCAGGAAGAAGGCCTTTTTCAAGAGAAGTTCAAACAGGCTATCCCCCAGTTCTCCAAGAAAATTGGGGTTATTACCAGTCAGAGTGGGGCCGTTATTCGCGATATTATCACGACTGTTTCGCGGCGCTTTCCGGGCGTGGAGATTCTCCTTTTTCCAACCAAGGTACAAGGAGAGGGAGCTGCCCAAGAAATTGTCGCCAATATCCAAAAGGCCAATGATCGGTCGGACCTCGATGTCTTGATCATCGGTCGTGGTGGTGGCTCCATCGAAGACCTGTGGGCCTTTAATGAAGAGCCAGTTGTGCGGGCTATTTTTGAGTCTAGAATTCCCATTATTTCCAGTGTAGGGCATGAGACAGATACTACTCTAGCAGACTTTGTCGCAGATCGCCGGGCAGCAACTCCTACAGCTGCGGCTGAGTTGGCAACGCCTGTGACCAAGTTGGACCTGCTCAATCATTTGCAGAAGCAGGAAGGGCGGATGGCAACCGCTATGCGCAATCGCCTAGTCTATCATCGAGAACGCCTGAAAAAACTAAGCCAATCGGTCATCTTCCGTCAGCCAGAGCGGCTGTACGATTCTTACCTGCAAAAGCTGGATCAGATTCAGTTGCGATTGAAACAGGCTGTGTCAGAGTCGGTTACCAGAAATAGTCGCCAGTTACAAGAACTCCGCCATCGATTGGCTTCCCAAGCGCCACAGCATCAGCTCGAGCGTTATCGAGACCAGATTCTCCAGATGGAGCGATTGCTGACCTTGAAAGTCAAGGAGCTCTACCAGACAAAAGCAGCAGATGCCAAGCGCCTATCGGAAGCTCTCTTGATGTTGGATACCAGTCGCATTGTGGCTAGAGGCTACGCCTTGGTACAGGCTGGAGATCATGTTTTGGATAGCGTGGATACAATCAAAGAAAAGGATGCCTTGACGCTAGTCATGCGGGATGGGCAAGTAGAAGTAGAGGTAAAGCATGTCGAAAGAAAAGAAATTTGAAGAAAATTTAGCTGATTTGGAAGCTATTGTCCAAAAGTTGGAAAGTGGGCAAGTGCCCCTCGAAGAGGCCATCTCAGAGTTTCAGAAAGGAATGAAGCTATCAAAAGACTTGCAAGAAACACTTGATCAGGCTGAAAAGACCTTGGTCAAGGTGATGCAAGCAGATGGCTCAGAAACGGAACTAGTATGATTCTAGAAGAAAAACTGCAAGGGGTTGAAAAAGCGATAGAAGGTTTCTACGAGGCTAAACAAATCGCTCCCCGCTTGGTAGAATCTATCCTCTATTCAGTCCATGCAGGGGGGAAACGGATTCGACCTTTGCTCTTATTGGAGTTGCTGGAAGCCTTTCATGCTCCCATCCTTGAAGCTCATTTTCAGGTGGCAGCCGCTCTTGAAATGATTCATACGGGAAGCTTGATTCATGATGATTTACCAGCCATGGATAATGATGATTATCGTCGTGGTCAATTGACCAACCATAAAAAGTTTGGGGAAGACCTAGCCATCTTAGCAGGAGACTCGCTCTTCTTAGATGCCTTTGGCTGTGTGGCAGAGGCAGACCTTCCAGCTTCTATCCGGGTGCAACTGATTGCTCTGTTATCGGATGCTTCAGGGACAGCTGGGATGGTGGCAGGCCAAGTCTTGGATATGGAAGGGGAAGGGGCGAGCCTGACCTTGGACCAGTTGCAAGTCATCCATGCCAATAAGACGGGGCGACTGCTCGCCTATCCATTCCAAGCAACAGGGATCCTCTTAGAGCTTGAGCCAGCTATCGCGACTCTCTTAGAGGAAATTGGCCTCCATTTAGGATTGGCCTTCCAGATTCGGGATGATATTTTGGATGTGACTGCTGATTTTGCCTCCTTAGGGAAAACCCCTCAGAAGGACCTGCAAGCTGAAAAATCGACCTATCCTGCCCTCCTCGGTCTAGATGGAGCTCAGGATTATTTGGACCGGGAGCTAGATGCCTGTGAGGACTTGCTCAATCGCATCTCTCAGCAGGTAGACTTCGACGGGACTGGAATCAAAAAGATTATAGAAAGACTTAGAATTCATGGCGAAGGAAAGAGTTGACGTACTGGCCTACAAGCAGGGACTTTTTGAAACCCGGGAGCAGGCCAAACGCGGTGTGATGGCTGGTCTGGTCGTTGCGGTCCATAATGGCGAGCGCTTCGATAAACCAGGCGAAAAAATTGACGAAGCGACAGAATTAAAACTCAAGGGTGAAAAACTCAAATATGTCAGTCGTGGTGGTCTCAAGTTAGAAAAGGCCTTGGACCTTTTTGAGATTGATCTGCAGGATAAGGTCACACTGGATATCGGGGCTTCGACAGGAGGCTTTACGGATGTCATGCTCCAAAATGGGGGTGCCTTGGTCTATGCAGTGGATGTAGGGACCAATCAGTTGGCATGGAAGCTTCGTCAGGATCCTCGTGTCATCTCGATGGAGCAGTTCAACTTCCGCTATGCGACGTCTGAGGATTTTGAGCAAACCCCAAGCTTTGCTAGCATTGATGTTAGCTTTATTTCCCTCAACCTCATCTTGCCTGCTCTTTATGGGATTTTACAAGAAGGGGGCCAGGTGGTCGCCCTTGTCAAACCCCAGTTTGAAGCTGGTCGGGAGCAGATTGGAAAAAATGGGATTATCAAGGATGCCAAGGTCCATCTGTCTGTCTTGGAACAGGTTCAAGGCTTTGCATTAGAACATGGTTTCTCCGTTTTGGGAGTGGATTATTCACCGATTCAAGGGGGCCATGGCAATATTGAATTTTTACTTTATTTAGAAAAAAATACCGGGCAAGATCGTCTTGAACTGCAAGAGTTTGTGGCAGTTGTCGAAAAAGCCCATACTGATTTTAAACATGAATAGTAAACAAAACCGATTAGAAAAAATACGCCGCTTTATCCGAGAAAATAAAGTGGGTACTCAGGATGCCATTGTCGAACATCTGAAGGGAGCAGGAATTTCTGCGACACAAGCGACTGTTTCCCGTGATATCAAAGAGTTAGGAATTATTAAAACGCCATTAAAAGGTTCAGCCTATGTCTATGAATTGCCACGCGTCCAACATAGTGGCAAGTTAGCAGAAAATAATCTTCAATTTTTTGAACGCATGGGAAGCTTTTTGACCCTTAAACTTGTACCGGGAACAGCCTATTTAGTCAAGCGGCATCTGCAGGAAGATTTTGATGACATCATCTTTAGTATGATTTCAGATGACAATAGTATTTTGATTGTGGCCCGATCGGAAGAAAAGGCTCAGTTTATCGAACAACGATTGATGGAATGGTAGGAGAGAGATGCTATTAGAAATTTCAATTAAAAACTTTGCCATCATTGAAGAAATCGCTCTGAATTTTGAAACGGGGATGACCGTTTTAACCGGTGAAACTGGAGCAGGAAAATCCATCATTATCGATGCTATGAATATGATGCTGGGGAGCCGGGCGACGACGGATGTCATCCGCCACGGTGCTCCTAAGGCTGAGATTGAAGGCCTCTTTGCGATTGATGAAAACCGTGCCCTTCAGCAGCTCTTTGAGGAGCAAGGCTTAGAATGGGCAGAGGAGTTGATTATTCGCAGAGAAATTTTCCAGAATGGCCGGAGTGTCAGTCGAATCAATGGGCAGATGGTCAACCTCTCCGTTCTTAAGGCGGTTGGCCAGCATTTGGTAGATATTCACGGCCAGCACGATCAGGAAGAACTGATGCGGGCTCCATTGCATATCTCTATGCTGGATAGCTTTGGGGAGGATACTTTTTTTGCGACGAAGAAGGCCTATAGAGAGACCTTTGAGAATTATAAGTCTTTGCGCAAGCAGGTCTTGCAGATCCAAAAAAATAACCAGGAAAACCAAGCTCGCATCGAAATGCTGGAATACCAAATTTCGGAAATCGAGGCGGCTGTCTTGTCCCTGGATGAAGATGTCCAGTTAGAGCAAGAACGGCAACGCCTGCTCAATCATAAGATGATTGCGGATACTCTAAGCAATGCCTACGCTATGTTGGACGCAGAAGACTTTTCCAGTCTTAGCAATGTACGGTCGGCCATGAATGATCTGCAAAGCATCGAAGAGTATGATGCAGAATACAAGACCTTGTCTGATCAACTGGCTGAGACCTACTATACTCTGGAGGATTTGACCAAGCGCTTGGAGGATCTGGTAGATGGCTTGGACTTTGACGGCAACCGCTTGATGCAGGTAGAAGCTCGATTAGACCTAATCCACTCGATCACTCGTAAGTACGGCGGTCAGGTAAAGGATGTTCTTGATTATCTGGAGCAAATTAGCAAGGAATATAGCCTATTAACAGGAGGGGGCACCTCTTCTGAAGACTTAGAGAAAGAACTCAAGTCTATGGAAGGACAGTTGGTTGCCTTGGCCAAGGAGCTGAGTCAAGGACGTCATGCCCTGGCCCAAGAGCTGGAAGCAGAGATCCAGCAGGAATTGGCGGATCTCTATATGGAAAAAGCCCGTTTCCAAGTGCGTTTTACTCCATCTAAGTTTAATCGGGAAGGAAACGAAGCTGTTGAGTTTTATATTTCAACCAACCCTGGAGAGGACTTTAAGCCTTTGGTAAAAGTAGCATCAGGTGGGGAATTGTCCCGTCTCATGTTGGCCATCAAGTCAGCCTTTTCCCGCAAAGAAGGCAAGACCAGCATCGTCTTTGACGAGGTGGATACAGGGGTATCTGGTCGAGTGGCGCAAGCCATCGCTTCTAAGATCTATAAAATTGGACGTTTTGGTCAGGTGCTAGCCATCTCTCATTTGCCTCAGGTAATTGCAGTAGCCGATTACCAATTCTTTATCGAAAAGGTGAGCGATGAATTTTCAACGGTTTCGACCGTTCGTTTGCTCAGTCATGAAGAGCGGGTAGAAGAAGTAGCCAAGATGCTTGCTGGTGAAGATGTGACAGAAGCAGCCCGCATGCAGGCAGAGCAATTGCTTAAACGGCCATCCTAAAAAGAAAGGAAGGGATATGGGAAGCTATTTCGTAGTGGGAGACATTCATGGAAAAGCAGGTATGCTGGAGGAACTGATGACCCATTGGGATGGTCAGTCCCAGTTGGTTTTTCTCGGAGATCTGATAGACCGTGGGGAAGATAGTCGTAAAGTTATCGAACTGGTCAAAGATTTTGTCGAACAGCAAGGGGCCATCTGCCTCGCTGGTAACCACGAATACATGTTTTTAGCCTGGATTGATAACCCGACCGAACGCTATGACCATTACCGACGTAACGGAGGAGATACCACGATCAACTCTCTACTTGGTCGTCCCCTCACGGCTCCAGTAGATGGAGTGGAGGATGCTCGGCGCGTGCAAGAGACTTGTGGGGACTTAGTTGCTTTCATCCGTTCGCTTCCTTTTGTCTATGAAACAGAACACTATATTTTCGTGCATGCTGGACTTGACTTAAGCTTGCCTGATTGGCACGAAACGACAGATTACCAGAAAGTCTGGATTCGCCAGCCTTTCCATGAAGCGACCAATCAGACAGGAAAGACCATTGTTTTTGGCCATACCCCCGTCCACTATCTCTTGGATCAAAAGATTGGAACCAAGGAACTCTGGCTGACCGAAGATGGGAAGATTGGTATGGATGGTGGAGCTGTTTATGGTGGCGTCCTCCATGGCATTCTCTTTGATGAAAGTGGAATGAAGGCCGATGTTGCTTTACTCAATGAGGGATTTGCTGCTATTGATGAGTAAGTAAAAAGGACTTTGTCCCACAAAAGCCTAGAAAATTTGATATAATAGAGTGGATATATCTAAGAAAAGATTGTAGGAATGTTATGTCACAAGTAAAAATTGTTACAGACTCATCCGTAACGATTGAGCCTGAAGTTGTTGAAAAATACGGAATTACCATCGTTCCCCTCTCCGTCATGGTGGACGGTGTCCTCTATTCAGATGCGGAATTAACAGAAGGACAATTCCTTCAGTTGATGAAGTCCAGTAAGAACCTTCCAAAGACCAGTCAACCTCCAGTAGGTGTGTTTGCGGAAGCCTTCGAAGGTCTGGCGGAAAAAGGGGCGCAAATTATTGCAATCCATATGTCCCATGCCTTATCTGGTACAGTGGAAGCTGCACGTCAAGGAGCTACCTTAGCCAATGCAGATGTCACAGTGATCGATAGTAGCTTTACGGACCAAGCCATGAAGTTCCAAGTGGTGGAAGCAGCGAAACTGGCTCAAGAAGGAGCTAGCGTAGAGGAAATTGTAGCTCGCATTGAAGAGGTCAAGCAAAAATCTAGACTCTACATTGGGGTTTCTACTCTGGAAAACTTGGTTAAAGGAGGCCGGATTGGACGCGTAACTGGTTTATTGAGTTCCCTTTTGAATATTCGGGTGGTCATGGAAATGAAGAACGATGAACTGCAACCGATTGTCAAAGGACGTGGACAGAAGACCTTTAAAAAATGGATGGACGAGTTGATACAAGACTTATCTGGTAAAGAAATCGCTGAGATAGGGATTTCCTATGCTGGTGGACCTGACTTTGCTAACCAAATGAAGGCGCAACTACAGCCTTTGGTTGCAACTCCAATCTCTGTTTTGGAGACAGGTTCGATCATTCAAACTCACACTGGTGAAGATGCCTGGGCAGTTCTTGTTCGGTTTGCATAGAAGCCCGTCTGTAAAGGAATTTATTCCTAGATAAATGTTGATAAAAACAAGTTTAGTACTTGACCTAAAAGCATTTTTTAGATATGATAGAGATGTTAAGGGTAAAACCTAAAAAAATTTGGAGGATTTGTTAAATGGCTAACAAACAAGATTTGATCGCAAAAGTGGCAGAAGCTACAGAATTGACTAAAAAAGACTCAGCAGCAGCAGTTGACGCTGTATTTGCAGCTGTTTCAGAATACCTTTCAAAAGGTGAAAAAGTTCAATTGATCGGTTTCGGTAACTTCGAAGTTCGTGAACGTGCAGCTCGTAAAGGTCGCAACCCACAAACTGGTAAAGAAATCAAAATCGCTGCTTCTAAAGTTCCAGCATTCAAAGCTGGTAAAGCTCTTAAAGACGCAGTTAAATAATTGTGATTAAAAAGGTTCCTTCTAGCTTGCTAGAAGGAACCTTTTTGTTTTGGAGTAGTTTCTAGACAGGGCCTATAAATAGGAGTATAATAGAAAAAATTGAGAAATGGAGGGTGGACCATGAGATGGATTGTTGGAATCTTTGTTCTGCTCATGATTAAGCCAATTATTTATCTATTGAAAGGTCTCTGGTTTATCGCGGAACTCTTCTTTATGTTCCTCTTTGTCAAAATTTTACTGGGAACTATGAGATGGATCCTTAATTGGGGAAGTTAAGAATAAAAAAGTGTGGGAGTAAAGGAGCTTGATTCGAGCTAATTTAATCCTGCACTTTTCCTTATTTACAAACATTCTAATTAGGAAAATTTGGGTATTCGTGATATAATAGTTTTTAACAAGAGACAGAAAGGGGAAAGACCATGCTAGCTTGTTTAAGGCTCGATTCCGTTCAACAAGAAAAAGTAGAAGATGTATTGCAACACCTGCGTAAAAAATCTGTACGGATTACAGAGACGCGTCGGGCGGTCCTTTCTTATCTTGTCAAAAGTCAGGAACATCCGAGTGCCGATGCTATCTACCAAGATTTGAAACCTGCCTTTCCCAATATGAGTCTAGCAACCGTTTATAACAATCTTAAGGTCCTCATTGAAGAAGGCTTTGTCTCTGAAATAAAAGTACGCAATGATACCACGACCTACTTTGACTTTATGGGACACGATCATTTGAATCTGATTTGCGAGTCTTGTGGGAAGATTGATGATATTGACATCGAAGTTCCAGATGTAAGAGTAGAAGCGAGAGAAAAAAGTGGCAACGTCATTACCAAGTGCCAAACTACAGTTTATGGCCTTTGTCCGGAATGCCAGAATAAGCAATTGTAAGCAAACCTCTTTTTAGAGGTTTTTTGTTTAGTCTGGCTTGTGAAAAATGGTGGGACAGGCAGGATTTAGAGGCTGGTGAGAGCAACATGTAAAAATCAATGAAAAATAATTGATAAAATTTTCACGAAATCTCCGATCTGGCCCTGTTAAGACTAGATTTTTCCTTAAAAATCTAGTAGAATAGAATAGATAAACGAGGGGAACCTCGGAAAATAAAAGGAGATCCATCAAATGGTAAAATTGGTTTTTGCTCGCCACGGTGAGTCTGAATGGAACAAAGCTAACCTTTTCACTGGTTGGGCTGATGTTGATTTGTCTGAAAAAGGTACACAACAAGCGATCGACGCTGGTAAATTGATCAAAGAAGCTGGTATCGAATTTGACCAAGCTTACACTTCAGTATTGAAACGTGCGATCAAAACAACTAACTTGGCTCTTGAAGCTTCTGACCAATTGTGGGTTCCAGTTGAAAAATCATGGCGCTTGAACGAACGTCACTATGGTGGATTGACTGGTAAAAACAAAGCTGAAGCTGCTGAACAATTTGGTGATGAGCAAGTTCATATCTGGCGTCGTTCATATGATGTATTGCCTCCAAACATGGATCGCGATGATGAGCACTCAGCACACACTGACCGTCGTTACGCTTCACTTGACGACTCAGTAATTCCAGATGCTGAAAACTTGAAAGTGACTTTGGAACGTGCCCTTCCATTCTGGGAAGATAAAATCGCTCCAGCGCTTAAAGATGGTAAAAATGTATTCGTAGGAGCACACGGTAACTCAATCCGTGCTCTTGTAAAACACATCAAACAATTGTCAGACGACGAAATCATGGACGTGGAAATCCCTAACTTCCCACCATTGGTATTCGAATTTGACGAAAAATTGAACGTAGTTTCTGAATACTATCTTGGAAAGTAAGATAGCGGGATTCGTTATCAATCATAAAAAGCTGACTTCGGTCAGCTTTTTTTGTTCATCGCAGACCTAGCCGGTTTTTGGTTTTCAGGGTCTTCTAAAAATGATATAATGAAGTGTTATTACATAAGGTTTCATTAGCCTTGAAAGGAAAAGAAAATGACAAAATCATTCTACATCACAACCCCTATCTATTACCCATCTGGTAAATTGCATATTGGTTCAGCTTACACAACCATCGCCTGTGACGTCTTGGCACGTTACAAACGCATGATGAACTACGATGTTTTCTACCTGACTGGTCTCGATGAGCATGGGCAAAAGATTCAGCAGAAAGCAGAAGAAGCTGGCATTACACCGCAAGCTTATGTAGATGGAATGGCGGTTGGAGTGAAAGAACTCTGGCAATTACTCGATATCTCATACGATAAATTCATCCGTACGACAGACGATTACCATGAAAAAGTGGTGGCCCAGATCTTTGAACGCTTGCTTGCGCAAGACGACATCTACCTGGGTGAATACTCTGGTTGGTATTCAGTATCTGATGAAGAGTTCTTTACAGAAAGCCAATTGGCTGAGGTCTACCGTGATGAGAATGGCAAGGTCATCGGTGGGGTAGCCCCATCAGGCCACGAAGTAGAATGGGTTTCTGAAGAATCTTATTTCCTTCGCCTCAGCAAATACCAAGACCGCTTGGTTGAGTTTTTCAAATCCCAACCAGACTTCATCACTCCAGATGGCCGTCTCAATGAAATGTTGAAAAATTTCATCGAGCCAGGTTTGGAAGACTTGGCAGTATCTCGGACTACCTTTACCTGGGGAGTTCCAGTTCCATCCAATCCTAGACACGTTGTCTACGTTTGGTTTGATGCTCTGCTTAACTATGTGACAGCTCTCGGTTATGGCCAAGAAGATCATGAAAATTTTGACAAATTCTGGAACGGAACCGTCTTCCACATGGTCGGAAAAGACATCCTTCGTTTCCACTCCATCTACTGGCCAATCCTTCTCATGATGCTCGATATCAAATTGCCAGAACGTTTGATTGGCCATGGTTGGTTTGTCATGAAAGACGGTAAGATGTCTAAGTCTAAAGGGAATGTCATCTACCCAGAAATGTTGGTGGAACGCTTCGGCTTGGATCCGCTTCGTTACTACCTCATGCGCAGTTTGCCAGTTGGTTCGGATGGTACCTTTACACCAGAAGACTACGTGGCTCGTATCAACTATGAATTAGCAAATGACCTTGGAAACCTCCTCAACCGGACAGTAGCCATGATCAATAAATACTTTGGTGGTCAAGTTCCGGCTTATGTCGAAAATGTCACAACATTTGATGCAGATTTGGCTAAGGTAGTTGAAGAAAACATCGCTGAATACCACAAGCAAATGAACGCGGTTGATTACCCACGCGCTTTAGAAGCGGTATGGAATATTATCTCTCGGGCTAACAAATACATCGATGAGACTGCTCCTTGGGTCCTCGCTAAAGAAGATGGTGACAAGGAACAATTGGCAGCAGTGATGGCTCACTTAGCAGCTAGCCTTCGTGTTGTGGCTCATTTGATCCAACCATTCATGATGACCACCTCAAATGCCATCATGGAACAACTTGGCTTGGGCTTGGACTTCGATCTTGAAAACTTGACCTTAGCAGGATTCCCTGAAAATGTCACAGTAGTTGCCAAAGGAACTCCAATTTTCCCACGTCTGGACATGGATGAAGAAATTGCCTACATCCAATCGCAAATGACTGCTGGTAAACCACAAGAAAAAGAATGGATTCCAGAAAAAGTGGAGCTCAAGTCTGAAAAAGACGAGATTAAATTTGAAGACTTTGACAAGGTTGAAATCCGTGTAGCAGAAGTCAAAGAAGTGGAACGCGTCGAAGGATCAGATAAACTGCTTCGCTTCCGCCTAGATGCAGGAGATGGCGAAGACCGTCAAATCCTCTCTGGTATCGCGAAATTCTATCCAAATGAACAAGAATTGGTCGGCAAGAAACTCCAAATCGTGGCCAACCTTAAACCACGTAAAATGATGAAGAAATATGTCAGCCAAGGCATGATTCTTTCCGCAGAACACGGGGATCAATTAACAGTCCTAACAGTTGATCCATCTGTTCCAAATGGAAGTATTATTGGTTAAACGATAATTGTATATGAAAAGCACTCCCGCGGGAGTGCTTTTGTTGTGACGAGATGGTTCCCGTCATTGAGTTTTACAAGGATGGTAGATGAGTCCTTAGTAATGAATGTTAACGGAGACTTCCGCAGTGAGATAAGAGTCTGAAACATTTTCGTTTCAGACTCTCGGAAGATTTGAGACAGTAGGCTCAAATCTTAGGTATGGAATCCTAAAGGGATTCGCTACCGTCCGTCCTCACCTAAGGAAAGTCTCCGAAAATAGTCACTATTCATCTGGCCGGTATTCTAGGATATCTCCGGGCTGGCAGTCGAGTTCTTTGCAGATAGCTTCAAGGGTGGTGAAGCGAATGGCTTTGGCCTTGCCTGTCTTGAGGATGGAGAGGTTGGCTGTCGTAATGCCGATTTTGTCAGCTAGCTCATTGGATTTCATTTTTCGCTTGGCCAGCATGACATCTAGATTGACGATAATCATGGCACCCTCCTTAAATGGTTAGCTCATTTTCTTCAGCAATCTCAATCCCTCTCTCTAAAATCTTGCCAAGGACCCAGACAATTGGGACAGCAAGGAGAAGTCCCGTGTTAAAGGTCAATTGGAAGGTAAAGGGAAGGAGATAAGCATCGCCATTGGTCTCAAGTGTACCAGACATAAAGGACAAGACCAAGAGGATCTTCCAAGCTCGGTTGCAAAGATCAATGTTGGAGTGAGAGAAGATCTTTTCTTGGTAGAGATTTTGGAGGAAGCTGCGAATAGTGAGGAGAAGAAAAATATAAATAGCGCTTGAGGCTAGTGGGAAGAGCAACTGCCAGAGGGGTTGCAGATGTTTGGGGAAGAGCTGGATGCCATTTACCTCAAAGGACAAGCGTCCAGATTGAATGAGATCCTTAAACACTCCCATCCGAGAAAGCAGGTGGATGACCAGTGCAGCCAGGGTCATAAAGCCACAGAAGTAAATGAAAGCCGTTAAGACTTCAATGACATTTTTTAAGGTTTTTGAGTTTTTCATCGCAAGCCTCCTTAAAGTTTTTTATTTTTCACTTATAGTATACTCCTTATAAAAAATAAGTCAATAAAAAAGTATCGAAAAACGATAAAAAGTTTATGAAATTCAGTCAAAATTTGCTTTAAATAGAATTTAAGGTATACTATTAGGTAACTACCATTTCAAGGAGGTATTGAAATGATCAAAAAATTAGATAAGAAATATCTTTGGATGATCATCGCTTTTGCGAGTGCAGTGGTTCTAATCGGGGGAGTTTATCTCTACTCTAGCTCCAATATTCAACCGGATCATCAAAAAGAGTTCAATCAGACCTCGAAGACCTCGTCTTCTTCTAAGGAAAAAGCCATCGATCTATCTGGTGAATATGTCTCAAGTGCGCGTGATAAGGCCAAGATTCAAAAAGATGGGAAATCTTGGAAGATTGATTACGAGACAGAAGATGGTCCTGTATCAGCAACTTTCTCAACGGATTTCAAAGTAGAAGGAGCCAATAAGGTTTCTACTAGTCAGATGAAAAAGTCAGATGGAAATAAGGATTTCACCATCACTGTGCGTATCTTTAAATACAAAACAGATAAAGACCCCCTTATTACGGTAACCATGTCAGATAAAGACCCCGATCATGAGATGGTCTTTGCCAATCGGAAGGATTTCTTCAAATCGACGAATCCAGATGATGCGGTATTGGATGGGGATTTGACAACCTTCGCGGGAAGCTATTCCAATGAATCTATTGAAAAGCAGATTGCGGATTCCGGCTTTAAGCTGTATGGTTATAGTCCAGAAGATTACTACAATCACCGGACTACTGTCTTTCCTTCTATCTACTCTGATCAGGACAATGGATGGAGCTTCTGGAGTGGAGCCACCAATGTCCAATTTGTCCTCAATAAAGATAAGAAACCTAAGAAAGCAGGCGCGACCTATCAGGTTTACTTTGTTCAAGCTGGAACAACTGGAGCAAGTCCTGGTCAAGAATTGATTGTCACCTTGATTCCTGAAAATGTTCAAGGTCCTGATGGTGTCGTGTCGCCTTTGAGACGTATCTTCTACCATCAAGCCTCCTTCCAAGCCTACCAGGACAAATGGTGGGAAGCTTACCCAGCGCCTAAGAAGGAAGTAGACCTCGATATTGCGGCTATCAATAATGGAGATTTTTCAAGCCTGGCAGGGACATGGCGCAATGCCAAAGGCCAAGAGATGGTCATCCAAGAAGATGGAACTGTGAAAGGCCAAGGAAGATTAAAAGCAGTGCCAAACTCTGATAAAACAAGTAAAGTCCCTTATGTAGATCTACGTGTGGGAGAAACAGGAGTGGCAGTTGGCCTCTTTAAGATTGGTTTTGAAAATCCTGATGGAGACCAGTCAGATAAGAGCAAACCTCGCTTGGTTGTTACCCAATCAGCTGGGAACTATCCAGCAGATCAATACTTCTATCGTCAATAAGAAGCGAAAAACCCAGGAAATGTGATTTCCTGGGTTTTGTTTTGCTTTAATGAATTCTCTTTCTATAAAAAAATTCGTTTACACCATTGGATGTAAACGATATTGTTACATTTTATAAAATAGAGTTAAAATTGTCAATCTTTGTGCTCAAGAAGCAGAGGTGAGGAGGACTCGATTGCTTTTTTTCGCTTGAAAAATGCAGTCATTTGAAGCAGGATCCGGGGAACTGTTTGCCATTTTTTCCAAGCTTGGACACGGGTGTCGATGAGTTGCTTGGCTAGACGTTCCAGCATTTCTCTTTCTGTTGGATCTAGGTCCTGAGCATTTTGAAAGATTTCTTTGATCTTGGAGAAATTTTTCAAGTTCATCAAATCATTAATCGAAGTGATGCCGGCGTCTAGAAAAATGCCAAAAAAGGTATCAAAGAACTTCTTGCGCTCATCCGCCGATGTTTCGCGAACCCATTGCTTCAGAGTCTCGTCGGTTTGCTGGCTATCAGGACTGGTTTGATCTAGGGTTACAAATTTATCTTTCTCAGTCATCCATGTAAAGGCGTCATGCTGGGCAAAGCCACCAAAAGCTCGGCTTTTGACAATCGTAGCAGGCTCAGGAACTTCCAGCATCATCCCAACGATGGACCCTTGCGGGACAAAGCGGTGAACGAGGTGCGCGATTCGTTGATAGCCCTCCGTTTCGATAATGGCCTTGTTGAGGCCAGGAGCGTCGTAACAGTAGATGGCGTCGACCCGTTCAATCAGATGATCAGGAAGGTAGGAGCAGGCGTAGGTTGCGAGATTGCCCCCTTTGGAGTGTCCGGCTACTATGAAGTGTCCTTTTGGGAACTCCTTCATGACATGTTGTAGGTAGCTAGTTGCACGTCTCTGAGCTGGGACATGGTCCATGTAGGTCATGTGGAAGTCTTCCTTCCAACCGATCAAGGTATCATCCGTCCCTCTGAAGACAACTAAATAAACATCCATGGTAAGACGATAAGTCATCGCCGCAAACTGCTTCTGAACATCGGGGTCATATTCGTCGACATAGTTAAGAAGTTTGACATTCTTAAAGCGTTTGGATGTAGCTAGGACATCGACTATTTGCAGGTGTTGGTCTGTCACGATGAAATCTGTGGTTCGATCGACTAGCTCTGCTGCATCAGATAAGCGGACTTCAATATTTGTCGTATCCCCTTGGGGCACGATCCGATCAAAAGGAAGATAGGTCAGCTCTGTCAGTGCCAGGACATCGAGTTCCTTAAAAGGGCGATCGTAGATGGAATCATAGGCGACATAGTCTAGATAATCAAAAATCGTGGACATGAGATTCTCCTTTGTATCTGTATGTTCAGTATAGCATAAAATACCTGAAAAGCCCCTCAGTAAAAATAGGAAATTGACGAAAGGAGTTACCTGTAACTTGAGATGGCGAAAAATATGTATGCTCCTTGGATAATTTGATATAATGAAAGGGTAATACTCTAGTAAGAAAGAGCAGGAAAGAGCATGCATAAAATTCTTCTTGTCGAAGATGACCAAACCATTCGCCAACAGGTGAAGATAATCATGGAGCAGTGGGGCTTTGAAGTTATTGCAGTTGATGACTTTATGGATGTATTGGGGACCTTCGTCCAGACCAATCCTCATCTGATTCTGATGGATATTGGCCTTCCTCTTTATAATGGCTACCATTGGTGCCAGGAGATTCGTAAGGTGTCTAAGGTCCCTATCATGTTTTTATCCTCACGAGATCAAGCTATGGACATCGTTATGGCTATCAATATGGGAGGAGATGACTATGTGACCAAGCCATTTGATCCCAATGTCCTTCTGGCAAAAATTCAGGGTCTCCTTCGCCGCTCTTATGAGTTTGGAACTGATCAAGATTTGTTAGAACACCGGGGCGCTATCCTCAATCTCAAATCCATGGATCTGGTCTACGAGGGAGAGGTGGTTAATTTGACCAAAAATGAATTTCAAATTCTTCGCATCCTTTTTGAAAAAGCT
Organism: Streptococcus xiaochunlingii; assembly: GCF_006385805.1. Taxonomy (GTDB): domain Bacteria; phylum Bacillota; class Bacilli; order Lactobacillales; family Streptococcaceae; genus Streptococcus; species Streptococcus xiaochunlingii. The sequence goes on from NZ_VFSG01000001.1 coordinate 75,234, forward strand.
GGAAGTGTAGTGGCTCGGGATGATTTAATGAAGGAATTGTGGAACAGTGATTTCTTTATTGATGACAACACCCTCTCGGTCAATGTAGCTCGGCTTCGGAAGAAACTCGAAGAAGCAGGACTGGAACATTTTATCGAAACGAAAAAAGGGATAGGATATGGGTTGAGCAATGGATAATCAATTCTTATTTGTCAAACACTATCTGATTTCTCATCGCCGCTATCTCTATTTGATTGGTTTACTCCTTTCATCCCTGGTCTTGTTTGCCTATATATTCGAAGGCTACCGCAATTTTCTCCTTTACCTGACAGGAATTTTGGCTTTTTTGAGTCTTCTTCTGGTCATTTGGGATGCTGTGGCTGGGTATCAGGCCTGTCGGAAGGAAGTGCTCTATGGGGAGGGACTACCTGAGACCCCTCTAGAACTGGTCTTGAGTCAGAAACTAGCAACCAGTCAGCAAGCCCAACGTGAGCAGACAACGGTGAGTCTAGAGACCTACAATGACCTGATGGATTACTATACCCTCTGGGTCCACCAGATTAAGACGCCCATTGCGGCCAGCCAACTCTTAGTTAAAAATATAGAAGACAGCGACCTGAGACAACAAATGGAGCAGGAGCTCTTTAAGATTGATTCCTATGCCAATGTGGTCCTCCAGTATCTGAGACTCGAAAGCTTTCACGATGATTTGGTTCTTAAGCGTGTTCCACTCGAAGAGCTGGTCAAAGAAGTCGTGCGAAAGTATGCCATCTTCTTTATTCAAAAGGGCTTGACGGTGGATCTGCATGACTTAGATGTCGCCGTCATTACCGATCGCAAGTGGCTCTTGGTCATCATCGAGCAATTGCTGTCTAATAGCCTTAAGTATACCAGCACTGGCGGGATTGAGATTTATTTCAAAGACCAGACCCTTTTTATGAAAGATAGTGGGATTGGAATTAAGGATAGCGATATACTCCGTGTCTTTGAGCGGGGATTCTCCGGCTACAATGGGCATTTGACCCAGCAATCTTCGGGACTAGGCCTCTATCTGTCTAAAAAGATTGCCGATCAGCTAGGGCACCAACTCCAGATGACGTCTCAAGTCGGCCAAGGGACGACTGTTGCTATACGTTTTGAAGAGAAGAAGTTGGTCATGGATTAGGGGAATTCGTCGGTACTAATGATTCTCTCCCTAAGCTTCTCTTTTATTTGAAAATGACAAAAATGTAAGATTTAATTTTAAAAATGAAAGGTTAGGTTATGGTGACCACCTTTTATTTTTTATACAATAGTCTCATCAAATGAAGGAGGTCAAGAAAATGAAACTCTTGAAATGGATGAAAGAACCCAAAAAGATTAAGAAACCAAATAAGAAAACCGATTTGGAAAAGGTGGAATTTGGTCGCCAAGTCCTACAACAAACCCAAGAATTTTTCTTGATCTACTAGTATAAGGAGAAAAATATGTCATTACTAGACGTTCAACATATCAAAAAAATCTACAAAACCCGCTTTCAAGGGACGCAGGTCGAAGCCCTAAAGGATATTCACTTCATCGTGGAAAAAGGGGAGTATGTCGCTATTATGGGGGAATCAGGATCTGGGAAATCGACCCTCCTCAATATCTTAGCCATGCTGGACCAGCCGACGGAAGGGCGGGTCTACCTCAATGGCACGGACACTTCAACCATCAAGAACAAGGATGCCTCCAGTTTCCGTCGGGAAAAACTAGGCTTTGTCTTTCAAGATTTTAACCTGCTCGATACCTTGTCTGTCAAGGACAATATCCTCCTGCCCTTGGTGCTTTCTCGTAGATCGGTCAAAGAAATGATGAGTAAGGTCGATAGCATCAGTCGGGAGTTGGGTATTCACCAACTGCTTGAAAAATACCCTTACGAAATCTCTGGTGGTCAAAAACAACGGGTGGCTGTAGCACGGGCCATCATCACCTCACCTGAAATCCTCCTTGCTGATGAGCCAACAGGGGCGCTGGATTCCAAGTCTTCGGCTGCTTTGCTAGATGTCTTTGAAGATATCAACACCATGGGGCAAACCATTCTCATGGTGACCCACTCAACCGCAGCGGCAGCTCGGGCCAAGCGCGTGCTTTTTATCAAGGATGGAATTCTCTACAACCAGATCTTCCGCGGGGAAAAAACAGAACGTCAGATGTTCCAAGAAATCTCGGATACTTTGACGGTTATGGCAAGTGAGGTGGGGTAGATGTTTCGGTTAACCACTAAATTAGCTTGCTCCAATCTGATCAAGAACCGCAAGCTCTATTATCCCTTTGCGATTGCGGTCATTCTAGCAGTGACCATCGCCTACCTCTTTGACTCCCTGACCTTTAATCCCCACATTCAGGAGCTTCGAGGGGGATCTCCCATACTCTTCACCCTTGGATTGGGACTGTTCGTGGTCAATGCCGCGGGAGCTATCATCGTGCTCTATGCCAATAGCTTCGTCATGAAAAACCGCTCCAAGGAGCTGGGAATCTACAGCATGCTGGGCCTTGAGAAACGCCATCTCATCAGTATGATCTTCAAGGAGCTCTTGATGTTTGGCTTTTTGACTATCTCAAGCGGTGTCTTGATTGGAGCCCTCTTTGACAAGCTGATCTTTGCCTTTCTTTTGAAACTCATGAAGATGAAGGTCCAGCTAGTATCCACCTTCCAACCTGGGATTGTCATCTTGGTCTTTGTCACCTTTGGTCTCATCTTTGGCCTCCTAGTTTTTCTCAATGCTTGGCGAATTCTTCGTTTGAATGCCCTGCAGTTGACGCGTGAGAAAGCGAGTGGTGAAAAGAAAGCTCGCTTCTTGTGGCCCCAAACCATCCTGGGCCTAGCCTCTCTCGGTTTTGGCTACTACCTAGCGCTATCAGTCAAAGACCCCATGTTTGCGATTGTAACCTTCTTTCTAGCAGTTGTCTTGGTTATGATTGGGACCTACTTACTCTTTAATGCTGGGATCACCGTCTTCTTGCACCTGCTTAAGAAAAAGAAGGGGTATTATTACCAACCCAACAACATGATTTCGGTCTCTAACCTCATCTATCGCATGAAGAAAAATGCAGTGGGCCTTGCGACCATAGCCATCCTCTCAACCATGGTATTGGTGACCATCTCCTCTGCAACCAACATCTATATCGGTGGTGAAATGATCAAGAAAATCATGAATCCACATGATTTCTCCATTCAAGGAAAAGGCGTGGATTTGGAGCTAATCAATCAAAAATTTGATGAATTTGCATCTGAGCACCAGCTTGAGATCAAAAATCGTGACCTGATGAACTATGCCACCTTTGGGGTCGAATCACAAAAGGGCACAGACTTCACGGTCTATCCTGATGATGAACACGATGTCAGACCGAGAACAGTCTTTCTGGTCTTTGATGCAGCTAGCTATGAGCAGATGACAGGAGAACACGTCGATCTGACCGGCAACCAAGTCATCCTCTTTGCCCACAATAAGGCTCTCACAGGGCAAAAGCAGTTTACCATCAATGGGCAAGACTTCCAAGTCAAGGAAGAAGTGACCAAGGATTTTATCACAGATCATGTTCCAAATATCTTCAATATGCTGACAGAGGATTTCAATTACCTGATCGTGCCTGACCTTTCAGCCTTTGTCGCTCAGTTTCCGAACCTTGCTGTCGTTACTCAAATCTATGGTGGTTTCAATGTCAATGTTGACGAAGACCAGCAACTCAAGCTGGCAGCTAGTTATGACAAGATGATCGATGAACTGAGTAGCCAACAGGGACAAGGAACTTTTGTCTATGGAGGCAATCGAGCATATAATGTGAGAGAAATGAATAGCCTCTTTGGTGGCATCTTCTTTATCGGAATTTTCTTGTCATTGATCTTTATGGTCGGAACAGTCATCGTCATCTACTACAAGCAAATCTCAGAAGGCTATGAAGACCGTGACCGCTTCGTTATCCTCCAACAGGTGGGACTTGATGAAGATGAAGTCAAACGGACCATCAACCGTCAAGTGCGGACCGTCTTCTTCCTTCCCCTTATCTTTGCCTTTGTCCACCTGGCCTTTGCCTACCATATGATCCGCCTGATACTCAAAGCCCTTGGCGTCATTAATAGTGGCCAAGTCCTCATCGTGACCCTCAGTGTCTGTGCTGTCTTTCTCATCACCTACCTGGTTGTCTTTTGGATCACCTCTCGGAGTTATCGCAAGATTGTGCAGATTTAGGAAAAGAAACTCAAATTAAATTAGAAACTTTCCTTAGGTGAGTACGGACGTCAGCGAACTTCGAAGAAGTTCCATGACTAATTATTGAGCCTAAGGTCTCAATAATTCCGAGTGCCTGAAACATAATTATTTCAGGCACTTTTCTCACAGCGGAAAGTTTCAATATACTCTAATAATAATCAGATATTATTTGGATATTTTTGCACAATAATCCAGCATAGGTTATTCAAAGAAAAGAATTGTCAATTTTTTTAGCTTGCTCATAGCGGGCTTTTTTGTACGAAAACCGACTGCGATTGTTTTTGTTTTTCAAAGGGATACACAAAAAAGACTGAACCCGTAGAGTTCAGTCTTTGTTCACTTTCTATTAAAGTGATGTAAGGAAAGTCAATCCCCCTAGGATGACACCTGCCGAATTCGGAATGATCAAAATCCAGTCTTTTTTAGGTTCCTTTGTCCAACCATAAATGACCCAGATCAAGCAAGAAATAGCAGCTGACAAGGGTTGGAAAGGTTGGGCCTTATTTCCCTGTAAATTAGCAATAATTTGTGGGATGTAGGCAATGAAAACGATAATCCCAATAAAGGCACCGATCGAGCCAACGATTTGGTTGATTTTTTGTTTATTCATAAAATTTTACCTCTGTGTATCAAAATAGCATAAGTAGGAAGAAAATGCAATTAATTTGCATGCTACGCAAAATGAAAACGATCACATTTGCAAAAGAATTAGACAAAGTGTCAAAAAATGGCAACTAGAGAGAAAATTCACTCGAAAAGAAATCCATCTTCCTGCAAAATCACAAGATTGTGACACTTTACAGTTTAGTAACATTTGAAAAAAGTACTTGAATTTTAAGAGGGCAAGCGTTAGAATAGTGCGTACTTTAAAAATGAAAGGTGTCATAAAAATGAATGAAAAACAAATGAAAATTCTTGGTTGGGTTGCGACCTTTATGTCTGTGATGATGTACGTGTCTTACTTTCCTCAAATTATGGATAATCTCGCTGGTCACAAAGGAAACTTTGTACAACCCCTTGTCGCAGCTATCAACTGTAGCCTTTGGGTCTACTACGGACTCTTTAAAAAAGAACGCGATATCCCACTTGCTGCAGCCAATGCACCAGGGATCATCTTTGGGTTGATCACAGCCATCACAGCCTTATAAGAAGGAACTAGTTCCCGCAAGGAAGCTAGTTTTTTAATACCTTACAGAAATGTAAGAAATCAGGGTAAAAATGAAAGGTTAGCTTATTGTAGATCTCTCCCCAAATGGTCACAATAGAGGTGTAAAAAGTTTTATGGATATCAATCATATAACTAGATGGAAATGGAGAATGAAAATGGCCTTATTAGATGTACAACATGTGAAAAAAATTTACAAAACCCGCTTCCAAGGAACTCAGGTCGAAGCCCTAAAAGATATCCACTTCACCGTGGAGAAGGGCGAATACGTCGCCATCATGGGGGAATCAGGGTCCGGGAAATCGACCCTTCTCAATATCCTGGCCATGCTGGACCAGCCGACCGAAGGGCGAGTCTACCTCAATGGCACCGACACCTCAACCATCAAGAACAAGGATGCCTCTAGTTTCCGTCGGGAAAAATTAGGTTTTGTCTTTCAAGATTTCAATTTGCTCGATACCTTATCGGTCAAGGACAATATCCTCTTGCCTCTTGTCCTTTCTCGCAGACCAGTCAAGGAAATGATGAGTAAGGCGGAGAGCGTGAGTCGGGAGTTGGGCATTCACCAGCTCTTAGAAAAATACCCTTACGAAATCTCTGGTGGGCAAAAGCAAAGGGTAGCCGTAGCGCGTGCTATCATTACTTCACCTGAAATCCTCCTGGCGGATGAGCCAACAGGGGCGCTGGATTCCAAGTCTTCAGCTGCGTTACTAGATGTCTTTGAAGATATCAATAGTATGGGCCAAACTATCCTCATGGTAACCCACTCAACTGCAGCCGCAGCGAGGGCCAAGCGGGTGCTCTTTATCAAGGATGGGATCCTCTACAACCAGAGCTTCCGAGGAGAAAAGACAGAGCGTCAGATGTTCCAAGAAATCTCGGATACCTTGACGGTTATGGCGGGTAAGGAGGATAGCGATGTTTAAATTATCGAGTAAATTAGCCTTTTCTAACCTCAAACAAAATCGCAAGCTGTATTACCCCTTTGCCCTGGCTGTTATTTTAACGACCATGATCCTCTATAGCTTTATCGCTTTGGCATCAACCCCTCATTTAGAGGATTCTTACGGAGGGGGGGCGGCGAGAACTGTTCTTGGTTTTGGTAGTTTCGTCGTCCAGCTGGTCGTCATCATTTTGGTGGCTTATGCCAATGGCTTTGTCATGAAAAATCGTTCCAAAGAACTGGGCTTGTACAGTGTTCTGGGAATGGAGAAGAAGCATCTCCTCATCATGACCTTATGGGAATTGCTCTTCTTCTATGTTCTCACAGTTGGAGTAGGACTGGGTTTGGGGCTCTTATTTGATCGCCTGATTTTTGCCTTGCTCCTAAAATGTATGGGTCTACCAGTCGTCATTCAATCAACCTTCCAGATAGGGGCTGTTCTTAACACTTTACTTGGGTTAGCCTTAGCTTTTGGCCTCATTCTCTTGTTGAATTCTTTCCGCCTCTTGCGCTACAGTTCCCTCCACCTCATGCAACAGAAAAAAGCAGGAGAGAAGAAGGGACGCTTCTTGCTGGTCCAAACTCTTTTAGGACTTGGGCTCTTAGGAATTGCGTTTTATATAGCGCTAACCGTTGAGCGTCCGGTAGCGGCTGTTCAAGGATTCTTTATTGCTGTCATTTTGGTCATTCTGGCGACTTATCTCTTATTCAACGCAGGATCCATTACCTTCTTAAGATTTCTCAAAGGTCGGAAATCCTATTATTACAAGCCAGAGAATTTTATATCCGTCTCTAACTTAATAGCTCGGATGCGAAAAAATGCAGCGGGCCTCGCGACCATTAGTATTCTTTCCACCATGGTCTTGGTCACCTTAACCGGGTCGCTCAATATCTTTATTGGAGGGCAGAATTACCTAGATACTGTTTACCCTTCTGATTACATGATTAGTGTGGGGCATATGCCTTCAGATGCTGAGATAGAACCGGTTATCGAGGATGTTCAAGCTCAAATTAAGAAAACAGCCGATGCAACACATCTGTCAGATTATCAGGTGGCACAGACAACATACTGGTCAGCTGAAATTCGAAAGATTGATGGAAGAATCTTAGAGGTGAATGACCAGTCCACTCCATCAACTGGTCAGGAGTTGAAGACAGAAGGAACAGTCTACTTTTTTGATCAAGCGACTTATGAGCAACTGACCGGTCAAAAAGTTGAGCTTGGGGAAAATGAAATCCTAGCCTATGGGTATCAATATCCTGGAAAATTAGACGCACAATTAGAAATCAATGGGAAGACCTTCACGATTAAACAAAAACTAGACTCTAACTTTATCCAAGGGAAACTCCCTCAATCCGACCTGTTTCAACACCAAATGGGCTTGTACCTGGTCCTCCCTGACTTGAACCAACTGGGACTAAAAATTGATAAAAATTTGGAATTCTCTATTACTGCTAAAAATAAAGATAACCAAGATTTTATTTCTGGCTTGATCAAAGACCTTTATTCGACAGACAAAATGAGTCAATATGGTGCGACCTTTTTTGGTGGATTTGAACGATACAGTATAGAGAAAGAGTGGCGTGAAACAGCAGGGACTCTTCTATTTATCGGGATTTTTCTATCGGTGATCTTTCTATTAGCTACAGTTCTCGTGATTTACTACAAGCAGATTTCAGAGGGGCATGAGGATCGGGATAATTTTGTGATCTTGCAACAAGTAGGATTGGACCAAAAGCAAACCGGCACCACCATTCGCAAACAGATTCTCACCGTCTTTTTCCTTCCTCTATTCTTCTCCTTCCTGTACCTAGGAGTAGCCTACAAGATGATTGCAAAAATCGTTGCCATCCTAGGAGCGACAAATGCGGGCTTGGTCCTTCAAACAACTCTTTCCATTTGTGCTGTCTTTTTCATCTCTTATGTTCTCGTCTTTCTACTGACTTCTAGAAGTTATCGGAAGATTGTCGTGAGATAGCGTTTGATACGATGGAAGCTTAGGAAAATAGGTGAAGATAAAGCTCCCCTTGAAACTTTCTTTAGGTGAGTACGGACATCAGCGAACTTCTAGGAAGTTCCATGACTTAGTTTTGAACCTAACGTTTCAAAACTCCCGAGTGCTAGAAACAAGAATGTTTCTAGCACTTTTCTCACAGCGGAAAGTTTCAGTGTATGCTTGAATGAGCTAATTGGATGTATTATCTTAATTATTTATGTGTTCCTAATTTGTTCTATATAAAGAAACAATTTGTCTACATTTTAAAACACCGAGGATGTAATCCCCGGTGTTTTTATCGTGATTATTTCACGTGTTTTGCAAGTTCTTCTTGTGCTTTTTTGTTTGATTCTTCTTTTTCTTTTAACCAATTCTTATAAGCTTTTTCGTAGTCGTCAGTTGTGACTGTCTTGTCTTGAACTTTTTGGTATTTGAAGAAGGTTGGTTCACCTTTAATACCAATTGCAGAATTTGCTGCTGAGAATGGTGTTACCTTGGTGATAGATGGAACTCCACCCTTAGAGTAGATTGGAAGAACCATGGCATTTTCTGTCAACCAAGCTTGGGCAGCAGCGTATTTTTCATAACGTGCATTAGTATCCAATTTTTCATCATTGGCAGCATCGAGCAATGCTTGGTATTCGTTCAAACCAATTTTCTCTATGAGCGCTTGGTCTTTCTTAGGATCAAGTCCCATACCAGTCAAGGTTGAACCATCTGTTGGGTTTAAGATATCCAAGTAAGTAGATGGATCTTGGAAGTCAGGTCCCCAACCAGTGATATCCATATCAAAGTCTTTTTGTTCTGGTGATTGGGCAAAGTAAGTAGCGTTATCTGCATCGTCTGTTGACAATTTTTGTACATCGATCACGACATTGTCTTTACCAAGGGCTGATTCAATTGAGTTCTTCATAGAGTCTGCTTGCTGGACAAGAGCATTAGAAGATTGGTCTACAACATAGTCGATATGGATTGGGAATTGAACACCTTGTGATTGCAATTCAGCCTTAGCTTTTTCTAGTTTTGCTTTGGCTTTATCCGCATTATGCAAGCTATCTTGAGCATCTGCGAAGCTAACACCGTTCCACTCATCTCCTGTTGCGGCAAGTTTTTCTTCAACGAGAGTACCGAAGTCTTTCCCGTCCGCTTGCACAAATGTCGGTGGAACTAGAAGGGTACGAAGAGTTTTTGATGCTCCGTCTTTCCCGTTAACTTGAGCGCTGTATGAAGTTCTATCTAAAGCAAAGTTCAAAGCTTGACGGAAGTTTTTGTTTTGAAGAGCTGTCTTCGTGTTGTTCTTTTGCTCATCAGATGTCTTCTTCGTATGGCCGTAATTTTGACGGTTGACGTTGAAGTAAGCGTAGTAAACAGTAGAATCTTGTGGGGAATAAACGATGTTATCCTTGAATTTCTTCTCAATCGTACTGTAGGTTGAGCTAGTTGGGAAGAGACGAGCAGTAGATAGGTTACCATCTGAGAAGTTACGAGCAAGGTAGTCTTGGTCGGATCCATCGAAGTAAGTCAATTTAACCGTATCGATGTGAACATTTTTCTTGTCGTAGTAATCAGGGTTCTTTTCCAACTCGATCTGTGATTTTGAAGTGAAGGACTTCAAAATATAAGCTCCGTTATAGAGGATACCATTTGGTTTCACGATACCGAAATCTTTCCCTGCTGATTCCAAGAATTTTTCGTTGACTGGCATCATGGTCGAAGTGGTCAATTTAGAATTCCAGAAAGATTCTGGTTGGTTCAAAGTATATTGAAGAGTATGATCATCAACAGCTTTGACCCCAACAGTTGAGAAGTCTTTGGTTTTTCCGTTCACATAATCATCCAAGCCTTTGACTGAGTTTTGAACCAAGTAAAGGGCATCGGATTTTTTATCGGCTACATATTTCAGAGATGTCACGAAATCATTTGCAGTGACATCTGCATATTTGTTCCCTTCTGAGTCATACCATTTTGCATCTTTACGAAGTTTGTAAGTATAAGTCAATCCATCCTTAGAAACAGACCAATCTTCTGCTAGAGCAGGGACCAAGTTACCGTATTGGTCGTTTTCGAACAAACCGTCGACCAAGTTGGTTGTAATGTCGCTTGTAGTTGAACGATTTGAAGTCAAATAGTTCAAGGAATCAGGGTCTGTACCATACACGTAGTTGTAGGTTGTTCCCTTTGATGAGTTAGTAGATGATCCACAAGAAGCAAGGAACAGGGCTGAAGCAACCGTGACACCTGCAAGGAAAGCTAGTTTAGATTTTTTCATCACTTATCTCCTTTAATAAAGATTTTGTATTATTATACACCTTTTTTTATAAAAAGCAAATTTTATTTGAAAATAATTGTATATTTAGTCATAATGTTCGTTTTAATCGAGTTTCATGCAGTATTTTTAACTATTATGCTTTACAAACTAGCTAAGGAGGAGTATACTAATAATGAAAGGACTAGTATGTAAAACAAACTAGCTAAAAAGATGCGGTATAGAAAGGGGGAGCAGGATGAAAGAGTCGCAATTGCTCAAGGGTGTCCTGGAAGGTTGTGTTTTAGAAATTATTTCAAAAAAATCTATTTATGGCTATGAATTGATCCAAAGTCTTAAGGAAACCGGCTTCGATAAGATCGTTGCGGGGACCGTTTATCCCTTGCTTCAGAAACTAGAGAAGCAGGGAGTCATCGTAGGAGAGATGAGGCCCTCTCCGGATGGACCTGATCGCAAATATTTCTCTCTAACCAAGGAAGGAAGAGAGCGCCTAGAGGAATTTTGGAACCAGTGGCAGGATTTGGTCATTAAAGTAGAACGCGTGAAAAAGGAGGGGGAAGCATGATCGAAGATTATACAGAAAAAATGTCAGCCGAATTGATGCACCTGAATAAGGACAATCAAACCTATATGAAAAAAATGATAGCTTATATTGGAGTGAAGTCCTATTTTTATGATGATGAGCTACTGGGTGAACAGCTCTACAATATGGTTTGCGATTTAAAAGTTGCTGAGCGAGACGGGATTGGTGCAATGGACTACTACGGAAAGGATCCAAGGGCCATGATGGACCAAGTTCTCTCGGAGTTACCTAGACGCAGGCTAGGTTCTTATGTGGGGTTATTTTTGATTCTTGGAACGATTTTCGTTGGCATGCGGTTTGTAATGGATTTTGCCTGGATGCTGCCACTGGTGATTGCTCCCTTAACATATTTGCTAGATCTACTCATTTTCTTTGTGTACAGTCAATTTATGATGTGGCTTTGGTCCAAGCAGAGCTATGGGGAAATCAAGTGGACTTGGGCTCTTGTTATCAGTGTGATTAGTTTGATCCTGTCTCCTAGGATAGAGCGCGTGTTTTCTGACCATTTGAGTCTGAATCGAAGTATCCTTTTGCCAGATGGTTGGGCGATTGTTCTGGCTTTTTTGGTTCTTCTTGGATTTACGATCATGACCTATAGAAATCAGGGACGGCTCGCTGTTAGCCTACTGGTCATGGGGGTGACTTTCTTTGTAACTGGATGCTGTGTTCGCTTTGTGAATCCAGGAACTGCTAATTTATTACGCTGGCTACTCCCTCTGATAGGACTAGTCTTGTCCTTCATTGTATTTCGTCTCCAAAGAAAGGGTGAAACATCATGACATCAGCTATTTATTATGAAGAAACGCAGTCTTTGGTTCAAACCTTTAGCCAGGAGGACCAAGCTTATTTCCAAGATCTCTGGGATTATTTCAATTTTGCCGGCTTCTTATATGAGGAGAAAGCATTAAGAGAGCAGGTCTATAATCTAGCGCTAGATTTTTCGCAAGCAAGCGGTGATGGATTGACAGCCAAGGACTATTTTGGACAGGATCCAAAGGGAATGGCAGACCAAATCATCGAGAATATGCCCAAAGAATCCACGCGGTCTGTTCTGAAGTATGGGGCGATTGTCTCGGGAATTGTGATTTTTTATCGCCTCTTAAGTGATTTTGCTTCGCAAGCGGTCCTGGTTCTTAAGCCCCTCGTCTATTTAACAGATAGCATTTTAGGACTTTTAGTCGTTGGGTTGCTATTCTATCTCCTTCGTCGTCTCATTTTTGCAGAAGAAAAGTCAAAAAAAGCAATCTATGTGGCATTCGTTCTCGTCCTTGGGATCTATTTCATCAGTGAAATAGTAGGGGTCCGTTTCTTGCCAACTCTAGGTTGGTTGACGGTACCTAGTCCATGGGATACCTTCATCATGACAGGGGCTAGTGCAGGACTTATCCTCTGGCAGTGGAAAGAAGAGTTTGCTCGTGCCTTCATCTTTCCTATTCTGTCCTTCTTAGTAGTGGGATTCTTGCATCGTTGGACTTTGGCCCAAGGGATTCAGAATTCCAGCATGACCATCATTTTGCCGACGGTGATCATCGTTATAGGATTGATGATTTACTATTGGTTCACGATACGCGCTTTGAAAAAGAACAAGACAGAAAATGGTGAGTAGAGTGCAAAGGGGGAGGAAGCTCCTCCTTTTTGCTGTTGAAAAGCAACGAGCAAGCTTGATTTTTGTTATAATGAAAGGGAGTATGAAACAAAGGAGAAGATCATGACATTTGAAGAAATCTTGCCTGGACTAAAGGCAAAAAAGAAATATGTACGTACTGGTTGGGGTGGTGCTGAGAACTATGTCCAACTCTTTGATACCATCGAGCAAAATGGAGTGGCTCTGGAAGTGACCCCTTATTTCCTCATTAACGTTTCTGGTGAGGGCGAAGGTTTCTCTATGTGGAGTCCAACTCCTTGTGATGTCTTAGCGACAGATTGGGTAGAAGTGCATGACTAGACGTGTATTGATCACGGGAGTGAGTTCAGGGATTGGTCTGGCTCAAGCTCGCCTCTTTCTAGAAAAGGGCTACCAGGTCTATGGAGTGGACCAGGGAGTGGATCCCCAGTTGACGGGTGATTTTCACTTCTTGCAGCGGGACTTGACCCTGGATTTGGCGCCGATTTTTGACTGGTGTCCCCAGGTCGATGTCTTGTGCAATACGGCTGGAGTTTTAGATGATTACAAACCGCTCCTTGAGCAAAGCGCCCAGGAGATTCAGGAGATTTTTGAGATCAACTATGTGACTCCGGTAGAGCTGACACGGCATTATCTGACTCAGATGTTGGAGAAGAAGCAAGGGACCATCATCAATATGTGCTCCATTGCTTCTAGCCTAGCGGGAGGCGGTGGTCACGCTTATACCTCCTCCAAGCATGCCCTAGCGGGATTTACCAAGCAGTTGGCCTTGGATTATGCAGAAGCTGGTATTCAAGTCTTTGGCATCGCGCCGGGAGCTGTCAAAACAGGCATGACCGCAGCGGACTTTGAACCAGGAGGCCTAGCAGACTGGGTGGCTAGTGAGACCCCTATTAAACGCTGGATAGAGCCAGAAGAAGTGGCAGAAGTCAGCCTCTTTTTGGCTAGCGGGAAGGCGTCTGCTATGCAAGGGCAAATCCTGACCATTGATGGTGGCTGGAGTTTGAAGTAAGGGCTGAAATAAGCAAAAAAGACAAGGATAAAATGAGTCTAGTAGAACCGCTGGGCTCATTTTCTATTTTAGCTTTATGGAAAGGGAATCTTATGGTATGATAGCCTAAAAGGGACCTGTAATATGGAGGTCAAATAAAAAAAGCCTTTGGGAAGAGAGACTCAAAAGGAGACGGGATGCTAGTATTAACAGACACAGATCCAGCTATTTCAAGCGAAGATTTTTTACAATTTGAGGAGATTCTTGGAAAGAAATTGCCGGAAGTCATGAAGGATTTTTATCTCAAGTACAACGGTGGCCAGCCCCAAGTAAGGGGTATCCACGATGACCGTCATCTCTTTCCTTTCAATTCCTTTGATTCACTGGAGGAGATGAAGAAGTCTTTTACCTGGTTTGACGATGAGGCTGTGCCTGAGGGATTTAGGGCTACAGACCTTCTCCATTTTGCCTATGATCCTGGATCGGGTAACTATGCTCTTACTCTAAGGGCAGAGGATTATGGCAAGGTGTATTTCTATGTTTTAGAAGAAACAGCTGAGATCTACGGTCAGTGGGCTTCTTTTGAGGAATTTTTGAACTCTTTTGTTGAAGAGTGAGATTAAAAAGGAGAAGGGATGCGAAAACACCAAGAACTTTCACTAGAGCAGATAATCGAGCAGGTCATAGCGGACCAATTATCTTCAGATGATTTTTGCCTCTATGGCAAGGAGGATGGAGAACTGGAACTAGCTAGACTCTACTGGGTATCCGATTATCCGGATGTCGTGGAAGACTCTGATGTTTACCCGACGGATGTAGCTGAGCAAGATCTGCAACTAGTCTACTATGGAGAGCAGTTGATTGATGTTCTTGCAGTCGCACTTGAGGAAAAACCAAATGCAAGTCCCCAAGACTTGGTCGAGGCTTTAAATTATTATCAGCAACATGATAGCTTTATGCCATTTGATGATTAGCTAGTCAGATTAGATAAATGGCATCCGAAAGGAAGAAAGATAGTGATGAGAGAATATAAATTTGATATCCATAACGAGATGTATGTAGCAATTCCAGAGGAAAAGGAAAAGGTCTGCCTTGCTTTAAGTGATTCTTTAGAGGTTATCAATGAGGAGTTGACTCCATCTTATAAAGCAAAACTCGATCATCTACTGGATCAATCATCAGTATGGTATCCAAAAGCTTTGGAAAAAATTCAGGAGGAATTTCCAGAACTAGCGCACGCCAGACTCCTATCCATTTTTATCTTGTCTGAACAAAGGGATATAGACCTAATTTTTGGTTTGGAATTTGGACTAAGAGAGGACTCGGAGCATGGTAGAGGACTTAAATTCTCCCTCGATAGTTTTGAAATTTTAGAATATGGTTTAGGGGAAGTCGCTTACAACTAGGTCTAGTCGATAACAAGAGAAGCACTAGAAGATGGAGCAGGAAATGGTTGAGAAAGAATGGCGTTTTTATTCATCAGAGGATGATAGGGAGTGGGTGATTTTATCCGATCGTGATAGGGCTGAAACAAAAGAGGATATCCACTCTGTCAATCAGAAAGAAGCCGTTATGCGGATGTATCGAAGACCGGGTGACTTTGTCTCAGTATCTTTGCTGTCCGCTTCTTATGAAATAGACGATGTAACAGGGAAACTTGGACAAGAACGAGATTTCTATTTAAAAATTGAATGCCTACAAGACGGATGGGCCAGTATTAGTTCTCAAGTCTATAAAAAAGAGGAAGCAGTAACCATAGCAAGCCTCTTTATGGGACTCAGAAAAGATGCGGCTATCAAGCTTTGGAAGTTAAAAAAATTGGGTGAAAAGAACCTAGGAGATCGGATAGAGAAATGACAGTCAATATCAATGAATTAGTGAAGGAGCAAGGTTTTTGTGTGGTATCTACAGAGGAGAAACCATTTTGTCTGGATGAGGTCCGTTTCAACCTTTTGGCATATTTAGAGGATTATCCAAAAATGGGATTTTCTTTTGTCAAAGCAGCTAACGAACTAGTGGAACTCAGGAGAGAGCAAGAGAGTTATAGGCTTTTTGGTCAGAGTTTTTTAGGTGCTTTTGTAATAGGAGAAGAGGAGCAAGTCTTCTTACTTTGCAATCAAGAAGGAAGGGAAGTTTTTCAAGAAGAAAGAGTTTTTGTCAATTCTTCCTTGCAAGCTTTTATTTCTTCTTATTCGCTCTTTCTATCAAGCATCTTTCTTTTGAAATCAAAGTTTTATGAGATTGAGCAAGATGAAGTCGAAGAAATTGCAGCAAACTTGAAGGCTCAAGTACTTGCCTTGGAAAAGTCCCTTGAACAAGAATTGCCCTTCTGGGAGCACATGGCCTATTTGATAGAAGATGATGGAATCGTTCTAAGAGATGATCTCTTTCATATCTTAAATAAAGAGCAGTAGGAATTAATTATGGAGAAAAAATTGCCCCAGATAAAGATTCGAGAGTGGAATGAAAAGCCACGAACAAAACTTCGATTTATTAAAAATGGTGATATTTTTTGCTATCAATTTTCGGAGGAAATGTTTGTATTTGGTCAAATCCTTGGAAAAGTGAATGTTGGTCATGTCATCCAATTTTTCGATATCTTTCAAGCAAGTCCTACTATAACAGTTGAGGAGCTAAGTCGTGCTCAATTTATGGGTAAGCCCATCATTGTAGATTCCTACACCTTGTTTGATCGAAGTCCAGTATGGTCTTGGCAGATAATTGGTCACCAAGCGGATTTTGATCCAAGCCCTTTTAAGGATTTAGCCTTTAAATGGGGAGATCCAAATGGTCCTCACTTTGGGAAGGTCTGGCTAGATGGTAGGCGGGAACCTAAGATTTTTTCTAGGGAAGAAGTTGAGGACCTAGACTGGGAAGCCTGTGTCGGAAGTATAGTTTATAACAGAATATTGGAAGAAGAACTGGACAAGCAAATGAAATAAAGGAATTTTTAGATGGACTATGTAGATGAGTTAACTTCAGGACGTACGCCCTTGATAAAAAAAGCTGCGAAAAAAATTTTAAAGGACAGACTAAAAGGATATGGACCATTCTTGCATCAGGCCTTGGAAGGGGAGATGGAAAAGCCTAAATCATGGGAATCACAAATGTACTTGCTCTACGCCATGGCCGCAACGGATTGCACAGAAGAAGTCCCCTATCTCAAGTCATTACTGCTGAGAGACATCCCAACCCCTGTAACCTATCGCTCTCTAGCAGTAGCGATTGCTTATCTAGAAAATTTAGAAACAGAGAACTTGTCTTTTGTTTATGAGTCCTTGGAATCGAATAACTTATTGCAAGCTGCAGGTGCTTGTGCAGCACTCTATCTGAGAAAGATTGTGCTGAAAGATGACGATTTTAACAAAATTATGTCTCATGTGACTCAGCCTAAATACCTTGAGCATATTGGTCAAGTCACAAATCCATTTTTATTTATTTTGGCTGCATCATATCTTTATCCAGAACAGAATCGTCAGAAAATTGTTGACTTTTCTCGTCAGTTCGATATATCTATCGTCAAGGACTTAATCAATGACGTTACAAAAGGAAAGGACGGCAGAAGAGTTAGTCTATTCTAAAATCTACTTAAAGAGAGAAACTGTCACTTCCTTAAAGAGGGAAACAATGAATCTTAAAAAGAAGACTTATATTCATTTTTAAAAAGGAGTTCATACTGTGAAATGGTTTGAAAAAGTAGTGGGGAAGGAAAAGATTATTCATTTGTTTGATGGTGATTTGGACTTGAATAATGTATTTCTTGATACTGTATTATATTACGATTACAAATTAGATCTTGTCCTTTATGTATATGATTTACCAACTGACTTCCCTGAAAAGTGGCAGAAAAGTGCATTTAATGCCATAAAAATTAATTTAGAGTTTTTTAATTTAGATGAAATCCATTTTTATTCTAAGGGGATTCATAAGGTTAAGGGACAACTGGAACTGCTCTTTTTAGAGAATAAGGTTGAATTCAATTTTATAAACCAAAATGATGTGATGTTATCGGGTTCTTCTGACCTAGTTAGAATTGCTGAGATTGGTCCTGTGAAGATTGATACTTAAAGATGTATTCTTAGCTTATTTGCGGAGATTCTGGATGATCAAACAATCCTCCATTGCTAGGAGGGACACCACGACTATGGGAAAAAGTGAAGGAAGAGCACAAATATTAGACCTTGACCTAAGGCTAGACCTTTCTACAAGAAAAAAACTACGAGACCACGAATATGAAGTTACAGTATTTTGAATTAGATAAGCCCTATGTGGAAAATCAACAGAGGATTGAGAAGCTGATGGACTCAGCTACGCTAACTTACGAGGAAGCTAGAATTAAGGACTATCGACAGAATTGGAAAGACCTTCGAAGAGCGTTCGTATATGAATCCAAATGTATGACCTCTATGGTAGAACGGCTTTTCAAACCAGTTATAACCCAGGATTGTTGGAAAATCATCGTAGAATGTGTAGATACGATTAGCAATCCAGCTATCATGAACCTACTTGGCGTCTATACTGTTCAGGTCTTATTTGATTTTTCTAGCTATGAAAGCTCGAGTCCATTGGAACAGAAAAAGCTGCTCTTAGAGGCCTTGTTAAAAGGGGTAAAGCGCGTGTTTCAGGAGCTCTCTATTCCATACTCCTTGATAGAGGATGTAGTCAATGAAATAGAGAAAAACGATTATGAAAATAGCTGGGAGTGGAAAAGGAAGAAGATCCAATCCACGATCTTTTCCATTCAAGTGGAGCATCAGCTGGATAAGGTGGATTTGTTTTGGAAGATAGAGCAAAAGGATAAGAGAATCCGTCAGTTGATTCAATCCTGCGCTGCTCATGAGATGGATTATGGGGCTAAGCTTGGTAAACTGGAAGCAAAAAGTAACTTCCTGTATCTGCTGGATAAAGAGAATGAGGTTGTGAGCAAAATTTCTGTTTCAGAATGATGGAGCACAAACAATGAGTGACTTAAAAAAGAAATTATCCTTGTTAAAAGTGAAAAGACGAATCAAGAGTTTGAAGGGGATAAAGGATGTCCATTTTCTGACCGATAAACCTAAAGAAATTGCTTGGTATGCTGGGGAGTTGAATCCTATCGATTCTCCGATTCCATGCCTTTATGAGTTTCCTGTTGCCCACACTACTCAAGATTTAAGTAGGTTAATTCAAAGTCTAGTTGGCAATAGCAGGCAGTTTATCCTAGTTTTTGGGGAATTTTCACCGATTTATGTCTTGTTTCAAATGGAGTCTCTGGATGAATTTTTGCCCTCTTATTTTAGTGAATTTTCTACCAGAGACTTGACGCTATTCTTTAAAGACCAGGAAAAAGTATTGGATCTCCATTTAGCGGAGGATAAAGTAGAAGTGAGAGTCTTGGAAAATAAGGCTAAGAACCGGTAAATTCTATAAATTGAAAATGAACATAGAATTAGTCGATGAAAGAGACAGAGAGGAAAGAATGCCATTCTTGGAGAGACAAATGGTAAAGGAAGATTCTAATGTGTGAAAAAGAATATTATTATTATGGCAATAGTGAGTTTATGTCAGGCCTAGGAGTTATTTATACAGAGTTTACTGGTCAGCGTGCGAGTCGACAAATTAACGTTTTGAATGGGCACTCTTATGCTTCCTCTTGCCTACAGGATTATGTTCCAGAAGTAGGGTTTCTACTCTATGATGGTCGAAAAGATGAGTTGGATCTATCAGACTCCATCAAGATTAGTCAAGAGGAATTTGAACGAATTTGGGCTCAGGCTGTCGCTAGCGGTCAGAATGATACGTAATCGTCAGTTGAAAATAGCCAAATATAATCCCAAAAATGTGAGAGGAGTCTAATAATGATGTTCAATTTGTTGAAGGAATTCGTAGAAGTCTATCATAGAAACAAGGGCTTAGGAGAGCTTGTATTTACTAGTGACTGTCTTCATGTCGAAAAGCGAGATTTGTCTGGTCAATTGAAAGAGTTCTACCAACATTTGAGCTTTGAGGAAGAAGCTTATTTTAGAGGAGCTCCCTATGATCTTGCTCTAATTCCTCTCCCTCTATGTGAAGCTGCATCAGAAGGATGGCAGGATACTAGCTGGAAAGAGAGTTATGTGGTTTTTGCTCACATGATGGGGGATGAGCCAATTTTGTGTGATCTAACTAGCGAGCTTAGTCCTGTATTTGGCAAGATTCCTGGGAATTCCAAGCTCTATTGCTTAAGCCCCTCTTTATCTACTTTCTTGTCTACTTATAGTCAGATGAAAAAGCTAGAAATCACCAAGTTTGAGAATGACATCTACATTGATGAGGACTTGTCGGACTATAAAGAAGGTTTTTTAACAGGAATCATGGCTATTATCGAGGAGCAACTTCCTGAAGCCTATCGAAAAGACTTTATTGAATTTATGCTTGGCTAAAGCCAAAGATGAAGAGATGAGAAGCAAATGAAAATGAAGAATTTTTTAAAATGTTGTGAGGATCTGGTCATACAAGAAAGTGGGGCCTCAGCTTTTGAACTAGAAAAACTCAAAGCCAGACAGTTTCCTCAAGCTCACCTGAATTTGCTCTCCATGACCAATGGCTTGGAGTTTTATGGTGGCTATTATCGCTTGTTTGGGACGGATTCTACTCAAGCTATTACGCTAGATTCCTGGAATTCGGATGAGCTCTGGAAAGATGTCTGGAGAGATTATGCATCAGACTACTATTTTTTTGGTATGTCTGCTATTGGAGATCAATTCGCTTATAGATTGAAGGATGGGAACATTCAAAGTAATCAAGTTTATTATTTAGATGGGATTACGATGGATGTTATCGAGATCTACGACAGTTTTGAAGCGTTTTTTGAGAGGGAATTTGTTCTGAAAGCCCAAGGTGGGATGGAATCTATTTTTGTTTCTGCTAGGGAACGATTTGGAAATCTAGACCCCTCCACAAGCTGTATTTATTCCCCTTCCTTAATGATAGTGAATGATCCAAGTGTTGAAAATCTCATGCTTTTACCGACAAAGGATGTCATGACCATCAATGGGGATTTGTTTGTTCAATTGTCTGATTCAGAGGAGTCTATTACGAAACTAGAGCAATATCTAGACGCTTCGGGTAGAGCCAGAGTCAAGGTCATTTTTGATCGAGATTGAGCAAGCAGGATATATAGTTTATTTAGAAAAAATACTCTGAAGATTCGTGATTTTAACCTTTTGGCGACAAGCGATGATTTAGTCTTCTAGTCAGGGTGTCATTGTAAAATGATTTAGGTTGAAAATAGAAAACGAAGCATTTTATTCATGAAAAGAGGTGAATGATGACCAGTTTAGATAAATATTTAGAAATCATTAAAAAAGGATTTTCCGAAAGAGAGGATCTAATGGCAATGGCGCCTCTGCGTACGATTGAAGACATTGCACCATTATTGGATGAAACATTGACTTATAAAGAATTCATCAATATCAATCGCTTATTAAGACAAAAATACATTGTCGAAAACCCAGAGGATATGCTAAAAGATGTAGATTTTAACCAGCTTTCTTTACCTAGCAATACGAGAGTGATTTACTTGATGGGAAGCAAATCTGATGTGCTAGACTTTTCAACATACGAACAAGTAGAAAAGATTTTAATAGTTGGGGCTAGAAAAGTAAGAAAGATCATCTTACCCCAGAATGATTGTGTGAAAGCTCTAGGGATATCTTCCATGACAAATTTGGAAACGATAGAGAACATTTCTTTTCATACTGGCATGCGTTATCTGCACTTTGATTATGATGTAAAGTTGCCAAACTTTTCTTTTATTAGGGATTTAAATCAGTTGCTCTATCTTTCATTTACGTCAAATAAAAAATTACCAGAATTGGATTTTATCCATCCATCTAGTGAGCTCCGTTTTTTAGATTTTGTCGACACGTCTATTTTTAACTACGGATCAACAGTTAGCTACCTGAAGTGTCTGAAACATCTTCGATTTTTAACAACGGGAAGAACGAATCAAAAGCAAAGGGAACTTCTTAGAAGAGAGTTACCACATGTTTGCATGCGTAAGGGGTAAAAAATGCCTTTAATCCAGCTTTTTATGAGCGATGTCTTCATCATAAACGAACTATTAGTCCCGTTGTTTAAGCAGGAGGAAATATGAGCCATACGAATCTAGCAAAAGAAACCTTCCTCCAGTTTATGCAGGCTATGTATTCTTGGGAGAGAAAAGCCACTAGGAGCCTAAGAAACCAAGCCGATAAAGAGATGTTGAAGGATGAATTAGCTGCTATATTTGATCAGTTTTGTAGATCTAAAAAAACACTCAGAGCAAGGGAAGAATCTTTATCTGTTCGATTTCCGTTTGACTATAAATTAGAAACGCATCCCATCATTGATGAAGAGCATGACGGGAATCAAACTTACTTCTATATCAAGGAGAATCGTTCTGGTTTAGAAACTCTCTATCGTTTTCGAATGGTGTTTCAAGAAGGACGATGGTGGATTGATAAGAAAGAATGGCTTGATGATGGGAAGTGGATCAATTCTTCCTTGTGAAATACTGGATAGTATAGGAATGCAGGAAGAGATATCCTTCAAAAAAAGTGGTAGTTAAGTGTAAGAAATGAAATTTTAGAGGTCAATATGAATAAAACACTTTCAAATCAAAAAAGAAAATTAACTGCTATAAAAAATAAAATACTGAAGGCAAGAGATTTTCACTTAGAGGCAGAAAACCTATCTAATACTGAAGCCATTTTAACAGCTCTAAAATCTGATAAGAAAAGCGTTAAAGTTAACTATGAAGAAAAAGGTGAGAATCAATCATATCTGTATGATCATATAGATATGATTGATTCTATAAGTCCGTATCCTCTAGTCTCTAATTTTATAGAAAGTAAAACATCTGAAAACTACCAGTTATTATTGAATGGCTGTTTTTGTTCTGTAATGGCAGATATGGCTTCTGCTAAATATTTGGCTAAAGGGGGCTCAAACTTTGATACAGATATTTGTTTGAATATCTTATTTGCCCTTGCCTATTTAGATAATACTTATGTAGAGTTTTTAATTGATAAATTAGCCTATTTTAAAGAAGCCCAAGTTGAGAAAGGGAAAAAAATTATTTTCTTTTCAGCTAAGAGTTTATTGCCTTTAGTCGTTTTTCTTTATGGAAATGGTAAGGATGATCGACTTGCTAACCTACTGGAGAATGCTTGTGATGCCAAATATCACCCCTTGGACACGAATCCTTATCAGAATGTGAATGATGCCTATAAACAGGTTATGGAAACTATTTTTTCAGAGGACGATGATGTTTTTAGAGAAACAATTTTATCCATGTATGATTATCATTTAGCGAACACCAGAGATAGTCATTTAGTAGACTTCAATACCTTACTATGGCAATATTTCCCAATCGAAATCTTAGTTTTATTAAAAGAACGTCAGAAAAAAGGTCTCTCAATAGATGGAATTAGGCATCCCTTGTTTGATGACTTTTTGCCCTATTTCATGGATGACTTTCAGTTAACCGAGCAAAACAAGATGATTCTAGGAACGATCTTAGACTAGTTGTGTAGAATAGATGGAGAACGTCAATAACCCATGCAATCGCAAGGAATTATAGGAATCACCTATATCCATATAGATTTCTAGGAAAATGCAATGAGGAACTTTCCACATCCTTTTAGAAATAGAGGTAAAGAAATGAAAGAGGCCAAAGAACTCTTCGTAAAAAATGGCTTTTCGCGACTAAAGCGAACCCATAACTATTATAAAATTGATCATGATTTTTATACGGTCATCTATTTTCAACGAAAATCAGATGGTAGTGCCTATTTCGTAAATGTTGGCCTTCATCCTCTCTTTCTGGAGTCAGGACTGTTAGAAGAAGTGGATTGTGCTTTACGGACGCGATTAGGTTCTATCGAACATAGAAATGGCATGGATCAAGCTGAATTGGAAAAGGCTGTCCAAGAGGCCATCGATTTTACTGATCAGTATGCGTCGTATCCTACCGTATTTTCGAGCATAGATCCCGAGAAGGATCTTGAGAAGGATTGGTTGTTAAAACAATTCTCTATCACCAAAGTGAACTTATGCAGATTGTATGTTGAGTATTATGATTCAATCGATTCTAAGAAGTTGGCTTTAGATTTTGCAAACTATGGCTTATCCATTACACCTAAGATTGCTTCTGTTCCTAAAAACTTCTTTAAAACCTATATTCGTTCGGGAGAAATAATTAAAACTACTTATTAGGGCGGAGTGAAAGTGAAGATTTACTGATCAATATCCTGACGAAAGAAACCGGTAGGAAAAAATAGATGAATCTTAATGAACTCATCGAAGAGGTTGAAAATAATGTTGACTTAGCATCCTATATCAATCTTGTACCAAAAGGAAATAAGAAATGAAAAACTATTTACTTGATGAAAGGCTATTTCAGTATCCTGAATCGTTTAAAAAATTGATTGAACTCAATTTAGTTGATTTTGATTGTTGGTATCTGTTGGATTCAGAATGGGCCCTATCTTTGTATGAGGGATTGCAGGAAAGATATCCAAGCAGAGAGTTGATTCCATTTGCTAAAAGAGGAGATTGTGATGATACAGCTTGTTTTGAAATAGGAAAGGGCAATAAGGTCCAACTCATTCATGATTTTGCTGCCGAAGGATGGGAGCAACGGAAAGAGTTTAACGACTTTTGGGAATGGGTAGAATATGCAGTCAAATGCATGATAGAGTATAACAAAGAGGATGGGATTGAATAATGGGAAGGCCCTACTATAGGGACGAAGAAACTGAACTACAAGGTAAGGAGAACAAATGGAAACGATTACCCAATTATTAAATGAGATTGAAAAAAGTCTCCAACAGCTAGATCATTCTTGTGTAGACCATCTAAATCCGGGAATAACTTCTTTAAAAATTCAAGAATTGTTTGAGGAAATCCCATTGCAACCAAACCAAGACTTGCATGCCCTTTATGCTTGGAGAAACGGATCAAAAGATAGTGAGGGAATCACACTTGGTGAGCTGGCATTTTTTCCTGGCTTCTATTTGATGTCTCTGGAAGAAAGTATCCAGACCTACATGGAACTAAGAGCAAGGGATGTTTGGAACAAATTTTGGTTCCCAATTTTTGCCAGTGGAGGGGGAGATTTTTATGCCATGAACTTGGCTCCAGAATCTCAGGGTCAAATACATGGTGTTTACGTGTATGAAGAAGAACCTCAGGTCGAATACCGGTCATTGAAATCCATGCTCACAACCTTTAAAGTATGTTATGAACAAGGTATTATTTTCCGGAATGAACAAGGCTACTTGGATATGGATTATAGAAAGCATGCTGAGGTAGCGCATGAGATAAATCCAGATGTGAAGATGTGGCTGGAATTCTTAAAGGAGATGTAAGAAGAATGACCACGGAAAGAAATATGGCAGTAGTTACTGTATTAAAAAAGATCATTAAACTCTATGAGGAAACAACGTTTATCCCCCAATTGGTGAGTTTTTCAAACGAAAAATTAAGGATCCAGTCTTCCAATTTGACAGGAGAATTGCTTGCTTACTATCAACATATAGAGTTCGATAAGGATTTGTTTTTTGCCAATCAAAATTTTAATATTGTTTTGTTGCCATTAGACTCTCCTGCAAGGACAGTCGAATCTTGGGCCTTACAAGATGTTCTTCAATTTAGTGAAGGGCAATACCAGATATTCGCTACTACAGATACAGACGATATTCTTTTCTGCGATATGATAGATGAAAAATCCCCTGTTTACGCGGGCAGTCCTGGAGATCCTAATTTCTACAAACTCAGCGCAAGTTTGACGGAGTTTTTTGAGTTCTATTTTGCTTTTTCAAATTTCTGGGGCCAAAGAGAAGATGTCCCTCTGGAGGATTATATTGCAGGGACAGGTGACTTGATAGAGCGCTACCTTTCCCCGGATGTCCAAGCGATAGCGAAAGAATATCTATTTCGGTGAAATTGACCTGAGAAAAGCCTTTCTCAGTAACAAAAAGTGAATTGGATAGAAGAAAAGAAATGAATGTGAAAGAACTAATCGAAGAGATTGAAAATGATGCTGAGTTCTTCTCGTATTTAAACCAGGTTCCCAAAAAGAATAAGAAAACTCAAGCTAGCTATCTCGAATCGCTAAATCATCTGGCCTATTTACTTTATCTGGATGATCAAGAGGAAATGGCTAAGAAATTATTAGATAGGATCATACAAGTTCCATTTGAAGGGAATTATAACACGTGGACCTTTGTTGATAGCTCTCTGGTTTTATTGGCCTATCTGGAAAGAGAGGCAGAAAATCAGGTATTCGTCTATAAAAAACTCCTTTTGTTTCCGTTAGAACAAGGGGAGGAATCCACTCAAAACATAAGAAGGAGAGTTCATCAGAGATTTTTGAATGGTGATAGCTTGGAGCAAAAGCTTGCAAAAATCGAGCAAGCTTCAAGTCCTGAATCGGAAATGGAACGCCGTCTGCTATACTTAACAGATCTACTGAAAATTTACCTCTTTATTACTGAGTCAACTTGTGAAGAGACAGATATTCAGGCAAAAATTGAAGAGAATATGGAGATACTGAAGAAGTATATCAAAGAGCATGAAATATATAGCCTCTTTCCTTTTAAGGGATAAGGTGAGCTAGCAATCTTGGACTTTTAGAAAGGGTGGAATATGGAAATCAAAAATCACTTTGGTGTATATGGAATCTGTCTTCAAGACGGGAAATTGCTTTGCATTGAAAAAACGAGAGGCCCCTATCAGCATCGTTTTGATCTACCGGGTGGTAGTCAAGAACTAGGTGAGGGGTTGACAGAAACTCTCAAGAGAGAAGTTCTGGAGGAGACAGGCTATACGCTTATCCGTTATTCAAATCCTAGGATGTATGATGTGCTGGTTCAAGAAGAGGGGAAAGATTTCGCTGTACATCATATCATGGCCTTTTATGATATCGTACTCGATTTCGAAAACTCTCAAAAATCCCTTCCTCATGAAGTTCTTGATGGGACTAATGATTCAGCCAATGCAGTTTGGGTCCCTATTGAGCAGATGACCCAAGAAAATGCCTCACCCTTAGTATTGAAGGTGAAGGCAGAGTTAGGAGGATTTCCAGAATTGGAACTGACAAGTTATAAGAATTGGAAGGTAAAAAAGAGGGATAATGGAACTATTTAAAACATGGAAGAAATATATGGTTCTCTATGGTCTTAAATCTCAAATCGGGACTGTTTATCGAAACAGTGATAGGACAACAAGCTTTTATGATATTGGGAATTTTCTATACCTAGCAGGGGAGTTGGATTCCAGATTTTGGGAAGATTTTGTTAGGCAATATGGTTTAGATTATAAGATTATTATTTCAGAAGACACTAAGTGGCAAGATTTTCTGCATCGGCAAGGTGGGTTAATTTCTTTTACTCGCTATTCTCTTAAGGATAAGGCAAATTTTCAAGTTGAATTTCTAAATGACCTAGTTACTCATATAGAAGAAGGTTACAATATTGTACCTATTGATAATCGTATTTATAACTGCCTTTCTGAGGAAGAATGGTCACAAGATTTACAGGGGGATTTTGAGTCCTACCAGGATTTTGCTTTAAAAGGTGGATTTGGCTTTGTGATTCTTAAAAATAATGAAGTGATTGCTGGGATTTCCTCAGGGTTAGTTTACCGTGAAGCAGTTGAAGTGGAAGTTGCAACTAGACCAAACGAACAAGGGAATGGATTTGCTAAAAAGCTTGGTGCTGCAATGATTCTAGAGAGTTTAAATAGAGATATGTTTCCACTTTGGGATGCTCATAACGAGGCTTCCAAAAAAGTAGCAGAATTTTTAGGATATGAGTTAGTTGAACCTTATGAAGCTTTTGAACTAGAGGAAAGTGTCGTATAATGATATCTGATATTGTATCTTTTAAGACGAGGTGAATGAACATGCAAAATCAACTAGCTCTTAGTGGCGAAAAAATTGTTGAAAAAGTTTATCCCCATTTATTGCACCACGTCGGCTTGATTCGTGGGGAATACTTGTTGAGAGAACTAAACCAAAACATACTATTACCAAATTGTCAGCAATTTGTGAAAGATTATCTAGACACTATTTGTCATTTGTACTCAGATGAAGAAGTCTGGTATCGCTTTTCAGAGTTAACAAATGCAGAAGCAAATATTCTAGACGGGACTAAAGAGTATTTTGACGAACGTCACCCCTTATTTGGATACAGAGGTATCAGGCGTTTGTTGGCGTGTCCAGATGAATTTCAGGCTGAGACAAATGTTGTTACAGAAGTTTTTCAAACCAATCCCAATCTGTCTATTATTTTTCCTTTTGTCAATGATGCTGAACAATTAAAACAAGCTATTACAGTATTGCGTCAGTATGGTTTTACCGGGAAAGTCGGCACGATGATTGAATTACCATCAGCTTATTTCGACTTGGACAGGATACTGGAAACTGGTATTTCAAAGATTGTAGTTGGAATGAATGATTTAACTTCTTTTATTTTTGCGACTGTGAGAAACAGTCAATGGCATGATATGGAAAGTCCAATTATGTTAGATATGTTGAGACAGATGCAGGATAAAGCAAGGAAGAACAAGATTGATTTTGCTGTAGCAGGCTATCTGAATACTTCTTTCATACAAAAAATGAATCAGATGGGTATCGAATGTATTCTCCATTACAGCTCTATTCCAGAGATTTTTGATTTAGAAATTGACCATCCAGACCATCTTAAACATATAAAAGAAGAAAGTAAAAAATTACAAAGGAGAACCCATGACACCGCAAGAAATGTGGAATGCATACAAGAAAATCAATCCCTCTATCGGTGATGAGATAGATGCCTGGGCTTTTGGAGTAGAGGCAGATCTCTTGGCTGACTTGGTTCTAAGAGGCGAAAAAACAGCAACTGCCTCAGCTTACGATCTTTACGCAGTAGAGGACGAACCCCTTCCCCAAGAAGGTACCTTTGATGTCATTTTAGACAGTCAAGATCAGGCTGTCTGCATTGTCGAAATTACAAAGGTTTCCGTTCAGCCTTTCCATCAGGTTTCAGCCGACCATGCCTATAAGGAAGGCGAAGGAGACAAATCCTTAGCTTATTGGCGTCAGGTTCATGAGGAGTTTTTCACGGAGTGGCTGGAGGAAGCAGGTCTGACGTTTACACCTGATAGCAAGGTAGTTTTAGAAGAATTTCGCAAGGTTTATCCATTATAGATACGCTCTCCATTTAGAAAATCAGAAAAAAGAATAACTGTTTTTATACAAAATAGGCCTAGTGATTGTGACAAGTTAAAAATACTGCCCAGTTCTTAGAACTATTAAAATATTTTTTGAGACTTTCCGCTGTGAGAAAAGCGCTTGAAACCTAAAGTTTCAAGCGCTCGGGAGTTTTGAAACTTTAGGTTCAAAACTAAATCATGGAATTTCGTAGAAGTTCGCTGATGTCCGTACTCACCTAAGGAAAGTCTCAACGAAGATATGATCTTAATCTGACTCTCCTTATAGGAGAGTTTTTTGATCTATGTCAATTTTTCAAATCAGCTAAAAAATGGTATAATGTAAGCGATATTGTACAGAAAAGAGAAATGTTATGCCAAATTATGCCATTATTTTAGCAGCGGGAAAAGGTACCCGTATGAAATCAGATTTGCCTAAAGTTCTTCACAAGGTTGCTGGGATCTCTATGTTGGAGCATGTTTTCCGTAGTGTTGGAGCCATCTCACCCGAAAAGACTGTAACGGTTGTGGGCCACAAGGCTGAATTGGTGGAGCAAGTCTTAGCTGGACAAACCGAGTTTGTCAAACAAACCGAACAATTGGGAACTGGTCATGCGGTTATGATGGCGGAGCCAGTCTTGGAAGGTCTTGAAGGCCATACTCTTGTCATTGCAGGAGATACTCCTTTGATTACGGGTGAAAGCCTCAAACACTTGATCGACTTCCATATCAATCACAAGAATGTGGCAACGATTTTGACAGCCGAAGCGGCTAATCCATTTGGCTATGGTCGGATTGTCCGTAATGATAATGCGGAAGTGCTTCGAATCGTCGAGCAAAAAGATGCGACAGAATACGAGCAACAAATCAAGGAAATCAATACAGGGACTTATGTCTTTGACAATGCGCGTCTCTTTGAAGCTTTAAAGAATATCAATACTAACAATGCCCAAGGAGAATACTATATCACAGATGTGATTGGGATTTTCCGTGAAGCTGGCGAAAAAGTCGGAGCCTATACGCTCAAAGACTTTGATGAAAGTCTTGGGGTTAATGACCGCGTGGCCCTTGCGACAGCAGAAGGCATCATGCGTCGTCGCATTAACCAAGCCCACATGGTTAATGGAGTGAGCTTTGTTAACCCTGATGCGACCTATATCGATATCGATGTCGAAATCGCTCCTGAGGTACAAATCGAAGCCAATGTTACCCTAAAAGGGCACACAAAAATTGGGGCTGAGACAGTCTTAACCAATGGAACCTATATCGTGGATAGTGAAATCGGTGCAGGTGCTGTTATTACCAACTCCATGATTGAAGAAAGCACCGTAGCTGATGGTGTGACAGTGGGGCCATACGCACATATTCGTCCTGGTTCTAGCTTGTCAAAAGATGTCCATATTGGAAACTTTGTCGAAGTCAAAGGTTCGTCTATTGGCGAAAATACCAAAGCCGGTCATTTGACCTATATTGGTAACTGCCAAGTCGGCAACAACGTTAACTTTGGTGCGGGGACTATCACTGTCAACTATGATGGGAAGAATAAATACAAGACCCTTATTGGAAATAATGTCTTTATTGGCTCAAATTCGACCATCATTGCACCAGTTGAATTAGGCGACAATTCCTTAGTCGGTGCTGGATCCACCATTACCAAGGATGTGCCAGCTGATGCGATTGCGATTGGTCGTGGCCGTCAAGTGAATAAGGATGAGTACGCTACTCGCCTTCCTCACCATCCTAAAAATAAATAGGAGATTTTCATGCAATTTGAAGAAAAAACCATTGATCGCAAGGAGATTTACCAAGGACCGATTTTCCAAGTAGTCACAGATCAAGTGGAACTGCCAGATGGGCAAGGTCAAGCGCAGCGTGATTTAATCTTCCATAATGGAGCTGTTGCGGTATTACCGATCACAGATGAGGGCAAGACCATTTTGGTCAAGCAGTACCGCAAGGCGATCGAGAGGACTTCTGTAGAGATTCCAGCAGGCAAGTTGGAAAAGGGTGAAAATGCGGAACCTCAAGCAGCTGCTCTGCGTGAATTGGAAGAAGAAATTGGTTACACAGCGGATCTAGAGTTGTTGTATGATTTTTATTCAGCCATTGGATTTTGTAACGAGCGGATCAAACTCTATCTTGCGACCAATCTGAAAAAAGTGGAAAATCCTCGCCCTCAAGATGCAGATGAGACCTTGGAGCTCTTTGAGGTGACTTTAGCAGAAGCTGAGGGCTTGATCCAAACGGGTGATATCTGCGATGCCAAAACCATTATGGCAATTCAATACTGGAAACACCTACAAAACAAATAAAGAATAGAGGAGAAACCGATGGGCAAACCTTTATTAACAGATGAAATGATTGAGCGGGCAAACCGGGGAGAAGCGATCTCTGGTCCCCCGCTCTTTGATGAGGAAGAGACAAAAATTCTCCCGACAGGAAACAGAGGCTTTGGTTATGAACGGCCGGTGACCTCAAGAGAAGGAGATGGTGGACGAGGAACCTCCTATCCTCAGGAGACTATTCCGATCAGAGTCCAACCTACAGTGACCAAGAGCCGTCGGATTGAAAACCAAAAGGATGAGGTTTTTCAATCAAAATTAAATAAAATTTTATTTTGGGTCATCCTGCTCCTCATTTTGTTAATTCTTGCAATCTGGCGCCTATAGGGAGTGCCTACCAAAGGAGTGACGATTATGAAAATTGGAATCATTGCGGCCATGCCACAAGAGTTAAAAATCTTAGTGGAAGCTTTGCAGAACGGAGAGAAACACCTTCGCTTAGGAAAAGTCTACTATACAGGATCGATTGGTCGCCATGAAGTGGTCTTGGTGGAAAGCGGTATCGGCAAGGTCATGTCAGCCATGAGTGTGGCTGTATTGGCAAACGATTTTAAGGTGGAAGCCATTATCAACACGGGCTCTGCAGGTGCCGTTGCACCAGGGATGGCTGTTGGAGATATTGTCCTTGCAGACAAATTGGCCTACCATGATGTCGACGTGACAGCTTTTGGGTATGACTATGGCCAGATGGCAGGGCAACCTCTTTACTTTGAATCCAGCCGCTATTTTGTTTCAGAGATGAAAAAAGTTCTGGAAGAAGAAGCTACTTCAACTCATGTTGGCCTGATTGCAACTGGGGATAGCTTTATCGCGAGCGAAGAAAAAGTCGCTGCGATTCGGGAGCATTTCCCAGAAGTCTTGGCAGTTGAGATGGAAGGAGCAGCTATTGCCCAAGCCGCTCATGCAGCTGGGCGTCCTTTCATGGTCATTCGGGCTATGAGTGATACGGCAGATCACGCAGCCAATATCTCTTTTGATGAATTTATCGTAGAGGCTGGCGAGCGTTCTGCTCAAATCTTGATTTCTTTCTTGAAGAGATTGGTGTAAAACAAACAATAGAGTTAAGGCGCCTTTAATATAAGTAGGAAGTGGGACAGAATGAATATCATTTAAATTTCATTCTGTCCTACTTCCTTTTCTGAAGCCGATTCTTTCGGAAATAGACGGACTTCATGCTATAATAAAGTCTAGTAATACAAAGGAGACGTTATGGTTTTATCAAAAAAACGGGCACGTCATGTGATTGAAGAAATTATTGCCCTTTTTCCAGATGCTCAGCCAAGTTTGGATTTTCGCAACCATTTTGAATTATTAGTAGCGGTGATGCTCTCTGCTCAAACAACAGATGCAGCGGTTAATAAGGCAACTCCTGCCTTGTTTGAAGCCTTCCCAACTCCTCAAGCCATGTCGGTCGCCAGTGAAGCCGACATTGCCAAGCATATTTCCAAATTAGGTCTCTATCGCAATAAGGCTAAGTTTCTCAAAAAATGTGCCCAACAATTGTTGGACAACTTTGATGGCCAAGTCCCTCAGACACGGGAGGAACTGGAGAGTTTAGCCGGAGTGGGACGCAAGACAGCCAATGTGGTCATGAGTGTAGGATTTGGCATTCCTGCCTTTGCCGTTGATACCCATGTGGAGCGGATCTGTAAGCACCATGACATCGTCAAGAAATCAGCAACACCATTAGAAGTGGAAAAACGAGTGATGGATGTTCTTCCCCCTGAGCGCTGGCTCCCAGCACATCAGGCCATGATCTATTTTGGACGGGCTATCTGCCATCCTAAAAATCCTGAATGTGATCACTATCCGCAATTGTATAACTTTAAAGACAGTTAAAAAGCGAGGTCTAATGACTTCGCTTTTATTTGATAGGGAAGAAAGTAAGTAAGAGCCAAGAAATCAGTAGAGTAATAGCGCCAATTCCAAGGACAAATAGAATAGGAATGAGGATTCCTTCGTAGGGAGCTTTACCCCTTTCTTCAGCTTCTTCAATCTCGCTCAGACTGCGTCCTTGTTCATAGGCGACAAGCTGGCGATAAGTACGAAGATTATGCTTTTTCTTGAATTTTTCAATGCGTAGGGCGTAGAATATACCGACAGCAAGAATCAAGCAACTAATAGCGATGCCGTATCCATCCAAATAAAGAATGAGGGGAGTGCTGATGATAGGACTGCCAATTAGCAGTAAGCTAAAGACCACTCCATCTTTTTGATAGCGCATAAATTCTTGGTCGTGAATAATTTGTTTCATGGTTTCCAAATCTCCTTTGACTAGTTTGTCCAATGACACTTCAAAGACCTTGCTCAGTAAAAGCAGGTTTTGAATATCAGGGTAGGTTGCGCCGCGTTCCCAGTTGGAAATGGATTGACGGCTGACAAAGATGATTTCAGCTAATTCGTCTTGAGATAAGTTTTTCTCTTTACGATAGTGCTGGATTTGTTTCCCGACTTGCATAAGATTTCCTCGCTTCCTGATTTCATTCTACTAAATTTTATAAAAAAGGGCTATCAAAGTTCTTTGACATGTTGATTTCATAGGGTTTAGCAACTGTTTTTGACTATAGATTTACAAGCCTGTCAATGGATAGTTACTTACTGAAAAAGAGGCCAGTAGCCTCCTTTTTCTTATTCACTAAATCTTAAAAAATAACCATCTGGATCCAAAATCGCAAATTCATGGGGATAAATAAAGCTATCTCCTACTCGAAATTCTCTTTTTATCAGCGGACGATAGATGGGATAGTTGGCTTCCAACAGTTTTTGGTGGAGCAGAGGGACATCCTTGATGCCAAAGGAAATATTGACACCGCGCCCGAAAGGATAGGTCAGTTGGGATAATTCTTCTGCGTTGCCTTCTTCTAGCATTAGCTGGCAGTCTTCAAGCGAAAGGAAGAGAAATTTTTCCTCTGGACGCTCGTATTGGACAGAGAATCCCAACAAGTCGCAGTAGAAGCGACGCGATTTCTCGATATCCGATACGACAAATTCAGGGATGACAGCTTGATAGTCCATTGTTTCCTCCTTAGAGATCAATTTCCATGACAATTGGTGTATGGTCTTGACGGGCGCCGGAGTCAATCATAGCTGACTTGGTTACCTTGTCCGCAACTCGGTTAGAAGTGAGCCAGTAGTCAATTCTCCAGCCTGTGTTGTTGATTTTAGATGTCTTGCTACGTTGTGCCCACCAAGTATATTGATCTGGAAGGTCCCCATGCAAGTGGCGGAAGGTATCAGTGAACCCTTTGGCTAGCAAGTTAGTAAAGCCAGCACGCTCTTCATCGGTAAAGCCTGGGGAACGACGGTTGCTGGCTGGATTAGCCAAGTCGATTTCCTTGTGGGCTACGTTGTAGTCTCCTGTTGCCAGAACAGGCTTTTGCTGGTCTAGTTCTACCAAGTAGTCTGCGTATTTGGCATCCCAGATTTGGCGTTCTTCCAAGCGTTTGAGCCCATCTCCAGCATTCGGAGTATAGACCTGGGTCACAAAGAAGTCATCAAATTCAAGGGTAATAATTCGACCTTCGACGTCCATGGTAGAGGGGGCACCGATTTCTGGGAAGGTTACCGTTGGTGTCAATTCTTTTTTGTAGAGGAACATGGTTCCTGCATATCCTTTGCGGGCTGGTTCTACAGAGGACCGCCAAGTATTTTCATATCCGGGGAAGAGTTCTGCTAAGACCTCTAAGTGTTTTTTTGTTGGTCCTTTGGCAGATAATTTTGTTTCCTGAATGGCAATGATATCCGCATCCTCTGCAACCAAGGTGAGGAGGACGTCTTGCGAGAGTTTTGCGCGTGCAGAGTCACTCGTCAAGGCGGCATTCAATGAGTCAATATTCCATGAGATCAGTTTCATATCGTTTCCTTTACTAACTTTGTCGATGCTTCTATTATACCAAAAAATGTCCTATCACTTGTCTCCTGTGATTTGAGGAAGGAGCTATTTTGCAGTCAAGAGCTATGCCTCCCGCATATGCATAAAACAATGCTTGCCGAGGAGTTCAGAATGACGATTATTTTATCTGGTCTAGCGACTCGTGTCTGGATGAAATGTGCTATAATGGAAGTTGAGTTTAAAATAGAAATATTCCTCAGATTCCCTTTAAAGTTATCCTATTTTTAGGTTGTCTTGTTAGGGACTGGGGCTGAGAATCAAGGTGAAAGGAGAGGTATGGCGCAAAAATCTAAACGTTCAAAAAAAGCGAATGCTAAGGTGAGAAAATTTGATAATCGGTGGATTACTAGACGACTTTATTTGTTATTCAGTATAGTCTGTACCCTCTTTTTGATTTTAATTGCTCGACTAGGCTATATGCAGATTACTCATCAAGGCTTTTATACACAAAAATTGGCAAAAGCTACCAAAAAACACTTAACAAGAGGGAGTCTCCGGGGACAGATTTATGATGCTTCTGGTCAGCCTCTGGTAGAAAATGTTGACAAGAAGGTCTTGTCTTTTACCCGAAGCAATAAGTTTACCGCAGAAGAGATGCGTCAGACAGCACAGCTTCTCCTAAATTACGTAAGCGTGTCAAACCCTCAAGTCAGCAAGCGTCAAGAAATCGACTTTTATCTTGCAAACACCGAAGTCTATAAAGAAGTAGTGGACAAACTGCCCAAGGAGGAACGCATTGATACGGATGGCAACCCACTTCCAGAAGCGAAAATCTACCAGTATGCGGTGGACAGTATTGACCCAGCCAAATTGGGCTATACAGAAGAAGAAAAGAAGGCCATCTATCTCTTTAGCCAAATGAATGCCGTTGAAAACTTTGCCAGTGCTACGATTGTGACCGATCCGATGTCCGATGAGCAGGTAACGACGGTCAAAGATCATTTAAAAGAATTTCCAGGATTTGAAGTGATCACAAGTTGGGATCGAAAAGTGGTTGATAGCCCCTTGGCTTCCATTGTCGGTAGTGTGTCGACAGAGCAAGCCGGTCTTCCAGCTGAAGAAGTGGATGATTATTTGGAAAAAGGCTATGCCTTAAATGATCGCGTCGGAACTTCTTATTTAGAAAAACAATATGAGTCTGTTCTCCAAGGAGAACGGGTTGAAAAAGAAATCCATTTGGACAAGAATGGCAATGTCGAAAAGATCGAAACCCTCTCCAAAGGAAGCAAAGGGAACAATATCAAGCTTTCCATTGATTTGGATTTCCAAAGAGGAGTGGAAGACATCTTGAAGAAGTCCTTCCAGGCAGAATTGGCCGCTGGCAATGCCACCTACTCAGAAGGGGTCTATGCTGTTGCCTTAGATCCAAAAACGGGTAAAATTCTTGCGATGGCGGGGATGAAACATGAAGCTGGTTCGCAAGACCTGACTCCTGACGCTTTAGGAACAGTGACCAATGTCTTTGTTCCGGGATCGGTTGTGAAAGCAGCAACTTTGACAGCAGGATGGGAAAATGGAGTGATTTCTGGGAATCAAGTCCTATTGGATCAACCAATCTCCTTTTCTGGTTCAGCTCCTATCACTTCTTGGTTCACGCAGTTTGGAAGTCAAGAAATCAATGCGGTCCAAGCGTTGGAATATTCTTCTAACACCTATATGGTGCAGATAGCTCTTAATTTGATGGGCCAACCCTATCAGCCAAACATGAGCTTGAAGACAGACCAATTGGATCCAGCTATGAACAAATTGCGTTCGACCTTTGCCTCTTATGGTCTGGGAACAGAGACGGGAATTGACCTTCCGAATGAATCAACGGGCTATGTTCCCAAAGAGTTCACGATTGGTAATTACCTAACAGACGCCTTTGGTCAGTTTGATAACTATACACCTATGCAGTTGGCTCAATATGTTGCAACCATTGCCAACGATGGGAAACGCGTGGCGCCACACTTGGTGCAAGGAATTTATGAGAATGATGCCAAGGGAGGTTTGGGCCCTCTGAAAGAAGAGATTGCAACAAAATAACTCAATCAAGTAGCTTTGACACCCGAAAATCTAGCTATCATTAAACAAGGTTTTTATCAGGTTGTATACGGAACCAGTGGCTTAACAACTGGTAAAACTATCGGAGAAGGAGCTGCCGTTCCAATCAGTGCGAAGACCGGGACTGCAGAAACATTTGTAAATGGTGGGACCCCTGCTGTAAATACCAATGTCATCGCCTATGCCCCATCTGAAAATCCTCAGATTGCGGTGGCAGTCGTCTTCCCTCACAATACCAATCTCCAAGCGACTGTTAGTCACAGTATTACCAGAGAGATTATCAATCTCTACCAGCAAAAACATCCTATGAATTAGAAAGGAAGCTATGCTCTATCCAACACCTATCGCAAAATTAATTGAAAGTTATTCGAAGCTCCCTGGTATTGGGATCAAAACAGCAACTCGTCTGGCCTTTTATACCATCGGAATGAGTGATGACGATGTCAATGAGTTTGCCAAGAATCTCTTGTCAGCAAAGCGGGAATTAAGCTATTGTTCCATCTGTGGGAACCTAACAGATGAAGAAGAGTGTGCCATTTGTCGAGACGAGACGCGCGATCCATCGACCATCTTAGTGGTAGAAGATAGTCGAGATGTGTCGGCCATGGAGAATATCCAGGAGTACCATGGTCGCTACCATGTCCTTCATGGCTTGATTTCGCCTATGAATGGGGTCGGACCAGATGATATTAACCTCAAGTCCTTGATTACACGATTAATGGATCATGAGGTCCAAGAAGTGATTGTGGCGACCAATGCAACCGCGGATGGGGAAGCAACTTCTATGTATATCTCTCGCGTCCTCAAACCAGCTGGCATCAAAGTGACTCGCCTAGCACGTGGATTAGCTGTCGGAGCCGATATCGAATATGCGGACGAAGTGACACTTCTTCGAGCTATTGAAAATCGAACCGAGTTATAAGCGGTTACAGAAACTGGAGGAAGCCCTCTGGTTTTTTGTTTTTTAGGTGTTCTCTCTCGTTTTCTTTCTTTTTAAAGTGTGGTATACTAGAGGGACGAACTCGTATGTGAGGAGTGCTTCTGACAAGTCAATCAGGAAGCACAAAATTAAAAAAAGGATTAGGACCAAACAATGGCAAAAGAAAAAATTGTACTTCTTTATGGTGGCCGTAGCGCAGAGCGCGAAGTGTCTGTACTTTCAGCTGAAAGCGTAATGCGGGCGATTAATTATGACAAGTATTCTGTTGAGACCTATTTCATTACTCAGGCGGGAGACTTCATTAAGACCCAAAGCTATGAAGAGAAGCCTGCTGAAACAGAACGCTTGATGACCAACGAGACCATTGATTGGGAAGCTAAAGTATCTCCGAGCAGTATCTATCAAGAAGGAGCGGTTGTCTTTCCAGTCCTTCACGGACCAATGGGAGAAGATGGATCGGTTCAAGGTTTCCTAGAAGTTTTGAAACTTCCTTATGTGGGATGTGATATCCTTTCTTCTAGTGTGGCGATGGACAAGATTACCACAAAACGGGTCCTAGAATCAGCAGGGATTCCACAAGTTCCTTATGTGGCTGTCCTTGAAGGAGATGACCTAGAAGCTAAAATTACCTTAATCGAAAAAGAATTGACCTATCCGGTCTTTACCAAGCCTTCGAATATGGGCTCTAGTGTCGGGATTTCAAAAGCAGAGAACCAAGCAGAACTTCGTCAGTCTTTGGAATTGGCCTTTAAATACGATAGCCGTGTTCTGGTTGAGCAAGGTGTTGTAGCGCGCGAAATCGAAGTGGGACTATTAGGAAACTATGATGTGAAAAGCACCCTCCCTGGTGAGGTGGTCAAAGATGTAGCCTTCTATGACTACGAAGCCAAATACATCGATAATAAGATTACGATGGCGATTCCGGCTGAAATTCCTGCAGAAGTTGCTGCGACCATGCGTCAGAATGCCGAATTGGCCTTCCGTGCCATTGGTGGGAAGGGTCTCTCCCGTTGTGATTTCTTCTACACAGAGGATGGGGGCATCTACTTGAATGAGCTCAATACCATGCCTGGCTTTACCCAATGGTCTATGTATCCTTTACTTTGGGATAACATGGGCTTGGCCTATCCTGATTTAATCGAGCGCTTGGTAGAATTAGCCAAAGAAACCTTTGAAAAGCGTGAAGCGCACTTACTTTAAGAAACTGTTCCTAGCGGGAGTGGGAGATGAAGTCAACTCATAGAGGAGTCGCTTTTCTTCCTGCTCCCACTTTTTAGAGGAGAATACCATGAATGTAACCTTGCACGAAGTGGCTCGTGTCCTGGCTGTTCGCAATGATATCAGTCAATTTGAAGATTTTGCTTTACAGAAGCCAGAATTTGATAGTCGTCTTATTGGTCCGGGGGACCTCTTTGTTCCTCTCAAGGGGGCGCGTGATGGGCATGATTTTATTGAAACCGCCTTTGAAAATGGGGCTGTAGCGACCTTGTCTGAAAAAGAAGTAGAAGGCCACCCGTATTTGTTGGTAGATGATGTTCTAGGAGCCTTTCAAAAATTAGCACAATATGTTTTGGAGAAGAGTCAGGTAGATGTCTTGGCGGTCACCGGTTCAAACGGTAAGACAACGACCAAAGATATGTTGGCTCAATTATTATCTACTACTTATAAAACCTATAAAACACAAGGGAACTACAATAACGAGATTGGCCTTCCTTACACGGTTCTCCATATGCCAGAAGGAACAGAGAAGCTTGTCCTTGAAATGGGACAGGACCATCTGGGAGATATCCATCTCCTCTCAGAAATTGCCCATCCAAAAGCAGCAATCGTGACCCTCATTGGGGAAGCTCACCTGGAGTTTTTCAAAGATCGCACAGAAATCGCTAAAGGGAAATTGCAAATTGCGGACGGCATGCCAGCTGGTGGCTTGCTTCTAGTACCGGCCGATCCGATTGTAGAGGATTTTTTACCCAATCAACAAGAGCTTGTGCGCTTTGGTGAAGGAGCAGATATCCGCATTACCAAATTGGACGAGCGCAAGGACAGCCTGACCTTTGAAGCGAATTTTTTAGAAGAAGCCATTGACCTGCCTGTAACAGGCAAATACAATGCGACCAATGCCATGATCGCTTCCTATGTTGCCTTAAAAGAAGGAGTCAGTGAAGAGGCCATCCGTGCAAGCTTTAAAGGCTTAGAGCTGACTAAGAACCGCACAGAATGGAAGAAGGCAAGTAACGGAGCGGATATCCTATCCGATGTCTACAATGCCAATCCAACGGCCATGCGCCTGATTTTAGAAACCTTCTCGACTATTCCTACCAATCCAAATGGTCGCAAGCTTGCGGTCTTGGCAGATATGAAAGAACTCGGGGAGCAATCCATTGATCTGCACAACCAAATGATTCTCAGCCTGTCACCGGATGTCTTGGATACCGTTATTTTCTATGGCCAAGACATTGCGGGACTGGCTCAATTAGCGAGTCAGATGTTCCCACTCGGACATGTCTATTATTTCAAAAAGACCGCTGAGGAAGATCAATTTGAGGACCTGCTCAAACAAGTCAAGGAAAGCTTAAAAGAGCAGGACCAAATCCTCATCAAGGGAAGCAATTCCATGAATCTAGCCAAATTGGTAGAGGAGTTGGAGAATGGCGAGTAATAATGTACTAAAGAACATTCAGCGCTTGATTTCAATCACCAATACAGGCTTAGCGTTCTCAAAAGATCCATTTGATCAAGAGCGCTATCAGGATATTCGTGCCATTTTACAGGATCTTGTCAGAGAAGCGACTGATTTGAATCCACAAGAATTATCGGATTTGTTTCGACCGACAGACCATTACGACACTCCCTTGATTGATGTTAGGGCATGGATTGTCAAAGATGGAAAACTTTGTCTGGTGAAAGGTCAGGGAGAAGAGACCTGGGCTTTGCCGGGTGGTTTTGGTGAGGTTGGCTATTCTCCAAAAGAAAATATTTTAAAGGAAATCCAAGAAGAAACGGGCTATGTAGCACGTGTCAATCGGTTGTTGGCAGTATTTGATACCAATCGCTACCAATTGCAAAGCCGCCAATATGTGAAATTGGTATTTGAATGTGAATTGCTGGATGGAAGTTTTCAACAGAATCAGGAAATTTCCGATCTTGCATTTTTTGAGAGAGAGAAGATGCCTGCTCTTTCTACCAAGCGCAATACAGAAGAACAATTGAACTTCCTTTGGGAGGTCTATGATGGGAAACGAGATTTGTATTGTGATTAAAAATGATCTATAAATTAAAGGAATGTGAAAATGACACTTTGGGATTTATTGTTTACAAACCAAAAATCAGCCCCGCCTGGGTTTGGTCTCTGGTATTTCATTCTGCCGGCCTCTTTGTTGGTGGTTGGTTACTTTTCCATCAGATATGCGCAGTCCAAAAGCTACCAACGCTTTTGGTATTGGGCACAGTTGATCCAAGTCCTGACCATCAATGCTTGGTATATTCTCGCCCACATGCCTTTGACGGATAATTTGCCTTTTTATCATTGCCGCTTGGCCATGTTGGTGATTCTCTTTGCCCCTAAAGGGACCTATATCAAGCAATATTTTGCTCTCTTGGGAGTTTTAGGATCGATTGCGGCCTTGGTGTATCCAGCCTTTGATCCCTTCCCATTCCCTCATATCACAGTGTTGAATCTAATTTTTAGCCACTGGGCCTTGCTTGCCAATAGTTTGATTTACCTACAGGATCATTATCAATCTGAAAAACAAGACAGCTTGAGAATTTTCAAGATTACTTTTGGCATGAATGCCTTGATTTTTGTGGTCAACCTTTTGACGAAAGGGGATTATGGCTTCTTACGACGTCCACCAATCATTGGGGACCACGGTGCTCTCTTAAACTACCTTTTGGTTAGCTTTGTGATGGTAGCTGGAATTTTCTTGGTCAACCAACGTTATAAGTACAAATACAAGATGGTTGAAGAGACTGTCGGTTCGCGTTCGGAATAGAAATTAGATGAGCTGAGGTAAGGAAGACATGACTCTTTGGGATTTATTTTTCACCAGTCAACCAACGGCTCCTCCTCAATTGGGGGCTTGGTATTTCTTGTTGCCGACATCATTGGTAGTGGTGGGTCTTCTGTCTATTCGATTTGCCTCTTCCAAAGGCTATCAAAACTTTTGGTATTGGGGGCAGTTGATCCAGTTGCTGATTATCAACGCTTGGTATATTGCAGCATGCTTGCCTTTTTCAGAGAGCCTACCCTTCTATCATAGCCGGATGGCCATGTGGATCATTCTCTTGGCTCCTAAGGGAAGTTTCAAGCAGTATTTTGCCCTGATAGGAGTCTTTGGCTCTATCATGGCTTTGGTTCATCCCGTCTTTTATCCCTATCCTTTTCCTCACGTATCCTCGATCAACAATGTCTTTGGGCACTGGGCCCTCTTGGCCAATTGCTTGATCTATCTGGTTCAATCCTACCAGGTGGAAGCAAGGGATGCCTGGAAAATCTGTCAGATGACTTTTGGGGTTAATGCTATTATTCAGCTCGCTAATCTTGTAACAGGTGGAAATTATGGCTTTATGCGTCGCCCTCCTGTACTTGGTGATCATGGACTTGTGCTCAACTATTTGATCGTGACCATCCTGATGACAGGAACCCTTATCCTGATCAATGTGATCGTTAAGTCCAGTAAGAAAAAGAACATCTGAATCCGCTTAATAAGGAGATCGTATGCATCATTTTTTCACAACTGAATCCACTGCACCACCTGTTATCCCGCTCCTTTGGTATGGGGTCATGGTTCTTTTAATTCTAATGGCAGTTTGGGCTTCATTACGTTACTATCAAAATGAACAATTTCGAAAGATCTTTCGAAACTTACAAATATTTCAATTGATCTGTCTCTATATCTGGTATTTTGCTTTTCAACTTCCCTGGTCCAATAGTTTACCCTTGTACCATTGCCGTTTGGCCATGTTTGCTGTCTTGTTGTTGCCAGACCGATGGAAGAGCAAGCAGTTCTTTGCCTTGATGGGAGTCAGTGGGGCGATCTTTGCCTTGGGTTATCCGGTCTTTGATCCCTATACCTTTCCTCATATTACGAGCTTTTCTTTTCTCTTAGGGCATTACTGTCTCTTGGTTAATTCCTTGATTTATCTCTTGAGATGCTATGATTCGAGCCTCTTAAAAAATCGAGAAATTGTTCTTTATACCTTCTTCCTTGATATGTTTCTAGTTGGTGTCAACCAAGTCACTGGAGGAAATTATGGACTTATGGCCCGGCCACCGATTATCAAAGGGGACAGCCTCCTGGTGAATTATGTCGTGGTTTCCAGCATCCTAGCAGCAGCCTTGCTTCTCTTTAATGTATTTTTCAGTCGCAGAAGAGAGCGGGTTAAAGTAAGTAATTCAATATAATTGAAGAAGACTAGAATCGTATGATTTTAGTCTTCCTTTTTGATTTCAAAGAAGAATCATCGTTGAAAAAAGTGCCTATTTTCGCTATAATAGGACAGATAGAGAAATTGAGGAGAAATCCGATGTAGAGATGAATTTGTAAACTTGTCAGAAAATAAGAAGAGAAAGAAATAGGAACATGAACGTACAAGAAGAAATTAAAAAACGCCGTACCTTTGCCATCATCTCCCACCCGGATGCTGGTAAAACGACGATTACAGAGCAGTTGCTCTACTTTGGGGGAGAGATTCGGGAAGCTGGTACTGTAAAAGGAAAGAAAACAGGAAACTTTGCCAAGTCTGACTGGATGGATATCGAAAAACAACGTGGGATTTCGGTAACTTCATCTGTCATGCAGTTTGACTATGATGGAAAACGGGTCAACATCCTTGATACCCCAGGGCACGAGGACTTTTCAGAAGATACTTATCGGACCTTGATGGCAGTAGATGCTGCGGTTATGGTCGTAGACTCTGCCAAAGGTATTGAGGCCCAAACCAAGAAATTATTTGAGGTTGTCAAACACCGTGGG
Source organism: Streptococcus xiaochunlingii (assembly GCF_006385805.1). Lineage (GTDB taxonomy): Bacteria > Bacillota > Bacilli > Lactobacillales > Streptococcaceae > Streptococcus > Streptococcus xiaochunlingii. The sequence continues at coordinate 119,401 of NZ_VFSG01000001.1, forward strand.
ATTCCAGTCTTTACCTTTATGAACAAGCTGGACCGTGACGGTCGTGAGCCACTGGACCTCTTGCAAGAATTGGAAGAAGTCTTGGGCATCGCAAGTTACCCAATGAACTGGCCGATTGGGATGGGGAAAGCCTTTGAGGGGCTCTACGACCTCTATAACCAACGTTTGGAACTCTACAAAGGGGATGAACGCTTTGCCAGTCTAGAAGATGGAGACAAGCTCTTTGCCAACAATCCATTCTACGAGCAAGTCAAGGATGACATCGAACTCTTGCAAGAAGCAGGAAATGACTTCTCAGAAGAAGCTATCCTTGCGGGTGAATTAACACCAGTCTTCTTCGGATCAGCGTTGACGAACTTTGGGGTGCAGACTTTCTTGGAAACCTTCTTGAAGTTTGCTCCAGAACCACATGGCCACAAGAAGACAGATGGAGAGATTGTCGACCCTTATGACAAGGATTTCTCAGGCTTTGTCTTTAAAATCCAAGCCAACATGGACCCTCGTCACCGTGACCGGATCGCCTTTGTCCGTATTGTATCGGGTGAATTTGAACGCGGGATGAGTGTTAACCTGCCTCGTACTGGTAAGGGTGCTAAGCTATCAAATGTCACTCAGTTTATGGCTGAAAGCCGTGAAAATGTGACCAATGCCGTAGCAGGAGATATCATCGGGGTATACGATACTGGTACGTATCAGGTTGGGGATACGCTGACTGTTGGAAAAAACAAGTTCGAATTTGAACCACTGCCAACCTTTACCCCTGAAATCTTCATGAAGGTATCTGCCAAGAATGTCATGAAGCAAAAATCCTTCCACAAAGGGATTGAGCAATTGGTGCAAGAAGGAGCTATCCAGCTCTATACCAACTACCAAACAGGTGAATACATGTTAGGTGCTGTCGGGCAACTACAGTTTGAAGTCTTCAAACACCGCATGGAAAATGAGTACAATGCAGAAGTGGTCATGACCCCAATGGGTAAAAAGACCGTTCGCTGGATCAAACCAGAGGACTTAGATGAGCGCATGTCTTCAAGCCGGAACATCTTGGCTAAGGACCGCTTTGACCAACCTGTCTTCCTCTTTGAAAACGACTTTGCCCTCCGTTGGTTTGCGGATAAGTATCCAGATGTTGAACTAGAGGAAAAAATGTAACTCAGCACCAACAATTGGAACTAAAGTCCCTAATTGTTGGACGCTAGCCACTATTATGTGGGCTAGCTAACTGTCTTTCAGATTACTTTGGTAATAGAATATATTAGTTAAAAAACCAGCTCAAGCGAGCTGGTTTTGTGATATCGACAAATTTTCTTTTTCCATAAAAACCAAGTGGTTGTTCAATAAATAAAAATAATTCTATATTTTTTGTGTTTTTAAAGCAAGGACTGAAACTTTCCGCTGTGAAAAAAGTTCTAGAAACAATAGTGTTTCTAGAACTCGGGAGTTTTGAAACCTTAGGTTCAAAACTAAGTCATGGAACTTCGTAGAAGTTCGCTGACGTCCGTTCTCACATAAGGAAAGTTTATAAGAATATTTCTTAATGTTCTGTAATAAGGAGTCTTCCCAAAAATTCTTGTAGGATAAAGAAGACAATCAAACTGGCAATAGTCTCGCCTAAGAAGGACGAGCTATTTACAATTAGAGAGTAGAGGTAGGCACTTTGGCCAGCTGGAGCATAGCTTCCCCAGAAGATAACACCTGCTATGTAGTGAATCAGGTAGCGTGCGAACCCTCCTAAGACGACTCCAACAGTAATGTAAGTGAGTGTCTGAACTCGTTTCTTATCTCTGATAGCCTTGTCAAGCGTAGGTTTGACAATTCCACTCAGTCCAATCAAGCTGAAGGCTACAAAGTATTCTAAGAAACCTTGGATTGGAGTCAACCAACCACCAGCTGCTTCCCCAGTTACGACTTGCAGCAAACCCCAGATGAATCCACCCATGGCACCAGCCTTAACGCCCCAGCGGAAACTGAGGAGAAAGATGGGAACCATCTTAAAAGATAGAGAAATCCAAGGACCTAAGGACATGGGTTGAGTAACCAAATCCAAAATATAAGCAATGGTCGCTAAAAGAGCAACCTCAATCATTGGTCGAATCGTAGTTTTCGACATAAAAAAACCTCCTATACCAATCGTTTTGATTGGCTCATTTGTTGCCACATCAAAACGTTGTCATAGAAGTTTTCTATTTCATTCTGTTTTGAGACACATCCCTACGCAGGTCCTAACCTGATCAGGTGGTAAGAGTTTAGGCCAGCAACGAACACCTCTGGTATCTAAGCTAGCCAATCTCAGCAATTGCTCCTCTTGTGACTCTTTCATTATACTATCAAAAAAACGTTCTCGCAACTTTTTAACTTGTAAAAAATATGGTATAGTTATTAAGATAGAAAATGCACAAGTTGTGGAGGAAAAAAACATGGGTATTTTTGCAGGTTTGATGGGCAATGCTTCTCAAAAAGACGTCGATAAGGTTGAAAAAGATTTAGGGGATATCCTGGTTCCAGGTGAGCAAGTAACTCTGGCTTTTAGTTTGATTCGTGACTTGATTGTCTTTACGGAGTACCGTCTGATTTTGGTGGACAAACAAGGAATGACAGGGAAGAAAACATCTTATAAATCTCTTCCCTATCGTTCTATTTCGCGTTTTTCAGTAGAAACATCTGGTCATTTTGATTTGGACGCAGAATTAAAAATTTGGGTTTCTTCAGCTGTAGAGCCGTCAGAAACACTTCAATTTAAGAGTGATAATAGTGTTATCGAGATCCAGCAGGCCTTGGCAGCAGCTGTATTGCGTTGATCAGTGAATGAGGACAGGACTCATCTAGCGATTTCGGGTAATCGGTAGGAGTACTGGTAGATAAGGTAAAGAGGAAACGAAATGTTCGTTGAAAAAAAGTTAGGGGATGGCCGGAGTTGGATTAATATTGATTCTGACTTGATTGCAGAAACCTCCCAGTTGTACCAAAAGTATGGTATTGATCAAGAAACCATTGAATATGCATTGGATAAAAATGAACGTGCCCACATGGATTACAACCGTGAAAATGGAACTGTGACTTTTATCTATAATGTATTGGATATGGAAAAGGAAAAGGAATATTACGAAACCATTCCGATGACTTTCATTGTCCAAGGGCCACGTCTTGTAACTATTAGTAACCGAGACAACGCCTATATTATTGCACAAATGGAACGCTATGTTGATGCTCATGAAAGTTTATCCACCTTTAAACTCTTGTTTGCGGGGCTTGAGATGATTAGTAATGCTTATTATCCGATTATTGAGCGTCTAGATAAGCACAAGGATGAGATTACTCGTCTCTTACGAAAAACGACAACTAGTAAGAACCTTTATGCTCTTTCTGACGTGGAAACAGGTATGGTCTATCTAGCATCCGCTGCCAAGCAAAATCGCATGCTTCTGGAACATATCAAGGCTCACCTAATCTACCGCCAATTTGATGATGTGGAAAAAGAACAATTTGATGATGCCATGATTGAGGCCAGACAGTTGGTGTATATGACGGAGTTGAACTCTCAGGTCTTGCAGCAATTGTCTAGCTCTTACAATAACATCCTAAATAACAATTTGAATGATAATTTGACCACCTTGACCATCTTAGAAGCTCTGTTAGCGGTCTTAGCAGTTGTCACTGGTTTCTTTGGAATGAATGTTCCATTGCCGTTTACAAATGATCCCAATGCCTGGATTTATATTTCGGTCGCTAGCTTCGTCTTGTGGTTGATGTTATCACGAATCTTGCGCTGGATTGCCCATAAACGATAAAAAAAGAGAGGTAGGGAAGAAATTCCTTACCTCTTTCGTATCTTGGCTATTTCAGAAAATCCTTCATTTTTAACTCTGCCTCCCCTAAGAAGAAGAGGCAGTTTTGATACAAGTGATCGACTGTACAAAATCTTCTTGGAAATAGTAGGAGTAGATTTAAAAGTACTGAGTGGATTATAAACAATTTATAATTGGATTGAATCGTTGAATCAGTTAAATGAATGAAGCATTTTAATGATACTGAAATAACCTAGATACTAGAATCATTATACATATTTTCATATTAAAAATCAAGGAAACAATCCCAAAATAAAAGGGGATTTATTGTGAGTGAAAATTTTTAGAAAGCCTATTGTAACGCTGTTTTTATGAGGTGATTCAAAGTAAAGAAGAGACTTCACAGTCTTTTATATTATCGCAAATTTAAAAAATAAATTATACTAATTATCCAAAGGTGGAAAGAGCTTTTTTGAAAGAGGTTACGAAATAAAAAAACTTTTAACCTGTTTCGTTTTACTATCTTTTAACCCTAGTCTATGGTATACTAGATAGGTTGCAAAGAAAGCAGTACTTTTCTTTAGTGGAAAAGAAGCAACACGGTCTTTCATAAAAACTGAAAGTACGTCATGACAAGAAAAGTATAAACTAAGCGCTATAGGATGGCTTCGCACCATCTTTAGAAAGAAGAATAACGTGAAATTTAATGAATTTAACCTTTCTGCTGATTTGTTAGCAGAAATTGAAAAAGCAGGATTTGTAGAAGCAAGTCCTATCCAAGAGCAAACTATTCCTTTGGCTCTTGAGGGAAAAGATGTTATCGGTCAAGCACAGACTGGTACAGGGAAAACTGCAGCCTTTGGCTTGCCAACTCTTGAAAAAATTCGTACAGAAGAAGCAACTATCCAAGCTTTAGTAATTGCCCCAACTCGTGAACTGGCTGTTCAAAGTCAGGAAGAACTCTTTCGCTTTGGCCGTAGTAAAGGTGTGAAAGTCCGTTCAGTATACGGTGGTTCAAGTATTGAAAAACAAATCAAGGCTCTTAAATCAGGTGCTCACATCGTTGTAGGAACACCGGGACGTTTACTTGACTTGATTAAACGCAAGGCCTTGAAATTGCATGATATTGAAACCTTGATTTTAGATGAAGCAGATGAAATGCTGAACATGGGATTCCTTGAAGATATTGAAGATATCATCTCTCGTGTACCGGAAAATCGTCAAACCTTGCTCTTTTCAGCGACTATGCCAGATGCTATCAAACGTATTGGTGTTCAGTTCATGAAAGAACCTGAGCATGTGAAGATTGCTGCTAAAGAATTAACAACAGAACTGGTAGACCAGTACTATATCCGCGTTAAGGAACAAGAAAAATTCGACACCATGACTCGTCTTATGGATGTTGATCAACCTGAGTTGTCAATCGTTTTTGGTCGTACCAAACGTCGTGTAGATGAGTTGACTCGTGGGCTGAAAATCCGTGGTTTCCGTGCAGAAGGGATTCATGGAGATTTGGACCAAAACAAACGTCTTCGTGTCCTTCGTGATTTTAAAAATGGCAACCTTGATGTCCTCGTTGCAACAGACGTAGCTGCTCGTGGTTTGGATATTTCAGGTGTGACTCATGTCTACAACTACGATATCCCACAAGACCCTGAGAGTTATGTTCACCGTATTGGTCGTACAGGACGTGCAGGTAAGTCAGGTCAGTCTATAACCTTCGTTTCACCTAATGAAATGGGTTATCTCCAAATCATTGAGAACTTGACTAAGAAACGCATGAAAGGTCTTAAACCTGCAAGTGCAGAAGAAGCCTTCCAAGCTAAGAAGCAGGTTGCACTGAAGAAAATTGAACGTGATTTTGCGAATGAGGAGATCCGTAGCAACTTTGAAAAGTTTGGAAAGGATGCTCGTCAATTAGCATCAGAATTCAGCCCAGAAGAATTGGCCATGTATATCCTCAGCTTAACTGTTCAAGACCCAGATAGTCTTCCTGAGGTTGAGATTGCACGTGAAAAACCGTTACCATTTAAACCATCTGGTGGTGGCTTCGGTGGCAAAGGCAAGGGTGGTCGAGGAGGCCGTCGTGGGGATGACCGTCGAGACCGTGATCGCCGTGGCAATGGACGTCGTGATGACTATCGTAAAGGTGGACGTTCAAAGGATCGTTTTGATAAAGAGAAGCGTTACCGTAAGGATAATAAAAAACCACGCAATACTTCAAGCGAGAAGAAAACAGGCTTTGTGATTCGGAACAAAGGAGATAAATAAAACATACAAGGGTAAACATATGTTTACCCTTGTATATTTATAAGGAGACCGAAATTCGTAAACAAAACGTTTGCTATCACTCTGTGATAGCGCTATCAATTCTGTTAACATATTAAGAATACAACTTTTTATAAGTCCTGTCAACAGATTTGCTAAAAAAAATCTACTTTTTTTAAAAAGATGAACAAAAAAATGATCAATTCACAAAAACGATCAACAAAATAAGTGGTTAATATAGAAAAAAATCGTCAAAATGTTTGTTTCTTATTGAAAATGTTCACCATTATAGTATAATGAAAGCAGAAATAGGAAAGTAGGACGTCATATGAAAGAGAGTAGACATGTAGCAATCTTACAAGAGTTGGATAAAAATGAAGTGGTCTCTGTTAAGGATCTAAGTGATCTCTTGGGTGTAACGGATATGACAATTCGACGGGATTTGATGGACTTAGAGGAGCAAGACCTATTGGTTCGTGTTCATGGAGGGGCCCATCGAAAAATCAAGGATAGTCTGACAGAAGTCTCTCATACAGAAAAGAACATGTTGAACGTGGAAGAGAAAAGGGAGATTGCTCAAAAATGTGCGGCTTTAATCGATGAAGGCGATACAATTTTTATTGGGGCTGGAACCACTACGGATTTTATTGGCGATTATCTTGAAGGGAAACATGTCAGTATTGTCACCAATTCCCTACCTATTTTTGAAAAATTAAAAGATCAACCCAATTATGACATTATCCTAGTGGGAGGTCGATATAGGGTCAAGACACAGACCTTTGTAGGGCAGTTTGCTAATAAGCTCTTAAAGGAAATTAAGGTTTCGAAAGCCTTTATCGGGGTAAATGGAATCGACGGTCATACAGCAATGACTGCAAACGAAGAAGAAGGAAATGGTAATAAAATTATTCTTAACAATGCCATTGAAAAGTATGTAGTAGCAGATAACAGTAAGTTTGACAGCTATTCTTTCTATGCTTTTTACCGTCTAGATGATTTAGATGCGGTGATTACCGATCATTCTATCTCTAATAAGGTGCGAGAAAAATACAATTCTTATACAAAAATTTTGTAAAAATTAGAAAAGAAACAGCTAAACGGCCAGGATTCAAGCAGATTCTGGTCTTTTTTATATCCTTTAATAGGGGAGGGGTTATAAATAAATCTATAAAAAATAAACAAAAAAGAACAAAAAATTACATATTGTAATTGACAGCGCATTCATATAGTGATATACTTATCATGTAATTAAAAGATATTTTAAAAGTGGAAGGGGTGAAAAGATGGGATTAAATCAACTGTTTAATCGGGAATTAGTCTTTTGCCTAGATGTTGCGAATCAAGAAGAATTGTTTGACCAGGTTGCAACTTTATTGGAAGAACGTCAGATTGTGACAGATTCTTATCGAGCTGCATTAAAAGAGAGAGAGAAATCGTTCCCTACTGGCTTGGATATGGAATTTCTAGGAAAGGATCTTCCGAATGTAGCGATTCCTCATACGGATATCATCCATAACCTAACAGAGAATATTGTAGTTGTTCGATTGAAAAATCCGGTAACCTTCCACAATATGATCGCACCTGATAAAGAAGTAGAAGTTTCTCTTTTATTCTTCATCATTAACAATTCTAGTTCCAGCCAAACAAACATTTTGGCGCATTTGATGGATTTCTTTACGACAAATGGAAATCTTGAAAACATGTCGAAATTGGAAACTGAAGAAGACTTATATCGCTATATCACAGAAGCGATTGCTTAATAGTAAAAATTAAAAATATTTATAATGGAGGTCATTCAAATGATTAAAATTTTAGCTGCCTGTGGTGCAGGGGTTAACTCAAGCCACCAAATCAAAAGCGCTCTAGAAGAAGAGCTTTCAAACCGTGGATATGATGTACAATGTGATGCGGTAATGGTAAAAGATGTGAATGAAGATTTGATTAAAGGTTATGATATCTTTACACCAATCGCTGCAACAGATTTAGGCTTTGATCCTGGTATTCCAGTAGTTGAAGCTGGTCCAATCTTATTCCGTATTCCAGCTATGAGCGCTCCGGTATATGACAATATCGAAGCAGCCATCAAAGAACACGGTTTAAGCTAATTCGTTTATCTGTATTTTGTAAGCGGTTCCTATGCCTGGAATTGCTGACATTCTTAATTTTGTAAAATATAAAAATATAAATCGGGAGGATTTATTATGAATGGCATTATCGATTTTGCCAATAAGTTTTTCAAACCCATTCTAGATATGGGTGCACCGATCATCATGTTGATCGTCCTAACTCTATTGGCACTTTTGTTTGGAGTGAAATTCTCCAAAGCGCTTGAAGGTGGTATTAAACTTGCCATCGCCCTTACAGGTATCGGTGCAATCATCGGTATGTTGAATGGAGCTTTCTCAGCGTCTCTTGCAAAATTCGTTGAGAACACTGGTATTCAATTGAATATCACAGACGTTGGTTGGGCACCACTTGCGACCATCACTTGGGGGTCTGCCTGGACACTTTACTTCTTGCTAGTTATGTTGGTTGTCAACATTGTCATGCTTGCAATGAAGAAAACAGATACACTTGATGTCGATATCTTTGATATCTGGCACTTGTCTATCACAGGTCTTTTGATTAAATGGTATGCGGATAAAAATGGAGTTAGCGCAGGAGTTTCTCTCTTAGTTGCCACTCTTGCAGTTGTTCTTGTAGGGATTATGAAAATCATCAACTCAGACTTGATGAAACCAACATTTGACGATTTGTTGAATGCACCAAGTTCATCACCTATGACTTCAACTCACATGAACTACATGATGAACCCAATCATCATGGTTTTGGATAAAATCTTTGACAAATTCTTCCCAGGTCTTGACAAATACGACTTTGACGCAGCTAAATTGAACAAGAAAATTGGTTTCTGGGGATCTAAATTCTTCATCGGTTTCCTTCTTGGTATCGTCATCGGTATCATGGGTACTCCACATCCAGTTGCTGATGTAGCTGATGCTAAAACTTGGGAATTGGTTATTAAAGGTTGGTTGAGCCTTGGTTTGACTGCCGGTGTCTGCTTGGAATTGTTCTCATTGATCGGTTCTTGGTTCATCGCAGCGGTAGAACCATTGTCACAAGGTATTACAAACGTTGCTACTAAACGTCTTCAAGGACGTAAATTCAATATCGGTTTGGACTGGCCATTTATCGCTGGTCGTGCAGAAATCTGGGCTTGTGCAAACGTACTTGCACCAATCATGTTGATCGAAGCAGTGCTTCTTTCTAAAGTCGGAAATGGTATCTTGCCACTTGCAGGGATCATCGCTATGGGTGTGACTCCAGCTTTGTTGGTTGTAACACGTGGTAAATTGATCCGTATGATCGTGTTTGGAACACTCTTGTTGCCACTCTTCCTTCTTTCAGGTACTCTTATCGCACCATTCGCTACTGAATTGGCGAAAAGTGTAAAAGCCTTTCCAGAAGGAGTTGACAAAGCTCAATTGATCACTCACTCAACTCTTGAAGGACCTGTTGAAAAATTGCTTGGTTGGACAATCGGTAATGCAACAACTGGTGATATTAAATTGATTATTGGTGTTGTTGCCTTCTTAGCATTCTACGTTGGAATCTTTGCATGGTACAGAAAACAAATGATCAAACGTAACGAAGAATACGCAGCAAATGCAAAATAATCCGCTCCTAAATATGTAACTTGATAAAACTAGGGTATCAATTTTCCAGACATGGAGGGGTAGCCTAGTTTTTTCTCTAAAATAACATGCTAAGGAGTGAAATATGAGGATAGCTTTAAAAAATAATGATCTGGAAGTTTGTTTCAAGGAGTTAGGTGGTGAGCTGACCTCTATCAAGGATCAGGAAGGTATCGAATATCTTTGGCAGGGTGATGCTCAGTATTGGAGTGGCCAAGCCCCAGTTCTCTTTCCTATCTGTGGTTCGGTTCGAAATGATACAACCATGTATCGCCCTCAAGGTGTTGGGAAGATCCCTCGCCACGGGCTGGTTCGCAAGAAAAACTTTGAGCTGGTAGAGCAAACAGAAGATCGGGTGACTTTTGGGATAGAAGATACGGAAGAAATGTATCAGCAATATCCCTATCATTTCAGATTAGAAATTTCTTATCAATTACTTGGTAAGAAGATTCAAGTAACCTATCGGGTTCACCATCTTGGTGAGGAAGGAGTCATGCCCTTTTTCGTTGGTGGCCATCCAGGATTTAATTGTCCGTTACTGGCGGATGAAGGATTTGAAGATTACTACCTGGAATTCGAACAAGAAGAGACCTGTAGTATTCCTAAATCCTATCCAGAGACAGGCTTGCTAAACGTCTTTGATCGGACACCTTTCTTACAGCAAGAGAAAATCCTAAATCTCGATTACGATCTCTTCCAAAAGGATGCCATCACCTTAGATTGCTTACAATCAAGAAGGGTGATCCTCCGCTCTAAAAAGCACGAAAAAGGAGTAAGCCTTCATTTTCCAGATTTTTCAAACTTGATCATCTGGACAACACCTAATAAAGGACCATTTATCGCTTTAGAGCCTTGGTCTGGTTTATCCACTTCCCTTGAAGAGAGTGATTATTTGGAATATAAAAAGCAAGTTCGTCTCTTGTCAGCAGGTCAAACAGCTGAACTAAGTTTTGAAATCGAAATTTTATAGAAAATAATGTTGTTGAATATAGAAGTTTCTGTATTTGATTGAAAAATGAATTAAAAGAAGGAGTATAATATGTCAGTTATTATTGGTGCGGATGCAGCAGGTATCCGCTTAAAAGAAGTAGTCAAAGAATATTTGGAAGCAGAAGGTTTCCAAGTGGTGGATGTGACAGAAGAAGGGCAAGACTTTGTGGATGTGACCTTGGCTGTCGCTAAGGAAGTCAAACAAGCAGAAGACAATCTTGGTATTGTTATTGATGCTTATGGAGCTGGCCCATTCATGGTCGCTACTAAAATTAAAGGAATGGTTGCGGCAGAAGTTTCAGATGAGCGTTCCGCTTACATGACTCGTGGCCATAACAATTCTCGCATGATCACCATGGGGGCTCAAATCGTGGGTGATCAATTGGCGAAGAATATTGCCAAAGGTTTTGTAAACGGTAAGTATGACGGCGGTCGCCACCAAATCCGTGTCGATATGCTTAACAAGATGTGCTAAGGGGAGGAGTAAACGAATGAAAATTGCAATTGGATGTGACCATATTGTCACAAATGAAAAAATGGCTGTTTCTGAATTTTTGAAATCAAAAGGCTATGAAGTCCTTGACTTCGGAACCTATGACCATGCGCGCACCCACTACCCAATTTTTGGGAAAAAAGTCGGAGAAGCAGTAGCTAGTGGTCAAGCAGACCTTGGAGTATGTATTTGTGGAACTGGTGTTGGGATTAACAACGCGGTTAACAAGGTCCCTGGAATTCGTTCAGCTTTGGTCCGTGATATGACAACTGCACTTTATGCCAAAGAAGAACTCAATGCCAACGTCATTGGTTTTGGTGGGAAAGTAACTGGTGAGTTGCTCATGTGTGATATCATTGAAGCCTTCATTCATGCAGAATATAAACCAAGTGAAGAAAACAAGAAATTGATTGCCAAGATTCAACATTTGGAAACTCATAATGATCACCAAGAGGATGCAGACTTCTTTACAGAATTCCTTGAAAAATGGGATCGTGGTGAATACCACGACTAAGAGGTGTGCATATGATCTTAACTGTCACCTTGAATCCTTCCATTGATATTTCTTATCCCTTGGAAGAATTAAAGTTGGATACTGTGAATCGTGTGTCGGAAGTTTCTAAGACGGCTGGTGGGAAAGGGTTAAATGTCACCCGTGTCCTAGCTGAGAGCGGTGAAACAGTTGGAGCAACAGGTTTTGTTGGGGGGACCAATGGTCAATTCATCAAGACCCATCTTCCACGAGATGTCCAATCCTTCTTCTATGATATCCTTGGAGATACGCGGAACTGTATCGCCATCTTGCATGAAGGAAATCAAACAGAAATCTTAGAAGCGGGTCCAGAAATTATCCGGACAGAAGCTTTAGGCTTCCTTCACCATTTCAAACTCCTTATGCCAACAGCGGATGTGATTGCTATTTCGGGAAGTCTTCCTACAGGATTACCAGTGGACTATTATGCGAGCCTAATTGAGATTGCAAAAGAAGCAGGACGCAAGGTTGTACTTGATTCATCAGGCAAATCTTTAGAAGCGGTCCTTCACTCACCATTCAAACCAACAGTAATTAAACCCAATCGCGAAGAATTATCTCAACTCTTAGGACGGGATGTTTCAGCGGATTTTGAGGACTTAAAAGAAGTTTTGAAAGACCCACTGTTTGAAGGAATCGAATGGATTATCGTCTCCTTAGGTGGAGATGGTGCCTTTGCCAAACATGGAGACAGCTTCTATAAGGTCGATATTCCAAAAATTGAAGTGGTCAATCCAGTGGGATCTGGAGATTCAACCGTGGCTGGGATTTCTGCTGCCCTCAGTAGCGGAAAAGATGACGCGGCCCTCTTGACCCATGCTATGGTCCTAGGGATGCTAAATGCCCAAGAAAAGATGACAGGGCATGTCAATATGGCCCACTACGATGATTTGTATCAGAATATAATTGTAAAAGAGGTATAAGATGGTATTAACAGAACAAAAACGCAACTATTTAGAAAAATTGAGCACCAAAGAGGGTGTGATCTCAGCCTTGGCCTTTGACCAACGCGGTGCCTTGAAACGCCTTATGGCTCAGTATCAAGATACAGAACCAACCGTGGCTCAAATGGAAGAATTGAAGGTCTTGGTGGCTGAAGAATTGACACCATTCGCATCTTCTATGCTCTTGGATCCTGAGTATGGACTTCCAGCAACTAAGGTCTTGGATGCAGAAGCAGGTCTCTTGTTGGCTTATGAAAAAACAGGCTACGACACTTCTAGCACCAAGCGTCTGCCAGACTGCCTCAACCTTTGGTCAGCTAAACGCATCAAAGAACAAGGTGCAGATGCAGTGAAATTCTTGCTCTACTATGATGTGGATAGTGCAGAAGAACTCAACCAAGAAAAACAAGCCTATATTGAACGCATCGGTTCAGAATGTGCTGCAGAAGAAATTCCATTCTTCCTTGAAATCTTGGCTTATGATGAAAAAATCGAGGATGCCGGATCTGTAGAATATGCGAAAGTAAAACCTCGCAAGGTTATCGAAGCTATGAAAGTCTTCTCAGACCCACGCTTCAACATCGATGTTTTGAAAGTAGAAGTGCCAGTTAACGTCAAATACGTTGAAGGCTTTGGCGATGGAGAAATTGTTCATAGCCGTGAAGAAGCTGCTGCCTTCTTTAAAGAACAAGAAGCAGCAACAAACCTTCCATACATCTACTTGAGTGCCGGTGTTTCTGCCAAACTCTTCCAAGAAACCTTAGTCTTTGCCCATGAAGCAGGAGCAAACTTCAATGGAGTCCTCTGTGGCCGTGCAACTTGGGCTGGATCTGTAGAAGCTTACATCAAGAATGGCGAAGCAGCAGCTCGTGAATGGCTCCGTACCGAAGGTCGTCGCAACATTGAAGAGCTCAACCAAGTCTTAGACCAAGTCGCAACCTCTTGGAAAGAGCGTATTTAATTCCTTTGTTCCTAACGTATCAAATAGTCTTTCTAGAAAAATCTAGAAGGACTATTTTTTTATTTCCATGCAGGAGTAGTTCCGTCATTCATCAAAAATTGGTTTCCAATGTTCATAAATCTGATTAAGCTTTCATTCACTATTCAAATGGCTTCTGATTTGTAAGGATTTATGTGATAATTTCACATTACAATCGAAAATAAGAGTGTTTTAGAGTATAATAGTTTTATTAGAATGAAGGAGTTGGCGTATGGAAAGGATCGTATATAGAGAAGCAAGGCTAGATGAGTACAAGCTAATTGGAAAAGTCTGCGCCGATGCTTTTATGAATTATCCATTTTTAACCGTCATTAAAGAAGATTTAAAAAAGCCTGAATACTTTCCGGCCTTTATTAAGCTGCTGCATACCTTGTTAGTCAAGCTCTACATCAAAGGGGAAACTTGCCTAGTTGCTGAACGAGATGGAGAAATTATAGCAGTAGGACTCTTGCAACAAAAGGATTTCTCGATGGTCTCTTATTTACTAAATGGAATTTTCAAGTTATTCCGTTACATTAGCCCTTGGAAATTGATGAAATATCTGGACCTGGTGGAGCGTTCGGAGCAACATTTGAAAAAATCCGGAAACTTCGACTGGTATTTAATGATGTTTGCTGTGAGCCCGACTGTTCAGGGGCAAGGGGTTGGTAGTCATTTTCTCCAAAATGGGATAGAACCTTACGTCAAGGCCAAAGGTTGTAAGCGTCTAGGTTTGATTACCAGTACCCAGCAAAATGTTTTCTTCTATGAAAAAAATGAATTCGTCCTATTAGATTCTATGGTGCTTGACTATGGAAACCAAAGTGTTGGAAACTGGGCTTTTTTAAAGACCCTTGATGACGAATCCTAGATGATTAAAAAAAGGAGCTATTGGGGCTCCTTTTAGTGTGCAAACAATTATTTAGTTTTTTTATGTTCTGAATCCAACTTGGTTTGTTGATGCTTGATATAGGTCAGTTTTTCCTCCCGGCTCTTCCGTTTAAAGAGTGCCTCGGCTGACATAGCAGCTCTTTTGTCGGGGAAAGACTCCTGGTAGATCAAGGTCACAGGAAGTCTGGGACGTGTATATTTGGCGCCTTTGCCAGCATTGTGGGTTTTGATACGGCGTTCGATATCGGTGGTGTAGCCAGTATAGAGGGTCCCATCTGCACACTGGACTACATACATATAAGCTTTAGTTTCCATAATAAATCTCATGAATCTCCGGCGTATAGCTTCCATCTTCCTCATGGATGAACAGTGGAGGAAGAATTTTTAGACCATCCCGCGATCCATCTTTAATGGCCTCAATGAGGAGCATGTTGGCATCTTTATGGACCTTGGGATAGACAAATTGAATCCGTTTAGGAGCCAGATTGTAGTGTTTCATGGTTTCAATGATATCTAAGAAGCGATCCGGACGATGTACCATGACGAGTCGGCCATTGGACTTGAGAGTCCGTTGGGCCACTTGACAAATTTGGTCCAAATTGGTGGTGATCTCGTGACGAGCTAGCAAATAATGAGGGCTCTCATTTAAATTGGAATGCTCGTCCACTTTAAAGTAGGGAGGATTACAGAGAATAAGGTCGATTTTACTACCAGGGAAATGGTGGGGCAAGTTTTTTAAATCATCGGTAATCATGGACATACGGTCGGAGAGGCCATTTAATTGGATGGAACGCTCTGCCATGTCCGCTAGTCTTTCTTGTATCTCCACTCCAACGATGGTTGCTTTGGTGCGCGTGCTAGCAAAGAGTCCGACAGCACCATTGCCGGCACAAAGATCGACAATCAGACCACGGTTGGGCAACTTAGGAAAACGTGACAAAAGGACACTATCAATAGAATAGCTAAAAACCTCTCTGTTTTGAATGATTTTTACATCACTAGAAAATAGTTGGTTGACGCGTTCGCCGTCTTTTAATTCGATATCGTTCATGGCTCTATTATAGCATGAAAAGAGGGCGGGGAAAAGCATAGAAAGGGATAAGAAAAAATAAGGACAGAACTTTTGTTCCATCCATATCCAAGAGTTGTTTAATCAAATTCATATTTTTGATAAATAGTCGCCAAGATGAAGATTCCCGTAAAGAGAGCCATCAAGGCAAGGTAGACTGGGAAGGTCACAGCTGTCAATGTTCCGATTTCAATCAGACCTTTCAAGTAAAAGGCAGAGAGATAGAAACCGCAGACAGAGAAGATAATTAAGAGACCTCGCCAGATATTAAGTGGCAAGCAAGCCCGAATAACGGACAAGAAGCCAATAGATCCTAACAAGTAGTAGGAAAGGGTAGACATGTCCAGGCTAGACCAGCCATGATGAGCTCCCCATAAACGAACAAATAAGACGCTAAAGACAACCATCAAGGCATTTGGTAAGGCCAGATGCAAGGATCGTTTGAGGAAGTGTTTTTCCACTGGCTTAATGTTTCGTTCAAAGGTCAAGACAAATGGAGGGAATCCTTCGACAAACTGGTCAATCAGTGTAATCTGAATCGGAATAAATGGGAAGATCAACAAGTAGTTGATGTCAAATAAAAGAGCGCTTGCAATACAGATAATCGCCAGAATGAAGGAGTAGATCGTCTTAATAAAGAAGATAGGAGCTATTCGTCCAATGTTGTTGACGACCCGACGACCTTCAAAGAGAATTTCTGGAACATCATTAAAGTCAGAGTTTAACAAGACGAGATTGGCAATTTGACGGGTTGCAGGATCGCCTTCGGCCATCACGATGGAGCAGTCAGCTTCTCGTAAGGCTAGGATATCATTGACCCCGTCCCCTGTCATGGCAGTGGTTCGACCAGCGGCCTTGAGGGTTTGAATCAAAAGTTTCTTCTGATGAGGAGAAACCCGTCCAAAAATGGCTGTACTTTCAGCTAGGTCCACCAACTCATCGTCCTCAATCTTAGAACAGTCAATATAACTTTCGTAGCTTTCAAAACCAGCTTCCTTAGCAATGTAAGAAACAGTGACAGGATTATCACCAGAGATGATTTTGAGATCCACATCTTGGGAGCGAAGATAATCCAAGGTTTCGGCAGCCCCTTCGCGGATTGGATCGAGGATTTCAATGACGGCGATCGCTTCTACATCACTTGGCAAGGTCAAATCATGCATATCGATGGCTTCCACACTGCGAGCTAAGATCAAGACCCGAGATCCATGGGCTTGGGCTTCCAGTACCGCTGGAGGATTTTCTTTGAGGAGCATTTCTGGTGCCCCCAAATAAACGGTCCCCAAGTTTGTCAGAGTCATGGCACCCCATTTTCGATCACTTGAAAATGGAATGATTGATTCGGCTGTATAAGCGTGTTCTAACTCGCCAAATGCTTTGCGGATAGCTTGGGCAGTTGGGTTGTTATCCTCAGAATTTTGCATATAGGCAGCGAGAATAACTTCGATAGTTTCTTCAGAAAAGTGTTCAGACAGGGAGTGAATGCCTTTGACGGTCATTTTTCCTTGGGTGATGGTTCCTGTCTTATCCAAACAAAGAGTATCGACACGAGCCAAGGTTTCCACAGAGTACATCTCTTGGACCAAGACCTTGCGCATCCCTAACTTGATCACGGCTGTCAAGAGAGAGGTCACTGTCAGAAGGGCAATCCCTTTTGGCAACATGCCTAAGAGAGCAGTGGAAGAGGTAATCACAGAATCTTTCATTGGAAGCAGTTTAATCAAAAAGGCTTCACAGAAGAGAGCAATTCCAAATGGGATAATAATCTTTCCAGTAAAACTAGAGATTTTTGCGAGATTATAGAGAATGCGGGAATTGATGGGTTTGAGAGTTTTTGCCTCTACCATTAATTTATTAGCATAGTTATTGGCCCCCACACGACTGACACGAGCGTAGACCTGACCACTCGCTAAGAAGCTTCCGGATAGAAGTTCATCTCCCTCTTCCTTGAGAACCAAGTCACTTTCTCCTGTGAGCATGGCTTCATTGGCTTCAGCAACTCCCTTTTGAACGATGGCATCACTCGGAATTTGGTCTCCAGCTGATAGCTTAATCAGGTCGCCAAGGACGATTTTCTCTGGATCAATGGTTTCTTCTTCCCCGGCTCGGATGACAATGACGAGCTCCTTACTCATCAAATTCAATTTATCAATCATCCGTTTAGCGCGGAGCTCTGTGGCAATTCCGGATAGGGCATTAAAGCAGATGACTGCAAAAAAGACCAGGTTGCTCCAGGCTTGTACCGCAACCAAAGCGAGGGCGATCACAAAGTTCAAAGCATTAAACAAGGTGAAGACATTGCGCTTGATGATTTGCCAGGTACTGGTACTGGTATTCGCTTTAAATTCGTTGGTTTGGCCACGCTGTATTTTTTTGCGGACCTCTTCATGGGTTAATCCCTTTAATTCATTCATTTCCATAAAAACATCATATCATTTTTTTAAGAAAAAGACTAGGTGCAGTCGGTTTGTTGAGTCATCCAGTTTTTGAAAAGATTTGCGGGGAAGAGAAGGATAAGGTATAATGGATAAACAAGAGAATTATCAAAGGAGAAAGCATGTTTTATACCTATTTACGTGGCTTAGTGACCTTTATTTTATGGGTTCTGAATGGAAATGCTCATTACCATCATAAGGAACTGATTCCGAGTCAAGAGGAAAATTACATTCTCGTAGCTCCTCATCGAACTTGGTGGGATCCTGTCTACATGGCCTTTGCGACCAAACCCAAGCAATTTATCTTTATGGCTAAGAAGGAACTCTTTACTAATCGGATTTTTGGATGGTGGATTCGTATGTGCGGGGCTTTTCCAATTGACCGTGAAAATCCAGGTGCAGCAGCGATTAAATACCCAGTGAGTATGCTCAAAAAAAGCAAGCGTTCCCTGATTATGTTTCCAAGTGGAAGCCGCCATTCTCAGGATGTTAAGGGTGGAGTTGCCGTGATTGCCAAGATGGCCAAGGTACGTATTATGCCTGTTACTTATACGGGTCCAATGACTTTGAAAGGACTAGAGACCTGTGAACGGGTTGACATGAACTTTGGGCACCCTATTGATATCTCTGATATTGCAAAAATGAATGATGAGGGAGTGGAAGAAGTTGCAAGACGAATCCAGGCTGAGTTTGATCGCTTAGATGCGGAATCTCAGGCACTGCGCAATGACCGGAAACCTTTTATCCTCATCCGTTTGTTGAAGTTTTTACTGTTGCCATTTGTTTTGGTTGTTGCTCTATTGACCCTCTTGTTTAGTTATATCGCTAGTTTTGTATGGGATCCGGACAAGCATCGAAAAGACTAAGCAGTACTCTAGATAAAAAGAATGTCAAAAATCATGTGATTTTTGACATTCTTTTTTTATTTCTTCGATTTTTTACGAATAATAAAAATAAAAGGGGTATTTATGGAGACGTGGATTGAGAAGCTCAAGGAATATAAACTGTTTTTAGGTTTGGCTGCTGTGGGGCTAGTAATGGGAGGAGTATTTCTCTTTTGGCCTAAGCAACCTCCACAAGCACCGGAAACTGTCATTTCCCAGTTAGAAATGGTGGATCAGGAGGCTTCTCCTAAGGAAGACACTAGCCTCCCTTCTAGCTCTCAACAGAGGAGTGAGGAAAAGACGGACTCCTCTCAAGAGAAAATCATGGTGGATGTGAAGGGAGCTGTCAGACAAGCAGGGGTCTACGAACTTCCAGTGGGGAGCCGGGTCTATGATGCGGTCCAAAAAGCAGGAGGGATGACAGACGAAGCCAACAGCCAATCCGTCAACTTAGCGCAAAAATTGGAGGATGAGTCCATCGTCTATGTTGCTAAGAATGGAGAGGAGGTAGCGCCTGTTGCATCTACATCTGCTGGGACGACCGGTGGCGAAAAGCAGTCAAAAGATGGAAAGGTCAATCTCAATACGGCAACAGAAGCAGAACTACAGACGATTTCTGGGATAGGTCAAAAGCGAGCCCAAGATATCATTGCTTATCGAGAGGAAAAAGGAAAATTTCAGTCTGTTGATGAACTGAAAAATGTTTCTGGGATTGGCCAAAAGACGTTAGAAAAGTTAAAAGAGCATGTTACAGTGGATTAGAAGTCTCAACATTCATCCATTTCATCTCACCTTGCCGGTTTTAGCTCTCTATTATTGGATGTACACGGGACACTGGCTCGCTTCGATCTTCCTTCTGGCCTTCTTCATCTTGTTTAGGAGACGCTACGATGGCAAACGATTTCTGTGCCTCATAGGGTTTCTTTCCCTCTTTGCTCTTTGTTTTGCTTTCCGGATCGAACAGGGAAAACAAGAGTCAAGGGATCATAGGGTCCCAAGGGTCATTCAGCTTTTACCGGATACCATCAAGGTGAATGGAGATGCCTTATCCTTTCGTGCCAAGTCAGGTAGCCGTACTTTTCAGGTTTTCTACCAGCTTCAGTCAGAGGAAGAACAAGCCTATTTTAAACACCTCGATCAGGGGCTAGAATTACGGATCAAAGGGGAATTGGAACCCCCGACAAAACAGCGTAATTTTATGGGCTTTGATTATCAGGCTTATCTGAAAACACAAGGGATTTATCACCTTTTGAAAATCAGTCACATTCTTGAAAAGAGACCTGCTGAGCCTAGAGATTTCATAGGTCTGTTGTCTAGTTGGAGGCGAAAGGCGCTTGTATGGGTTCACCAGCATTTTCCCCAGCCCATGAGCCACTATATGACGGGCTTGCTTTTTGGTTTTTTAGATGTAGAGTTTGAAGAAATGAGCCAGCTGTATTCGAACTTGGGGATTATCCATTTGTTTGCCTTGTCGGGCATGCAGGTTGCCTTCTTCCTAGATGCCTTTCGACGCTTCTTTCTCCGCTTGGGACTGGAGCAGGAAAAGGTTGCCTACCTCCTCTATCCGTTTTCGCTTCTTTATGCTGGGATGACAGGCTTTTCGGTTTCGGTTGTTCGAAGCCTCTTACAGAAACTCCTGGCCCAGGCTGGGCTCAAAGGAATGGAAAATATGGGAGTCACTCTCCTCTTATTACTCCTTCTTTTACCGTCCTCCTTGTTGACTGCTGGAGGTCTCTTATCCTGCGCCTACGCCTTTATATTGACACTAACCTCTTCCGAAGAGGAGAAGGAGGGAATCCGAAAAGTCATCAAGGAGAGTCTAGTGTTAACACTAGGGGTTCTTCCTGTTCTCGTTTTTTTCTTTGGAGAATACCAACCCTGGTCCCTTCCTCTAACCTTTATTTTTTCTCTCTTATTTGACCTTCTGTTGTTGCCAGGACTGAGTGTCGTCTTTCTCCTCTCTTTTCTTTATCCCTTGACCTTCTGGAATCCTTTCTTCGTCTGGATGGAAAAAAGTATGGAGTATCTAGCGAGCTTCACTAGTCAATCCTTGGTTTTCGGACAGCCGAACATCTATTTTTTCATCTTGCTCTTGTGTTTGCTAGCTTGCCTCTATGAGATGCGAAAGGTTAAGAAGTGGCGATACCTGTTTTTACTCTTAGTATGCTCTGTGTTTGCCATCGTGAAGCATCCTTTAGAAAATGAGATTACCATCATTGATATTGGTCAAGGTGATAGTATTTTGCTACGTGATTGGCGTGGGAAAACCATCCTAATTGATACAGGAGGAAAAGTGGACTTTGGCCAAAAGGAGGAATGGAAGAAACGAAGGTCTACTAGCAATGCAGAACGGACCCTGATCCCCTATCTCAAGAGCAGGGGGATTGACCAGATTGATCATATGATTCTCACGCATACTGACACAGATCACATGGGAGATTTGGAAGTGCTTGCGGCTAAGGTTAGGATAAAGGAAATCAACATTTCCAAGGGGAGCTTAAAAAAAGACTCTTTTGTCCGTTTGCTCAAACGGTTGAACTTACCGGTAAAAACGTTGGAGGCTGGTGATCAATTGTCGATCTTTGATGGGAGTGCAGAAGTCCTCTATCCGGTAGAAATAGGAGATGGGAGTAATAACGATTCCATTGTTCTTTATGGCCGCTTTTATGGGTTGTCCTTCCTTTTTACAGGAGATTTAGAAGAAGAAGGGGAAAAGACCTTGTTAGCCCGTTATCCTCAACTGCGCGTAGATGTCCTCAAAGCAGGCCACCATGGTTCTAAGGGTTCTTCTCACCCTGCCTTCTTAGAGAAAATCCAAGCAAAAATTGCCCTGATATCTGCGGGTGAAAAAAATCGTTATCAGCACCCTCATCAGGAAACCTTGGAGCGTTTCGAAGAGTTACAAATGAGTGTTTTTCGTACAGATCAGCAAGGAGCGATTCGTTTTAGAGGGTGGAATCAGTGGAAGATTGAAACCGTTCGATAGGAGCTGTTTGATTTCTAGCTTGAAAATTGCTATGATAAAGTCAAGGAAATGAGGTTACCAGTATGAAATCATTACAGTTGTTTTGGACGCAATATGCTGATTTTTCAAGAAGATCAGATAGAAAAGAATTTTGGATTAGCCAAGCCTGGCATTTACTATTTACAAGTCCATTTTGGATTTACCAATTGGTCTTACTCTTTTCAAATTCGAAATCAGAGGAAGACGTGATTCCCTTGACCGGGATGGACGTTTCAGCTTGGTTCAGCATCTTTTTTCTCCTTTATCTCTATCTTATTTTTGTTCCCCAGCAAGCAGTAGTCGTTCGCCGGTTGAGAGATGCGGGTCTTCATTGGGCTTTGATTTTCCTATTTCTAGGCCCTATCTTGCTCTACCTTTTATCTCCTATTTCCATTTTTCTAGTGTTAGCTCTTGCGGGTTTGCTCTGTTTGGCTTGTCTCCTGGTCCTTCCAAGTGCTAGACTTGCACAATCGGACCAGAATGCTTCTCCAGTATTTGCTTCGACGAGTCCCGAGGTCTCTTCGCCAAGTATGCCATCCCATTTGATGGATCCCAACAGTTTTTCAGCTATTCCCCAGATTGTTTCGGCTCCACCAACTCCATTAGAGAAAGCTCCGCTTGAAAAGAAAATGGAATCGGAACAGACCCAGCATCAGTTTAGAGAGTGGAATGAGGTACCTTCAGAACATGCAGGCTTTACAAACAATTAAAAAAATCAGTGCCGAGAATCTTCCTCCTATCCTTGTTTTATCAGGGGATGACATCGGTCAGTTTGAGTGGATGAAAGAGCAACTTTTAAAGAAAGTTGGCTATGATTCGTCTGATTTGAACTATTCCTATTTTGACATGAAGGAAACAGCATATTCAGAGGTCGAGCTTGACTTGGTCAGCCTTCCATTTTTTGCGGACGAAAAAATAGTGATTTTGGATCATTTTGTCGATGTGACGACCGCAAAAAAAAGATACCTGACGGATGATGAATTGCAGTCCTTTGAAGGATACTTATCAGCACCTTTAGAAACGACTCGCTTGATTGTCATTGCGGAAGGAAAACTGGATAGCAAACGAAGAATTGTCAAGCTCTTAAAAAGGGATGCCCAGTTGCTGGAAGCAACTGAATTAAAGGAACAGGAGTTGCGTGCCCATTTCACGGAAGAGATCAAGTCTCTAGGGCTAGCGATTGATTCACAAGCCTTCGACCAACTTTTGATCAAATCTGGCTTTGATTTTAGTGAGATTCAGAAAAACTTGGAGTTTCTTAAAAACTATAAGGGATCCTCAAGCATTACCATCTCAGATATTGAAGAGGCTATTCCAAAAACGCTCCAGGATAATCTGTTTGATCTGATCCAGATGATCCTAAAGAAACAAATTGATCCCGCCCGTAGCTTGGTCAAGGATCTTCGTTTGCAAGGAGAGGATGAAATCAAGCTCTTGGCCATTTTATTGAGTCAGTTCCGCATCTATACACAGGTCAAGCTGTTGAAGCAAGAGGGACGGACAGAATCCCAAATCGTTTCAGACCTATCAGAGCTGACCGGCCGAAAAGTAAATCCCTATCAAGTCAAATTTGCTCTAAGAGATAGTAGAGGGATTTCTCTAGCTTATTTGGAGCAGGCGATTTGTCTTTTGATTGATACCGACTTCCAAATGAAATCGGGAACCTATGAGAAAGATTATCTATTTGATTTGGCTTTGCTAAAGTTGGCCAACCCATCTGTGTAAGCAGAATAGTTGAATAAATTAGATGATTGCGTTATCATTTTTATATACATAAAGAAATAGAGGTATTTTCCATGGCAATTATTTTACCAGATCTTCCGTACGCATACGATGCATTGGAACCATATATTGATGCTGAAACAATGCACTTGCACCATGATAAACACCATCAAACTTACGTAAACAATGCAAATGCAGCTCTTGAAAAACACCCTGAAATTGGTGAAGACCTTGAAGCTTTGTTGGCAGATGTAGAATCTATCCCAGCTGATATCCGCCAAGCGCTTATCAACAACGGTGGTGGACACTTGAACCACGCTCTTTTCTGGGAATTGATGACTCCTGAAAAGACAGCTCCTTCAGCAGAACTTGCAGCAACAATCGACGAAGCCTTCGGTTCATTCGAAGAATTCCAAGCAGCTTTCACTGCAGCAGCAACTACTCGTTTCGGTTCTGGATGGGCATGGTTGGTTGTGAACAAAGAAGGGAAGCTTGAAGTCACTTCAACAGCAAACCAAGACACACCAATCTCAGAAGGGAAGAAACCAATCTTGGGCTTGGACGTTTGGGAACATGCATACTACGTGAAATACCGCAACGTTCGTCCTGACTACATCAAAGCTTTCTTCTCAGTGATTAACTGGAACAAAGTAGACGAGCTTTACGCAGCAGCTAAATAAGCTTTCATAATAAAAAAGGTTTGAATCAAGAGGTCTCTTAAAGGAGCCTCTCGATTCAGGCTTTTTATTTTTCGAATTGGCCAACATAGTCTCAAATGAATCCCCCATTTTAGGAGGGATATTTCTTGCGTTTATACCTGAAAATGATACACTAGAAGAGTATGTGAAAGTGAGGAGAAAGGCTTCCTACATAAGGAAGAAGCCGTGTCACTTTTTCAGAAAAAAACTGTACCTCAACAAAAGGGAGAATAAAAATGACAAGTATTACGATTACAAAAGGAGCAGTGGATACACCACTTTATCTAAAAATGCTCAACCGCCACGGGTTAATTGCAGGGGCTACTGGTACAGGGAAAACCGTGACCCTAAAAGTCATTACTGAAAAATTAAGTCAGCAAGGGATTCCAGTGTTTCTAGCAGATATCAAGGGAGATCTTTCAGGTCTTGCTAAAGCCGGACAATGGACGCCAAAGATGGAAGAGCGCTATAAACTACTTGGTATTACAGATCCTTTTGAACCTCAAGCTTTTCCAGTTCGCTTATGGGATGTCTTTGGTCAAGCAGGTCATCCAGTCCGTGCTACGATTGAAGGAATGGGCTCTCTTTTGCTAGCGCGCTTGTTGGACCTCAACGAAACGCAAACAGGGATTTTGGCCATCGTCTTTAAATTAGCCAAAGAAAAAAATTGGCCTTTAATTGATTTGAAGGATTTGCAGAGTCTTTTGAAGGAAGTCTATGACCATGCCTCAGATTATTCCGCTCAATACGGCAATATCAGTAAACAATCAGTAGGAGCTATTCAACGAAGCTTGTTAGTGCTAGAGCAAGAGGGGGCAGATCAATTCTTCGGAGAGCCTGCCTTGGATCTTCAAGATTTTATGCAATTGGACAGCAGTGGACGAGGCTACATCAACATTCTATCAGCGACTCGTCTTTTCAACTCCCCTAAGCTCTATTCAACCTTCCTTATCTGGATGTTGTCTCGTCTGTTCGAGACCTTACCAGAAGTTGGAGATCTAGAAAAACCAAAATTTGTCTTCTTCTTTGATGAAGCCCACCTCTTGTTTAATGATGCGAGCAAGCTCTTCCTTGAAAAAGTTGAGCAAGTCGTTCGCCTTATCCGGTCTAAAGGAGTGGGGATCTACTTTATTACACAGAATCCTCAAGATCTCCCTGAGTCTGTATTGGCCCAGCTTGGGAATCGTGTTCAACATGCCTTGCGTGCCTATACGCCAAAAGAAATGAAAGCTATTAAAGTTGCTGCTCAAAGCTTTCGACCAAACCCAGAATTTGATACGGAAACTGTCTTGACGGAGTTGGGAACAGGGGAAGCTCTCGTCTCCTTCCTAAATGAAAAGGGGCAACCAAGTGTGGTGGAACGTTCTTATATTTTGTCTCCACAATCGAGCTTTGATTTGTTAAACGAGAGTGAACAGTTGGCCTTGATTACCAGCTCTCCTTTCCATCAAAAATATGCTGTTCGAGTAGACAATGAATCAGCTTATGAAAAGTTGACTGAAAAATCTGCTAGAGAAGAGAAGGAAAAGGAGCGGGAAGAGGAAGAAAAGACCAGAGTAGCAGAGGAAAAGACTAGTCAAAAACGGAGTCCGGGCCGTCCGCGGAAATCTAGTTTAGAAAAGGCCAAAGATTCCTTTATCAGTTCCTTGTTCCGTACCATTGCGCGTGAAGTGGCAAAACTAATCATGGGATCCTTTAAGCGGAAATAAGACAGTCAAAAGGGGATGGATTCTTAGGATATGAAGAAGGATTGACCTAGAAATCGCTAAAAAATTTCTTCTATAAGAAATCGTTTTCTGAACTGGAAATACCTTGTTATTTTAAAGAGAATCTTTTATAATTAACTTCATATGAAAAAAATATTTAATGTTCGATCGATCATGATTGTGTTGGGGATTTTATTATGTATAGGAGGAGTTGGAGCGTTAACTTACCTCCATCTTTATCAGGCTCCTGCCTCGTCGCTTGCTCAAGATGGAACGACGGCTCAAGCAGTGGACTCCAAGCAAGAGAAGCAAGCACTCCAACCTCCTCGTGTCAAAACTCCTGAGGAGAAACAAGCTGTCATGGATCAAGACCGTGAAACCATGGAGAATTTAGGTCTTGTCTATGATTATGCCAATAAAGGCTTGGTAGAAGTAGTACAAGACTACATGGCTGAATATGGTATTGATCCTTCCCAAATTACCTTTACCTATAAAAATCCTGCGACAGGCCAACAGTTTTCAATGAATGAGTTGCAGCCGATGACAGCTGGAAGTACCTATAAACTGCCCCTCAATATGTTAGTCATGGATGAAGTCGATGCAGGGAAGTTAAACTTAACGGATGAATTTGATATTACCAATACTTACTACGAGTACCTTTGAGAGCACGATAATTATGTAGCTGCCTTTGGTGGCGCTATGACGATTCCAGATATGCAGCGTTATTCTCTTGTCTATTCAGAAAATACGCCGGCATATGCCTTGGCCGACCGCTTTGGTGGTATGGACAATGTCTATGAGAAGTATGAAAAATATGGAAAATCCCGGGCAGAAATAAAAACCATTAGTCCTGAAAACAAAACGACATCTGATTACTATATTCAAGTCTTGGACTATCTTTGGAATCACAAAGAAAAGTATGGGACCTTGCTAGAATTGATCGGAGAGTCCTTCCCGAATGAATACTACAAACGGTATTTACCAGATTTAGTCATTCAGCAAAAACCTGGTTATGTAGCGGAAGCCCTCAATGTCGAAGCCATCGTTTACGAACAAACACCCTACCTCATCTCGATTTTTACAGCTGGTCTAGGGGGAACTACTCCAGAAAGTACGGAGATCAGTGGATACGGTCTTCATTTACTTGGTCAACTCTGCTATGTGATTAATGAATGGCACCGTGTAAATGTCAACTAACGATTTAGAACCTTTCCCAAAAACGTTTTGGGAAGGTTTTTTCTTAGCAAAAATAAGTTTCATGGTTAAAATCTTGGTGACATTCTTTGAGGTCAGTGAATAAATATGATATAATAACTAAAGAACCCAAAGAAAGAATAGAAATGATTACAAAAGAAGATTATCAGTTGATTCGCTCCCATTCAGCTTTCTCTGCGATTCCAGTTGAAAAATTTGATAAATTAGCTGTCGAAATCCATTATAGAGAAATCCCAAAGGGACAGATCCTATTTTTTGCCGGTGATAAGCGCGATCGAATTTTTTTAGTGGTAAAAGGCTATGTTCGTATTGAGGAGTTTGACTCTTCAGATACCTTCTCGTATATGGATTACATTAAAGAAGGAGCCGTCTTCCCATACGGTGGTATGTTTACAGATTCAACTTATCACTATACAGCCACTTCCATGACAACCGTTAAATACTTCAGTATTCCTGTTCAGCTTTATGAGGAAATTGTTCAGTCCAGTATGGAACAAGTTCTCTTTATAACGAGAAAACTTTCAAAAATTTTGGAATTCCAGGAGTTGCGACTTCGCAATGTGGTCGCAGCCAGTGCCAGTGATCGTGTGATCCAATCCTTAGCTCTACTCTGTATGGATTATCAAAAGTTTGGTCCAACCATTCCTTTTCCGATGAGCATGAAAGAGTTGGCCAGATTAGCTGCAACGACGAGAGAAACGGTCAATCAAGTATTAAAGAAGCTCCTAGAAGAGGAGAGAATCGAGTACAAGCATAAGAAATTAACTTTTCTTGATCTTCCATTCTTTTTAGATAGTTTTGAAGAAGCTTAGTAAGGCTTCTTTTATTTTCTGTCAAAAACGATAAAAGTTCTTCAATTTAAATAAAAAATATTTACCCGCAAAAAGAATATATATAATAAAATATCCAAAGAAAGCGGTTCATATTTCATAAAATGATGGTAATATTTAAAAAAACGTCAGATTCTTGGCATTCGTAATGGAAGATTGGTTGTGAAAGCGGTACCAATTGGTGATAAAATGAAACATGTAAACGGGATTAGCTAAGCTAAACCGCAAGAAAAAAGGAGGACTATAGATGTCTACACACCCAATTCATGTTTTCTCAGAAATTGGAAAACTGAAAAAAGTTTGTTTGCACCGTCCAGGTAAAGAGTTGGAAAACTTGATGCCTGACTATCTTGAACGTCTTCTTTTTGATGATATTCCATTCTTGGAAGATGCTCAAAAAGAACACGATGCATTTGCTGAAGCACTTCGTAACGAAGGAATCGAAGTACTTTATCTTGAACAGTTGGCTGCTGAGTCATTGACTTCTCCAGAAATTCGCGATCAGTTTATCGAAGAATACCTTGAAGAAGCAAACATTCGTGGACGCCAAACAAAAATTGCGATCCGTGAATTTCTTCACAGCATTGAAGACAACCAAGAATTGGTTGAAAAAACAATGGCAGGGGTTCAAAAAGCTGAACTTCCAGAAATTCCTGAAGAAGCAAAAGGATTGACAGACCTTGTTGAATCTGACTACCCATTTGCAATCGACCCAATGCCAAACTTGTACTTCACACGTGACCCATTTGCTACAATTGGTAATGCAGTATCATTGAACCACATGTACGCAGATACACGTAACCGTGAAACTTTGTATGGTAAATACATCTTCAAATACCACCCAGTTTACGGTGGAAAAGTTGAACTTGTCTACAACCGTGAAGAAGATACTCGTATCGAAGGTGGAGATGAGTTGGTACTTTCTAAAGATGTATTGGCAGTTGGTATCTCACAACGTACAGATGCTGCATCAATCGAAAAATTGTTGGTAAACATCTTCAAGAAGAACGTTGGCTTCAAGAAAGTATTGGCCTTCGAATTTGCTAACAACCGTAAATTCATGCACTTGGATACAGTATTCACAATGGTGGACTACGATAAATTCACAATCCACCCAGAAATCCAAGGTAACCTTCGCGTCTTCTCTGTAACTTATGAAAACGAACAATTGAAGATCGTTGAAGAAAAAGGTGATTTGGCTGAATTGCTTGCTGAAAACCTTGGTGTTGAAAAAGTTACTTTGATTCCATGTGGAGATGGCAACATCGTTGCTGCTGCGCGTGAACAATGGAACGACGGATCAAATACTCTTACAATCGCACCTGGTGTGGTAGTTGTATACGACCGTAACACTGTAACCAACAAGAAATTAGAAGAATACGGACTTCGTTTGATCAAGATCCGCGGAAGTGAATTGGTTCGCGGTCGTGGTGGACCTCGTTGTATGTCAATGCCATTCGAACGTGAAGAAATCTAATCATCCTTCTACAGGTTAGACGGGCTCAGTGTCTAAACTGAGCCCTCTAAACTGGTTGACAGGATCCAATCAAGCATAATAAAAGGAGATAATTAATGACAACTTCAGTATTCCAAGGACGTAGCTTTTTAGCAGAAAAAGACTTTACACGTGCAGAGTTAGAATACCTTATCGGACTTTCAGCTCACTTGAAAGATCTTAAAAAACGCAACATTGAACACCGCTACCTAGCTGGTAAAAACATTGCGCTTTTGTTTGAAAAAACTTCAACTCGTACTCGTGCAGCCTTCACTACTGCAGCCATCGACCTTGGTGCTCACCCAGAATACCTTGGTGCAAATGACATCCAACTCGGTAAAAAAGAATCTACAGAAGATACTGCTAAAGTTCTTGGACGTATGTTTGACGGTATTGAATTCCGTGGTTTCAGCCAACGTATGGTTGAAGAATTGGCTGAATTCTCAGGTGTTCCAGTATGGAATGGTTTGACTGACGAATGGCACCCAACTCAAATGCTTGCAGACTACTTGACTGTTCAAGAAAACTTTGGACGCCTTGAAGGTTTGACACTTGTGTACTGTGGTGACGGACGTAACAACGTTGCAAACAGCCTTCTTGTAACAGGTGCTATCCTTGGTGTGAACGTACACATCTTCTCACCAAAAGAACTCTTCCCAGAACAAGAAATTGTTGAATTGGCAGAAGGATTCGCAAAAGAAAGTGGCGCTCATATCTTGATCACTGAAGATGCTGACGAAGCTGTGAAAGGTGCAGATGTACTTTACACTGACGTTTGGGTATCTATGGGTGAAGAAGACAAATTTGCAGAACGCGTTGCCCTTTTGAAACCTTACCAAGTAAACATGGAATTGGTTAAGAAAGCTGATAACGAAGACTTGATCTTCTTGCACTGCTTGCCAGCTTTCCACGACACAAACACTGTTTATGGTAAAGATGTTGCTGAAAAATTCGGCGTAGAAGAAATGGAAGTTACTGACGAAGTGTTCCGTAGCAAATATGCTCGTCACTTTGACCAAGCTGAAAACCGTATGCACACCATCAAAGCGGTGATGGCAGCTACTCTTGGTAACTTGTACATTCCAAAAGTTTAAGACTTTATAACCGTATACCAACAGCTATAGGGGCTGGACTGCTAGCTTTAGTCCTGCCCCTATTTTTTATAGAAAGGGAAAACCTATGTCAAGAAAAATCGTCGTTGCTTTGGGAGGAAACGCCATCCTTTCATCTGATCCTTCTGCAAAAGCTCAACAAGAAGCACTTGTAGAAACAGCAAAACACTTAGTCAAATTAATCAAAAATGGGGATGACTTGATCATCACTCACGGAAATGGTCCTCAAGTAGGAAACCTTTTGCTCCAACACTTGGCAGCTGATTCTGAAAAGAACCCAGCTTTCCCATTGGATTCATTGGTTGCAATGACTGAAGGAAGCATTGGTTTCTGGCTTCAAAACGCTCTTCAAAATGCTCTTCTTGAAGAAGGAATTGAAAAGGATGTGGCTTCAGTTGTGACACAAGTCGTTGTGGATAAGAACGACCCAGCCTTTGTCAACCTCAGCAAACCAATCGGTCCATTCTACTCAGAAGAAGAAGCAAAAGCAGAAGCTGAAAAATCTGGAGCAACCTTTAAGGAAGATGCTGGTCGTGGCTGGCGTAAAGTTGTTGCTTCACCAAAACCAGTGGATATCAAAGAAATCAATACCATCCGTACCTTGTTGAACGACGGACAAGTCGTTGTTGCTGCTGGTGGTGGCGGTATCCCAGTTGTGAAAGAAGCAAATGGTAGCTTGACTGGTGTTGAAGCTGTTATCGACAAAGACTTTGCATCACAACGTTTGGCTGAGTTAGTAGAAGCAGACCTCTTCATCGTTTTGACCGGTGTAGACTATGTTTTTGTGAACTACAACAAACCAGACCAAGAAAAATTGGAACATGTTAATGTTGCTCAATTGGAAGAGTACATCAAACAAGATCAATTTGCACCAGGAAGTATGCTTCCTAAAGTAGAAGCTGCCATCGCCTTTGTAAACGGTCGTCCAGAAGGAAAAGCAGTTATCACTTCACTTGAAAACCTTGGCGCTTTGATTGAGTCTGAAAGTGGAACAATTATCGTTAAAGACTAATTCATGTACATGAGTGAGGGGAGTGAACCCATATTTACAGGAGTTTGTACAAAGTTCCTCCCCTATTTTTTTCTAAAAAAGATTAGGAAAAACTAGTTTTTTAATCTTAAATATGATAAAATTAACATATAGGTAAGCGCTTTCTAAAAGTTTAACCTTTTGAAAGACTCACTCAAATTTTGTTGCGTTAGGAGGATAAACAAATGAGTGAAAAAGCGAAAAAAGGGTTTAAGATGCCTTCATCTTATACCGTATTGTTAATCATCATTGCGTTTATGGCAGTGATGACTTGGATTATCCCAGCAGGGGCTTTTGTCGATGGTGTGTATAAATCACAACCTCAAAACCCTCAAGGTATCTGGGATGTATTGATGGCACCGATTCGTGCTATGCTAGGAACGACTCCTGAAGAAGGATCTTTGATTAAAGGAACTAGTGCAGCGATTGACGTAGCCTTCTTCATCTTGATGGTTGGTGGTTTCCTTGGTGTAGTCAATGAAACTGGTATGCTAGACACTGGTATTGCTTCTATCGTGAAGAAATACAAGGGTCGCGAAAAAATGTTGATTTTGGTGCTTATGCCTTTGTTTGCCCTTGGTGGTACAACTTATGGTATGGGTGAAGAAACCATGGCCTTCTATCCTCTCCTTGTGCCAGTTATGATGGCCGTTGGATTTGATAGCTTGACTGGGGTAGCCATTATCTTGCTCGGTTCACAGATTGGATGTTTGGCGTCTACCTTGAACCCATTCGCGACAGGTATCGCATCTTCAACTGCAGGTGTTGGTCTTGGGGAAGGGATCATCCTTCGTTTGATCTTCTGGGTTGTCTTGACTGGTCTTAGCACTTGGTTTGTATACAAGTATGCAGATAAGATCCAAAAAGACCCAACTAAATCCCTCACTTATGCAACTCGTGAAGAAGATATGAAATTCTTCAATGTTGGTGAAGATGAAGAAAATGTTAATTCAACTCTTTCAAAGAAACAAAAACAAGTCTTTGTACTCTTTGTATTGACCTTTATTTTGATGGTCTTGAGTTTCATTCCATGGGGTGACTTAGGTATTTCCTTCTTTGGTGACTTTAACACTTGGTTAACTAGTCTTCCAGTAGTTGGTAAGATTGTTGGTGGTTCAACTGCAGCCCTAGGTACTTGGTACTTCCCTGAAGGAGCAATGCTCTTCGCCTTTATGGGTATCTTGATTGGTATTGTCTACGGATTGAAAGAAGAACAAATCATTTCTTCATTTATGACTGGTGCAGCTGACTTGCTCAGCGTAGCCTTGATCGTAGCGATTGCACGTGGTATCCAAGTTATCATGAACAACGGTATGATCACAGATACGATCCTTAACTGGGGTAAACAAGGACTCAGTGGTCTATCTTCTCAAGTCTTCATCGTCTTGACTTATATCTTCTACTTGCCAATGTCATTCTTGATCCCATCATCTTCTGGTCTTGCCAGTGCGACAATGGGTATCATGGCTCCATTGGGAGAATTCGTCAATGTACGTCCTAGCTTGATTATCACTGCCTACCAATCTGCATCTGGTGTCTTGAACTTGATCGCACCAACTTCTGGTATCGTAATGGGAGCTCTTGCTCTTGGACGTATCAACATTGCAACTTGGTGGAAATTCATGGCAAAACTTGTTGTTGCCGTTATTGTAATCACCATTGCCCTCCTTCTTCTCGGAACTTTCGTTCCATTCCTATAAGAAGTAAAGAGGTGATTCCATGAAAATTGAGATTACAAATCAAGTCAAAGATGACTTTCTAGCTTCATTAAAGACTCTGATTTCTTATCCTTCGGTTTTAAACGAAGGTGAAAATGGAACACCGTTTGGACAAGCTATCCAAGATGTCCTTGAGAAAACGTTAGAAATTGCTCAAGAAATGGGCTTTCAAACTTATCTAGATCCTGAAGGATACTATGGATATGCAGAGATCGGTCAGGGGGAAGAACTCCTGGCCGTTCTTTGTCACTTGGATGTTGTTCCAGCCGGTGATTTAGAAGATTGGCAAACGCCACCTTTTGAGGCGACTCTGAAAGATGGATGGTTGATTGGACGTGGAGTACAAGATGATAAGGGGCCATCCCTTGCGGCGCTTTACGCAGTTAAGAGCCTACTCGACCAAGGAGTTGTATTTACCAAACGGATTCGCTTTATATTTGGTACGGACGAGGAAACTCTCTGGCGCTGTATGAACCGCTACAATCAGATAGAAGAAAAAGCAGATCTTGGCTTTGCTCCAGATTCGTCCTTCCCATTAACCTATGCTGAAAAAGGCTTGCTTCAAGTCAAGCTCCATGGACCAGGTTGGGAGGATCGTCCCTTACAAGCTGGTCGTGCCCTCAATGTGGTGCCAGATAAGGCTGCCTATAGTGGGCAACGCTTAGAGGAACTCTTACCAGTCATCGAGCAAAGTGGTGTGAAGTATACAGAAGAAGCAGGAGCAGTAACCGTTCTTGGTCTATCTAAACACTCCAAGGATGCAGCTGAGGGTGTCAATGCCATTGTAGGCTTAGCTGAAAGCCTTTCCTTGATCCAGCCTCATCCAGCCCTTCTCTTTATTGCAGATGCCGTTGGGAAAGATGCGACAGGAGCAGCTCTCTTTGGTGAAATCAAAGATGAACCAAGTGGTGCTCTTTCCTTCAATATTGCAACCCTATCCATTGATGAACAGCAATCTGAAATCGGGATTGATATTCGGATCCCTGTCTTAGCGGATAAGGAGGCCTTGGTAAAACGTTTAAGTGAGGTGGCAGCTAGCTATCAACTTCAGTATGAAGAGTTTGATTATGTAGCTCCACTATACGTCCCACTAGACAGTCCATTGGTGAGTACTCTGATGGCGGTCTACCAAGAAGAAACGGGGGATCAGACCCCAGCTATGTCCTCAGGGGGAGCGACCTTTGCGCGAACCATGGAAAATTGTGTAGCTTATGGGGCCCTCTTCCCTGATGCTCTCCAAACAGAGCACCAGGCGAATGAACGAGCTAAACTGGATGATTTATATCGTGCAATGGAAATCTATGCAGAGACCATTCGACGATTAGCAGCCAAGGAAGCTTAATAGAGATTAGAAAAAAGAGGCTGGGACAAAAGTCCTAGCCTCTCAATTATTTTTGGATTGTCGAGAAAGACGCAGTGGTTGAGTGGGCTCTACTACGCTGATTTCATCAGCTTTTACAGCCCTACTCAACTGTGCGGAGGTGGGACGACGAAATCGAATTCTAACGAATTACCGATTTCTGTCCCACTCTCTTTCTTTTATTTGCTAAAGAAGAAGGGAGGGGTGAATTCTTTCAATTTTTCAAAGCAGTCCAAGGCCCCCTGATTGTCTTCACAAATGATAAGGCAGACGTCATCTCCGCAGACGGTTGCAACAATTTGCGGCAATTCAAGGGCATCTAAGATGGCCCCGAAGGACTGGGCCAGACCAGGTAGAGTTTTGACGACTACTTGGTTTTGGACGGGACGAAGCATGACAAGGGCATCTTCCATATAAAAACGCAGTCGGTTTTCCCAACGAGATGGGGCAATGCTATTGATGGCATAGTAAGAGCTATCCCCTTCGTTAATTTTTACCAGATTCAAGGATTTGACATCTCTCGAGAGGGTGGACTGGGTCACGATGATGCCGTTGGCTTCCAGGCTGTCCTGCAATTCTTGTTGGGTTCGAATTTTCTTTTCTGAAATAATAGACCGGATCAGGCGGTGGCGACTTTCAATCTTATTCATAAGGGCTCTCCTTATTTGATAAACATAGCATCTCCAAAGCTAAAGAAACGGTAGCCTTGGTCGATAGCGTGCTGATAAGCATCCAGAGTGAGTTCTCGACCTGCGAAGGCAGAAACGAGCATGACTAAGGTTGATTTTGGTAAGTGGAAGTTGGTTGAAAAGGCGTCGACAACCTGCCACTGATAGCCTGGTTTGATAAAGATATTGGTCCAACCAGAGTCGGCTTGTAACTCTCCATTAAACTTGTTCCCAATTGTTTCTAAAGTTCGGATAGAAGTGGTCCCAACGGCAACGATGCGGTGTCCACTTGCTTTGACTTGTCGAAGGGTTTGGGCGGCTTCTTCAGAGAGTTGATAAAATTCAGAATGCATCTCATGTTGGTCTAGATTATCGACGGATACAGGACGGAAGGTTCCCAGTCCGACATGAAGGGTTAAATAAACCAAGTGAACCCCTTTGTCTTCGATCTTTTGTAAGAGCTCTGGTGTGAAATGGAGGCCAGCTGTAGGAGCTGCGGCAGATCCATTTTCTTTGGCATAGACCGTCTGGTAACGTTCCTGATCTTCTAATTTTTCATGGATGTAAGGTGGTAGGGGCATTTCTCCTAAACTTTCCAAGACTTCAAGGAAAATTCCTTGGTAAGAAAACTCTACGATACATCCTCCGTGTTCCAGCTTTTTGATTAGGGTCGCTTGAAGACGTCCATCGCCAAAGCTGACGACCCCTCCCTCTTTGAGACGTTTGGCAGGTTTAGCAAGAACCTCCCATTGATCGCCCTCAATATTTTTTAAGAGAAGAAGCTCCACATGCCCTCCTGTATCCGGTTTGACCCCATGGAGACGAGCTGGAAGGACACGGGTATTGTTCATAACCAAAGCATCCCCTGGTTCTAATTCATTGATAATGGCGTCAAAATGCTGGTCTTCCATCTGACCCGTTTGTCGATTGAGGATTAGTAGTTTTGAGGCATCGCGCTTCTCTAGTGGGGTTTGCGCAATTAACTCCTCGGGGAGGTGGAAATCAAAGTCATTCGTGTTCATGTTCTCTCCTTGTATCTAAATTCTTCTATTTCTTACATTTAACCTTCCCCATTATATCATGAAATAATAGTGAAACAAAGGAAATCACTAGCCGAATTTTAAAGGGATGAAGGTAAAAAATCCTTTTCTAACATCAAGAAAGCGCTTGACAAAAATTGGTCTATACCATATAATGAATATAAGAAATAAGCGGAGGATTTATCATGAAAGTTATTGAAGTAGCCAATCAAGTCGAAGGAGGGCAGGTTGCTTTTGACCTGCTAAAAGAAAAGTTAGAGCAGGGTGCCAAAACTCTGGGGCTTGCGACTGGAAGCAGTCCACTTGAATTTTATAAATTGATTCGGGAGAGTGACCTGGATTTCTCAGACATGGTCAGTGTCAACTTGGATGAGTATGTCGGCTTGACGGGAGAAGATCCTCAATCTTATCGTTACTTTATGCAGGAAAATTTATTCAATGCAAAGCCTTTTAAAGTTAGCTATCTTCCAAAAGGAAACGAAGATACTGCAGAAGAAGAAACAGCTCATTACAATGAAATTTTGGCCCAACATCCAGTAGATCTGCAAATTCTAGGGATCGGTCGCAACGGCCACATTGGTTTTAACGAACCAGGCACGCCATTTGACAGCCAAACGCATTTGGTCCATTTGGATCAATCAACGATTGAAGCCAACTCTCGCTTCTTTGAAAAAATTGAAGATGTTCCAACTCAAGCCATCTCCATGGGGATTGCGAACATTCTTGCTGCCAAGTCTATCATTCTCTTTGCCTATGGAGAATCAAAAGCAGAAGCTATTGCAGGAATGGTTAATGGTCCAAAAACAGAGAGTTTACCAGCAAGTGCCCTTCAAGGTCATCCAGATGTCGTGATTATTGCTGACCAAGCAGCCTTGAGCTTACTGTAACCAGTTGAAAAAGAGAGACCTATCTGAAATATCCTGAAAGATAGGTTTTTTTATAGAGTGAAGTATGGTACAATAAGATAAAATTCTATATTTGAGGAAAATATATTTTGAAAAAGAAGTTGCTCGTTTTAGGAATCGTTGTCCTATCTCTGTTTCGGCCTCTGTCAATCGTAGCGGATGAGCTAGTGGATATGGCGCAAAAAATGTATCCCAATGATCATGTGCAAGCCTATAATCGACCAAGGTCCTCTCTCGTCATTGATGCGAATACCGGGGATGTTTTGTGGAGAGACAATATTGATGAAGTGCGGGATCCAGCAAGTATGAGTAAGCTTATGACTCTGTATCTGCTCTTCGAAACCATGAAAGAGGGGAAGATTACCAAAGATACGGTTGTCACTGCAACGGCTGCGGATCAATCCATGTCAAAAATCTATGAGATTTCCAACAATAACATCGTTGCAGGAGTGGACTATACGGTCTCTGAATTGATTACCATGACGGCTGTTCCATCCTCCAATGTGGCTACGATTATGTTGGCTAATCTCCTTTCTAACCACGATGCGGATGCCTTTATTCAGCGGATGAACGAAAAGTCCAAGGAGTTGGGGATGACCAATACCATTTGGAACAATCCGAGTGGAGCGGCCATTTCAACCTTCCAAGGTTTATATACCAGCTATAACTATCCAAATGATGCGGCCAACCAGACAACTGCAAGAGATTTGGCGATTCTCGTCTATCATTTCGTGAAAGAATATCCTGAGATCCTCAGCTATACCAATCAGGCTAAGGTGACCGTGAAACAAGGAACTCCTTATGAGGAGACTTTTGATACCTATAACTATTCCTTGCCAGGAGCTAGATATGCTCTTGAAGGAGTAGATGGTCTGAAGACAGGTTCGAGTCCACGCGGTGCCTTCAACTATATCGCAACCGCTAAACGAGGAGAGCAACGAATTATCTCCGTAGTCATGGGAGTTGGTGATTGGTCTGACCAGGATGGCGAATACTATCGACATCCATTTGGCAATGCCTTGATCGAAAAAGCTTTTGCAGATTATAGTTATAAGAAGTTATTGGATAAGGGTGTTCAGACGATTGATGGAAAGACCTACACACTAGATCAACCTTTCTATGCTACGGTGAAAAAGGGAGAAGAGGATCCAAAACTCGTTGTCAAAGATGGACAGGTTGAGGCGGATTCAGGCTTGATGACCCTATCAGAAAAGATTTCTGATGGACTTCCAGTAAAAGAAGGAGCAGTGAATCAATCGGATACCCAAAGTACTACGGCTTCAACTACAGGGAAATCCTTCCATTTTCCTCTTGAAAGCTTGGTCATTCTGATTCCAATTTTCATTCTCGCTATGATTCTGTATTTAGAAAAAGCCCATCGCAAACAACGTGCGCGCAAGGCTCAGGATCGATACAAAGAATAAAGGATTAAAACTCAACTGAAATCCAGTTGGGTTTTGTCATTGCATCTTATATTTAAATTTGAAAGGAAACTAATGAAAGCATTTCGAAATTCCTATCCTGCTTATTTATTTTTATATAGTTTTTACTTCATGTCGACTGCTCTCTTTACGACTTTAATCTCTGTCTATCTGATAGGCCAGCAGTATTCAGCCAGTCAGGTATCTAATTTGGTGTCGACAGCCTTTTTCCTATCTATGCTTACCCAGCCCTTATTTGGTTATATCAATGAACGATTTGGTATTGTTAAAATCACGACCTTGAGCTTAGGAGTCCTCATGGCAGGAGTAGGTGGCTTTATCTGGGCCCCTAACTTCTTTTGGTTGACGATCTTTTATGGCTTGGTATTGCTGTGTCTAAATGGGACGGCTCCCATGATGGAGATTTTAGCTACCCAGAGTCCCTATGCTTTTGGAAAAATCCGCGTTTGGGGGACGCTAGGGTATGCGGCTGGAGCCCACCTAACTGGTTGGCTCTATGCTCATCTTAGCCCTCAGTCTGTATACTATTGTGTATTGGTCACGATCCTTCTTAGTTTCTTTACTTTAGGGGCTATCCGTATTGACAAGACCAATCGGGTACAAAAAGAAGCTGTATCGATCCGGCCTCTGCTCCACAATGGACCCTATCTCTTTTTCCTATTACTGATGGGGCTTGTGTCGGGCGTGGGGAATATTGGCCATACCTATATTCCAGCTCTTTTAATGGATAGTGGGCTCCCTGTTCAGATAGCCTCTACGGTTGTGGCCATATCTGTCGTAGTCGAAGCACCCCTCATCTTTTTCTCAGATCGTTTTATGGACCATTGGCCCATGCGCTTACTGATTTTGCTTCCTGTGGGGATTCTCTTGCTCCAGTATCTCATCTATGCTCTTCCAAGTCCTGTCTTCTTAAAAGTGCTGGTCACTCTGTTGGCCAAGCATACTACGGGGATGGTCTTGGTTATGGTCTCCTTGCGTTTTATCTCCCAACAAGTGGATAAGAAAGATCTAGTCTTAGCCATGGCTCTCGTGCAGGGAGTGCGCTATCTTAGTACCATTCTCTTGCAACCGCTAGCAGCTTTCTTTGTAGATCACGGAGGATTTTCAATGATGAGTTACTTCTTGGTGATTATCCTGATCCTCGTCCTTCTACTAAGTATCTTCTTAAAGATGCCAAAAGGAAAATCTCCAGGTCTCTTTAGGAAAACGAAGGAGTAAAAAGTTTAGGAAATAGAGTTTGTGAACAGCAGGACTTATGCTATAATGGAGAACGATGATGTTTATGAAAGAAATGAGAGAGAATGAAGTTTAAACGTGCCTTAATTGCGACACTTTCCCTTAGTTGCCTATGTTTCCCAATGCTAGCAAAGGCGGATGATATTTACCAACAAGAAGATATCATGTCAATCACAGAAAAATCAGGGACTTCGGTGGATGAATTTTTCCGTCCCAAGGCTGATATTGTTGTTGATGCTCATACAGGAGCTATTCTTTATGGCGATAATATTGATGCTCCTCGTGACTCCGGTAGTATGGCCAAATTGATGTCCGTCTATGTTCTTCTGAGAGCTATTAAAGAAGGGCAGCTGGATTATGATACCATGATTACTGCGACAGATACGGATGTGATCATTTCTCAAAATCAGAAGTTGAGCAATAGTCCCATTGTGGCGGGGGCTCAGTACAAGGTATCGACCCTCCTAAATATGATTTTTGTTCCTTCATCCAGTGCGGCGACCATCATGATTGCCAATAAGGTGTCTGGAGGAGATCCAGATAAATTCTTGGATTTGATGAACCAGCGGGCCCATGAAATTGGAATGACCAATACCAAGTGGAACAATCCTAATGGTGCCCCAACTGCAGTCCTAGATGGCTACTATAATCCGACCCGCTATGATCAAAATGCCATTAACCAAACAACAGCAAGAGATATGTCTATTTTGGCCTATCACATAGTTAACGAGTTCCCTGAAATACTCAACTATACTAAAAATGCCAAGATAACCCTCTTCCAAGGTACAGATTATGAAGAAACCCATGAAAATTATAATTATTCCTTGGAAGGTGGAAGATATTCTCTAAAGGGAGCGGATGGCCTAAAAACCGGCTCTAGTCCGACAGCAGATTATAATTACACCTTGACGGTTAATCGCGGAAATCAGCGATTTGTTCAAGTCATTATGGGAGTCGGCAACTATGATGTGGAAATTGCAGAGAGCCTGCGCCACGTCATTGGAAATGCCCTGATTGAAAGACTCTATCAGGATTATGAGTACAAAGAGGTTCTGCCGGCGGGGGATCACACGATTCAGGGGCAAACCTATCACTTAGACAAACCCTTCTATGCTACAGTGAAAAGAGGGACGAATCCAGAGATCAGTGTTCAAAATGGCCAGCTACAAATTGCCAATGGCTTGCAAACTGTTTCTCCGTCCATTCAGCAAACGCAGGCTGTAAGCGCAGTAGAAGCGCCTCATCAGAAGTCCACTAGCATGCGTCAAAAAGGCTGGGATCCAATGTGGCTCTGTTGCTTCCTTCCTTTTATTTTCTTAAGAATTTTCTTTAACGTGAGATATAAGAGAAGATAAGAAGATTTCCGTATTTGGAAATCTTAAATTAAAGAAATAATATTCCTAGAAACTTCCATAGGTGAGTACGGACGTCATGGAACTTCGAAGAAGTTCCATGACTAATTAAGATATAAAGGGCGTCTGCGGATAAAGTCAAAATAGGAAGTTTGACGCAGAATCTTTTGATTCTAGGAGAACTTATCTTTTTGACACAATCCGCAGCCCGTGTTCAATTAGTTTTGGATCTAAGGCTCCAAAACTCCCGAGCTTGATGCTAAAATGGTAGTGGAAGCTTAAAAAGGAGAGAGTGAATGAAAAAAATACTTTTATCGACGCTTGCTTTAATAGGAGTGATGGGGCTAGTAGCCTGCTCAAATCAAGAAGGGACCTCGTCCAGTGAAAAGTCTGTAAAGGAAACACGCCAGTCTTCAACCTCCTCTCAGGGCAAGAAAGTGACCAGCTTGAAAGGATCCTCAGAGTCTCCTTTTGTCTTGTATACAGATGAGGAACTTGAAAATGCTAGAACTGTTGGAGACTTTAAAGCGCTCTATGCTTTAATGATGGACCGAACCGTTGCTCATTCAGAGGAAGCAGGAGCATCACTGACGGGCTCAGCTAAAGAGACCTATGAGACCTATCTGAAAGATTTGAAAGAGAAAATGGAAACGAGCAAGGCCCGCTTTAATGAATCTATGGATACGATAGGGTCCGAAGATACCGAAGTTCCGGAAACTACTCGTGCAACCATTGTTGAAAAATTTGAAACGGCTCGAAAACAAGCTGAAGCATCTGAAAATGGGACCGCTCCATCATCGGAAACTCCAAATCTGGCATCAGACGAGAATTCGAGTGAGTCAGATCAATAAGCGAGGGATGTTTTTAAACGTCTCGTCTAGGATGGATGAGCAGTCGCTTTACATGTAAGAATGATCATATCTAAACAAGGAGCTTGTCTCCTTTTTTTCTTGCTCTACTATATAAGTGTCTTCATAAGTGTCTTCGGTTACGAATTATATAAGTGGAGGTGATGACATGTTTATTGCGAAAGATGCAAAACAGCAGCGTTGGAATTGTTTGGAGAAGATCCCGATGAAAAAGGAGGGCCCTTTTTTCTGTCTCTTGTGTGGAAAGGAAGTCCGCTTAAAGAAAGGGCCCGTGATGCGTCCTCATTTTGCTCACATTAGCCTAGAGGATTGCCCCTTTCATCATGAGACGGAGAGTCCAGAGCATTTGGAGTTGAAATTGGGGATTTATCAATGGGCCAAGCAAAACTCCGATGCTGAAGTAGAAAGTCCTCTGCAGGCTTTCCAACAGATTGCGGATGTTCTCCTTCCGAATCAAAAGATTGCCTTAGAAGTGCAATGTAGTTCCTTGTCTATGGAGCGTTTGAAAGAACGGAGCGATGCCTATCACAAGCATGGCTATCAGGTCTATTGGTTGTTAGGGAAGAACTTATGGCTCAAGAAAAGTCTATCAGCTCTGCAAGAAGGTTTTGTCTATTTTAGTCAAAATAGGGGCTTTCATCTCTGGGAGTTGGACCTTGAGAAGCAGGAAGTTCGACTCCACTATCTCATTCATCAAGACTTACGAGGGCGTCTTCATTATCGGACTCAACATTTTCCTTTTTATGGAGGTAATCTGTTAGAAGTTTTGCGGACGCCTTATGCTCAACAGAGCTTGCAACAAATGACAGTCCCTCTAGACAGACAGTTTAAGGACTATCTTCGTCAAAAGCTATATTACCGTCATCCTAAATGGATGGCCCTTCAGGAACAACTCTATCTGAAAGGAAAGCATCTCCTGGAATTGGACTTGGAAGCCTTTTATCCCCTTTGTCGGCCACTGAAGTCTTCCCATTTTATCCAGATTAGGGGAGATTGGCGAAGCTATTACCAGGACTTTATGACCTACTATCGTCGAACTGGAATGAAAGCGACGCAGACTCTTTATTCACCTCGTTTTTATCAGAATGGGAAAGCTTAAATTTCCGTGAATCAAATACCCCCAAATGGTAATATATGTGATAAAATAGAAACATTGGAGGATTTTTGTAATGGTAAAACAACGAAATGAAATTGATGAAAAATACCAATGGGATTTGTCGACCATTTTTGCGACAGACCAAGCTTGGGAAGAAGAAGCAACTGCTTTAGCTGCAGCGATTAAAGATGCTGCCCATTTTGCAGGCTCTTTATTGTCTTCTCCAGCCAACCTATTAGAAACCACAGAAGTTTATTTGGACTTGAGCCGTCGTTTGGAGAAGGTCTATGTCTACGCCCATATGAAGAATGACCAGGATACACGCGTAGCTAAATACCAAGAATTCCAATCAAAAGCCATGTCTCTATACAGCCTTTTAGGGGAGACCTTTGCCTTCTACGAACCAGAATTTATGGAGATCACCGAAGAGCAATATGCCAACTTCTTGAAAGAAGTCCCTGCCTTAGAAGCTTATGCTCATTACTTTGACAAATTGCTCAAAACCAAAGAGCACGTTCTTTCTCAAAAAGAAGAAGAGTTGTTAGCTGGAGCGGGTGAAATCTTTGCTGCGGCAGGGGAAACCTTTGAGATTCTGGACAATGCCGATATCGTCTTCCCAATGGTGAAAGATGACCAAGGGCAAGAAGTACAGTTGACTCATGGAAACTATATCTCTTTGGTAGAGTCGAAGGATCGCCAAGTCCGTAAGGAAGCTTACCAAGCCTTGTATGGTGTCTACGAACAGTACCAACATACTTATGCCAAGACCCTTCAGACCAACGTCAAGGTCCACAATTACAATGCTAAGGTTCGCAAATTCTCTAGCGCGCGTGAAGCAGCTCTTTCTGCTAACTTCATCCCAGAGAGTGTCTATGATAGCCTGGTAGAGGCAGTGAACAAGCATTTGCCACTCTTACAACGCTACGTGAAGTTGCGCTCAAAAATCTTGGGAATTGAAGATTTGAAGATGTATGATGTTTACACACCATTGTCTTCTACTGATTACAAGTTCACCTACGAAGAAGCCCTTGCTAAGTCTGAGCAGGCTTTAGCGGTGCTTGGTGATGATTACCTATCACGCGTGAAGCGTGCCTTCACCGAACGTTG
The DNA here is from genome assembly GCF_006385805.1 of Streptococcus xiaochunlingii. Classification (GTDB taxonomy): domain Bacteria; phylum Bacillota; class Bacilli; order Lactobacillales; family Streptococcaceae; genus Streptococcus; species Streptococcus xiaochunlingii. Next base: position 163,971 of record NZ_VFSG01000001.1, read on the forward strand.
GATCGACGTGCATGTCAACCAAGGGAAACGCTCAGGTGCCTATTCAGGTGGTTCATACGATACCAATGCCTTTATGTTGTTGAACTGGCAAGATACATTGGACAATCTCTTCACCTTGGTGCATGAGACTGGCCATAGTATGCACTCCAGCTACACCCGTGAAACCCAACCTTATGTCTATGGGGACTATTCGATCTTCCTTGCGGAGATTGCATCTACAACCAATGAAAATATCTTGACTGAGCAACTGTTGTCAGAAGTAGAAGATGATGAGACCCGTTTTGCTATTCTCAACCACTTCTTGGATGGCTTCCGTGGTACAGTCTTCCGTCAAACCCAGTTTGCTGAGTTTGAACATGCGATTCACAAGGCCGACCAAGAAGGACAAGTCTTGACCAGCGAATTCTTGAATGAGCTGTATGCGGACTTGAATGAGAAATATTATGGTCTTTCAAAAGAAGACAATCCAGAAATCCAATACGAATGGGCTCGCATTCCTCATTTCTACTATAACTACTATGTTTTCCAATATTCGACTGGTTTTGCAGCAGCCTCTGCCTTGGCTGAGAAGATCGTTCATGGAACACAGGAAGATAAGGACAAATACCTAGAGTATTTGAAGGCCGGAAATTCGGACTACCCACTCAATGTGATCCGCAAGGCAGGTGTTGATATGAAAAAAGAAGACTACCTTCATGCCGCCTTTGAAGTCTTTGAACGTCGTCTCAATGAATTTGAGGCCCTCGTTGAAAAATTAGGATTGGCCTAAGATGGTTGAGTCTTACAGTAAAAATGCTAACCACAATATGCGCAGACCAGTTGTGAAGGAGGAAATAGTCTCCTTCATGCGGGAGCGCCAAGCACCGGTAACCGATGCTTTAAAGGAGCTAGAAGAATTTGCTCGTCGGGAAAATATTCCCATTATCCCTCATGAAACGGTCGCTTTCTTTCGTCTCTTTTTGCAGACCATGCAGCCCAAGTCGATTTTAGAAATTGGGACAGCGATTGGCTTTTCAGCTCTCTTGATGGCGGAGCAAGTGCCTGATGCAAAGATTATGACCATTGATCGCAACGAGGAAATGATTGGTTTTGCTAAAGAAAACTTTGCTCGTTTTGATCAACGCAAGCAAATCACCCTCTTAGAGGGAGATGCGGTGGACCTGCTGGAGCATATTGAACAACGCTTTGACTTGATTTTTATGGATTCGGCTAAGTCCAAGTACATCGTCTTTCTTCCAGAAGTTCTCAAACGATTGGAAGTTGGGGGAGTCGTGATTTTGGACGATATCTTCCAAGGAGGAGATGTGGCGCGTGATATTATGGATGTACGGAGAGGACAACGGACCATTTATCGAGGCTTACAACGTCTCTTTGATGCCACTTTGGATCATCCTGGTTTGACAGCCAGTCTGATTCCCCTCGGTGATGGCATTCTCATGATTCGTAAAAATCTGGAAGAGATTTCTTTGCCGACAGAAGAGTAGCTTTTAGACTTATTTAAGTTATCCTGTTGAATTTGTGGTAAAATAGTAGCAGTGAATTTTAGAATGGAGAAAAAAACATGAAGAAAAAATTTGTAGCTGGAGCGGTGACCCTTTTATCAGTTGTAGCGCTAGCAGCTTGTGCAAAAAGTGGCAGTGACAAAGATATCGTCACAATGAAGGGAGATACCATTACTGTTGGTGACTTCTATGATGAAATCAAAAACAACCAAGGTGCACAACAATACCTTTTCCAAATGACGATTAACAAAGTCTTTGAAAAAGAATACGGCTCAAAAGTCTCAGACAAAGATGTTGAGAAAAAAGTTGATGAGCAGAAAAAACAATTGGGTGAAGCCTTCAAGAGCTACCTCACTCAACAAGGTTTAACAGAAGAAACCAACAAACAACAAATCCGTAGCAATCTTTTGTTAGAGTATGCGGTTGACCAAGCTATTTCAAAAGAGTTGACAGACGAAGCTTACAAAAAAGCATTTGAAAGCTATACACCAGAAATCACTGCAAATGTGATTAAATTGGATTCAGAAGAAAAAGCAAATGAAGTTCTTGCAAGTGTAAAAGCTGAAGGCGCAGACTTTGCACAAATCGCCAAAGAAAACTCTACAGATGCTAGCACCAAAGATAAGGGTGGAGAAATCAAATTTGACTCTGGAACAACAACTGTTCCAACCCGTGTTAAGGAAGCAGCATCTAAGCTTGATGTAAATGGTATTTCTGATGTTGTCATTGTTCCTGCTAGTCAAAACAACGCTGGTAGTTACTATATTGTGAAAGTAACCAAGAAGGAAGAAAAAGGATCAGATTGGAAGAAATACGAAAAACGCTTGAAAGAAATTCTAACGGCAGATCGTAAAAATGATGCCAACTTTATCCGTAGCATCATTGCTAAAGCAATGACAAATGCCAATATCAAGGTGAAAGATGATGCCTTCAAGGCAACCTTCAACCAATACATGCAAAATATCGGTGCAACAACAGAAGGCAGCTCATCTTCTAAATAAGGATATTAGTTGACGACCATTGTATTTATCTGTATAATGAGATAGTTGAGAATAAATCATTTAGAATCGGATGCAGAGAAGTGGCGGGGGTGCGAGCCATGGAAGAGGAATGATTTTGCTACTCAATAGAACAATTACATAATCGAATGAAGAATGACAAGTTCATTGAATGAAGGTGGTACCGCGGTTTTTCGCCCTTCGTTAGTGAGCTTGTCTTTTTTTCAGCATCTTCTACCGGAGATCCTTTCTAATAAGAGAAAGGCCTTCCTATAGATTTGCAGGAGGAAACTGATGAAATCGTATCTGGTCAAACAAAAGTTTCGACTTGGAGGGGAACGCTTTGACATCAAAAATGATCTGGGAATGGTAGAATACCATGTAGAAGGTTCATTTTTTAAGATTCCTAAGACCTTTACTATCTATGATGTTGCTGGTGAACAGGTCAGTGAGATTAGTAAAGAAGTCTTAACTTTCCTACCACGTTTTAAAATTCAACTGAGTAACGGAGATAGTTTTTATATCCGTAAGAAGTTGACTTTTTGGAAGGATAAGTATGAATTTGATAATCTTGGTCTTCGCATCGAAGGAAACGTCTGGGATTTGAATTTTAAATTGCTAGATAACCGCGATCAAGTGATTGCCGAGATAACGAAAGAACTTTTCCATTTAACCTCAACTTATACCGTAACCGTCTATGAAGACTCTTATGCAGACCTAGTTATTTCTCTCTGCGTCGCAATTGACTATGTAGAAATGCTAGAAAGTCAATCAAGTTAGTAAAAAGGAGACATCATGAAACAATTATCTAGTGCACAAGTCCGCCAAATGTGGCTTGATTTCTGGGCGACCAAAGGTCACTCAGTAGAACCATCCGTTAGCTTGGTTCCAGTAAACGATCCAACCCTATTGTGGATTAACTCAGGGGTTGCAACCCTTAAGAAATACTTTGATGGGACTATCATTCCTGAAAATCCACGGATTACCAATGCGCAAAAAGCCATCCGTACCAACGATATCGAAAACGTAGGGAAGACGGCGCGTCACCATACTATGTTTGAAATGTTGGGGAACTTCTCAATTGGGGATTACTTCCGTGATGAAGCCATTACCTGGGCTTATGAACTTTTGACAAGTCCTGAATGGTTTGACTTCCCTAAAGACAAACTTTACATGACTTACTATCCAGATGACATAGATTCATACAATCGCTGGATTGAAGTGGGCGTGGATCCAAGTCACTTGATTCCTATTGAGGATAACTTCTGGGAAATCGGTGCGGGACCTTCTGGACCTGATACAGAAATCTTCTTCGACCGTGGAGAAGCCTTTGACCCAGAAAATATTGGAATTCGCCTTCTTGCGGAAGATATCGAAAACGATCGCTACATCGAAATCTGGAATATCGTTTTGTCACAATTTAATGCGGACCCAGCGGTTCCTCGTAGTGAATACAAGGAATTGCCGCACAAGAACATTGATACGGGCGCTGGTTTGGAGCGTTTGGTGGCGGTGATCCAAGGGGCTAAGACCAACTTTGAAACAGACCTCTTCATGCCAATCATCCGTGAAGTTGAGAAATTATCTGGTAAGGTTTATGACCAAGATGGCGATAATATGAGCTTCAAGGTTATTGCAGACCATATCCGTTCGCTTTCATTTGCTATCGGTGATGGTGCCCTTCCTGGAAATGAAGGTCGTGGTTATGTCCTTCGTCGTCTTCTCCGTCGTGCTTCTATGCATGGTCAAAAATTAGGTATCAATGAGCCTTTCCTTTACAAACTGGTTCCAACTGTTGGCAAAATCATGGAAAGCTACTACCCAGAAGTGCTTGAAAAACGTGACTTTATTGAAAAAATCGTCAAGAGCGAAGAAGAGTCATTTGCCCGTACTCTTCACTCAGGTCAGAACTTTGCCCAAGGTATTGTCGCAGACTTGAAAGAAAAAGGCCAAACAGTTATCGCAGGTCAAGATGTCTTCAAACTCTACGATACTTATGGATTCCCAATGGAGTTGACAGAAGAAATCGCTGAAGAAGCTGGTATGACAGTCGACCGTGAAGGTTTTGAAGCAGCCATGAAAGAGCAGCAAGAACGTGCGCGTGCTTCAGCTGTTAAAGGCGGCTCCATGGGGATGCAAAACGAAACCCTTCAAAACATTACTGTTGAGAGTGTCTTCAACTACAATGCAAGTCAATTGCCTTCAAAATTGGTGGCTATCGTAGCAGATAACGCAGAAGTAGAAGCTGTTTCAGAAGGAACTGCATCTCTTATCTTTGCAGAAACTCCATTCTACGCTGAAATGGGTGGACAAGTAGCTGACCATGGTCAAATTTTGGATGCTAAAGGAAATGTCGTAGCAACTGTAACAGACGTTCAAAAAGCACCAAACGGACAAGCTCTTCATACTGTTGAAGTTCTTGCTCCACTTGCTTTGAACCAAGAATATACCTTGGCGATAGATACGAACCGTCGTCACCGTGTCATGAAGAACCACACAGCGACTCACTTGCTCCATGCAGCTCTTCACAATATCCTTGGCCACCATGCTACTCAAGCAGGATCTCTTAACGAAGTAGAATTCCTTCGCTTTGACTTCACCCACTTCCAGGCAGTAACTCCTGAAGAATTGCGGGCTATTGAGCAACAAGTCAATGAGAAGATTTGGGAAGCCATCGCAGTGGAAACAGTTGAGACTGACATTGATACAGCTAAAGAAATGGGAGCTATGGCCCTCTTTGGTGAGAAATACGGTAAAGAAGTCCGTGTTGTCACCATCGGTGACTACTCAGTGGAACTCTGTGGCGGTACCCATGTAAGCAATACTTCTGAAATCGGTCTCTTCAAGATTGTCAAAGAAGAAGGGATTGGATCAGGAACTCGCCGTATCTTGGCAGTGACTGGTAAAGAAGCCTTCGAAGCTTACCGTGAACAAGAAGATGCTCTAAAAGCAGTCGCAGCAACCTTGAAAGCCCCTCAACTCAAGGAAGTACCTCACAAGGTTGAAGGACTTCAAGAGCAACTTCGTCAATTGCAAAAAGAAAATGCTGAATTGAAGGAAAAAGCAGCAGCAGCGGTAGCAGGCGATGTCTTCAAGGATGTTCAAGAAGCAAATGGACACCGTTATATTGCCAGCCAAGTTTCAGTTTCAGATGCAGGTGCCCTTCGTACCTTTGCAGATAACTGGAAACAAAAAGACTACTCTGATGTCCTGGTTCTTGTCGCAGCAATTGGTAACAAGGTCAACCTTCTCGTAGCCAGCAAGAACAAAGATATCCACGCAGGTAACTTAGTTAAAGAATTGGCTCCAATCGTCGATGGACGTGGTGGTGGTAAACCAGACATGGCCATGGCAGGAGGAAGCAACCAAGCGAAAATCCAAGAATTGTTGGATGCCGTAGCAATTAAATTGTAAGCAACAAGAGATCTACCTTCGGGTAGGTCTTTTTGTATGGTAAACTGTTAAATCTTTGTAAAAACTTTTTAAGAAGTACTTGTAATTTTTGATAAATACATTACAATAAATATATAGGAAAAAGAAAGTGTCTTAGATATTGCTCCATTGTCGATTTGAAGGCGCAGTCCGAGGCCCTCATAAAAATCCTAAGTTTGACAGCATAATAAATAATCAAAGGTAGATAATTGAATTAAAAAATAGACTTGGAATAGGAATCGAAAGGAAAAAGGAGTGTTGTATGAAGGGGAACAGTATCTGGAAAAATGTTGGTTTGTATGCCTTGGTGGTCTTCTCTCATTTTATTTTATTTTCGAGGATTCTTGCTAGTTGCTTGAATGTTCTCGTTGAGGGAGGTTCCGAGCCTCTCATTCTCTTGATATTCGCTTTGGTATCTGCTCTCTATATTTTTGGTTTGTGGAAATGGTACCAAAAGGGTTGGAAACTTGAGGTTAAAAAGACCAAACTGACGTCCACGATATGGTTACCCATTGGATTATTAGTTGCCTTTATTGCTCTTCAAGCCTTGGTCTCGGGTGAATCGTCTAATAATCAAAGAAGTATTGAGTTTTTCTTGGAGTTATTTCCTGCCTTCGTTTTTTTCTATATTATTTTTATTGCTCCCATTATTGAAGAATTCATAACTAGAGGCTTAATGGCCAAGTATCTATTTTCAAAGCAAGAAACCCTAGGACAGACCTTGCTCTATATTGCTCTTTCTTCTAGTTTATTTTCTTTTCTCCATCTTCCGTCTAGTCTAGGGCAATTTCTAATTTACTTTATAATGAGTTCAATTTTCGCTTTAGCGTATCTGACTAAGGAAGATATTCGTTATGCCATTGCCCTGCATATAGCAAATAACCTGATCGCTTCTCTCCTTATCTTCTTGCTTCAATAAAGAAGAATGGGGACTAACATACCTACCAAATCAGCCCTTTCCAAATCTGGAAAGGACTGATTTGTTTATTTGAGATAGTTTCTTCTGCAGCAAGGCTAATTTTTAGCATAAAAAAACAAAAAAACCTTTCCATCTGGAAAGGTTTTTGTCTTATAGGCCATAGTTGTAATCGTCATCCTGCATGGCTTCTACTTCACCGAGAAGATAACCATTTCCGACTTGAGAGAAGAAGTCGTGGTTGGATGTACCGGTTGAGATCCCGTTCATGACGATTGGGTTGACATCATCCGCTGAGTCAGGGAAAAGGGGATCTTGTCCCAAATTCATGAGGGCTTTGTTAGCATTGTAGCGAAGGAAGGTCTTGACTTCCTCTGTCCAACCCACACCGTCATAGAGGCTCTCTGTATAGCCTTCTTCGTTTTCATAGAGGGTGTAGAGCAGGTCATACATCCATTCTCTGAGTTTTTCTTGCTCGTCTTCTGGTAATTCGTTAAATCCAAGTTGGAACTTGTAGCCGATATAGGTTCCGTGAACAGATTCGTCACGAATGATCAACTTGATGATTTCTGCCACGTTGGCCAACTTGTTGTTTCCAAGATAGTAGAGCGGTGTGAAGAAACCAGAGTAGAAGAGGAAGGTTTCAAGGAAGACGCTGGCTACTTTCTTTTCAAGGGGAGTCCCATTGAGGTAGATCTCGTTGATGATTTCTGCCTTCTTTTGAAGGAAGGGATTGGTATTGGTCCATTCAAAAATCTCTTCGATTTCTGACTTGGTATTCAAGGTAGAAAAGATAGAAGAGTAAGACTTAGCATGAACAGATTCCATGAATTGGATGTTGTTAAAGACAGCTTCTTCATGAGGAGTACGAATATCCGCACGAAGGGCTTGCACACCCGTTTCGGATTGCATGGTATCCAAGAGTGTCAATCCACCAAAGACTTTACCAACTAGGTCTTTTTCTTTATTCGACAACTTTCTCCAGTCATCCAAGTCGTTTGACAAAGGGATACGTGTATCCAACCAGAATTGTTCGGTTAGCTTTTCCCAAGTCGATTTATCGATGACATCCTCGATGGCATTCCAGTTAATGGCTTTGTAGTAAGTTTCCATTTGAAATCTCTTTCTTTTTCTAATTCATTCGATCATACAATCATTATTATTCTAACACAATTGTTAGAATACTGCACAAAAAGTCGGCGAACCGACTTTTTGGTAGCAATGGATCAGAGTGTCTTAGATGACACAGCTTTCACATTGGTTCGCGCCAACTTCTCCACCATCATCGGTAAAGGTACGGACGTAGTAGATAGACTTGATTCCCTTGTTAAAGGCGTAGTTGCGAAGGATAGACAAGTCACGAGTGGTTTGTTTGTTTTCAGTTTTCCATTCGTAAAGCCCTTTTGGAATGTCACTGCGCATGAAGAGAGTCAGTGAGAGTCCTTGGTCTACATGCTCAGTAGCCGCAGCATAGACATCGATGACTTTACGCATATCCATGTCGTAGGCAGAAGTGTAGTAAGGAATGGTTTCCGTCGACAATCCTGCTGCAGGATAGTAGATCTTCCCGATTTTCTTCTCTTGGCGTTCTTCAATCCGTTGTGTGATTGGGTGGATAGAAGCAGATACGTCATTGATGTAGCTGATAGAACCATTTGGTGCGACAGCCAAGCGGTTTTGGTGGTAAAGACCATCTGCCTTTACTTTATCACGGAGTTCAGCCCAGTCTTCTGCACTAGGAATGAAGATATCTTTAAAGAGTTCTTTGACGCGATCAGATTTTGGTACAAATTCTCCGGTTGTGTACTTATCAAAGTAGCTACCGTTGGCATAGTCTGATTTTTCAAAGTTGTGGAAGGTAACACCACGTTCACGCGCGATATTGTTGGATTCTACGAGGGTCCAGTAGTTCATGAGCATGAAGTAGATGCTCGTAAACTCAACAGACTCAGGTGATCCGTATTCGATCAATTGTTGGGCAAGGTAGCTGTGAAGTCCCATGGCTCCAAGACCAAAGGTATGCGCTTGGCTATTTCCGTGGTCAATTGTTGGAACAGCTACAATGTGAGAGCTATCTGTGACGAAGGTCAAGGCACGAACCATAGCTCGGATGGAACGACCAAAGTCAGGTGAGGTCATCATGTTAACCACATTGGTTGAACCAAGGTTACATGAGACGTCAGTCCCCATTTTAATGAATTCTTGAGCATCGTTGATCAAGCTTGGCTCTTGAACCTGGAGGATCTCTGAACACAAGTTACTCATGATGATCTTGCCATCAACTGGGTTTGCACGGTTAGCAATATCAATGTTGACAACATATGGGTAACCAGATTCTTGTTGCAATTTAGAAATTTCAGTTTCCAAATCACGGGCCTTAATTTTTGTCTTGCGGATATTTGGATTAGCGACCAACTCATCGTATTTTTCAGTGATGTCGATGTAGTTGAATGGCACTCCGTATTCACGCTCTACAGAGTATGGGCTGAAGAGATACATTTCTTCATTCTTACGAGCCAACTCGTAGAACTTGTCTGGCACGACGACACCAAGTGAAAGGGTCTTAACCCGAACTTTTTCATCGGCATTTTCTTTCTTAGTAGAAAGGAAGGCGATAATATCTGGGTGGAAGACGTTAAGGTAAACCACCCCAGCACCTTGGCGTTGTCCCAATTGGTTAGAGTAAGAGAAGCTATCTTCGAAGAGTTTCATGACTGGTACTACCCCAGAAGCGGCTCCTTCATAGCCCTTGATTGGTGCTCCAGCTTCACGAAGGTTGCTGAGGGAGATTCCAACCCCACCACCGATACGAGACAGTTGAAGGGCAGAGTTGATGGAACGACCGATCGCATTCATATCATCGGTTACCTGAATCAAGAAACAAGAAACCAATTCCCCACGGCGGGCACGTCCGGCATTTAAGAAAGAAGGAGTAGCTGGTTGGTAGCGTTGGTGGATGATTTCATTTGCGATGTCTTTAGCAATTTCTTCATTTCCATCCGCAAAATAGAGAGCATTGAAGAAGACGCGGTCTTCCATGCTTTCGAGATAGTACTCTCCATCATTTGTTTTCAGAGCATACTGGTTATAGAATTTATAGGCAGCCATGAAGGACTTGAATTGGAAGTTTTGATCTTTGATAAATTGGGCCAATTCTTCCAAAAATTCAGGACGGTACTTCTGAATGAAGGCTGTTTCGATATAGTTGTATTCAATAAGGTAGTTGATTTTATCCGTTATTGAATCAAAGGCCATGGTATTTGGCACAACATTTTCTTTGAAGAAAGCATCCAAGGCTTCTTTATCTTTATGAAGCATGATTTGACCGTTAACTGGACGGTTGATTTCATTATTAAGACGGAAGTAGGTTACGTCTTCAAGTGATTTTAATCCCATAATATTCCTTTTTCTAATTCAAAAATAAAGGGGAGGCAAGCTCCCCTGTACAAGTAAAAGGGCCAGGGGAACACTGTAGTAGAGAACTACAGTATTCCATTCCCTAGACCAATCAGATCCTGTTTGATAGTTTTAAGATAATTTCTTGAGCTTAGCTGGTTGGAAGCCAGAAAAGACTTCATCTGCCGTTTGGATAACTGGTGCAGCGTTGAAACCAAGGTTCTTCACATGGTCTACAAACTCAGGTTGCTCATCTAGATTAATTTCACGGTATTCAACGTGATTGGTATCTAAAAAACGTTTGGTCATTTTACATTGAACGCAATTATTTTTTGAATAAATTGTCACCATAATGTGATCTAACTCCTCTAAATTCATAAATCTGTTTCTAGTATAAACAAAAGGTTTTTCCTTGTCAAGAGTTTTAACTAAATATTGTGCACATAAATTAACTATATCGAAGGATACCACAATATGTAGTATTGTAAGAATTAGTGAAAATTGAGGAAAACGTGATAAAATATAGGTTTTTTAAGTCAAAGGAATTCGAACCATTTTCCTAAAATTCTATATACTGTGTCCATGAAAGCAATTCTATTTATTTAATAGAAGAAAGTAAAAAAGTAGTTTAAAAGAAGAGAAAAAATGAGTGCTTCCTGTAAGTATTTTCAGTAAGTGTGTGATAAAAATCTTGAAAAATAATGAAGAAGATGATATAATAGCAAATTGTAAGGGTTATCACAGATAACTCAAAAACTAATTTTAAAAGGAGAGTCAAACTATGGCTTCTAAAGATTTCCACATCGTGGCAGAAACAGGTATCCACGCACGTCCAGCAACTTTGTTGGTTCAAACTGCTAGCAAATTTGCTTCAGATATTACTCTTGAATACAAAGGTAAATCAGTTAACTTGAAATCAATCATGGGTGTTATGAGCCTTGGTGTTGGTCAAGGAGCTGACGTTGTAATCTCAGCTGAAGGTGCTGACGCTGATGATGCTCTTGCAGCAATCGCTGAAACAATGGAAAAAGAAGGATTGGCATAAACATGACAGAAATGCTTAAAGGAATTGCAGCATCTGATGGTGTTGCCGTTGCTAAGGCATATCTACTTGTTCAACCCGACTTGTCATTTGAAACAATCTCAGTTGAAGATACAAATGCAGAAGAAGCTCGTTTGGATGCAGCTCTTGAAGCTTCACAGAACGAGCTTTCTCTTATTCGGGAGAATGCAGTAGCGAGCCTTGGTGAGGAAGCGGCACAAGTATTTGATGCTCACATGATGGTCCTTTCTGACCCTGAAATGGTTGGTCAGATCAAGGAAACAATTCGCACGAAGAAGGTGAATGCTGAGGCTGGTTTAAAAGAAGTCACAGACATGTTTATCACCATCTTTGAAGGAATGGAAGATAACCCATACATGCAAGAACGTGCAGCAGATATTCGCGACGTGACCAAACGTGTTCTTGCAAACTTGCTTGGTAAGAAATTGCCAAACCCTGCAACCATCAATGAAGAAGCAATCGTGGTTGCGCATGACTTGACTCCATCCGATACCGCTCAATTAAACAAACAGTTTGTTAAAGCCTTTGTTACAAACATTGGTGGACGTACAAGTCACTCAGCTATCATGGCGCGTACACTTGAAATTGCAGCGGTTCTTGGTACAAACAACATTACAGATCTTGTAAAAGATGGTGATGTGTTGGCTGTATCTGGAATCACTGGTGAAGTGGTCATCAACCCAAGTGAAGAACAAATTGCAGCCTTTAAAGCAGCTGGTGAAGCTTACGCTAAACAAAAAGCTGAATGGGCTCTTTTGAAAGATGCCAAAACTGTTACTGCAGATGGCAAACACTTCGAGTTGGCTGCTAACATCGGTACACCTAAAGACGTTGAAGGTGTGAACGAAAATGGTGCAGAAGCTGTTGGTCTCTATCGTACTGAATTCTTGTACATGGATTCTCAAGATTTCCCAACTGAAGATGATCAATATGAAGCATACAAAGCGGTTCTTGAAGGAATGAACGGTAAACCTGTTGTCGTTCGTACAATGGATATCGGTGGGGATAAAGAACTTCCTTACTTCGATCTTCCTAAAGAAATGAACCCATTTTTGGGTTACCGTGCGTTGCGTATCTCTATCTCTGAAACAGGTAACCAAATGTTCCGTACACAATTGCGTGCTTTGCTTCGTGCATCTGTTCACGGTAAATTGCGGATCATGTTCCCAATGGTTGCTTTGTTGACAGAGTTCCGTACGGCTAAAGGTATTCTGGAAGAAGAAAAAGCGAAATTGGTTGCTGAAGGTGTTGCAGTTGCTGACGACATCGAAGTAGGGATCATGATTGAAATCCCAGCAGCAGCGATGTTGGCTGATCAATTTGCCAAAGAAGTTGACTTCTTCTCAATTGGTACAAACGACTTGATCCAATACACCATGGCTGCTGACCGTATGAACGAACAAGTTTCATACCTTTACCAACCATATAACCCATCAATCCTTCGTTTGATCAACAATGTGATCAAAGCAGCTCACGCTGAAGGTAAATGGGCTGGTATGTGTGGTGAAATGGCTGGTGACCAAACAGCTGTTCCTCTTCTTGTCGGAATGGGCTTGGATGAGTTTTCTATGTCAGCTACATCTGTCCTTCGTACACGTAGCTTGATGAAGAAACTTGACACAGCTAAGATGCAAGAATACGCCAATCGTGCTCTTACTGAATGTTCAACTATGGAAGAAGTGCTTGAACTTTCTAAAGAATACGTGAACGTAGACTAATTGATCTTAAAAATCTGATAAAAGTTATCACCTTGGAAGAGGTGGTAGCTTTTTTATTTTAAACCTGTATTTGTTTCTTTAAATGAAGTAGCTGAACAAAAATAGAGTTGTTGTCACTATATCAAAACAAAAAAACTAAATTTTCTAAAAATTATCGGAAATAGGTTTAATTACAATTATTTTTATAGTATAATATTGGAAAGATAGTTTGAAAACTGAACAATTATGAATCTATTTTAGGAAATTTCAGGGAAACAATGAAAGTTTCAAATTCTTTTCATAAATTTTCATCGTATTATTCAAGAAAAAATCTTGAATATTTCAACTATTTATAGTAGAATAATATTAATAGGAAGCGCTTACATAAAAGCGAGAGAGGTGAGTGAATGGATACGAAACAAGCATTGTATACATTTGGAACCGGTGAGAACTTTCATCTTCAACATTATCTAGGGGCTCATAAAGAGCAAGTAGATGGTGTGGAAGGGTATAGTTTCCGTGTATGGGCTCCAAATGCTCAGGCAGTACACCTGGTAGGTGATTTCACCCAATGGGAAGAAAATGAAATTCCTATGGTAAGAAACGAAGCTGGTGTTTGGGAAGTTTTTACAACTGCACCTCAAGTTGGCGATATCTATAAGTTTCATGTTACAAGACAAAATGGCCACCGCTTGATGAAGGTGGATCCTTTAGCAGTTCGCATGGAAAAACGTCCAGGAACAGGAGCGGTCATTACAGATATTCCAGAGAGGAAATGGAAAGATGGACTCTGGATGGCTAGACGGAGAAAACTTGGCTTTAGATCTCGTCCAGTAAATATCTATGAAGTTCATGCCGGTTCTTGGAAACGCAACGAAGATGGAAGCCCTTATTCGTTTGCTCAGTTGAAGGAAGACTTGATTCCTTACTTGGTAAAAATGAACTATACCCATGTGGAGTTCATGCCAGTGATGGCTCACCCGCTTGGATTAAGTTGGGGCTACCAATTGATGGGTTACTTTGCCTTAGAGCATTCCTACGGAACACCGGAAGAGTTTCAGGATTTCGTTGAGGCCTGTCACTTGAATAACATCGGGGTGATTGTGGACTGGGTGCCGGGTCACTTTACCATCAATGATGATGCCTTAGCTTATTATGATGGGACACCAACCTTTGAATACCAGGACCATCATCGTGCCCACAACTATGGTTGGGGAGCAATGAACTTTGACCTAGGGAAAAACCAGGTCCAATCCTTCCTTATCTCTAGTGTGAAGTTCTGGATTGAGTTTTATCATTTGGATGGAATCCGGGTCGATGCGGTCAGCAACATGCTTTACTTAGACTACGATAGTGGTCCATGGACACCAAATATTGATGGTGGAAATCTCAACTATGAGGGGATTCATTTCCTTAAGCGGATGAATGCTGTGATTAAATCAGAACATCCGGATGTCATCATGGCAGCGGAGGAAAGTTCATCTGGCACCAAGATCACTGGTCCAGAAGAGTATGGCGGTTTAGGATTTGACTACAAGTGGAATATGGGCTGGATGAATGATATCCTTCGCTTCTATGAGGAAGATCCTATTTATCGGAAATTTGATTTCAACTTGGTGACCTTTAGCTTTATGTATGCTTTCTCTGAAAACTTCTTGTTGCCATTTTCTCACGATGAAGTGGTCCACGGGAAGAAGAGTCTCATGCATAAGATGTGGGGAGATCGCTACAACCAGTTTGCTGGCTTGCGAAACCTTTTGACCTATCAGATTTGTCACCCAGGTAAGAAATTGCTCTTCATGGGTTCAGAGTTTGGCCAATTTTTAGAATGGAAGTCTGAAGAACAGCTAGAATGGTCCAATCTAGAAGATGACATGAACCGCAAGATGCAAGAGTTTACTTCACAGCTCAATCAATTCTACAAAGATAACAAGATGCTCTGGGAAATTGATGATAGCTATGATGGTATTGAGATTATTGATGCAGATAACCGAGATCAAAGTGTCTTGACCTTTACTCGTAAGGATAAAAAAGGAAATCATCTGCTATGTATCTTTAATATGGCACCAGTAGAGCGTAAGGACTTTACAGTCGGCGTCCCTGTTGCTGGGGTCTATGAAGAAGTTTGGAATACAGAATTAGAGAAATGGGGAGGTGTCTGGAAAGAGCACAACCAGGAAGTGAAGACTCAAGAGGGATTATGGAAAGATTATCCACAAACCTTGACCTTCACCTTACCGGCTCTTGGAGCTAGTGTATGGAAAGTGAAACGAAAACTTCGTTCCAATGTGTCTAAAACAAAAAAATAGTTGTTGGTGATCTACTGATCGCAGTCTATGATCCCATTCCTAAGTCTGTAGAAGAGGCCACAGTGCCTCTCCTCAGAGGTGGGAAGAAGGTCTCGTCAATCCAAAAAGGAGTAATCAATGAAGAATGAAATGCTAGCTCTGATCCTTGCTGGTGGGCAAGGAACTCGCCTTGGAAAACTCACTCAAAGCATTGCCAAACCTGCAGTGCAATTTGGTGGACGTTATCGTATTATTGACTTTGCCTTATCCAACTGTGCCAACTCAGGTATCCACAATGTTGGCGTGATTACTCAGTATCAACCGCTTGCCTTAAACAACCATATCGGAAATGGTTCCAGTTGGGGTCTTGATGGTATTAATACTGGGGTTTCTATCCTTCAACCTTATTCTGCAAGTGAAGGAAATCGTTGGTTTGAAGGAACAAGTCATGCGATTTTCCAAAATATCGACTACATCGATAGCATCAATCCAGAGTATGTGTTGATCCTTTCTGGAGACCATATCTACAAGATGGACTATGACGACATGCTTCAGTCTCACAAAGATCACAATGCCAGCCTTACAGTAGCTGTATTAGATGTACCTTTAAAAGAAGCTAGCCGTTTCGGAATTATGAATACGGATGCCAACAATCGAATTGTCGAATTTGAAGAAAAACCTGCAGAGCCAAAATCAACAAAAGCTTCTATGGGAATTTATATCTTTGACTGGTCTCGTCTTCGCAACATGCTAGTGGCTGCAGAGAAGAGTGACATCGATATGTCTGACTTCGGTAAAAACGTTATTCCAACTTACCTTGAATCTGGAGAAAGTGTCTATGCTTATGAATTCAATGGCTATTGGAAAGACGTGGGAACTATTGAATCTCTCTGGGAAGCGAATATGGAATACATTGATCCAAACAATGCCTTGGACAGCCGGGATCGTCACTGGAAGATCTATTCTCGTAACTTGATTTCACCACCAAATTCCTTTGGCGAACATGCCCAAATTGAAGATTCCTTGGTAGTGGATGGATGCTTGGTAGACGGAACAGTAAAACGTTCTATCCTGTCTACGGAAGCACAAGTTCGTAAAGGTGCAGTCGTTGAAGATTCTGTCGTCATGAGTGGTGCCATTATCGGTCAAGGTGCTGTGATTAAACGTGCTATTATCGGTGAAGGAGCAGTTGTTTCAGAAGGTGTTGTCATCGATGGAACGGAAGAAGTACAAGTCGTTGGATATAACGAAAAAGTGGGGGTAGCAACAGATGAAGATTGATAAGTATTCAGCCATTTTAGGAAACACAGTAGGCTTCCATGATATGTCATCATTGACAGATCATCGTCCTGTTGCCAGTCTGCCATTTGATGGAAAATATCGCTTGATCGACTTCCCGCTTTCTAGCCTCGCTAATGCGGGAATTCGTAGTGTATTTGGTATCT
Source organism: Streptococcus xiaochunlingii (assembly GCF_006385805.1). Taxonomy (GTDB): domain Bacteria; phylum Bacillota; class Bacilli; order Lactobacillales; family Streptococcaceae; genus Streptococcus; species Streptococcus xiaochunlingii. The sequence continues at coordinate 180,708 of NZ_VFSG01000001.1, forward strand.
TCCAGCAAGAAAATATCAGTTCTGTCTTTGACCATATTCGCTCTGGTCGTGAGTGGGGCTTGTCAACCCTCTTGAGTCACTACTATCTCGGTATCTACAACACTCCAGTAGAAAGTTCAAACGTTGGCAAAGAATACTACGAGCAACTCTTGACCTATTTGAAACGCTCTGGTTCGAACCAGACAGTCGCTCTGAACTGTGACGTCTTGGTGAATATTGATTTGAACCAGGTTTTCCATTTGCATAATACCATTGATGCACCTATTACAGTAGTTTACAAAAAGATGCATCAACGGGATATCTCAGAAGTAAATGCAATCTTGGATATTGATGAGACAGACCATGTGACTGGTCAAAAATTGTTTGAAGGCCAAGATCCTGAAGCATTTTACAATATGTCGACCGACATCTTTATTGTGGATACTCCTTGGTTGATTGAAAAATTGGAGCAAGAAGTTCATAAGGAACATCCAGAAAAACTGCGTTATATCTTACGTGATTTAGCGGTTGAATATGGGGCATTCGCTTTTGAATACACTGGCTATATTGCCAATATTCACTCTGTTGAGTCATATTACCGCGCTAATCTTGACATGTTGGAAACTCAGAAATTCATGTCACTCTTCTCACCAAATCAAAAAGTTTATACCAAGGTGAAAAATGAAGAGCCAACTTACTATGCGACTGGTTCGCAAATTAAGAATTCGCAATTTGCCTCAGGAAGCATTGTCGAAGCTTTGGTACATGATTCTGTCATCTCTCGTCGGGTTCATCTCCATAAGGGGGCAGAAATTCGTAGCAGTCTCTTGTTCCCAGGTGTTGTTGTCCATGAGGGAGCAGTCGTAGAGCATGCGATTCTTGACAAGGGTGTCGTAGTTGAAACTGGCGTTACCATTCGTGGAACCAAAGAGGCACCTCTTGTGATTAAAAAAGGTGCTGTAATTACAGAGGATATTGGATAATGAAATTATTGTTTGTTGCCGCTGAAGGAGCTCCTTTTTCAAAAACGGGGGGCTTGGGAGACGTTATTGGGGCACTCCCTAAATCCTTGGCTAAAAAAGGCCATGATGTTCGTGTCGTCCTCCCTTACTATGACATGGTAGAGGCGAAATTTGGCGACCAAGTTGAAGATGTGCTACACTTCGAGACCAGAGTTGGATGGAGAAGTGAATACGTTGGTGTGAAACGCATCTATCGTGATGGTGTTACTTTCTATTTTATTGATAACCAGAAATATTTCTTTAGAGGACATGTCTACGGAGATTTTGATGATGGGGAGCGCTTTGCCTATTTCCAATTGGCAACGCTGGAAATGATGGAACGAGTAGACTTTATTCCAGATATCATCCATGTTCATGATTATCATACCGCCATGATTCCTTTCCTTCTTAAGGAAAAGTACCGTTGGATTCAAGCTTACAATGGTATTAAGTCTGTCTTGACCATCCATAATCTGGAGTTCCAAGGTCAGTTTGACCCAGGAATGTTGTGGGATTTGTTTGGAGTTGGATTTGAGCGCTATGAGGATGGCACTCTTCGGTGGAAAGATTGCTTAAACTGGATGAAGGCCGGGATCCTCTATGCTGATCGTGTGACCACTGTTTCACCAAGTTACGGTTATGAAATCATGACGGCTGAATATGGTTGCGGACTCGATCAAATCTTGCGGATGGAATCTGGTAAATTAACGGGTATTGTGAATGGAATCGATACAGACCTCTACAATCCTGAAACAGACCCGCTCTTGACCTATCATTTCAGTCAAGATGATTTATCAGGGAAAGCAACAAGTAAGCGAGCTCTTCAGGAACGTGTCGGACTTTCGGTACGTGATGATGTTCCCTTGTTTGGAATTGTTTCTCGTTTGACCCGCCAAAAAGGCTTTGACGTGGTGGTTGAAGAACTCCACAACCTTCTACAAAAGGATATCCAAATCGTTCTTTTGGGTACAGGAGATCCTGGCTTTGAGCAAGCCTTTGCTTGGTTTGGTCAAGCTTATCCAGATAAACTTTCTGCTAACATCATGTTTGACGTGCAGTTGGCGCAAGAAATCTATGCCGCTTCGGATGTTTTCTTGATGCCAAGCCGATTTGAACCATGTGGACTTTCTCAAATGATGGCTATGCGCTACGGCACCTTGCCATTGGTTCACGAGGTAGGGGGACTGCGTGATACAGTGCAAGCCTATAATGTCATCGATGGCAGTGGTACTGGATTTAGCTTTAACAACCTATCTGGTTATTGGTTAAACTGGGCTGTCGATCAAGCTTTGACAGTCTATACTCATGATAAGAATGCTTGGTACGGTCTTCAAAGAGAAGCCATGAGTCGTGATTTCTCTTGGGATACAGCTAGTCAACACTATGCGGATCTCTATCAGTCTTTGTAAGATAAATCTCTAAAAACGCCTATTTTGAACTGACCCCAAAAGTTAGACAGAAAAATCTGACTCTTGGGGCCGGTACATTTTAGGAGTTTTTTTGTTGCTAAGAAAGGAAGAGGAGCTACTTACATATAGGAAGCAAAAAGGGAAGAAATCTGAGCAAAATGAGTTGCTAAAAGATTCGAAAAAAGATAAGATAGATAAAGGTAAAAAATCACGGGAAGCGTTTTAGGGGAAGTGTCATTCCTCTCCAAAAATAAATGTGACTTCCTATGATTTACAAATATTACTATGTAGGAAATTATAGGATGAAACAAAGAAGACAAGCTTTTGAAAAGATTACCAAGTATTCGATTCGGAAATTATCCGTCGGAGTAGGTCCGGTTGCTATTGGAGCCCTTCTTTTTGCAGGGAGTGTAGTAGGAGCGCCTTCTGTACAAGCTGATCAATTCACGGTAGAAGCGACAGTTCATATGGGGTATGTCACGGAAAATGAGTTGACACCTGAGGAACAAGCTCAGGTGATTCGTGCAATTCCTGAAGAATATCAAAATGAAGATACCTTTTATCTGGTCTATAAGAAAAAAACACCTAGTCAAGGGCTACTACCTCAAACAGGGACGACCGAATTGGCGATTGCTGGCCTTAGTATAGCGACTGCCTCTTTAGCAGTTCTTTTGCTGTCCAAAAAACATCGTAAAAAAGTAATGGGACTCCTATTAATTGGTTCCATGGGGCAAAGCCTACTCTTATCCATTGATGCTGCAGCCTTGCAAAATATTGAATTAGCAAGCTACAATCAAACTCTTTCAATTGCAAGCAGTAAAGAACTGGTCAATGGTGTCATTCCGATTGAAGGCTATGACTATGTTGGCTACCTGCGTTGTCCAGTTGATCCAAGAGCTACGGGCCAAGAACCTCATGTAAAAGTGGAGGAGAAGCCAGTATCCCAACCTGCAATAGAAGGAAAGACTCTATCTCAGGTAACACCTGAAGAGGGTCCTGCATTCCCTATAGTGGACAAGCCAAACGTTGAAGTTTCAACAGAAATTATTCCGTTTGAAACGGTAGAACAAGCAGATCCTACTTTAGCAAAAGGTCAAACAGCAGTTTTAAGAGCTGGACAAAATGGTGAACAGACTGTTTTTACAGAAGTAAGTACGGTAAATGGTCAGGAAATTCGCAAGGTAGTTGAAAGCAAGGTTACTAAAGAACCAGTTTCACAAATTCTTGCTGTCGGGACCAAGGAGGATGTTCAACCAAGTCCACAACCTGCCCCAGTAGTCACAGCTAAGGGAACTCAGGAAGAAGGTCATGTGGGAGAAGCGCCTGTTCAGCCGGAGAACCCAACCTATACAGGTGTCGTTGAAGCCAAGGGAACACAAGAAGAAGGTCATGTAGGAGAAGCGCCTGTTCAACCGGAGACTCCATCCTATACAGGTGTCGTTGAAGCCAAGGGAACCCAGGAAGAAGGCCATGTCGGCGAAGCCCCAATTCAACCGGAGAACCCAGTTTACCAAGCGACCGAAGGGACAGTAACGGAGACAGAAATGGTAATCCTTCCATATGAAACAGAGTATGTAACGGATGCTAATCGTTACACCGATGAAGAAAGCCTTCTTCAGAAAGGCGAGGCTGGTAGTCAGGAGATTCGTCGTGTTTATAAGACGGTCAATGGTGAGAAGATTGGCGAGCCCCTCAGCACGACAACTGAAACGGTAAAAGCTCCTGTGACAGAAAGAATCAGTCGTGGAAGTAAGGCGATTGAAGGCCAAACAGAGGAAGTTGCTTTTGAGGAGATTCCATTTAAGACGGTAACCGAACAAGATGGCACCTTGCTAAAAGGAACTGAAAGGGTTTCTCAAGCCGGTAAGAATGGGAAGAAGAAAATCACCAAGGTTTACAAGACCATCAAGGGAGTTAAAACGGCGGATGCTCCTACGATTTCCGAAGAAGTGGTAGAACAAGCGCAAGATCAGATCATTCAAAAAGGGACCAAAGAACTTGAAAAGCCAACCTTAACCTTGACCCAGGTCGAGAAGGAAGAATTGAAGCGTAGTGCTAAAGCTACTTATCGTTTGGACAAACCAGACGGTGTGACCATCAAGTCTATCCAGGCTGTATTGAAGAAGGGTGATCAAGTGGTTAAAACGTTTGCCCTTTCAGAGACGGACTTAGCAGCTGCCTTAGCGGACTTGGACTACTACAAGGATTATACGCTCGCAACGACCATGGTCTATGACCGTGGAAATGGGGATGAAGAAGAAGTTCTTAAGGAAGAACCGCTAAGACTTGACCTTAAAAAAGTTGAAGTCAAAAACATCAAGGAAACCAGTCTGATTAGCGTGGATGACCAAGGCCTTGAGACTGATCGTAGCCTCTTGTCGGAGACACCATCGAATGTTAAGCCTTACTACTTAAAAGTTACGACTTACGATAACAAGGTTACGAAACTAGCTGTTGATAAAATCGAAGAAGTTACTGTAGGTGGAAATAAACTATACAAAGTAACTGCTAAGGCACCTGATTTGATTCAACGTACTGCAGAGAATCGTTTCACTGAAGAGTATGTACACTATTTACCTAAGCCAAAAGCTCACGAAGGTGATGTTTACTACGACTTTAATGAACTTGTAAAAGCTATGCAAGCCAATCCGACTGGTACATTTAAACTTGGTAGCAATATGAATGCTAATAATGTACCAGCTGCTGGCAAATCTTATGTAACCAATGCCTTTAAAGGTTCATTGGGAAGTACTGATGGCAATAAATTTGCCATTCATAATATCACTAGACCATTATTTGGAAACATTGAAGGTGGATCTGTCAAGGATCTCTTACTAGAAAATGTAAATATTGATATGCCTGGAGTTGATCGAGTAGCTCCAATTGCCAATGTCATCAAAAACAATGCAACTATCGAGAATGTCAAAGTAACAGGAAGTGTTGTCGGTAATAATGATGTAGCTGGTATTATCAATAAAATTGATGGTAGTGGAAAAGTAAGTAATGTTGCCTTTATTGGTAAACTTCACGCTGCAGGCAATAGAGGAGGCTATTTAGCTGGTATTCTTGGTGAAAACTGGAAGGGTGTTGTTGAAAAAGCTTACGTTGATGCTGAAATGACTGGTAATAAAGCAAAAGCTGCAGGTCTAGTCTATTCATCTCAAAATGGTGCTAATAACTACACGGTCGGTAAAGAAGGAGTCCTTAGAAATTCAGTTGCTAAAGGTTCGATCGAACTGAAAGAAGCTGTTCAATCTGGTGGATTGCTGGGTACCAACTGGGCCTTGGGTACTATTGAAGACAACATCACTATGATGAAAGTCAAAACAGGTGAGATGGTATTTGGTCACTCAGATATTGATGCTGACGATTACTTCACCTATTCAAGAACCAAACGTAATTATAGTGTTGATGGCGTGAGTGAAGGTAAGAAATCCTTTAACAATTCACGTAAAATTCCAAGTATCTCACTGGCAGAAGCTGAGCAGAAAATTGTAGCAATGGGAATCACTGCTGATAAATTTACTAGCAGCAAACCAATTGAAGACAAGCTTAATAACAGTCTAAACAAAGACGATCAGTACAAAGCAATTGATAGTTATGATGCAACTCGTGAGCTAGCTTACCGTAATATTGCAAAACTTCAACCTTTCTATAATAAAGAGTGGATTGTAGACCAAGGTAATAAATTAGCTGCAGGCAGTCCTCTCTTGACTAAAGAAGTATTGTCTGTAACTGCTATGAAAGGCAATACCTTTGTGACGGAATTAGCTGATGCTGATCATATTATGATCCACTATGCAGATAAGACCAAAGATGTCTTCAGCATTTCACCGAAAGAGTCCAAGGTCAAACAAGTCAAAGAGTACAGTGTAGCGGAACTCGGTGAAGTAGTCTACACGCCGAATATGGTGGACAAAGACCGTAGTGATCTCATTGGTGCCATCGTAGGGAAATTAAGTCCTGTAGAATTACAATCAGATCCTATCTACACACATCTTGGTCGAACAGGGCCAAACAAAGTCAATGCTATTAAGAACCTTTACCTCGAAGAAAGTTTCCAAGAAGTCAAGGACAATCTGACTCACTTTGTCAAACAACTGGTTGAAAACCAAGACCATCAATTAAACACGGATGAGGCTGCCAAACGTTCTCTTATCAAGAAAGTTGATGACAACAAGGCCGCTGTTCTTTTGGGTCTCTCTTACCTCAACCGCTATTATGGAGTGAAGTTTGATGATGTCAATCTTAAGCAACTCATGTTGTTCAAGCCAGACTTCTATGGGAAGAATGTCGATGTTTTAGACCGCTTGATCGAAATTGGTTCAAAAGAAGACTACATCAAAGGGACTCGTACCCATGATGCTTTCCGAGAAGTAGTTGCTAAGCATACTCGCTCTGGAAATCTCAATGATTTCTTGCAATACAACATGGAACTCTTCACAAAAGAGACAGACTTGAACGATTGGTTCATCAAAGCAACCAAAGACAATGTCTATATTGTCGAGCCTGAGACAACCAATCCAGCATTCGCATCTGCTAAGCATAGAGCCTATGAGGGCTTAAACAATGATGTTCACGGTAAAATGATCTTGCCACTCTTGAACTTAAAAGATGCCCATATGTTCTTGATTTCAACCTATAACACCATGGCCTATAGTTCCTTCGAGAAATATGGTAAGAACACGGAAGCAGAGCGGAATGCCTTCAAAGCTGAAATCGATAAGGTTGCGAAAGGACAACAGAATTACCTAGATTTTTGGTCACGTCTGGCAACGGATAAGGTTCGCAATCAACTCTTGAAGAGCAATAATATGGTGCCGACCCCTGTTCTTGATAACCAAAACTACAAGGGCATTAGTACAGATCGTTATGGCCATACTAACAGTGGTAAAGATGTGGCTCCAATCCGTGAATTGTATGGACCTACCGACCGTTACCATGCGACTGATTGGCGCATGGGAGCTGTAGCTCGCGTTTATGGAAATCCATATAAAGATGATTCTGTCTTCTTTATGGTGACGGATATGATTAGTGATTTTGGGGTATCTGCCTTTACCCACGAAACGACGCACGTCAATGACCGTATGGTCTACTTGGGTGGCTCAAGACACCGTGAAGGAACAGATCTTGAAGCCTTTGCTCAAGGAATGTTACAAACTCCGTCAGTATCCAATCCAAATGGGGAATACAAAGCCCTAGGTCTCAACATGGCTTATGAACGTCCAAATGATGGAAATCAATGGTATAACACCAATCCAAATGACCTTAAATCACGTGACGAAATTGATCGGTACATGAAGGGCTACAATGACACTCTTATGCTTCTGGATTATCTTGAAGGAGAAGCTGTCCTCAATAAAGAAAATCAAGATTTAAACAACGCTTGGTTCAAGAAAGTAGACAAGCAGTACCGAGGAAATAATACCAAGAATCAATTCGATAAGGTTCGACCTTTAAGTGATGATGAAAAGACTATTCCTTTGCGTACAGTTGATGACTTAGTTACAAACAACTTCATGACCAACCGTGGTCCTGGAAATGGAGTATATAATCCATCTGACTTTGGTTCAGCCTATGTGACCGTACCAATGATGACAGGTATCTATGGCGGAAATACCAGTGAAGGTGCTCCTGGCGCTATGTCCTTCAAACACAACACCTTCAGAATCTGGGGTTACTATGGCTACGAAAAAGGCTTCCTAAACTATGCTTCTAACATGCTAAAAGCTGAATCTAAAAAAGCTGGTAAAGATACACTAGGTGATGACTTCATCATTAACAAGATATCTGAAGGAAAATTTAACAATCTTGAAGATTGGAAGAAAGCTTACTTCAATGAAGTTGTGACAAGTGCCAAAAATGGAATTCAGGCTATTGACATCGATGGTAAAACCTACAATAGCTATGAAGACTTGAAACGTGCATTTGCTGAAGCAGTGGATAAAGATAAGGCTACTCTAAGTAACGGTTCTGTCAAATTTGACAATACTGTTTCACTGAAAGAAAAAGTCTTTAAGAAATTGCTACAACAAACAGACAGTTTCAAAACCTCTATTTTTAAATAGGAAGAAAATGCTCATCTGCTCGTCAGGTGAGTTTTTTCTATCCTTGGTAATAATGCTTCCTCTTCTGATAAAAATAATATAAATTTGTTTGAAATACAAAAATAGACAAAGTGTCTAAAGATAATGAGAATCTTTTGAACGCTAGTGGCAAGAGGAATTTTAAAAGTGGTGACAGAATTGCCGTAAAACGTTTTCTTTCTAAGCAAACATTTGACTATTATATCTTTTAGGAGTAAACTAAGGGAGTAAAATTTATTTAAGGAGAATTCATCATGAATTTAACATTTTTAGGTCTTTGTTTTGCCTGCTTCGGCGTGTCCATTGCTGAAGGATTGATTATGAGTAATCTTTTTAAAGCTGCTTCTCGTCAACCAGAGATTATCGGTCAATTACGTAGCCTTTTGATCCTTGGGATTGCCTTCGTAGAAGGTACCTTCTTCGTAACCTTGGCCATGGCCTTCGTTATTAAATAGACTTCTCTATTTAGGAAAGGAGGTGTCAAACCTTGGAAGAAAGTGTGAATCCAACTCTAAATATTGGACCAGTATCCTTTGATTTGACCCTACTTGCCATGTCTCTTGTAACCGTTTTGATGGTCTTTGCTTTTGTCTATTGGGCAAGTCGCAAAATGACCCTCCGTCCCAAGGGCAAACAAAATGCTCTTGAGATGATCTATGATTTTGTCATTAGCTTTACCAAGGGAAACATTGGAGAGCATTATATGAAGAATTATTCTTTATTCTTGTTTTCTCTTTTTATGTTTATTTTGGTAGCCAATAATATTGGCTTAATGGCAAAAGTTCAAACAACAAATGGTTATAACTTGTGGACTTCCCCAACGGCTAACCTCGGCTATGACTTATCTCTCTCCTTTATGATCACCTTGATCGCACATATAGAAGGGGTTCGTCGTCGAGGCTTTAAGGAATATTTGAAGGCTTTTGCAACACCAGGTTTTATGACCCCAATGAACCTCCTAGAAGAGGTGACCAATTTTGCTTCCTTAGCAATTCGGATCTACGGGAATATTTTTGCCGGTGAAGTATTGGCAGGCTTGCTCTTAGCCTTGTCTCAACAAGCCTTTTATTGGTATCCAGCAGCCTTTATCGGAAGCATGTTATGGACAGCCTTTTCGATTTTCATTTCATGTATCCAGGCCTATGTATTTACCATGTTGTCATCCATGTACATAGGTAAAAAAATAAACGGTGAGGAAGAGTAAGTAGAGGAGTAGAAGATGGATTTAACAATTGGTACCATTATTGGTGACTTTATACTGATCGCTGGTTCCTTCCTCTTATTAATCTTTTTAGTAAAGAAATTTGCTTGGGGCAATATTACTAGTATTTTGGATGCGCGTGCTGAAAAAATCACCAACGATATTGACGAAGCAGAGGCGGCCCGTAAAAAGGCTGAGGAACTAGCTGCAAAACGCGAAGCAGAGTTGGCAGGTAGTCGTCAAGAAGCTACAACGATTCTTGAAACGGCTAAGGAAACAGCCGAAAAAAATAAGGCTCATATTCTCAGTGAAGCTAACCAAGAAGCCCTTCGCTTGAAAGAAAAAGCGCAATTAGAAATTTCGCAAAATAAAGAAGAAGCGATGAACAGTATCAAGGGGGATGTCGCAGATCTAACCGTTAACTTAGCAGGTAGATTGCTAAGCCAACAATTGGACTCTGAAGGCCATCGCCAACTGATTGATCGCTACCTGAATGAATTAGGAGATGCCTAATGGACAAAAAGCAATTAATGGTAATTGAGAAATATTCCCAGCCTTTTGTTCAATTGGTATTTGAAAAAAATCAGCAAGATGACGTTTATGAAAAATTAAGTCAAATAAAGGCTGTTTTTGAGGAAACAGGCCTTGCTGCATTTTTAGCTCATATCGGTGTAGAGGATGAAGAGAAGGCGAAGAGTCTGCGACTTTTCCAAAACTCGGATTCAGCATTACTAGACCATTTGATTGAAGTGGTTATTCTCAATCATCGTGAAGCCTTATTTTATGATATTGTCAGAGTTAGTATGGAGCAAATTCAACAGGTGAGCAACTGTTTCGAAGTAACCGTTTCTTCGGTTGCAGGACTCGATCAGGCTCAAAAAGAAAAGTTGATCCCTATTATTGAAAAGAAGTTTGGCATCCAAGTTCGTTCTCTGAAAGAAAAATTGGATCCAGATTTGATTGGTGGTTTTGTGGTTTCAGCAAATCACAAGACGCTTGATACCAGTCTAAAACGTCAATTGCAAGTCATAAAAGCAAATTTGAAATAGAAAGTGGTGTGAATTTTGGCGATTAACGCACAAGAAATCAGCGCTTTAATTAAGCAACAAATTGAAAATTTCCAGCCAAATTTTGACGTCACAGAGACCGGAGTCGTTACCTATATTGGTGACGGGATTGCGCGTGCTCATGGCCTTGAAAATGCAATGAGTGGTGAGTTGTTGATCTTTGAAAACGGCTCATACGGGATGGCGCAAAACCTGGAAACGACAGATGTCGGGATTATCATCCTTGGAGACTTTACGGATATCCGTGAAGGAGACTCGATCCGTCGGACTGGTAAAATCATGGAAGTCCCTGCTGGGGATGCCTTGATTGGTCGGGTTGTCAATCCTCTTGGTCAGCCAGTGGATGGCTTGGGAGAAATTGTAACAGATACCTTCCGTCCAGTTGAAACACCAGCTCCTGGTGTTATGCAACGGAAATCTGTATCAGAGCCTCTTCAAACGGGCTTGAAAGCCATTGATGCCCTCGTTCCGATTGGACGAGGCCAACGGGAATTGATCATCGGAGACCGTCAAACAGGGAAAACTTCGATTGCCATCGATACTATCTTGAACCAGAAAGGTCAAGACATGATCTGTATCTATGTAGCAATTGGACAAAAAGAATCAACAGTTCGGACACAAGTAGAAACACTTCGTAAGTATGGAGCCATGGATTACACCATTGTGGTGACGGCATCAGCCTCACAACCATCTCCATTGCTATTCCTTGCACCTTATGCAGGGGTTGCTATGGCCGAAGAGTTCATGTACAATGGCAAACATGTTTTGATCGTCTATGATGATTTGTCAAAACAAGCCGTTGCTTACCGTGAATTGTCCCTTCTTCTTCGTCGTCCTCCAGGACGTGAAGCCTTCCCAGGGGATGTCTTCTACCTTCACAGCCGTTTATTGGAACGTTCTGCGAAAGTATCGGATGAATTAGGTGGTGGTTCCATCACTGCGCTTCCAATTATTGAAACACAAGCAGGAGATATTTCTGCTTATATCGCAACTAACGTGATTTCGATTACGGATGGCCAAATCTTCTTGCAAGATAGCCTCTTTAACTCAGGAATTCGTCCAGCCATCGATGCGGGATCATCTGTATCGCGGGTTGGTGGATCAGCCCAAATCAAGGCTATGAAGAAGGTTGCGGGGACTCTCCGTATTGACCTAGCTTCTTACCGTGAGTTGGAAGCCTTCACGAAGTTTGGTAGTGACTTGGATGCCGCTACTCAAGCCAAGTTGAACCGTGGTCGCCGGACAGTAGAAGTCTTGAAACAACCGGTCCATGAACCATTGACTGTCGAAAAACAGGTGGTGATCTTGTATGCTTTGACACATGGATTCTTGGATAGTGTACCAGTTGATGATATCCTTCGCTTTGAAGAGGAATTGTTTGCCTTTGTAGAAGCGCATCATCCAGAAATCTTTGAAACCATTCGTACGACCAAAGATCTTCCAAGTGAAGAAACAATGGATGCAGTGATTACTGACTTTGTCAACCAATCAAGTTTCAAATAGAAATAGGAGTGGCAGATGGCAGTTTCTTTAAATGATATCAAAAATAAAATTGCATCGACAAAGAATACCAGTCAAATTACAAATGCTATGCAGATGGTATCTGCTGCCAAACTTGGGAAGTCTGAGCAAGCTGCCAAGGACTTCCAAATTTACGCATCTAAAGTTCGTAAACTATTGACAGACCTCTTACATGGACACGAGGCTGAGAATGCTAAGTACCATCCATTTTTAAAGAGTCGTCCTGTCAAAAAGTCTGCTTATATTGTTATCACTTCTGACCGTGGACTAGTGGGAGGCTATAACGCCTCTATCCTCAAGTCAGTCATGGAATTGAAGGAAGAATACCATCCAACGGGTGAGGATTTTGAAGTCATCTGTATTGGAAGTATTGGGGCAGATTTCTTTAGAGCAAGAGGCATCCAGCCGGTTTATGAACTACGTGGTCTAGCTGATCAACCAAGCTTTGATGAAGTGCGGAAGATCATCAATAAGACAGTCCAAATGTATCAAAATGAATTGTTTGATGAATTGTATGTCTGTTATAATCACCACGTCAACAGTTTGACCAGTCAATTGCGGGTAGAGCAAATGCTTCCGATCATTGACTTGGACCCCAATGAAGCGGATGAAGATTATATCTTGAATCTGGAGTTGGAATCAGACCGCGATGCGATTTTGGATCAATTGCTTCCACAGTTTGCGGAAAGTATGATTTATGGAGCCATCATTGATGCTAAAACAGCTGAAAATGCTGCCGGTATGATGGCCATGCAAACCGCAACAGACAATGCCAAGAAGGTAATTGATGAATTGACCATTCAATACAACCGTGCTCGTCAGGCAACCATTACGCAAGAAATTACGGAAATTGTTGCAGGAGCGAGTGCGCTTGAGTAGTTGATTCGATGCACATTTTAACAATACAAACATAAGCTTGATGGTATGTATTCACAAGCTTAGAAACTTAATAGAATAGGAGAATGACATGAGTTTAGGCAAAATTTCTCAGGTTGTAGGCCCTGTCGTTGACGTAGCTTTTGCTACGGGCGATAAACTCCCTGAGATTAATAATGCGCTTGTAGTCTATAAAAATGACCAACAAAAATCAAAAGTCGTTCTTGAAGTAGCTCTTGAACTTGGGGATGGTGTCGTTCGTACCATTGCCATGGAATCAACAGATGGCTTGACTCGTGGGATGGAAGTATTGGACACTGGTCGTCCAATCTCTGTACCTGTCGGAAAAGAAACTCTTGGACGGGTCTTCAACGTCTTGGGAGATACCATTGACTTGGAAGAAGCATTTCCAGAAGATGCTCCTCGTGAATCCATTCATAAAAAAGCTCCATCCTTTGATGAGCTTTCTACTTCAGAAGAAATTCTTGAAACAGGGATCAAGGTCATTGACCTCCTTGCCCCTTACTTGAAAGGTGGGAAGGTCGGCCTCTTCGGTGGTGCCGGAGTTGGGAAGACCGTCTTGATTCAAGAATTAATCCACAACATTGCCCAAGAGCACGGTGGGATCTCTGTATTTACCGGAGTTGGAGAACGGACCCGTGAAGGGAATGACCTTTACTGGGAAATGAAAGAATCTGGCGTTATCGAAAAAACAGCCATGGTCTTTGGACAAATGAACGAACCTCCAGGAGCACGGATGCGTGTAGCTTTGACTGGTTTGACTATTGCGGAATACTTCCGTGATGTCGAAGGTCAGGACGTTCTCTTGTTTATCGACAATATCTTCCGTTTCACTCAAGCCGGTTCAGAAGTATCTGCCCTTTTGGGACGGATGCCTTCAGCCGTTGGTTACCAACCTACTTTGGCAACTGAAATGGGACAATTGCAAGAACGGATTACCTCAACCAAGAAAGGTTCTGTTACATCGATCCAGGCCATCTACGTGCCAGCCGATGACTATACAGACCCTGCCCCAGCAACAGCCTTCGCCCATTTGGACTCAACCACCAACTTGGAGCGTAAATTGGTTCAATTGGGGATCTACCCTGCCGTGGACCCATTGGCATCTAGCTCCCGTGCCCTTTCTCCAGATATCGTCGGAGAAGAGCACTATGCAGTGGCTTCTGAGGTCAAACGCGTCCTTCAACGCTACCACGAATTGCAAGATATCATTGCCATCTTGGGGATGGATGAATTGTCTGATGATGAAAAGACCTTGGTAGCTCGTGCCCGTCGTATTCAATTCTTCTTGTCTCAAAACTTTAACGTGGCGGAACAATTTACAGGTCAACCAGGTTCTTATGTACCGGTTGCAGAAACTGTACGTGGCTTTAAGGAAATTTTGGATGGGAAACACGACCACTTGCCTGAGGACGCCTTCCGTGGTGTCGGTTCGATCGAAGATGTGATTGCAAAAGCTGAAAAAATGGGATTCTAAGAAGAGGTGAAAGATGAGTCAGATGAACGTCCAAATCGTTACACCGGATGGACTGGTTTATGATCATCATGCCGCATTTGTATCTGTCAAGACAATTGATGGTGAATTAGGGATTTTACCTCGTCATATCAATACCATTGCGGTTTTGGCTGTAGACCAAGTCAAGGTCCGTCGAGTCGATGACGAAAAACACATTGATTGGATCGCCGTGAATGGTGGGATTATCGAAGTGGCAGATAATGTCATTACCATCGTAGCGGATTCGGCGGAACGCGCTCGGGACATTGATGTTAGCCGGGCTGAGCGTGCAAAAATGCGTGCTGAAAAAGCCCTTGAAGAAGCCAAAGATCAACATTCTGTTGATATGGAGCGTCGTGCAAAAATTGCCCTTCAACGCGCTATTAACCGGATTAATGTCGGAAATCGATTATAAATACAAAAAGAAGTTGATTGGATCGACTTCTTTTTTTCGCATCTTAAGAATATGAAAGGAAACTTTGTCTTATGGTATAATAGAGGTATGATTCAAATGATTTTTACTTTTTGCAGCCACTTATTGTTTATTTCCTTTGCCTACCACCTTCTTTCAACGGTGGTTCAGTGGGAGCGTTTTTTAAAGGTAACTGCCGAAACAGCTGTGAAAATTCGACTTCTTATTTTATTGATCAGCATTAGTGTAGGATATTTAACTAGTAGCTTCTTTATCAGTATTTACGAATTCAGTCGGCAACTGTTTAACGGGAACTTTTAGATTCTTTTTTGATGAATTTATGGTATGATAGTAGTCGTGACTGAATGAAATGGAGTAATAACGAGTATGGACAAAATTATTGTAAATGGTGGTCAAAATCGCCTAGTTGGAACTGTGAAAATCGAAGGAGCAAAGAATGCAGTTCTTCCTCTTTTAGCAGCAACTGTTTTGGCCAGTGAAGGAACAACAACTTTGACCAATGTTCCTGTTTTATCTGATGTCTTTACAATGAACAATGTCGTTCGTGGCTTGAACACACAAGTTACGTTTGATGAAGAAACCAATACAGTAGTCGTTGATGCGTCGCAACCATTAACAGAAGAAGCGCCTTACAAATATGTCAGCAAGATGCGAGCTTCGATCGTCGTTCTAGGTCCTGTCTTGGCTCGAAATGGTCATGCTAAAGTTTCCATGCCGGGTGGCTGTACCATTGGAAGTCGTCCGATTGATCTCCACCTTAAAGGTCTGGAAGCCATGGGAGCGAAAATCACCCAAACGGCTGGTTACATTGAAGCAAAAGCAGATCGTCTTCGAGGAGCTCATATCTACATGGATTTCCCATCCGTAGGTGCCACCCAAAATATCATGATGGCAGCAACCTTGGCAGATGGAACGACGGTTATCGAGAATGCAGCTCGCGAACCTGAGATCGTGGACTTGGCCTCTCTGTTGAATAAGATGGGTGCTAAGGTACGTGGAGCAGGTACAGAAACCTTGACAATTGTTGGAGTGGATCGTTTGCATGGAGCAGTTCACAATGTCGTTCAAGACCGAATTGAGGCAGGAACCTTCATGGTTGGTGCAGCCATGACAGGTGGAGACGTTTTAATCGAGGATGCTATTTGGGAACACAACCGCCCTCTTCTTTCTAAGATGCAAGAAATGGGCGTTGAGGTAACGGAAGAAGAGAATGGCATTCGCATTCGCTCAGATGTTTCTAAATTGAAGCCAGTGACGGTGAAAACCTTACCTTATCCAGGCTTCCCTACAGATATGCAAGCCCAATTTACTGCTTTGATGGCCATGGCTTCTGGTGAATCGACCATGATTGAAACGGTATTTGAAAATCGTTTCCAACACTTGGAAGAAATGCGTCGGATGGGCTTACACTCAGATATTATGAGAGATACAGCCCGTATCCAAGGTGGAGCTAGCTTACAAGGGGCTGAAGTAATGTCGACAGACTTGCGTGCTAGTGCGACCTTGATTTTAATGGGGCTTGTGGCTGAGGGAGAAACCAAAGTGAGCAAGTTAACCCACCTCGACCGTGGATATTTTAAATTCCATGAGAAATTGGTGGCTCTTGGAGCAGATGTACGTCGTGTGAAGGAAGATGATGATGAAAACTAAATTAAAAGCAATCGGAAAACAATTGGGGATCGTTCTATTGGTTCTTACTATCTTAGCGATTGTTTTCGCCCTTGGCTTGGTCATTGGATATGGTGTCATTGGCAATGGAAAGGATCCTTGGTCCATTCTCTCGCCAGATACCTGGAAGGAAATCATTCAGAAATTTTCAGGTAAGTAACTATTTATCAAAAAGAGGAGCTTGAGATCGTGATCCCAGGCTCTTTCCATTCAGTAGAAACAGAGGAAACCAGTGTGGCAAACAATCAAAAGAAACCACTTAAAATGAAAAAATCAGGACAAACTCTACTTGGCTTGGTGGTGGCAGCGGCCCTCTCCATCGGTGGCTATTACTTTAGTCAACCCCAGCCAGTCGCAAGTCACTCTCAGGTTCAAACGGTTGTGACTTCGAGTCAAGAAGCAACACCGAGTAAGGAACTAGCGGAGAGTGTTCTGACAGATAGTGTTCGAGCTAAACTAGGAAAGAACATTCAATGGAACGAAGCGGGCGCTTTTATCATTAATCAAAATAAAACCAATCTGGATGCTGATGTTGCTAGTCTCCCTTATGCAGATACCAAGACAAAGACTGTAAAAGGGCGAGAGATTCCAACAGTTGCCAACGCTTTGATGACCAAGGCGACTCGTCAATACCAAAAGAGAGAACAGACGGATGTAGATTGGGCCCCCGCTGGCTGGCACCAAGTAACCAATTTAGCTGGAGAATATGACCATGCAGTTGATCGGGGCCATCTTCTCGGCTATGCCTTGATTGGCAACTTAGATGGGTTTGATGCCTCGATGACGAATCCTAAAAATATTGCGGTTCAAACAGCTTGGGCCAATCAAGCGCGTGATAGTTTTTCAACGGGACAAAATTACTATGAAACCCTTGTTCGGAAGGCCTTAGATAAAAATAAGCGGGTCCGTTATCGGGTGACTCTCAACTATGCTTCAGATGAAGATTTGGTACCAGTTGGCAGTCAAATTGAAGCAAAATCGAGTGATGGCAGTCTAGAGTTTAACGTTTTTGTTCCAAATGTCCAGAGTGGGATTAGTTTGGATTATCGTACTGGAAAAGTAACAGTGCATCGCTAAGCTGCGTATAAAAGAAGAAGCAGGATGAAAAGGATTCGGTTGGCTTTGCTGTCAACTGGATCTTTTTCCTTTCATGACGTCACCCTTTAGCTTATTTTAAGAAAACTGAGGTAAAATAACCTCTTCTAGACCTAAACAAAGGTCTTCCTAAGGAAAGGAGGAACTTGTGAGAACCATTATAGCCATGATTCGTTTTCTAATACGGGTTATTTGGAGTCTTGTTTGGGGCTTGTTTTGGACTCTCGCCCTTAGTTTTGCTTTGCTGGTTGCTGCTTTATTCTTTAGTGGCAAAACCGGTAGCGGAATAGATGGGGTCAGTCGCGCAGCCCAAACGGTTGTTACTCAGGTAGATGCTTACTTTCATCGAGATGGTCCTCTACGGGGTCAGGGAAGTCCATCTGCTCAAGAGGACTTAGCAACAGATGGCCATACCTCAACAGGAGCAAGGTGGGATCAGACAAGTGCAAAAGTTTATCTAGATCCTACGATGGATGATACCTTTACCCGTGCCTATGAGGAAGCTCTTGATTCTTGGAATCAGACAGGGGCCTTCACTTTCCAACTTGTCACCAGTGAAGAAGAGGCTGATATTATCTTAACGGAGATGGATGATAGCACGGTTTCTGCAGCGGGTGAGGCCGAATCCCAGACCAATGTCTTAACCAATCGTTTCAAACGGGTGACCGTTCGTTTGAATCGCTATTATCTATTAAATAAGCAGTACAATTATTCCCATCAGCGAATTGTAAATACAGCTGAGCATGAACTAGGCCATGCGATCGGTTTGGACCATACTGAGGAAGAGTCCGTTATGCAGGCAGCCGGTTCCTTTTATAGCATTCAAGCAAGGGATATTGAGGCTGTTCGTCAACTATACAAGGAGTAAGAATAATCAAACGCATACTGTATGTTATTCGAACCTTTCCAGAACAAGTGGCACTCTTTGTGTTTAACTCTGGAATCTTTCTATGGCTATCCCAAAAAGGGCTAGCAATCTCCCATGAATTAGGCATTCAACAGGCTTGGGAAAACTATGCTCCTGAGGGAGTCCGTCAATTTTTCGGAGACAATAAGGAAGCCGTCCAAGCTTTCTTCTCGCATTCGGTCATCACTTGGCTGATTGGCTCCATGATGATCCTGCTTGTGATTCGCTTTGTAAAGGGAGTCATCAAATGGAGCTTGCTTTTGCTGGTGATTGGCATTGGGCTTTTCCTCGCCTATCAGTACAGCCAAATGGCTTCCAATATTTCAACAATCTAAAAAGTGAGGAAAGGTCAAGCGCATCTAGCGTTTGGCCTTTTCTTCAATTGTCAATTTGTCAAAAGTAAGGTAAAATGAAACTATGATTATTTTACAAGCCAACAAAATTGAACGCTCTTTTGCAGGGGAGGTTCTTTTTGATAATATCAGCCTGCAAGTGGATGAACGGGACCGGATTGCCCTGGTCGGAAAGAACGGAGCCGGCAAGTCTACGCTCTTAAAAATCTTGGTGGGAGAAGAAGAGCCGACTTCTGGGGAAATCAATAAAAAGCGGGACCTTTCTCTCTCTTATTTAGCCCAGGATAGTCGATTTGAGTCGTCCAATACTATCTACGATGAGATGCTCCATGTCTTTGACGATCTCAGAAAGACCGAGAAAACCTTGCGGCAGATGGAGCTTGCGATGGGGGAAAAAACTGGGGCTGACTTAGAAAAACTCATGCAGGACTATGACCGTCTCTCGGAAGAATTCCGTCAGGCAGGTGGCTTCACCTATGAAGCTGATATTCGCGCCATTCTCAACGGCTTTAAGTTTGATGAGTCCATGTGGCAGATGAAGATTGAAGAGCTGTCTGGTGGGCAAAATACCCGTCTGGCTCTGGCCAAGATGCTCTTGGAAAAACCAAATCTTTTGGTACTGGACGAGCCGACCAACCACTTGGATATTGAGACCATTGCCTGGTTGGAAAACTACCTGGTCAATTATAGTGGGGCCCTTCTCATTGTCAGTCACGACCGCTATTTCCTAGATAAGGTCGCAACCATTACTTTGGATTTGACCAAGCATTCTTTGGACCGCTATGTCGGCAATTACTCTAGCTTTGTCGAGCAAAAAGAGCAAAAATTGTTGACCGAAGCCAAGAACTACGAGAAGCAACAAAAAGAAATTGCGGCGCTGGAAGACTTTGTTAATCGCAATTTGGTGCGGGCGTCGACCACCAAACGGGCCCAGTCTCGTCGCAAGCAATTGGAAAAAATGGAGCGCCTAGACAAGCCCGAAGCTGGGACCAAGTCTGCCCATATGACCTTCCATTCTGATAAGGCCTCTGGCAATGTCGTTTTGACAGTAGAAGAGGCAGCTGTCGGCTATGATGATCAAATCCTGTCCGAGCCGATCAATCTGGATATCCGTAAGATGAATGCGGTCGCTATTGTAGGACCAAATGGGATCGGGAAATCTACTCTTATCAAGTCTATTGTCGGGCAGATTCCTTTCATCAAGGGGGAAGCTCGTTTTGGGGCCAATGTCGAGGTGGGCTACTATGACCAGACCCAAAGTAAACTAACCCCTCACAATAGTGTCTTGGATGAGATCTGGAATGACTTTAAACTGACACCAGAAGTAGAAATTCGCAATCGCCTAGGAGCCTTCCTTTTCTCAGGGGACGATGTCAAGAAAACCGTCGGCATGCTGTCGGGTGGAGAGCGGGCCCGCTTGCTTCTAGCTAAGCTGTCCATGGAGAATAACAATTTCTTGATTCTCGATGAGCCGACCAACCACTTGGATATCGATAGCAAGGAAGTGCTGGAAAATGCCTTGATTGATTTTGACGGGACCTTGCTCTTTGTCAGCCACGACCGTTACTTTATCAATCGGGTGGCTACACAAGTCTTGGAACTCTCAGAAGAGGGCTCGACCCTTTATTTGGGAGACTATGATTATTATCTGGAGAAAAAAGCAGAGTTAGAGGCCCTTGCTGCAGCGCAAGTAGAAGCTATGCCTGTTTCTTCTACGGAGGAAGTCACCAGCAATGACTATCACCTGCAAAAGCAAAATCAGAAGGAACTCCGGAAAATCACCCGTCGCATTGAGCAATTGGAAGCGGAGATGGAAGAGATTGATCAAAAAATCCAAGCCATCACCGAAACCATGCATAGCACCAATGATGCAGAAGACTTGGTACAACTCCAGAGTGACCTGGACCAATTAACTGTCCAGCAGGAAGCGGTCATGGAAGAATGGGCAGAACTGTCAGAGCAGGTGGAATAGATAGAAGATCTTGGAAAAGTTTTTCGTGAATTTCGAATCAGTAAAAATTATTCATTGAAAGAAGCTGCAGGCCACCAATGAAACCGGCGAACTCATTGAGAGCCAGTAGCAATTGGACCAGCTGACTGCCACCTAAGAAGAAGCCATGCTAGAATGGGAAGAATTAGCGGAGAAAGTGTAGTTTTCTAATTTGCCTAAGGAGAACATTATGACGACTGAAAATGATTGGTTTATGAAGCAGATTAAAGGTGTAGCCGATATAATTGGTACAACTTTGCGCCTACAGATTCAGAATTTAGATTTGGGGCAGTACGAGGATGAGGAAGGAAAACTCATCAACGGGAATCACTATCTTCAGCAAGTTTTAGAAGAGCAACGCTTTGCAGAGGCCATTTCTTTTGTTGAAGAGCAGATGAAACGCCTACCTCTTCATCAGTATGATCTATTGGTTGATTGGCTGATTTCTTACTTAAGACAATTAGATGTTTCCGTTAAAGAAGAACATGGATTCTACGAAGGATACTTGCAAGAGTTAGAAAGGTACTTAAAGGAATTTAAGTGGTAATCAAATGGAAGATTTAGGCAAAGTTTTTCGTGAATTTCGAATCAGTAAAAATTATTCATTGAAAGAAGCTGCAGGAGAAGCCTGCTCGACCTCTCAATTATCCCGTTTTGAATTGGGGGAGTCGGATCTGACTGCGTCGCGCTTCTTTGAAATATTAGACAATATCCATGTGACGATTGAGAATTTTATGGATAAGGCTAGGAATTTTCAACACCATGAGCATGTCGCCTTGATGGCTCAGATTATTCCGCTTTACTATGCAAATGATATTGCTGGTTTTCAAAGGCTTCAAGGAGAACAACTTGAAAAGGCTAAAGGTTCGATCAATCCCCTATATTTTGAATTGAACTGGATCTTGTTACAAGGGCTGATTTGCCAGAGAGATGTCAGCTACACCATGAAGCAGAGTGATCTGGACAAGGTGGCGGACTATCTCTTTCAGACAGAAGAGTGGACCATGTATGAATTGATCCTCTTTGGCAATCTCTACAGCTTTTATGATGTGGACTATGTCACACGGCTTGGGAGAGAAGTGATGGAGCGTGAAGATTTCTACAAGGAAATTGGTCGCCATCGAAAACTAGTCTTGATTCTAGCCCTCAATTGTTACCAGCATTGTTTAGAACACCGTTCTTTTGAAAGTGCTAGTTATTTTGAGGCCAATGTGGAAAAGATTATCGGCAAGAGTATCAAACTCTACGAGCGCAATGTCTTTCATTACCTCAAGGGATTTGCTCTCTATCAGAAGGGGCTAGAGAAAGAAGGGAGTCAGCAAATGCAAGAGGCTATGCATATTTTTGATGTGCTAGGTCTTCCAGAGCAGGTAGCTTACTATCAAGAACACTTTGATAAATTTGTAATAGATGAATGTTCTAAATAGGAGAGAGATAAAGGAGATTTTATGAACCGACATGCGGTCCAATTAATTAGTCGTGGAGCGATTACCAAAATTGGAAATATGCTCTATGATTATGGGAATAGTGTCTGGCTGGCCTCGATGGGGACTATAGGAAAGACGGTATTAGGGATCTATCAGATTTCTGAGTTAGTGACAGGGATTCTCGTGAATCCATTTGGAGGCGTGATCTCAGACCGTTTTTCCCGTCGCAAGATTTTGATGACGACCGACTTGGTGTGTGGTCTCCTGTGTTTGGCGATTTCTTTTATCAGAAATGATCGTTGGATGATTGCGGCTTTGATTGTTGCTAATATTGTTCAGGCCATTGCCTTTGGTTTTTCTCGACCTGCCAATAAAGCCATTATTACAGAAGTTGTGGAGAAAGAAGAGATTGTAACCTATAATGCGCACTTGGAGCTGGTCTTACAAGTTGTTAGTGTCAGTTCTCCCGTGTTTTCTTTCCTAGTTCTACAATTTGCCAGTCTCCATGCGACCCTCTTACTAGATGCGCTGACCTTTTTCATTGCCTTTGTCCTAGTGGCTTTCCTTCCGAAAGAAGAAGCTAAGGTTCAAGAGAGGAAACAGTTTACCGGGAAAGATATTTTTTCGGATATGAAAGATGGACTAAACTATATCTGGCATCAGAAAGACATTTCTTTCTCTTGTTGGTGGCTTCCGGCGTTAATTTCTTTTTTGCGGCTTTTGAGTTTTTACTTCCATTTTCCAATAGACTCTACGGGGGCAAGGGGGCTTATGCGACCATCTTAACATTGGGAGCTATTGGATCTATTCTAGGAGCACTTGTTGCCAATAAAATTACATCAAGTATGAAAATTCTCCTGTTTTTACTGATCATGGCAGGTGTAGGAGTGTTCATGATGGGCTTGCCTCTTCCGACTTATCTTTCCTTTTCGGGAAATCTGGTCTGTGAATTTTTTGTGACCATTTTCGACATCCACGTTTTTACTCAAGTGCAAACCAAGGTGGAAGATGATTATCTGGGGAGAGTCTTGAGTACGATTTATACTTTGGCTGTTCTCTTTATGCCCATCGCCAAAGGTTTGATGACTTGGTTGCCAAGTGTCCGAGTAGAATCCTTTCTCCTGATTGGAGCTGGAGTTATTCTCTTTTCACTCTTGGCTCAACTAGTAGCTAAGCAGCTTCAATCAAAAGAACAGTAGGGATCCTTTGATAAATTCGTAAAACACTAATTTTCCCAAATAGGGGATAAAATGAAAACCTCTTTCATGAACTGATACAATAGTTTCAGAAAATGAAGGAGGTTTTTTTATGAATCGACATGCAGTCCAATTAATTGCTCGTGGGGCGATCAATAGAATGGGAAATATGCTCTATGATTATGGGAACAGTGTCTGGCTGGCCTCAATGGGGACTATAGGAAAGACAGTGTTGGGGATTTATCAGATTTCTGAACTCGTCACCTCTATTTTAGTCAATCCCTTTGGTGGCGTGATCTCAGACCGTTTTTCCCGTCGCAAGATTTTGATGACAACCGACTTGGTTTGTGGTCTCCTTTGTTTAGCGATTTCCTTTATCAGGAACGATCGTTGGATGATTGCAGCCTTGATTGTTGCCAATATTGTCCAGGCCATTGCCTTTGCATTTTCTCGTACGGCCAACAAAGCCATTATCACTGAAGTCGTAGAGAAGGATGAGATTGTGACCTATAATGCACGCTTGGAGTTGGTCTTACAGGTTGTCGGTGTTAGTTCACCTTTGTTTTCTTTCCTTGTTCTACAATTTGCCAGTCTCCACGCGACTCTCTTACTGGATGCGCTGACCTTTTTCATCGCCTTTGTCCTAGTGGCATTCCTTCCGAAAGAAGAAGCCAAAGTTCAAGAAAAGAAACGGTTCACAGGAAAAGATATTTTTTCGGATATCAAGGATGGATTGCACTATATCTGGCATCAGAAAGAAATTCTCTTTCTCCTCTTGGTGGCTTCTAGTGTCAATTTCTTCTTTGCAGCTTTTGAGTTTTTACTTCCATTTTCCAATCGACTCTACGGAGTCAAGGGTGCTTATGCGACCATCTTAACGTTGGGAGCTATTGGTTCCATCATCGGAGCCTTGATCGCTAATAAATTTAAATCAAGTATGGAGATGCTTCTCTTCTTATTGATTTTAACAGGAGTGGGAGTGTTCATGATGGGCTTGCCTCTTCCTCACCTTCTTTCCTTTTCTGGAAATTTAGTCTGTGAACTCTTTATGACGATTTTTAATATCCACTTTTTTACCCAAGTGCAAACAAAGGTGGAAGGAGACTATCTGGGCAGGGTCTTAAGCACGATTTTTACCCTAGCCATTCTCTTTATGCCCATCGCAAAAGGCTTGATGACCTGGTTACCAAGTGTCCGAGTAGAATCCTTTCTCCTGATTGGAGCTGGCGTTATTCTCTTTTCACTCTTAGCTCAAGTAGTCGCCAAGCACCTACAAGCAAAAAATCATTAGAACAACATGAAAAAAGCACCGATTGGTGCTTTTTAGTTTTCGATTTGTTTGATTTTTTCTTCTTTATCACCTGACATCTTTTGTCCTAGTTGTTTTTTCGCAGTTTTTAACTCATGTTTTAATGAGAAATTTTTTGGAAGGCTGACTAAGAAAGTCACCAGCGAACCAAGAAGGACACAAACCAGAATCAAAATGATGAGCGGGAGTTTAAATTGGACCAGCAAAAAGTTTACAGTCACCGTTTGCATATTGGCCAAGGAAATAATCGCAATAAGCAAGACTGCAATCAGTAGTGCAACATATTGTAGTTTTCGTTTATTCATTTTGTCTCCCTATTCTTCTATTTCAGCTTTGCTTTTCACATCAGCGTATTCTTCTGCTTTTTCAAGGCTTAAGATATCATTGTAAGTCGCTAAGACGATGTCTTGTCCATATTTTTTCTTTAGAGCTGTTGTCACCAAGCGATAGGCCAAATTGGCGTTGCGAGACAAGATAGGGCCGTGGAAGTAGCTACCAAAGACGTTTTTGTAATGAACGCCTTCGCAACCATCTTCTTTATTGTTCCCATTTCCGTAGACGACCTTGCCCAGCGGTTTTTCATCCTCTGCCAAGAAGGTCCGACCTTGGTGGTTCTCAAAACCATAGTAGGTTTCATTGAACTCTTCATTATGGATCTTGATGTCTCCAATATAGCGATTGTTGACTTGGTTGAGGGTATAGTGCCCCATAATACCAAGTCCCTCAATGCGTTTACCAGAAGCTTCAATATAGTACTGGCCTAGAAGCTGAAATCCACCACAGATAGCAAGGACCACCCCATCGTTATGAATGAAGCGTTCGATGTCTTCTTTTTTATCTGGTAGATCTTCTGATACAATGGTCTGTTCGTAGTCTTGGCCTCCACCGAAAAAGGCAATATCGTAGACTTCTGGATCAAAGCGGTCTTTGAGAGAAACGATATCCACAGTGACATGAGCACCAAGTTTCTCCGCAACGTACTTGAGCATGAGGATATTTCCATTGTCCCCATAAGTATTCATCAGATTCCCATAAAGATGGGCAATTCTCAATTCATATTGGTAGTTTTCCTGATCAGGGGATTGTAGTGAAGTATACGTCATTAATTCATCTCCTTTTCAATCAGGTGTTCTTGAGCTAGCAATTCACGGAATTCTAGCATGGCCGTATAGGTGGCTAAAATATAGGCGTGAGGAGTAGCCTGTCCTTTAATCTGGGTAAAGACATCCTCTAATTTTGCATTTTCAGTAATCTGGTCAGACGGATAGCCTGTAACCCGAAGTCGTCGAGCAATTTCTGAGTGGCGTACCCCACCGGCGTTGATTTCTGGAATGTCCATCTGGGTGATTTGCTCAAAGTCGGCATCCCAGATCCAGCTGGTATCAATCCCATCTGCATAGTTGGCGTTGAGAAGAACGGACAAACTGAAGGGATACGGCGCTAGTTTGATCATTTCAATAGCCTGAGTAGCTCCAACCGGGTTTTTGATCAGGATTAGGGTACATTCTTTATCCCCAATCTTAAAGGTTTCCTGACGACCAAAGACAGCCTTACTCTTATCGAAACCACGCTTAATGACGTCTGGGCTTACATCAAAATAATGGGCCACCGCAACTGCAGCAAGGGCGTTGTAAATATTGTATAGGCCCCCAATATTAATGTGGTAGTTTGTACCGTTGATCTTAAAGTGAGAAGAAGTATTGGTCAGCTCGGTCAATTCATCGACAGCGACTGTTAAAGGAGGACGGTGGAAGCCACAGCTTTCACAAATGTAATCTCCCAGATTGGCATAGGTATTCAAGTGGTAGGTCAAGATTCTATGACATTCTGGGCAGACGATACCTTCTGTATTGTAATGAGCTAGCTGTGGAGCAGTTTTTTCCGTCTCAAAGCCAAAATATTGAACGGGATTTGGTAGGGGAAGGGTATGGAAAAGAGGACTATCCCCATTCATCAAAACAGTTGCTTGAGGCGCTTTTTTAATCCCATCTAAAATCATCCGATAAGTTGTGTAGATTTCTCCGTAGCGGTCCATTTGATCGCGGAAGATATTGGTGATCACAAACAAGGTCGGTGTGATGTAGTCACAAATCCGAGACAGACTGGCTTCATCAATTTCAAGAACAGCGATCGGACGACCAGAAGAACCTTTTGCGTTCAAGAAAGTAGTCGTAATCCCTGAAATCATATTGGCACCACTAGGATTGGTCACGATAGGTCCGAAAGCCTCCTGAAGAATCCCAACAGTGAGAGCTGTTGTTAGTGTTTTCCCATTCGTACCAGTGATAACCACAATTTCGTAGTTCTGGCCCAGATGTTGTAAAATGTCTTTATCAATTTGAAGGGCGATTTTTCCGGGAAGGGTAGAGCCACGTCCAAGCATACGCAAGAGGTGACTGCTCATTTTTCCGGCGATAAGCCCCATACTAGTCTTAATCTTCATAATTCATATTTTATCACAAAAAGCAACAGAAGGTTACAGAAAAATCTGTTGAAACATGATATAATGATGTGGAGTGGTTTGAACGCGTTATCCATTTTCTAGAAGCTCTGCTGTTGCCAGTAAGTATCTACAATGGTTAGTCGCGCGAAAAGCCTAGAAGAGAAGTGGTAGGTATGAGATTGTGAACATCCAACAACTGTCAAATCCCCAGTATTGGGCTAGTTTATTTCCCACTCCCTGGAGTGTGGTTGTCAACCTTATTGACATTGCCCTAGTGGCTTGGTTACTGTATTATTTTATCAAAGCCATTGTCGGCACTAAAATTATGATTTTGGTGCGTGGTGTTTTGACCTTTTTCTTATTTGAGTTAGTTGCCAATATGATTGGCTTGACGACCATTTCTTGGTTGATTAACCAAATCATCACATACGGGGTCATTGCTGCGGTAGTGATTTTCTCTCCGGAAATTCGGACGGGATTAGAACGATTAGGTCGAGCCACTGAATTTTTCTCAACCAATCAAATTAGTACTGAAGAAAAATTGGTTCAATCTTATGTAAAAGCGGTTGCTTATATGAGCCCTCGGAAGATTGGTGCCTTGGTTGCGATTCAAGGAAGTAGAACCCTTCAAGAATATATTTCTACTGGTATTCCCCTTGATGCAGATGTTTCGGGTGAACTTCTGATTAATATTTTTATCCCCAACACCCCGCTTCACGATGGGGCAGTGATTGTCACCAATGATAAAATTGCTGTATCTTGTGCCTATCTCCCCTTAACAGAAAGTACTGGGATTTCAAAAGAGTTCGGTACACGGCACCGGGCAGCCATCGGCTTATCCGAGGTAAGTGATGCCTTCACCTTTGTTATTTCGGAAGAAACAGGTGGTATCTCTATAACGAGAAATGGAAGTTTTAGACACGACCTCAGTATCGAAGAATTCGAACAAGAGTTGCGTTCTTTCATTATTCCAGAAGATCAAGGAAAAAAAGATTTGAAATCAAGAATTTTTGGAGGACGTATCAAATGATTCCAAAAAGAAAAATTGTCTATATCGTGACCTCCGTCTTTTTCTCAAGTCTCTTATTCATCAATGCAACCTCTGTTAATTTCCAGAATAACAGTAGTGCCCGTCAAGTGAGTTCTGAAACTTACACCAATACTCTTACCAATATTCCGATTGATGTAAAATACAACGATAGTAAATATTTTGTCAGTGGGATTAGTTCAGAAGTGACAGTCTTTCTGAAAGGATCTAACCGTGTTGCCTTAGCATCAGAGATGCAGGCTAGTACTCGTAAATTTAAAGTGGTTGCTGATTTAAGTGATCTGAAAGAAGGCCAGCATGAAATCACATTAAATATTGAAGGCTTACCTTCTGGTTTAACAGCAACCATCGAGCCTCAGAGGGTAACTGCAAAAATTGGTAAGAAGATGACGAAAAAGTTTGATGTTTCCGTCACTATACCTGATAAACAGATTGCTCCAGGGTGGAGTCTCTCACATGTTACTTTCTCTGAAGATGAAGTATCTGTGACAAGTGACCAAGATACTTTAGCTAAAATTGATCATGTGGAAGCCATCTTCCCTGAAGGAGATCTCTTGAACAATACCTACACTGCAACCGTATCAATGAAGGCAGTAGATAGTGAAGGGAATGATTTACCAGTCATTATCTCTCCATCAGAACTCTACATGAAGGTTGAGTTGAAACAAACAAGTTCCAGCTCTTCATCGACCAGTTCTTCATCACATAATAGCAATTAATATAGATTCATCGAAAGGAATATCATAATGGGTAAATATTTTGGAACGGACGGAGTCCGTGGAGAAGCAAACGTCGAATTGACGCCAGAGTTGGCCTTTAAGCTCGGTCGATACGGAGGTTATGTCCTCAGTCAACATGAAAAAGAAACTCCACTTGTTTTCGTAGGACGAGATACACGTATTTCTGGTGAAATGTTAGAAAGTGCTCTCGTAGCAGGTCTCCTATCTGTAGGGATTAAAGTTTATAAACTCGGTGTCATCGCGACACCAGGTGTAGCTTATTTGGTTCGTTCTGAAGGGGCAAGTGCTGGGGTCATGATTTCTGCCAGTCATAATCCAGCTCTAGACAATGGAATCAAATTTTTTGGGAATGACGGCTATAAACTGGATGATGACCGTGAATTAGAGATAGAAGCCTTATTGGATGCGGAGTCTGATACTCTCCCTCGTCCAAGTGCGGAAGGTCTTGGAACCGTGATGGATTATCCAGAAGGACTTCGTAAGTATCAAGAATACTTAGTTTCAACTGGAACCCAGCTGGAAGGAATGCACGTAGCTCTTGATGCTGCGAATGGTTCCGCATCTACAAGTGCCCGTCAAGTCTTTGCTGACCTAGGAGCACGTTTGACAGTTATTGGCGAAAGCCCAAATGGTCTCAATATCAATGACCAAGTAGGTTCAACCCATCCTGAGGCTTTGCAAGAGGCTGTCCGAGAATCTGGTGCGGCTATTGGTTTGGCTTTTGATGGTGATAGTGATCGTTTGATTGCAGTTGATGAAAATGGGGAACTAGTGGATGGTGATAAAATCATGTACATCATTGGGACTTATCTTTCTGATAAGGGCCTCTTAAAAGATAACACCATCGTAACGACCGTCATGTCTAATCTAGGTTTCCATAAGGCTTTGGATGCCAAGGGGATTAACAAGGTTGTGACTGCTGTTGGAGACCGCTATGTGGTCGAAGAGATGAGGAAGTCTGGTTACAATCTAGGTGGTGAACAGTCTGGTCACGTGATTGTCATGGACTACAATACCACTGGAGATGGTCAGATGAGTGCCGTTCAATTGACCAAGATTATGCAAGAAACTGGTCGTACATTATCAGACCTTGCATCAGAAGTTACCATCTATCCTCAAAAATTGGTCAATATCCGTGTTGAAAATAGCATGAAAGACAAGGCGATGGAAGTACCTGCTATTCGCGCGATTATTGAAAAGATGGAAGCTGAAATGGCTGGGAATGGGCGTATCCTAGTCCGTCCAAGTGGTACAGAACCTCTTCTCCGTGTCATGGCAGAAGCACCAACCCATGAAGAAGTAGACTACTATGTGGATACCATTGCTACAGTAGTCAAAGATGAAATTGGTCTTGAAGTTTAAATAATATAAGTAAACTTTCTAAAATAGAGTTTGAAAGGTTGGCTGAAAAAATACGTTGAATGATGAGGCCCATAGCCCTCATGACAACAGTTCTCTTTTCAATTACTTTTGTTCAAGCCATTCAAGCAGGAAACACCCTGATCTTGGCTTATCCTAAAGAAATAACTTTAATATCATCGTTTTTAAAAGGCTGGAATTTTCCAGTCTTTTTTGTTAGTTAGATGAAAAGGGATTTGAACAAGTGTGGATGTTTAAAAAAATATTTCATCCAATAGTCCTCTTTCGTATAGAGGTGGATGTTTGAAAAATGCCCTTATTCGTGGTAAAATAGGGCTAATGAATTTATTGTAATTGAGGTAAAAAACGTGGCTTTTGGAGACAACGGAAAACGCAAAAAAACTTTCTTTGAAAAATTGACCATGGTGGTCATTGTAATTATGTTGATTGTAACGGTTGGAGCAATCTTTGCTGCAGCTTTGGGTGCACTATCCTACTAAGGGACTACCAAGCAACACTTGGTTATAAAAGGAAAACGATAAACTATGAGTATGTTTTTAGATACAGCCAAGATTAAGGTCAAGGCTGGAAATGGCGGCGATGGCATGGTGGCCTTTCGCCGTGAAAAGTATGTTCCCAATGGCGGCCCTTGGGGTGGTGATGGTGGACGAGGAGGCAATGTCATCTTCGTTGTAGACGAAGGTTTGCGCACGCTGATGGACTTCCGCTATAACCGGCATTTCAAAGCCCAAAATGGGGAAAAGGGAATGACCAAAGGAATGCACGGACGGGGAGCAGAAGATCTCTATGTACGAGTTCCCCAAGGAACGACTGTCCGAGATGCTGAGACAGGCAAGGTCATTACCGACTTGGTTGAAAATGGGCAAGAGTACATTGTTGCCCATGGTGGACGTGGAGGACGCGGAAATATCCGTTTTGCCACTCCTAAAAATCCAGCACCTGAGATTTCAGAAAATGGGGAACCTGGTCAGGAACGCGAACTCGAATTAGAACTCAAAGTCTTGGCAGACGTTGGTTTGGTTGGCTTCCCATCAGTAGGAAAATCAACTCTTCTCAGTGTGATTACATCTGCCAAACCAAAAATCGGAGCCTATCATTTTACAACTATCGTTCCAAACTTGGGGATGGTTCGGACGCCGTCAGGTGAATCCTTTGCAGTCGCAGACCTTCCTGGATTGATCGAAGGAGCTAGCCAAGGGGTCGGGTTAGGAACCCAGTTCCTTCGTCACATCGAGCGCACCCGTGTTATCTTGCATATCATCGATATGTCAGCCAGTGAAGGACGAGATCCTTATGAAGATTACATTCAAATCAACAAAGAGCTTGAAACATATAATCTTCGCTTGATGGAACGTCCTCAGATTATCGTGGCGAATAAGATGGATATGCCAGAGAGCCAGGAAAATTTGAAAGAGTTCAAGAAAAAATTGGCGGCCAACTACGACGAGTTTGATGAACTGCCACAAATCTTCCCAATCTCTAGTTTAGCGCATCAAGGTTTGGACAACTTGTTAGAAGCAACAGCAGACTTGTTAGACAAAACACCAGAATTCTTGCTCTATACAGAAGAAGATATGGCGCAAGAAGAAGTCTACTACGGCTTTGATGAGGACCAACCAGCCTTCAAGATTAATCGTGATGATGATGCTTCTTGGATCTTGTCCGGTGATAAGCTAGAGAAGCTCTTCAATATGACCAATTTTGATCGCGACGAGTCTGTCATGAAGTTTGCGCGTCAATTGCGCGGAATGGGTGTCGATGAAGCCCTTCGTGCGCGTGGTGCCAAAGACGGAGATATCGTTCGGATCGGTAAATTTGAATTTGAATTTGTTGACTAGTTAGAGCTAAAGAGGAGAAGAAGATGGGAGATAAACCTATATCCTTTCGTGATAAAGACGGAAATTTTGTCTCTGCTGCAGACGTTTGGAATGCAGAAAAATTGGAAGAACTCTTTAATAAGCTGAATCCCAAACGTAAGTTACGCTTAGAACGGGAAAAATTAGCAGCATCCAGTGAAAATTAGGAATCAGGAGAAGAAAATGGCAAAAACAATTCACACAGACAAAGCACCGGCAGCAATTGGACCTTATGTTCAAGGAAAAATTGTGGGCAATCTTTTATTTGCAAGTGGGCAAGTTCCGCTTTCACCAGAAACAGGTGAAATTGTTGGAGAAACTATCCAAGAACAAACCCAGCAAGTGTTGAAGAATATTGCTGCTATCCTTGAGGAAGCTGGAACGAACTTTGATCACGTGGTTAAAACAACCTGTTTCTTAAGTGATATGAATGATTTTGTCCCTTTTAACGAGGTATACAAAACAGCATTTTCAAGTGAATTTCCAGCACGTTCTGCAGTAGAAGTGGCTCGCTTGCCACGCGATGTCAAAGTTGAAATTGAAGTCATTGCAGAAGTATAGTCTGAATAGAGGAATGCATTCGGGAAATAAGAATGCTGGAGTGAGAGCCATCGACTGACCAACTGGAAAGATGATGGTCTCCTCCTTTTTTGTAAGGAAAAGGTGATTAGGATGACAGATACAGAAAAAACAATTCAACTGGTCATTGTGACAGGAATGAGTGGTGCAGGAAAGACTGTAGCCATTCAATCCTTTGAAGATATGGGGTATTTCACCATCGACAATATGCCACCAGCTCTCTTGCCGAAATTTATTGAGCTGATTCAACTGTCGATGGACAATAATAAGTTGGCTCTCGTAGTGGATATGCGGAGCCGGTCTTTCTTCGCAGAAATTCGCTCCATTTTGGACGAATTAGAGAACCACGAAGGGATTGATTTTAAAATTCTCTTTTTGGATGCGACCGATAGTGAATTGGTTGCTCGCTACAAAGAGACTCGTCGTAGCCATCCACTGGCTGCTGATGGGCGTGTCTTGGATGGGATTACGTTGGAACGGGAACTTTTGGCTCCACTTAAAAACATGAGTCAAAATGTCATTGATACGACAGAACTAACTCCTCGTAATCTTCGAAAAGTTATTGCTGAACAGTTCTCTAGACAAGATAGCCAGCCTGAGTTTCGGATTGAAGTCATGTCCTTTGGCTTTAAGTATGGTTTGCCTTTAGATGCGGACTTGGTCTTTGATGTTCGTTTCCTACCGAATCCTTATTACAAATCAGAGCTACGGAATCAAACTGGCTTGGATGATGATGTCTATAACTATGTTATGGACCATCAAGAAGCAGAGGAGTTTTATCGTCATCTTTACGATTTGATTGCTCCCATCTTGCCAGCATACAAACGAGAAGGAAAATCTGTTTTGACGATTGCAGTTGGTTGCACAGGTGGCCAACACCGTTCAGTAGCCTTTGCTGCTCGTCTAGGACGGGATTTAGCGAAAGATTGGACGGTGAATATGAGTCATCGAGATAAAGACCGACGGAAGGAAACGGTGAATCGTTCATGAGAAAACCAAAAATGACCGTCATCGGAGGAGGTACGGGGATTTCCGTCATCTTGGATAGCCTTCGGAAAAAGGATGTTGAAATTACGGCTATTGTGACAGTGGCGGATGATGGGGGTAGTTCTGGGGAACTTCGAAAAAATATTCATCAATTGACACCACCAGGTGACTTGCGAAATGTACTAGTAGCCATGTCTGATATGCCTCGCTTTTATGAAAAAGTTTTTCAATACCGTTTTGCAGAAGAAGATGGGCCACTAGCTGGGCATCCTCTAGGGAATTTGATTATTGCAGGGATTTCTGAAATGCAGGGATCGACTTATAATGCCATGCAATTGCTGACTAAATTTTTCCATACGACAGGAAAAATCTATCCTTCTAGTGATACACCATTGACCCTTCATGCCGTCTTTATGGATGGGTCAGAGGTGGCTGGTGAGAGTGAAATCGCCCATCATGAGGGCATGATTGATTATGTTTATGTCACCAATACCTATAATGATGAGACGCCGAAA
Organism: Streptococcus xiaochunlingii; assembly: GCF_006385805.1. Classification (GTDB taxonomy): domain Bacteria; phylum Bacillota; class Bacilli; order Lactobacillales; family Streptococcaceae; genus Streptococcus; species Streptococcus xiaochunlingii. The sequence continues at coordinate 215,290 of NZ_VFSG01000001.1, forward strand.
GCGAGTCGAAAAGTAGTAGATGCGATTTTAGAAAGTGATATGGTGATTTTAGGACCAGGTTCTCTCTTTACATCGATTCTTCCCAATCTAGTGATTGAAGAAATTGGACATGCCTTGCTTGAGACAAAAGCAGAGGTCGCTTATGTCTGCAATATCATGACCCAACGTGGGGAGACAGAACACTTTACCGATAGTGACCATGTTTCCGTCCTTCATAAACACTTGAAGAAGCCGTTTATTGATACTGTTTTAGTCAACATTGAAAAAGTCCCTCAAGAATATATGGACACGAATCGCTTTGATGAATACCTGGTTCAAGTAGAACATGATTTCGCAGGTCTAAAATCGCAGGTTCCCCGAGTTATTTCAAGCAATTTCCTTCGCTTGGAAAACGGCGGCGCCTTCCATGATGGAGAAGCTGTTGTGGATGAACTGATGCAAATTGTACAGGTGATTAAATGAGTTTTACCATTAAAGTAAAAGAAGAGCTCTTGACCCTTCACCGCTTTGAGAAAAGTGAGTTATCTGCTCTAATTAAGATGTCAGGTAGTTTGGGTCTAAGTATGGGGGGCTTAAGTTTGTCTCTGACCACGGAGAATGCTAAGATTGCCCGCCATATCTACGAATTGATTGTAGAATTTTATCAGGTCAAATCGGACATTCGTCACCACCAAAAAACCAATTTAAAAAAGAATCGCGTCTATACTGTTTCTATTGATGAAAAAGTCGAAGAGATTCTTGCAGACCTGCACTTAGCAGATTCTTTCTTTGGTATTGAGACAGGGATTGACCCAAGAATTTTAGAAGAAGATGAAGCAAGTCGAGCTTATCTGAGAGGTGCTTTCTTAGCAAGTGGGACCATCAAGGATCCGGAGTCTGGTCGCTATCAATTAGAAATTAGCTCTGTTTATTCTGATCATGCTCAGGACTTGGCCAACCTGATGCAACACTTTTTGTTAGATGCCAAGACCATCGAACGCAAAAAAGGAGTCGTCACCTATTTGCAGAGGGCAGAGGATATTATTGATTTCCTCATCTTGGTAGAAGCCAAGCAGGCTTTGGAAGAATTTGAGTCTGTCAAGGTCATGCGAGAAGCGCGCAATGATCTCAATCGAGCCAATAATGCTGAAATGGCCAATATTGCGCGGACGGTCACAGCTAGTATGAAGACCATTAACAATATCGTCAAAATCATGGATACCATCGGATTAGGTGGTCTTCCTGTCGAGCTTCAGGAAGTTGCCTATGTTCGAATCCAGAATCCCGACTATTCTATCCAGCAAATTGCGGATGCCTTGAAAACTCCCTTAACCAAAAGTGGCGTCAATCATCGCTTGCGAAAAATCAATAAGATAGCAGACGAGCTAGATGAACTATAAGAAAAAAACCTTTGAATCAGTTGATTCAAAGGTTTCTTCTTATAAGCTAGTCGAGTGGACTGGTTGAACTTTCTTGTCTGGATAAATGTAGTTTATCGCATTATTTACCGCAGTCGGAGCCTCGCCCAGACCAGTAGCAATCAAATCGATTTTTCCTTCGTAGAAGCAACAGTCGCCACAAGCGTAGATGCCTTCTCGGCTGGTCTCTTGTTTGCGGTTCACGAGGATCTTATGGCGTTGGAGGTCCAAGCCCCATTCTTTCAATTTCCCAACGGATGATTTAAAGCCATAGTTGACAAAGAGTTCATCGATGGGGAGTAATTGGGTTTCATCTGATTTAACCTTGCTAATTTCCAGATGGCTAGCATGGCCATTTTCTCCGATTAAACGGCTAGGAACATAAGGAGTTTGAATAGAGACGGACGAAGCCTTCAATTCTTCAACACTGTGTTCGAGAGCGCGGAAATTATCACGACGATGGACCAGAGTTGTCGGTGCGATTTTTTCAAAGGCTAGAGCCCAATCGACTGCTGAATCTCCTCCTCCTAGAATAGCAACTTGTTTGCCGGCATATTGTTGGATATTTGAAACATGGTAGTGAACGTTCTCGAATTCTTCAGCCCCATCCACTTCTAAAGGACGAGGTTTAAAGGCACCACCACCCATCGCAATAATAACAGCACGACTGAAATGCTGGTCTTTATTGGTTTCAATGAGGAAGTGATTCTCGTTTTTACGAATGTCCAAAACGGTTTCGTTCAGACAAATGTCAGTCTCGAATGTTTCTAATTGATCGATCAACCGTTGGGACAATTCTTCTCCAGTCAGGTTCGCAAAACCAGGGACATCCAGGATTCGTTTTTCAGGATAGAGAATAGCGGGTTGACCACCTAGTTGAGGAAGGGAATCAATCAATTTTACTTTTACTTGACGCATATGGCCATAGAAGGCAGCAAAGAGTCCTACAGGGCCTCCACCGATAATGGTAATGTCATAGATTTCAGACATGAGATCTCCTTTGTGATGTGTAACTAGTCCTATTGTATCATAATTCGGAGATAAATAGAAAGTGGAGGAGGGTACAAGGATTAAAAAGAATGAATCAGGGGATTGAGATATATTTTTTAAAAATAATGTTCGGTTTATTTACAAGTGTTCGATAATCTGTTAGAATAAATTATTATTATTTTTTTTATAAGGAGATTATTCAAAAATGCAATTTGATTTTTGGGTTAAAGTTGCGACCGAATTTATTGCAACAGCATTATTGATTATTTTAGGAAATGGTGCCGTTGCAAACGTTGAGTTGAAGGGTACCAAGGGGCATCAAAGTGGATGGCTCGTGATTGCGATTGGCTACGGAATAGGTGTTATGATGCCAGCCTTGATGTTTGGTAACGTTTCTGGTAACCATATCAACCCTGCCTTTACGATTGGTCTTGCAGTTAGCGGACTCTTCCCTTGGGAAAATGTTTTATACTACATCGTTGCTCAACTTCTTGGGGCTATGTTTGGGCAATTGGTTGTCGTTGCGACTCACCGTCCTTACTACCTTCAAACTGAAAATCCAAACAATATCTTGGGAACATTCTCAACGATTTCTAGTTTGGATAAAGGAACTCCAGAATCACGTAAAGCAGCAACCATCAATGGTTTCGTCAATGAGTTTGCTGGATCATTCGTCCTTTTCTTCGGTGCACTTGCCTTGACAAAACACTTCTTTGGTGCAGAGGTTGCTTCTCTAGCTCAAAGAGCAGCGACTGAGCAGGGAGGGATTTTTGATGCTTCTTCAACAGCCGCAAAATTGGCTTTGTCACAAGCACATGCTCCTGGTTTAGGAGTGGCTCACTTGGCACTTGGATTCCTCGTTATGGCTTTGGTGACATCACTTGGTGGTCCTACAGGACCTGGTTTGAACCCTGCACGTGACCTTGGTCCACGTTTGGTTCACGCTTTCCTTCCAAAATCTGTTTTAGGTGAACACAAGGGAGATTCAAAATGGTGGTACGCTTGGGTACCAGTTGTAGCACCAATCTTGGCTGCAATCGTTGCTATTGCCCTCTTTACCTTCCTTTATAAGTAAGACCAGAACACTTTTCGTAGACATTACGGAAAGTGTTTTTTTAAGAAAGTTTCGTGTAGAAACAATAATTAAGTCTGTTTTTTTATGGGGCTTTAATTGTGTTATTTTAATAAAGGAGTTAGTAGCTTGTTAATTATAATTATTACCATCTGCTTATTATTTTTATATTTCTTAATGCATCATCTAATTCAGCAGTCAAAGAATCCTACAGGAATACTCGGGAAAGGAATGATGAAAATTTGGAATTATACTTATTTTCCTATGTATGTGTGGGCAACCAGACAACTGGATAAAAATGATGTCCATAGAATACTAGATGTAGGAGTAGGAAACGGTCGTTCAAGTATCTTTTTGAAAGAAATCTATCCAAGAAGTACAGTTATAGGAATCGATAGTTCAGCAACTGCTATCTCAGAAGCGAAGGATTCGGAAAGTTTAAACCTTAAGTTTGAACGAAAAGATGTTAGAAAGACAGGTTATCCTGATGAAACGTTTGATTTAATAACAGGCTTTCAAACGCATTTTCATTGGGAGGATATAGAGACTTCATTTACGGAGTTAAGAAGAGTTCTTACATCAGATGGACTGCTTTTGCTAGCTTGTGAATGGCAAAAATTAGTTTATTTCTTGCCACAATTCAAAGTGGAGGATGAGTTTAGTAAGTTCTTGTCGTCAAAAGGACTGAATCTTTTAACAAGTCAGAAGAGTGGGCGATGGATTCTTTATAAGATTGTAAAAGAGACGAATTAAGTCAGTAAATGCTTATTATTAGGAGTAGGGATGAAAGAAAGGAATATAATAAAAGATAATAGAAGAGCTGGTTATTTTAGTTTTCTATATTATTTGCATGAGGAGAAAGAGTTTCATTCAGACGCACTTGTTGCTCTTTGTCAGTATCTAGAAAGGATGGATTCTGTTAGTCTTGAGCAACTGAAAGACTTACGTTGGATTGAATGTCAAATTTTGCGCCATATGGTCTATCATTTTGATCCAAATGATCTAAGTAGAATTCGCAATCTCCCAACGAATTATTGGGAGGAATTGGAAGCATTCGAACAAGTAGTGTCAAAGCTTTATGATCGTTATGAATGAAAGGATTTTCCAAAATCTGAAATTCTAGCACAGTTTTGAAGCTAAGATGATGGTGAGAGATGAATTCCTTTAACTTTTTCTTGACAATCTACAGAATTCCGTGTAGAATAGAATAGATCTTGAACTTGAAGGGAGTGAAAAACATGTCAAAAACAGTAGTACGTAAGAATGAATCTCTTGACGATGCTCTTCGTCGTTTCAAACGCGCGGTTACTAAAGCTGGTACTCTTCAAGAAACACGCAAACGTGAATTCTATGAAAAACCTTCTGTAAAACGTAAACGTAAATCAGAAGCAGCTCGTAAACGTAAAAAATTCTAATTGAATACAAGAACAGACTTCGGTCTGTTTTTTGTTTCTCTAGAAAAATTGAAGATAAAAAACCCGACCTTCTAGCTAGAAGATCGGATCTTTTTATCTGATTATTTGTTTGCAAGCAAGTCGCGGATTTCAGCAAGCAACTCTTCTTGAGTAGGAGCAGCTTCTTCTTCAGCAGCTTCCTCTTTTTTACCAAGGTTTTGAGCTTTCTCAGCAGCTTTTACTACGAAGAAAAGAACAGTACCAACAACAAGGAAGTTGATAACAGCGCTCAAGAAGCTACCGTAAGCAACACCGTTCCATGACAATTGTGCAATCTTTTCAACACCAGCAGCTTTCATAGCTGGGTTCAAAATAAGTGGAGTGATGATATCGTTAACAAATGATGTTACGATAGCTCCAAATGCAGCTCCGATAACGACTGCGACAGCAAGGTCAACAATATTCCCACGAAGGAGAAAAGCTTTCAAATCTTTTAACATATCCTAAATATGTCCTTTCATAATAAATTTTTACAGAGCATAGTATAACTGAAATTTTTTTCGTATTCAATAAATATGCTCAAATTTTTTTAAAAAGTTGATTTAAGGAAAATGGAGGCTTTCAAAACTCAGGAAAAATGTGGAAAAATCGGGTGAAAATCAATGCGGATGATTTACAATTGACAAAAATTAGTTTAAAATAGTTAATGATATTCTATGGTAAAATGGAGGCACTGTTTATGGTTGACAAACAACTGATTTCAGAAATTAAAAACAGTGTGAATATTGTAGATGTAATCGGAGAAGTCGTTCAATTGACAAAGGCAGGACGAAACTTTTTAGGTCTCTGCCCTTTTCATGGTGAAAAGACCCCTTCTTTCAATGTGGTCGAGGATAAACAATTCTATCATTGTTTTGGTTGTGGTCGCTCAGGCGATGTTTTTAAGTTTATTGAAGACTATCGTGGTGTCTCCTTCATGGAAGCTGTTCAAATTGTCGGAGATCAGGTGGGCATTCGTGTCCAGACTCTTCCTCCAAGTCAGTCTAGGCCCCAACAAGCAGATGGGAAACAGCCCTTCTATGAGATACATCAAGAGGCTGCCAAGTTCTATCATGCCATCCTGATGACGACAAAGATGGGTGAAGAGGCTCGGCAATACTTGTATGACCGAGGGCTTGATGATGAGGTTCTTCGGCATTTTCAAATAGGGCTTGCACCAGCAGAAGGAAATTATTTGCTTCAGAGTGTTTCAGGGAAGTTTTCAGAAAATATTCTGGCCGACTCAGGTTTATTTCATATTAGTGATAGGGGGACCATGTATGATGCGTTTCAAGATCGCATCATGTTTCCCTTGTCGGATGATACTGGTCGAGTCATTGCCTTTTCTGGTCGACTCTGGCGTGAATCAGCTGAGGGAGCAAAGCCTCAGGGGAAATACAAGAACAGCCGCGCTACGCTCCTTTTTAACAAGAGTTATGAGCTCTACCATTTGGACAAGGCCAAGCAGGTCGCTAAGAAAAACCATGAGCTTTATCTGATGGAAGGATTCATGGATGTCATCGCAGCCTACCGAGCTGGGATTGAGAATGCCGTTGCTTCTATGGGGACAGCCCTCACGCAGGAACATGTGGCTCATCTGAGCAAATTTACCAAAAAGGTTATCTTGGCCTATGATGGGGATAAGGCGGGAAGGCTGGCGACAGCAAAGGCTTTGGAGGTCCTGGAAAAACAGGAGGTAGAGGTCGTCCAGATTCCTGATCAGATGGACCCAGACGAGTATCTCAATAAGAATTCTCCTCAGGCTTTGGCGGACTTATTGGAAAAAACACGTCTCAGTCGCGTAGAGTTTCTCATGGATTATTGGAAGCCAGACAATATTGAAAATTTGCAGGCGCAGATTGAATTTGTCGAAAAAATGGCTCCCTTAATTGCTCAGACGCCATCTGTAACGGCACAGAATACCTATATTTATAAATTAGCCGATCTCTTGGTCGACTTTGATTATATGCAGGTAGAACAGACGGTTAATGCTAGTCGCCTTCAGATGCGGAGTCAGCGTCAGGCTCAAGGGCCAATCCAGACGCAGGCTCCAGTTGCTAGTCCAACTGTTGTGCAAAAGCAGCTGCCTCGTCTGATCCGGGCGGAGAATCATCTCCTTCATCGGATGAAGGACTTTCCTTATGTTTTGAATGAATATCGTCTTCGGACAGATTTTTCATTTGATACCCCTGCCTTGCAAACCTTGTACCAACTTCTTTGTCAAAATGGAGAAGTGACATCGCAGGATTTGTCAGAGCAGACAGAGGAAGTGCAACGAGCTTGGTATCTGATGCTAGAAGAAAATTTACCGGATGAAATAGCGGAGAATGAGTTGGAAGAAGTGGAAGAAACGAGAAATCGTGAGCTTCTCCGTAAAGAAAGTCAACAAATAGGAAAGAAAGTCCGAGACGCCTCTCACAGTGGAGATGCGGATCAGGCTTTGTTGGAACTCGAGCGCTTAATCGCTCAAAAAAGAAGAATGGAGTAGGAATGGCGAAAGAACAAAAAGATATCACAACTTTAGATGTCCAAATTGCAGAGTTTATTCGTAGTCATAAGAAAAGTGGTACTGCAACAGATGATGAAATCAATGATCAATTGGTCATTCCTTTTACCTTGGATGCTGATGGAATTGATGATTTGTTGCAACGGATTCAAGATGCAGGGATTTCCATCACGGATAAGGAAGGAAATCCAAGTGCGCGTGTCCTGAACAACGAAGAGGAAGAACCAGAGCTAACGGATGAGGAATTGCTTGGAAGCAACTCTGCCAAGGTCAATGACCCAGTACGGATGTACTTGAAAGAAATTGGGGTCGTTCCTCTTTTGACCAATGAAGAAGAGCAAGAATTGGCCATCTTGGTGGAACAAGGAGACTTGGAAGCCAAGCAACGTTTGGCAGAAGCCAACCTTCGTTTGGTTGTTTCCATTGCGAAGCGCTATGTTGGACGTGGGATGCAATTCTTGGACTTGATCCAAGAAGGAAATATGGGATTGATGAAGGCCGTTGATAAGTTTGACTATACCAAAGGGTTCAAGTTCTCTACTTATGCGACTTGGTGGATTCGTCAGGCTATCACGCGTGCCATTGCAGACCAAGCTCGTACCATTCGGATCCCTGTTCATATGGTAGAAACTATTAACAAGTTGGTTCGTGAGCAACGCAATCTCTTGCAAGAATTGGGACAAGATCCGACACCAGAACAAATCGCTGAGCGCATGGATATGACACCTGATAAGGTGCGTGAAATATTGAAGATTGCCCAAGAGCCTGTTTCTTTAGAAACGCCAATCGGGGAAGAAGACGATAGCCATTTGGGAGATTTTATCGAAGACGAAGTGATTGAAAATCCAGTAGACTACACCACTCGTGTGGTTCTCCGCGAACAATTGGATGAAGTCCTCGATACTCTGACAGACCGTGAAGAGAACGTCTTGCGTCTTCGTTTCGGTTTGGATGATGGAAAAATGCGGACCTTGGAAGATGTGGGGAAAGTCTTCAACGTGACCCGTGAACGGATTCGTCAGATCGAAGCCAAAGCCCTCCGCAAACTCCGCCACCCAAGCAGAAGCAAACCATTGCGTGACTTTATAGAGGATTAAAAAGGTCCGGGGGACCTTTTTAACGGCCACCAAAAAACAAGAGAGTGGCCAGGTCCGGGTGCCCTTTTCTAGAGCCCTTTGAATCTAGGGCTTGCTGTAAACAAAAAAATTCTTCCTGGGGTTGAACTGAGTGAAGAAGGAGTAAAGAATGAGTTATACGACAGAAGAAATCGAACAAATTAAAAACCGTATTCTTGAAAATCTAGAGCAAGTCATCGATCCTGAATTAGGTATAGATATTGTCAACCTTGGTTTGGTCTACGAAATTCGGTTTGATGGTGAAACTGGTGAAACAGAAATCGATATGACCCTCACCACCATGGGCTGTCCATTGGCAGACTTGCTGACGGATCAGATTTATGATGCTTTAACAGGAATGGAAGAAGTGACCAAGGTTGATGTAAAATTGGTCTGGTATCCAGCTTGGACGGTTGAAAAAATGAGCCGCTATGCACGGATTGCATTAGGAATTAAATAAAATTGTTTTAAAGGAGGAATGGATGTTCCTCTTTTTTTGCGAAGATAGTTTGGATGTCAAATAGTACGAATATTATATCTTCTTTTACGATTATATCTTGCAATCACTTCTTAGTAAGGTTATAATAGAATCATTATTAAATTAAGGAGAAGATTATGAATCAGTACCCTTTGGTCTACTTAGACCATGTTCAAAAAGTGTATGGTAAGCACATTGCCTTATATGATGTGAGTGTCAATATTCAACCGGGTCGTATCATTGGTTTGTTAGGACCAAACGGAAGTGGTAAAACAACCATCATTAAATTAGTGAATGGGCTTTTGCAACCTACTTCGGGAAATGTTTATATCCATGGTGAAGTGCCGTCTGCAAGAACCAAACAAGTCGTTTCTTATTTACCAGATACAACTTATTTGGATGAGAATATGAAGATTTCAGAGACTCTTCGTTTCTTCCAAGACTTCTATAAAGATTTCAATGTGCAACGTGCCTATCAATTGTTGAACGACTTACAATTGCACCCAGAGCAAAAGTTGAAACAACTCTCTAAAGGGAATAAAGAAAAAGTTCAATTAATTTTGGTCATGAGCCGTGAAGCGGATTTGTACATTCTCGATGAACCAATTGGTGGAGTGGACCCTGCTGCGCGTGACTACATTCTTAGAACCATCATTCAAAATCGTCGTCCAAACTCATCAGTATTGATTTCAACCCACTTGATTGCGGACGTTGAGCAAGTCTTGGATGAAGCACTCTTTATCAATCAAGGTCGTATTCTGTTGCATGAAAACACAACTGTTCTTCGTAACCAATACGGTAAATCGATTGATGAGATCTTCCGTGAACAATTTAGAATGTATTAGGAGGCTCTTATGTTTGGGAAATTAATGAAATATGAATTAAAAGCAACCTATAAGTGGTATCTCATTATTTCGGGTGTGCTTGCTATTCTCGCAATTTTTGCTGGTTTATTAGCTTCTAGTGTTATTACTGGCGCAGCAAGTTATACAGCAGATACAACCTATACGATTGTGGGAATTGTTGTTCTGGTTATTTTTGCGGGTTACATTGGGTTGACCTTGACCAACTATATCATTATTATTCGTCGTTTTTATAATAATATTTTTGGTCGAGAAGGTTATTTGACGTGGACTTTGCCAACTAGCTCTCATACCGTTTTACTTGCAAAAGCTACATCTGCTTTGATTTGGAGTATCTTCTGTTTTATTAGCTTGGTCCTTTCTTTGGTTATTTTCCTAGGTGTAATTGGACTTTCTCAACAACAGAATATCTTTGAGGTTCTTGGTCTACTTCTTGAACGTATTGGTGGCCCTCTGTTTTGGCAAACCTTATTTTTCCAATTGTTAGCAACCATTTCAGGGATTTTGATGCTCTATTGTGCGATTTCACTGGGCCAACTTTTTATTAATCATCGTGTCGTAATGGCCTTTGTCTTTGGTTTTATTCTTTGGGTTGTTCTTAGCATCATTGGAAGAATGTTTCCTACTGTGGAGTTAACCAGCCTTTCATATCTGTCAAGTGGCTATTATGATACCCTTAGTGATGTATTGGCTGTTAACTTTATTCCGGCTTATATCTATGAACTAGTGAAAATTGTAGCGATGTACTTTACAGTTCATTATGTAACAAAATTCAAATTGAACTTGCAATAAGAATGAAAGAGGGAGGAATTCCTCTTTTTCTTTTGCCATTTTACCCAAAAAATGATAAACTTGAGTATATCATTTTGGGGTCGTTACGGATTCGACAGGCATTATGAGGCATATTTTGCGACTCGTGTGGCGACGTAAACGCTCAGTTAAATATAACTGCAAAAAATAACACTTCTTACGCTCTAGCTGCCTAAAAACCAGCAGGCGTGACCCGATTCGGATTGCTCGTGTCTGATGACAGGTCTTAATTTTAGCGAGATACGATCAAACTTTGTCTAGCAGTTTGATAAGAGATTAATGGACTCGCAGTTTCTTGGCTTGAGTTATGTGTCGAGGGACTGTTAAACCAATACATAACCTATGGTTGTAGACAAATATGTTGGCAGGTGTTTGGACGTGGGTTCGATTCCCACCGGCTCCATTTTTATACATGCAAACGACAAATCCTTGTCGTTTTTTGTTTCTTTAAAATCTATCAAGCAATGATATCTTGTGAGCGATTCCTAAATTTTTTGTTGACAGGAGGAGCGCTTTTCCGTATAATGGATACTAGTTTGGAAGATTACTCAAGAGGCTTAAGAGGCCGTGTTGGAAACGCGGTAGGCGTGTAACAGCGTGCGTGGGTTCGAATCCCATGTCTTCCGTAAGAGAAAGGAAAGCAGATCAGTTGATCTGTTTTTTTTGTTAGGCAGGATTGGCAATGGGTAAGAGTGTCTTCTTTGGCGGATTTCCTGTATAATAGAAGGAAAGAACGGACGAAAAGGAGTGCAAGGTGATTACACAACTGGACACAAAATCGGTTTATACCTTTATGGACAGTTTAGTCTCTATTAGAGACTATATTCAGCGTGCCAAAGAAATGGGTTACCAACAGATTGGTCTCATGGATATAGATAATCTATATGGGGCCTACGAGTTTTTAGAAGAGTGCCAAAAAGCTGGTATTGGAGCTGTCCTAGGTCTTGATTTAGAAGTTGAGTTACCAGCGGGGCCCTTGTCTATTCGTTTGCTTGCATTAGGTACCGTAGGTTATAAACATTTAATCAAGATTTCCAGCATGAAAATGATGGGAACAACTGACTGGTCGGCCTTTCAACACTTTTTGGATGATCTAGCCATTATCGTTCCCTATTTTGAAGGGATTGAGTATTTAGACTTGGGTCAAGACTTTGCGATTGGTGTCTTTCCAGATACTCCAGCGAAACAGTTTTCTCGTCCTGTTTTCCCCCTCCATACAGTCCGCTATTTTTCAATGAGTGATTTGGAGAGTCTTCAGATGCTCCATGCCATTCGCAATAATTGCAGTCTGAAAGAAGTGGGAGCTGTTGACACTTCTATGATGTTACTGCCACCAGAAGAGTTGGAGCGGGCCTTTGCTCATAATTATCCAGATAGTATTTTTTATCTAGAGAAGACTCTTGCGGCTGTTCATTATGAGATTGATACGCAATTAAAGCTTCCCCGCTTCAATCCAGAGAAACCTGCAGTCGAGGAATTACGTGAGTTGGCTGAGGAGGGCTTGAGAAATAAGGGGCTGGACCAGACAGTCTACCAAGAGCGTTTGCGTCATGAATTAGATGTCATCCATCAGATGGGCTTTGATGACTACTTTTTGATTGTCTGGGATTTGTTACGGTTTGGTCGAAGCCAAGGTTATTATATGGGGATGGGACGTGGATCAGCAGTTGGTAGTCTAGTAGCCTATGCTTTAGATATCACAGGGATTGATCCAGTCAAGAACAATCTCCTCTTTGAGCGTTTTTTGAACTTAGAGCGCTATACCATGCCAGATATTGATATTGATATTCCAGATGTTTATCGTCCCAAATTTATCCAGTATGTTAAAAATCGCTACCGCAGTCCTCATGTGGCTCAAATTGTGACCTTCTCAACTTTTGGAGCCAAACAAGCCATTCGAGATGTTTTTAAGAGATTTGGAACCCCAGAGTATGAGTTAACCAACCTCACCAAGCGGATTGGCTTACGGGATACCTTGGCTTCCGCTTATGAAAAAAATTTAGCTTTTCGCCAAGCCATCCAAAGTCGTCCAGAATACCGGAAGGGCTTTGAAATTGCGAAGAGGATTGAAGGGCAACCACGTCAGACGTCGATTCATGCGGCAGGAGTCGTCATGAGTGGAGAAGATCTCACCAATCAAATCCCGATCAAGATGGGCGAGGAGATGAATCTGACCCAATATGATGCCCATGGTGTTGAGGCAAATGGTCTGCTCAAGATGGACTTCTTAGGACTCCGAAATTTGACTTTTGCTCAACGGATGCAGGAAGCAGTAAAGGAAAAATATCAAAAGGATATTAAAATCGAGGATATTCCTCTAGAAGATCCGGAAACGATTGCTTTGTTTGCTGCGGGGAATACCAAGGGAATCTTCCAGTTTGAGCAAGCAGGAGCTATCCGTTTATTAAGACGGGTTCAACCCAACTGTTTTGAGGAGATTGTTGCGACCACATCTTTGAACCGGCCTGGGGCTAGTGACTATATTGATAATTTCGTCAAACGCAAGCATGGCAAAGAGAAGGTCGATATGATTGATCCTAGTTTGGAAGGGGTTCTAGCACCAACATATGGCATCATGCTCTATCAGGAGCAAGTCATGCAGGTGGCCCAGACCTTTGCTGGGTTTAGTCTAGGAAAAGCCGATATCCTCAGACGGGCCATGGGGAAAAAGAACGTGGCAGAAATGCATCGGATGGAAGATGACTTTATCAAGGGGGCTGTCGCGCTTGGACACAGTGCAGAAAAAGCCAAGCAAGTCTTTGCCATTATGGAAAAATTTGCTGGCTATGGCTTCAACCGTTCCCATGCCTATGCCTACTCAGCCTTGGCCTTCCAATTGGCTTACTTTAAAGTCCATTATCCAGATGTCTTCTTTGACATTATGCTCAACTACTCTAGCAGTGATTATTTGACCGATGCGCTGCAATTTGATTTCCAAGTGGCTCCTTTGACCATTAATACCATTCCTTATAAGGATAAGTTCCAAGATCAGAAGATTCATCTAGGAATGAAAAATATCAAAGGTCTCCCAAAAGATCTAGCCTATTGGATTATTGAACAACGACCCTTTGAGAGCATAGAAGATTTTATCTTGCGCTTGCCAAACCAATACCACAAACTTCCTCTTTTAACTCCTTTGGTAGAATTGGGCTTGTTTGACTGCTTTGAAAAAAATCGCAGAAAAGTCCTTCAGAACCTTCCCAACCTATTTGTCTTTGCGGATGAATTGGGTAGCTTATTTGGTCAAGCTAATTATTCCTGGATGGATGCTGAGGATTATAGCAAGGCTGAGAAGTATGAAATGGAGCAGAGGGTCATTGGGGTCGGTCTCAGCCCTCATCCTCTGGTGGAAATAGTAGCAGCAAGTAGCAAACCGACTCGACCAATCGCTTCTTTAAGCGAAGGAGAACAGGCCACCATCTTGGTTGAAGTCCAATCAATCCGGACAATCCGAACCAAAAATGGAGAAAATATGGCCTTTTTACAAGTTTCCGATCTCCAAAAGAAGATGGATGTCACCCTTTTTCCTGATACTTATCGCCACTATAGCTCAAAAATAAGAGAGAAGGGCTACTACTATCTCAAAGGAAAAGTGCAATCTAGAGATGGTCGTCTTCAGATGGTTTTAATGGAAGCAGAAGAAGCCACCAATCAGCGTTTTTGGATTCAATTGTTTGATCACCAAGAGGATCGGGCAGTTTTAGATATCTTAAAAGCCTATCCGGGTCCCTATCCTGTCGTTATTCGCTATGAAGAGGAGAAAAAGACCATTCAATTAAAAGGAGTTTCCGTCCAGAAAAACGAGAAGTTAGAAAATGAGCTGGCAAGTATTGCTATGAAAACGATTTATCGATAAAATCTACGGAAAATAGGAGAAATTTGAGCCTCTTTGTGTTATAATCATTTAGAATGTAAAAGAAAAAAAAGGAGCAAATATCGAAATGAAACGTATTGCTGTTTTAACCAGTGGAGGAGATGCCCCTGGAATGAATGCTGCTATCCGTGCAGTTGTTCGCCAAGCAATTTCTGAAGGAATGGAAGTATTTGGTATCTATAATGGATACGCTGGTATGGTTGCTGGTGATATCCATCAATTGGATGCTTCATCAGTTGGAGATATTATTTCTCGTGGTGGAACGATGCTTCATTCAGCTCGCTATCCTGAATTTGCTGAACGCGAAGGTCAATTAAAAGGGATCGAGCAGTTGAAGAAACATGGAATCGAAGGTGTTGTCGTTATCGGTGGTGATGGATCATACCACGGAGCGATGCGTTTGACTGAACATGGCTTCCCAGCTGTAGGACTTCCTGGAACAATTGATAATGATATCGTTGGTACAGATTTTACAATCGGGTTTGATACAGCAGTTACAACTGTTATGGACGCGATTGATAAGATCCGCGATACCTCATCTAGTCACCATCGTACTTTCGTTATCGAGGTAATGGGACGTAATGCCGGGGATATTGCCCTTTGGTCTGGTATTGCTTCTGGTGCGGATGAAATTATCATCCCAGAAGAAGGCTTTGCTATCGAAGATGTCGTTGAGAGCATCAAGAAGGGCTACGAAAAAGGTCGTACACACAACATCATCGTTCTTGCTGAAGGTGTGATGTCAGCTGCTGAATTTGGTAAAGCCTTGAAAGATGCTGGAGATACAAGCGATCTTCGTGTAACAGAACTTGGACATATCCAACGTGGTGGTTCACCAACTGCGCGTGACCGTGTTCTTGCTTCACGTTTGGGTGCACATGCTGTTAAGTTGTTGAAAGCTGGTATCGGTGGCGTAGCTGTTGGTATTCGCAATGAACAAATGGTGGAAAACCCAATTCTTGGTAGTGCAGAAGAAGGTGCCCTCTTTAGCTTAACTGAAGATGGTAAGATTAAAGTGAACAACCCTCACAAGGCTGACTTGAACCTTGCAGAGTTGAACCGTAGCTTATCTTCTATTTAATATTTATTTGTTAAAATTTGTCTAAAAAGACAGTGTATTTTAAAAGGAGTCATAGAAATCATGAACAAACGTGTAAAAATCGTTGCAACCTTAGGTCCTGCGGTAGAAATCCGTGGTGGTAAAAAATTCGGTGATGACGGATACTGGGGTGAAAAACTTGACGTTGAAGCATCAGCTAAAAACATTGCTCAATTGATCGAAGCTGGAGCAAACACTTTCCGTTTCAACTTCTCACACGGTGACCACCAAGAACAAGGTGACCGTATGGCTACTGTTAAACTTGCAGAAAAACTTGCAGGTAAAAAAGTTGGTTTCCTTCTTGATACAAAAGGTCCAGAAATCCGTACTGAATTGTTCGAAGGCGATGCTAAAGAGTACTCATACAAGACTGGTGAAAAAATCCGTGTTGCTACTAAACAAGGAATCAAATCAACTCGTGAAGTGATTGCTTTGAACGTTGCAGGTGCGCTTGACATCTATGATGACGTTGAAGTTGGTCGCCAAGTATTGGTTGACGATGGTAAATTGGGTCTTCGTGTTGTAGAAAAAGACGACGCAACTCGTGAATTCGTTTGTGAAGTTGAAAATGACGGTGTGATCGCTAAACAAAAAGGTGTGAACATCCCTAACACGAAAATTCCTTTCCCAGCTCTTGCTGAACGTGATAACGCTGATATCCGCTTCGGTTTGGAACAAGGTATCAACTTCATCGCGATTTCATTCGTACGTACTGCAAAAGACGTAAACGAAGTTCGTGCCATCTGTGAAGAAACTGGTAACGGTCACGTTCAATTGTTTGCTAAAATCGAAAACCAACAAGGTATCGATAACTTGGATGAAATTATTGAAGCTGCTGACGGTATCATGATTGCTCGTGGTGACATGGGTATCGAAGTACCATTCGAAATGGTTCCAGTTTACCAAAAAATGATCATCACAAAAGTGAACGCTGCTGGTAAAGTTGTTATCACTGCAACAAACATGCTTGAAACAATGACTGAAAAACCACGTGCAACTCGTTCAGAAGTATCTGACGTCTTCAACGCAGTTATCGACGGAACTGACGCTACTATGCTTTCAGGTGAGTCTGCAAATGGTAAATACCCACTTGAGTCTGTAACAACAATGGCAACTATTGACAAGAACGCTCAAACTCTTCTTAACGAATATGGACGTTTGAACTCAGATTCATTCGAACGTAATTCTAAGACAGAAGTTATGGCTTCAGCTGTTAAAGATGCTACAAACTCAATGGACATCAAATTGATTGTAACATTGACTAAGACTGGTCACACAGCACGTTTGATTTCTAAATACCGTCCAGATGCTGACATCTTGGCCTTGACATTTGACGAATTGACAGAGCGTGGATTGATGTTGAACTGGGGTGTTATCCCAATGTTGACTGAAGCTCCATCATCAACTGACGATATGTTCGAAATCGCAGAACGTAAAGCAGTAGAAGCAGGTCTTGTACAATCTGGTGACGATATCGTTATCGTTGCAGGTGTACCACTTGGCGAAGCTGTTCGTACAAACACAATGCGTATCCGTACAGTCCGTTAATCTAATCAATGAACAAACCTTGTTTTCTAAGTTTAAAGCTTGGAGACAAGGTTTTTCTTTTTAGAGCAATTTTCTGACAATTTGGGAATGTGGGCCTTTTTTATTGTCTAATAAAATGGTATAATGAAATGAGCTGAAAGGGGGGATAGGAATGTCGAAAAGGGATTTGATTCGGAATATTATCATCATTGGAATATTGGGCTTGGTACTTATTACTTTGCGCCTATTTGTTTTTCAACCATTGTGGGTATCTGATCAAATGGCCAATGCCTCCGTTAAGAAAGATGATTTAGTATTAGCGACTAAAAAGGGGAAGATTGATCGAACGGACTTGGTCCTCTATCATGTAAAAGAGAAACAATATCTTGGACGTGTCATTGCGATAGAGAGCGATGAGGTCAGCTATGTGGATGATGTCTTTTATCTGAATGGTGTAGCTACAGCAGAGCCGTATTTGGACAAGATGAAGACCAAACATTTGGCTGCCCCAAGTGGCGATTATTTTACAAATGATTTTTTCTCTAGAGAACTCAAGGGAACCAAGGCTGGAAAAGTACCTAGTAATAGTTACTTAGTCCTAAATGATGATCGCAACAATACCAAAGACAGTCGTGAATTTGGTTATATTCAAGCAGATCAGATTGAGGGTGTTGTCGATTTCAGATTGTACCCTCTAAATAAATTTGGTTTTATTAAAGAAGAAGAATAGTCCATGAGGACTATTTTTTCTTACAAAAAAGCTACTGCAGAAAGGAATTGCAGTAGCTTTTTGTTCTAGTTTAGATTGAGGGAGAGGGATCTATTTTTCCTGTTTATTTGTAATTTGATGAAAGACCTTTTGCCAGTGTTCATGGCGACGCCAGAGACTGGTGTGAACCTGGTTGTGTAATTCATAGCGAATCAATTTGGTCTTTTGACTGATGGATTCGATCTCGAAATTCTTAAAGGGAATTTGATGCTCTTCTTGCAAACGGACTAGGTCCTCTTTGTGGCTTTCTTGGCCGAATTCATTAATGAGGGTGAAGTTGTCTGCTAGGAGGGTTGAATATTCCTGCTGAGCCTGCAAGCGTTCTTCATAAGTTTTCAATTTGAGAAGGACATTGTCCAAAATCTCATCTTCAGGGATAGAACTTGGCTCCACATGGACATCGATATCAAAGACGCCAAACTGTTGCTTGAGAAGGCGCTCGACCTCTTCGGTAATGGCATGACTCTCATAAACAGAGAGGTCTGGATTCATTTCGATGACGACATCTAGGTAAATGTTGCTTCCATAGGTCCGTCCCCGTTGGGATTTGACCCGGCTGACTTTGGGTAATTCTAGAATGGCAGCCTTGTATTTATCAAGAAGACTTTCATCAAATCCATCTGAGAGGCTGAAGGAGGATTCAATGAAAATGTCGTAGGCAGTTTTTAGGATAAAGAAGGTAATAACGATGGCCACTAATTGGTCTACAATCGGATAGTTAAGAGCACTAGCTCCAATCGCAACAGAGGTTCCTAAAGAAGTGACTACATCAGACAGGTTATCTTTAGCAGCAGCATTGAGGGCCTTGGATTGGGCTTTCTTGGCTAAATTGCGGTTATGAAGATAGACCGCAAACATGACAAGGGCTGACCCAACTCCAACAATGGCTCCTAAAGGATCAATAACAGTTGTTTCCCTGCTGAGGATTTTTTGAACCGTATCTCGTAGGACATCAAAGCCCACATAAAACATGATGATGGAAGTTACCAGGCTAGCTAGATCTTCAATCTTCCAATGACCAAATCGATGGTCGCGGTCAGCTGGCTGGCGGGCCATGCGAATGCCGATGAGAAGGGCGACATTACTGATAATATCGGATAAGTTATTAAAACCATCAGCAACCAAACTGGAGGAGTGAAGGAGGTGGCCGGTTGCTAACTTAGCGGCGGATAGGAGCAGGTAGGCCACGATACTGATCAGGGCTCCACGTTCGGCTAGTTTTAAATTACTTTGTGACTTTTCCACGAGTCCCTCCTTACTTTTCATTTTTTACTTCATTCGTTTCCTCGTTTTCCTTTGATAAAGAAAAACGTATCTTCTTAAAGATTCATTATAGACTTTTTACGCTTAAAATTCAAATGAAGCCGACCATTTTCTCAAGGAGAAAGAGGCAAATTGTGATATAATAGAACGATTGAATGAATGAGGAGTATGAGATGAATCCTTTATTGAATGGTATGAATGATCGCCAAGCGGAGGCGGTCCAAACGACAGAAGGTCCCCTCTTGATCATGGCGGGGGCGGGTTCTGGTAAGACACGTGTCTTGACCCACCGCATCGCTTACTTAATCGATGAAAAAATGGTCAATCCTTGGAATATCTTGGCTATTACCTTTACCAATAAGGCCGCTCGCGAGATGAAAGAGCGGGCTTATCAGCTAAATCCGGCGACTCAAGATTGCTTGATCGCCACCTTCCACTCCATGTGTGTGCGTATCCTTCGCCGCGATGCGGATCACATTGGTTACAATCGTAACTTTACCATTGTTGATCCAGGTGAGCAACGAACACTGATGAAACGTATTCTCAAGCAGTTAAACTTGGATCCTAAGAAATGGAATGAACGAACCATTTTGGGGACCATTTCCAATGCCAAGAATGACCTAATCGATGAAGTGGCTTATGCCGCCCAAGCGGGGGATATGTACACCCAGATCGTCGCCAAGTGCTATGAGGCTTACCAAAAGGAACTCCGTCAGTCAGAAGCGGTGGACTTTGATGATTTGATCATGTTGACCTTGCGTCTCTTTGACCAGTATCCTGATGTACTGACCTATTACCAGCAGAAGTTCCAATACATCCATGTAGATGAGTACCAAGATACCAACCATGCCCAATACCAATTGGTCAAACTCTTGGCTTCACGTTTTAAAAATATCTGTGTCGTTGGGGATGCTGACCAATCTATTTATGGCTGGCGGGGAGCGGATATGCAGAATATCCTGGATTTTGAGAAGGATTATCCCGATGCCAAGGTCGTTTTGTTAGAGGAAAATTATCGCTCCACTAAAACCATCCTACAAGCAGCTAACGATGTTATCAAAAACAATCGGAACCGCCGTCCGAAGAATCTTTGGACCCAAAATGCTGACGGGGAAGAGATTGTCTATTATCGGGCCAATGATGAGCAGGATGAAGCAGTATTTGTTGCTAAAACCATTGAAGAGCTCAGTCGCGAAGCGGGCTACAAGCACCGTGATTTTGCGGTTCTTTACCGGACCAATGCCCAGTCACGGACCATTGAAGAAGCGCTGCTCAAGTCCAACATTCCCTATACCATGGTAGGGGGCACCAAGTTCTACAGCCGGAAGGAAATTCGGGATGTCATTGCTTATCTGAACTTGATTGCCAACCTCAGTGACAATATCAGTTTTGAGCGAATTATCAATGAACCCAAGCGGGGAATCGGGCCAGGTACAGTGGATAAGATTCGTGATTTTGCTCAAATGCAAGAGTCTTCACTTCTGGATGCTTCAGCCAATATCATGCTTTCAGGCATCAAAGGAAAGGCAGCTCAGGCCATCTGGGACTTTGCCAATCTCATTCTTGATTTGAGAGAAAGATTGGACCAGCTGACCATTACAGAGTTGGTCGAAGAGGTCCTTGACAAAACAGGTTATATGACGGCCCTAACCAATCAGGGAAATTTGGAAAGTCAGGCTCGCATCGAGAATATCCAAGAGTTCTTGTCTGTTACCAAGAATTTTGATGAAAACGGTGAAACCGTCGAAGACGAATCAGGTGTGGACACCTTGAGTCGTTTCTTGAACGATTTGGCTTTGATTGCCGATACAGATGATGGAGCGCAAGAGACCTCAGAAGTCACCTTGATGACCCTTCACGCGGCCAAAGGTTTGGAATTCCCAGTGGTCTTCTTGATTGGGATGGAAGAAAATGTCTTTCCACTTAGTCGTGCAGCTGAGGATCCGGATGAATTGGAAGAAGAACGTCGCTTGGCTTATGTAGGGATTACACGGGCAGAGAAGGTTCTCTTCTTGACCAACGCCAATTCTCGTTTGCTCTTTGGACGGACCAGCTACAACCGTCCGACACGCTTTATCAATGAAATTAGCTCAGATTTGTTAACCTACCAAGGATTAGCGCGTCCGGCCAACACTAGCTTTAAGGCTTCTTATAGCAATGGTGGCGGAACGACCTTTGGAAAAGGAATGAGTCTGTCACAAGCCCTTCAAGAGCGCAAGAGACAAGCAGCTCCAAGTGCTCTCACGTCATCAAGCCTCCCCTTTAGCAATAGTAACCGAGCGGGTGCCAAAGAAACCGTCGCTTGGTCCATTGGCGACATTGCTATTCACAAGAAGTGGGGCGAAGGAACTGTGCTTGAAGTCTCTGGTAGTGGCAATACCCAAGAGCTCAAGATCAATTTCCCAGAAGTGGGTCTCAAGAAACTCTTGGCAAGTGTCGCGCCGATTGAGAAGAAATAAGTGGAGACCAGTAAGCTAAGTCCACTGTTTAAGATTATAAACAAGCAACATCTTTTCAGAAATCTAAAGTTGTTACTGAATGAGACTATTGAAAAAATATTTTGGAACTAGTTCAAAATAGATTGAGACTTTTCGCCGTGAGGAAAAGCACCAGAAACGCATTAGTTTCTGGTGCTTGGTAGATTTGAGACGTAAGGCTCAAATCTAAGGTATGGAATCCCAACGGGAGTCGCTACCGTCC
This sequence comes from Streptococcus xiaochunlingii, assembly GCF_006385805.1. Taxonomy (GTDB): domain Bacteria; phylum Bacillota; class Bacilli; order Lactobacillales; family Streptococcaceae; genus Streptococcus; species Streptococcus xiaochunlingii. The sequence goes on from NZ_VFSG01000001.1 coordinate 237,186, forward strand.
GTCCTCACTTAAGGAAAGTCTCTATAGAGAAATGAATATTCAGTTAAAACCAGCAAGCCTCGTTTGCTGGTTTTGATTTTACAGGCGGCATGATATAATATACTAAGAATAGAGAAAGAGGCAGGCTATGAACGAAATCAAGTGCCCCAACTGTGGGGAAGTTTTTACAGTTAATGAAAGTCAATACAGCGAGCTCTTGTCACAGGTACGTACAGCTGAGTTTGACAAGGAAATTCATGAGCGGATTCGGCAAGAGTTGGCTTTAGCTGAGCAAAAGGCCCTTAATGAGCAGCAAGAGAAGTTAGCCAAGAAGGACCAAGAAATTGCTCAGTTACAAAACCAGATTCAACAGTTTGATACTGAAAAAGAATTGGCCAAAAAAGAGGTGGAGCAAACGGCTAGCCAAAGCCTGCTAGAGAAAGAAAAAGAAGTGCAGGCACTGGAAAATCAGTTGGCTACCTTGCGCTTGGAGCATGAAAATCAGCTTCAAAAAACACTGTCTGATCTAGAGAAAGAAAGAGATCAGGTCAAAAACCAGCTTCTCTTACAAGAAAAAGAAAACGAGCTTTCTCTGACTTCTGTTAAACAAAACTATGAGGCCCAGTTAAAAGCAGCAAATGAGCAAGTTGAGTTCTATAAGAACTTCAAGGCCCAACAGTCGACCAAGGCAATCGGAGAAAGTTTAGAACAGTATGCGGAAAGTGAATTCAACAAGGTTCGCAGTTTTGCATTTCCAAATGCTTATTTTGAAAAGGACAACAAGGTCTCTGCGCGTGGGTCTAAAGGGGACTTTATCTTCCGCGAATGCGATGAAAATGGGGTAGAGATTATCTCCATTATGTTCGAGATGAAGAATGAAGCCGACGGGACCGAAAAGAAACACAAAAATGCAGACTTCTACAAAGAATTGGACAAGGATCGTCGGGAAAAAAACTGTGAGTATGCCGTTTTAGTAACCATGCTTGAGGCAGATAACGACTACTTCAACACAGGGATTGTCGATGTCAGTCATGAATACGAGAAGATGTATGTCGTTCGTCCTCAGTTCTTTATCCAAATCATCGGCCTCTTACGTAATGCCGCTCTCAACTCCCTGAAGTACAAGCAGGAATTGGCGCTTGTTCGTGAACAAAATATCGACATCACCCACTTTGAAGAAGACCTGGATGCATTTAAAGTTGCCTTTGCAAAGAACTACAATTCAGCCTCAGTCAACTTCGGTAAGGCCATCGATGAAATCGACAAGGCCATCAAACGGATGGAAGAAGTCAAGAAATTCCTGACCACATCAGAAAACCAACTCCGCCTCGCTAACAACAAGTTGGATGATGTTTCCGTTAAAAAATTGACTCGGAAGAATCCAACCATGAAGGCCAAGTTTGATGCTCTGAAAGGAGAATAATCTTTGTATTCAGCTAAGAACGCTACCTTGTCCATGAATGAGAAAACCATGGACTATGTGACCTTTGGTAAAGGAAAGAAGCCTCTCGTTATCATACCAGGCTTGGGGGATGGGGTGCAGACGGTTAAAGGTATGGCTATGCCTTTTTCAATCACATACCGTATACTTGCCAAACGTTACAAAATTTATGTTTTTTCTCGAATCAATGAGTTGAGGCAGGGCTATACGACACGAGATATGGCAGCAGATGTAGCAGAAGCAATGGAGACACTAAACCTAGATGCCGCCTATGTTATGGGGATTTCACAAGGTGGAATGATTGCTCAATGGCTAGCTGTAGATTTTCCAGAAAGGGTTCAAAGGCTCATCCTAGCTGTGACAACAGCGAAGCCTAGTCAACTTGCTAGAGAGCGAATTGAGCATTGGCAAAAGCTTAGTCAATCTGGAACTTTTAGAGACCTCATGCTGGATATCGCAAAGCACTCCTATACGGAAAAGAGCTACCAAAAGTGGCGCTTTCTTTCTAACATTATGGGGCGCTTGGGACGAATCAAAGATGAGAAACGAATTGCCATTCAGTCTCAGTCTTGCCTTACTCATGATAGCCTTGAGGTCTTAAAAGAAATTCAATGTCCGACTTTGGTTCTTGGTGCCCTCGAAGATGATGTGATTGGTGTGGATGGATCCAAGGAACTGGCAAAAGCGATTTCGGGTTGTCAGCTCCTTATTCTTAAGCATTCAGGTCATGCTCTGTATGAAGAAAATAAAGCATTTCAAGAGGCTGTCTGTGAATTCTTAAACTAAAAAAAGCTGGAATATTTCCAGCTTTTTTATGTTAGTTAAATCGCAAAGAGGTCGTTTAGGTTTTCTGCCATGGTTGGGTGGGTAAAGATTTGTTTTGCGATGTAAGTGTAAGGGATCTTGTTGTCCATGGCCATGGTGATCAGGTTGATGAGTTCACCTGCGGCTTCTCCAAAGAGAGTTGCTCCAAGGATTTCTTTGGTTTCTGGGTTGACCACAGCTTTGAAAGCACCTCGAAGGTCTGCATTGACATGGCCACGTGGCATGGCAGCAACTGGCAATTCTTTGACAGCCACTGGAAGTCCTTTGTCGCGTGCTTCTTGCTCAGTCAAGCCGACTTGGGCCAATGGAGGAGCAATGAAGAGTGTTGTCGCATAGTTTCCACGTGTTTCGAGATTGTAGCTACCATCACCTGTAAGGTAGTTGAAGACAATGCGGAAGTCATCGAGTGACATGTAAGTGAACTGAGGCCCACCATTGACATCCCCAACTGCAAAGACACCAGGGACGCTGGTTTCCAAATGACGGTTGACTTGAATCGCTCCACGATCAGTGACTTGGATATCTGTGTTTTCAAGACCAAGTCCAGCTGTATTTGGCTTGCGTCCGGTTGCGTAGAGGAGGATATCGAACTCGAAGTCTCCTTTATCGGTTACAAGGGTTAAACTAGCTTCACCATCTTTGATTTCTTGGGTATGAACGCCTTGCAAGAATTGAATGCCATCTTCTTCAAGGTAGCTTTTTGCAAGAGTTGCGATGCTTGGCTCAATCCGTGGCAAGAACGCTTCAGAAGCATCCAGTACTGTTACTTGGCTACCCAAGGTATTGTAGAGGTGGGCAAATTCCAATCCGATTGGTCCACCACCAAGGACGCCCAGGCGTTTAGGTAGGTTTTCCAAACGTTGAATACCGGTTGAATCTACAGCAAATTTGCTTTCAGCCAGTCCTGGGATTGGAAGGATAGTTGGCACCGCACCAGTATTAATAATAATGGTTTCAGCAGTCAATTCTTCCTTTTCATCTCCAGCTTGAATTTCGATGACCTTGTTGGAAAGGAAACGAGCTGTCGCATCGATAATGTCTACACCAGTTCCTGCAATAGTTGCGTAGTTCTTGCCGTTGAGACGAGTGGTGACTGCATTTTTCTCCTTCATGGCTTGCTCAAAATCCAAGCCTTTTTCTGCGGCAACAATCAAGGTCTTGGTGGGAATACAAGCGATATTGATACAAGTACCACCGTACATAGATTTGCTCTTTTCAATCAGAGCGACTTTTTTCCCTTGGCTTGATAATTTCGCTGCGAGTGTTTTACCAGCTTTACCAAATCCAATAACAATAACATCATACATTAACATATGTTACACCTTCTTTCGTCTTCTATTGTATCAAACCCATTTTAAAAAGTCTGAAATCTGCTACGGGTTTTTTTAGGAGCTCATGGGAAGGGGGAAAGAGGGACAAGAAGTCTGCTTTCATGGTATAATAAAGGGTCGGTGACCGTCATGGTCACACATGAGATAGAAAGATCAATTCAAATGGACGGAATTATTAATGTAAAAAAAGAAGCAGGCATGACTTCACATGATGTGGTCTTTAAACTGCGGAAAATCTTAGGAACCAAGAAGATTGGCCATGGAGGGACTCTGGACCCGGATGTGGTGGGGGTGCTTCCGATTGTAGTTGTCCAAGGCGCCAGATGCGAAAGACGGTAAGGCAAAACTCGTTGCTCAAGCCCATGCCATAAAAGATATTTTGTTCAATAAAGAAGTGAATGACTACTTCGACACCACTGAACCAGAAAATAGGCTAGCTCGAATCATGTTTTCTTATTACGGGGCTCTCAATGCCCAATTAAAAGGAGATGAAGCTCGTACTCGCAGTTTGTTTGAAAGCATCTCCCATGAAAATCCAGAACTCTTTTATGTTCAGGAAGCTCAGAAATATTTAGAAGGAGAAAACTGATGTCAGAACGTACTACTTTACCGATTGGGAGTGTTGTTCGGGTGAGAGAAGGTGTGGAGCCTGTCATGATTGTTAATCATTGTCCAGATACTAAAAAGCAGAGGCAAAAATGAAACTAGGACCATTTGGATTGGGCTTATCAATAGGGTGGTAAAACATGGAAATACAATTACAATTGCGTGGAAACTCAGAAGGATTTATCCTTCAGTCAAAATTACCTGATGATGAACATTGGACTGAAAGAATTGAAATCGTTCAAGAAGAGGAAGGTTACCGTCTATATGCAAAAGATGTAGAAATTCTTGTCTTGAAAAAATCAGAATTCATTTCTAAGAGGAAAAGAATAGTCGCAAGAGGGTTAAATAAGGATTTGATTTATTTTGAAGAAGAAAGATTTGAACATTTATGGGAACAAGCATACTGGCATGGAGTTTTTCAATTCAATTTAAATAACTATGAAATGAGGTGTGTAGGTTCAGGTAGTAAAGGAGATATTTTACCTGTGACAAAAGATGGCATTCCGATTGCCGTTTATGCTGCAAGTAATATTGCAATTGCTGGAAAGAGAAACTTTTCTCTCTATACTGAAAATATTGACGAAATTGACAGTTTACTGATGTTTTATATAGTTGATTATATTAGGGGATATGACTTTTTAGATATTGATTCTTTATCTGCAAGATATCGTTACTTTTATCAATTCAGTGACCGCTCAGCTCTAACGAAGGAACATTTAGATATGCTTCCAGAGGGGAGAAGACCTTCCAAGTTAGAGGCGTTTATCATTTATTTTTTATCAGCTTTGCTTGTTGTGGTTGTCAGTTTGGTATCATTACGCTCTTGGTTCTTATTATTAGTAATTCTTCTGATACATTCTATTTATAATATCATAAAGAATTGGAGAAATAGAGATGAATAGTAGGGTATTTACCTATAGATTTATTATTGATGCTACATTAAAAGGAATCTTAAAAAAGGTACCAATAGCCTAATTAAAGGCATGAGAGGATGGTTTAATGATACTGGAACGAATTAAAAAAATTTATTAACCACATGATGAGAAAGGAAAATAGAAAGCAAGACATGGACGGAATTATTAATATAAAAAAAGAAGCGGGCATGACTTCGCATGATGTGGTCTTTAAACTTCGGAAAATCTTAGGCACCAAGAAGATTGGCCATGGAGGAACTTTGGATCCGGATGTGGTGGGCGTTTTACCCATTGCTGTAGGGAAGGCGACTCGTATGGTCGAGTTCATGCAGGATGAGGGCAAGGTCTACGAGGGGGAAATCACTCTGGGATATTCAACAACGACCGAGGATGCTAGTGGGGAAGTTGTCGCAGAGACTCCTGTTTTGTCTCCACTGGATGAAAAGCTTGTTGATGAAGCCATTGCTAGTCTGACAGGGCCTATCACCCAGATTCCACCAATGTACTCAGCAGTCAAGGTCAATGGGCGTAAGCTCTATGAATATGCGCGTGCTGGTCAGGAGGTCGAACGTCCAGAACGTCAGGTGACCATTTATAGTTTTGAAAGAACCAGTCCCATTTGCTACGAGGATAAACTTGCGCGTTTTACTTTCCGAGTAAAATGTAGCAAGGGAACCTATATCCGTACCTTATCGGTTGACTTGGGAGAGAAGCTTGGTTACTCCGCCCATATGTCTCATCTGACCCGAACCAGTGCTGCCGGTTTGTCACTGGATAATGCCTTGACCCTGGAAGAGCTTGCTGAAAAGGTAAGGCAAGGAGATTTGAGCTTCCTTCATCCACTTGAGATTGGTACCGGGGATCTGGAAAAAGTAGAGCTGACAGTTGAAGAGGTTGGCGAAGTCCAAGTGGGACGCTTTATTCCAGTTGAGAGCGAAGCCAGAGAGTTAGCTGCTTTTTACCAAGAGAAGTTGGTAGCCATTTTGGAAAAAAGGGAAGAACTTTACAAACCTCGCAAGGTTTTTCTGACAGAAAGTGTGTTACAATAAATTTATGAACATTTGTTATGTATCTAGTGAAAAAGAAATAAAAGCTCAAGCAGATACTGTTCTTGTCTTGGGCTATTTTGACGGTCTTCATCGAGGGCATCAGGAGCTCTTTCGGACAGCCCGCACTATTGCCGATGAGCAAGGACTTCGAGTAGCTCTTTTGACCTTTCCAGAATCTCCCAAATTGGCTTTTGCCCGTTACCAACCAGAATTACTCCTCCACCTCCAAAATCCAGAGGAGCGTTTTAAACGAATGGAAGAACTTGGAGTCGATGATCTTTATCTCATTGATTTCACCAGTGATTTTGCGGCTCATACGGCTGAAGAATTCGTTACTACCTACCTAACAAGACTTCGAGCTCGTGTCTTAGTGGCAGGCTTTGATTATAGCTTTGGTAGCGATAAGAAAGTAGCTAGTGATTTGGGAACCTATTTTAAAGGCCAAGTCATCGTAGTTCCACCTGTCCTAGACCAGGGCGAAAAAATCAGCTCGACCCGTATTCGCCAGGCCATTGCCTCTGGCCAAGTGAAAGAAGCAACCAATCTTTTGGGGTATCCCTTATCTAGCCGTGGCATCGTAGTTCATGGAGATGCAAGGGGGCGAACTATTGGTTTTCCAACAGCCAATCTGGCACCTATCGATCGGACCCATCTCCCTCAAGATGGTGTTTATGTCGTCGAAGTAGAAGTGCTAGGGAAACGTCACCGTGGGATGGCCTCTGTAGGAAAAAACTCGACCTTTGATGGGACGGAACTGCGCTTTGAAGCCAATATCTTTGATTTTTCAAAAGATATTTATGGGCACACCATTCGGATTTTTTGGTTAGACAAGATTCGAGAAATGGTCAAATTTGATAGTGTAGAAGCTCTTGTGGAGCAACTGCGCCAGGATGAAATCATGGCTCGTAAATGGACAAATTAATTTTTGTTAGAAATTCTCCCTTAAGGGGAGAATTTTCTTTGTCTAAATTAAAAAATCACTATGCAAGCATGGAATAATTTTGTATAATAGAGTCAGCTAAGTGTGTCCAAAAAAAGAAGAGAAGAACATGATTACATTATTTTTGTCTCCGAGTTGTACATCCTGTCGGAAGGCCAGGGCTTGGTTAGAAAAACATGAGGTTCCTTTTAAGGAACACAATATTATGACGAGTCCTCTAACAACTGAGGAGTTGCGTAATATTTTAGCTCTAACTGAGAACGGTACAGACGATATTATTTCAACTCGTTCTAAAATTTTTCAGAAGTTAAATGTTGATGTAGAGGATTTATCGATTTCTGCTTTAATCAAGTTGATTGAGGAGAATCCTAGTCTTTTGCGTCGCCCAATTATTCTAGACAAGAAACGGATGCAAATTGGTTTTAATGAGGATGAAATTCGCGCATTTCTCCCTCGAGGATATCGTAAGGAAGAGTTAAGATCTGCTACATTAAGAGCGGAGATCCATTAATATGAATAAAAATTATAGTTACCCACTCGATTTATCGTGGAGCACTGAAGAGCTTGCTTCGGTGCTTTCTTTTTTTAATCAGGTTGAACAAGCCTATGAACAAAAGGCAGATGCTCGTATCTACCTAGAAGCCTATAAGGCCTTTAAGAAAGTTGTCCCAAGTATTGGCGAAGAAAAGCGTCTGGGAAAGGAGTTTGAAGAGGTCAGTGGCTACTCACTTTACCGCGCAACCAAAGCCGCGAAAGAAAAAGGGGAAGGATGGTTTTCGATTGATCAATAAATTAGAATTTGCTAAGACCATTGTCAAAGAAGCAGGAAGCTATCTAAGAGAACACTTACATGACCAGCTAGCGATTACTGTCAAAACAAATCCGACGGATTTGGTGACTCAGATGGATCAGGAAGTGCAAGCAACCCTGGTCCGTAAGATTTTGGAAGCTTATCCAGAAGATCAAATTTTTGCTGAAGAAGATGAACTTCGTGCTCCTATTCACTCCGGTAAGGTTTGGGTGATTGATCCCATTGATGGGACCAATAATTTTGTGACCCAAAAAGAAGATTTTGCTGTTATGGTTGCCTATTTTGAAGAAGGTCTTGGTCAGTTTGGCTTGATCTATGATGTCATGCGCGACCATCTCTTTTTTGGTGGAAAGGATTTTGGAGTCTTTTGCAATGACAAAGAACTAAAACCGTTTCAAAATAGGCCTATTGGGGACTTATTAGTGGCTTCTAATGTCGGCATGCTCAAGTCCAACGCTTGGGGCATGGCGGATCTGGGAGCAGAGTGCTTGGGGATTCGGGTCTACGGGAGCGCTGGTATCAGCTTTACCAAGATTCTATCTGGTGGCATTTTAGGCTACTTTAGCTATATTTGGCCATGGGACTATGCAGCAGCAGCTATTATGGGTGAGTGCCTCGGATACTCAGTCTTGACCTTGGAAGGGAAAGAACCTAGCTATGAGACCTTGGAGCCTATCATGATGGTCCCAACTTGTAAACTAGATGAGATTCAACCTTTTTTGACGAAAGGAAAAGACGCATGACCTTTCCTCAAGGATTTAAAGAAAAGTATACCCAACTACTTGGAGAGGAGGCTGAGGCCTTCTTTCAAACCTTTGACGAGCCGGCCGTATCTGCCTATCGGACTAATCCATTGAAGGCGGAGCAAATCAGAGGTGATGAACCTATTCCAGGCATGCCTTGGAGTTACTATGGCAAGGTATCAGGGAAATCCATTGCCCATGTCACTGGACTGGTCTATTCGCAAGAACCGGCTGCCCAAATGGTAGCCCAAGTAGCTCATCCAAAACCAGGTATGAAGGTCTTGGATCTTGCGGCAGCACCGGGTGGCAAGACGACCCACTTGCTCTCTTATTTAGACAATCAAGGACTCCTCGTTTCCAATGAAATCCACAAGGGCCGCTCTAAGATTTTGGTCGAGAATGTCGAACGCTTTGGAGCCCGTAATGTCGTGGTGACCAATGAATCAGCCGATCGCTTGGCTAAGGTTTTCCCAGCCTATTTTGATTTGATTGTTTTGGATGCTCCGTGTTCTGGTGAAGGCATGTTCCGGAAGCAGCCAGATGCTATGGACTATTGGCATCCTGATTATCCAGCCCAATGTGCTGGTCTCCAGAGAGAAATCTTAACAGATGCTATCAAGATGCTGGCACCAGGTGGACAGCTAGTTTATTCGACCTGTACCTGGGCACCGGAAGAGAATGAAGAGATTGTCTCTTGGCTCTTAGAAGAATATGAGTTGGAATTGCTACCGATTGAAAAAATCAATGGCATGGTAGAGGGGATCGGCTATCCTGAAACAGCCCGGATGTATCCCCATCGTTTCAAAGGGGAAGGGCAATTTGTTGCTAAATTCCTTTATCACGGAAAGCCTGAAGTTAAGAAGATCAAGGAAGGACGTTCCAATCTAACAGCTGAGCAGAAGAAACTGTGGCAAGCTTTTGCCAAGGATTGCTTGGCTATTGACTTGGAGGGCCTCTACCAATGTTTTGGAGACCAGCTTTATCTCTTGCCGGTTGGACTTCCTGATTTGAAAAAGGTCAAGATTGCTCGCAATGGATTGCACCTTGGAACCTTTAAGAAAAATCGCTTTGAACCTAGCTTTGCTTTGGGCCTAGCTCTGAAACCAGATCAAGTGAAGAAATCGGTCAGCTTGTCGGATCCAGACTTTATGAAGTACGTGGCTGGAGAGACTATTCAGCTAGATCAAGACTACCCAAATGGTTGGTATCAGGTCTTAGCTGGAGGAAATGGTTTAGGTTTTGCAAAAGTGACTGGACGGACCTTAAAAAATTTCTTTCCTAAAGGTTTGAGATTTAGATAAATTATTAGGAAATGCCGTCTTTCTATGTTATAGTGGAAATAGAGTGATTCTTGCTAGAATACTAGAAGATAACAAGTGTTTAGAGATAAGATTTAAACGATATTTGATTATGATTCAAGGAGACTTACATTGAATAAATGCAAAAAGCTAGTCCTTGGGCTAGCAACAGTAGCACTTGCAGCTTCTCTTTCTGCCTGTGCGTCTTGGATTGACCGTGGAGAAGCGATTACAGCTGTTGGATCAACAGCCCTACAACCGCTCGTTGAAGGGGTGGTAGATCGTTATATTGAAGAGCATCCCGGTAAGATTGTCAATGTCCAAGGGGGTGGATCTGGTACAGGTCTGTCTCAGGTCCAATCAGGAGCTGTCGACATTGGCAATAGTGACCTCTTTGCAGAGGAAAAAGATGGCATAGATGCTTCTAGCTTGGTAGACCATCAAGTGGCAGTAGCGGGAACAGCCATCATTGCCAATAAGAATATTTCTGTTGACGATTTGACAACCGAACAATTGCGTAAGATTTTTACTGGTGAATATACCAACTGGAAGCAATTGGGTGGTGAGGACCTGGAAATTACCATTGTGAACCGGGCTGTAGGATCTGGTAGCCGTGCTGTATTTGATGACATCATCATGAATGGGAAAGATCCAAAACAGGCTCAGGAACAAGATTCAAATGGAATGGTGAAAAACATTGTTTCCCAAACTCCAGGTGCCATTTCTTATTTGGCCTTTACCTACGTGGATGATAGTGTTAAAACCATGAAGTTAAATGGCTATGAACCAACTAAGGAAAACGTTGTGAACAATAACTGGCCAATCTGGTCTTACGAACATATGTATACCAAGGGAGAGCCAAGTAAATTGGCTAAGAAATTCTTGGATTATATGATGACAGATGAGGTCCAGCAGGAAATCGTTGGTAAGATGGGCTATATCCCAATCAATGATATGAAAGTCAGCCGTGATCTTGACGGTAACATTACGAAGAAATAAGAAGAATTAGGTAAAACATGAACGAAGTAGCAAAAAAAATGCTCGCAAAGTCCAATAATTCTCGGTTGGAAAAATTTGGTAAAACCATTACTTTCTGCTGTATGAGTTTGATCGTCTTTGTCGTAGCTTTGATTTTGATTTTTGTAGCCCAAAAGGGATTATCGACCTTCTTTGTCAACAAGGTCAATGTCTTTAGTTTCCTTTTCGGATCCACATGGAATCCATCAGGGAAAGAATTTGGGGCTTTGCCAATGATCTTGGGTTCCTTCATTGTAACCCTTTTGTCTGCCTTGGTGGCGACACCTTTTGCCATCGGTGCAGCAGTCTTTATGACAGAAGTTTCTCCTAAGGGAGCTCGCTTCTTGCAACCAGCCATTGAATTGTTGGTAGGAATTCCTTCTGTTGTATACGGATTTATTGGTTTGCAAGTGGTGGTTCCATTTGTCCGTTCCATCTTTGGTGGGACAGGATTTGGGATCTTGTCAGGGGTCTTTGTCCTCTTTGTCATGATTCTTCCAACTGTGACCTTTATGACAACAGACAGCTTACGGGCAGTGCCTCGTCACTATCGGGAAGCGAGTATGGCTATGGGAGCGACTCGTTGGCAAACGATTTGGCATGTCACCTTAAAAGCAGCCCGCTCAGGTATTTTTACGGCAGTTGTCTTTGGAATGGCCCGTGCCTTTGGTGAAGCCTTGGCTATTCAGATGGTGGTCGGAAATTCAGCGGTTGTTCCAACATCTTTAACAACTCCAGCTTCCACCTTGACCTCTATCTTGACCATGGGTATCGGAAATACGGTTATGGGAACTGTTAACAACAACGTTCTCTGGTCACTTGCCTTGGTGCTCTTGCTGATGAGTTTGGCATTCAACAGCGTTATCAAATTGATCACGAAAGAAAGAGGTAAGAAGAACTATGCACGCTAAAAAAATAGATAAGATAGCGACAGGGGTTCTCTATGCAATTGCTGGAATTATTGTCACTATTCTTGCTTCTTTGATTCTCTATATCCTGGTTAGAGGGTTGCCGCATGTGTCTTGGACCTTCTTGACCAGCAAATCCTCTTCTTACCAAGCAGGTGGTGGGATTGGGATTAAGCTCTATAATTCCTTCTTTCTCTTAGTCATTACCTTGATTATTTCCTTCCCACTTTCATTAGGGGCAGGGATCTACTTATCAGAGTATGCCAAGAAGGGTCCATTGACCAATTTGGTTCGGACCTGTATTGAAATCTTGTCTTCTCTACCATCGGTTGTAGTCGGTCTCTTTGGTTATTTGGTCTTTGTAGTGCAGTTCCAATATGGCTTCTCAATTATTTCTGGAGCCTTGGCCTTGACGGTCTTTAACCTGCCACAGATGACACGAAACATTGAAGATAGTTTGCAAAATGTCCACCATACACAAAGGGAAGCCGGCCTTGCGCTTGGAATTTCTCGTTGGGAAACCGTGATTCACGTGGTGGTACCTGAAGCCTTGCCAAGTATTATTACGGGTGTCGTATTAGCTTCTGGGCGGATCTTTGGGGAAGCAGCGGCCTTGATTTATACTGCTGGTCAGTCTGCCCCAGCCTTGGATTGGAGCAACTGGAACCTCTTTAGTGTCACCAGTCCGATCTCTATTTTCCGTCAAGCAGAAACACTAGCGGTCCACATTTGGAAGGTTAATAGTGAAGGAACCATTCCAGATGCGATTGAAGTATCTGCTGGATCGGCCGCAGTCTTGTTGATCTTCATTTTGATTTTCAACTTTGGAGCGCGTAAGCTTGGTACTTACCTCCATAAGAAATTAACCTCAGCATAAAAGGAGAAGAAATGTCAAAGTACAATTGGGATGAGAAACATATCATTACTTTTCCTGAAGAAAAAGTGGTCCTTTCGACCAAAGACTTGCATGTCTACTATGGTTCAAATGAATCTATCAAAGGGGTGGATATGCAATTTGAGAAGAATAAAATCACAGCTTTGATCGGTCCTTCTGGATCTGGGAAATCCACTTATCTTAGAAGTTTGAACCGGATGAACGATACCATTGATATTGCGCGTGTGACTGGTGAGATTTGGTACGAAGGGATCGATGTCAACCGACCAGATATCAATGTCTATGAAATGAGAAAGCATATCGGGATGGTCTTCCAACGACCAAATCCCTTTGCCAAGTCCATCTATCGCAATATTACCTTCCCTCACGAGCGGGCAGGTGTCAAAGACAAGAAGGTCTTGGACGAGATCGTCGAAAAATCTTTGAAGCAAGCAGCCCTCTGGGATCAGGTCAAGGATGACTTGCACAAGTCAGCATTGACCCTCTCTGGTGGTCAACAGCAACGGCTCTGTATCGCTCGAGCTATCTCCGTTAAACCAGAGATTTTGCTCATGGACGAGCCAGCTTCAGCCTTGGATCCTATCGCGACAGCTCAGTTGGAAGAAACCATGCTAGAGTTGAAGAAGGACTATACCATTATCATCGTGACCCACAGCATGCAGCAGGCTGCTCGTGCTAGCGATTATACAGGCTTCTTCTATCTAGGCGATTTGATCGAGTATGATAAAACAGCCAACATTTTCCAAAATGCAAAACTGCAATCGACCAACGATTATGTATCTGGTCACTTTGGATAGGAATTGGCAACTTAGAAACAACATAAGGATGAAAACATGACAGAACCAATTTTGCAAGTCAAGGACTTGTAGGTTTATTACAATAAGAAAAAGGCACTGAATAGTGTGTCACTGGATTTCACCCCTAAAGAAATCACGGCTTTAATCGGTCCTTCTGGATCTGGGAAGTCTACCTTGCTCAAGGCTATCAACCGGATGGGAGATTTGAACCATGAGGTGACGACGACAGGAACCGTCCTCTACAATGGTCATAATATCTATAGTCCTCGGACAGATACAGTAGAGCTTCGTAAGGAAATCGGGATGGTCTTTCAACAGCCCAACCCCTTCCCTATGTCGATCTATGACAATGTCACTTACGGACTCATGATTAATGGGGTCAAGGACAAGCAAGTCTTGGATGAAGCAGTCGAAACCTCTTTGAAAAATGCTTCTATTTGGGATGAGGTCAAGGATCGTCTCCATGATTCAGCGATTGGGCTTTCAGGGGGGCAGCAACAACGGGTTTGTGTGGCGCGTGTATTGGCAACCAGCCCTAAGATTATCCTCTTGGATGAGCCAACCTCAGCCTTGGACCCGATTTCTGCTGGAAAGATTGAAGAAACACTTTATGGCTTGAAGGACCGTTATACCATGCTCTTGGTGACGAGGTCTATGCAGCAAGCCAGTCGGATCTCGGATAAGACAGCCTTTTTCTTGGATGGGGACCTCATCGAGTATGATGACACCTCAAAAATCTTCTTGAACCCTGCTCGTAAGGAAACAGAAGATTATGTATCAGGGAAGTTTGGATAAGAAAGGGAAAGTAAATGTTACGTGTACAATTTGAAGAAGATTTAGAAAAGCTTCATAATCAGTTTTATGCCATGGGAAATGAAGTCTTGACCCAGATCAACCGCACGGTTCGAGCTTTTGTCACTCATGATCGTGATCTAGCACGTCAGGTGATCGAAGATGATGCGGAGATTAACGAATATGAAGTGAAGTTGGAGCGCAAATCCTTTGAGATGATTGCCCTTCAACAACCAGTTTCTCAGGATCTTCGGATGGTGATGACTGTCTTAAAAGCTGTATCTGACGTGGAGCGTATGGGAGACCATGCGGTATCTATCGCCCGTGCAACCATCCGTATGAAGGGAGAACTTCGTAGTAAGGTTGTAGAAGAAGAAATCAGCAAAATGGGTCGAGAAGTCAAAGACTTTGTTGAAGCAACCTTGGAGCTCTACTTAAAAGGGGATGTTGAAACGGCCTATGAAGTAGCGACTCGCGATGAAAAGATTAATGAGTATTATGATCGTATTCAAGAGCTGGCAACAGAAGAAATCAAGCATAATCCTGACTTGATCATTACTGGACGTGATTACTTCCAAGTCATCAACTACTTGGAGCGTATTGGTGATTACGCTAAAAATATCTGTGAGTGGGTTGTCTACTTCGAAACTGGAAAAATTGTGGAATTATAAGAAAAGAAAGTCTGAGGTCATGATCTCAGACTTTTGTCTTTTTGTAGATCTGGTTTTGCCCCCTCTTACCTTACAGTTAGTAGGATTTATGATAGAATAGAAGGTGAGAAAAAATGAAGAAGGAGTTACTCATGCAAGCAGTTGCACATTTTATTGATACATTTGTACCTGAGCACTATGATCTATTCTTAGATTTGAACCGCTCTAGTAAAACTTTCTCAGGGAAAGTGACCATTAGCGGAAAAGCAAAAGAGACTCGCATCTCTCTTCACCAAAAGGATTTGACCATCGAAACAGTAGAAGTAGCAGGTCAAAACCGTCCATTTACGGTGGATGATGACAATGAAGCAGTCTATGTCGAATTAGAAGGGACAGGTCAAGTAACGATTACCTTGACCTATTCAGGTAAGATCACAGACAATATGACAGGAATTTATCCTTCTTACTACACAGTAGATGGTGTGAAGAAGGAAGTGATCTCTACTCAGTTTGAGAGCCATTTTGCGCGTGAAGCCTTCCCAAGTGTGGATGAGCCAGAAGCCAAAGCGACCTTTGATTTGGCTGTGAAATTTGACCAAGAAGAGGGAGAAATCGTTCTTTCTAATATGCCAGAAATCGATGTGGAAAACCGTAAAGAAACGGGGATTTGGAAGTTTGATACGACTCCACGTATGTCTTCTTATCTCTTGGCCTTTGCGGCTGGAGACCTCCAAGGGGTGACAGCTAAGACCAAGAATGGAACCCTAGTCGGTGTTTACTCTACCAAAGCTCACCCATTAGAAAACTTGGACTTCTCATTGGATATTGCCGTTCGTGCTATTGAATTTTATGAAGACTACTATGGCGTGAAGTATCCAATCCCTCAATCTCTTCATATCGCCCTTCCAGACTTCTCTTCAGGTGCGATGGAAAACTGGGGCTTGGTAACCTACCGTGAAGTCTACCTTCTTGTTGATGAGAATTCGACTGCCCAAAGCCGTCAAACAGTAGCCTTAGTGGTGGCTCACGAGTTGGCTCACCAATGGTTCGGAAACCTCGTGACCATGAAATGGTGGGATGACCTCTGGTTGAATGAAAGCTTCGCCAATATGATGGAATATGTCAGCTTGGATGCCATCGAACCAAGCTGGAATATCTTTGAAGACTTCCAAACAACTGGTGTGCCTGCTGCCTTGAAACGCGATGCTACAGATGGCGTTCAATCCGTCCATGTGGAAGTGAAACACCCAGACGAGATCAACACCCTCTTTGACCCAGCCATCGTTTACGCTAAGGGTAGCCGTCTCATGCACATGCTTCGCCGTTGGTTAGGCGATGACGCCTTCCGTAAAGGGTTGAAGATTTACTTTGAAAAACACCAATACGGAAATACCATCGGTCGTGACCTTTGGGATGCTCTTGGGCAAGCTTCAGGTCGTGATGTCGCAGCCTTTATGGATTCTTGGTTGGAGCAACCAGGATACCCTGTTGTCTCAGCTGTTGTAGAGAACGATACCTTGATCATCCGTCAAGAGCAGTTCTTCATCGGAGAAAGAGAAGAAAAAGGCCGTAAGTGGGTTGTTCCATTGAATAGCAACTGGACAGGTATTCCAGATACCTTGGAAACTGAAGTCTTAGAAATTCCAAACTACAGTGCCTTGAAAGCAGCTAACAACGGAGCTCTTCGCTTCAATACAGAAAATACAGCTCACTATATCAGTGACTACCGTGGGGAATTGTTAGAAGACATCCTTGCTGAACTTGCTAACTTGGATAGCACTTCGAAACTACAAGTGGTTCAAGAACGCCGTCTCTTAGCGGAAAGTGGTCAAATTTCTTATGCAAGCCTCTTGCCAGTGATTGAACATTTGACAGAAGAAAGTTCCTACTTGGTCGTTTCTGCTGTTTCGAGCGTCTTGAGCGGAATCAGTCTCTTTGTGGATGAAGGAACTGAAACAGAAGTAGCCTTCCATGAGTTGTTGAAACGGATGAACCGTTACAACTTCGAACGCTTGGGACTGGAAGCTAAGCCTGGTGAAACAGAAGAAGACGAAAAAGTTCGTCAGCTAATGATTGCTAATATGATCAAGGCCAATGATGAAGCTGCACAAGCACAAGCGAGCGCTATCTTTGAAGCGCACGCAGCTGATCTAGAAAAACTTCCAGCTGCCATTCGCTTGCAAATCTTGGTCAACCAAATCAAACACCAGGAAACCAAGGCGCTTAGCCAACAATATCTGGATACCTATGTGAAGACAGTTGATGGAAACTTTAAACGCCAGTTGGCGGCTGCCCTTTCTTATACCAAGGATGAGGAAACTTTGGAAGCTCTATTGAAGGAGTGGAAGAACAAGGATGTGGTGAAACCTCAGGACTTGGCTATGAGCTGGTACTTCAATTTCTTGCACCATGACTTTACCCAAGGAAGAACCTGGACTTGGGCGCGTGAAAACTGGGATTGGATCAAGAAAGCACTCGGTGGTGATATGAGCTTTGATAAGTTTGTCATCTACCCAGCTAACTGTTTCAAGACCCGTGAACGGTTGAATGAATACAAGGCCTTCTTTGAGCCTCAATTGGATGATATGGCGATCAGCCGTAATATCAAGATGGGAATTAAAGAGATCGCGGCTCGTATCGATCTTATCGAGCGGGAGAAAGCAGCGGTTGAAACAGCCCTTCTAGCAACTAAATAAAGAAAAAAAAGCTCCTAGAGAGGAACCTACAGGTTTGTAGGCCTCTCTAAGAGTTTTTATTTTGCTTTTTTGAAATATGGGAGATGTTTGAGATTGCGATAGAGAATAACTGCGAAAACCGTTGTCAACGTGATCTTAATCAAATCTGGTAATACAAAAGGTAGGACGACCAGTTTTACGGTGAGATCCAAACTCTGGTGGGTAATGAGCATAAAACCTAAGGCACCCCCAATAAAGAGGACGACTTCCCCCAAGGCGTTAGCTAGGAAGATACGAATGGGCTGTCCCTTTTGGCCAGCGAGGCTAGAGGTAACCAAAGCACGAAGGGGAAAGAAGAAAAGGAATCCAGCAGTGGGACCGTAGAAGGAGCTGATGCCTCCGTGACCACCTGCAAAGACGGGGAGGCCAATGGCACCTAAGAGGAGGTAAATGAGAACAGAAAGGGTGGCTTCTTTTGGACGGTAGATGCTGGCGATCAATCCAATCGCTAAAGTCTGAAGCGTGATAGGAATGGGTCCAAGTAGGATTGTAAAAGGAGATAGGGCAGCAATCAGAGCTGCTCCAAGAGCAATTAATGTCATTGATTCTATTTTTTTCAAAACAGTAAACCTCGCTTTATTTTTATGGTAACTATTCTACAAAAAAGAATGCAAGCCTGTCAAGTCCTCTATTCAGCTGTGACAATTGTCTCCATCCTCATTTTAGGAAAGTTTAAGAAAAAATTTAGTCACGATTAAGGAAGAATCGGTAAACTATCCCTATCTAAACAAAGGCCTTGTTTAAATAATTTAAGGAATGGAAAGAATGCAAGCTTCGAATGAACAAAAGCAAGAAAGAACTGAAAAAATGATTGTCGTTAAGAAAAGTCCTAAGTGGTGGGCAACTGCCGCAGCAACAGGAGGACTTGTCGTAGGAATGACTGGTGGATTTGGCTTGGGAATGTTGGCGACAGCCAATACGACTCCCCAACGCCAACAAGCAGCAGTAGCTACACAAAATAGTAACCAGCCTGCCCAAAACCATCAAGGACAAAATAGCCATGGGAACGATCAAAATGGACCTTCTAACTCACAAGGTTTTGATGGCCAAAATGGTGGTCCAGGGCAAGGAGAAATGAACGGTCAACCACCTCAAGGAGGGGGCTCGCAAGGTGGTCAAGGACAAGATGGATTTGGTGGAGGACCAGGCGGTATGCCACCGCAAGATGGCCAAAACGGTGGACCAGGACAAGGAGACATGAATGGCCAACCACCACAAAATGGAGGCCCTCAAGGTCAACAAGACAAGCAACAAAATAGTAAATCGAGTAAAAAGTCCTCCAAGAAATCCTCTTCGAAAAAATCGTCTAGCAATACAAACAATTCATCAAAGGATGAGACAGGGACAGCAGGCTAAGAAAAAACTTGAAATCGCTATCTGAATGCTACTGAATGAAGCCTGGTCATGTTATAATAGAGTAGAAAATACTCATCATCCCTGAATGGAAGAATGAGAAGGAGAAAGTACACATGATTAAGATTCTATTAGTCGAAGACGACCTCGGTTTGTCTAATTCAGTATTTGATTTTTTAGATGACTTTGCAGATGTCATGCAGGTCTTTGATGGAGACGAAGGCCTTTATGAGGCTGAAAGTGGCATCTATGACCTCATTTTACTAGATCTCATGCTTCCTGAAAAAGATGGTTTCCAAGTTCTGAAAGAATTGAGAGATAAGGGTGTTTCCACTCCAGTATTGATTATGACAGCCAAAGAAAGTTTGGACGATAAGGGCCATGGGTTTGAGTTAGGGGCAGATGACTATCTGACCAAGCCATTCTACCTAGAAGAGCTCAAAATGCGGATCCAAGCATTGCTGAAGCGCTCTGGTAAGGTCAATGAAAATACCCTTTCTTATGGGAATGTAACCGTTAATCTTTCGACAAATTCTACGCTTGTTGAAGGGAAAGAAGTGGAGCTATTAGGTAAAGAATTTGATCTTTTGGTCTATTTCCTTCAAAATCAAAATGTTATCCTGCCCAAGACACAAATATTTGATCGACTTTGGGGATTTGATAGCGATACGACTATCTCGGTTGTCGAAGTGTATGTTTCTAAGATTCGTAAGAAGTTAAAAGGAACAGACTTTGCAAAAAATCTCCAAACATTGCGTAGCGTGGGGTACATTCTGAAAGATGCTCAATAAAATTAAAAAAACTGTCAATGCGGATGACTTTTCTTATTTCATCCGCTATTTCGGACTCTTTACCTTGATTTTCTCAACCATGACCTTGATTATTATTCAAGTGATGCGGTCAAGTCTGTATACAACGGTTGATGAAAATTTAAAGATGCTGAGTAAAGATCGTTATTCCATCATTAGCTTGGCCAATCGTACCGGAAATGGGATGGGAAGAGACGAACCAGATGATGACCGACCAGAAGATGATGAACCTGATCCCGAGGATGGACCTAGACCATCGGTCACTTCCAATAGTACAGCCATCCTCTTGAATGATAATTTTGAAAATGTGACGACGGACAATGGTTTTCTTGATTTAAAAACAGTGACCTTTAGTCGCAGCTATTTAAACAAGATCAAGCAGATTCAAATCACCAATCATTATAAGCAGAAGGAAAGCTACCGCGCTTATTTGGTGGATATTGATCCCGATGATTATATCGATGGGGTGAAATATGCCGTGATCATGACCAATATCAGCCAGTTGGAGCAGACCAGTGAAAAACACGAGAGCCAAATCGCCTTGGTCATGATTTGCTTCTGGGGCATTTCCCTCTTTGCAAGTATCTTCCTGGCTAAAATGAGTGTGAAACCTCTCTTAGAGAGCATGAATCGGCAGAAGGCTTTTGTCGAAAATGCTTCTCATGAATTGCGGACACCTTTAGCCGTTTTGCAAAATCGTTTGGAAACCCTGTTCCGAAAGCCAGAGGCAACAATTATGAAATCCAGTGAGAATATCGCCTCCTCTTTGGATGAGGTTCGCAATATGCGCTTACTGACGACGAATCTCTTAAACTTAGCCCGTCGGGATGATGGGATTAAACCTGAGTTTTGTGAAATCCCTCCCTCTTTTTTCGACCAAACCTTTGCCAATTATGAAATCATTGCCGAGGAAAATGATAAAATTTTCGAGTATGAGAATCATGTCGAAAGGAGTCTGGTGTCTGACAAGGTCCTACTGAAACAGCTGATGACCATTTTGTATGACAATGCCCTCAAATACACAGAGGAAGAAGGAAAGATACGGTTTGTCGCCCAATTCAAGGATCGCTATCTCTATCTTCGGGTAGAGGATAATGGACCAGGGATTGCAGACGAAGATAAAAAGCGGATATTTGATCGATTCTACCGAGTGGATAAGGCGCGGACCCGTCAAAAGGGTGGTTTTGGGTTAGGACTGTCCTTAGCCAAGCAAATCGTAGAAGCCTTTAATGGTACCATTACTGTTCGAGATAACAAGCCGAAAGGTGCTATTTTCGAGGTCAAACTAGCAACCAAGTCAGATAGTAAAAAGAAATCAAGTTCTAAATCAACGAAAAACAAGTAAGAGAGTGGGACAGAAATCGGTAATTCGTTAGAATTCGATTTCGTCGTCTCACCTCCGCATAGTTGAGTAGGGCTGTAAAAGCTGATAAAATCAGCGTAGTAGAGCCCACTCAACCACTGCGTCTTGCTCGATAATCCAAAGACAATTGAGAGGCTAGGACTTTTGTCCCAGCCTCTTTTTTCATCTATTTCAAATAATCGCTATTTTTGCCTGACTAGTGTATAATAGTAAAAAAAGAAAGAGGTGTCGTATGGCTTCAAAAATGTTACACACTTGTTTGCGAGTGGAGAATTTAGAAAAATCAATTGCCTTTTATGCAGATGCGTTTGGCTTTAAGGAATTGCGTCGCAAAGATTTTCCTGAATACAAATTTACGATTGTTTATCTTGGTTTAGAAGGGGATGACTATGAGTTGGAATTAACTTACAACTATGATCATGGTCCTTACGTCATTGGAGATGGCTTTGCCCATGTTGCCTTGAGTACGCCAGACCTTGAAGCCCTTCATGCGGAGCATAAGGAAAAAGGTTACCAAGTAACAGATCCTAAAGGCTTGCCAGGAACTCTTCCAAACTATTACTTTATTGTGGACCCAGATGGCTACAAAGTAGAAGTGATTCGTGAAAAGTCCTTATAATCAGCATCATATAACTTGTGACAAAGAGCAGATGTGACTACATCTGTTCTTTTTTTCTGCTTGAAAGTTGCCGGCTCAAAGTGACAGGAGATAGGACTGAGCTACTTTAATTCCCCTACTATATTTTAGGTTTTATTTTCTAGATTCTAGAGTTTTCTACTGTTTTTTGGTGATAAAATTGCTATAATAAGAGTATGAAGAAATCCTACTTGAAAATACTTATTCTCATCCTCCTCAACCTCCTTTTCATCGGGGGAATTTATCTTGCTTATCAGAAGATTGAGGAAGCACGCGCTATCAAAAATTATAATCAACAGTTTTCCAAAGCAATCCAGGAAGAAGAAGCAGTTGAAAAAGACAAAGATACCATTCTTCAAAAAGGAATGGTCGGTCAATCTTATGTTGCTGCCTACTACCCGAATAATAACGAAGAACCCATCGCAGTAGTCAAAGAGAGAATTTTGGCTGACGTAGGCTCTCTTCCCCAAGAAGAGAAGAAGAATCAGCAAGCAAAAGAGCTATTGTTCTATCATACCGAACGCTCAGAAGACCCATTTGTCGGGGTTCACCCTTATCAGGTGAAGAAGACCCAGTACAAGTGGAAAAACGGCAAGTTCATCAAAGATGGGATCGACAAACTTCCCCTCCTTTATCTAACGGATGAGGGGACGGTCTTCCAATTCTCCCAATTGTTTACGGATGCTGATCTAGCCAAAGAAACCCTCTTAACTGAGTTGCGCTCTCAGCTGGTTTTCCTACAGTTAGGGGAAGATCGAATTGAAGAGCTGATGCAAGCTGTCTCAGCAAGTGATATGGCAAGCTGGCAGTTCACCTACAATCAAGGGGTTCTTTCTATCACCCTTCCAGTTACTATTGAGGGCATGGAAACCTTCGATATGCCCCTTTCGAAGCTCTATGATGTGATTGATTCTGCTCGCCTGAATCCTGGAGATCGTGATGCTTATGAGGCCTACCAAACCCAACGTCACGCTAAAATGGTTGCCTTGACTTTTGATGATGGTCCAGATCCATCGACGACTCCTCAAGCCCTGGATATCCTCAACAAGTACCATGTTAAAGCGACTTTCTTTATGCTTGGGAAGAATGTCTCTGCCTATCCAGAAGTGGCTAAACGGGTCCGTCAGGAAGGACATGAAATCGGGATCCATACTTGGAACCACCCTGTCTTAACTAAGTTGCCTTTGGAGTCAGCTCAAAAAGAAATCATGGATACCAAAGAAGTGATTCAAAAGGTGACTGGAGTGCAAACGAAGATTACTCGTCCTCCTTATGGTTCGATTAATAGTGCCATTCAATATGCAGTGGATCAAGCCTTTATCATGTGGGATGTGGACACCTTGGATTGGAAGAGTCATAACACCGAAGCGATCTTAGCAGAGGTGAAAAAACAAGTCAAACCAGGATCAATTATCCTGATGCATGATATTCACCAAACTTCGATTAATGCTCTCCCAGCTGTGATCCAATACCTTCAATCGCAAGGCTACACTATCGTCACGGTTGATGAACTCTTAAACCACCAAGTGGAAAGTCATCGCCTCTATTACAATCGGAATTAAAAAAATCGTTCGTAGAAATACGAACGATTTTGAATATAGACAAACTATTGTTTTACATAAAAAAACTGGATGATTATCAAAAAATGACTTTTATTTTTTAGTCATTTAAGAATATGAATAACTTTCCGCTGTGAGAAAAGTGCCTGAAACACTATTGATTCAGGCACTCGGGAGTTTTGAGACCTTAGGCTCAAAACTAAGTCATGGAACTTCTTCGAAGTTCGCTGACGTCCGTACTCACCGAAGGAAAGTTTTAAAAATGACTTTATCTTCAATCTGAATCGTTCGTAATGTTACGAACGATTTTCTTATTCTTCCCCTATATAGAGTTGAGCTCCCTTGAGGATTAAAGGACGAACAGGGGTTAATTTTTTCAAACTTTTTAATTCTTCTGGATGGCTAACCAAGGTGATGACATAGCCTTCTTTGCCCATGCGTCCGGTACGCCCAGATCGGTGGATGTAGGTTTCGGCATCTCTTGGGACTTCATAGTTGACGACACATTCTAGTGAGTCGATATCGATTCCCCGCGCTACCAAATCTGTTGCCAGAAGGAGTGTCAGCTGATGATCCTTAAAGCGTTCCAGAATGACTTTCCGGAATTTGACGTTGACGTCACTAGCAAGTGAGACAGCGCTAACTTCTCGGTACTGGAGTTTTTCTTCAGCGCTCCCTAGGTCGGACAAGCTATTGAAGAAAACGAGGCCACGAAAGTCTTCGACATTGGAGAGTTTTCTGAGGAGTTCGACCTTTTCTCGCTTGTCCACTTCCATATAGAAGTGCTGGATATTGTCCAAGCTTTGCCCTTCTACCTGAATGGTCAGGGTATTGGGCTCGATTTGCTCTGCATCAAACTTAGTCGTTGCACTCATATAGATAAATTGATGATCTCGCGGCGCGTAGTGGCAAATCTTGTCGACAAAGTGATACTGAGAGTCGCTGAAAAGTTGGTCAAATTCGTCCAGGATGATGGTATCGACATTCATCATCTTGATTTTCTTGAGCTTGATCAACTCAAAAATACGGCCTGGAGTTCCGATGAGAATTTCGGGTCCTTTTTTGAGACGTTCGATTTGCCGTTTTTGACTAGAGCCAGAAAGGAAAAGTTGAGCACTGAGTCCAAGAGGCTCTGCCCATTGTTTAGTGACATCAAAGATTTGTCCGGCCAACTCTGTATTGGGGGAGAGGATCAGCAATTGTTGCGCTTTTTTAGGTTTTAGCTTGAGAAGACTAGGGAAGAGATAGGCCAGAGTCTTCCCAGTTCCTGTCGGGCTGACTCCAAGTACGTTCTCCCCTTGGGTGATCGGCTCAAAGAGGCGTTCTTGGATTTCAGTGAGTTGCTCAAAGCCGAGGGTTTTGAGTTGCTCTTGCCAGAGCGGTGGGAATGCTAGTGTCATATTAGTTTTCGTCCTTAAAGTGTATTCCAGCATCTTGGCGCATAGCGTAGAGAGCTTGGTGGACCATCTGTCCGGTTTGAAGCCAAGTCTGGTAAAGTATCTGGTCGCCCTCTGTCATCATGCTAGCAAAGGCCTGGGCTTCTTCTAGCATGTTATGAGGGGCGGGAGTGATTGGAAGCTGGTAGCTGTTTCCAGAATGATCTTGAAAAACTACCTCGTTAACGGCTTCAATGCCACTCAGAAAGAGGGTGCCATCTGTTGTGTAGATTTCAGCAGGAAGATTGCTAGTCACATCCTTGCCGGCTTGAATGCCGATGACAAAGTCTGAATAAACCAAGCTACCATGTCCGTTCAAATCGATTGAATTAGGCAATTGCCGCGCCTGATAGGCTACTGATTCAGGTTGACCAAAGAGGCCGATTGCAAAGTAGAGGGGATAGACACCCAAATCCATAAGGGCTCCGCCAGCAAACTGGTCAGAGAAAATATTAGGTGTAGCCCCTTTCAGGAGTTCGGGCATTTTAGAGGAGTATTTGGCATAGGTCATGTGGCCACCCAAGATGGTTTTGTCTTTGAGAAAGTCTTGGATGGTCGCAAAGGCTTTTTCATGATAGTTGCGAGCTGCTTCAAAGAGATAGACCTGGTGCTCCTTGGCCAATTTGACCAACTCTTCCCATTCCTTTGGAGTAGTGACGGCTGGTTTTTCAAGGATGACATGTTTCTTAGCTAGGAGGGCTAATTTTGCCTGGGGATAGTGGAGTGAATTGGGACTAGCAATGTAGATGACATCCAGGTCACTATCTAGAAAGGCAATCAGATCATCATAGAGGGCTACTTGTCCATAGGGTTGGGCGAAGCTACGAGCCTTCTCTAAGGTCCGTGAATAGACCGCCTTTAACTCATAGTGGCCTGTTTCTTTAGTTGCGGCCAGGAAGGAATGGGAGATGGCACTGGTGCCGATGATACCAAGTTTCAGCATGGCAGCTCCTTTCAATCAGGTATTTACTGGTTTCATTATATCATGTTTCACCCTAAAAAGATGGAATGGGCCTTTCGAACTGGGACGGAAGGGGAAAGGAGATCCTTCTTTGATTTTGGATGAAAGCCATAGAAAAATGGTTCAAGTCGTGGTCAAGTGACCGCTTTTGTGATAGAATAAATAGGATTATAGAAAATGGAGAAGAAGATGCGAAACAGACCAATTATTATCGGTGTAACAGGCGGTTCTGGTGGGGGAAAAACTAGTGTTTCTCGGGCAATTTTGTCCCACTTCCCGGATGAGAAGATTGCCATGATTGAGCACGATTCTTATTACAAGGATCAAAGCCATTTAACCTTTGAAGAGCGGATTCAGACCAACTATGACCATCCTTTTGCCTTTGATACAGACCTCATGATCGAGCAAATCAATGAGTTGTTGGCTGGACGTCCGGTTGATATTCCAACATATGACTATGCAGCGCATACGCGTAGTGCTAAGACTTATCGCCAGGAGCCTCAGGATGTCTTTATCGTTGAGGGGATTTTGGTCTTGGAGGACAAGCGTCTTCGTGACTTGATGGATATCAAGATTTTCGTTGATACTGACGATGATGTGCGGATCATTCGCAGGATCAAGCGAGATATGGAAGAGCGCGGTCGGAGTTTGGACAGCGTCATCGAGCAGTACTTGGGAGTGGTGAAGCCGATGTACCATCAGTTTATCGAGCCAACCAAGCGCTATGCGGATGTCATCATTCCAGAAGGAGTGACCAATACTGTAGCCATCGATTTGATTACGACCAAGATTGAGAAGATTTTGAGCGAATCACGTGAAGGATAAGATAACAAGTGAGAGAGGTTAGGAAGTTGTGTCCCAGCCTCTTTTCCATGACAAATAAGGAGAAATATGAAAAAGTTAAGAAGGGAGTTTCACTCCAGAAGTAAGGCCTTTGCCTGCCTGCTGACTATGTGTGCGGGTTTTTCAGATGCCTACACCTTTATTGAAAGAGGAGGGACCTTGGCGGCTGGCCAAACGGGAAACGTGGTCTTTCTATCCGTTGGGTTAATTGGCCATGAAATATCTGATGTGGAGGTCAAACTAGCCACCATGTTAGCCTTTATGATCGGGATTTTTTTGATGACCGTCTTTCAGCGCTTCTTTAGTCATTCGGTTTGGCGGCTTAGTACCTTGGTGCCCTTGGTCCTGACGACCTTGGTGGCTGGCTTTCTGCCAAAAGAAGTGCCCAATGTTCTGATCGTGCCTTTCTTTGGACTGAGCTTGGGGATTGTAGCCATTTCCTTTGGAGAAGTCGATGGCTATGCTTACAACCATTCCTTTATGACAGGGAATCTCAAGAAGACCATGGTCGCTTACGGGAATTTTGTGCGGGATCGCAAGATGGAGTTTTTCTGGGAATCCCTCTTTATGACCTCCTTGATTGGGAGTTTTGTCGGAGGGGCTATTCTTTCGACCTTCCTCATCCAATATTATGGACTTCGGACAATTTGGTTTGTTTCCCTTGTTCTGACCATCTTTCTGACATATCGGGCGATTCAATATGTTCGGAGAGACGCTTAAATGAATTTTTACAAAGTCAGGGACCTTGCACCCTGGCTTTTTTATTGAGAACATTTGCTTGGTACTTCTGATGTCTAGTCGGGTTTTTATCAAGGCTTGCTCCGTGGTAAATACTTAATTTTCTAGCCAAAGTTTGGTATAATAAAGGGTATGAATACGCAAGAAAAAGAATCAAATTACAAACTCTTACTAGCCCAGTTAGAAGCTCTTTTAGAAGGAGAGAGCAATGCCTTGGCCAATTTAGCCAATGCCAGTGCTCTGCTCAATCAAGCTCTACCTCATTCAGTCTTTGCAGGTTTTTACCTCTATGATCAAAAAGAGTTGATTTTAGGCCCCTTTCAAGGACAGGTATCTTGTGTCCATATCGCTCTAGGAAAAGGTGTCTGTGGAGAATCAGCAGAGAAAAGAGAGACGCTGGTCATCGAGGATGTGACCCAGCATGCCAATTATATCTCTTGTGACAGTCGGGCCATGAGTGAGATTGTGGTCCCTATGGTCTTGAATGACCAGTTGCTGGGAGTGTTGGATCTAGATTCGGATCGGGTGGGAGATTATGACGACCTGGATCGCCTTTATTTGGAACGTTTTGTAGCCATCTTGCTCGAAAAAACAAATTGGAATTTTAGGATGTTTGGAGTAGTAGACTAATGTATCAAGCCCTCTATCGTAAATACCGAAGCCAGACCTTTGGCCAGCTTGTAGGGCAGGAGGTTATTGCGACGACCCTTCGACAAGCTGTCGAACAGGGGAAAATTAGCCATGCCTATCTCTTTTCTGGCCCTCGTGGGACGGGGAAGACCAGTGTGGCGAAAATTTTTGCCAAGGCCATGAACTGCCCCAACCAAAAAGGGGGAGAACCTTGTAATGATTGCTATATCTGTGAAGCCATTACCAATGGCAGTTTAGAGGATGTCATTGAGATTGACGCGGCCTCTAATAATGGAGTGGATGAAATCCGTGATATTCGTGACAAATCCACCTATGCGCCTAGTTTGGCCCCTCATAAGGTCTATATCATTGACGAGGTGCACATGCTCTCGACAGGCGCTTTTAATGCCCTTCTCAAGACCTTGGAAGAACCAACAGAAAATGTAGTCTTTATTTTAGCAACAACAGAGTTACATAAGATTCCAGCAACTATTCTTTCGCGGGTTCAGCGCTTTGAATTCAAATCTATCAAGACTCCGGCCATCCAAGACCACCTAAAAGCTGTTTTGGACAAAGAAGGGATTGATTACGAAGAAGAAGCTGTAGCCATTATTGCCCGTCGGGCCGAAGGTGGGATGCGGGATGCCTTGTCCATTTTGGACCAAGCCCTCAGTCTGACATGTGAAGCTCGATTGACCACTGCAACAGCAGAAGAAATCACAGGCTCCATCAGTCAAGAAGCCTTAGATCTCTATGTTGCAGCCTTGTCAGCACAAGATGCAACAGCTGCCTTGGACCAGTTGAACCTGATCTTTGATAATGGGAAAAATATGGCCCGCTTTGTGACGGACCTCTTGCAGTATTTGCGGGATCTCTTGATCGTTCAGACAGGTGGGGAAAATCTCCATGTCAGTGAGCGATTTAACCAGAATCTAGCTATTCCACAAGCGACCCTCTTTGCTTGGATTGACCTCGCGACGAAGAGCTTAGCGGATATCAAAAACAGTCTGCAACCGAAGATTTACACGGAGATGATGACCATTCGCTTGGCAGAATACAAGGGGGAGAGCCCTTCGGCTAGTCAAGCGGCTCTTCCAGCAGATTTCTTGGTCCAAATGGACCAGCTCAAAAGAGAAGTCGAGTCTCTGAAGAATCAGTTTGCCCAAGCAGCGAATGAGGCTCCTGTGGGCAAGTCCGCACCAGCTCGTCCTCAGAAGTCCAGCAAGGGCTATCGAGTGGATCGTAATAAGCTTCAAGCCATCTTACAAGAAGCGGTTGAAAATCCAGATTTGGCCCGTAACAATCTCATTCGCCTACAAAACGCCTGGGGGGAAATTATTGAAAGCCTAGCAGGAGCAGATAAGGCCTTGCTGGTTGGTTCCCAACCGGTTGCGGCCAATGAACGTCATGCGATTTTAGCCTTTGAGTCTGCCTTCAATGCTGAACAGACCATGAAGCGTGATAACCTCAATACCATGTTTGGCAATATTTTAAGCAATGCGGCAGGTTTCTCTCCGGAGATTCTGGCTATTTCCATGGAAGAATGGACCCAGGTTCGGGCGGAATTCTCTAAGAAAGCGCGTGGTCACAAGGAAGAGGTCGAAGTGGCAGAAGAGTCTGTTATTCCGGAGGGCTTTGATTTCCTCTCTGATAAAATTACGGTCCAAGAAGACTAGCCTGTGCTTTTTCTAGAAAATCGTGGTAGAATAACAATATGAATAAACGTCAATTTTGGAGTCTGGCTATTTTTACAGCCTTTGAAACCTATTTTTTTAATGATGCTGTGATGAGAGAAAGCTACTTCGCAGCAATCTTTTGGGCTCTCTTGATATTAAGAAATTTACAAGTCAGCTATATCTTAGGGAAGTTGGTCGAAAGTATCGATCAACAGCTCAATCAGAAAAAACGAGATAAGTATAAAAAATAAGCACCGACTGGTGCTTATTTTTTTTGAGTTGTTGGTCTATTTTACAAATCCCATTGCTTGAGGGAGATTTCGCCACTGTTGAGCCAGCGTTCTTGGCCGTCCGTCAGTTGGACTAGTAGTTGTCCATTGTCCGAGATATCCTTGGCCAGGCCTTGGTAGCTGGTCTGATTTTGTTCGAAGCAGACTTCCTTACCTAGGACTAGTGAGCGCTGCTTGTAGAGGTAGATTAGCTCCTCTTCTGGTGTGTTGAAAAATTCCTTCCAAATCTCAGCAATCAGTTCATTGCGGCTAATGGGAGGCTGGGAGTCAAAGAGGGAACCAGCCTTGTCCTTCAGTTCCTTTGGAAAATCGGTGATGGCAAAATTGATCCCCACTCCAATGATGACATCTGTAATAAGGCCTGTTTCGATGGAGCTGATGGCTTCGGTCAGAATGCCCCCGACCTTTTTCCCCCTGTAGTAGATATCATTGACCCACTTAATATCGATATCCAATAAGGCCAGATTTTTCAGGGCCTTGTAGATGGCTGCTGCGACCATGAGGGTATAGGCAGGAGCTTGATCAAAGGGGAGGTTGGGCTTGAGATGGAGAGACATGTAGATCCCCCCTTGAGAAGGGCAGAAGTAGTCACGCCCAAAACGTCCCTTACCTGCTGTCTGGAAAGGAGCCAGA
Organism: Streptococcus xiaochunlingii; assembly: GCF_006385805.1. Taxonomy (GTDB): domain Bacteria; phylum Bacillota; class Bacilli; order Lactobacillales; family Streptococcaceae; genus Streptococcus; species Streptococcus xiaochunlingii. The sequence continues at coordinate 267,845 of NZ_VFSG01000001.1, forward strand.
TAAAGAGTAGAAGATTGTCCTCCAGCTTCCATGGCATTCTTGGCATCTAACTGAGTGGATTGGCACTGGGGATTATAGGAGACTGTTAGAGGACAATACTCCTCGATAACTTGGGGAATGAGGAGGTCTCCGGATAGGATCTTGTAGCCTCGATTTTTGACGGACTCAATCTCGATGCCTTCTTTTTCTAGACGCTGAATGGCCTTCCAGATAGACGTGCGAGACAGTCCCATTTCTTGGGCTAGTTGCTCGCCATTGACATAATCTTGAGCTTGGGCTAAGGTTTGGTATAAAATTTCGTGTGTTTTCATAAGTTTTGATTTTCGGAAAGGATGGTGGATCATCCATTCTTTGTGCTTTCTCTAATAGTTAGCTTGGTTCCTAGCATAGTGAGGGTTGGTATTTCTCTTGGAGATAGGACTTGTTTATTTAGGACATCCATAGCGGTTCGTCCCATTTCTTCTGTAAAAACAGTGATGGTCGAGAGGGGAGGAAAGACTTGCTTGGCTAAACTTGTATCATTAAAGGAAATGAGTTGGATATCATCAGGGACCTTGATACCGGCCTCTTGAAAAGCTCGGAGAGCCCCAATGGCCAAACTATCACTCGAAACAAAATAGGCATCTGGTAAGGGTGAGTCAGACTGAAGCCGAGAGGAAATGAGGTCATAGCCTGATTGAGCTGTAAAACTTCCTGTGAGGATGAGTTCAGGGTGGTAAATACTTCTTTCAATACAATAGTTTCGATAGGCTCGTCGCCGAGGATCTGGGATACTTTCCAATAGGTCAGTTGTTTTTTCCTCACCAGTTAGGAGGCCAATTGTTTGACAGCCTTGTTTTCGTAAATAGGAAAGGGCAGTCTGTACAGCATTTTCAAATTCAGTCGTGACACAAGGGTGTCCTTGGTTAAGGGTGTTACTATCGACAAAAACCAGAGGCTTGTCTAGACGTTCTAACTCGACAATTTGAACCCTACTAAACTTTCCAATACAAAGGACTCCAATAACTTCCTCACCTAATCGAAAAGGAATATCATTGAAATAGCGGAGAATCCCATAGTCGAAATCCTGTGCTCTTTTTTCAATGCCTAAGCGGATGTTGTAGTAGTAGAGGTCGTCCAGCTCTCCCTCTTCACTTTTCCATTGGATGATGACAATTTGTTGTTTTTCTTTTTTAAAGTTCCCACTTTTCTGATGTCTGGTGTAGCCTAGTTCGTCAGCAACAGTCAAAATTCTGTGGCGGGTTTCCTCCGATACAGAAAGACTGGCATCTTGGTTCAGAACACGAGAAACAGTGGCGATGGATACGTTTGCGAGGTTAGCAATATCCTTTAATGTGGCCATTCGTTTTCTCCTTCTTCCTTCTAGTATATCATAGGTTTGGTCATGTTAGCGGATTTTACTAAAATTTTAGTAAAATTATTGATTTGTTGTATGAAAGGGGTTACACTAGAGGTAAATAACTATATAAGTGAGGTAATCTCAATGAATACTCAAGAACTTCGGGAAGCTTTTCAAACCGTCTTTGGAGCAGAAGCGGATCATACCTACTTCTCACCAGGTCGAATCAATCTGATCGGTGAACACACGGACTATAACGGAGGGCATGTTTTCCCTGCAGCCATTACGCTTGGTACCTATGGAGCAGCAAGAAAGCGCGAAGACAAGGTTTTGCGTTTCTTCTCTGCTAACTTTGAAGACAAGGGCATCATTGAAGTCCCGCTTGAAAATCTTCATTTTGAAGAGGAGCACAATTGGACCAACTATCCAAAAGGCGTGCTTCATTTCTTGCAGGAAGCTGGTCACACCATTGATGTTGGCATGGATGTCTATGTTTACGGCAATATTCCAAATGGATCTGGCCTTTCTTCCTCAGCCTCACTAGAGATGTTGACAGGAGTCATTGCGGAAACCATCTATGGTCTTAAAGTGGATCGGGTAGAACTGGTTAAGATTGGAAAACAAACGGAAAATCATTTTATCGGGGTCAACTCTGGCATCATGGATCAGTTTGCCATCGGTATGGGGGCTGATCAACGGGCCATTTATCTGGATACTAACACTTTGAAATATGATTTGGTGCCCCTTGATTTGAAAGACAATGTCGTCGTGATTATGAATACCAATAAACGCCGGGAATTGATTGATTCAAAATACAATGAACGTCGTGCGGAATGCGAAACAGCTGTCTCTGAACTCCAAGAAAAACTAGACATCCAAACCTTGGGTGAATTGGATGTCTGGGATTTTGATACCTATAGTTACTTGATCAAGGATGAAAATCGCATCAAACGAGCTCGCCATGCTGTACTCGAAAACCAACGGACTCTCCAAGCTCGTAAGGCTCTTGAGGAAGGAGATTTGGAAGGCTTTGGCCGGTTCATGAATGCTTCCCATGTATCCTTGGAGCATGATTACGAAGTGACCGGCTTGGAATTAGATACTCTAGTTCATACAGCTTGGGAACAAGAAGGAGTGCTTGGTGCTCGTATGACGGGTGCAGGATTTGGAGGCTGTGCCATCGCCCTTGTCAACAAGGACAAGGTTCAAGCCTTTGAAGAAGCTGTCGGCAAACGCTATGAGGAAGTTGTCGGCTATGCTCCAAGCTTTTACATTGCTGAAGTAGCAGGAGGCAGTCGCATTTTAGATTAGGAGAGAAGGAGACAAAATGGCACAAGGAATTCTAGATGCATTTGTGACAGAAGTGATTGCAGTGAGCCACTTTGAAGAGTTAGATCGGATCTATCTAAAAAATCGGATCATGAGCTTGGTCGGAGAAGAGGGCGTGGACCAACCAGTTAAAAAAGAAGGATTGTTGGCGCTTAAAGACCAACTCATCGAGCTCGCCCTTGCTAACGGTCAGATTGAGGAAACCATGGCAGCTCAGGATAGTCTGGGAGCCGAGTTAATGAATTTGATCACTCCTCGTCCTAGTCAGGTAAATCATCATTTCTGGGAGACTTACCGTCAGTCCAAGGAAGACGCGATTGCTGATTTCTATGCCCTCTCCAAGCGCAACAACTACATCAAGGTAGATGCTATCGCGCAAAATATCGCCTTTGAAGCAGAGACTGCTTATGGTCCGCTAGAGATTACGATCAACCTCTCCAAACCAGAAAAAGATCCCAAAGAGATAGCAGCGGCACGTCAGGCCAAAGCCAGTCATTATCCTGCTTGCCAGCTTTGCATGGAGAATGAGGGCTATCAAGGTCGCCTAGACCATCCTGCTCGTGCCAATCACCGGATCATTCGCTTTGACATGGACGGTCATGACTGGGGCTTCCAGTATTCGCCTTATGCCTACTTTAATGAACACTGCATTTTCCTCGATAGTCAACATGTTCCTATGGCCATCAGTCGCAAGACCTTTGAGCGACTTTTGACCATTGTAGAGACTTTTCCAGGCTATTTTGCAGGGTCCAATGCAGATCTTCCCATTGTGGGGGGGTCGATCTTGACTCATGACCACTATCAAGGGGGACGCCATACCTTCCCTATGGAACTGGCTCCTGTTGGGGAAAGCTTTACCATTGAGGGCTTTGAGGCTGTCTCAGTAGGGATTGTCAACTGGCCCATGTCTGTGCTTCGTTTGCAATCGGATGACAAGGCGCAATTGATTGACCTGGCGGACCATATCCTAAAGACCTGGCGAGGTTACTCGGATCCAGCCGTTCAAGTCTTGGCCACATCCGACGGTCAACCCCATCATACCATTACCCCCATTGCACGAATCCGTGATGGGCATTATGAACTGGACTTGGTGCTCCGTGATAACCAAACCTCACCAGAGCATCCAGATGGCATTTACCACCCACATGCTGATGTGCAACACATCAAAAAAGAAAATATCGGCCTCATCGAAGTCATGGGCTTGGCCATCTTGCCTCCTCGGCTTAAGAAAGAGCTCAAGCAGGTCCAAGACTATCTGCTCGGTCGTGAATGCAGTGTGGCTCATTACCACCAAGAATGGGCAGCTGACTTGAAAGCCACTCACCCATCCATTACAGAAGAAGCAGAGGCTGAGGCCATTGTCCGTGAATCGGTCGGCCAAATCTTTGCGCGGGTACTGGAAGATGCGGGTGTCTACAAGCGAACAGCAGAAGGTCAAGCAGCCTTTAGACGCTTTGTCGCAACACTTTAAGGATGGAGAAGAGGCAGAAATTTGGTACAATAAGAGAGAAGACAAAGAAGCGAAAGGAAAACAAATGGCAATACTCGTACTCGGAGGAGCTGGCTATATCGGTTCCCACATGGTAGACCGCTTGGTCAATGAAGGACAGGAAAAAGTCGTGGTGGTAGATAGCCTGGTCACAGGCCATCGTGCAGCGGTGCATCCAGATGCCGTCTTTTACCAAGGAGACCTGGCGGATCAAGATTTCATGCGCACTGTTTTTAAGGAACATGCAGATATTGACGCCGTCATCCACTTTGCGGCTTACTCACTGGTTGCTGAGTCTATGGCGGATCCATTGAAATATTTTGACAATAATACAGCTGGCATGGTCAAACTCTTGGAAGTCATGCATGAATGTGGGGTGCGCTATATCGTCTTTTCTTCAACCGCAGCCACCTATGGTATTCCAGAAGAAATTCCGATTCTTGAAACCACTCCACAAAAACCAATTAATCCCTATGGCGAAAGCAAACTCATGATGGAAACCATAATGCGCTGGGCCGATCAAGCCTATGGCATCAAGTATGTCCCCCTTCGTTACTTTAATGTAGCGGGTGCCAAGCCAGACGGGTCCATTGGCGAAGACCATGGACCAGAGACCCATCTCCTGCCAATCGTCTTGCAAGTGGCGCAAGGCAAACGCGAAAAGATCGCAATTTTTGGAGATGACTACAATACACCAGATGGGACCAATGTTCGGGACTATGTCCATCCATTTGATTTAGCTGATGCTCATCTGCTAGCAGTGGAGTATCTGCGTAATGGTAATCCATCTACCGCCTTTAATCTGGGCTCATCGACCGGATTCTCTAATCTTCAGATTGTCGAAGCAGCCCGCAAGGTGACGGGTCATCCGATCCCACTTGAGATTGCAGATCGCAGACCAGGAGATCCAGATACCTTGATCGCATCCTCTGAGAAGGCGCGTGCGATCCTCGGTTGGCAACCAAAATTTGACAATATCGAAACCATCATCCAAACAGCTTGGGCATGGCATTCCAGCCACCCAGATGGGTACAATGATCGATAAGAAGGAAACTCAAGTCAGTTGGCTTGAGTTTTTTGTGTAGACTAATATGCTATAATGAAGTAAACAGAAGGGTGTGCTCGAATAGTGTCACCTAACGGATCAATAAGGATAGTAGGAGCAACAATGACAAAATATTTGGCGCAAAAATTTCTCTGGTTTCGAGAGCGTGGATTCGTACAAATCAGCCAGAAGACCTTGGTCTCTCTCTTTCCATTTTTACTTTTCTCAGCAATTGTTCAAGTGATTTCCCAGTCTCTCTTTTCAGATAGGGGCTATGTAAATATGCTTTTTTCTGTCTCGGATTGGTTCCCAGGATTTCAGCTCACGGGTCAGGTTTTGTCCAATCTATCAAGTTTTATAGGAGGTTTTGCTGGCCCATTAGCAACCTATTTTGCAGGGAAATACACAGCTGGACATTATGGAAGAAGTACAGGGACGGCTGGTGTAACAGCTCTTTTAGTCAGTTTTATTGTTAGCTCACAGGGCTTGTTGATGGGCCCTCTTCCTGATGGACAATTATCTCCTATCCATCTATCTGCGTCGACCAATATTTTCTTAGCGATTTTTTTAGGTTATTTAATTGGCCAGATTTTTCGCCTATCAAAAGCTAGTGACGATCAAATCGTGAATAAAGACTTCATTTATCAACCCAAGACTGTTCGTCCGATTTTCTTGTCTCTACTCTTAGGTGTCAGTCTAAATGGTCTCTAAATCCTGGGGAATCAGTACCGTGTTCTTCAGACTATCGCTCAGTTTTTCAGTTCACTAACGGTGACCAGTCATCACCTCTTATCCACCTTTGTCATGGGACTCTTGAATGGCTTATCGGGTTGGGTCGGGAACAGTCAGGTTTTTGCCTTGAACTCGATTGCGGATGACAGTTTTGCCTTAGAAAATCTGACTTATGCTGTAACCCATCATACGACGACAGGCATTCCTTATCCCTATACCTTGACTAACTTGTACCGCAGTTTTGGCATGGTGGCAGGAGTTGGTGCAGTTTTAGCTTTATTGGTAGCGATCTTACTGGTTTCACGGAGTCAAAAGGATAGGAAGGTTAGTCTCCTCAGTCTGTTTCCAAGTCTCTTTAACAATGGGGCTTCTTTCATGGTAGGAATTCCCATCCTCCTCAACCTGCTCTATGTGATCCCCTTCTTATTGATCCCCTTGGTAAATATGACAATTGCAGCTTTAGCCTTATTTTTAAAACTCATGCCGGCAGCTGTCTACCCAGTGCCAGATGGGACACCTAGTCTTCTCTATGCCTTTATTGGGACTGGAGGAAGCCTAAGAGCTTTAGGTGTCAGTCTCTTTTGCTTTGCCCTAGATGTAGCACTCTATATTCCCTTTGTCCGCATGGGCAACCAAGTTCGAAAAGATTTGCTAGAAGAAGTAGGAAGCCATGAAAGTCTCTAAAAAAACAGTGCTAATTTTCACCTTGGTCTGTCTTTTCTTGCTTGGGTTAGCCGTCCCTTCTTATAGCTGGACTCGAAAAAATGTCCAAAAGATCGAAAAATTCTATAATTCAAAACTATCGCCAATTATCATGATTCCTGGAAGTTCTGCGACGGAAAATCGTTTTGATGGCTTGGTGACCAAGCTCAACCAAGACCGGCAAGGAACCAAACACAGCCTTCTAAAGGTTAAGGTCTGGAACGATGGTAGGATTACTTATAGTGGGAGCATTGATGCCAAAGACAATGAGCCGATTATCGTGATTGGTTTTGAAAACAACAAGGATGGTTACAGCAATATCAAAAAGCAAGCCAAGATGGTGAACCAAGCCTTTGAAGCTCTACAATCCAAATACAACTTCAATAACTTTAAAGGACTAGGTCATTCCAATGGCGGCTTGATCTACACAGCCTTTATTGAAAATTATTTAGGGGATTATGATGTGGATCTGAAGACCCTCATGACCATTGGGACCCCTTATAACTTCACCGAGACCAATATCAAAAACAAATCAGAGATGTTGGCGGACTTTATCAAGGCTAGAGAAGCTATCCCAACAACTCTTCATATGTATTCGGTAGCAGGTACTATCACCTATGACTCAGATGAGTTGGTTCCTGATGCTAGTGTGTCCGCTGGCAAGTATATCTATCAAAATCAAGCGGAGACCTACACGGAGATTACCGTTACGGGAGAGGATGCCCAGCATTCGGATCTTCCAACAAATGATGAAGTAGTTGCCTTAATCAAGCAGCATCTTGAAAGCCAGGATAATCCGGGTCGTCGAGAGCAAAAGAATCCAAATTAAATCAAACAGAATAAGATGGTTTTACACAAATCATCAGGTGTAGCCTTCTTTTTTGGTATAATATAGAGAAAAGTACAGCTATCAAGGATGACACAAAAGGAGAAACTTATGAAACGAAAAGAGAAATTGGGAGCAGTCATTCTCCTAGCAACAGGACTTGTTACGGTTGGTTGTAGCAAACGGACTCCTCGACATTCTAGTCAGTTGAATAACAGCTCGGAAACATCGTCGATATCATCTTCCGGTAAAAAAGTTACTAAAAAAGAGGTGAAAAAGGATTACAAGAAGTTGTACCAGCCCATATTTGAGGATTATCAAAAGATTTTGTCCTCGCCAAAGGATACAGCAAGTATTGCAAGTCTCTATCAAAGTTTACAAGCAACTGAGCGTCCAATCAATAGTTGGGCAATCGAGAATGCAGTTAACCAAGCAGATGAAATGCGTTATGCCTTTGCAGATTTGAATAATGATGGGATAGAGGAACTGTTGATTGCAGACCTAAATGTGAGTGGCAAATATTTCTTAACCGGTCTTTATTATTTGCAAGCTGGGAAACCAGTCCTTTTAGCAGAAGGGTTCGTGGCAGGCCATGGTGGAGCAAGAAATGCTGCTCTTGTCTATAAAGAAGGAGAAGTTTTGGAGCTTAGCTGGTCCTCAGGTACGGGTCAAGGTTATGGAACTCTTTATCAGCTTAATGCTAAGCAAAAGCAAGCGACTATCCTCCAAGAAAAAGAGATTCAAATACAAGCAAATGATATTGCTGCTGATTTTGGAAAAAATGCATCCGATCAAATTGATTTAAGAGGTCTCGAATGGCAGGAATTTGAAGTTTCTGGTCGTACAACTAAATCAGAAACACAACTAAAAGCTCCTTGGAATGCTAACAAATCGGCGAAACTCGAAGCTTTTATAAAAGACTGGGGAGAAAGACTAGGACAACCCAATTACCAAAAGGGGATCGCAGGAGGGGATGTAGGGCCTGACCACCTCTATACACTTAGGGATGATGGACCAAGTGAGAAAATGAATGCCGAGTATACGGATACAGGTCTAGGAAATGCTCAATATCGAATTGTAGAACGCTACAGTAATTGGGATAAATTTCCAGATGTTCATAGTTATTTTTTCGCTATCACCAATACGGGAGAACCGATCGTCTTTCATTCAGATACAACTAATGGAGGACAAATGTATCTTAAACCGACAGAAAATACTGAACTCCAGGCAGAGTTCAAACGCTTAGTGGAAGAAGAGTAATTTTTATTATCCAGAGTTTGGTCTTGGCCAAACTCTTTTTTTAAAAAAATAATATTTCGATATCGAAATAGTTGACAGATGTAATTCAGGGTGTTACAATAGTTCAAAAAGTTCGATATAGAAGAATAAGGAGTTGAAATGAACAAGGGGTTAGGGGGCTATCAAGCTCTACAGATTCGTTTGTTAAACGGGCGTATCTTTCAAAAACTCTTGAGCAAGGAACCAGATGCTCAATACAGAAGTGAACAGGGAAAAATTTTAACGATTTTATGGAAGCAAGAGTTGGGGTGCGCTACTGCGACCGATATCGCTCTTGCGACGGGTCTAGCCAATAATACATTGACCAGTATGGTTAAGAAATTGGAAGAACAAGGCTTGGTCACGATTCAACCTTGTACGCAGGATAAAAGGAAAAAATATATCTCTTTGACAGACCTCGGTTGGGCGCAAAAAGAGATTGGCGACCGTGTCAGCAACGAACTTGGAGAGATTTTTTATCAAGGATTTTCTGATCAAGAAATCCAGGAATTTGAAGCTTATCAAGAGCGTATTATCTCAAATCTAAAAGCTAAAGAGAATGACATCTAGGGAAAGGAAGTAACAGTTATGATTGGAATAACAGGTGTAACAGGGAAATTAGGTTCCTATATGGCTGATCTTGTTGATAAAAAAGGAATCGCTTCAGTCCATCTAGCAAGAAGCCCAGAGCGTGCAAAAGTTTACGCGTCTGCGGAAATCCGTAAAATAGTGTATGCCAATACTCCAGAGGTGGTTGAGGCCTTGAAGGGTATCGATATCTTGTTGATGGTTTCTGCTAGGGAAAATCCAGAGCGTGTCAAGGAGCACAAGGAGTTTTTAGATGCTGCAAAGCTAGCGGGGGTGCAGCAAATTGTTTATACCTCCTTTTATGGGGCAGATGAGAAGGCAACTTTCACTTTGTCTCGAGATCATGCCCAGACGGAAGCCTATATCAAGGAGTCAGGGTTCACCTACACTTTTTTGAGAGATAATTTTTACTTGGACTTCTTGATTGATATTGCGCTTGAAAATGGAGAAATTCGTGGTCCAGCAGGAAGTGGTCTTGTGTCAGCTGTTGCCCGTAAGGACACATCTAGGGTTGCGGCAGAGATTCTTTTAAATCCTAAGGAGTGGGAAAATCAAACCTTGAATCTGACAGGGCCAGAGGATCTTTCCATGGAAGAAATCGTAGCGCTCCTCTCAAAAGAGAGCGGTAAGACCATCACGTATGTAGATGAATCAGTAGAAGAAGCCTATGAGTCACGGAAAAAATGGCCAGCACAAAACTGGGAGTACGATGCCTGGGTCAGTACCTATACAGCGATTAAAGCTGGCGAACAGGCTGGGGTTTCAACAGATGTCGAAAAAGTCCTAGGGCATCCAGCAAGTAGTCTATTGGATATTCTTAGAGATAGAAAATTTATTGAGGAAGAACATGATTGAATACAAACATGTAGCATTGCGCTACACGGATAATAATATTTTAAAAGATGTCAATCTCCGAATTGAAAATGGAGAATTTATGGTACTAGTGGGTCCTTCAGGATCTGGAAAGACCACCATGCTCAAGATGGTCAACCGTCTCTTGGAGCCGACAGATGGAAATATCTATATGGATGGGAAACGGATCAAGGACTATGATGAACGGGAGTTACGTCTCAGTACCGGCTATGTCCTTCAAGCCATTGCCCTATTTCCTAACCTGACAGTTGCGGAAAATATTGCTCTCATTCCTGAGATGAAGGGCTGGAGCAAGGAGCAAATCTCCTCCAAAACAGAAGAACTCTTGGCCAAGGTTGGCCTACCTGCTGCAGAGTATGCAAATCGCATGCCTAGTGAATTATCTGGTGGGGAGCAACAGCGGATTGGCATTGTGCGAGCTATCATTGGGGAACCAAAGATTCTATTGATGGACGAACCTTTTTCAGCCTTGGATGCCATCTCTCGCAAGCAGTTGCAGGCTCTTACAAAAGATTTACATAAAGAATTCGGCATGACGACCATCTTCGTAACCCATGATACGGACGAGGCTTTGAAATTAGGCGACCGGATTGCAGTACTGCAAGAAGGAGAGATTGTGCAGGTGGCGGATTCTAAAATCATCCTAGTCAAGCCAGCCAACGACTTTGTCGCAGATTTATTTGGAGGTGCTCACCATGTCTAAACTACTTGCAACCTTTCAAGAACGATTTGGGGACTGGCTCACTGCACTGGGGCAACATTTGCAACTGTCATTACTGACCTTGCTCCTTGCTGTTTTTCTGGCTGTCCCGCTAGCTGTTTATTTAAGTACACGCAAGAGAGCTAGCAACTGGGTCTTACAGGTAGCTGGGATCTTCCAGACCATTCCTTCCATGGCCCTTCTCGGCCTCTTCATTCCTATTATGGGGATTGGGACGCTTCCGGCCTTGACAGCTCTCGTCATCTATGCCATTTTCCCCATCCTTCAAAATACCATCACCGGTTTGCAAGGGATAGACCCAAGTCTAGAAGAAGCAGGGGTCGCCTTTGGAATGACCAAGTGGGAACGACTCAAGAAGTTCGAGATTCCCTTGGCCATGCCCGTCATTATGTCTGGAATACGGACAGCAGCTGTGATGATTATCGGGACGGCTACCCTAGCTGCCTTGATTGGAGCAGGAGGACTCGGTTCCTTTATCCTTCTGGGGATTGACCGCAATAATGCCAGTCTGATTTTGATCGGTGCTCTGTCTTCTGCCTTCTTAGCCATCGCCTTTAACCTTCTTCTCAAATGGATGGAAAAGGCTAAATTGCGGACCATCTTTGCGGCCTTTGCTTTCATGGTCCTTGGATTGGGAGCTAGCTATGCACCAAGTCTTCTTCCAAAACCAGAAAAAGAAAACCTGGTCATTGCTGGGAAGTTAGGACCAGAACCCGAAATTCTAGCTAACATGTATAAGATCTTGATCGAGGAAAACACGGACATGACAGTGACCGTCAAGCCGAATTTTGGGAAGACCACCTTCCTCTATGAAGCCCTGAAAAAAGGGGACATCGCTATCTATCCAGAGTTTACAGGGACCGTGACCGAAAGTCTCCTCAAGCCAGCACCACAAGTCGGTCATGATCCAGAAGCAGTCTACAAAGCAGCCCGAGATGGGATCAAACGACAAGACGACTTGGCCTTGCTCAAACCCATGGCTTATCAGAATACCTACGCTGTCGCGGTGCCTAAGAAAATTGCCCAAGAGTATGGCCTTAAGACCATTTCCGACTTGAAAAAGGTAGAAGGACAACTCAAGGCAGGCTTTACCTTGGAGTTTAACGACCGAGAGGACGGAAACAAGGGATTGCAGAAGGTCTATGGTCTTAATCTACAAGTCTCCACCATGGAGCCAGCCCTTCGCTACCAGGCGATCCAGTCTGGCGATATCCAGATAACAGATGCCTACTCAACGGATGCCGAGCTGGCTCGTTATGACCTGGTGGTCCTTGAAGATGACAAGCAACTCTTCCCACCTTATCAAGGGGCGCCCCTCATGAAAACTTCATTGCTCGAAAAACACCCTGAGTTGGAAGCTGTTCTCAATAAGTTGGCTGGTAAAATCACAGCAGACCAAATGAGCCAGATGAATTACCAAGTCGGAGTAGAAGGCAAGTCTGCTAATCAAGTGGCACGTGACTTTCTGGTGAAAGAAGGGTTTATCAAAAAATAATCCGAATTTTAAATTGAAATAAGTCACTTTATTTAAGTTGTTTCAGATTGAAGATAAAATACTCAAAATAGCTTTCCTTAGGTGAGTGCGGACGTCAGCGAACTTCGAAGAAGTTCCATGACTAATTATTGAGCCTAAGGTCTCAATAATTCCGAGTTCTAGAAACACTAGTGTTTCTAGAACTTTTCTCACAGAGGAAAGTTTCAGAAGATGGTTGAATAAATCTAATAAATAATATTATTTCATCTTTAAAGAAGTTATTAGATTGATATAAAAGAACAGTTTGTCTACAGTCTCAACAAACATCAGAAATGGTGTTTGTTTTTTATAGCAGTTATCTCCAATTGATTTTCTGAAGTCTTCAGGGATGTTTGATCTATTTTTTAATTCCCGAACGTTTTTAGGAAAATTTCAGAAAAATCTTGACTTCTATGAAAATAGGCGTATGATTGGTTGTGAACTGTTGAACAATCTTTTTCAAGAGAATCCCTGATGTCGACTAAGGGATCTGTGAAAGGAGAAGCAGTTCAAATTAAAAATCTATAGAGCGTTGCGTCCGAAAGTCTAAATAGACACGGCTCTTTAAAAACAAAAGGAGAAAAAATGAATACTTATTTCCAAAAGAAACTCGCAAATGCCAAAGTGACTCTCAGTGAGATGTCAGGTGGTTACCACAGGATGGTTGCCGGGATGAAGAAGCTTGGCTTTCTTGGGAGCTTAAAAGCAATCTGGAAAGACCTCTTTGCCCATCGTAGCTTAGGAGGCTGGATTTACCTCTTGGTATTGGGAAGTTTCCCACTGTGGTTGGAGCTTATATACGAGCACCGCATAGTGGATTGGACTGGGATGATTTGTAGTCTAACAGGGATTATCTGCGTGATCTTTGTATCGGAAGGTCGTGCTAGTAACTACCTCTTTGGTTTGATCAATTCTATTATCTATCTGATATTGGCCTTACAAAAAGGCTTTTACGGTGAGGTTTTGACAACCCTATACTTCACAGTCATGCAGCCGATTGGCCTTCTGGTATGGATTTATCAAGCTCAATTCAAAAAAGAACAACAAGAATTTGTTGCCCGTAAATTAGATAAGGTCGGATGGACCAAGTATCTATCTATTAGCGTGCTTTGGTGGTTAGTTTTCGGGCTTATATATCAGTCAATTGGGGCCAATCGTCCGTATCGGGATTCCATCACGGATGCAACAAATGGGGTTGGCCAACTCTTGATGACAGCTGTTTACCGTGAACAGTGGATTTTCTGGGCAGCGACCAACGTTTTCTCTATCTACCTTTGGTGGGGAGAGAGCCTTCAAATTCAAGGGAAATACTTCATTTACTTAATCAACAGTCTAGTTGGTTGGTACCAATGGACGAACGCTGCTAAGAAGGGGTATTAGTGATAATCAATAAAATGCAATAGGTTGGGAATTTTGCCCAACCTATTTTTGTGATATACTAGAGTAGTTTTTGAGACTTATAAAAATGGGTTTTTCTAGTTCAAATATATAAAAAAGGAGAATACATGGACATCTTTTTGAGGAGTATATCGGGGATTCTCGTCATCCTGGGTATGATTTTAGTGGGCTTTGTCATTGGTGAAAAAGGCTGGTTCGATGACAAGTCGCGTGGCCTACTCGCTAAATTGGTCACTCAAGTTGCTCTTCCCTGCTATATGCTCTACACCATCACGCAGCGCTTCACAGCAGAAGATCTACTTAAAATGTTGCCAGCCTTGCGGTTTCCTGCCCTGTCTATGGTTATTTTGCTTGGCATCGCGACAGGAGTAGCCAGAATCTTTGCGGTGAGACAGGACCGTCGTGGCCTCTTTATTTCCATGTTTTTTAACTCCAATACCATCTTCGTGGGGCTTCCTATTAACCAAGCCCTCTTTGGAGATGCCAGCATTCCCTATGTTTTGATCTATTACATGTGCAATACGACCTTTTTCTGGACCTTGGGGACCTATCTCATCCAGCGGGATGGTGAGGGAGAAGCTCAGTTTGATCTCAAAACGAGTCTGAAAAAAGTCTTTTCTCCGCCACTCATGGGCTTTCTCTTGGGACTAGTCTTGGTGATGCTGCAGATCAAGTTGCCAGCCTTTCTAGCCAGTGATTTGCAGTATCTGGGTAATTTAACAACCCCTTTATCCATGATATTCATCGGTTTGTCAGTGTCTCATGTAGGTGTGAAGCAGTTGGTTCTGGGAAAAGATCAGCTATTGATTCTACTAGGTCGCTTCCTGGTTGCTCCACTCTTAATGGCTTCCATCGTTTACTGGATGCCTCTTCCAAACTTGATGAAGCAAGTCTTTATCATCCAGTCCGCCATGCCTGTGATGACCAATGCGCCAGTTGTTGCCAGACTCTACGGTGCTGATAGTAATTATGCATCCGTCATGGTGACAGAGACGACCCTTGCAACCATGGTGGTGATCCCTATTCTCATGCTGTTGATGGCTTAATAAATAAAAAGAGCTCAAGTTTTCATTGAAAAAACCTGAGCTTTTCTTATATGAGAGCTAATAAAATTGTAATCACCAGAGCGATGCCCACTCGAATAACATGATGAACTGGTTTGAAGTTTTCTTTGTGCTTGCCATTCCAATAGGCCCCGTAGCAAATCAAACCACAGCCAATCATCCAAAGGAATAAAGCAACAATCGGTAAAAAGAAGTAGAGGATGAGAGAAAAGGTCGCAAGGCAACTTCCGATGAATAGAAGTCGATTTCCTAGAGTATTCTTGCCCTTTCTTAATTCTGAAAGGCTGGCCAATAAATGAAGGAGGGGAAAGGCAAGGGCTAAGAAGGCTGTAAAAATACCAAGAAGAATAAGGAGGTTCATAAGATTTCCTTTCTAGCTAGAAAAATGATGTTTATTCTTGTTTAGCTGTCATTTCCATAACATCTAAATAAAAGCTAACAACTTCTTGCTCGTTATAAGCTTTCCCTTTTCTCAACCACCAGGTCAGAGTTTCGATGAAGTTAGTAACGACAAAGTGCTTGAGGTAAGAAGTTGGAATTCTAGGATGAGCTGTTTTTAAATCATCTGCCACCATAGGATAGACATGGGCTTCTAATTCCTTATGAAGTTGACGGAGAAAATAATCATTTTTGGAGAGAAGGAGGCTGGTTACGTGGTCTTGATTTTCTCGGAAATGGAGAAAGATGTGAGCCAGGTAGTCTTCTGCAGCTAGGTGTGCCTCTCTCTCAAACAAGTGATGGAATAGGTAGTGGCAGAGTTCGTCAAGCAATAGTTCCTTGCTTTCATAATGACTGTAAAAGGTAGACCTCCCAACATCTGCCCGATCAATAATATCTTGAACAGTCGTCGCTTGATAACCTTTACTATTTAACAGTTCTAAGAAGGCTGTATAGATCGCTTTTCTTGTTTTAGCAATCCGCCGGTCGGTTTGACTCATATAGACAATTCGAACAAACTGTTCAGTAACGTACATAAAGAACGGTTTGCTTCTATCCTTTCTAAATAGAGTAGGAGATAATACTAGTGAGAGAATCATCTATTCCCATTATACCATATATTAAAGGAGGTCAAAAATGAGTTCAAAATTTGCTGTTTGGCTGGCTTTTGTCTTAAATTTTAGCTTTGCCATCATCGAATTTATCTTTGGCGGTCTCTTTGGCTCCAGTGCAATCTTAGCGGATGCTGTCCATGACTTGGGAGATGCCTTGGCTATTGGTATCTCAGCTTTTCTCGAAAGTATTTCCAATCGGGAGGAGGACAGCCACTATACCCTGGGCTACAAGCGCTTTAGCCTCTTGGGGGCCATCCTGACAGCAGTCATCCTCATAACAGGCTCTAGTTTAGTCATTCTAGAGAATATCAGCAAGCTAATCGAGTCTCAGCCGGTGGATCATGAGGGAATGCTTTGGTTGGGAGTCATTGCGATTGCCATAAATCTAACAGCCAGTCTCATCGTCCGTAAGGGGCAGACTAAGAATGAATCCATCCTGAGTCTCCATTTCCTTGAGGATACACTAGGTTGGTTGGCAGTGATTGTCGTCGCCATCATCTTGCGCTACACTGATTGGTACTTCCTCGATCCCCTCTTATCTCTTCTAATTTCTGCGTTCATCTTGTCCAAAGCCCTTCCACGTTTTTGGAGTACGCTCAAGATTTTCCTCGATGCTGTGCCAGAAGGAGTGGATATCCAGCAAGTCAAGAGTGATTTGGAGCAGTTGGACCATGTGACTAGTATCAATCAGCTCAATCTCTGGACCATGGATGGCCTGGAAAAAAACGCCATTGTCCATGTTTGTCTAGAGCATGTCAACCACATGGAGGTTTGTAAAGAAGCGATTCGTACCTTGCTCAAAGATTGTGGTTTCCAAAACATTACCATTGAGGTGGACGAAGACTTGGCTACTCACCGAGCCCACAAGCGCAATATCGAAGAACTGGAAGCTGATCAACATCATGGGCATGATCATCACCACCATCATTAATGAAAATCGAACAATGCTTTGTTGAGGATATTTTTAAAATCATCAATTTAATATATTGACCTCGGATTCAATTTGTGATAGACTACTCATATTTATGAAAGGAACGAGTATATGTTACAACTACAACATATTTCAAAAGTGTATTATACGGGCAATCAAGAGTTTCACGCGTTGAAAGATATCTCGATTCGCTTCCGTAAAAATGAGTTCGTCTCCATTCTCGGACAATCGGGTTCAGGGAAAACGACCCTCTTAAATATCATCGGTGGACTCGACCAATACACATCGGGTGATTTACTCATCCAAGGAAAATCAACCAAGCAATTTAAAGACCGCGATTGGGATAGCTACAGAAACCACACCATCGGATTCGTCTTCCAATCCTATAATCTGATTGGTCACCAAACGGCACTCTCAAACGTCGAGATTGCGATGACGCTCTCTGGTGTTTCTAAAGCGGAACGCAAGAAACGTGCCATCGAAGCGCTCGAACGCGTTGGATTGAAAGACCATTTATATAAGAAACCAAATCAAATGTCTGGCGGACAAATGCAACGAATCGCGATTGCGCGTGCCCTTGTCAATAATCCTAAAGTCGTTTTAGCCGATGAGCCAACAGGAGCGCTCGATTCTGAGACTTCTGTTCAAATCATGGATTTATTAAAAGACATCGCCAAGGAACGTCTGGTCATCATGGTGACGCATAACCCAGAGCTGGCAAAAACCTACTCCACTCGAATCGTACAGGTATTGGATGGAAACATCTTGAGCGACTCGAATCCGTATGAGCCTACAGAAGAAACCAAACAAGGCGACATTCAGTTCACGAAGACAAAGATGAGTTTTCTGACGGCTCTGGCCCTTTCGTTTAATAACTTATTGACGAAGAAAGGCCGTACCTTCCTGACTGCCTTTGCAGGTTCCATCGGGATTATCGGGATTGCCCTTATTCTGTCCCTCTCAAACGGTGTGAGCGACTATGTGAAAAAGGTGCAAGAAGACACTCTCGTCTCTTTGCCACTGACGATTAGCGAGCAAAACCAGAGTAATCTTATGGCAACATCTCCAGACTTGAGTGAAAAGCCTTATAGGGATAAAAACGAACTCGGTGTCAATACGCTTTTAACGAATCTATTGAAAAAACAAATCGGGAAAAACGATATCGCGTCCTTCAAGGCTTACTTGGACGAACACGCATCCGAAGTCGCAAAACTGACAAAAGACATTCGTTACCAATACAACCTGCAACCATATATTTACGCTAGTGACACATCAAACGGTCCAAAGAGCATTCTTCCGTCAAACCTAGCAAGCGAAGTTGATACGGCGAACCAAACGATTAAAGGCTACTTGCAAAACATCGACTATTGGAGCCAACTTTCAAGCGACGAGGCGATGCTTGAAGCGCAATATGACGTGTTAGAAGGTCGTCTTCCAAAGGATAAATCTGAAATCGTCCTTATCGTCGATGAAGATAACCAAATCAGTGACCTGCTCCTTTATAGCTTACGCATCAAAGACCCTAGCGAATTAAACGATGTGAAGAAACTGGACGAACTCAAATCGCAAACGTATCAATATAGTGATTTCATCGGAAAAACATTCAAAGCCGTTGTGAACACGAACCGCTTCGCAAAAGAAAACAACCAATGGATGAATAAAATTGATGACGAAGCGTATATGAAGACGCAAATCGAGAATGGCCTCGAGCTTAGAATCGTCGGCGTTCTTCGTCAAAAAGAAGGCACAAGTTCTGGTGTAAACTCTCCTTCTGGTGGTGTGGCTTATACAAGCGCCCTTATCGATTACACTTCTGAACAAATTCAAAACAGTGACATCGTGAAAGAGCAAGAAGCCAATCCAACCATCAATGTATTTACTGGTAAACCATTTGCCAAAGATCCAAAACCATTCAATTCGGCTGATTTAACCGAAGAAGAAAAAATCCAGTTGGTCAAATTGACGCCTGAACAACAAGCGCAATACATCCAACAATACAACGAAAACTCGGCTGCCACTTACGAGGAAAACCTCGCAAAACTAGGTGTCATCGACAAATCCAAACCGGCTGCCATCGAGTTCTACACCTCTTCGTTCCAACAAAAACAAGAGTTGAAGGACTTCATCAACGCCTATAACACGGCGAAAAAAGACGCCGGCGAAGACGACAAAGTGCTCGCCTACTCCGACGATATTCAAACCATCATGTCCTCGATTACGACAATGGTGGGCGTGATTACAACCGTACTCGTTGGTTTTGTTGCCATCTCGCTCATCGTATCATCGATTATGATTGCGATCATCACGTACATCTCGGTTCTCGAACGTACAAAAGAAATCGGAATCCTACGTGCAATGGGGGCTTCGAAGAAAGACATCCGTCGCATCTTCACCGCCGAAACAGCCATCGAAGGATTTATTTCCGGGGTGCTCGGTATCGGAATTACACTTCTTGCAACACTTCCAATCAATGCCGTCGTTGCGAAAATGACTAACGTGGAGAACGTGGCGCAGTTACCATGGGAAGCAGCGCTCATCCTAATTGGTATCTCCATTGTCCTTACCATGTTAGCTGGTCTCATCCCTTCACGCATCGCCGCAAAGAAAGACCCAGTGGAATCTTTACGTAGCGAATAAAAGCTGTAAACAATAAAGTGGATAGAAGAATGTTTCTTTATCCACTTTTTCTATTGTGTAGAAATTCATAGAAAGGAATTTAAACCATTTCTTCTTACATGAAAGATGGTAATTTCAAATAGATGTTGTTTTCAAAGAATAATACAGTATCGGATTGGGCATAAAAAGATATTTGTTCCACTTTCTTTGAATGATTTCTTTTAATAGCTTGTGTATTGACCTAGAAAATTAGTGTCTTCTTCCAAATGATTTATAAAAGAGTTCCCTAAAGTAAGCCTTTTCATGGTAAAATAGAACAAACATGGAACAAGGAGTAGTTATGAGTAAAAGAGCTGTGTTGATGATGACCTTTGGGTCGCCAGAAGAGATTACCTACGAAGGAGTAGCAGAGTTTTTCACGAATATACGCCGTGGGGTTCGTCCTGAACCACATGAAATTCAGACTTTATATGACAATTACGTCCGAATCGGTGGAACGCCGCTCCAAAGGATAACTAGAGAAGAAGTGGACTTGGTTGCTACTGCTCTTGGAGATCAAGCATCGGTTTACTTTGCCAACAAATTTTCCCGCCCTTTCATCACAGATGTGATCAAAGAAATGGAGTTAGATGGAATTAAAGAGTGTTTGTGTTTGATTCTAGAGCCCCATTATTCCTACTATTCTGTCATGGGTTATGAAAAATTTTTAGAAAGTGGTCAGATAAAGTTCCAAATTATCAAGGACTGGTACCGCGAACCTGACCTACTCCACTATTGGGCTGATGAAATCCAAAAGATTTTAGATCAGATTGGAGACGACAGTTATAAGGTGATTTTTTCAGCCCACAGTGTTCCAGTTTTGGCGCTAGATTTTGGTGACCCTTATATCGACCAGATTTATGACAATAGTCGCATGATTGCAGAGATTTTAGGGCTTGAAGAGGATCAGTACACCAATACTTGGCAGAGTGAGAGTGATATAGGTATTCCTTGGATTAAGCCTGATGTTTTAGAATATCTGCGAGATGAGAGTGAACACCCAAACCACTATATTTTTGTTCCGATTGCCTTTATTAGTGAGCATATTGAAGTTCTTTTTGATAATGATGTGGAGTGTCAGGAGCTATGTCAGGAGCTCGGAGTGGCTTATCATCGACCTCCTATGCCAAATAGCGATTCACGACTGATTAAAGCCCTTCTGTCAACCATTCAGTCTCATATAGATGGTGACTATAGTGACTATCAACCTCAGCTAGAGACTTTTGATGAGTTGGAAGCTCCTTCAAGTACAGGTCAGATTTTGGAAGCAGAAAAAGATATTCAAATGCCCGATTTTGTCAGAAAATTGATTGATAAGAAAGGCCGCGAAAATGTCAAAATGCCCTATTTGATTAAGAAAATGCTAGAAAAGAAGTATGGGAAAAAATATGATTAAATGATAGAGTTTTAAATCAGGAAGTGGGCTAGAGCTCGATAAAAAGTGTATACTGTAGATAAGTAAGCAATAGAAAGTAGGTTGTTCCTATGAAGAAAACAGTCTATACAAAAGCTGGGCAAGTGGGTCTAGTAGAAGTAGAACGTCCGCAAATCGAAGCGCCGGATGATGTTATTCTCCGCATCGTCCACACATGTGTCTGTGGATCCGATCTCTGGAGCTACCGCAATCCAGATATTGAAGCAGGGCATCAAAATAGTGGCCACGAAGCCATTGGGATTGTCGAAGAAATCGGAGAAGCCATTACAACGGTCAAACCAGGAGACTTTGTCATCGCACCTTTCACCCATGGTTGTGGGGAGTGTGATGCCTGTCGTGCTGGCTACGATGGGACTTGTGACCGTCATATCGGCACCAACTGGTCTGATGGGGTGCAAGCGGAGTACATGCGCTTCGAATACGCCAACTGGGCCCTTGTCAAAATTCCAGGGCAACCATCAGATTATACAGAAGCCATGCTCAAATCTTTCTTGACGCTGGCAGATGTCATGCCGACGGGCTACCATGCGGCGCGTGTAGCAGACGTGAAGCCTGGTGACAAAGTAGTGGTCATCGGGGACGGTGCCGTTGGTCAATGTGCAGTGATCGCAGCCAAGATGCGTGGTGCGTCTCAAATCGTCCTTATGAGTCGCCACGAAGACCGGCAACAGATGGCTTTGGAATTTGGTGCGACAGCGGTCGTAGCGGAGCGTGGCGAAGAAGGGATTGCCAAGGTCCGTGAAATCCTTGGTGGCGGAGCAGATGCGGCCCTTGAATGTGTCGGTACCGCAGCAGCTGTCGATCAAGCCCTTGGGGTCCTTCACAATGGTGGACGTTTAGGTTTTGTCGGCGTGCCTCATTACAATAATCGTGCCCTTGGTTCGACCTTTGCTCAAAACATCTCGGTGGCAGGTGGAGCAGCCTCGGTCACTACCTACGACAAACAGTTCTTGCTTAAGGCTGTCCTTGATGGCGATATCAATCCAGGACGTGTCTTCACCCAAAGCTATAGCTTGGACGAAATTGATCAAGCATACAAAGACATGGATGAACGCAAGACTATTAAGGCCATGATTGTGATTAACTAACGAAAAAATCTAGTAGAAATCATCTACTAGAATTTTTTATTGTGAAATAAATTCTTATTTCAAATTTGACAACACTTGTTTCTTGGTGAAGGTACGCTCTTGTTTATTAGCTAAGGCCTTAATGCGCGCATCTAGGAGAATAGCGCGACCTTCCGCACTTCGGGTATAGACGAGGTCATACTTACCCAGGCTCTTTCGGATTTGCTCCACAAAGGCTTGGGCATCCTCTTTCCGTTTGTCAAAAAGGCTTGGTACAGCGAAATATTCTGTCTGATCGGATACTTTTTCCTGTGCTTTCAAGATATAGCGCTGATTTTCAATCGGTGCGAAGAATTCGATTATGGTTTGCGAGAAGAGTTCCTTCTCCCGCATGGTTCCGCCCTTCAAATAAATCAGCGTGTTGATGGCATCCTTTCTGTCTCGTACGACTTGGATACGGGTCTCCTGGGTTTGGATCTTGCCAGAAAGGAGAAGGGCTTGGTGAATAGCCTGGCCGAAGACTTCTAGCCGTTTATAAGGGCTCTTATAGAGATAGTAGCGCAGCCAAGCAAGGAGTGCGGGGACAGCTAGGAAGAATAGAAGAATAAGAGACGCTTTATTCCCTCCTCCTCTACGTGAATAGTAAATCAGGTTGGCGAAAGCATCGGTCAAAGCAGCGGCCGTCAGCCAGCGAGCTAGCTTCCTGGCGTCAAAAAATAGGGCCAGGGGCAGGAAGTGTTTATCCACTTGGACCTCATTTGCAATCTCCATATTCTCCAGAATCGGAAGGGCTTTTTGCCAGCCGTCTCGGAGTTCTTGACGATGGGTGGAGCGCTCTAAGGTCTCTTCATTGAGTTTTTGCAAGTGTTTTTTGGTATAGCGGATATTGTTAAAGGCTAGACGTTCGATACCGGATTCGATAAAGGGCTCCTTGTAATGGAGACCTAAAAATTGCTTCATCCGTCTTTCTAAGAGCTCCAGATCAGGACTGTATTCTTTCAACTGATCAGTGATGGCTTCGATTTTTTCCTTTTCAAGATCGGACTTTTCATACCATTTTTTTAGGGAAAGATTGATGGAGACCAGGTGCCAGATGTTACTAGTTTTGTCTGGATCCTGAGGCCACACTCGGATGGCACGACCTCGCATTTGGTTGCTGAGCATAAAGCTACCGACAAAGCTCGCTAGGATAAGAGAATTGACGCAGGGAGCGTCCCAGCCTTCTCCTAGAAGAGACTTGGTTCCAATGACGACCTGGATGAGCCCTTCTTGAAAGAGTTGGGTCACAGCTGTCACCAAATCATGTTGAGAACCAATCATGCGAAGCTTGAGAAAGTCATCAGGAGATAATTTGCCGACACTTTGGTAAGTCAGTCGATTCCCTCCAAGAAGCTCTTCTAGTCTTGGCTTAGCGACTGTCGGGATGATGACGATGCTGCCGGTTAAGACAGCAATGGCAGGAGGACTAGTTAGCTCTAAGCTTTCTCTGCGAATAGATTCAAAATAGGAGAGAACTCCCAACTGAGTGAATTGGGCGTCCTTATTCCCGAGATGAACTTCAAAGTCTTGGCGAATGTAGTCTGTTAGGACCAATTGGCGCAGTTGACTTCCAAGAGCCTGGTATTCCGCCTTGAAAATCTCTCGAACCGCATTGAGTTTTCCGAGGGATTGGTTGAGCAGTAGGTCTTGTTTTTTGTTGCGGACCAGTTTGACTTGTTTTCGATCGATCAAGCTGGCTGCTTTTAATTCATGAAGCAGTTGCTTCTCGTATTCCTCAGGTAGATTGTACCAGTGAGGCACCTGAAAGAGCAGACCTTGCAAGAGTATTTCAAGCCAGTCCAAGGTGAAAGCAGGTAGTTTCTTGGCTCCTAAAAGCTCCTGGAAACGTTTGGGAAAGTCAATTCCCTTGCTTCGAAGAAAGATCAGGGTAGCAGAGAGATACTTGGGCTCATTGAGCAATTCATCATCGCTAATCTGATCCGATAAGGCTTTGCAGTTTTGGAGGTATTGGCAAAAGAGGGGATCGGAAGTCAGTTGCTGTAAGAGAGCATTCTTTTGTTGGCTAAAGGCATCCAACTGCTTTTGCTCTTCCTTGGTTGGAAAGGCAAAGTAGACATAGTCCTGATGGGGACAAAGGGTTTCTTCCTTGACCAATTCGGGAACCGTAATTTCCTCATCAATCTCACCACACATGCGGATATAACGATCCCAAAGGGCAGGATCTCCTTCATAGGGAGGGGTAGCGGTTAGGGAGATCATCTTTAAGTCAGGGAAGGCTTGACGAAAGGCTTCCAAACTCTTCCACCATTCATTGCGCAGGTGATGGCACTCATCTAAACAAAGGGTTCCGAGTGAGATGGCTTTGAAAGTAGTAAAGATATCAAAGTCTTTGAAATCAAACGTTTCAATCTCTGCCTGGTCATCGGTATCCTCAGATTGTGATTGACCGACGACTTGGTTCATTGCGCTGTGTAGGGCCTGATAGGTAGCCACTGTAATCAGCTTAGGATGTTTGAGGTCCTGAGAGATCAATTGCTCCGCTTGGCTTTCATCGCTTAGGAATGCTTGGATAATCCGGTCCACCCATTGCTGACGAATGGTGACCGTAGGAGCTAAAATCAGGGTTGGCTGACCAAAGCGTCTGATAAATTCGATTCCCAGGGTTGTTTTTCCAGAGCCAGGAGCTGCTACCAAATGCAGGTGGCCATCCGCCATAAAAGCGTCACTCTTATCGAGAACGCGTTTTTGATAGTGTCTCCATTGACCTGTAAAGGCTAGTTCTTGTAACATTGGTTTCCTCCCTTGTACTGTCCCCATTATATCATAGTTGAAAGTATTCAGTTATATGGGGAGTTGCTGTGGAAGGAAAATAGTCCATTTCGCTATCTCTCCTTGACACAGACTAGATGGACTTATATAATGTTACAAACAAGTTTGGAGGCAATAGATGATTCATAAACATGAAATTCCTATTTTAGAGTTTGACGACAATCCGCAGGCGGTCATTATGCCGACTCATGAGGGACTAAATCTGCACCTACCTGAAAAATGTGTGTACGCTTTCTTGGAGGATGAGATTGATCGCTTTGCCAAAGCTGTTGGAGCCAAAGAAGTAGCTAGCTTTGTCTCAGCTACCAGGACCTATCCGGTTTATGTTATGGAGGACCAAGGAGAGGAAATCTGCTTGGCGCAAGCGCCAGTTGGATCTGCAGCTGCTGCCCAATTTATGGATTGGTTGATTGGCTATGGGGTGAGGAAAATCATTTCTTCAGGAAGCTGTGGCGTCTTGGTGGACATGGAAGAAAATGCCTTTTTAATCCCAACAAAAGCCTTGCGAGATGAGGGAGCTAGTTACCATTATGTAGCACCCTCCCGTTATATCGAAGTGGATAGGCGAGCACTGAATGCCATTGAAAGGGTCCTCAAACAAGCGGCCATTCCTTATCAAGAGGTTATGACCTGGTCGACCGATGGCTTTTATAGAGAGACACCTGACAAGGTGGCCTATCGCATTGAAGAAGGGTGTAGTGTGGTGGAGATGGAGTGTGCCTCCCTTGCAGCAGTCGCCCAGCTTCGTGGGGCGGTTTGGGGCTTGCTCCTATTTACCGCAGATTCGCTTGCAGACCTGGAAAATTATGATCAGCGTGACTGGGGATCTGAAGCATTTGAGAAGGCCTTAGAATTATGCCTAGAAATGGTTCATCACTTGTAGGTCTTTTCTCTTTTTATGATACAATGAAGCTATGTTAGTCAAATCATTTTTTAAACAGTGGCAGTCCAAGATTAAAGGCCTGTCTCCAGCAAGGCGGATCTTTCTCAGTTTTGCCTTAGTCATCTTAATCGGCTCCTTCTTACTGAGTCTGCCTTTTGTCCAGCAAGCAAGCTCAACAGCAGGCTATGTCGATCATCTTTTTACAGCGGTTTCCATGGTCTGTGTGACAGGGCTCTTTACCCAGTCAGTGGCTTCGACCTATAATGGCTGGGGGCAATTGATCTGTATGCTTTTGATCCAGATCGGAGGCCTAGGTATCTTGACCTTTATCGGTCTCTTCTTTATGGAGAGCCGACAAAAGCTCAGTTACAAGGACCGGCAGACCATTCGGGACAGTTTTAGCTTTAGCAATAACCAGAGCTTGGCCCGTTTTGTCCGCTCCATCTTTATTACCACCTTTACCATCGAAGGTCTGGGAGCCTTGCTCCTCATGACCCGCTTTATACCTCGCTTCGGCTGGGGACATGGAATCTTTAACTCTATCTTTGTAGCGATTTCCGCTTTTTGTAATGCGGGCTTTGATAATTTTGGGGGCGATAGTATGATGAGTTTCCAGACCGATTGGTTGGTCAATCTGACTTTGTCTGCCCTTATTATTACAGGGGGGTTGGGCTTTATGGTTTGGTTTGACCTGGCCACCAAGGCCCGTAACCAATCCGGACGACGGACTCTTCGCTTTCACACCAAGGTGGTTCTCTGGTTAACAGCTGCGATTCTCCTCTTTGGGACAGTAACCAGCCTCTTGACCGAGTTTAATAATCCGGCAACCATTGGGTCCCTCCCATTGGGAGAGAAGGTCTTGGTCAGCTTTTTCCAAACTGTCAGCATGCGGACAGCCGGATTTGCTTCCTTAGATTATACAGCAGTCCGGCCAGTGACACTCTTTATCTATCTCTTGCAGATGTTTTTAGGTGGAGCACCAGGAGGGACAGCAGGGGGCATGAAGATCACCACCTTCCTGGTCCTCTTGCTCCTGGCTCGGAAGGAACTATTGGGGCTACCACATACCAATTTAGGAAAACGTACGATTTCACCAGACATTGTTCAACGTTCCTTTGGGACGGCGGTGATTTTCCAGTTGACCTTCTTAGTGGGGCTATTAGGAATCTGTTTGGTGACGCCGGATGGCCAACGCTTTATTTATTTGGTCTTTGAGGTGGTATCCGCTCTAGCGACAGTGGGAGTGACCGCCAATGTAACCTCAACCTTAAATGGAGCGGGACTAGGCATTATCATGGTCCTCATGTTTATCGGACGGATTGGTCCTTTGACCCTCATGGTTAGCTTGAACAATTACCAAGCCAAGAAAGCAGATACCTTGCAGTATGCCAAGGCAGACATCATTATTGGATAGGAGAAACTTATGGAGAATCGAACCATTGGAATTTTAGGATTAGGAATTTTTGGACAGAGTATCCTGAAAACTCTGCAGGATCAGGATGTGGATATTATTGCAATTGACGATCACGCAGATGTGATCAACCAATATGAATCCATGATTTCGACTGGAATTGTTGGAGACATTACAGAAATGGACCTCTTGGATGCGGCTGATATCGGTACCTGTGACACAGTCGTGATCGCGACGGGAGAAAACTTGGAGTCCAGTGTGCTGGCGGTCATGCATTGTAAGGCCCTTGGTGTTGAGCGAGTCATTGTCAAGGTCAAGAATGAAGTGACCAAGGAAGTCCTTGAGAAGATTGGGGCTGATTTGGTCATCCTACCAGAGGTAGAAGCGGGGATGTCTCTGGCCAAGATGATCCTTTTCCAACACGGGATTGAAGTCTTCCAGTTGGATGAAGCAGTGGTGGTGGTCGAGTTTACAGTTCCAGCTAGCTGGGTAGGAAAAAGCATTCGAGACTTGGAAATCAGAGACCAATATCAACTCAATATTATTGGCTATCGAGATGCGGAAGATCAGCCTTTGCGAAGTCAGATTGGTCCCGACTTTATCTGGCCAGAAGGGGTGCGCGTGATGGCGGTGACAGACAACCAGTATCTGGATAGAATCCAAGACCTCTTAGAGGAAACAAACTAGGAAAACGACCGAAAGGTCGTTTTTAGGTTTTATAAAATTTCCAAAGTATTATTGGAAACAACAAAAAATTGACAACATTAATTTGTTAGATTATAATAAAAAAACATACCATTAGTATGATAAGGAAGAGTTATAATGGCAAGGAATAGAAACTCACATGAAACTAGAAAAAAAATCCTAGAGGTCTCTAAAAATCTATTTTTAGAAAAAGGATTTGATAATACGTCAATACAAGATATCATAGATGGCTTAGGTGGATTAACAAAAGGTGTTATCTATCATCATTTTGAGTCTAAATATGATATACTGCAAACAATCATTAGCGAAAATAATCAAGAAATTTTAAATTATAATTGGAGAGGAAATACTGGATTAGAAAAGATACAAAATTCTTTGATGGACTCTTTCTCTAATTTTGAGCACCAAAGGCTCGTTTACTCTGCCTCAATCATGCTAAGAAGTCCACGTTTGTTAGGAGAGCAGTATCTAGGTCTATTTTCTGATTTTTTACTCGAAATTAGAGAAAAAGTTCACGAAGGTGTTAAAGATGAATCAATAAAAACCGAATACCCAGAAGAACTAGCAGATTTAATCATTTTAACTCTAGATGTTTGGATTGGATTCCAAATTTCTGTTTTTTCAGTAGAAGAATTAAAGCGGAAAATGAATTTCATTAAACTTACTTTTGAAGGGTTAGGAGTGCAGTTGATTACTGATGAAATGATGGAAGTAATTTTCAAATTATTTGATCACTTAAAAAGTAGTAAATAAGTTTTACGTATAGAATTTTAAAATAATACCATACTCTAGATATGGTATTAAAAATTTTATTATACATACCTTTAGTATGTATAATTTTTAAGTTTAAACATACCAGAAGTATGTAAAGTGTTTTTTGAATAGTGTAATTAATATTAACAAAATTTTTTGGAGGAAAAATCTATGTTGTCGCTTATTAAAATAGAATTAAATAAGGTTTCAAAATCTAAATTATTTTTTGCTTGGTTGTGTACTATATTTATAGTATTAGGTATTTCAGGAATCATAATCATGGGGTTAGCTACAGATAATAAACTGGGTGAATTTGTAGGGCAGAGTTCTAAGAATTTTAGAATTGCTGATAAATGGGAAGGTTGGGCAATTGCAGCTTCATTGTTTTCATCTTTATTTACAAAAGCAGCATTTTTGATTTTCGAATCTTATTTATTATCTAGGATTATTATTGATGAATTTAAACGAAGAACAATTTTTCAGTTGTTTTCTTACCCTATTCCTAAAAGAAAGTTACTATGGGGAAAAATTATTTCAGTCATTCTAATAGCATGTATTGCCCAATTTTCTGCATATTTAGTTATTCAATTATTAATTAAATTAGTAGCAATTTTAACTGAATCAAATTATATTTCAGTAGCTAATCAATTGATTAACTTAGCTGGAATAACGTTTGGAACAGTACTAATAGGCTTACTACCATTTGTTTTAGGTATGATTAAGCATTCAACAGCTGTAACAATGCTTACAGGATTTGGTTTAGCGGCATTACTTTCGAATGTAAGTCCAGGAAGTTTATCTAATAATATTGTTGATAACTTATTCTTTTTGATATTTGCAAGTTTCATAAGTTTAACGATTGTTTCCTTTTCAATTTATACTATTTCAAGACAAGATATTAGTACCAAGTAGCATAGTTGAGTTTAATCGAAGGAAAGTTATAATTCCTTGATGATTTCTATAAAAAAAGAGACTGTATAAGTTGGTATTTATGCTCCGAGAGAAAAATTCTTGCATTTAAAGCTAGATATAGAAAGAGAGATAGAAATGAGAAATATTGTTGAAATAAAAGAAGTTTTTAAAACAATTGATAAAGAAGAAATTTTAAGTGGTATCAACCTTCAAATTGCTGAAGGAGAAATCTATGGTTTTTTAGGACCGAATGGTGCAGGAAAAACAACGTTAATGAAATGTATGTTAACCTTATCAACAATTACATCAGGTAGTATTGAAATATTTGGGAAAAATCTACAAGAACACAGAGAAGAAATCCTAAGTCAGATTGGAAGTATTATTGAATCACCAATTTTTTATGATAACTGCACTGCAAAAGAAATTTTGGAAATTCACGCTCAGTATATGGGGAAAAATATTATTGAATCAGATATAATAAGAGCCTTAAGAATGGTCGGATTAAAAAATACGACTAAAAAAGTAAAAGATTTTTCGTTAGGAATGAGGCAAAGGCTTGGTTTAGCTCGTGCCTTTCTAACAAAACCT
The DNA here is from genome assembly GCF_006385805.1 of Streptococcus xiaochunlingii. Taxonomy (GTDB): domain Bacteria; phylum Bacillota; class Bacilli; order Lactobacillales; family Streptococcaceae; genus Streptococcus; species Streptococcus xiaochunlingii. The sequence continues at coordinate 297,963 of NZ_VFSG01000001.1, forward strand.
AAATTGTTAATTTTAGATGAGCCAATCAATGGTTTAGATCCAATAGGAATTCAAGAAATTCGAAATCTTTTGTTGTCGCTTTCTAAGGAGCATGGAATTACAATACTAATATCGAGTCATATATTATCGGAAATTTCACAGATAGCAGATAAAATTGGTTTTATCAAAAATGGAAAAATTGTAGAACAGGTCTCTATGAAAGAGATTAGGAGAGAGAATATTGACTTAGAAGAATATTTTATGTCACATTTTCTAAATTAAATTAAGAATTATGAGGTAGATTAAGGATGAAACAATTGATAAAGAACCATCAGAAGGCTTTTTATGCTTTCATGATATTTAATATACTGGTCCCTTTAACTAATATTGCTTTTGCTTATGCTATTAAAGGTATTATTGATAGTGGCATGTCTCAAAATAAAGAAGCCTTAACTCAAGCGGTACTAGTAGGAGCTATTGTTATTTTCATATATGCAGGGCTAAACTTTATATCTCTTCGATTGAAAAATAAACTTGTTAGGCAAATCATGTCAAGATACAAAAATAAGGTGTTCCTATCTATTTTAGATAGGGATTATAGAGACTTTTCTAAAGAAAAATCAGGGAAATTTATTTCTGTATTAACCGAAAATATGAAGAAAATTGAGCAAGATTATCTACACCAGTATTTTAATATTTCAAAAAACCTTTCCTTAATGATTTTTTCGCTCCTAGCTATGTTTATAGGTAATTGGTATTTGACCTTATTGGTTATCATTGCTAGCATTATTCCAATGATGATTTCTGGATTCATTGGACAAAAATCAGCTTATCTTCAAAAGAGTGCCATGATTGCCGATCAGAAGTATTTAGTTAAGGTTAAAGATATTTTAGCAGGGTTTCTAGTTATAAAAAGTTTTAATGTGAAAGAGGCTATCCGTCAAGATTACAGAAATGAAAGCGAAAAATTGGATGAAATATATTTTATGAAAGGAAAATTTGATGTCTTAGCTAATGTTATTTCGCAGCTTTCGGGGATGATTGTTTTTTTAGTAGCCTTTGGTGGAGGAATGTATCTTGTTTTTAATGGCTATACCACAATTGGAAGTGTAACAGCTATTGTTCAACTGGTCAATTTTGTAGTAATGCCACTAAACGAAGTTGGTATGGGAATGAGTAAATTCCGTGAAGGTCAGGCAACACTAAATGCATTTGAGGTAAAAGATGTAATCGAACTTCAAACTGGTAAAACGAAAGAATATTTTGATGATGTTATTTCTTTTTCAAATATAGATTTTTCTTATCCTAATACTGAAGAAAAGATTTTTAATCATTTATCTTTGAAGATTCAAAAAGGGGAAAAAATTGCAATTGTAGGAATGTCAGGGAGTGGAAAATCAACTTTGCTCAATCTATTGCTGCGTTTTTATGATGTAACAAGTGGACATATTTCAATTGATAATCAAGATATACAAGCTATTTCAGCAGAGAGTCTTTATAACTTGATGACGATTGTTCAGCAAGATGTTTATATCTTTGATGATACTTTAAGAGCAAATATTACTCTTAATCAATCCTTCACTGATGAGGAAATAAAGAAAGCTGTACAGCAGTCAGGTTTAGAAAGTTATGTTTTAGAAAATGAATTAGGTCTACAAGCTTTATGTGGAGAGAATGGATCGAATTTATCTGGCGGACAAAAACAAAGAGTTAGTATTGCGCGTGCCTTGATTCGAAAAACACCAATCTTATTATTGGATGAGGCTACTTCATCTTTGGATAATCAAGTAACTACTGAAATTGAAAGTTCAATCTTGGATATTCAAAATTTGACTGCACTTGTAGTAACCCACAAGTTGAATGAGAACATTTTGAAAAAATACGATAGAATTCTCTTTATGAAAGATGGCGTTATTGTTGAAGATGGTTCTTTCAGTGATTTGATGGATAGGAGAGGTGAGTTTTATAGGTTGTTTGAGTTGAGTGTGTAATGATAATATATATTTCAAATACCAATATTACTAAATCGGATGAGCTCTACATAGAAAATCGTATCCCACTTAATTTTTTGAAAGAAGTGAGAAAATATAAATAGGTTCAAAACTAATTCATGTAACTTCGAAGAAGTTCACTGATGTCCATACTCACACAAGGAAAGTTATTAAGAAGATTTATCTTCATGTTGAAATAACAGAAGGTTTTTTATAAAAAAATTATTACTAGCTAAAAATTAAATTTATTTTAAGCTATTTCTTTTATAGTAGAACTATCAAAAACACTTCCATTATGGGAATAGAAGGATGAATGATGAAAATTTTAAAGTTGATACGACCTGAAAAGCCTTTAAAAGAGCTTAATTGGTTTGATATCGCTATTGTGACTGCGATCATGTTTGGGCAGTTTATTGTTTGGTCTACAGAACTCTTCCTTACCAGTCTTCAGCCAGTCGCCCAAACCGTCACCGCAGCTACTGAAACGGCTACCAATACAGCTAGGGATGGGGCAGCATACTCGAGCAACTTTACCCTGCAGATCATCTTATTAACTCTCGCCTTGGCCTACTTGATTCTACGGAATTTCGATTTTAAACAGCTTCCGATTCGCTTTAAATGGTCCGTCCTCTTTTGGGTACCCTTGATTTTTGCCATCGTCGGTCTGTTTGGGGATATCGTGACAACGGTGAGTGGAGAGTATGATTACTTCAATATCAATCTCCTCCCATTTATCGATCCCATGCAGATTATTCACAAGTTCTTAGCGCTTAGTCCCATGGCGATTGCTTATGCCTTGCTGAATGGTTTCTACGAAGAGTTCTTCTTCTTAGGAGTCATGACATCTGTTAATCAGAAGTACAAGTGGTGGGCACTGGCTTATTCGACCTTGATTCGGATTTCCTTCCATACCTACCAAGGTTTGCTTTGGGCAGTGGTCATCGGAGTGATTTATGGACTCTTCTACTATGTCCTCTACAAGAAGGTGATCAAAAACCTTTTGCCATTCTTCCTCATGCATGCTTTGGCCGATATGTTTGGCTCTAGCATCCTCTATCTTTTAATCAACTGGGGAGGTTAAAAAAATAGTTGAAAAACTGGACTGTTTGTCCAGTTTTTTATCTGTTTTGAATCGCCAGAACTCTAGGAAAATCCCTGTAGAAAAGGACTAAAGATGGTATAATAGAACTATCATTTTACAGGAATCCTAACATTATGAAATTAGTCTATACAGATATTCGAACGCCTTTAACCCAGGTCTTGGTGGATGAAGCCAATCGCTTGGTTGCTGAAGGGAAGCGGGTCTTTTATATCGCGCCCAACTCTCTGTCCTTTGAAAAGGAAGGCAAGGTCCTACAGCTCCTCGACCAGAAGGCTTCTTTTGCCATTACTATTACGCGCTTTGCCCAGATGGCTCGCTATTTTACCCTCAATGAAAGCCACCAACAGCAGTCGCTCGATGATATCGGTCTTGGGATGCTCTTTTTTAAGGTGCTTTCTCAGATGCCGGATGAAGAGCTCAAGGTTTATGCCCATCTTAAGAAGGATCCCCAGTTTATCCAACAATTGATCCAGCTCTTTCATGAGTTGCAGACGGCCCAGATGACAGCATCCGACTTGGATGCCTTGCCAGATCAGGAAAAGAGAGAAGACTTGGTCCATATCTTGAAAGCCGTTCAAGACCAGTTAGTCGCAGGTTCTTTTGAGTCTGAGTCTAAGTTGGCTAGTTTTGCCTCTCACCTTGTCAAGGGAGATTTGGATGAGGAGTTAAAAGACTTGGCTCTAGTGATTGACGGCTTTACCCGTTTCTCAGCCGAGGAGGACTACCTAGTTCATTTACTGCACGACAAGGGTGTCGAGATCATTATTGGGGCTTATGCCAGTGAGAAAGCCTATCGCTCGAGCTTTCGAGAGGGCAATCTCTACCAGGCTAGTGTCGACTTCCTGCTAGACTTGGCTAGGACCTACCAGGTCACGCCAAGCTACGTCGGTCAAGGAAAAGAGGATGCCTTTAGTCGTATGACGCGGATCTTGGAAGCTCGTTATGACTTTACAGAGGTAGAGGGTGAGCTGTCTGATCAAGATCGAGAAGCAGTAGAGATTTGGACCTGTAACCATCAAAAGGAAGAATTAGAGGCTGTAGCCCGCTCCATTCGCCAGCGTCTGTATGAGGGAGCTCGTTACAAAGATATTCGAGTCCTATTGGGGGATGTGGATGCTTATCAGCTGCAGCTCAAGACCATCTTTGACCAGTACCAGATTCCCTTCTATCTTGGAAAGAGTGAGTCCATGTCCCAGCATCCTCTGGTTCAATGGGTGGAATCCTTAGACCGTCTTCGTCGCTATCGGTTTTTGACCGAGGATGTGGTCAATCTCTTGAAGACAGGGCTTTATGGAACGCTAACACGAGAGGATATCGACCATTTTGAACAATATGTTCGTTTTGCAGAGATCAAGGGTCTGGCTGCCTTTTCTCGTGACTTTACAGCCAACCACCAGGACAAATTTGACCTAGAGCGTCTCAATCAGATTCGCCAGCAAGTCATCAGTCCTCTGCAGGATTTTTACAAGACCAAGAGCCAGACTAGCCAGGGACTGCTGAAGAAGTTTGCCCAGTTTTGTCAAGATGCACAGCTGGCTCAAAACATGCAAGAGTTGGCCAGTCGTTGTTCGGAGCAGGAGATGGAACGCTATGATCAAGTCTGGAAATCTTTTAGCCATGTACTAGAGCAATTTGCCCAAGTTTTTGAGCAGATGAAGGTGACCTTGGATGATTTCCTAAGCATCCTCTTATCAGGAATGTTGTTGGCAAGCTATCGGACGGTCCCGGCGACAGTGGATGTAGTGACGGTTCAGTCCTATGATTTGATTGAGCCCTTATCAGCTCCTTATGTCTATGCCATCGGCTTGACCCAGGAGCGCTTCCCTAAGATTGTCAAGGACCAATCCTTGCTGACGGATGAGGAGCGTCAGGTCTTGAACCAAGCTTCAGACGAACAGGCCAATCTCCAAATTGCCAGTCAGGACAACTTACGGAAGAATCGCTTCGTCGCCCTATCTCTCTTCAATGCAGCCACCAAACACTTAGTCTTGTCCAGTCCTATCCTTGTCAATGAGGTGGACGATAAGATGTCCCCTTACTTGCTTGAGCTGACCAAGGCACCGCTTACTCTACATGTCATTGAGAAGAAGGCAAGGGCCTCTAGTGAAGATATGGGGTCTTACCAGGCCCTCTTAGCTCGACTGATTGAATTACACCAGGGAGAAATTGACCAGGAGTTGAGCAAGGAAGAAGCGACCTTCTGGGCAGTAGCCATTCGTGTTCTTCGGAAAAAATTAGCGTCAGAAGGCTTGCATATCCCGCAAATCAGCCATAGCTTGACGACCAAGGTCCTAGAAGATGAGACCCTTGAAGCCCTTTATCCTAAAGGTCAGGCTCTATCTTTATCCGCTTCAGCTCTCAACACCTACTACCAAAACCAATACAGCTATTATCTCCACTATGTCTTGGGCTTGCAAGAGGAGTGGCACTTGCGACCAGATGCGAGAAGCCATGGGAATTTCTTGCACCGAATTTTTGAACGGGTGCTAAAAGATCCTTCAGAAGGAGATTTTGATGAGCGCTTGAACAAGGCCATTCGCGAAACCAGCCAGGAGACAGAGTTTGCCCTCCTTTATCAGGAGAATGCCATGGCTGCTTTTTCAAAAGAATTGCTTCTGGATACCGCTCGGGCAACGGGACGTGTCCTCGCTCACAATGATCGCATTGAAACCATTGGAGAAGAAGCTCTCTTCGGCCAGGCAGATCGTCCCTTCTTAACCCTAGAAGATGGTCGTCCGCTCTTGGTCAAGGGCAAGGTTGATCGGATTGACCGGCTGTCTGATACAGGAGCTTTGGGAGTGGTGGACTACAAGTCCAGTGAGACCAAGTTTAATTTTGAGAAGTTCTTTAACGGTCTCAACTCCCAATTGCCAACCTATCTGTCCGCTATCAAAGACTTTCAGGACTTTGATCCTGACAAGGGGATCTTTGGAGCCATGTACTTGCAGATGACGGATCCTTTGGTGGCTCTCAAGGATACCAAGGCGGTCGATGATGTTGTCCAAGCGGTTCTAAAATCCCAACAATACAAGGGTCTGTTCTTGGCAGATCAGGCCAGCCAGCTTGGAGAAAACTATGAGAAAAACAAGGCCATGCTCCTGAGTCAAGAGGAGCTAGACCTGCTCTTACTCTACAATGCCCATCTCTATCAACAAGCAGCCAAAGGGATCTTGTCTGGTAACTTTGCGATTAACCCTTATACTGAAAATGGGAGAAGCATTGCTCCCTATGTAGAACAATACAAGTCTATTACAGGATTTGAAGCCAATCTCCACCTAGGACAAGCCCGCTTCTTGGAAAAATTGGATCCAAGTCACTACGAGAAACGCCCAGTCGGTGACAAGCTCCGCCAGGCCTGGATAGAAAAAATGAAGGAGGAATTGAATCAATGAAACCAATTGAATTTTTAAGTCCTAAGCAGATTCAAGACCTCCAAGTTCAGGAGGCCCAGTCTGACAAGGAACAAAAACGGACCCCTGAGCAGATAGAAGCCATCTATTCATCAGGGACCAATATCCTGGTCTCGGCTTCGGCTGGTTCTGGGAAGACCTTCGTCATGGTCCAACGGATCCTGGATCAATTGCACCGGGGGATTTCCATCCAGCAATTGTTCATCTCAACCTTTACCGTCAAAGCAGCAACCGAGCTTAAGGAACGCTTAGAAAAAGAGTTGGAGAAAAGTCTCAAGGCCAGTCAAGATGAGGAGCTCAAGCACCACTTGGCCCAACAAATTGCAGAATTACCAACTAGTGATATCGGAACCATGGATGCCTTCACGCAACGCCTGGTCTCCAAATATGGCTATTTATTAGGCCTCTCGCCGACCTTTCGCATCCTCCAAAGTGCGAGCGAGCAGTACTTGCTCAAGAATGACTGTTTTGAACAAGTCTTTGAGCGTTTTTATGAGGAGCAAGGGCCTGACCGCCTCTTTAGTCGTCTGGTCAAGAACTTTACAGGAAAGGGCAAGTCGCTAGCTGGTTTTAAGGACCAGGTTTATGCACTGGTAGACTTCCTCCAATCCACTGCGGATCCCCAGGCCTGGCTAGAGGAGTCATTCCTCAAAGGCTATCAGAAACTTGATTACGATGAGGCTTTAGCTAAGTTAGCCCAAGAGGTAAAAGAGCAACTCTTTGAACTGGAATCTTTCTTTACCTTCCACCTGGCCAATGAGGGGCAAGCCTTTTCTGGGGCCAAGTACCAAGAGAATGTCACTGCTATTCAAGACTTAATCGCTAGTCTTAATGAGCAGTCCAGCCAGGAAGCCATTTTTGAGGTTTTAGAGCGGGTGGTCCTGATCTCCCGTGCCAGCGGAGGACGAAGTCTGACCATCACGACACGAAAAGAAGACCTGAAAGAGCTAGCTACGGCCTTCAATGACGAACGCAAAGAACGCATCGAAGCCTTGCGGGCAGCAGCTTCCCAGCACTACCAGCTAACCTATCAGATTCGCTTCAAGGATGAGCCCTTGCCTTTGCTAGTCTTGCTCAGGGACTTTGTCCAAGCTTTCTCCACCGCTTATTTGGAGCGCAAGAAGCAGGAAAATGCCTTTGAATTTGGCGACATCAGCCATTTTGCTATCCAGATCCTTGAAGAATTCCCTCATATCCGCAGTCTCTATCAGGAGCGCTACCACGAGGTCATGGTCGATGAGTACCAGGATACCAACCACACCCAAGAGCGGATGTTGGAGCTCTTGTCTAACGGTCACAACCGCTTCATGGTGGGAGATATCAAGCAGTCCATCTACCGTTTCCGTCAGGCGGATCCTCAGATTTTTAATGACAAGTTTAAGGCCTACCAAGAAGAAGGGGCTGATGGTAAGTTGATCCTGCTCAAGGAGAATTTCCGTAGCTATGTAGAAGTCTTGGAAGCGACCAACCATGTCTTTGAACGCCTCATGGACGAGGAAGTTGGGGAGATTCTTTATGACCAGAGCCACCGCTTGATTGCGGGCAATCCGGATAAGAAAGAGCCGACACCCGCCTATGAAACTGAGTTCCTGCTTTACGATGGCAGTCAGGATGTGGCTGAAGCAACTGAAGACGAGGAGCAAGAAGGGGATAGCCTATCCTCAGGTGAAGTCCTTTTGGTCATCAAGGAGATCATCCGCCTCCACAACGAAGAAGAGGTTTCCTTTAAGGATATCACACTCTTGACGGCGTCTCGGACTCGCAACGACAAGGTGCTTTCAGCCTTTGAAGCCTATCAAATTCCTATCGTTGCAGATGGAGGAGAGGAAAACTACCTCCAGTCCGTTGAAGTCATGGTCCTTTTGGACACCCTCCGAACCATTAACAATCCCTTGCAGGACTATCCCTTGGTGGCCCTCCTGAAATCAGCCATGTTTGAGTTTGATGAGGACCAGTTGGCTCGTTTAGCCTTACAGGGAGTTGAAGGCAAGAAGGCAGAGAATCTCTATGAGAAACTGCAACACGCCCTAGACCTGACAGGGAGTGCTTCTCATTTGATCGATTCCAGCTTGAGAGAGAAGCTCACCCGCTTTATGGAGACATTGGAATCCTGGCGTGAATATGCTCAGACGCATTCTCTCTATGACCTGCTCTGGAAGATTTACCAAGATCGCCACTATTATGATTATGTGGGTGCCCTGCCAAATGGAGCCCAACGGCAGGCCAATCTCTATGCCTTGACCCTGCGGGCAAATGACTTTGAAAGCTCTAGTTTCAAAGGTTTGCCACGTTTCATCTCCATGATTGATAAGATTTTGGAAAACCAACACGACTTGGCCAATGTCGCCCAGGCAGTTCCTAAGGATGCTGTCCAACTCATGACCATCCATAAGAGCAAGGGACTTGAGTTTCCTTATGTCTTTATCCTCAATACTGACAAAAAGTTTGTCGGCAAGGAACTATCGACCAATGCTGTCATCAGTCGGAAAAATGGGGTCGGGATCAAGTATGTTGCGAATCTCCCCGTCGAGTCAGATCAAGAGGGACTTCCCGAGTCGGTACGCTTGGTCATTGAGACCCTGCCTTATCAGCGAAATGTTGAGGAAATTCGTCTAGCATCCTTGTCGGAACAGATGCGCCTCCTCTATGTCGCTATGACCCGGGCAGAGCGCAAGCTCTATCTGGTGGGCAAGGGCCGGCAGGATAAGTTGGAAGAGAAAAAATGGGGATCCAGTGTCAATGGACGCTTGAGCCCAGCTCTTCGTAAGGAGATCAATTGTTTCCAAGACTGGCTCTATGCCATCCAGGCAGTCTTTGCCCAGCAACACTTGTCCTATCAGACCCGCTTTGTGACCGACCAAGACTTGACGCCGGAGCAAATCGGTCACTTGGAGTTGAAGTCTTCTCTCCCAGTCGATGACCTCAAGGACAACCGGCAATCAGAAGAGATCCGCCGTGCCCTGGATGTCTTAGAATCAGTGGACCGGCTCAACACCCAGTACCAAGCAGCCATCCAACTTCCGAGTGTGCGGACTCCGAGCCAAATTAAGAAATTCTATGAACCTATCCAAGATATCGACGGAGTGGACCTCATGGAAAAAGCAGATCTTGCCTTACCAAGCTTTGAGTTTCCAACCTTTGGCAAGGAAGAAGCTGTGACAGGAGCAGCAGTCGGTAGTGCCCTGCACGAATTGATGCAACGGATTCCATTGACGACGATTCCAACCATGGAGAGCCTAGCAATGGTCCTCCAAGAGGTCAATGCCAGTCCGGCTGTCAAGAAGCGGATCGACCTCAAGAAGGTTTTGGCCTTCTTCCAGACCGACTTGGGCCAACTCTTGCTAAAAGAGTCCGACAAGGTCCATCGTGAAGCGCCCTTTGCCATGCTCAAGACAGATCCAGCTAGTGGCCAGGACTTTGTGGTCCGGGGGATCTTAGACGGCTACCTACTATTGGAAGATCGGATTCTTCTCTTTGACTACAAGACAGACCGTTACCGGAACCCTCAAGAATTGCTGGATCGCTACCAAGCCCAACTGGAACTCTACGCAGAAGCCCTCCGCCGTTCATATGGTGTGGAGCAGGTTGAATCCTATTTGATTTTACTAGGCGGTGAGCAGCTGCAAGTCGTTTCTTTAGCAGATAGAAAGGACAACTCATGACCCCAATTGAACGAATCCAAGAGATGGAAGGCCATCTCAACACCTACCAAAGTTTAATCGAAGAGCTCGAAGCATGTTTGAAACGGGTAGAAGCTGGCCAGTCTAGCTATATCGCCCTTCGCGATTACTACACTAGCCAGGTCTACATGGACGATGTCGAATTGTCCAATCAGCCAGACTTCCCTGAAGAGGTCTACTGTGGCGTCTTATCGGAAGATGCCGTCTACGATTTGTTGGACGAGCACTACCAAAAGGCAGTAGAGATGCTAGACCTTGCTACCAAGATGTTAAAAGAACGATAAGAACACAAAAAACTCCGGTTTTCCGGAGTTTTTAGATTAAAGATAAATTCTTCTGAAAAACTTTCCTTAGGTTAGTACGGACGTCAGCGAACTTCTACGAAGTTCCATGACTTAGTTTTGGACCTAAGGTTCCAAAACTCCCGTGTGCTAGAAACAATCGTGTTTCTAGCACTTTTCTCACAGCGGAAAGTTTTTGACTTGCTTAAAATCTTAAATAATAAATAACTTTTTTGAAAAAATTATCTAGCTAGTAATGTAAAAATAGTTTGTCTACATTCACAAAAAAAACTCCGGTTTCCCGGAGTTTTTTCTTTTGATTAGTGTGATACACGACGACGTGCTGCTTTTTTGCGGTTTTCTTCGATGAAAGCTGCTTTTTGTTCTTCAGGCTCGATTACTTTTTTCTTGAATGTGTAAACTGCACCTGCTACAGCAGCAACTGTACCAGCAACACCAGTAACAAAACCTTTACCAAATCCTTTAGCCATGAGAATTTCTCCTTTTTAGAACTTTAAATTTTTATGTTATAATATATGGTAACGAAAAAATGCGATTTTTGCAAGGAAAAACGATGAAAAACAAGATAATTGTGATAGTGGGACCGACCGCTGTTGGCAAAACAGCCCTCGCTATCGAGGTGGCCAAGCGCTTTAACGGAGAGGTCATCAGCGGAGATAGCCAGCAGGTCTACCGCACCCTAGATATCGGAACAGCCAAAGCTAGTCCAGAAGATCAGTCGGCAGCTCCCCATCATCTGATTGATGTCCGCGAGGTGACAGAGACTTACTCGGCCTATGATTTTGTGACAGAAGCTAGCCAAGCCATCGAGGAGATTCAAGAACGAGGCCACCTTCCCATTATTGCTGGAGGGACAGGCCTCTATGTCCAGAGTCTCTTAGAAGGCTATCACCTAGGAGGGGATGTTGCCCACGAGGATATTCTAGCCTATCGGGAGTCCTTGTCCCCTCTCACTGATGAAGAACTGTTTGACCGAGTAGCGAAAGAGGGAATTGAGATCCCGCAAATCAATCGCAGACGGGCTATGCGGGCCTTGGAAATCGCCCATTTCGGTCAGGACTTGGAAAATCAAGCTCCAGCCCATGAACCCTATATCATCTGTTTAGATGATGATCGCCAAGCCTTGTATGACCGCATCAATCGACGGGTGGATTTCATGGTTGAGCAGGGCTTGTTAGAAGAAGCTCAGTGGCTATATGAGAACCATCCTGAGGTTCAGGCGGCGAAGGGGATTGGCTACAAGGAGCTCTTCCCTTATTTCAAGGGGGAGCAAAGCCTTGAAGAGGCTCTTGAACAGCTCAAGCAAAATACGCGCCGTTTTGCCAAGCGCCAGTTGACCTGGTTCCGCAATCGGATGACAGTTCATTTTTACCAGATTGGAGAAGAAGGCTTCAAGGAGCGGGTTCTTCAAGATATAGAAAGATTTTTAGATGATAGAAACTGAGAAAAAACAGGAGCGGGTCCTCATTGTCGGTGTCGAACTTCAAGGCATGGAGAACTTTGACATGTCTATGGAGGAGTTGGCCAGTCTAGCCAAGACAGCTGGGGCAGAAGTCGTCGGCGTCTACACTCAAAAGAGGGAGAAGTACGACAGTAAGACCTTTGTCGGCTCTGGGAAGCTAGAAGAGATTGCCCAAATGGTCGATGCGGATAAGGTTTCGACCGTTGTCGTTAACAACCGTTTGACCCCTCGCCAGAATGTGAATTTAGAAGAAATTTTGGGTGTGAAGGTCATCGACCGGATGCAGCTGATTTTGGATATCTTTGCCATGCGGGCTCGGAGCCACGAAGGCAAGCTCCAGGTTCATCTAGCCCAGCTCAAGTACCTTTTGCCTCGTCTCGTGGGTCAAGGGATCATGCTCAGCCGTCAGGCTGGGGGGATTGGTTCCCGTGGACCGGGAGAAAGTCAGTTGGAGTTGAACCGCCGGAGTGTCCGCAATCAAATCACCGATATCGAGCGTCAACTCAAGGTGGTTGAGAAGAACCGTGAAGTGGTCCGAGAAAAACGCTTAGAATCCTCTGTTTTTAAGATTGGCTTGATTGGCTACACCAATGCAGGGAAATCAACCATTATGAATGCCTTGACCAGTAAGACCCAGTACGAAGCAGATGAACTCTTTGCGACCTTGGATGCTACAACCAAGAGCATTCATCTAACAGGCAATTTACAAGTAACTCTGACAGATACGGTTGGCTTTATTCAAGACTTGCCAACAGAGTTAGTGACCAGCTTTAAGTCGACCTTAGAAGAGAGCAAGAATGTGGATCTTTTGGTCCATGTCATCGATGCCTCTGATCCCAACCATGAAGAGCATGAAAAGACAGTCCTTCAGATTATGAAAGATTTGGAGATGTTGGATATTCCACGCTTGACCCTCTACAACAAGGCAGACAAAGTCGAGAACTTTACCCCGACCCAGACACCTTACCGCCTGGTGTCGGCCAAGGATCCTGATAGTCGGACTAAACTTCAGGACATCCTTCTTGAAAAGATGCAGGAACTCTTCCAGCCCTTTACGATTCAGGTTCCTTTTGAACAAGCTTACCGGATCCATGACTTGGAGACCATGGCCATTCTGACTGAGCGTTCCTATGAGGAGACTGGCGAGGTCATAACAGGCTACATCGCCCCGAAAAATGCATGGAGACTAGAGGAGTTTTATCATCATGGATTATATTAACATGGCTCTCAGCTACGGAGGCTATACCAGTCTGGACAAGGTCTATTTGGAGCGGGTCTTGGCGGGATTGACAGAGGAGCAGAAGCTCCAGTTTATCACGCCACCACCCAGTGTGATCAATGCCTACTTCGCTGAGCTCTACCAAAAGAAGAGCCCCGATGCAGCAACAGACTACTATGAACAAGTCACTGAGGTCTTTGATCTCTATCAGACCAGTCCCAGCTTCGAGGAGGACAAACCCTTTGTCCGTCTCAATCTCTCTGGCAAGGCCTATGGCTTTTGCTACCGAGAGAAAGGATTGGCTCAAGTCTTTGCCCAGCAAGCAGAAGCTATCAGCATGGATCTCTTGTTTGAGATTGCGCAAATCTTTCCTCACTACCTCGTTTATGAAGAGGAAAGATTGATCTTGATGCGCCATGTTACGGATCGAGAGGTGGTGGAGACCAAGGAATTGTCAGCTTTGTCTCAATTTGAAGAGTTAGCAGATGGCAGCATCCGCCTGACTGGCTACAACCAGGACGAATTGGCCCAATTGGCTAGGGCCTACCCAGGAAAAATCGCCGTTCGATCGAAAAATCGGACCGCTATGATCTATATAAGTTAGAAAGAATACAATGGAAATTCAATTTTTAGGAACGGGTGCGGGCCAGCCGTCCAAATCTCGTAATGTCTCAAGTCTAGCGCTCAAACTCTTGGATGAGATCAATGAAGTTTGGCTCTTTGACTGTGGAGAAGGGACACAAAACCAAATATTAGAAACCAGCATCCGTCCTCGAAAAGTTAGCAAGATCTTTATCACCCACTTACACGGGGACCATATCTTTGGCTTGCCAGGTTTCCTCTCTAGCCGCGCCTTTCAGGCCAATGAAGACCAGACTGATCTAGAGATTTATGGACCGGTTGGGATCAAATCCTTTGTCTTGACCAGCCTTCGAGTTTCCGGTTCACGCCTGCCTTACAAGATCCATTTTCATGAGTTCGATGAAGGTTCACTTGGGAAAATCATGGAGACCGATAAGTTCACGGTCTATGCCGAGGCCTTGGACCACACCATTTTCTGTGTCGGCTACCGGGTCATGCAGAAGGATTTGGAGGGGACCCTCGACGCAGACAAGCTCAAGGCAGCAGGGGTTCCATTTGGACCACTCTTTGGCCAGGTCAAAAATGGGCAGGATGTTACCCTGGAAGATGGTACCAAGATCATTGCTGCGGATTATATCTCAGCCCCTCGACCGGGTAAGATCATCACCATCTTGGGCGATACCCGGAAGACCAATGCCAGCATTAGACTTGCCGTCAATGCCGATGTTCTCGTGCATGAGTCTACCTATGGCAAGGGCGATGAGAAGATTGCTCGTAAGCATGGCCACTCGACCAATATGCAGGCAGCAGAAGTGGCGCATGAAGCAGGAGCCAAACGCCTTCTACTCAACCATATCAGTGCCCGCTTCCTCTCCAAGGACGTCAGTCAATTGCGTAAGGATGCTGCGACTGTGTTTGAGAAGGTCCATGTGGTCAAGGACTTGGAAGAAGTGGAGATCTAAGATGCGAACTATCATCATCACAGGAGCGAGTGGAGGCTTGGCACAAGAAATGGTCAAGCTCCTTCCTGAGGACCGGCTCATTCTCTTAGGCAGAAATCAAGAAAAACTGGAACAACTCTATGCTGACCATCCTCAAGCCGAATGCATTGGGATCGATATCACGGATTCCTCAGCAGTCAAAGGCTTGGTAGAAGAGCTCTATCAGCGCTATGGGCAGATTGATGTCTTGGTCAACAATGCAGGCTATGGGATCTTTGAGACCTTTGATCGCGTTTCTGACGAGCAGGTGCGAGAGATGTTTGAAGTCAATACCTTTGCCCTCATGAACCTTTCACGCTTGATGGGTGCCCGCATGAAGACAGTAGGCAAGGGGCACATTGTTAACATCGTCAGCATGGCGGGATTAGTTGCAACTGCTAAATCTAGCCTTTATTCAGCCACCAAGTTTGCAGCCATTGGCTTCTCCAATGCCCTGCGCTTGGAACTCATGCCCTTTGGTGTTCATGTGACGACGGTCAATCCAGGCCCCATTCGGACCACTTTCTTTGACCAGGCAGACCCAGACGGAAGCTATGTCAAAGCGGTGGATCGCTACATTTTGGAACCGGACTTTGTGGCTAAGAAAATTGTCAAAAACTTTGGAAAAGCAAAACGTGAGCTCAATCTGCCTTGGCTTTTGAACCTGACCCACAAGCTCTATACCCTTTTCCCTCGTATCTCGGACAAGCTAGCCAGCAAGATGTTTAACTTCAAATAGGAGGAATCAGATGACCGCAAATATTCAAGCTTATTTTGAAAACCTCCGGCAACCCTGGGGACAGATCTATTATGATATCCTTTTTGAACAATTACAGGACATCAAAGGTAAGCGGGTGCTTGATTTTGGTAGTGGCTTTGGCCTGGTGGCCAACCACCTAGCGAAAGACAATGAGGTCCTTGCTGTGGAGCCCAATGAGGAAATGGTGGCCTTGCGGGCCCAGGACCATCCCTACCAGCAATTCGTCGGGAGTTTGGACCAGTTAGCAAGTCTTGAAGATGAGAGCTTTGATGTTATCCTCTGCCACAATGTCTTGGAATATGTGGAGGATCGCAAGGTGATTCTCAGGGAATTCACCCGCCTCTTGAAACCAGGTGGCCTACTCTCCATCGTCAAGCACAATGAAGTTGGCCGCGTCCTGCAGACAGTCGTCTTTGAAAATGATCCTCAGAAGGCGCTTGATCTCTTAGCCGGCCAAGATTTGGAAACCCACTCCATGGGCTTGGCCCAGGCCTATGATCTCGGTGCAGCAGTAGAAGATCTAGCCCTCGAAGTTCAGGACTACCAGGGAATTCGTGTCTTTTATGCCTTGCAGGACAATCACTTCAAAGGCCAAGAAGGCTGGCGAGAGTCCATGCTTCAGATGGAGCTGGCCGTTTGTCAGGAGTCCCCTTATCGGGATATAGCCTTCTTCCAGCACTATAGGTTAAAAAGGAGTTAAGATGTTAGAGTACAAACAAGAGATTCCAGCGATGGCAGACTTAGTCGCACTTTACAGCTCGGTCGGCTGGACCAATTATACCAACAATCCAACTATGCTAGAAGAAGCTGTCAAAGCCAGTCTCTGGCAGTTGGGAGTCTATGATGAGAAAGAGCTCGTTGCCTACATCCGCTTGGTAGGAGATGGCCACTCTGTCCTTTTGGTACAGGACCTCTTGGTGCGACCAGATCACCAGCGCCAAGGCATCGGAAAGAAACTCCTAGAAGAGGCTTTAGCGACCTTCCCCACCGTCTATCAACGGCTTCTCGTCACTGAACGGAGCGAGAAAAATCTTGCCTTTTACCAGTCCTTAGGATTTGTCGAACTTTCAGAGCAAGCCTGTACAGGGATGATTTATAAAATTTGATGGAGAGGATTTCCGGATAGGGAATCCTTTCTTCATTTCTTCTGTAAAATCATTTTTTCGCATTTGAAAAAATAATTCATGTTATAATAAGAAGACTAGATGACAGGGAGAAAAGAAAAACAGATGATCACGTCAAAATATGAATGGCAGTTTGCTGCGCCCTTTTCAGATGATACTTTTTTAGCGCAAGCAAAGAAGAGAGGATTAGAAGCATCTGCAGCCAAGTTGTTGGGAGAACGAGGGATCCAGACGGAAGAGGCGCTGGATCGTTTTCTTGAACCTCGGCTAGAAGATCTGCATGATCCCTACCTGCTTCACGATATGGACAAGGCAGTGGATCGCATTCGCCAAGCCATTGAAGACTATGAACAAATCCTAATTTATGGAGACTATGATGCGGACGGGATGACGGCCGCTTCTATTATGAAGGAAACCCTGGAGCAGATGGGGGCGGAAGTAGCTGTCTATCTACCCAACCGCTTTACGGATGGCTACGGTCCCAATGCCAGTGTCTACAAGTATTTTATTGAACAGCAGGGGATTTCCCTCATCATCACGGTGGACAACGGGGTAGCAGGCCACGAAGCCATTGAATTGGCCCAAAGCATGGGAGTAGATGTTATTGTGACAGACCACCATGCCATGCCAGAAGTCTTGCCCGATGCCTATGCCATCATTCACCCCGAGCATCCAGATGCTGATTATCCTTTCAAGCACCTAGCGGGCTGTGGGGTTGCCTTTAAGTTGGCTTGTGCCCTCCTAGAAGAGGTGCCCCTAGATTTCCTTGATCTGGTAGCCATTGGAACCATTGCGGATATGGTTAGTCTGACAGACGAAAACCGCATCCTAGTCAAGTATGGCCTAGGTGTCCTTCGTCAAACCCAACGGATCGGTCTCCAGGAAATGCTCAAGCTGGCCACCATCGCTCCTCAAGATGTAAATGAAGAAACGGTTGGTTTTCAGATTGCCCCTCGTCTCAATGCGCTGGGTCGCTTGGATGACCCAAATCCAGCGGTCGAGCTCTTGACGGGCTTTGACGACGAAGAAGCGCTGGAAATTGCGCTGATGATTCAAGCCAAGAATGAAGAGCGCAAGGAGATCGTCCAAACCATCTACGATGAGGCCAAAGCCATGGTCGACCCAAGTCTTCCCGTTCAAATCTTGGCAAAAGAAGGCTGGAATCCTGGTGTCTTAGGGATCGTAGCCGGTCTCCTACTTGAAGAGCTCCATCAGCCTATCATTGTCCTCACCATAGACCAAGGCAAGGCCAAGGGAAGTGCACGAAGTCCCGAAAGTGTCCATATTTTTGAAGCCCTAGATCCCCATCGTGATCTCTTTATCGCCTTTGGGGGCCATGCGGGTGCAGCTGGTATGACTCTGGAAGTGGACAAGCTCCCTCGTCTGACCGAGATTTTTTCTGACTATATTGTAGAAAAAGGGATTGACCTGACGGCCAAATCCACACTCTTTGTGGATGAGGAGTTGGACCTAGAAGAGCTGACCTTGGATACCTTAAAGAGTTTTGACCGTCTCGCTCCTTTTGGGATGGACCATAAGAAGCCAGTCTTTTACATTCGTGATTTTCAAGTGGAGTCTAGTCGGACCATGGGGGCTGGTAATAGCCATCTGAAGTTGAAGATTCAAAAAGGCGATGCCCATTTTGATGTCGTGGCTTTTGGCCAGGGCCATTTGGAATTGGAGCACTCCCAAGCGAAAAACTTGGAGTTGGTGGTATCCTTGTCCGTCAATCAGTGGAATGGACAGACCACCCTGCAACTGATGGTCGTGGACGCCCGTGTAGAAGGAGTTCAACTCTACAATATTCGAGGGAAAAATGCTCCTCTCCCACAAGCCATCCCCCTCTTTAGTCAGTTGGAAGAAGGGGAAGATTGCCCTGCTATTGTCATCGATCGCATCCCGGATGATCTGGCTGACTTAAAAGCCTTCTTCCAAGAACAGAGCTTCCAAGCGGTCTATTTTAAAAATGAACTAGACAAGGCCTATTACCTGACAGGCTACGGCAGTCGGGATCAGTATGCCAAACTCTACAAAACGCTGTATCAGTTCCCTGAGTTTGATATTCGCCATAAGCTCAGCCAACTATCTGACTACCTCAAGATTCCACAAGTTTTGTTGATCAAGATGATCCAAATCTTCCAAGAGTTGGGCTTTGTCCAGATTGAAAATGGCATCATGACGGTCAACAAGGATGCAGAGAAGAAGGAGATTGCCTCTAGTTCCATTTATCAGGACTTGGTGCAGACGGTCAAAGACCAGGAACTCATGGCCCTAGGATCTGTGCAAGAAATTTATAATTATTTGCTTTCTGATGATAAGTAAGGTTTTGTCAACAATTACACTAAAGTATGCTTTTTTAAGACTTTCAAGTGCATCTCATAAATTTTCATGGTATAATGAAATGTAAACATAAATTTTGAAAGAAGTTAGAAATGAATTTAAAAGATTACATTGCAAGCATTGAGAACTATCCACAAGAAGGAATTACCTTCCGTGATATCAGCCCTTTGATGGCAGATGGCAATGCTTATAGTTATGCGATTCGTGAAATCGTTCAATACGCAACGGATAAGAAAATCGACATGATCGTCGGCCCTGAAGCGCGTGGATTCATCGTTGGATGTCCGGTCGCTTTCGAGCTCGGTATTGGTTTTGCGCCTGTTCGTAAACCTGGCAAATTGCCTCGTGAAGTCATCTCAGCTGACTACGAAAAAGAATACGGTGTGGATACCTTGACCATGCACGCCGATGCTATCAAACCAGGTCAACGCGTTCTCATCGTCGATGACCTCTTGGCAACAGGTGGTACCGTTAAAGCAACCATCGAAATGATCGAAAAACTCGGTGGAGTGGTTGCAGGTTGTGCCTTCTTGATCGAGCTCGATGATCTCAAAGGCCGCGAAGCAATCGGAGACTACGATTACAAGGTCTTGATGCATTACTAATATAGTTTAGAGCTATATCTAGATAGAGAAAAACCATAATTGAAAACTATATGCTCCTGTCTTATAATAAGAGGTAACAACTTGTAAGATGGGAGCTTTTTATGCCAATTACCTTAGATAAGAAATTACCAGCAGTTGATATTCTTCGCTCAGAAAATATTTTTGTCATGGATGATATTCGGGCAACGCACCAAGATATTCGTCCGATGAATGTTCTGATTTTGAATCTCATGCCGACTAAGGTAGCCACTGAGACTCAACTCTTACGCCTCCTGGCCAATACTCCCTTGCAGATCAATGTGGATTTCCTCTATATGACCAGCCATGAGTCTAAGACGACAGCGGCAGAACATATGGAAGTCTTCTACAAATCCTTCGAGGATATTAAAGAGAACTATTATGACGGCTTGATTATTACGGGAGCTCCAGTAGAGAAATTAGCCTTTGAGGAAGTGGATTACTGGGAGGAGTTAACAAAGGTTTTTGCTTGGTCAAAACGCCATGTCTTTTCCACCTTGCATCTTTGTTGGGGTGCCCAAGCTGGTCTCTATTACCGCTATGGGATTGAAAAAGTAGCCCTCTGCGACAAGCTCTCTGGGATCTATGAGCAAACAGTCATGAATCCTCAGAATCGCTTGATGCGTGGCTTTGACGATGCTTTTTTGGCCCCTCACTCACGTTATACAGATGTCCCCCTCAAGGAAGTGCTAGAGAAGAGTAACTTGCAAGTCCTGGCTCAGGGGGGTGAAGTAGGACTATCCATCCTGGCCAGTCCAGACCTTCGGGAGGTCTATAGTTTTGGCCATTTGGAGTATGACCGTGATACCTTGGCCAAGGAATACCAGCGGGATGTCAAAGCAGGCTTGAATCCAGATCTTCCGAAGAATTATTACGATCAGGATGACAGTAGTCGGGACCCACGGATGCGGTGGAACTTAGCGGCAGCCAACTTCTTTAGTAATTGGATCAATTATGCAGTTTACCAAGAAACTCCTTATCGTTTGGAGGAGTTAGAAAAAGATATTTCATTTTATGGTTACCTATAAAGGGGTAGTATGACATATTCACAAGCATTTAAGTCGGGCAATTTGGTCTTACCAAGTGCCTTACTTTTCCATTATCACCATTTATTTAAAGACGCAGAGGATTTTCTGGTTTGGCAGTTCTTTTACTTGCAAAACACGACCAACCAAACCAGCCTCACACCTAATCAAATTGCAGATGCGATTGGTAAGTCTGTCGCAGAAGTTAACCAGTCCATGTCTCGCCTGACCAACCAAGGTTTGCTCCAATATCGGACCATTGAGCTAGATGGGGAGATTGAAGTTCTTTTTGATGCGACCATTGCCCTTGAACGCTTGGATGACTTGCTTCAAAGCAAGACAGAAGTAGCACAGCGAGGGCAAGACAAGCAAGCAGAAAATGAACTCGCTGATTTGGTCAAAACCTTTGAGCAGGAGTTGGGACGTTTATTGACGCCATTTGAAATCGAAGATTTGACGCAGACAGTCAAGCAGGACCAAACAGACCCTGATATTGTAAAGGCTGCCTTGAGAGAAGCTGTCTTTAATGGCAAGCCTCACTGGAAATATATCCAGGCCATCCTGCGCAATTGGCGACGGGAGGGCATTACCAGTTTGACACAATTAAAAATCAAACAACAAGAACGCGAAGCCCTTCAGCCTGAAAATGTCACAGTTTCAGATGATTTCTTACAGGCGATGGATTTGTGGAAAGATTAAAAAACTAGCACTTATTTGAGTGCTAGCTTTTTTCGTTTATAAATAGTCAGCGTAAGCCTTTTCTAGTTTGGCAAGGAGTTCTTGCTTTTCTTCGTCACTAGCAAAGGAAGCTTGGATGGCATCGACATTGTGCTGGTAAAAGTCAGCTGGCGTTGTTTGGAAGTGGCGATGGTAGAGGGCATATTCCTTGGTCAAATCCGTATCAGAGACGGTCCGGTTATCGGTGTTGATACTAATATGGGCTTGAGCTTCCTTCATCTTGAGGTAAGGGAAGTCCGCCACAGTGGCAGTAGCTTTGGTTTGAAGGTTACTGGTCAAGCAGAGCTCACCGGTGACCCCATTTTTCACAAACTCATTTAGAAGCTCTGGTTCATCCGCTAGCAAGGTCACGTGACCATTTCGTTTGATACCATAGGCCATGGATTGAGCGACATTGGCTGGGCAGTGGCACTCACCAGCATGCAGGGTCATGGGACGGTTGTATCTTTTGACCTGTTGGATGAGGGCATCAATGGCTTGTGGTGGATAGTGGTGTTCATCCCCAGCGAAGTCAAAGCCAACAAAATCCTGATCTCTAACTTGGTTGGCTTCTGCCAGGATACGAGAGGTGAGATCTTGATCGGACTGGCGCATGCCACAGACCAAGGCTTTCGCAACAATGCCAAATTCCTCCTGGGCTTGGCGTAGACCATCGCAGACAGCATCGATAGTTTCTGGGACAGTGAGCCCTTGGTCCATGGACAATTCTGGGGCAAAGCGCACCTCAATGTAGACGACATTTTCCAAAGCAGCTTGCTTGGCCACATCGTAAGCAGCAAGGGTCAAGGCTTCCTTGGTTTGGAGGAGCGGCCTTATGTAGTCAAAGGCTTCCAAATAGTCCAAGAGATTCTCACAGTGGGCAGGTGCAGTGACATGGTGCTTGAGCTCTTCATCGCTATCGGGGAGGTCAATATTGGCCTTGGATGCCAATTGGCGAATGGTCTGAAGCGACAAGGAACCGTCTAAGTGGCAGTGTAGTTCTGTCTTTGCCAAACTATGAAAGTCGATCGTGGACATGATTTTTCTCCTTCAAAAATGTATTTTTTCTATACTATCATTTTGCCAAGAAAAGTCAAGTAAAGCTAGCGTAGCAGATTTTTGAAACTAGCGACTGGATTTGATATGCTAGTAGTAACATAGACAAAGGAGAAAAGAGATGTCAGACTATCAATTACCAGAAGTATGGGAAGCACCGAGCCAGATGGGAGGAGCCTGGGGTGGCTTGAACCAACCAACAGCAGGTGCCCGCTTTGAACAAACTCTTCCAAAAGGCGACCAGCCTTTCCAACTCTATACCCTTCCAACACCTAATGGGATCAAGGCCACCATTATGCTGGAAGAATTAAAAGAGTTGGGAGTGGAAGCTGGTTATGATGCTTATCGGATTAAGATTGGCGAGGGAGATCAATTTGGCAGTGACTTTGTAGCCATCAATCCCAACTCAAAAATTCCAGCCATGTTGGATCAATCAGGCGACCAAGACATTCGGGTCTTTGAATCAGCCAATATTCTCTTGTATCTAGCAGAGAAATTTGGCCAATTAATCCCGTCTGATCCTGCTAAACGGACAGAAGTTCTCAACTGGCTCTTTTGGCAGACAGGTGCCGCGCCTTTTTTAGGCGGAGGATTTGGCCATTTCTTCCATTATGCTCCTGAGAGAATCGAGTATGCCATCAACCGTTTTGCTATGGAAGCTAAACGCCAATTGGACCTACTGGACAAGGAATTGGCGATTAAACCTTATATTGCAGGAGATGACTATACCATTGCGGATATTGCCATCTGGTCTTGGTATGGCCGTCTAGCCCAAGACAAGGTCTGGGACCGAGCAGGAATTTTCCTAGATGTGAAGGAATACAAGCATTTGCAAGCTTGGACAGAGAAAATTGCTAATCGCCCAGCTGTAAAACGTGGCTTGGAAGTAGAGTATAAGGAAATTAATGCATAAGAAAAGGGCGCCGTTGCGCCTTTTTTTAATGGTGCAAACATGGTATACTAAAGGATGGAATAAAAGTTTAGAAAGTAGCACATGGAATTTACAAAATTATCAAATCGCTTGGACTTGGTGGCTAGCTTCGTCCCAGCTGGAGCGCGTCTGTTGGACGTGGGGAGTGACCATGCTTATCTGCCAATCGCCCTCTTACAAGAAGGCAAGATTGAGGCTGCCATTGCTGGTGAAGTGGTTGAGGGACCCTATCAGTCTGCCCTCCAAAATGTCGCAGATAATGGCTTGGAGGACAAGATTGAGGTCCGTCTGGCCAATGGTTTGGCTGCCTTTGAACCAGCAGACGGCATTTCCTGTATCACCATTGCTGGCATGGGAGGACGCTTGATTGCTGATATCCTAGCAGCAGGTCTTGAAAAATTAGCCAATGTCTCTCGCTTGGTCCTACAGCCCAATAATCGGGAAGATGAACTGCGGGCTTGGTTAGTAGACCATGATTTCCGCATTGTTGATGAAGCAATCTTGGAAGAAAATGAGAAGTTCTATGAGATCCTCGTGGTGGAACAGGGTTCTCAAGAGTTGACAGCTATGGAACTGCGTTTTGGTCCCTATTTGATGCGGGAACAAGCTCCAGCATTTGTCCAAAAGTGGTCCAAGGAAGTAGAGAAATTAGCCTTTGCCTTGGAGCAGGTCCCAGTTGATAATCAATCTGCCAGAGCATCGTTAGAAGAGCGCATCGCACAAATCAAGGAGGTTCTACATGTTAGCAAGTGAAGTCATCAAACGCTATGAAGCCTATTGTCCTCAGGAGCTTTCCATGGAGGGAGATGTCCGTGGCCTACAGGTCGGCACGCTACAAAAAGACATCCAAAAGGTCATGGTGGCTCTGGATATCCGCGAGCAGACGGTGGCAGAAGCTATCGCCCATGGGGTGGACTTGATCATCGTCAAGCACGCGCCCATTTTCCGTCCCATCAAGGATTTGGTAGCCGATCGGGCCCAAAATCAAATCTATATCGATTTGATCAAGCATGATATCGCAGTCTACGTCAGCCATACCAATATTGACATTGTCCCAGATGGTCTCAACGATTGGTTCTGCCAACTTTTGGACATTGAAGATACAGAGCCCCTCAGTATAACAGGAGAAGAACTCGGAATCGGGCGCATCGGTCAGCTGTCCGCCCAAACCTTTGGTCAGTTGGCTGAAAAGGTCAAAGAAACTTTTGGCCTAGATGCTTTGCGCTTGGTCAGTTATGACCAGACTGATTTGGATCGGGTTGTTGCGCGTGTCGCCATCTGTGGAGGAAGTGGCCAGTCCTTTTACAAGGATGCTCTCGCTAAAGGAGCTGAGGTCTATATCACAGGAGATATCTACTACCACACGGCTCAAGACATGCTGAGCGATGGGCTCTTGGCCTTGGATCCAGGGCACCATATCGAGGTTCTCTTTGTCTCGAAACTAGTAGAAAAGCTCAATCAGTGGAAAGCTGAAGAAGCGTGGGAGATTGAAGTGATTGGCAGTCAAGCCAGTACCAATCCTTTTTACCATATCTAAGGGGCCATCATGAAAGTTGCCATTATCGGTGCAGGGATCGTAGGGTCTACTGCCGCCTATTATTTATCCAAAGAAGCACAAGTGGATCTGACCGTCTATGACCATGGAGTCGGCCAAGCAACTAAGGCAGCGGCAGGCATTATCAGCCCTTGGTTTTCCAAACGGCGGAATAAGGCCTGGTATCGTCTGGCTCGTCTGGGAGCTGATTTTTACCAAGAATTGGTAGAGGACCTGGCCAAGGACGGAATCGAAACAGACTTTTACCAGCAGACAGGGGTCTATCTCCTTAAGAAGAAGGAAGAGAAATTAGATGAACTCTATCAGTTGGCGCTGAGTCGACGGGAAGAATCTCCCTTAATCGGAGACTTATCGATTTTGACCACAGAAGAAGTGGCCCAGCAATTCCCAGGTCTGCAAGGGTTTGAGAATCTCCTTTATTCATCAGGTGGGGCCCATGTAGAGGGAGCCCTTCTAACGGAAACCCTTCTAAAGGCAAGTGGGGCAAGAGTCATCAAGGAAGAGGTTGCTCTTTCCGCCTCGGATCATGGCTATCAGATAGCAGGAGAAAGCTATGACCAAGTTATCCTAGCGACAGGAGCCTGGCTGAGTCAGGTGCTCGAGCCACTTGGCTACCAAGTCGATGTCCGTCCCCAAAAAGGACAGTTGCGGGATTATCAGCTAGACTTAGTTACTGATGATTATCCCGTGGTCATGCCTGAAGGAGAGTTGGATATCATTCCCTTCCAAAATGGCAAAATCAGTATGGGCGCTACCCATGAGAATGAGATGGGCTTTGACCTGACGGTTGATCAAGTTCTGCTAAATCAGATGGAAACAGAAGCCTTGGCCTACTATCCAGAACTAGCTCAAGCGACAGTTGTCGGCGAGCGCGTGGGTACTCGGGCCTACACCAGTGACTTTTCACCATTTTGGGGAGCTGTTCCTGATCAAGCAGGCCTCTATGTCGCTAGTGGACTAGGTTCGTCCGGCCTCACAACGGGTCCCCTCATTGGTTGGCATCTAGCCCAACTAGTGGCAGGAGGAAAGGTGCGCTTGGATCCAGCAGATTATCCAGTTGATCAGTATGTGAAGAAGTAGGCTGGGACAAAAGTCCTAGCCTCTCAATTTTCTTTGGATTGTCGAGCAAGACGAAGTGGTTGAGTGGGCTCTACTACAAGGTAAGGTTTTCAGACGGCTCAGTCAAGGAGCAGTAATCTATTTGAATCATGAGTAAGACCAATGCTAACAATTCTACAACTCTCATCTCCGGTCATCACCTTGCAACACAAATGCAAGGTGACTTTTTTATATAAACATGATAAAATAAGGGTAATGACTACGTAGAAAGGCCTAACATTATGAAAGGTATTATTTTAGCCGGTGGTTCGGGGACTCGTTTGTATCCTTTGACCCGTGCCGCTTCCAAACAGTTGATGCCCATTTATGACAAACCAATGATCTACTACCCATTGTCAACTCTTATGTTGGCAGGGATCAAAGAAATCTTGATTATCTCAACTCCGCAAGATCTTCCTCGTTTTGAAGAGCTTCTTGGAGATGGTTCTGAACTTGGTATTTCCCTCTCTTATGCAGAACAACCAAGTCCAGACGGCTTGGCACAAGCCTTTATCATTGGTGAAGAGTTCATTGGTGACGATCATGTTGCCCTCGTTCTTGGAGATAATATCTTCCATGGAAATGGCTTAACCAAGATGTTGCAACGGGCTGAAGCAAAAGAAAAAGGAGCGACTGTCTTTGGTTACCAAGTCAAAGATCCAGAACGCTTCGGTGTGGTAGAGTTTGATTCGGATATGAACGCCATCTCTATCGAAGAAAAACCAGAACATCCAAAATCGAATTTTGCAGTGACTGGACTTTACTTCTATGACAATGATGTGGTAGAAATTGCCAAAAACATCAAACCAAGTCCTCGTGGCGAGCTTGAAATCACTGATGTCAACAAGGCTTATTTGGAGCGTGGAGATCTCTCTGTTGAGCTCATGGGCCGCGGCTTTGCTTGGTTGGATACGGGAACTCACGAAAGTCTCTTGCAGGCTTCTCAATATATCGAGACTGTTCAACGCTTGCAAAACGTCCAAGTTGCCAACCTTGAAGAAATCGCCTATCGCATGGGCTATATCACCAAAGAACAAGTCCATGAATTGGCGCAACCTCTTAAGAAAAATGAATACGGACAATACTTGCTCCGTTTGATTGGAGAAGTTTAATGACAGAACAATTTTTCGGAAAAGAATTAGCAGCCCGCAAGATTGAAGCCATCCCAGGTTTGATGGAGTTTGATATTCCAGTTCATGGGGACAACCGTGGTTGGTTCAAGGAAAACTTCCAAAAGGAAAAAATGCTTCCTCTTGGCTTCCCTGAAAGCTTCTTTGCCGAAGGCAAGTTGCAAAATAACGTTTCTTTCTCGCGCAAGCATGTCTTACGTGGTCTGCATGCAGAACCTTGGGACAAGTACATTTCTGTGGCAGATGAAGGAAAGGTTCTTGGCACTTGGGTAGACCTTCGTGAAGGTGAAACATTTGGGAACACCTATCAAACTGTGATCGATGCCTCTAAAGGGATTTTTGTTCCTCGTGGCGTAGCCAATGGTTTCCAAGTTTTGTCTGACAAAGTAGCCTACAGCTATTTGGTCAATGACTACTGGGCATTGGAGCTCAAGCCAAAATATGCTTTTGTCAACTATGCAGACCCAAGCCTAGACATCCAATGGGAAAACTTGGAAGAAGCAGAAGTCTCAGAAGCAGATAAGAACCACCCATTGCTCAAAGACGTCAAACCCCTAAAAGCAGAAGATTTGTAAAAATAAACCTTGCACAGTATTTTTGCGACTGCAAGGAGCTTGGTAGGATTGTTCCTGCCCTAGTGGAAACAAGATTGCCGTAGGGAATCTTGTAGGGAAATCCGGAGACATGGGCTCCGGATTTAGCCATGAAACCGAAGGGTTGCTGGCGTCCCTCACTAGCCAAAGGAACAATCAAAACTAAAAACTATTTGGAGAAAAAATGACTGAATACAAAAACATCATCGTAACCGGTGGCGCTGGTTTCATCGGTTCAAACTTCGTACACTATGTCTACAACAACCATCCAGACGTGCATGTGACTGTCCTTGACAAACTCACTTACGCAGGTAACCGTGCCAACATCGAAGAAATCCTTGGGGACCGTGTTGAATTGGTTGTGGGTGACATTGCTGACGCAGCATTGGTTGACCAACTGGCTGCTAAGGCTGATGCGATCGTTCACTATGCAGCTGAAAGCCACAATGACAATTCATTGAATGACCCATCACCATTTATCCATACAAACTTCATTGGTACCTACACACTCTTGGAAGCTGCTCGTAAATACGATATTCGTTTCCACCACGTGTCAACAGACGAAGTGTATGGAGACCTTCCATTGCGTGAAGATCTCCCTGGACATGGGGAAGGTCCTGGTGAAAAATTCACTGCTGAAACCAAATACAACCCATCATCACCTTATTCATCAACCAAGGCTGCTTCAGACTTGATTGTGAAAGCTTGGGTACGTTCATTTGGTGTCAAAGCAACGATTTCTAACTGTTCAAACAACTACGGACCATACCAACACATCGAAAAATTCATCCCACGTCAAATCACCAATATCTTGTCTGGCATCAAGCCAAAACTTTATGGTGAAGGGAAGAACGTCCGTGACTGGATCCACACTAACGACCACTCAACTGGTGTTTGGGCTATCCTCACTAAAGGCCGTATCGGTGAAACTTACCTGATCGGTGCCGATGGTGAAAAGAACAACAAAGAAGTGCTTGAGCTCATCCTTGAAAAAATGGGACAACCAAAAGATGCTTACGACCGTGTAACAGACCGTGCTGGTCACGATTTGCGTTACGCTATTGATTCAACAAAATTGCGTGAAGAATTAGGTTGGGAACCACAATTCACAAACTTCGAAGCAGGTTTGGAAGAAACCATTAAGTGGTATACAGATAACCAAGACTGGTGGAAAGCCGAAAAAGAAGCTGTCGAAGCCAACTATGCGAAGACACAAGAAGTGATCAAATAAAATCAAGCCTCTATCAGTCAGGATTTCTGGCCGACAGAGGCTTTTCTATTTTAGAAACAAAAAAAGACCAAACGGTCTTTTTTTTACTGGTTAGCAGATGATTCAGTATCTGTAGCAGATGGTGTTGTGTCTGCAGGAGCTTCACTGGCACTGGTTTCTGCCTGTGAAGAATCGGTTTGTTCAGAGCTTGATTCGGATGCTTGGTTGCTGCTAGCACTGGTGTCCGTTCCGGTAGCACTTGAATCAGTAGCAGATCCATCCTTTTCATGGACAACCACAACGCTAGTGGAGCCATCTTTTTTCTCCTCTGTCTTAGTTGTCGGTTTCATGATACTGTAAATAGTAAAGGAAGTAACGATAATCCCGAGAAGACTAGCAATCGTTGCGACAATCATCTGGAATAAAGAAAGGCTCTGTTTCACTTTTTCGCTTCTTGATGGTTTGTTGCTGTCTTGGTGTTTTTCTTTTCGTGAGTATTGTGACATAATCTGTTTCCTCTTCATTTCATATTTGGTTCTTTTATGTGAACACTTTAGTCATTATACGTTATTTTTATGAAAATGTCTAAGAAGAAATGAAAGAGGTTTTTAAAATTTCAAATTGCTTTCAAACTGGACGCTTTGAGTCTCGCTTGCTTCAGAGGACGTTTCAAAGTTTGCCTGTCCTTTTTCAGAGACGGAAATTGCTTGGTTTGTTTGACTAGGCTGGCTGATGATTTCATGGTTACTAAAACTAGAGGAGTCATTAGGAGAGATAAACTGGCCATTCGCCTGAATCTCTATCTTGTTTGGATCCGGGATAGAGTAGTCAATTTTACCCTTGAATTCCTTGGTTTTTGAAATCACTTTTACATCTTTGACACGGATAATACGACGGAACCAGCCATTGTATTCGACCAAGCAATTGAATTCGATGTGGCTATCGGATTCACCAGGGATTGGTTGGATAAGGCTCATTTCTCGGAGACTGCCTTCATCTTCCCTAAAGTAAGGTGGCTTCTCCAAGGGCTGTTGTAGGTCACACTGTCCTTTACCGTGACAGGCTAGTCGGGCAGAAGGGAGGGCAAATGGAAGTGGTGGTAGGACAGTGAGCAGTCCTCCAATAGCAAGACTTCCAGCTAGGGCAATGGAAAAATAGATCGGTCGTTTCATGCTTGTCTCCTTGTAACTTCAATCCGTTCCAGTTCTGGACTTGAGTAGGTCATAAAAAACAACAGGGGATCTTGTAAGCGTTTTACAAAACTCTCCATCTTCATCATAAGCTATTTTGAGAAATTTACAAGTTTTCTGTCTGAAACTAGGAACAAAATGAAGCCTGCCAAATCCTTGTCCCTCCAACCTATAAATGTTACAATAAGATGATTGAAAATTGACTAGGAGAGTGTGGAAGATGATTTACTTTGATAATTCAGCAACAACCAAACCTTATCCAGAAGCCTTGGCTACCTACACAGAAGTCGCAAGCAAAATTTGGGGCAATCCCTCCAGCTTGCACAACCTGGGAAGTCAAGCGACTCGGATCTTGGAGGCATCTCGTAAGCAGATTGCTTCCCTCCTAGGCAAGAAAGCAGAAGAAATCTATTTCACCTCAGGTGGAACTGAAGGAGACAACTGGGCGATCAAGGGAGTTGCTTTTGAAAAAGCTCCTTATGGAAAGCATATCATTGTCTCAGCTATTGAGCATCCGGCTGTGAAGGAATCAGCCCTCTGGCTACAAGGTCAAGGATTTGAAGTGGATATTGCTCCAGTTGATGCGCGTGGCTTTGTCCAAGTAGAAGAGTTGGAAAAACTCTTGCGCCCTGATACAACCCTCGTTTCTATCATGGCAGTTAATAACGAAGTAGGTTCTATCCAGCCTATTCAAGCCATTGCGGATCTATTGGCAGATCGTCCGACCATCACCTTCCATGTCGATGGCGTTCAGGCGCTGGCTAAGGTTTCAACCGCTCTCTACCTGCCAGAACGGGTGGATCTAGCCACCTTCTCCAGTCACAAGTTCCATGGACTTCGTGGGGTTGGTTTCCTCTATCTCAAAGAAGGCAAAAAGATCAGTCCCCTCTTAACAGGTGGCGGACAAGAAAAGGACCTTCGTTCGACGACTGAGAACTTAGCTGGAATTGCAGCGACTGCCAAGGCCTTGCGCTTGGCGATGGAGCGTCAAGAGGACTTTGAACGCAAGTGCCATCAGTTGAAGGAAGTTATTCGTGAAGAATTAGCCCACTATCCAGATGTGACTGTCTTCTCAGGAGATGAGGGCTTTGCACCCCATATCTTGACTTTCGGCATCAAGGGTGTGCGAGGAGAAGTCATCGTCCACGCTTTCGAAGAGTATGAGATTTATATCTCGACAACCTCTGCCTGCTCTTCCAAGGCTGGCAAACCAGCTGGAACCCTGATTGCTATGGGAGTCGATAAGGCTCTGGCACAAACAGCAGTCCGCCTCAGTCTTGATCTCGAAAATGACATGAGTCAGGTCGAGCAATTTTTGACCAAGTTCAAACTGATTTATGAAAAAACACGTAAGGTGCGTTAAGGAAAAGAAAAGGAAGTTACTATGCCATTAACTTATTCAGAAATTATGATCCGCTATGGGGAGCTTTCTACTAAAGGAAAGAACCGGATGCGCTTTATTAATAAATTGCGCAATAATATCTCAGATGTCTTGTCTATTTACCCAGCTGTCAAAGTGACAGCCGATCGGGACCGAGCCCATGCCTATCTAAATGGAACGGATTATGAACAGGTAGCTGAATCCCTCAAACAGGTCTTCGGGATTCAAAATTTTTCACCCGTTTACAAGATTGAAAAATCAGTCTCAGCCTTGATTTCAGCCGTTCAAGAAATCATGCAGGATATTTACCAAGAAGGGATGACCTTCAAGATTTCCAGCAGACGAAGTGACCATTCTTTTGAGTTGGATAGCCGTGAGCTCAACCAAACCTTGGGTGGCGCTGTCTTTGAAGCGATCCCAAGTATCCAAGCCCAAATGAAAAAACCGGATATCAACCTCCAAGTAGAGATCCGGGAAGAAGCAGCCTATATCTCTTATGAAACCATTAAGGGAGCAGGTGGTCTGCCAGTTGGGACGTCTGGTAAAGGCATGCTCATGCTATCTGGTGGGATTGATTCTCCAGTAGCGGGTTACCTAGCCTTGAAGCGTGGTGTGGACATTGAAGCGGTTCACTTTGCTAGCCCGCCTTATACCAGCCCGGGTGCGCTGAAAAAAGCCCACGATTTAACTCGTAAATTGACTAAGTTTGGGGGCAATATCCAATTTATCGAGGTACCTTTTACTGAGATTCAAGAAGAGATTAAAGCCAAGGCGCCGGAAGCTTATCTCATGACTCTGACCCGTCGCTTTATGATGCGCATTACAGACCGTATCCGTCAAATTCGTGGTGGCTTAGTCATCATCAATGGGGAAAGTCTTGGTCAGGTTGCCAGCCAAACACTGGAGAGCATGCAGGCTATCAATGCCGTGACCAATACGCCCGTCATTCGTCCAGTGGTGACTATGGACAAGTTGGAGATTATCGATATCGCCCAAGCCATTGATACCTTTGAAATCTCTATCCAGCCTTTCGAAGATTGCTGTACCATCTTTGCACCGGATCGTCCAAAGACTAATCCGAAACTCAAAAATGCGGAGCAGTATGAGCAACGTATGGATGTGGAAGCTTTAGTTGAGCGTGCGGTAGCAGGCATCATGATTACTGAGATCAAACCACAAGCAGAGACTGATGAAGTTGACGAGCTGATTGAAGGGCTGTTGTAGGAGTTTAGAAGTAGCTTTTTACTGAAAGAATCTAGAATTGTATCCATTAATGCTGAAGATAAGAGGGGGTATTTATGAACGAATGGGATTCCTTTTTGAGTGGGCTCATGGGAGCATTGTCTTGGAAAGATGGACAAGATAATGCTTTGCTGTTTGGAATGCCCAGTTGGACTTATTTACTTGGTCTCTTAGTTCATTTTCAGATTTTCCTGAGCTTGTATGCTCTCTTATTTTGGGGATTTCATTTAAGTATTAAGGAAGCTGGCTCTGTCAAGAGGGCCATGAGAAATAAATGGGAAATCATACGTCAAAGCCATAAAAGTAAGGGCAGAGCTATTTTTGTTACAATAATTGGCTCTCTTCCTATATTTATTATCTTTCCTGCTTATGAAGGATATCGTGTGACCAATGGTGTTTGGCGCTACAATTATTTTACTAATCAGACAACCGAGCTAAAAACGGCTTTAGTTACTGGTGTTGATACGGAGACAGGAGGAAGCAAGTCTACCTATTCTCGAATTACCTTCACTATTACGGTTGATGGGAAAGAGCGAAATGTCAATGTTTCAGATAGTAATAAAAGTCTTGCCAGATCAGCTAAAAAACATTTGAAGCCTCCGATAGCTATTGAGGTTCATGTCAATCAAGAAGGGCAGATTGTATATTTGAAATAAATGGAAGTAAAGAATGAGGCTATTTACTTGAAAATCCGTTTTCATTAAATGAAATCACTTGCCAAAGGTTAGTAGAAGTGCTATACTTAGAGAGTTGACTATGCACATGCCTGTGCAACCGCTCGATCATCGTTGCTCATCCTTTGAGCTTAAGTGGTTCGTCCCACGATGCTAGGCGAGTCTTCACAAAATACGGGGAAACCCAAAAATACATAGGAGGTGCATAATGAGCACATACGCAATCATTAAAACTGGCGGAAAACAAGTTAAAGTTGAAGTTGGTCAAGCAGTCTACGTTGAAAAATTGAACGTTGAAGCTGGTCAAGAAGTTACATTTAACGAAGTTGTTCTTGTTGGTGGTGAAAACACTGTTGTCGGAACTCCACTTGTTTCAGGAGCTACTGTTGTTGGAACTGTTGAAAAACAAGGAAAACAAAAGAAAGTTGTTACTTACAAGTACAAACCTAAAAAAGGTAGCCACCGTAAACAAGGTCACCGTCAACCTTACACTAAAGTTGTCATCAACGCAATCAACGCTTAATTTTTAGGAGAACACATGATACAAGCAGTCTTTGAACGAGCCGAAGATGGCGAGCTGAGGAGTGCAGAAATTACTGGTCACGCCGAAAGTGGCGAATACGGCTTAGATGTCGTGTGTGCATCGGTTTCTACGCTTGCCATTAACTTTGTCAACTCAGTTGAGAAATTTGCAGGCTATGAACCGGAACTAGAATTAAACGAAGAAGAGGGTGGCTTCATGCGGGTCTCAATCCCGACAGACATTCCACCTCATCAAAGAGAAATGACCCAACTATTCTTTGAATCATTTTTCTTAGGGATGGCAAACTTATCGGAGAACTCATCCGAGTTCGTCCAAACAAGAGTTATCACAGAAAACTAACATGGAGGAAAACAATTATGTTGAAATTGAATCTTGCTAACTTGCAACTTTTCGCCCACAAAAAAGGTGGAGGTTCTACATCAAACGGACGTGATTCACAAGCTAAACGTCTTGGAGCTAAAGCAGCTGATGGACAAACTGTAACAGGTGGATCTATCCTTTACCGTCAACGCGGTACTCACATCTACCCAGGTGTGAACGTTGGACGTGGTGGAGACGATACTTTGTTCGCTAAAGTTGAAGGCGTAGTACGCTTCGAACGCAAAGGTCGCGATAAGAAACAAGTTTCTGTTTACCCAATCGCAAAATAAAAAGCGAAGAAACGGATTCAAAAACTCTCTGATTCATCAGAGAGTTTTTTTATGCACTCTTGATAAAACCCCATCTTTTTTCATCCTCTAGATTATGGTATAATGGAGTGATATTGTTAGAAGGAAGAAGACATGAATATTCAACAATTACGCTATGTTGTCGCGATTGCCAATAGTGGTACTTTTCGTGAAGCAGCTGAAAAAATGTATGTCAGTCAGCCGAGTCTGTCCATCTCTGTGAGAGACTTGGAGAAGGAACTGGGCTTTAAGATTTTCCGTCGGACTAGTTCAGGGACTTTCTTGACCCGCCGCGGGATGGAATTTTATGAAAAGGCCCAAGAATTGGTCAAGGGCTTTGATGTTTTTCAAAACCAGTATGCCAATCCTGAGGAAGAAAAGAAGGAATTCTCGATCTCGAGTCAGCACTATGATTTCCTTCCTCCTTTGATTACCCAATTCTCAGTCCTTTATCCGGAGAACAAAGACTTCCGAATCTTTGAGTCGACAACGGTTCAAATCCTGGATGAAGTGGCTCAGGGTCATAGTGAACTGGGGATTATCTACCTCAATAAGCAAAATACAAAAGGGATCATGCAACGGGTGGATAAACTGGGCTTGGAAGTCGTTGACCTGATTCCTTTCCAGACCCATATCTATTTGCGCAAGGGCCATCCATTAGCTAAGAAAGAATCCTTAGTGATGGAGGACTTGGCACACCTACCGACTGTTCGCTTTACCCAGGAAAAGGATGAATATCTCTACTATTCGGAGAACTTTGTCGATACGAGTAGCAGTTCCCAGCTCTTCAATGTGACGGACCGCGCAACCCTGAATGGGATTTTAGAGCGGACCGATGCCTATGCGACCGGTTCTGGCTTCTTGGATAGCCAGTCGGTGAATGGCATTACCGTTATCCCCTTGATCGATGATCTGAATAATAAAATGGTCTATGTCAAGCGGGAAGAGGTAGATCTCTCACCGGTAGCTGAGAAGTTTGTCCAAGTTATGGAAGCCTACTTTGATGAGAAGAGGTAGGTAATGAAGAGAAAAGTAAGTATTTTTATTAGTATCCTCCTCTTGATCCTCCTAGATCAAGCGGTGAAGGGATATGTTGTCAAGGAGATCCCGTTAGGGGGTATGCGTCGCTTCATTCCCAAAGTTGTTAGTTTGACCTACCTCAAGAATTCTGGAGCGGCCTTCTCCATGTTAGAAAACCAACAGTGGTTCTTTACCATCATTACCCTGATTGCGATGGGAGCAGCCTTTGTCTATCTCTATCGTCATATCGAAGGTTCCATTTGGCTCTTGTTGGGATTGACCTTGATTATTTCAGGGGGAATCGGCAACTTTATTGACCGGCTCCGTCAGGGCTTTGTCGTCGATATGTTCCACTTGGATTTTATGAATTTTGCCATCTTCAATGTAGCAGATATCTATTTAAGCATTGGGGTGGGACTGCTACTGATTTATCTTTTGAGAGAGGAGAGCCATGGAAGTTAGAGTAGAAGTCGCAGGAGCGCGACTGGATAAGGCAGTCTCAGAGTTGACTGAACTCTCACGTGGCTTGGCCAATGAGCAGATCAAGGAAGGAAAAATCCTCGTCAACGGTCAAGTCAAAAAGGCTAAGTATACTGTAAAAGAAGGGGATGTTATCAGCTACGAAGTTCCTCAAGTGGAAGAAGTGACCTACGAGGCAGAAGATATTCCCTTAGAGATTGTCTATCAAGACGCGGATGTCGCAGTGGTCAACAAGCCCCAGGGCATGGTGGTCCATCCGAGTGCCGGTCATACCAGTGGGACCTTGGTCAATGCCCTCATGTATCACATCAAAGACTTGTCAGGGATCAATGGGGAGCTTCGTCCAGGAATCGTCCATCGGATTGACAAGGACACCTCTGGCCTTCTCATGGTGGCTAAGAATGATGCAGCTCATGTAGCCTTGGCAGATGAGCTCAAGGCTAAGAAGTCCCTGCGCAAGTATTGGGCCATTGTCCACGGCAATCTTCCCAACGATCGAGGTGTGATTGAGGCGCCGATTGGACGGAGTGACAAGGACCGCAAGAAGCAGGCTGTGACAGCCAAAGGAAAACCAGCTCTGACCCGTTTCCATGTCTTAGAGCGTTTCGGGGATTATAGCTTGGTCGAGCTGCAATTGGAGACAGGTCGGACCCACCAGATTCGGGTTCACATGGCCTACATTGGCCATCCGGTCGCTGGTGATGAAGTCTATGGCCCTCGCAAGACTTTGAAAGGCCATGGCCAGTTCCTCCATGCCAAGACACTGGGCTTTACCCATCCTCGGACGGGAGAAGTCATGGAGTTCTCAGTGGAGGTACCGGAGATTTTCCAAGAAACCTTGGAGCAGCTCCGTCAAGGATAAGCATTCAATCATCAAAACGAGTTTACCTACTGTGGTTAAACTCGTTTTTTTGTGGGGAAACGGCACTCCTGATCTGCTCTTAGTAATTTTTAAGGCTTTCATGGTATAATGTTACAATCGAATACTCTGGAGAATGAATGGATGAAGAATAAGCGAATTGTGTTTAAGGTAGGGACCTCTTCCCTGACCAATCAAGATGGAAGCTTGTCTCGGAGCAAGGTCAAGGCCATCACCCAGCAACTGGCTCTTTTACATGAGCAAGGGCATGAATTGATTTTGGTATCTTCGGGTGCGGTTGCGGCTGGATTTGGTGCACTGGGCTTCAAGAAACGCCCGACCAAGATTGCGGACAAGCAGGCTTCTGCAGCAGTTGGCCAAGGGTTGCTGTTAGAAGAATATACCTCTAATCTACTGGTACGCGACATCGTATCTGCCCAGGTCCTCTTGACCCAGGATGACTTTGTCGATCAACGCCGCTATAAAAATGCCCACCAGGCCCTTTCTGTCCTCTTGCAAAGAGGGGCCATTCCGATTATCAATGAGAACGATACAGTTTCGATTGAAGAACTCAAGGTTGGAGACAACGATACCCTGAGTGCCCAAGTGGCGGCTATGGTCCAGGCAGATCTCTTGGTCTTGCTGACGGATGTGGATGGACTCTATACAGGGCATCCTCAAAAGGATCCGACTGCCAAACGTTTGGAACGGATCGATTCAATCAGCAAGGACATTATCGAGATGGCCGGTGGAGCAGGCTCAAGTAATGGGACAGGAGGCATGCTGACAAAAATTAAAGCAGCCACCATTGCCACAGAGTCAGGAGTTCCTGTTTACATCTGTTCATCCTTGAAAGAAGACGCTCTTCTAGAAGCGGCAGAGAAAACTCAGGATGGCAGCTATTTTACAGCTCAGGATAAGTTTTTGCGCAATCAGAAACAATGGCTGGCCTTCTATGCGCCTAGTCAAGGGTCTGTATGGCTGGACCAAGGAGCGGTTAAGGCTGTCAAAGAAGAGGGTAAGAGTATCCTTGTGTCTGGTGTGGTAAAGGTTGAGGGAGCCTTCTCTTTCTCCGATATTATCACGGTTCATGATGCAGAGACTGGACAGGTCATTGGGAAAGGGCGTACCCGCTTAGGTGCTGCTGCCATTAAGGATTTGCTCCATGGGCAAAAGCCAAAGGGCATCGTCATTCACCGGGATGATTGGATTACCATCACACCTGAGGTAGAACTCTTATTTACAGAATTTTAAAGGAGGGATTAGATGGAGACGATCGATCAGATTCGCCTGGCTAAACAGGCCAAAAAAAGTATTAATACTGCAACAAGTGATGAGAAAAATAAAGCCTTAAGAGCGATGGCCGACGCCTTGGTTGATGCCACAGCTGACATTTTGGCTGCTAATCAATTGGATATGGAAGCAGCTCAGGGCCGGATTTCTGAGGTAATGCTGGATCGCCTGCTTTTGACAGAAGAGCGGATTCAAGCCATGGCTGATGGGATTCTCCAAGTGGCTGCCCTACCCAATCCAGTGGGAGAACTCTTAGAGGAGCGGACCCTGGAGAACGGTTTGGTCATTCAGAAGAAACGAGTGGCCATGGGGGTCATTGGGATTATTTATGAAAGTCGTCCTAATGTGACCTCTGATGCAGCAGCCTTGGCCCTGAAAAGTGGGAGTGCTGTTGTCTTGCGCAGTGGCAAGGATGCCTATCAGACAGCCCATGCCATCGTTAGTGCCTTAAAAACAGGCTTGCAAGCGACCACTATTGATCCTGCTGTCCTCCAGTTGGTCGAAGATACCAGTCGGGAGAGCAGTCTGGTCATGATGAAGGCCAAGGGGGATCTAGACCTTCTTATTCCACGTGGGGGAGCTGGCTTGATCCAGGCAGTCGTAGAGCAAGCAATTGTCCCTGTGATTGAGACAGGGACTGGGATTGTTCACGTCTATATCGATCAAACGGCAGATTTAGACAAGGCTCTCAGTATCATTCAGAATGCCAAGACCAGCCGACCATCTGTCTGCAATGCTATGGAAGTCCTCTTGGTGCATGAAGCTATTGCAGGTGACTTTCTGCCACTAGTGAAGAAAGTCTTGGTAGACGAGGCTCCAGTACCAGTGGAGATGCGCTTGGATGCTCAAGCCCAGCAAATCATTAACGGTTCACCAGCTTCTGAGACTGACTTTGATACGGAATTCTTAGATTATGTCATGGCTGTCAAGGTCGTCCCTTCTGTAGAAGAAGC
The DNA here is from genome assembly GCF_006385805.1 of Streptococcus xiaochunlingii. Taxonomy (GTDB): domain Bacteria; phylum Bacillota; class Bacilli; order Lactobacillales; family Streptococcaceae; genus Streptococcus; species Streptococcus xiaochunlingii. The sequence continues at coordinate 337,136 of NZ_VFSG01000001.1, forward strand.
CATTGCTCATATCGAAGCCCACAGTACTCACCATTCAGATGCCATTGTCTCTGAAGATGCGACAGCCATTGAACTCTTCAGCAACCAGGTAGACTCGGCGGCCGTTTATGTCAATGCTTCGACCCGCTTCACAGATGGCGGAGAGTTTGGCCTAGGCTGTGAGATGGGCATCTCGACCCAGAAGTTGCATGCGCGTGGTCCCATGGGCTTGCGTGAGCTGACCAGTTATAAGTATCTGGTTACTGGAAATGGTCAAGTGAGGTAAGTCATGAAAGTAGCATTTATCGGACTTGGAAATATGGGAGCCAGTCTGGCCAAAGCGGTCGCAAAAGAAGTAGCAGCTACAGACCTACTTTTGGTCAACCGCTCCCCTCAAAAGGTGGAAGAATTCATCAAACAGTTTGGGGGAACAGTGTCTGATCTTGAACAGGCCTTTAAAGAGGCGGAGGTCATCTTCTTAGGGGTCAAACCCTACCAGATCTGTCCTCTCCTAGAAGAGTATCAAGGAATCTTGGTTCAACGCTCCAATCTCTTGCTGGTGTCCATGGCTGCAGGCCTGGAGCTAGAAAAAATGGCTGATGTGATCCAGAATGACCAGGTGGGTCTCATCCGCATCATGCCCAATACGCCCGTAGCCATTGGTCAAGGGGTTATCAGTCTGGCTCGCTCTCAAGCAGTGACAGATCAGCAAGTAGCCCAAGTCAACCAGCTCTTAGCAGGAGCAGGGGCTCTCTACGAAATCGAGGAAACATTAATGGATCCTGCAACGGCTGTTGCAGGCTGTGGTCCAGCCTTTGTCTATCAGATGATTGAAGCTATGGCAAATGCAGGAGTAAGCTTAGGGCTTACTCGAGAGCAAGCCTTGCAAATGGCGGCCCAGACCTTCCAAGGAGCTAGTCAAATGGTCCTAGAGACAGGCGAGCACCCAGCCCGCTTGCGAGATGCAGTTTGTAGCCCAGGTGGCTCTACCATCGCAGGAGTCAATCGCTTAGAACAAGTCGGCTTACGGGGGAACATCATTGCAGGACTGGAAGCAGCCTACAAACGCACCCAAGAAATGGGACAAGAGGCAGGACAAAATTAGATAAAATAATTGGTCAAAACCAAGTTTGGAGAACATTGACAAACTGTTCTTTCATACAAATCTAACAAATTAAGAATTATCCAATCCTCTATTGAAACTTTCCGCCGTGAGAAAAGTGAGAGTGGGACAGAAATCGGTAATTCGTTAGAATTCGATTTCGTCGTCCCACCTCCGCACAGTTGAGTAGGACTGTGAAAGCTGATGAAATCAGCGTAGTAGAGCCCACTCAACCACTGCGTCTTGCTCGACAATGCAAAGACAATTGAGAGGCTAGGACTTTTGTCCCAGCCTCACTCGGGAGTTTTGAAACCTTGGGTTCAAAACTAAGTCATGGAACTTCTACGAAGTTCGCTGACGTCCGTTCTTACCTAAGGAAAGTTTCTAAGAGGACTTCATTTTCAATTTAAAAGATTGGTTTTCTGGCCAATCTTTTTTACGTTAGAGAGCCTCCATCTCTACCAAACCATTTTCCGTCAGACGATAGATTTTTTGGCAGACTTCTTTGAGGAAGGTCCGGTCGTGGGAGACTGTAACCAGTCCGCCTGGGTAGTCTGCGAAAAGGCGTCGAATTTCTGGTTGGGAAGTGGGGGAAAAATTGCGGGTAGGCTCGTCCAAGAGTAGAAATTGGGGACTTGTGAGCACTAGTTGTAGGAGAAAGAGTTTTCCTTGCTGGCCACCAGAAAGTTCAGAGATCGGATGGTGCATTTCAGAATAGGTAAAGTTGAGGGAGGCTAAATGCAATTGAATGGTGTTGATTTCTTCGCGATCACTTGAATGCTGTAGAAATTGAACGGGTGTCTGAGTCAGAGGGAGGCGCTCAGTGTAATCTTGAGGCATATAGGCAGTGCGGATGCTCTCATTCTTTTGTAAGAGGTTCCATATCATTTTTAGGAAAGTGGATTTCCCTACACCGTTAGAACCGATAATCCCTATCTTATCTTGCCCTTGAAGAGTAAGGGAGAGGTTCTTGACTAGGACCCGGTCACCAATTGTGAGCTCTTCCTGATCTAAGAGAAGGACTCGTTTTTGAGGAGACAAGGGAGTGAGGGAAGGGAAATGCAGATTGATGATTTCCTCATCATAGGGTTGGGAAGTCATGGATTGGAATTCTCGCTCGTAGCGCTTTTCTTGTGAGAGGAGGGACTTCATTTTCTTTGCCAGGAGACGTCCAGCAGTGCTATCCTTAGTGTTTCGTAAGGATGTTTCAACTTGCTGACGGACGCGGCGATGCTTCTCCATTGTTTTCTTGTAGGTTCGTTGATCATTAGCAGCTTGCTGAGTCTGTTGCTTGAATTGTTGCTCCCTCTGCCTACTGTATTCTTGATAGCCTAGGTGCTCTACAATGGTTTCAGCCTCCTTGCGGTGTTTGATCTGTCTTAGATGGATGATCGTATCCGCCGTCTGCGTCAAAAAATCCTCATGATGGGAAATATATAGAATGGTTTGGGGGCTCGTTTGGATCATCTGCTGGAGCCAGTCCAGGGTTTCCAAATCCAGATCGTTTGAAGGTTCATCTAAAAATAGCAATTCATGAGGACGACAAAGTTCGTGAAGTAGTTGGACTTTGAGAGCTTCTCCTCCAGATAAACTTCCAATAGCTTGGCTGCTTGCAAAGCGGTCACTATCAAATTGCAATTGATCAGCCAGTCTGTAGAGGGTGGCATAGTCTAGCTCGTCCTCTCCAAAAAAATATTCTTCCAAGGTTATTCCCTTCAAGGCTTCCGGTAATGCTTGGGGAATATAGGCATAGGAGTGAAAGGAAGTGGTGATTTCCCCTTCTATGCTCAGATAATCTGGTAGAGATTTTGGGGACATGAGGACGTGAAGCAAGGAAGATTTTCCATTTCCTTCTTCGCCAATAATAGCAACTTTTTCTCCTTCACGAATGGTTAGGGATAGATCGCGAACCAAATCGCGTAAATCTTTTGTATGGCGGATAGTGAGGTGGGATAGTTTTAGCATAAGATTCCTTTCTACTGGGACAAAAAAACAGCTCTACTTATTTAGTAGAGCTGTATTCAAGTGGAACCCAAGCAGAAAAAGACCTAATATAGCCAACAAGAAGTTGGAGAATAGGCAAGAGGGTACACAAAAAGAGATAGAACAAGCAGTCCACTAAATAAAGTATCTTATTTAACGAAACTTAGTTGTTCATATCTCCTTACCTCCGAATGTGATTAGCTTTATTCTATTCCTTTCATTCTTTCTTGTCAAGGAAATCCTTGCTTTACCCTCTCTTTTCTACTCGGGCTTTGGTGCGAAATGTGGTATAATAAAGGTTATGCAAGCTAAACCGTCCTCTGCCTATGTGCATATTCCATTTTGTACCCAGATTTGTTATTATTGTGACTTTTCGAAGGTTTTTATCAAGAATCAGCCGGTCGATGCCTATCTGGAACACCTAATCCAGGAGACTCGGTCATATGAGATTGGCAAACTCCGGACCCTTTACATCGGTGGAGGGACCCCGACAGCTCTATCTGCCCAGCAACTGGCCTATCTCTTGACAGAATTGCCCAAGGTCATGGACCTATCGGAGGTAGAGGAGTTTACCATCGAGGCCAATCCTGGAGATTTGGATCCGGATAAGATCGCAGTTCTCAAGGACTCTCAGGTCAATCGGGTCTCTCTGGGGGTTCAAACCTTTGATAATAAGATGTTGAAGAAGATTGGGCGGAGCCACCAGGAGCAGGATATTTATGACAATATCCGCCATCTCAAGCAGGCTGGCTTTGACAATATTTCCATTGACTTGATCTATGCTCTGCCCGGTCAGACCATGGACCAGGTCAAGGAAAATGTCGCTAAGGCGATCGATTTGGACATTCCCCATATGAGCCTCTATAGCTTGATTTTAGAGAACCACACGGTCTTTATGAATCGGATGAGACGGGGCAAGCTTCCTCTACCGAAAGAAGAGCTGGAAGCAGAGATGTTTGAGTACATCATTGAAGAGTTGGAAAAAGCAGGCTTTGAGCATTATGAGATTTCCAATTTCTCCAAGCCTGGCTTTGAAAGTCGCCACAATCTGGTCTACTGGGATAATGCAGAATACTATGGTCTAGGAGCAGGAGCTTCTGGCTATGTGGACGGGATTCGCTACAAGAATCATGGACCTATCCGGCATTATCTAGAGGCTGTTGAAGCAGGTAAGGCTCGAATCACAGAGGAACACCTGACAATGGAAGAGAAGATGGAAGAGGAGTTGTTCCTCGGTCTACGGAAAAAGACAGGTGTGTCCAAGGCACGTTTTGAAGAAAAATTCGGTGTCTCCTTTAACCAACGCTATGGACTAGTGGTGGCCAGTCTGACGGAGCAGGGCCTTTTGGTTCCAGATGACAAGCAAGTTCGGATGACCAAGAGAGGTTTGTTTCTTGGTGATACCGTAGCAGAGAAATTTATATTGGAGTAAAAGATGGCTAAAATTTATCAGTATGACATGAAAGTTCCTTTTGATATGAGCGATGTGAATGGCTTTATCAAGATGCCCCAGCTCATCCTCCTGTCCTTGCAGGTCTCAGGCATGCAGTCCATGGAGATCGGTGTCAGTGACAGGGACCTGCTCGAACAGTACAATCTAGTCTGGATCATCACTGACTATGACATCAGAGTCCACCGCCTACCGGTCTTTGATGAACTGATTACCATTGAGACTCAAGCACTCGCCCACAATCGTCTCTTTTGCTATCGTTCCTTTGTCGTTAGAGACCAGAAGGGGGAAGCCATCGTCGAGATGGTGGCGACCTTCGTCTTGATGGATCGGGACAGCCGCAAGGTCCAATCCGTGCCAGAGGAGATCACAGAGCCATATGAGTCACCATTTGAGAAAAAGATCCGCCGTGGTCCACGCTATCCAGAACTGAATGGAGCCATGGAGCAGGACTACAATGTGCGTTTCTATGATCTCGATATGAACGGCCATGTCAACAACAGCAAGTACTTGGACTGGGTCTTTGAAGTCATGGGAGCGGAATTCCTAACCCAGCATATCCCTAAACGGGTCCATCTCAAGTATGTCAAGGAAGTCTTGCCTGGAGGCATGATCACCTCTAGCGTCGAGCGGGAAGGGATGATCAGTAACCATGTCATCTCATCAGAAGGCCAAATCCACGCCCAAGCCCTCATCACTTGGGAAGAAATAGATAAGGAAACATTATGGAAAAGCGAAGATTAAAACAGAAAAAAGAAGACTTGATGGAGGTTCAACGGCGGGTTGTTGCTCATGCTCGTCGTAAGAAAAATCCCCTCTATGTGTTGGGAGATGGTTTCTTGACCTTAGTCGCAGCCTTTTATATCTTTATTGAGGAAGCGATTCGCTTTATCCGCTATCGGTTGAGTTTTGAAGCCTTTCTTCGTTTTCTCAAGGAAGATGTACGCTGGTATCGTGTCTGGATTCATTTGATTTTGGCCTTTATCCTGCCTGTCGTTGTCTTTTCCTTGAGTATCACCAGCCAATCGGGTAGCTTCTGGAGTAACTTCTTTGATAAGCTCTCCCAAGGTGTCCTCTTTAGTACGACTGTCAGCCTCGCAGCGACTTTAATGACAGATTTCATCGAGACCATGAAGCCTATCCAGGCAGGGAAAGAAAGCAATGAGGAAAAAGAGACCGGCGTCTATACCATTACCATTGATCAGGCTAAGATCGGTGGCTTGATGGTGACCATCGTCATCTTGATGATTTCATCCTTTCTCTTTACTCAGGCTGGAAAAGCAAGTATCAATTTCTTCGGTTTGGTCCTTCAATTTGCCTTATATGGGGCTTGTTTGCTTCTGTATGGAGCAGGAGGCCAGTTTCAAGATCAGGAGAAAGTAGCAGAGGAAGCAAGTGAACAAGGAGATCAAGAATCCCATGACTTATAAGGGTTATTTAATTGACTTAGACGGAACCATCTACAAGGGCAAAGAGCGGATCCCAGCTGGGGAAGCCTTTGTCCACGAATTGCAAGAGCGTCAGATCCCCTATCTCTTTGTGACCAACAATACTACTCGGACACCGGAAATGGTTCAAGAGATGCTGGCAGGCCAGTTCAATATCGAAACGCCACTGGATACCATCTATACAGCGACACTAGCAACCATTGATTATATGGTGGACATGAATTTTGGGAAAACTGCCTATGTCATTGGAGATGTGGGCTTGAAACAGGCCATTGCTGAGGCAGGCTTTGTCGAAGATACCGTGAATCCAGCCTATGTCGTGGTGGGTCTCGATTGGGAAGTGGACTATGAGAAATTCTCCATCGCGACCTTGGCTATTCAAAAGGGAGCCCATTTCATCGGGACAAATCCAGACCTCAATATCCCGACAGAGCGCGGAATGATGCCAGGGGCAGGTGCTCTAAATGCCCTGATCGAAGCGGCGACGCGCGTGAAGCCAACCTTTATCGGGAAGCCCAATGCCATTATCATGGATAAGGCCATCGCTCACCTAGGACTAGAGCGTGAAGAAGTGGTCATGGTGGGTGACAATTACCTGACCGACATCCGAGCAGGGATTGACAATGGTATCCCTACTTTGCTGGTGACCACTGGCTTTACCAAGCCAGAAGAAGTACCAGACCTGCCCTTGCCACCAACGCACGTCCTATTGAGTTTAGCGGAGTGGGATTTCGATGCGTGACCGGTTAAAAGTAACGGGCTTTGTCCTCTGGCTCTTAGCAACGGTGATTTTGGGGACCATTCTTGTAGCCTGGTTGATCTATCCCATGGAGATTAGCTGGTTACGAATCCAGAATAGGACTGGTTTGGCTCCTGCAGTCATCCAGAAAAATTTTCAGATCCTTATGCAGTATTTGACCAGTCCTTTTACCTGGAAGCTGGAAATGCCGGATTTTCCATCCTCTCCAGATGGGCTTCATCATTTCCAAGCAGTCAAATACCTCTTTCACCTGACCCAGGTCTTGTTCTTGGTCTTGTTGCCAGTAGCTATACGATTTATTCGAACAGTGATGCGTAAGGGTTACGCAGGCCTCTATCGCCCTTTATTTGGTGGGATGGTTCTCTTGCCGATTATCATAGGAGGAGTGACCCTCTTTATTGGTTTTGATCAATTCTTTACCCTCTTTCACCAAGTCCTCTTTGTCGGAGATGCTACCTGGCTCTTTGATCCTTATCGGGATCCGATTATTCTAGCTTTACCGGAGGACTATTTCCTACATGCCTTTCTGATTTTCTTTGTTTTGTATGAAGGGGCTTTTGGATGGTGCTACGGGTGGAGTCGGAAAAGAAAAACAGTAGATTAGTGGAGTGAATGGATGAAACAGTTCAATCGATTTATAGATCCCAAAAAGGATTTGGGAAGCTTTTCAGGGATGGTTTGCCTCTATCTCTTGGTCATGGTCTTTGTCAGCATCATTTCGACCTTTGCCGTTACCCTCTTTATGTTTGGACGGTATGGATTGGAGATGGCAGAGAAGCAGGAGTATGTAGAAAAAATCATCAATGGAAATGGGATTAGCTACTTGATATCTGTCAGTATAGGTGTCCTCCTATTTGCCCTTTATCGGCAAGGATCCCTCTTTAAAGGAGATGTGAGACAAAAGGGACGCAAGATGACCTGGCAGACTTTCTTAGTGTTCATTGCCTTCTTGGGGTTTGCCCAATTGGCTTCTAGTGCCTTATCTCAGCTCTTAGACCACATGATGGAAACCTTGGGCTTTTTCAAGCCTCAAGAGGACATGTCTGAACAACTCAGCCAATCTTGGAGTCTCTTGCTCTATGCGACCCTAATCGGTCCTATCACAGAGGAATTGGTATTCCGGGCAGCTGGCTTGAGAGCCTTAGAAAAGTATGGAAAAGTCTTTGCGATTGTCATGACAGCGCTGGCTTTTGGAATGTTCCATGCCAATTTTGATCAGTTGTTCTTTGCGACGATTATCGGCTTTGGTTTTGGCTACTTGACCTTCGAGTATTCGATCTGGTGGGCTATTTTCTACCATATCTTTAACAACCTGGTCCTCTCTCAAGGGCTTCATTACCTCGGCACGCATGTCAATATGAATGTGGCCGAGTGGGTTCAAATTCTCGTCTTTTTAGGTGGAACCATCGTCTTTACCATCGTCTTGATTTTAAAGAGAAAAGCTATTTTTCACTACATTCAAGAAAACCGACCAGCACCAGGCGTCTTCCAAAGAAGCATGTATTCCTTCTGGTTCTGGGTCTTGGTCCTTGGGACAACCTTTATGTCCTTACTTCCTTACCTAAGAGGCTATTAATATCAAAGAGGCTGGGACAAAAGTCCTAGCCTCTCAATTTTTTTTGGATTGTCGAGCAATACGCAGTGGTTGAGTGGGCTCTACTACGCTGATTTTATCAGCTTTTACAGCCCTACTCAACTGTCCCACCCTCTTTTTTGCTATAATAGAGAGTATGAATAACTTGATTAAATCCAAGCTCGAGCTTTTGCCGACGAGTCCGGGCTGTTACATTCACAAAGATAAAAACGGTACCATCATCTATGTGGGGAAGGCCAAGAATCTTCGCAATCGGGTGCGGTCCTATTTCAGAGGGAGCCACGATACCAAGACCGAAGCCCTGGTATCTGAGATTGTGGATTTTGAGTTTATCGTCACTGAGTCCAATATTGAGGCCTTGCTTCTTGAGATCAACCTCATCAAGGAAAACAAGCCCAAGTACAATATCATGCTCAAGGACGACAAGTCCTATCCCTTCATCAAGATTACTAATGAGCGCTATCCGCGCCTCATCATCACGCGCCAGGTCAAAAAGGATGGTGGTCTCTATTTCGGTCCCTATCCAGACGTAGGAGCGGCCAATGAGATCAAGCGGCTTTTGGACCGGATTTTCCCATTTCGTAAGTGTACCAATCCGCCTTCTAAGGTCTGCTTTTACTACCATCTAGGGCAGTGCATGGCCCACACAGTCTGCCACAAGGACGAGGCCTATTTCAAGGGCATGGCCCAAGAGGTTTCTGATTTCCTCAAGGGGCAGGATGATAAGATTATCGACGAGCTCAAGCTCAAGATGACTACCGTTGCGCAAAACATGGAATTCGAGCGGGCGGCCGAGTACCGCGATCTGATCCAGGCTATTGGGACCCTGCGGACCAAACAGCGGGTCATGGCCAAGGATTTGCAGAATCGGGATGTATTTGGCTACTACGTGGACAAGGGCTGGATGTGTGTGCAGGTCTTCTTTGTCCGTCAGGGCAAGCTGATCGAGCGCGATGTCAATCTCTTCCCTTACTACAATGATCCGGACGAGGATTTCTTGACCTATGTGGGGCAGTTTTACCAGGAGAAATCTCACCTGATCCCCAATGAAATCCTGATCCCTCAGGATATCGATGAGGAAGCGGTCAAGGCCCTAGTGGATACCAAGGTCCTCAAGCCCCAGCGCGGGGAAAAGAAGCAGTTGGTCAATCTGGCCATCAAGAATGCGCGGGTCAGTCTGGAGCAGAAGTTCAATCTCCTTGAAAAATCCATGGAAAAGACCCAAGGTGCTATTGAAAACCTTGGAAAACTTCTGCAAATTCCAACTCCTGTGCGCATTGAATCTTTTGACAACTCCAACATCATGGGGACCAGTCCAGTCTCAGCCATGGTGGTCTTTGTCAATGGGAAGCCAAGCAAAAAGGACTATCGCAAGTACAAGATCAAGACCGTTGTTGGACCAGATGACTATGCCAGCATGCGGGAAGTCATTCGCAGACGCTATAGCCGGGTTATGCGGGATAGCCTGACACCACCAGATCTGATCGTCATCGATGGGGGTCAGGGCCAGGTCAATATCGCTAAGCAAGTGATCCAAGACGAGTTAGGGCTGGATATTCCTATTGCGGGCCTACAAAAGAATGACAAGCACCAAACCCATGAATTGCTTTTCGGTGATCCTCTCCAAGTCATCGAACTCTCTCGAACCTCGCAGGAATTTTTCCTCCTGCAACGGATCCAGGATGAGGTCCACCGTTTCGCCATCACCTTCCACCGCCAGCTCCGGTCCAAGAATTCCTTCTCTTCTCAGCTGGACGGCATCGAAGGCTTGGGACCAAAACGCAAGCAGTTGCTGATGAAACATTTCAAGTCACTGACCAAGATCAAAGAGGCCACTGTGGATGAGATCGTCACGGTCGGCATCCCACGAGCAGTCGCGGAGGCAGTGCAAGCCAAGCTCCATCAAGGAAAGCAGGAAGAAGCAAGTACCTTGATGGAAGTGGCGGAGGATTCTGAACCATACCAATCATAAGGAGTTTATAATGAACCATCGAATCGCTATTTTATCTGATATCCACGGAGATACGACAGCTCTGGAGACAGTAATTGCGGATGCGCGTGCTCTAGGTGCGACGGAATACTGGCTTTTAGGGGACATTTTGCTACCGGGACCTGGAAGAGATGACCTTTTTGAATTGCTAGATGCGATTCCGATTACAGCTGCTGTTCGTGGAAATTGGGACGATTGTGTCCTAGAGGCTTTAGATGGCGAGTACGGGCTTGAGGATCCGCAGGAGATCCAACTTCTTCGCCTCACTCAGTACCTCATGGAAGGACTAGATCCTAAGCGGATAGATTGGCTTCGTTCCCTTCCCTTGGTAGAAAAGAAGGAGGTCAATGGTATTCGTTTTTCACTGACCCACAATTTGCCAGAAAAGAATTACGGTGGAGACTTGCGTCCAGCAAATGCGACGGAGAACTTTGACCAATTGCTCGATGACCATACGGATATGGCGATTTACGGTCATGTTCACAAGCAGTTGCTTCGCTATGGCAGTCAGGGTCAGCAGATCCTCAATCCGGGGACTATTGGCATGCCTTATTTCGACTGGGAACCAATTCAAAATCACAGGGCCCAGTATGCTCTGATCGATGTCGAGGCAGATGGGGTGACCAACCTGCACTTTCGGAAGGTGGCCTATGACTATGAAGCAGAGCTCCAAGATGCTAAGGACAAGGGCCTTCCTTTTATTGAGATGTACGAAGAACTGAGACGCGAGGATAACTATCGGGGTCATAACATCGAGCTTCTAACTTCTTTGATTGAACAACACGACTATCTAAAGGAGGTTAATGCTTTCCTTGAGTCTATAAAAACGCATAAGGGGTAAGTAATAAAGAAATGGGTTTAACTGTTGATCAGCATAGAGAGCTTGTGGTAAATGATATCCGACAAGCCCTTCAACATGTTTTTGGTGAGCATTTCGAAATTGTAGACATAGAAACGACAGCCCGGAGTGCTTATGGTCCGACTTTTATTCTTGAGATTCATCTTGAAGAATATAAGACAACAATAAATATGTTGGTTGAAGGTAACGATGTATCACTCCTTTGGGGGCCTGAAAGATTCGGAATGGAGTTTTTGTATGATCGAGATCGTTTTAGGGATAGCTTTGGAAAGATCAAAGCTTATCTGGATCAACCTGGCCTTATGTTTTCTGAAACACTGACTCCTGATAATCTCTTAAAAAAGCGTTTCCTCCTTAAAAGAATGATAGAATCGACCTTTGAGGGAATAGCAATAATAGACTTCTGGAGAAGACCCTTCGAAAAGAATGAACCCTTTAGGGTTGTCTTTACTTGTTTGTTGCCTCATTATCCAGCTTTTTTTAGCTTTGAGATAGCGGGTCAGCAGTTTGTCCTTGAAGAGATAGACCCCATGCCTTCTAGTATAGATGACCAAGCATTTCCAATCCATCAGTCTATTGATCTAACCGTATCCAATATGACTTCTTTCTTGGATTGGTTTAAAGATAGTCTAGAAGGGAATACTTCCACTGATACGTTTTCTGCTTTAACACTCCCCCTTGATCCTGCCACCGTTGAAGAGAATATTTCTCAAGTACAAGAGATAATCCGATCGACGTTTACAAAGGACGTTTCCTTTATGGAAACGAAAAAACTGACCGAGGATCAGACTGTTTATGGCATTGATTTTTCAGTTCGATCTGAATATTATGATGCGATATTTTCAATTAGCTTGGTTGGACGACACTTTGCTCTTCGTGTTATGAAGCCAGATAAACCAGATAAGAAAGACAATTGGATGATCAATGGTTTTCCTTATCTGCTGGTGGAGGAAAACCTTAGCAAAGTCATCAGAGAAGCGGAGGCCTATTTTGCTAGACAGGTAGAACCAGTTGAAGCGAAAGTAGGGTCAACTGAAAGCAATAGTAAAGTAAAACCAAGCACCCAAGCTCTGATAGAAGTAGACCAAGCTAAGGACAAAGAAGAGGCGCTCAAAAAAGAGTTTTTAGGATTAAGAAAACTATGGAAAGGCCAATTCCTGATTTTCTGTCTTTTGATGATCGCCGTCTTCGCCCTAGAAATGTATATGGGGGGAGCTGGTTATAAGGCCTTTAAGATGAAAATTAAGTATAGTTGGATTTCTGTCCATAGTTTTTCATTTCTCTTTCTGACCTTGTATGCATTGTTGACCCTCTTTCCGACTCAAAAGAGAATCTATGAGCTCTTGCCTCAATCCCCAAGTTGGAAATCTCTTTCGACCAAGGGAGTTCGGCTACCTAAGAAGGAAACTGGCTGGACCTCTTTAGTGATCCTAATCTTACTTCTTCTAGGGACTCTTGATTTCCTCAGTCGCAAGCCAGAGCCCAAGGTCGAAAATCCGTTGAACTATCAAGAAATTAACAATCTCTATGAGGAAGAAAGAAATTCTCACTACGATGATATCATCAACAAAATCCAAGACTCTAGTGGCCAGTTCTTTGAAAAAGAAAGTCCTGCGTCGGAATAATCTGAACCCGTAGAAGTGAGAGTGGCCTAGTGGAAAATGAAACAGGGTCCTCAATGAAAAAACTCTGCAAGCTCTTTCATTTTGTGTTAAAATAGAGGTAATAGAATTAGAAAAGGAAGTTGACTATGAAATTCCTAGAACTCAACAAAAAACGTCATGCGATCAAGCATTTCACAGACCAGCCGGTCGATCCAAAAGATGTGCGGACAGCTATTGAAATTGCGACCTTGGCACCAAGTGCGCACAATAGCCAACCATGGAAATTCGTGGTCGTTCGTCAGAAAAATGCGGAATTGGCTAAACTAGCCTATGGTGGGAACTATGACCAAGTCATGGAAGCACCTGTGACCATCGCTCTCTTTACGGATACCGATTTGCAACGTCGGGCTCGGAAGATTGCTCGTGTCGGTGGGGTCCAGAACTTCTCAGAGGAGCAGTTGCAATACTTCATGCAAAACCTACCTGCAGAATATGCTCGCTACAATGAACAACAGATTAGCGATTACTTGGCATTGAATGCTGGATTGGTCGCAATGAACCTGGTATTGGCCTTGACGGACCAAGGGATCGGCTCAAACATCATCCTTGGCTTTGACAAATCAAAAGTCAACGAAGTCTTGGAAATCGAAGAGCGTTTCCGTCCAGAACTCTTGATCACGGTTGGTTACGCAGCAGAGAAGGTAGAACCTAGCTACCGCTTGCCAGTAGACGAAATCATCGAAAAACGCTAATAACAACAGAAAGAACCGGATGGTCCTCGTCTCGTACGATACAAGTCCGGTTTTCTAGAATCCTTTGGCAGTCGCTGAAGGGATTCTAGAGGATTCAATTTAAATCGAAATAACGGAGGAATGCATGACAACAATTGACTTTAAAGCAGAAGTAGAAAAACGTCGCGAAGAAATGATGGCTGACCTTTTCAGCCTCTTGGAAATCAACTCAGAACGGGATGACAGCCAAGCAGATGAGACTCACCCTTATGGACCTGGACCCGTCAAAGCTCTTGAGAAATTCTTGGAAATTGCTGAGCGTGATGGCTACGAAACAACCAACGTGGACAACTATGCTGGACACTTCACCTTTGGACAAGGGGAAGAAGAGCTCGGAATCTTTGCTCACATGGACGTGGTACCTGCTGGTAGTGGCTGGAACACAGATCCTTACAAACCTGAGATTATCGATGGCAAGCTCTATGCACGTGGTTCATCTGATGACAAGGGACCTACAGTAGCTTGTTACTACGGTTTGAAGATTATCAAGGATCTGGGATTACCTGTATCTAAGCGCGTGCGCTTTGTGGTCGGTACAGATGAAGAATCCGGCTGGGGCGATATGGACTATTATTTCAAACACGTCGGTCTTCCTGATCCAGACTTTGGTTTCTCTCCGGATGCTGAATTCCCAATCATCAACGGAGAAAAAGGAAACATTACCGAGTACCTCCATTTTGGTGGTCAAAACACAGGTCAAGCGCATCTTCATAGCTTCACCGGTGGCCTTCGTGAAAACATGGTACCTGAGTCAGCGACAGCTCTTGTTTCAGGACAATTGCCAGATCTAGTTAGTCTCTTGGAGGCCTTTGCCAATGAACACCAACTTCGTTATGAAGTAGCAACAGAGGATGATGGTAAATTTAAAGTCACCATTATCGGGAAATCTGCCCACGGTTCTACTCCAGAAGCTGGGATCAATGGAGCAACCTACTTGGCTCTCTTCTTGAACCAGTTTGACTTCGGTGGAGATGCCAAAGCATACTTGCAAGTGTCAGCATCTCTTCTTCATGAAGACTTTGCTGGTGAGAAGCTTGGCATTGCCCATGTGGATGAAAAGATGGGAGCTCTCAGCATGAATGCGGGTGTCTTCAACTTCGACGAAAACAGCTCAGATAACACCATTGCCTTGAACATTCGTTACCCTAAAGGAACAGATCCAGAAATCATCAAAGCTGGACTTGAAAAAGTAGAAGGAGTGGCGTCCGTTAGCTTGTCTGCCCACGGCCACACCCCTCACTATGTTCCAATGGAAGATGAATTGGTCTCAACGCTTTTGCGTGTCTATGAAAAACAAACCGGACTGAAAGGTCATGAGCAAGTAATCGGTGGCGGAACCTTTGGTCGTCTATTGAAACGTGGGGTTGCCTTCGGTGCCATGTTCCCAGACTATGTGAACACTATGCACCAAGCCAATGAATTTGCGGATGTAGAAGATCTCTACCGTGCAGCTGCAATCTACGCAGAAGCCATCTACGAACTCATCAAATAAGACGCTACTCAGTCGGCACTTGCTGGCTGAGTTTTTGCTTAGAGGAGGAGAAATGGATCAACTAAAGCGGATCAAAGAGGCCATCATGGCCGATCCACAAAACAAAGACTATACGGATAAAGGAATCGAGCCCTTATTTGCGGCACCAAAGACTGCTCGGATCAATATTATTGGCCAAGCGCCTGGTCTCAAGACCCAAGAAGCAGGTCTCTATTGGAAGGACAAGAGTGGAGACCGTCTTAGGGAGTGGTTAGGAGTCGATGAGGAGACCTTCTACCATTCGGGTTTATTTGCGGTCATTCCCATGGACTTTTATTTCCCAGGGCATGGTAAGTCAGGCGACCTGCCACCTCGCAAGGGCTTTGCGGAAAAGTGGCACCCACAACTCCTCAAGGAGTGTCCGGATATAGAACTCACCCTCTTGATCGGCCAGTACGCCCAAGCCTACTATCTCCATGAGAAGGTCAGTGGCAAGGTGACAGAGCGGGTGCGTCGGTACAAGGACTACCTGCCAGATTATTTCCCTCTGGTCCATCCTTCTCCCCGCAATCAGATCTGGATGGCCAAGAACCCCTGGTTTGAGGCAGAAGTAGTACCTGATCTCCAGGCTCGGGTTCAGCAGATTTTAAGAGAGTTCAAAAAGAATAATGAGTGATAACCACAATAGGAGGTATTGCCATGGATGCATATCAAAAAGTCAAAGACAAATTGGACGAACTCGGGATTGAATTTGATGTGGTGGAACACCCACCTGCCTTCACGACTGAGCAAGCCGATTCCTATATTGAAGGTTTAGAAGGTGTCCGGACAAAGACCATGTTTTTAACCAACAAAAAGAAAACCCAGTACTATCTGCTCATCATGGATGACCAGAAACCCTTGGACATGGATGATTTCAAAGAGCAAGTAGGAGCCAATCGGATCCGCATGGCTTCCGCCGAATCGCTAGCTGAAAAAATGCAATTACCAGCAGGGACGGTATCTCCATTTGGCTTGTTAAACAATGAAGAAAAAGATATTCTCGTCTATTTCGATCAGGACATTGTATCAGAAGAGATCATGACCTTCCATCCGAACACCAATGAAAAGACCATCTTTATCAAAACACAAGACCTATTCCGCTTTTTAGAGTCCATTGACTTTAACTATGAAATACTAACACTTCCATAATAGAACCTATAGGAGAAATCATGAAAGAAATTCCATTTAATGACTTTTTAGCAAAGTACCAGGCAGGAGAAATTAACGTCGTCGATGTCCGTGAGCAGGAGGAATATGATGCTCTTCATCTGGACGGAGTGACCTTGCTTCCCTTATCAGTGTTGGCAGAACGCTATTCAGAGCTGAACAAAGACCAAGCCTATTATGTCATCTGCAAGTCTGGTCGGCGCTCAGCCCGTGCCTGTCAATTTTTGGAAGAAGCGGGCTATGATGTAACCAACGTCCAAGGTGGCATGGATGCATTTGAGTAGTTGGGATGGCCCAGCTTGTGAATTCCGGTAGAACATTGAATTCTAGTGGAAATTTTTATATAATATATCTGTATTTTGTTTTATAAGGAGATTATTTTATGATCAAACAGGATTGGCTTGATTACTTTGAAGCTGTGAACGGTCGTTCAGCAACTGAAGCAGAGATCGCTCAAGCGTTGGCTGCGGGTGAGTTTCAAGAAGAACAAGCAGCGCAAGAGGCTTCACAATTTGTAGGGGCTCCAGTAGCTCCAGAGCAAGCAAACGCTGGCTTTGTTGCTGCTCCAGCTGCACCAGAAGAAGTGACTTCACAGTACGTTGCAGCACCAGAAGCACCAGTTTCAGAAGCGCCACAATACACTACACCTGAAGCACCAGTACAAGAAGCGCCACAATTTGCTGCTGCACCAGAAGCGCCAGTTCAAGAGGCGCCACAATTTAGTGTTGCCCCAGAAGCGCCAGTGCAAGAAGCACCACAATTCGCTGCTGCCCCAGAAGCACCAGTGCAAGAAGCGCCACAATTTGCTGCTGCCCCAGAAGCACCAGTGCAAGAAGCGCCACAATATACTGCTGCGCCTGAAGCACCAGTACAAGAAGCGCCACAGTTCAATGCTGCGCCAGAAGTGCCAGCCTTTGGTGCTCAACCAAATGGCTTCCAACAAGCGCCTCAACAACAGCCACAACCAGGATTTGGTCAACCAGCTCCAGGGCAAGCTCCAGGTCAAGGATTCCAACAAGCACCTTATCCAGGTCAACCTCAACCAGGTCAAGCCTATTATGCACAACCAAGTCAATTTGGAATAGCTGTTGGTGGTTATTGGAATTGGTTCCTTTCAGCCTTGAAACGTCCGTCGACAGAGTATAATACAAAGGCTCTCAATGGAATTTTGCAATATGTCTTGACAGCATTTGTCTTGACCTTGGCAACTTTTTTCACAGCTAGTGGTTTTACAGGCGGATATGGAATGGACTTTCGTGCCTTTATGTTAACATTGATTTCAATGTTCTTTACTATTTATGCTTTCCAAGTAACAGGATTCTTTGTCCGTCGCGTGGTTCTTCAAGACAAGGAATATAGTTATGGTCGCTCATTTGAAGAGTTTGGACGCTTATCCGTCTACAATTTACCACTTGCTCTGCTTGCTTTCTTAACAGGACTTATTAAAGTTTATGAATTTTATGGATTAGTAAACTACCTCATTTTCTTATTATTCTTTGTTGGGACTTGCTATGTAGTTCACCTAGGTTTGAACAAATCAAGCTTAAAAGCTGACAGATTTTTGCTTTTGGTGGCATCATCTATAATCGTGTTTCTCATTGCAATCTTTGTCCTTTATGTGAATGCTCGTATTTTAGAACAAGTAGCTGCAGGTTTTATTCCAAATACTCCAAGTTTCTCAAACTTTAGATTCTAGATATACCATGAAATGGAAGGTGGGAGATCCACTTTCCCTATTTTATAGTGAGGGAGAAAAGATTCATGCAAAAGAAATGGGTAGAATTATTTGAAAAAGTAATCGGTCGTAAACCGACTGCTGAAGAATTTATTGCAGGAAGAGAGACTGGCTTTGATTTTAAGGCAATCAAATCGATTGCAGGAGTGGCGATTGATCAGGTACCAACGGAACCTACAGGATTAGGAAACCAGGAACCGGTAGAAGAGGTTGTAAATCCTCTCCAACAGGCTTGGGAAGAGCGCTTCGTTACTCTTTATGGACGATCACCAGTTTCTGAAGAGATTGAAGCTGCACGAAGTCAGAATTTTGAAATCGTTGAAGTACCTGCTCCTTCAGTTGAGTTTGAAGAGGACAATCAAACAACACATGTCTTGGCCCCAGTTACAAGCTCATCAGAGGCACCAGAAATCCTGCCCCAGCCAGTTGAAACAATAGTGACAGCAAACGCGCTCGAACAAGAGGACTCTGTTAAGAAAGGCGAGAAAAAGGGTAAGAAAAAGAAAGTCTTTCTCTTTAGTCTACTTGGTTTATTGGTCTTGATTTTGTCTGGTCTAGGTTATTACTTCTCGTCAACAACCGGCCCACAGGTTACAGTAGATAAATTGGTTACGGCTATTGAACATAAGGATTATCGAGAAGTAGCTAGCATTCTTTCTAGTGAAAAGGATAAGTGGACCAAGGAAGAAGCTCAAAGCTTACTAGACTATATGACTTCTCAGAAGATCGATGTCATTTACGAATTAGATCATATCGCCCAGTCTTCGAAAACAGGTATTGTCAAGGATAAAAAACAGAATCTGCTGATTGGAATTGAGAAAGCGAATAAGAAATTTGGTATTTTTCAAGAATACCGCATTACGACTTATCCACTTGAAGTCACAGCAACTACGAATCTAGATGATGCCAAGCTTAAGACCAGCGAAAAAGAGTCGACAGTGCTCAAGAAGAACCAAACGACCAAGCTTGGAAAAGTTCACTTTGCTTCACGAGACATGCAACTAGATGGGAAGACCGAAGTTGGAAAAATCTCTAGTGGTGTGAAGTTAGATCCGGCTCAAGCCTCTAAAAATAAGCTGAACTTGACTTTTAAT
The DNA here is from genome assembly GCF_006385805.1 of Streptococcus xiaochunlingii. Taxonomy (GTDB): domain Bacteria; phylum Bacillota; class Bacilli; order Lactobacillales; family Streptococcaceae; genus Streptococcus; species Streptococcus xiaochunlingii. The sequence continues at coordinate 356,205 of NZ_VFSG01000001.1, forward strand.
TCGGAGAAACGTCTTCTTGAGGTTGAATTCCCAGAAGAAGTCAGCAATCCAACGGATATCAAGGTTGCAGTTAATGGTAAGGAAGTCGGCACAAGCACCTTATTTGAAGTTGATGTAGTGGCCCATCAAGAAATAGAAGTTCACGCTGTCTTTAACTTGAATGGTGAGAGCTATACAACTGAAAAGGCAAAAGTCACTATTGGAGAAACTTCAGATGATGATGAAGTCATCACTTTGAAACTTTCTAAAGATGTGATTAAACGATTGAAAGATGCTGAGACAGCACGTAAAGCTAAGGAAGAAGAAGCCAAGAAGGCAGAAGAGAAGAAAACTGCTATCACCTCCTTCCTCCAAGACTACCGGACAGAAATCTTCTCATCTGTCTCAAGTAGATCCAACACCTACTCCAAGTACTATGACACTTCAAGTGAAGCCTATAAGGAAATGGTGGAGTGGACGACAGGTGGAGGCGTCAAGAAGGCTGAAATTGACTACTATACACCAGGTGTTTTCAACGTTCTCAGCGTTACCGAAGAGAACGGAATGATCATCGTGAAAACCCACGAAGAATATACTGTACACTATGTGACCAGCCGAAAAGATAGCCAAAGTAGCAAGGACAAGACCTACACCCTAAAACCTGTGGGGGATACTTACGTGATTACGGCTATTGCGGTCACGGCTGGTAATTAGGAGGTTTATGATGAAATTAAGCATGACAAAATGGACGCTTGCTGGCCTGGTTCTGTTGAGCCTAGGTGCTTGTGGCCAACAAAAGGAATCAAAGAGCTCATCTCAAAAAGAGCCTGCTTCCAGTAAGCAAGTCGCTCAGTCGTCAGCCGGCAAAGAAACCAGTGCTTCTGAAGCAACTTCATCTGATGATAGCGACAAGTCAACGAAGAAGGCAGGCGAAGTCACAGTAGACAAAGGCGTTTCTTTCAATGGTTCTTACTACAGTGTTCAAGGAAAGTCTGGGGATATCGTCATCGCCAACAAGCACTACCCCTTAGCTGCAGACTACAATCCAGGTGAGGATCCGACAGCTGTTGCGGCCTTGCACGAGTTGATTGCAGCCATGCAGGCAGAAGGCTATGCTATCAGCGATCAATACAGTGGTTTCCGCAGTTATGAGACCCAGGTTGATCTCTACCAAAGCTATGTCAATCAAGACGGAGCAGCTGCAGCAGATCGCTACTCAGCTCGTCCTGGCTATAGTGAGCACCAGACAGGTCTAGCATTTGACCTCATCGATACTAGTGGCAATCTGGTCCAAGAAGCAGGTGCAAGCAAATGGTTGCTCAAGAATGCTGCTAAGTATGGCTTTATCGTCCGTTATCAAGAAGGAAAAGAAGCGAGCACAGGCTACATGCCGGAAAGCTGGCACCTTCGCTATATCGGAGAAGATGCAAAAGACGTCGCAGCTTCAGGAAAAAGCCTAGAAGAATACTTCAACTTTACCGGTGGCGACTACGAATAACAAGAAAACCGCTCTTTCAGGAAGCTTGAAGGAGCGGTATTTTTGTGCGGAGAAGAACAAGAAAAAACCACTGCCAAGTGGAAGTGGTTTTGATTGGTTTCTTATTTGAGACCGTATTTTTTGTTGAAACGATCCACACGTCCATCTGCTTGAGTGAACTTTTGACGTCCAGTGTAGAATGGGTGTGAGTCTGATGAAATTTCAACACGGATCAATGGGTAAGTTTCACCTTCGAATTCAACAGTCTCGTTAGAGTACTTAGTTGAACCACTAAGGAACTTATAACCAGTAGTAGTGTCCATGAAGACAACAGGGCGATATTCTGGATGGATATCTTTTTTCATTTTGCAATAATTCCTTTCTGCCATGGTCTCTTTCCGAGCCATAGATTGTTACTTAGCTAGTGTATCAAAAACAAAAGAGTTTGGCAAGGATTTTTACCAATTTTTTCGCATTTTATAAAGAAAAAAAGTGGAAAAAGCTCATCCTATCAGACAAGCTTTTCCCACTCTGTCTAACAGACCTAGTAAGGAAATGTTGGACATGTAAGATCAATAGAAATTTTTTTATTCTTGACCAGGTTCAGTAGTTGGCTGTTCTGGTTGTTGAGGCTGCTGTTGCTCTTGAGGTTGCCAAGCTTGTTGAGGCGCTTGTTGGAACTCTTGTTGAGGCTGTTGAGGCGCTTGTTGGAACCCTGGTTGAGGCTGTTGAGGCGCTTGTTGGAACCCTGGTTGAGGTTGTTGAGGCGCTTGTTGGAACCCTGGTTGAGGTTGTTGAGGCGCTTGTTGGAATCCTTGTTGCGGTTGTTGAGGCGCTTGTTGGAACCCTTGTTGCGGTTGTTGAGGCGCTTGTTGGAACCCTTGCTGAGGTTGTTGAGGAGCCTGAGGTGCTTGTTGGAATCCTTGCTGAAGTTGTTGAGGAGCCTGAGGTGCTTGTTGGAATCCTTGTCCTGGAGCAGGTTGACCAAACCCTTGTTGTGGTTGTTGCCATTGTTGTTGTCCAGGATGACCAGGTTGTTGTGGTGATTGGACAGATGAAGCAATAGACTGGGCAAATCCTTTAGTTGTTGATGCAAGTTCTTGGAATGTTCCTTTAGTGATTTTACCGCCAGACATAGCTAAGAGCCCAGTAGCTACAGTAGCAATGCCTGCTAGTAAACAAAGAATCAAACCAAAACCAAGTGAAATTCCAAAGCCACCAAAATTAACAGCATATTTATTTATATTGAATACATCAATAATTGAAATGATTGTTTGAATAGCTCCAATGACGATTACACCAATTGCAAAAGGTTTTTCCATAGGTTTTTCATAGTTTTTTAAACAAGAAAGAACAATGGATACAATTGCAAGGAAAATAATTAACCAACCATCTCCTTGAGTACCACTGATGGTCATGCTACCCAATGCTCCAGCTGAAGCTGAGGCCCAAGGTAAAAAACTTCCTAAAATTGCAACTGCAGATGCAGCAATGATAAAAATACGGTTTTTATTCATAAGTTGTCTCCTTTTTTGTGTATATTATAGCATATTTTTCCTTTTTCTGGATAGTAAACTTTTGAAATTGCTTGATAATTGTCTTTATTCTTTAGTAATCATTCGGTATTTATTCTTTTTTTATAAAAAAATAGGTGAATTATTTCTAGTTTGAGAATTTTCACCTGTTTGGAATGAAATGATAGCCTTATTTATTTTTAGCAACTTCCTGTAGTTCCCGATAGATTTGCTCGTTTTCTTCTAAGGAATAAGAATTGGCACCACTGGCGAGTGGGTGGCCTCCACCATCGTGGCGTTTGGCAATCTCGTTGATCACCAGAGCTTTACTTCTCATACGGACGCGGTAGTGGCCATCAGCTTGCTCGACAAAAATAGCCCAGACGCTGACGTCTTCGATTCGACCAGGTGCTGAGACGATCGCAGCAGTCTCGGCATCTGTGATTTGGTAATGTTTGAGGAGCTCTTGGGTAAGGGTCACGCGACTTGCTCCATTTTTATCGATTTCGAGATTGTCATAGACATAGCCTTGAAGCTTGGCAATCTTAGAGCTCATGCTATCCATCTGACGAGAAAGACCGGCAAAGTCAAAGTCAAAGCTACGAAGGTGGGCAACCATCTCGAAAGTCCGGCTTGTCGTCGAAGGGTAGAGGAAGCGTCCAGTGTCTCCAACAATACCAGCATAGAGGAGACGGGCTGCTTCTGGACTGATCTCAAGCTGTTGTTCAAGAGCGAAGAGGGTAATGAGCTCGCTCGTAGAGCTCGAGTCGGTGTCTACCCAGAGGAAATCTCCGTAGGCATCGTCGTTTGGATGGTGGTCAATCTTGATCAGAAAATCGCCTCTGGTGTAGCGTTTGTCATCGATGCGAGGGGTATTGGCAGTATCGCAGACAATGACTAGAGCACCCTCATAGTCTTCATCTGTGACAGTATCCATACTATCCATCCAAGCAAGAGTTGGCTCGTTAAAGCCGGTAGCTAAGACTCTTTTGTCTGGGAAGTTGGTCTGGATGATTTCTTTCAGGCCGACCTGGCTTCCAATCGCGTCTGGATCGGGATTCATATGACGGTGAAGGATAATGGTATCGTATTGGTTGATTTTCTCTAAAATGTCCTGTGTAATCTGCATATAGTACCTCATTTAGTTCTCATTCAATTTTAGCATAAGGCGGGCATTTGGAAAAGAAAAAGATTATCTGACTCTCTGGTGGAGAATTTCCGAACAATGCCAGGTACCCAGAACTTCCCCATGCAAAATGCGCGCGAAAGTGGTATAATGTCATAAGATTATTATTTGGAGGGAATTATGACATTAGCAAAGATTGTTTTTGCAAGTATGACAGGAAATACAGAAGAGATTGCTGATATCGTAGCAGATAAGTTTCGTGATCTTGGTGTCGAAGTAGAAGTCGACGAATGTACAACAGTAGACGCAGAGGACTTTCTTGAGGCTGATATTGCAGTCGTAGCGACCTATACCTACGGTGATGGTGAGCTTCCTGACGAAATCGTTGACTTTTATGAAGACTTAGCTGGTCTTGACTTGAACGGTAAGATCTACGGTGTCGTTGGTTCAGGTGATACCTTCTACGACGAGTTCTGTAAGGCGGTCGATGACTTTGATCGTGTCTTTGCAGCGACGGGTGCGGTTAAAGGTTCTGAGTGCGTCAAAGTGGATCTGTCAGCTGAAGACGAAGATATTGAAAAATTAGAAGCTTTTGCAGATGAACTCGCAGCAAAAGTTGGCTAATCCATAGCTAAGAAAGGTGTTTGCATGTGGCAGGCACTTTTTTTTATGGATGAAAACATTCAATAGCTGGATAGGGCTAGTAAGATAGCTCGATTTTTGATAAAATGGGTAGCAAAAAGTGAGGAGACCAGTATGGAATTAGAGAAGATTCGCCAAGAGATTGATAGCATCGATAAAGAATTGGTCCGTCTATTAGAACGCCGGATGCACTGTGTAGAAGATGTCATTCGCTACAAAGAAACCCATCAAAATCCTGTCTTGGACCGGGCTAGAGAAGATGAGGTCTTAGCCAATGTAGCCAGCTTGGTCCAGGAGAAACGCTATGAGGAAACCATCCTTGCCACTTATCGGGACTTGATGAAGCGGTCTAGAGGCTATCAGGCCGATCAATTAGATGCGGACTAGGGTGCCCAAGATGACGATGATTAAAAGAACCTTAGTTTATACCCTAGATGCCCTCATAATCGGGGCGATTGTTGGGGTGATTGATACCCTCTTTGGGCGGGTCTTGATTGGGATTGGAGAAGTTCGTACGGACTATCTCCTCTATCTCTTGCCCTTTCTAGCTCTAGCAGGTATCTTGATCACCTATCTCAATCGCACCTATGGGGGCAAGAGTCAAAAAGGGATGGAGCTCCTCTTTGAAGTCGGAGAGGGAAGCGAGAAAGACATTCCCAAGCGCTTGATACCCTTGACTATCCTTTCTACCTGGATGACGCATCTCTTTGGTGGGTCCGCTGGTCGAGAAGGAGTGGCGGTCCAGCTCGGTGGGACAGTGGCCCATGCTCTACGAAGAGAGAGACTTGGTCCAGACGCTTCACGGATCTATTTGGTCACTGGGATGGCTGCTGGCTTTGGCGGACTCTTTCAGACGCCCCTAGCTGCCATCTTCTTTGCCATGGAAGTCCTAGTGATAGGGAGACTAGAATGGCGTGCTCTCTATCCTGCGACAATCGCAGCCTTTGTTGCTAGTTGGACCTCTCACACCTTGGGGCTAGAGAAGTTTACTCAAGTCATTTCAGACAAGCTATCTCTATCCCTACAAGTATTCTTACAGTTGCTTCTCTTAGGGCTCATATTTGGTCTGACAGGCAAGCTCTTTGCCTATCTGCTAGGCAAGTTTAAACAAGGTTTTGCCAAGGCCTTCGTCAATCCCTATGTGAGGATTGGAGTGGTCGGTCTCGGCCTCAGTATTCTCTTGTATCTGATTGGGACAGGTCGCTATTCGGGACTGGGAACCAATCTGATCTCGCAAAGCTTTGAAGGAGCTGATGGGAAGAGCTTGATCACTGGGGCAGACTGGATCCTCAAGCTCCTATTTACAGTGACGACCATTGCTGCAGGCTATAAGGGAGGAGAAGTAACCCCGCTCTTTTCTATCGGGGCGAGTTTGGGTGTCTGGCTAGCTACTTTCTTTGGACTTCCGATTTATCTGGTAGCCGCCTTAGGCTATGCGGCGGTCTTCGCAGGAGCAACGTCGACGACGATCGGCCCCATTCTGATTGGTTGTGAGATCTTTGGTTTCCAGCATTGGCCAGCCTTTCTCTTGGTCTGTCTGGTGGCTACGCGTCTCTTTCCAGCCCTGTCTATCTATGGAGGACAAAAAGTTGCGAAAAAGTTGCAATAATCCTTTACAAAAGGACATTCTTTTGGTATTATAAATTTTGTGCGTAATGGAAGCACAAAAATACAGTTTATCCGCTGAGGGAGTAGCCCTCAAGATTGACGAAGATAGGAGAATAAAATGAATCCATTAATCCAAAGCTTGACTGAAGGTCAACTTCGTACTGATATCCCTGCATTCCGTCCTGGTGACACTGTTCGTGTACACGCGAAAGTTGTCGAAGGATCTCGTGAACGTATCCAGATCTTTGAAGGTGTTGTTATCGCTCGTAAAGGTCAAGGACACACTGAAATGTACACTGTTCGTAAAATCTCTAACGGTGTCGGTGTTGAACGTACATTCCCAGTACACACTCCACGTGTAGAAAAGATTGAAGTTGTACGTTACGGTAAAGTACGTCGTGCGAAATTGTACTACCTTCGTGCATTGCAAGGTAAAGCAGCTCGTATTAAAGAAATCCGTCGTTAAGACGAACAAGGAGGCGGGAGTGATCTCGCTTCTTTTTTTATAGGTCCCCTTAGTTCAATGGATATAACAACTCCCTCCTAAGGAGTAATTGCTGGTTCGATTCCGGCAGGGGACATAAATAGAAATGAAACACTGATTCTTCAGTGTTTTTTTGTTGGTTTATGCAAGGATGGATCTTGGGAAAAGTTCTTGTATGGTATAATAGTGGAAAACGTTAACATTGATTTTTAAGGTAGTTCTATCATCTTTGAACACTAAATAAAAAAGATTATGAGTGCTATACAAGTTTAGTCTGAAAGGGATATAAGAAAAGGAAGAAAAATGAAAATTTCTGGTACAAGGTCTATCATCACATTTGACTATGAAAATGGTTATGTTTTAAAAGCAGAGGGTGAATTGTTGACCGATGGAAGTTTTACTGTATATAGGTCAAGTATACAGAATTGGGAGCCACCATACAATCACATTCGTATCTCACAAAAAGAGATCGATAAACTCATCGAGGAAGTGAACTCCATGATGACTGAGCAAACAATACAGATCGAATTTATCTGAGTTAGAGTAGGAGAAGGATGATGAAAATCGATTACAGTGAACGGATGGTCATATGGGAGTGGGATGGTTCTGTAATAAAGATAGAACTACCAGATATCATTCATGCAGAATATGATAAAGATAAGAACATTGTTATCGTCTATAGTGGAGAAAACTTTGTAAGTAAAATCATTTTCTACTTTAGTTTAGAAGGAAAATTGTTAGGGCAACAAAATCTACTAGAAGGGACCCTAGATTGGAATCATAATGGGAAGCATCAGATTAGTTTTCATCATTTACATTGTCTTCGCTTTAGCCCTAAATATCAGCGTATCTTGAGCATATTTCGCTCATCCAGCGATTTTGACGTTCCATCAGAACTAGAGGTTTATAATTTAGAAGGTGAGAAAATCGACCAAATTGAATCTCCTGCAGGGTTTACTATGCTATATATTTCTGAGATAAGTAAGAAGAAACTGAGAATTGTATGCGAGGCTCTTAAAGAGGATTGTTTTGATAAATCTGGTCGAAGTGATTTCTATTTTAATCTAGATTTAGAAACTAGAAAATGGGTAAAAGATGGCTTCGCCTATTGAGGAAGAGAAAAAGAAGCCTGATTTTATGATATTCTGGTTGAGAGAAAAACTTGCACTAGGAGAATACAAATGAAACCAACAAAACTAGAATGGGAAGATGTTATCCAGTTCGAAGAAGTAAAAGGTTATGGTCAGCACATTTGGAGAGATGGCAATCATCTTTATTACGTTTCCGAGGAGGGAGGAATTGCCCCTCAGCGTGTGGTTTATGAATTACCAAACGAGTTATTTGCCTTATTAGAAAGTGGGGAGAGAACGGAGTTAGAAGTATTAAGTAAACTTCAGACCGATCGTTGGCCACCGACGGAAGAAGAGAGAAAAGAGTCTAGAAGAAAATTTATAAGTAAATATCCAGCTTCTTTGATAGATGTCCCTAAAAATAGGAAGTTATTTTCTAAGGAAGAACTTAAAGAATTGATTCCAATTGCTGAGAAACAGTGGATTGAATCTGAAGGCAAACTTCCAGATGATTATGTATCGCCACTTAAGTAAAAGAGGTATAAAATGAAACCAACAAACCTAGAATGGGAAGATGTTATCCAGTTTGAAGAAGTTGAAGGATATGGGAAATCCATCTGGAAAAATGAGGACAAGTATTATTTGGTTTTAGAAGAAGGAACCGTGGCTTCTTGGTTAGCGGTTTATGAATTACCAAATGAATTATTTGCCTTACTAGAGAGTGGGGAGAGAACACCACTAGAAGTATCTTGGAAGATTCAGAACGATTGTTGGCCACCGACGGAAGAAGAAAAGAAAGCTAGTGAGAAACAATTTATATTAAAAGGCTTAACTCCTTTAATAGCTAATCCTAAGAGTTGGGAATTATTTACTCAGGAAGAACTTGAAAGATTAATTCCACTTGCTGAACAAAAATGGATTGACTGGAGAGGCAATCTTCCAGACGATTATGTATCGCCATTGAAATAGGCAGAGAAGGATGAATATGACAATAATAAAAGGAAATGGGTTTATTATAACTGAAGAAAATGGCAATTATACAATGTCTTGGATGACGGGAGGTTTTCAAGATAGAGAAGTTACTTATCCACTCAGTAAAGAATTAGTAGATAAAGCTTTAATGTCAGAACAGGATGCTTTCGAGGTTGAGCTATTCTTACAAACTGGAGAATGGGTGACTAAGGAAAGTAAAGAAGTAGCTAGGCAAAATTACTTTAGATCCTCACCGGTTCGTATTTTGGTAAATCCATCATCTATTAAACGATTGTTTTCCAATCAAGAATTTGAAGAACTGTTACAAAAAGCAATTTCTTCAGAGCTCAAACCAACTGAACTTGACGCTATTGGTGTTGTTGATAGTCATTTAGAACTTCTTCTGGTGGATCCAGTTGGCTGGGAGGAAGAGATAGAAGCAGTCCATTTGGAAATTCTGCAGGAAAAAATCAACAATTATATTCACTTCCTCGAAAGCAAGCAATATGTGGATCGATATGGTGATAACTTTGATAAAAAAGTCATCCTAATTACTTTCCAATATTCTCCATCTGATAACGGTCTAGCTTTTCTCACAACGGTTCAGAAGCTATTTCAACAGACGGATATGAGCTTGAAGGTAGAATTACCGGAGTAAAGTAGAACTCAAAAGAGCACTATCGATGAATTGATGAGTTATAAAAAGTGTTAAAGTAAAGGTTGATAAAAAATAAGTTAGACTGAATTGACCTGAATTATCTAAAAGCCTATTAGAATAACATTTCTAAGAATCTTTTATATGCCGGCAGGGGACAGAAATAGAAATGAAATTCTGAGAGTTGAACCGCACCCCAATAGTTAGATTTTTTCTATCTAACTTTTGGCTGCAGTTTACTTTTGACCGTGTGTTGATGTTTTAGAGTTGTGCTGTTTCGAATGGTTCCAAAACTTATTTTTTGTATGATTATGTCAGAATATTTTAAAAATGAGAGGTTTTCTATGGAGAGTAATGTGTTTTTTGATTACTTTTTAAAATCACTTAAGTTTTATTTACGTGGTAGGTGTAAGGATATTGGATTTATAGAGTTTTTCAAAGATGAAAATAATTGTTTTATTACTATAGAGGATTATGTTTTGGAATCATTTGTAGTATTGTCAAATATTTTGAGTAAGGAGAGGATTGTGTTTTCCTGTGGAATTATTTATAGTAAGGGGGTAGTTACTGGAGTAGAAGTATGTATGAATGTATTTGAGTTAGAAAGATTAAATAATTTGTATAAGATATAGTTTTGAAGATAGTAAAAAATATAAGAGAATCTATCTATGTAGGATGTGTGGAGTTGATAGTATCAATGTTTCCTAGTTTTAGAGCTTTGTTGTTTCGAATGGTCCTAAAATGCCTTCAATAATTTGCAGCAACCAGCAGTCGCTATTTCCGTAGCCATTTATTGTTTTTTTAAGCTTTTCTTGTTACAATATCCATATAGACAAAAAGACTGGGATTCCAGCCTTTTTAATTGTTTTTAAGAAAGGTTTTTTATGAAACGCAAATCGATTTTGTTTCTATTTTTGTTCTTGCTCTCGATTGGTCTGGCCTATGAGACGCAGTCTATCACAGCTGGTTGGATGACAGGCAGTCAGTATGGGATTATTGGTATCTCTGTGCTCTTGCTCCTAGTTTATGCGATTCCTGCTGTTTGGGCTCTCTTTCATTTCGCCAAGAAGTGGAAGTTGTCTTGGATTCCGGTTCTTTTTTCTCTCCTAGGTGGGGGCTTTATCGCAGGTTGGTTGTCTAGTTTTGCCAATACCTATTTCCACGAGATGATTCAAGCGGTAGCGCCTAATAGCGACTTTTGGAACCAGTATGAGAGTGCCATCGCAGGCCCCCTCTTTGAGGAACCCTTCAAGTTGATTCCGATCTTCTTTGTCCTCTACTTGTTCAATGTGCGTCGGATCAAATCTATCTTCCTTTTAGCGATTGCATCTGGTCTTGGTTTCCAGATTGTGGAGGACTTTGCCTATATCCGTCAAGACATGCCAGAAGGCTTCTCATACGCAGTATCTGGTATCCTAGGTCGGATCATGAATGGGGTCGTATCACACTGGGTCTACACAGCCCTCTTCATGGTAGGTCTCTACTTAATCGTCCAAGCGACAAAAGGTCGCAAGGAGTTGATGCTGACGGGTTGGTTCTATTTTGTATCTGGTTTTGGTCTTCACTTTGTCGGCAATTCACCATTTGGCCAAATCGAGACAGAACTTCCTCTCGCTATTCCATTCTTGACAGCAGTCGGACTCTTCTTGGTCTACCAAGCCTACCTCACTGTTCAAAGTCTGGACCAAGGAAATTAATAATAGAAAAATCGTATGTTTCAAACATACGATTTTTTTGATGGTTATTTTCCAAGACAGAACTGGCTGAAGAGTTGGGTGATGAGCTCGTCTGGAGCAGCGTCTCCTGTGATCTCTCCAAGGATTTCCCAAGTACGGGTCAGGTCGACTTGGAGTAGATCTACTGGCATGCCCATAGCCAGGCCTTCGTTGACTGCTTGGAGGCTTTCAACGGCTTTCTCAATGAGAGAGATGTGGCGGGCATTGGACAGGTATGTAGCATCTTGCTCGACCAGGCCAGCGTTTTCGAAGAAGAGAGCATTGATCCGGTCTTCGATCTGGTTGATATTTTGATTTTTAAGGACAGAAATTTTAATATGATCGGCAGGGATCTCGTCCAACTCGATTTGCTGCGGGAGATCGACCTTGTTGAGGAGGATGATGCGGTTGCTGTCTTGAGAGATTTCTAGCAACTGGCGATCCTGATCGGTTAAGGGTTCACTGGCATTGAGGACTAGAAGGACCAGGTCGGCTTCTTTAAGGGCTTTGCGAGAGCGCTCCACACCGATGCGCTCGACGATGTCCTCGGTCTCGCGGATCCCAGCCGTATCGACCAGCTTGAGAGGAACACCGTTGATGTTGACGTATTCCTCGATGACGTCCCGGGTGGTCCCTTCGATATCGGTCACGATAGCTTTTTCCTCGCGCAGGAGGTTGTTGAGAAGGCTAGACTTACCGACGTTTGGCCGGCCGATGATAGCAGTAGAGATCCCTTCACGTAAGATCTTACCCCGGCGAGCTGTCTTGAGGAGGTTGGTCAAGAGGGCTTCAAACTCAGTGGTCTTCTCAAGGATGATCTCAGTCGTTGCTTCCTCGACGTCGTCGTACTCAGGATAGTCGATGTTGACTTCGACCTGAGCCAGGGTATTGAGGATCTCTTGGCGCGTGTTGTTGATGAGATCAGAGAGGGATCCATCCAACTGTTTGACAGCGATGTTCATAGCCTTGTCAGTCTTGGCGCGGATAATATCCATGACCGCCTCAGCCTGGGTCAAATCGACACGACCATTGAGGAAGGCCCGCTTGGTAAATTCACCTGGCTCAGCTAATCGAGCACCTTCGCGGATCACCAATTGCAGGATTTCATTGGTCACAGCAATCCCACCGTGAGTGTTGATCTCGATGATATCTTCGCGAGTGAAGGTCTTAGGAGAGCGCATGGCTCCAACCATGACTTCGTCGAGGATCTCATCCTTATCTGGATCCACGATATGGCCGTAGTTGAGGGTATGGCTAGCCACGCTATTCAAGTCTTTTCCTTTAAAGATCTTTTGTGCGATTTTAAAGCTGTCTGTTCCACTCAAGCGGACAATCCCAATAGCCCCTTCACCGAGCGGAGTCGAGATCGCAGCGATAGTATCAAATTCTCTAGTAATCATGTATCTTCTCTTTTCCTGTGTATTCCCTTCTATTCTATCGTAAACTAGCAAGAGGGGCAAGATATTGCTTTTAGATGGAGAAGTTGAAAAGGTTTTCAGTTAACTAGTGAAATCTGTCGGCCAATATGCTATACTAAATATGAATAGAAATGGAGGTCTATGATGGTAAACCTAAAAGAACAGGTAGGCATTAAGGCGGCTGAGTTTGTTACTGACGGCATGATTGTCGGTCTTGGTACAGGGTCAACTGCTTATTATTTTGTGGCTGAATTGGGGCGTCGCATCAAGGAAGAAGGTTTGAAGATTACTGCTGTAACGACCTCAAGCGTGACCTATGAACAGGCTGCAGGTTTGGGAATTCCTCTCAAAGCCATTGACGATGTAGAAGTGGTAGACTTGACCGTAGATGGTGCGGATGAAGTAGACCCTGCTTTGAACGGGATTAAAGGTGGGGGCGGTGCCCTCTTGATGGAGAAAATCGTTGCGACCAACTCAAAAGACTGCATCTGGATTGTCGATGAGTCTAAACAAGTGGAGACGCTTGGTGCCTTTAAACTACCAGTAGAAGTGGTTCAATACGGAGCAGAGAATCTTTTCCGTCATTTTGAGAAGAAGGGCTATTCACCAGCTTACCGTGAAAAGGAGGGCCAGCGCTTTGTGACCGACCAAGGTAACTTTATCATTGATTTGGATTTGAAAGTGATCCCAGACGCTGAAGCCTTAGCAGAAGAGTTGGACCGGACTGTCGGTGTTGTCGACCATGGTCTCTTCTTAGGAATGGTTTCAAAAGTCATCGTTGGGACACCAGAAGGTCCAAAAATCATTAGCAAATCACTTTAAAAAGGGCATTTTGTCCTTTTTTCTGAGGATATAAAACTTATTTATAAAATTTTATATGAAAGCGTTACATTTTCAAAAATTTGTGTTATACTGTATTCAGTTTAAATTATAAAGGAGACATTCAAAATGCCAAAATTTAATCGTATGCATTTAGTTGTATTGGATTCAGTAGGGATCGGAGCAGCTCCAGATGCTAATAACTTTGTCAATGCCGGTGTACCTGATGGCGCATCTGACACACTTGGACACATCTCAAAAGCAGTTGGTTTGAATGTACCAAACATGGCAAAGCTTGGTCTTGGAAATATTCCGCGTGAACAACCCTTAAAGACTGTACCTGCTGAGAGCAATCCAACTGGTTACGCAACGAAGTTAGAAGAAGTCTCTCTTGGAAAAGATACCATGACAGGTCACTGGGAAATCATGGGCCTTAATATTACAGAACCCTTTGATACATTCTGGAATGGATTCCCAGAAGAAATTATTACTAAGATTGAAGAATTCTCAGGTCGTAAGGTCATCCGCGAAGCTAACAAACCTTATTCTGGTACGGCGGTCATCGATGACTTCGGACCACGTCAAATGGAAACAGGCGAGTTGATCATCTATACATCAGCTGACCCAGTTCTTCAAATCGCAGCCCATGAAGACATCATTCCTTTGGATGAACTCTACCGTATCTGTGAATACGCTCGTTCTATCACATTGGAACGTCCAGCTCTTCTTGGACGCATCATTGCTCGTCCTTATGTTGGGGAACCAGGAAACTTCACACGTACGGCTAACCGTCGTGACTTGGCCGTTTCACCATTTGCGCCAACTGTTTTGGACAAATTGAACGAAGCTGGTATCGATACTTACTCAGTTGGTAAGATCAGCGATATCTTCAACGGCGCTGGTATCAACCATGATATGGGCCACAACAAATCAAACAGCCACGGTATTGACAACTTGATCAAGGCTATGAAATCAGAAGACTTTAAACATGGCTTTTCATTTACCAACTTGGTAGACTTCGATGCCCTTTATGGTCACCGTCGTGATCCACATGGTTACCGTGATTGCTTGCATGAGTTTGACGAGCGCTTGCCGGAAATCATCGCTGCTATAAAAGAAGATGATCTCTTGATGATCACGGCTGACCACGGAAACGACCCTACATACGCTGGTACTGACCATACGCGTGAGTACATCCCGTTCTTGGCTTACAGCCAATCCTTCAAAGGTAGTGGCTTGATCCCAGTTGGACACTTTGCGGATATCTCAGCGACAGTGGCGGACAACTTCGGTGTGGAGAAAGCCATGATCGGTGAAAGCTTCTTAGATAAATTGGTCTAAGATGACGCGATTTGCCTTACTCGTAAGAGGAATCAATGTTGGCGGCAAGAATAAGGTGGTCATGGCGGATCTGCGTCAGCAATTGACGGATCTAGGCCTCGGCCAAGTGGAAACCTACATCAATAGTGGCAATACCTTCTTTACGACGGATCTTCCGCGGACTCAATTAGTGGAGGGGCTGTCGACCTTCTTTGGGAACCATTATCCCTTTATTGAGCGCTTTTCTCTCCTGAGTCGAGAAGACTATGAAGCAGAATGTGCGAACTTACCGGACTGGTGGACGGAAGAAATGACCCGCAAGGATGTCCTCTTTTACACCGAGGGCTTGGATAGGGAATCCGTAGAAGAGAAGCTGCTGGCTTTGGATTTGGGAGAAGAAGTGCTCCACTTTGGCAAGCTAGCGGTTTTCTGGGGGAAATTCTCAGAAGAAAGCTATGCTAAAACGGCCTACCACAAACATCTGATGAAGATGCCTTTCTATCGACAGATGACTATTCGCAACGCCAACACCTTTGACAAAATCGGTACATTACTTAAGAAATAATAGGAGGAACACAATGACATTATTAGCAAAAATCAATGAAACAGCAGCATTTTTGAAGGGCAAAGGAATCGAAGCTCCTGAGTTTGGTTTGATCCTTGGATCAGGCCTTGGAGAATTGGCTGAAGAAATCGAAAATGCAGTTGTAGTAGACTACTCCGAAATTCCAAACTGGGGTCAATCAACAGTAGTCGGACACGCTGGTAAATTGGTTTATGGTGATCTTGCTGGACGTAAAGTCTTGGCCCTTCAAGGACGTTTCCACTTCTACGAAGGAAACCCATTGGAAGTGGTGACTTTCCCAGTTCGTGTCATGAAAGTTTTGGGATGTGAAGGAGTGCTTGTCACCAACGCTGCAGGTGGTATTGGCTTCGGTCCTGGTACTTTGATGGCCATCACTGACCACATCAACATGACTGGTCAAAACCCATTGATTGGTGAAAACTTGGATGACTTTGGTCCACGTTTCCCTGATATGTCGAAAGCTTACACTCCAGAATACCGTGAGACTGCTCATCAAGTGGCTGACAAATTGGGAATTAAACTGGATGATGGGGTTTATATTGGTGTGACAGGTCCTACCTATGAAACTCCAGCTGAAATCCGTGCATATAAGACTCTTGGAGCAGACGCTGTCGGTATGTCAACTGTTCCTGAAGTCATCGTTGCTGCTCACTCTGGTTTGAAGGTTCTTGGTATTTCATGTATTACCAACTTTGCGGCTGGTTTCCAAGAAGAGCTCAACCACGAAGAAGTAGTGGAAGTGACTGAGCGCGTCAAGGGAGACTTCAAAGGATTGCTTAAAGCGATTCTTGCTGAGTTGTAAGAACATTGGAAAGAATTGTGAAATCCCTTCAAACAATTGCCTATAAACGAAGACTAGTCCTAGCAGCTTGTCTGCTAGGGCTTGTTTCAGGTTTAGCGGGTATCTTTCTTCATTACCTATTAGAATTGGTGGAATGGTTGGCTTTTGGGCGTTCAGAGCACCAGTCTGGCTTTTTGACAGATGGAGTGGCGCCTTCACGGATTTTGACCGGTCTCCTTCTTGTTGGTGGCTGTTCAGCCTTAGTCTGGTATTTCCTGCAACGAAAAGGAAACATCCTTTCTATCAAGGGCCAGATGAAGGAGGAAGCTTCACGTCCCCGTCTTCATTTCTGGAAGCAGCTACTCCATTCCACCTGGCAAATCATTGCCGTAGGAGCTGGTGCACCAGTAGGAAAAGAAGGAGCACCCCGAGAGATTGGGGCCTTATTGGCAACTCCGCTTGGACGAGTACTAGACTTATCGTTTAAGGACCGCATCTTTCTGATTGCTTGCGGGGCTGGCGCAGGCTTGGCATCGGTCTACCAAGTGCCACTAACCAGTGTCTTTTTTATCTTTGAAACCTTGGGGCTGGCATTTTCGATAAAACGCTTTGTCTTGGCCGGGATTACTACTTATATGGCTGCTTATACGGCAGGCTTGATTATTTCAGACAGAGCCCTCTATCAAGTGCCTGAAATAACTTGGTCACATACTGTCTTATGGCAGATGCTTATTGGAATAGTCATCCTTACTCCAGTAGCCTGGCTCTTTGCCCGTTTCACAAAGAAGGCCGTCAATCATCGAATCAAGGACAAACGAATTCTCATCACTTTGCCATTAGCATTTGTTTTCCTAGCTGGTCTAGCAAGCTTTCAGCCCCACCTGCTTGGAAATGGGCGGATGATGGCTCAGGAGATTCTCAATGGGGCCACATGGCAGACGATTCTACTCCTGTTTACCCTAAAAGCTCTAGTCGTTCTGGTTACCTTTAGGGCCGGGGCCTATGGAGGGACTCTGACGCCTTCCTTTGCACTGGGAATGGCAGGAGCAGCCCTTATCTCTTTGGTACTTGGTGTTGGAAATACTCCAGCTTTCTTTCTCCTAGGTTCGGTTTGCTTTTTGACAGTGACCTTAAAAGCTCCCTTATCTGCAACTGGCTTGGTCCTTGGGTTTACGGGACAAGGGTTAACAGCTCTACCCTATCTCTTGCTGACAGCTTTTCTAACTGTTGGTTTCTCCAAAGGATTGGATCATCTCATGGGGAAAAAATCAAGGAGTCTCCAGTAGATAAGATTCAGTAGTTTTTATATAGGGGATTTACCCTACAAGCTAGATGAAACCTATCTTCTTATGGTATAATTTAACTAAGCATATAAGGAACCAGGCTTGTTGGGGCTGGAATAAACCCCACTTTTGATGCCGGGCCTCTATGATGAATTCGGAAAGCTAGAGTTTGTGTTCTGACTTGAACACGAGCAGAAAGCTTTCTAAAAAATACACACAGAAAGGTAGAGCATGTGTTCTGATTTGAACACGAGCGGAAAGCTCGGAAAATAGATAATCTGACTGAGAAATCAGGATTTCTCGTCAGATTCCTAATTTTCAGTCGCTTTCTGGTCGCTCTCCAAATCACTCAATAAAAAAAGAAAGGATGGGTTTACCGTATTCGCTGAACTGAATACGGGCGGAGAACTGTGTAAAAAAGATAAACTGTCTAGCATCTGCGATGCGTCGTCAGTTTCCTATTTTTACTTTGTTCTCTGTCACCCTTTATATCTTAATTATGTCTATCCATATTGCTGCTAAGCAAGGTGAAATTGCTGATAAAATTCTTCTTCCTGGAGATCCTCTTCGTGCGAAATTTATCGCTGAGAATTTCCTTGAGGATGCTGTATGTTTTAACGAAGTCCGGAACATGTTTGGTTACACAGGTACTTACAAGGGTCATCGTGTATCTGTTATGGGAACTGGAATGGGGATGCCATCCATCTCTATCTATGCGCGTGAGTTGATCGTGGACTACGGCGTGAAGAAATTGATCCGTGTGGGTACAGCTGGTTCTTTGAATGGCGATGTCCACGTCCGTGAATTGGTCTTGGCGCAAGCTGCCGCAACCAACTCAAACATCATCCGTAACGACTGGCCTCAATACGATTTCCCACAAATCGCAAGCTTTGATTTGCTTGATAAGGCCTACCACATTGCCAAAGACCTTGGTATGACCACTCACGTTGGGAATGTCTTGTCTTCTGATGTCTTCTATTCAAACTACTTTGAAAAGAACTTGGAGCTTGGTAAATGGGGCGTGAAAGCTGTGGAAATGGAAGCAGCGGCTCTTTACTATCTTGCTGCTCAACACCATGTGGATGCCCTTGCCATCATGACCATTTCTGATAGCTTGGTCAATCCAGATGAGGATACGACTGCAGAAGAACGTCAAAATACTTTCACTGATATGATGAAAGTTGGTCTTGAAACCTTGATCGCAGACTAATGACAGAAAACCTTCATGATGAGTGGCTCTACGACCTTCAGACCTACCAGTATAGTCGGGCCCTACGCTCTGCTAGGAAGCAGAAGAGTGTGCCAGAACTGGTCTTGATATTATTGCAGTTAATGGCCGAGCGTCGAGAGCTCAATATCCAACCAATCATGAACCAAAAGTTGAAAACTGACTTGCTAGATGCAACAGGTTTTCAGCTTTTTTGGCATGAAAATCCTGAAGAGGAACAGTTGGCGAACTATCTGTATGATTTAGAAGCCAAGCTCCGCAACGAGCAGATTATCGACTTTATTCGGGCGGTGAGTCCAGCTATTTATCGGATCTTTATGCGTTTGATTGAGATGCAGATCCCTGATATTGCGGACTACATTCACAACTCTAAAGAGTCCAGCTATGACCATTGGAAGTTTGACAAGATTCGGGCCTCTGAAAATCCAGCATTGCAACAATTCCATAGCGAGAGTGCGGTCAATTCGTCCAGTTTGACGGAGTTGATCTTACTCTTGGACTTGACAGATTCCATCAAGGATGCGGCCAAGCAACTGCGGGAGTTGGAGAAATCTGTCCGCAATCCTCTGGCCCACTTGATCAAACCCTTTGATGAGGAAGAATTGCACCGGACGACTGGTTTCTCCTCCCAGCATTTTATGGAACTCTTGGTGAGTTTAGCCCAGGAGACGGGGATTGTTTACCGGCGAGAACCTTTTTACTTTGACCAGGCCAATGCTGTTATCGAGGCACTCTTGTAAGGAGGAAGACATGGATAAACTGAAAGAGTTGCAAGAAATCATTGATCAGAGTCAACGGATTGTTTTTTTCGGTGGGGCAGGCGTCTCAACAGAGTCCAATATCCCTGATTTTCGGAGCTCTGATGGTGTTTATAGCGTCACCTTAGGGCGCCATTTTACAGCAGAGCAACTGGTCTCTCATACCATGTTTGAGCGTTATCCAGAGGACTTTTTCGACTTTTACAAGAAGTACCTGCTCTATCCAGATGCCAAGCCCAATGCAGCCCATCGCTATCTGGCTTGGCTAGAAGAGACCGGTAAGCTCATGGCAATCGTGACGCAAAATATTGATAGTCTCCATGAAATGGCAGGGTCTAAAAAAGTCTTGAAACTCCATGGTAGTGCCGACCGCAATTACTGTACGGGTTGCCAGCGCTTTTATGATCTGGAAGCCTTTCTAGCTTTGGAAGGGCCTGTTCCGCGTTGCTTGGACTGTGGCAAGGTGGTCAAGCCGGATGTGACCCTCTATGAGGAAGCCCTTGATATGGAGATCTTTAGCCAAGCAGCCAAAGCCATCCGAGAGGCAGATCTGCTGATTATCGGTGGTACCTCCCTCGTCGTCTACCCAGCAGCCAGCCTGATCCAGTATTTACAAGGGGAGAAGCTGGTCGTCATCAATAGGACCAGTATCCCACAGGACAAGCAGGCAGACCTGGTCATCGAAGGGAAGATTGGCCAAGTGTTTTCGAAATTAAGACAATAAAAGAACACCTGAGAGAAGTGGAAATCCACTTGTTTCAGGTGTTTTTATTGTGCTTGTGTAGCTAGTTAGTTCCTATTTATCAAATTGGACTTCCTCAAGTAAGTATTCGATAAATTTCTCACCCATCTTAGAGAGGCTAGCTTTCTCGTGTTGGATGTAGACCAGCTCGATTGGGTCATCGATATCTAGCGGGATGGAGACGATATTGTCTCCGTTGAGGTTGCTGTTAAGGATACCAGTCGCAATGGTGTAGCCGTCCAGACCAATCAAGAGATTGAAGAGGGTGGCACGGTCACTGACGACGATGGACTTTTTGTGATGCTCTTGGGAGAGGATTTCTTCTGAGAAGTAGAAGGAGTTGTGGGTCCCTTGGTCGTAGCTGAGATAAGGGAAGTCTTCTAGATCTTCTAATTTCACCACCTCTTTGTTAGCTAGAGGGTTGGTCTTGCTGACGAAGATATGAGGTTGGGCAGTGAAGAGGTGGGTTGCCTTGAGGTGGCTGTCATCCAGCATTTTAGAAAGGACATCCCGGTTGTACCCATTGAGGAAGAGGACACCGATCTCACTACGGAAGTTCTTGACGTCATCGATGATTTCCCAGGTTCTGGTCTCCCGTAGGAAGAGCTCGTATTTCTCCATATCGCTTTTCTTGAGGAGAGAGACGAAGGCTTCGACTACGAAGGCATAGTGCTGGGAGGATACGCTAAAGAGCTCCCGATTGGCTACTGGGTTTTTATAGCGTTCTTCTAAGAGTTGGGTCTGCTCCACGACTTGTCGTGCATAAGAAAGGAACTCCATCCCATCCTTAGTCAGAGTGATCCCTTTGGGGTTACGGATGAAGATATCAATTCCCATTTCTTTTTCCAAGTCCCGCACAGCATTGGACAAACTTGGCTGGGTGATGAAGAGTTGCTTGGACGCCTCATTCATAGAGCCTGTTTCGACGATTTTGATAATGTAATGTAATTGTTGGATTCTCATGCTTATATTTTAACATACTTTTGACAGAAAATCCTAGCTAGTATCAGTCTCTAGAATGATTTTTCCCTATAAAACAGGTTTAGAATTGAAGGATTAATTGTAGCTTGATAAAATGAGGGAAATGATGGAGGAGATGTGATGAAGAAAATCGTTTTCTGGTACAAAAAATGGAACCAGGAACTGGAGACCAAATTTTTAGC
This sequence comes from Streptococcus xiaochunlingii, assembly GCF_006385805.1. Taxonomy (GTDB): domain Bacteria; phylum Bacillota; class Bacilli; order Lactobacillales; family Streptococcaceae; genus Streptococcus; species Streptococcus xiaochunlingii. The sequence continues at coordinate 377,545 of NZ_VFSG01000001.1, forward strand.
CAGTCTATTAAAGATTAACTTTATGACCAACTTATTGATCTTTCTTGGATTGTACGTCTTTCTAATCCTTGGTAGCTTACCAGGAAATATCCAATCTTTGGGTTTCTGGAATGCTATTTTTGGAGTCGCAATATACAGTGTTACAATTCTTGTTCATGCCCTAGGGGTTAGTTATTTTGTTCCCAATATCTTTGTGATTCTGTATGTTATTTCTCGCTGGTCTACGATACAGGCCCAGACCTTGGAAAAGGAACTGGTCGGTGTCTATGAAGAAAAAGAAGAAGAAAAAATTAAACGAAGGGTCAACAATCGCAAGTACTTTGTGATCCTATGGATAGGAGTCTTTGGCTGTATCCTGGAATCCTTCGTCATCTATCTGGTAAAGGATCTGACTGGTTATGATTGGACCCATCAGCTCATCAATGAGCAGAAGCATACCATAATTTGGTCGGAGGCTCTCCCGACGATTCTTACCTTAGCACTGATTTCCTTCCTAGCTCTGGTCATCTATTCTTATAGGGATGCCAATTCCTTGTCCCCGCTTTTGAACATTTTTTGTATTAGTGGGATATTGATGGGCTTGGTATTGTTAGGGGTGTTTGACATCCAGGTACAAGTCATCGGTTGTCACACGGTCTTCTTGTTGGTTTATTCTATTAGTCTCCTGCGGACCAGGATAAAGGAGTGGGAGGGAGCTGATCCCATTAAGGCCTATGACAATCCAATTCTCCAGCGCTTTCACCTGATCCTCCGCCAATCCAAACACTGGCCTTGGTTGGCAGTCGTCTTTGCCCTCCCCTTGTTAGCGGTATTGGTCATGGTTCTCATGCTCTTTGGTCAACGTCCTGATAGCTTGGTCAAGGCCTGGACCAATACGGCAGATTGGACCTTCTCGGAAAAGATCCCTCCTCAGAATCTCATCATGGATGAGCACTATCTCTGTACGGTTGCGGCTGGTGGCCATGAAAAAGTTGTCAAGCCCCAACGGATGGGAGTCCGGCATGGTCATCCTGTTGTGGTGAATCGCCAGCTCTGTATTGCCAATGCCTTTGAGCAGGTTCTAGAAGAAAAAACGCCACGTTTCCATCGCTTCCTGCGTCGTAATTATGACCGCTATGGCTACCCCTTTGCCAAACATATCAAGAAGAAATGGGCCATGGATGTCATTTACTATCTGATGAAGCCCCTGGAATGGATCTTCTTGTTGGTTCTCTACTTAGTCGATCGCAAGCCAGAAAATCGCATCGCTTTACAGTATATCCCACCGGTACCAGAAGGGTTTTCTCCTGAGACAGATGGGAAATGAGCGGAGCCCTCGGGCTTCTACTTGACAAGCGACAAGGAGAGCGATATAATGAGACAAATTTAACCTTTAAGGGGTCCAGAGAGGCCTGCAAGGAAAGACAGAAAAAAGATCAGCGGACCGAGTCTAGCTGATCATTTGTAGGACCTTGCTTTTGCGAGGTCTTTTTTGCTGGAAGAAAGAAGAGGAAACCAATGGTCAGTGACAGCTGTAAAAAACGGTTTGGAAAAATCATGATGGAAGACATGGAGTTAATCGCTCAAGAAGAGATTGCGCCACGGATTTTTTCAATGGTCTTGAAGGGGGAAATGGTGGAGCAGATGCTACCGGGGCAGTTTCTCCATATCCGTGTACCGGATGACTCTAAACTCCTTCGTCGTCCCATTTCCATCTCAGAGATTGATCCAGACAGCAAGACCTGTCGCCTCATTTATCGGGTAGAAGGGGGAGGGACAGCCATCTTTTCTCACTTGCCTGTCGGTAGCTTCCTCAGTGTCATGGGTCCTCAAGGAAACGGCTTTGACCTTAAGGGTCTTGGTCAAGGGGCACGTGCCTTGATCATCGGTGGCGGGATTGGAGTGCCTCCCTTGGTCCAAGTGGCTAAACAACTACATGAGCAGGGAGTAGAAGTCCATTCTGTCCTTGGATTTGCCAATAAAGAAGCTGTGATCCTGGAAGAAGAATTGAAGCAGTACGGCCAAGTCACCATTACAACAGACGATGGTTCTTATGGTACCAAGGGTTATGTGTCAACAATCGTTGATCAGATGGACCAGGAGTTTGATGCCGTCTATTCTTGTGGGGCACCTGGTATGCTCAAATATGTCAATACCAAATTCCATGACCATCCTCGCGCCTATATTTCTATGGAATCGCGTATGGCCTGTGGGATGGGTGCCTGCTATGCCTGTGTGGTGCATCTGGAAAATGAGAGCCAAGCAGCCAACAAGCGCGTGTGTGAAGATGGACCGGTCTTTGAAACTGGTACGATTGTGATGTAGGGAGGAAAGTATGACAAGTAATCGATTAGCTGTATCCTTACCAGGATTAGACTTGAAAAATCCCATTATTCCGGCTTCCGGCTGTTTTGGCTTTGGTCAGGAATATGCCAAATACTATGATTTAGACCTGCTTGGATCCATTATGATCAAGGCGACAACCGCTGAGGCTCGCTTCGGAAATCCCACACCACGTGTTGCCGAAACACCTGCCGGCATGCTCAATGCCATTGGGCTCCAAAATCCAGGGGTAGACGTGGTTCTATCAGAGAAACTTCCTTGGTTGGCCCAGCATTATCCAGATCTACCGATTATCGCCAATGTAGCTGGCTTCTCTAATGAAGAGTATGCGACGGTATCTGGCAAGATCTCGCAAGCACCAAATGTCAAGGCCATCGAGCTCAATATCTCTTGTCCCAACGTAGACCATGGCAACAATGGCCTCTTAATCGGACAAGTTCCTGAGTTGGCATATGATGCAGTAAAAGCAGCGGTAGAAGCCTCCTCCGTTCCTGTCTATGTCAAATTAACACCTAGTGTGGCGGACATTACTCAAGTCGCAAGGGCTGTAGAAGATGCAGGGGCTAGTGGCTTGACCATGATCAACACGCTAGTCGGGATGCGCTTTGACCTCAAGACTGGCAAGCCCATCATTGCCAATGGCACAGGTGGCATGTCAGGTCCAGCTATCTTCCCAGTAGCCTTGAAACTCATCCGCCAAGTAGCCCAATCGACCAAACTTCCGATTATTGGGATGGGCGGTGTAGATTCAGCAGAAGCAGCCCTGGAGATGTTTATTGCTGGTGCCTCTGCAATCGGAGTAGGAACTGCTAACTTTACAGATCCATATGCTTGTCCGACCATTATCGAAAATCTTCCACAGGTCATGGATCAGTATGGAATAACTAGCTTGGAAGATTTACGTCGGCATGTCCGAGAAAATCTATTATAAGGATTATCAAGAAAATAAAAAATGCCTGCTGGCTACAACCCCAACAGGCTACTGAGTAAGTTACAACTAAAACAACCCTTACTCAGCATAGAAAATATCTTACAGGAAAATCGGTAATATGTCAAGTTTTTTGTTATGATCAAGGACTCTTACTAGTCTAATCCGAAAAGACAGACTGAATCCGAACGTTTTTCGATTATTTCTTGACTTTTCTTTCATATCGTACTACAATGTAGAAAAACCTTTAAAGTAGTCCTGAGAGGCTCCTAAGGTCTAGACGGTGAATCAGGGTAGATACTACCTAATTTTCGTGTAACCTTGCCTCGGGCAAGGTTTTTTTGTGGAAAAAATGTCAGCCATAAAAAGGAGAAACCCATGCGTGAAGAACGTCCCATCATCGCCCTTGATTTTCCAGCTTTTGAAGATGTCAAAAACTTTCTAGAACATTTCCCAGAAGATGAAAAACTGTTTGTAAAAATCGGAATGGAATTTTTCTATGCAGTCGGCCCAGAAATTGTTCACTATCTGAAAGGTCGTGGCCATAGCATTTTCTTGGATTTAAAATTGCACGACATCCCAAATACGGTTAAGTCAGCCATGTCTGTCCTAGGCACCTTTGGTGTGGATATGGTGACAGTTCATGCAGCCGGTGGTGTAGAGATGATGCGCGAAGCCAAAAAAGCACTTGGACCAGGAGCTAAGTTGGTAGCGGTGACTCAATTGACCTCTACCAGTGAAGAAGACATGCGTGATTGCCAAAACATCCAAACCACTGTCCAAGAATCAGTAGTTAATTATGCCCGTAAGGCGCAAGAAGCAGGCTTGGATGGCGTTGTTTGCTCAGCCCATGAAGTAGATTTGATCAAGAAAGCTACATCAGAAGAGTTTGTTTGTGTGACCCCAGGGATCCGTCCTGCAGGAGCAGAAATTGGTGACCAAAAACGGGTCATGACCCCACAAGAAGCCCATGCCATCGGTTCAGACTACATCGTGGTTGGACGTCCGATTATCCAAGCAGAAAACCCATGGGATGCTTATCATGAAATTAAGAGACAATGGAATAGTTAAGAACGTCTTAGAAGCTGTGCTTCAAGACGTTCTATGGGAAGCCCGATAGGGCCTTCCCTAAACTATTCACTAGATTATGAGAATAAAAAGTATCGTTTTATTCTCATAATCGTCGGAACACTAATTGCTACTAAAAGTGAAACTTTTGTAGCTCTACGGGAAGCCCGATAGGGCCTTCCCTGAACTATTCACTAACCTGTACAGTCGTTTAAAAATAAATAATTGATTTAATTCGTATTCGATTAAAATCGTAAAAAGGAGTTATCATGTCATTAGCTAAAGATATTGCCAGCCATCTTCTAAAAATTGAAGCCGTTTATTTGAAACCAGAAGAGCCTTTTACGTGGGCTTCTGGGATTAAGTCCCCTATTTATACGGATAACCGTGTGACCCTCGCTTATCCTGAAACTCGTACCTTGATTGAAAATGGATTTGTAGATAAAATCAAGGAAGCCTTCCCTGAAGTAGAAGTGATTGCAGGTACAGCAACTGCAGGGATTCCTCACGGAGCCATTATTGCGGACAAGATGAATTTGCCATTTGCCTACATTCGTAGCAAACCAAAAGACCACGGTGCTGGTAATCAAATTGAAGGCCGTGTACCACAAGGTCAAAAGATGGTCGTAGTGGAAGATTTGATTTCTACTGGTGGATCTGTCTTGGAAGCTGTCGCAGCTGCGAAACGTGAAGGAGCAGATGTCCTTGGTGTGGTGGCTATCTTTACCTACCAACTAGAGAAGGCAGATAAGAAATTTGCGGAAGCTGGCGTTCAACTTGAAACCTTGTCTAACTACACAGAATTGATCCATTTGGCTGAACAACAAGGTTATATCACTTCTGAAGGTTTGGAACTGTTACGCCGTTTCAAGGAAAATCAAGAAACTTGGCAAGACTAAAGTATAATGGAAGAGGGCCAACGTTTGGCTCTCCTTTTGTTTTTGTAAAAGGAAGAAAAAATGATGCAGCTTGAAAGACGCACTCGTCTGAGTCTAGAAGAAAAGAAGCAGTGTGAACAGCTTGTGAGAGCCTGTCACCAATATGACCATACCTATCGCTTGCCCTATTTGGACAATCTCTATAATGATGATCCTACGATGCCAGCATTTATCCTTGCATTGGTGGAGGGGCAGCTGGTTGGATTTTTGTCCATCTATGCGGATGAACCCAAGGAAGCAGAGGTTCAGCTCTTTGTGACTCCTTCTTTTCGTCGACAAGGTATTGCCCGTTCCTTATGGGAAGACTTTATGGACTTGGCCAAGGACTATCAGCTAGAAGAACGACTATATGTGTCAGAGGTTCGGTTTTTGGATCAAAACACGGACTTACTTAGCCATTTTCATTTAGTGGAGGCAGAAGAGGAAGACCACGAACTTTGGTTGGAGGCCCCATGTCAGGTCACCGACCATGAGAAGAGAGAAGGGCTGATGGTATTGGAAGCTGTGGAGTCCATGCTCCAAGAGATCGCGCATTTTCAATCCAAGGCTTTTGAGACAGATCTTGATTATGCCCTTAAGTACGCGACCGAGTCCTTAGATGGGCAGGATACCCGTCTCTTTGTCTTGCGTGACCATGAGCAAGTACTTGCTTCTGTTACGGTGGATTTATCTCAGGGAACGACCTATTTCTTTGGATTAGCCGTTGACCCGGATCATCTCCGTAAAGGGTACGCACGCTATCTCTTACGAAGTGTGATGAATCAGATGGCTACAGAAGTGGAGCAGCAATTTCAGATTGTCGTTGAAAAAGAGAATCAAGCAGCCCTGAGTCTATATCTAGGGCTTGGCTTCACCATCCAAACTGAAGTCCTCTATTTGATGGAGAGCCGATAGAATCCAGCGAAATCCCTATTTTTTTGCTATAATGGAGCTATGTTAGTAAAAAGTAAAAATGTCTTATTTGGATTGCTCCATCTGGTCATGTTGCTTCTGATGGTGCACTGGTTTGTCATTAGTGTCGTCTACCTAAAAGATATTTCGGGATGGGGCCTTGTAGTTGGGGGACTTTTCTTTCTCCTAGCTTATGTTGGTCGCTCCTATCTCAAAAGAGCCTTTGCCTGGTTGATGAAACACAAGACCGGATTGATGGTTGGAGCGATTCTGGTTCAGATTGTTTTTATGCTGTCTGCGGAACTCTTTATCCGTCGGGATGCCGCGGTGGTCTATACGGGAGCCTTTGGCCTTCTAAAAGAGTCCTCCATCTCTAGTTACCTGAGCCGGAATCCCAATAACCTTCCCTTGTTCTTGTACGAACGCTTTTTCTACCAAATCTTTGGTGGGGCAGGCCTCTGGGTCATGCAAGTTCTCAACATAGTATTTGTGAATGCAGGAGCCATCCTCTTGTATCGTTTAGGGCTGAAACATTATGACCAAAAAGTAGCAGACTGGGTGTATACGCTCTATGTGCTCTTAATCTGTTATTCCCCTTATTTTTACTCCATGTACACGGACATTCCGCCTCTTCCTCTCATCGCCTTGCAATTAGGGCTAGCCTTGGATCTCTTAAAAGGGGGCGACAGTGGTGAACAATGGAAGACATCCTTGTGGCTTGGCCTCTTATCAGGGCTTACTATGCTGATCCGTCCGACGACTATTATTGTTGTGATGGCCTTTTGGATTGTTCTCTTCTTTAAAGGGCAGTGGAAGGTCTTTGGAACAGTCTTTGCTTTAACCCTTTTATCAACTGGTCTGGTCTTTGGAGCTCTGAATACAGCTGTCAAACACCAAACGGCTGTGCCTATTTTAAAAGGGGAAGGTCTGGCTAAAGGACCGCTCTTGTTTATTAACTTGGGATTGACGGATATTGGTCACAACCAAGCAGATATGAAAGAAGGTCTCTTGAAATATGTCGACGAAGATAAGAGAGACGAGTACAATAATGGGATGTTCAAGAACGAATATATCATGAAAGAAATCAAACGGCGCTTGAAGGAATATGGTCCGATTGGACTCCTGGGACACCTTTATACCAAGCAATCCTTGACGGTGGCAGAAGGGACACTTGGTTGGCTCTATCGGGATGTGGAGTATGAGAAGACTCCCGTTATCAATCCTCTTTACGAGCGCTACACTAAGGATTTCCCCTTTGCTAAGTGGGTTCGGACCTACTTCTTGAGTACGGATCGTCCTCAATACAAATATTATGAGTTCCTTAAACAAGTCATTTGGATCATCATGGCAGCTGGGCTGGTCTTTGTCTATCTGAAGAAAAGAGAAGAGGATGATATCCACTTCTTGTCATTAGCTGTATTTGGTGGACTCCTCTTTTTGACCATGTTTGAAGGTGGAAAAACTCGCTACCTCATTCAATTTTTACCACAAATTCTCTTACTAGCTTCAATTGGTCTAGCGGATCGCCCAAAGAAATGGCTTCTCGCTAGCAGAGGCTCTTCAGAAACCCATATGTAAGGAGATAGCATGCAGCATTCAAGTTGGCACCAATTGCTTAAGGAGCGGCTTCCAGAGGGCTACTTTAAGCAAATTAATCAATTTTTAGACCAGGTCTATGCATCAGGGACCATCTATCCGCCACGTGAAAAGGTATTTCAGGCCTTAAAGACAACGAATCTGGAAGAGGTTAAGGTTGTGATTCTAGGTCAGGATCCCTATCACGGTCCTGGTCAAGCACAGGGGCTCAGCTTTTCTGTACCGGATGACATCCCAGCACCTCCATCCTTGCAAAACATTTTAAAGGAGTTGGCGGAAGATGTGGGGCTTAAGCCTTCCCATGATTTGACGCCTTGGGCAGAGCAAGGGGTTCTCTTACTCAATGCCTGTCTGACAGTGCCTGCTGGGCAAGCCAATGGGCATGCTGGCCTGATTTGGGAAGAGTTTACGGATGCAGTTATTCGCCTAGTCAGTCAAGAGGAGGAGCATGTCGTCTTTATTCTGTGGGGAGCCTATGCTCGGAAGAAGAAGTCTTTGATTGATGCAAGCAAACACTTGATTATAGAAAGCGCCCATCCCAGTCCCTTATCGGCCTATCGCGGTTTCTTTGGCTCCCGTCCTTTTTCAAGGACCAACGCTTATTTAACGGAGATGGGTCGCGAGCCGATTGATTGGTTGCGAAGTTAGGAAAATAGAAAGAAGAAATAATGCCACAGTTAGCTACAATTTGCTATATCGATAATGGAGAAGCATTTTTGATGCTTCATCGCAATAAAAAGCCCAATGATGTCCATGAAGGCAAATGGATCGGTGTTGGTGGAAAATTAGAACGCGGGGAAACTCCTCAAGAGTGTGCTGCTAGAGAAATTCTTGAAGAAACGGGTCTAGTTGCTAAGCCAGTTCTAAAAGGAATTATCACCTTCCCTGAATTTACTCCCGATCTAGACTGGTACACCTATGTCTTCAAGGTGACAGAGTTTGAAGGGGAACTCATCGAGTGTAACGAGGGGACACTGGAGTGGGTGCCTTATGATCAAGTCTTAAGTAAGCCAACTTGGGAGGGGGACCACACCTTTGTCGAGTGGCTCTTGGAGGATAAACCCTTCTTTTCAGCTATGTTCCGCTATGATGGGGATCGCTTGCTAGAGACCCATGTTGATTTCTATGAATAAAGGAGTAGAAGATGTTAGTCATTAAAAATGGTCGGGTAATGGATCCGAAAACTGGTTTGGACCAAGTATGTGATCTTTTGGTAGATCAGGGGAAAATTGTGGAAATAGGTCCATCTCTTTCTTATGAGGGAGCCCAAGTTATCGATGCGAGTGGCAAGGTGGTAGCGCCAGGTTTGGTGGACATTCACGTTCACTTCCGGGAACCAGGTCAGACCCACAAGGAAGATATTCACACTGGAGCTCTGGCTGCTGCAGCTGGTGGTTTTACCACAGTTGTCATGATGGCCAATACCACTCCAACTATTTCGGATGTCGTGACCTTAAAAGAAGTCTTGGATTCTGCTGCTAAGGAAGCCATCCATGTCAAAACCGTTGCGACGGTTACCCAGAACTTTGATGGCCAACATCTCACTGACTTTGAAGGCTTGTTACAAGCTGGAGCTGTTGGTTTCTCAGATGATGGGATACCGTTGCAAAGTACCAAGGTAGTCCGTCAGGCCTTGGAAGAAGCCAAACGTCTGGGGACCTTCATTAGTCTTCACGAAGAAGATCCAGAGTTGAACGGCATTCTGGGACTCAATGAGCACATTGCTCGGGAGCATTTCAAAGTTTGCGGAGCGACTGGTGTGGCAGAATACTCGATGGCAGCGCGTGATGCTATGATTGCTCACGCGACAGGTGGCCACCTCCACATCCAACACCTCTCGAAAGCTGAGAGTGTCAAGGTGGTCGAGTTTGCCCAAGCGATCGGTGCTCCTGTTACAGCAGAAGTAGCTCCTCAGCATTTCTCTAAGACTGAAGACCTCTTGCTGTCTAAGGGAAGCAATGCCAAGATGAATCCGCCTCTTCGTCGGGAAGAAGACCGTCGTGCAGTCATCGAAGGCTTGAAGTCAGGAGTCATTACCGTAATCGCGACAGACCACGCGCCTCATCATGCGGATGAAAAGAACGTAGCCGATATCACCAAGGCTCCTTCCGGCATGACAGGATTAGAGACATCTCTATCGCTTGGTTTGACCTATTTGGTCCATGCAGGAGAGCTCAGCTTGATGGAACTCTTAGAAAAAATGACCTATAATCCTGCTAAATTATATAACTTTGAAGCGGGTTATTTGGAAGTCGGTGGACCAGCGGATATTGTGATCTTTGATCCGGATGCTGACCGTTTAGTGTCTGATCATTTTGCTTCTAAGGCAGCTAATTCACCGTTTGTTGGTGAATCCCTCAAGGGACAGGTGGCCTATACTATCTGCCAGGGCAAGATTGTCTACCAAGCCTAAACCTGACTTAAAAATAAGAAAGTCAAATTGAAAGCTGGACGAATGAGGAGTATATGAATAGTAGAAAAATACTAGAGATGATCTTGTATTGTTTGGTCACTTTTCTGGTCTGCTTTTTTCTGGTCAATTGGCTCCTTCCTTCGGCAGAACCAGTGATGACCAAACCGTTAACAAGTGCCAAAAAGAAGGTAGTCACCTATGTAGCGATTGGGGATTCCTTGACCAAAGGCGTAGGAGATAGCACCAATCAAGGAGGTTTTGTCCCTCTGCTCGCTCAGAGTTTGACCAATGAATCCGGTCTTGAATTCAAAGCGATCAACTATGGTGTTTCTGGTAACACGAGCGGTCAAATTTTGTCACGTATGCAGGAGAAAAAGGAGATTCGAAAAGACCTGAAGAAGGCTCAGTTACTGACCATTACTGTCGGGGGCAATGACCTGCGAAAGGCCATTCTTGAGGATACCAGTAACTTAGATCTGGACCGTTTTGAAAAAGCATCGAAGACCTATGAGAAAAATCTCAAACAGATCATCGAATTGGGCCGTAAGGACAACCCGGATCTGCCCGTTTACGTGGTGGGGATCTATAATCCCTTGTATCTCAACTTCCCCGATCTAACGGAATTGCAGACCCTTGTCGATCAGTGGAACCAAAGAACGGAGGAGACCCTCTCTGCCTATCAAGGCGTCTACTTTGTTCCAATCAATGACCTCCTTTATAAGGGCATTGATGGCAAGAGTGGGGTGACAGAATCTGAATTAGGAAAAGAGACTGTAACCAATGATGCCTTGTATGATGAGGATAGTTTCCATCCCAATAATACTGGTTATGAGATCATGAAAGAAGCCGTACTGGAGAAAATACATGCAACTGAGAAAAAATGGTTCGAGTGAGAAGAAGGTTAAGCCAGCAACCACAGGACCTCATTTTAAGGAGAGACGAGAAAAAACGCCAATTAACATCTGGAAATGGCTCTTTCTAGGCTTGGTCAGTTTCTTGCTGGCAACAAGTCTAGTCGTATGGACTCGTTTCTCAACGGTACGAGAGGATGTCCGGCAACTACAGACTCCTAGCCAAGGAGGAGATGTCAAGATCGGCAGTATGACCACAACTAGGGCTCAACTAAATGAAACCATCAAGGTCATGCTTAAAAGTTATCATTTGAGTGATTATCAACTGTATGCAGACAACCAACAGATGTTACTAGAGGGGAAGATGGACTTTTTAGGAAAGGAGTACCCGCTCTATATCTATTTCCAGCCAAGTAAGCTAGAGGATGGGAGTATCCTCCTGACCCTCAAGGATTTTTCAGTTGGGACCTTGAAACTTCCTAAGAAGACCGTGATGCAGGTGCTGTCTACAAACAAGGATCTACCTGATTTTGTAAAAATTGATAGCAAAGAAGCGACGATCAAGATCGAGCTTGCCAAGATTAAAAATGAGATGGATTTCTATGTCAAGGCCAATACCATTGATCTATACAATGATCAAATCATCTTTGATCTCTACAGGAAAAAATAAGAAGATCAGGCGAAAGTAAGAAAGCGACTTTCGCCTTTATTTTGTTTCTATTCAAAAAATTCAGAATATTATAGAAAATTCTTGACATTAATTTTCCCCTATGCTAAAATACTAAACAAGACATCAATCAAAGGAGAAAGTCAGACATGAAAACAGCTAAGTTTATTCAATTTGCTTTGTTGTTGAGGTACTCGGGCTAGTGCAAAAGCATTAGTCCTGTTTGGCTTACCAAGCGGGAGTAACAAAACATCTCGCTTAGGTAACTGGCGAGATGTTTTTATTTTATTCACTATGTTTAGAAAAGAGGAGACCCTATGCGTAAAGTTGAATTTTTAGATACCAGTCTTCGGGACGGTGAACAGACTCCAGGAGTCAATTTCTCCATTAAAGAAAAGATTGCCATTGCCAAGCAATTGGAAAAATGGGGCATTTCTGCTATTGAAGCAGGTTTTCCTGCAGCTAGTCCGGATTCCTTCACTGCTGTGCAAGAGATTGCGAAGGTCTTGACCAAGACTGCTGTGACAGGTTTGGCTCGCTCCGTTAAATCCGATATCGATGCTTGCTATGAAGCCTTGAAAGATGCCAAGTATCCGCAAGTTCACGTCTTTATCGCAACGAGTCCCATTCACCGGGAGTTTAAACTCAACAAGACCAAGGAAGAAATTCTTGAAGCCATCAAAGAGCACGTTTCTTATGCGCGTTCTAAGTTTGAAGTTGTTGAATTCTCACCCGAAGATGCGACACGGACGGAATTGGATTTCCTCTTGCAAGTTGTCCAGACTGCGGTCGATGCAGGGGCTAGCTACATCAATATTCCTGATACAGTCGGTTTCACGACACCAGCAGAGTACGGAGCTATTTTCAAATACTTGATCGACCATGTCAAGACGGATCGTGAGATTATCTATTCCCCTCATTGCCATGATGATCTAGGAATGGCTGTGGCTAATAGCCTCGCCGCTGTCAAGAATGGAGCTGGTCGTGTCGAAGGAACCATCAATGGCATCGGGGAACGGGCAGGCAATGCGGCACTTGAAGAAGTAGCGGTCGCTCTTAATATTCGCGAAGACTATTTCCAAGTGGAGAGTCCGATTGTCCTTGATGAAACCATCAACACCTCTGAGTTGGTTTCTCGTTACTCTGGGATTCCAATTCCTAAAAACAAGGCAGTTGTTGGTGGCAATGCCTTCTCACACGAGTCTGGGATTCACCAAGATGGGGTTCTTAAAAATCCTCTTACTTATGAAATCATCACCCCTGAGTTGGTGGGTGTTAAGAGCAATAGCCTTCCACTTGGCAAATTGTCCGGTCGCCATGCCTTCGTTGAAAAACTGCATGAGTTGGGACTGGAATTCACAGAAGAAGACATCCAGCCATTGTTTGCTAAGTTCAAATCTCTGGCAGACAAGAAACACGAGATCACTGATGCCGATATCCGCGCCTTGGTGGCTGGGACTGCAGTGGAAAATCCAGAAGGCTTCCACTTTGATGATCTTCGCCTCACAACCAATGAAGATGAAAGCATCACTGCAGCAGTCAGTCTGAAAAATGAAGATGGTGAAATTCTTGAATACCTTGCCAAAGGTCAAGGTTCAGTGGAAGCAATCTTTAACGCTATTGATCAATTCTTCCACCAAGAAGTTCGTCTGACTTCCTACACCATTGATGCGGTGACAGATGGAATTGATGCCCAAGCGCGTGTGCTGGTCACTGTTGAAAACGAAGCGACGGATACCATCTTTAATGCTTCTGGTTTAGATTTTGACGTATTGAAGGCGTCAGCAATTGCCTATATCAATGCCAATACCTTGGTGCAAAAAGAGAATGCTGGAGAGATCGGTCACATTGTATCCTATCGTGATCTACCAGATGCCTAAAGGAGAACACTATGACGAAGAAGATTGTCGCCCTAGCTGGAGACGGAATTGGACCAGAGATCATGGAGGCTGGCCTGTCCGTGCTGAAAGCAGTGGCAGAAAAAACAAATTTCGACTATTCAGTCCAAGCTCATCCATTTGGGGGAGCAGGGATTGATGCGGCTGGTCATCCTCTACCAGCTTCTACTCTAGAAGCTACAAAGGAAGCGGATGCCATTCTCTTAGCGGCTATCGGAAGTCCTCAGTATGACCAAGCACCGATTCGTCCGGAGCAAGGCTTGTTAGCTCTTCGTAAGGAGCTCAACCTTTATGCCAACATTCGTCCGGTCAAAATCTACGATGCCCTCAAGCACCTCTCTCCATTGAAGGAGGAGCGCATCCATGGTGTGGACTTCGTAGTGGTTCGCGAGCTCACCGGAGGGATCTACTTCGGAGAGCATATCTTAGAAGAAAATCAAGCACGGGATATCAACGACTACTCAGTTGAAGAAGTAGAGCGAATCGTGCGGAAGGCTTTTGAGATTGCGCGGAGACGTCGCAAGAAAGTCACTAGCATTGATAAACAAAATGTCCTCGCAACCTCCAAGCTTTGGAGAAAAGTAGCTGATCGAGTGGCTCAAGACTTTCCAGATGTGACCTTGGAGCACCAGTTGGTAGACTCAGCAGCCATGCTCATGATTACCAATCCATCTCGCTTTGATGTCATCGTGACGGAAAACCTCTTTGGTGATATCCTTTCAGATGAGTCCAGTGTCTTGTCTGGCACTCTTGGGGTAATGCCATCGGCTAGCCATTCAGAATCAGGTCCAAGCATGTATGAGCCAATTCATGGATCGGCTCCAGATATTGCGGGTCAAGGCGTGGCGAATCCAGTCTCGATGATCCTCTCTGTTGCCATGATGATGCGAGAAAGTTTTGATCGAGAAGAAGATGCTAGCCGCATTGAAAAAGCAGTCGAAGCGACTCTTGCTGCAGGGATCTTTACGAGAGACCTAGGAGGCAGTGCTTCGACAAAAGAAATGACAGAAGAGATTATAAAACGCTTATGAGTGTAAAAGGAATGATTACTGGCTTGATCCTTCTATGGAATCTCTTCGTAGGGATTCTCTACGGAGTTGATAAGGAAAAGGCCAAAAGAAATACTTGGCGGATACCAGAAAAGACCTTGCTCTTTTATGCTTTTGCAGTTGGAGGGCTAGGAGCCTGGATAGGAGGGCTACTCTTTCATCACAAGACACAGAAGTGGTATTTTAAGGTCACCTGGCTCTTAGGAACCCTTCTCACACTTTACACACTCTACGCTTTATGGAGGTAAGGATGGCAGGAAAATCAATTTTTGATAAAATCTGGGAACGGCATGTAGTGACCGGTGAGGAAGGCCAGCCCCAACTCATGTATGTGGACCAACACTATATCCACGAGGTGACCAGTCCCCAGGCTTTTCAAGGGCTTAGAGACACTGGTAGAAGGGTTCGGAGACCAGATTTAACCTTTGGAACCTTTGATCACAATGTCCCGACTGTTAACATTTATGATATCCGGGATGTGATTTCCAAGGCTCAGATTGATAAATTAGCTGAAAATGTCAAGGACTTTGGGATCGATCATGCAGGTCATGGTTCAGAAAAACAGGGAATTGTCCATATGGTTGGTCCTGAAACAGGACGTACCCAGCCTGGAAAGTTCATTGTCTGTGGAGACAGCCATACGGCGACCCATGGAGCTTTCGGCGCCATTGCCTTTGGAATTGGGACCAGTGAGGTGGAGCATGTCTTTGCGACTCAGACCATCTGGCAGGTCAAACCGAAGAAGCTCTTGGTCGAGTTTACTGGAAAGCCTCAGAAGGGGATTTATGCCAAGGACTATATTTTGGCCTTGATTGCTCGTTATGGCGTAGCCTGTGGGGTTGGCCATGTGGTCGAGTATAGAGGGGAAGCAATCGATAGCCTCACCATGGAAGAGCGGATGACCATCTGCAATATGTCCATTGAATTCGGCTCTAAGATGGGGATTATGAATCCAGATGAGACGACTTTTGACTATCTCCGTGGTCGTGAATGTGTGCCAAAAGATTTTGAAGCTGCAGTAGCCGATTGGCAGTCCCTGGTCAGTGACAACGATGCGACATATGATAGAGTCATCACCATCGATGTATCCCAGTTAGCACCCATGGTGACCTGGGGGACCAACCCTTCTATGGGAGTCGACGTGGAAACAGCCTTTCCAGAAATTCGGGATATGAATGATGAACGGGCCTATGCCTACATGGATCTCCAACCAGGTCAAAAGGCTTCAGACATCGAGTTGGGCTATATCTTTATCGGATCTTGTACCAATGCCAGACTCAGCGATTTGCAGCTGGCTGCCCGTTTCGTAGAAGGGAAGAAAATTGCCCCTAATTTAACCGCCATCGTAGTTCCAGGTTCCCGTCCTGTCAAACGAGCAGCGGAAAAAATGGGTTTGGATAAGATCTTTCTGGATGCTGGCTTTGAATGGCGTGATCCAGGATGCTCTATGTGTCTCGGGATGAATCCAGACAAGGTGCCGGATGGCGTCCACTGTGCCTCTACTAGCAACCGAAACTTTGAAGACCGCCAAGGATTTGGGGCTAAGACCCATCTCTGTAGCCCCGCAATGGCCGCTGCAGCAGCAATAGCCGGTCGCTTTGTCGATGTGCGCCAAATGCCAGAAGTTGAGTAAAAGGAGGAATCATGGAGAAATTTACCATTTATACGGGAACTACGGTTCCTTTGATGAACGATAATATCGATACCGACCAAATCCTTCCCAAGCAATTTTTAAAGCTGATTGATAAAAAAGGCTTTGGTAAATACCTCATGTACGCTTGGCGCTACTTGGATGATCAATACACCGAGGATACAGAATTTATCTTTAACAAACCAGAATACAGCAAGGCAACCATCTTGATTACTGGCGACAATTTTGGGGCTGGTTCTTCTCGGGAGCACGCAGCCTGGGCTTTAGCTGATTATGGCTTTAAAGTCGTTATCGCCGGCTCTTTTGGAGATATCCATTACAATAATGAACTCAATAATGGGATGCTACCAATAGTCCAGCCTTTAGAGGTTCGTCAAAAGCTGGCAAGATTGAAGCCGACAGATGAGGTAACGGTGGATTTGGAAGAGCAGAAGATCATCTCGCCTGTTGGAGAATTTAGCTTTGAGATCGATGGGGATTGGAAGAACAAATTACTCAACGGTCTAGATGATATTGGGATTACCCTCCAATACGAGGACTTGATTGCTGCTTATGAGAAGAATCGGCCCGCCTATTGGCAATAAAAATTGTATAGTTAATTAAGAATTTTCAGAAAATACATTGAAGCTTTTTGGGAATTTTGATAGAATAGAAAAAAAGAAATAGAAGAGGACGAAATTTATGACAAAACACATTCAATGGGACGGAACACTTTCACAAGAAGGATTTGACATTCTTAAAGGAGAGGGTGGCTGTATCGTCTGCCCTACCAAAGTCGGCTATATCATCATGACTAGCGACAAAGCTGGCTTGGAACGGAAGTTTGAAGCCAAAGAACGTAACCGCAACAAACCAGGTGTCGTTCTTTGCGGAAGTATGGATGAACTTCGTGCCCTTGCTCAATTGAATCCTGAAATCGAAGCCTTCTACCAAAAACATTGGGATGAAGATATCTTGCTTGGTTGTATCCTTCCTTGGCGTGAAGATGCTTATGCAAAATTACAAGCCTTCGGAGATGGACGCGAAGAACTCATGACAGATGTTCGTGGAACCAGCTGTTTTGTCATTAAATTTGGTAAAGCTGGTGAGCAAATCGCCAAAGAAATGTGGGAAAAAGAAGGCAAGATGGTTTACGCCTCTTCAGCCAATCCTTCAGGTAAAGGAAACCGTGGTAAGGTTGAAGGAATCGGTGAGCGCATTGAAGGTGCCGTAGACTTGGTCATCGAAGCTGACGATTATGTAGCCTCTATCCAACCAGACAAAACCATTGAAACACGCTATGAACAAGGGGTGATGGTCTCAATGGTGGATGCAGAAGGAAAACTCATCCCAGAACAAGGAGCAGGCAGCCGTTCTGTTAATACTTGTCCAGTTGTGATCCGTAAAGGATTGGATATCGATAAGATCATGATGCACCTATCCGATCATTTCAACTCTTGGAACTACCGCCAAGGGGAGTACTATTAAAAGATAGATGTATTAAAAAGGTCGTTACTTACAGTAACGACCTTTTTGCGTTTTTTTATTATTTACTAATAGCTGACTTCCAATCTTAGTAAGTCACTACATTAATCTCGCCCTTATCGTACTCAGCGATAAAGATGTCATCAACAGTTTCGAATCCTTTTTTATTGAGTTCGGCCATGAGCCATTCTTCAGTTTTACCAATGGTCTCTAAGATCTCTACTTGGACCACACCATCTGTAATGATTGGGTATTTGGGATTTTCATCTCCCATTCGAACGATTATGAGTTGGCCATTTTGTTCGATGACGGCTCTTTTGACTTCTTTCAATTGGAAGACCCCTTGAGAGCGCAACTTAAGAGCGACGTCAGAAGCAGAAAGGCCTTTTGAGCGACAAGCTTCTGGATCTAATTTTCCGTTTTTTATGATAATAGTTGGTTTTCCATCAATCAGATGTTTGATGAAGTAAACATTGGTATTAAGCCATTTGAGTGACAGAATCAAAATCGTCCAGATGATGAGGATGACGATATATTGAAGGATGGTAATCGAGCTATTGTAGATGACCCCGCCGATAATACCCCCGAGAACAAAGTTCTGTATTTGGTCTACTGCAGAACTTGGAGCTAAATTTCCTTTTCCTGTTACGTTAATAACAAAAACAAGAGAAAGAAGCCCCAAGGCCAATTTAATTGCAATTGTAGCAAAAAAGCTTATCATTTTTCAACCTCCACCAGTTCTACATCTGTTTTATATAAGTCCATTTTTTCAAGTAAATAGCTATCTGGGTCTGTTCCGCTAATCGCACGATAGAATTGCTTGTCTACCTTGATAATAGCTCCGTCGGTCGTATCCGAAGTATTGACATAGACATCTTCTTTATCTACACCTAATTCTTTTGAAACAACTTCGATAAAGTGTAGGGAAGAGCGGAATTGATTGTCATTAGACTGATTGTTTTGAAAATTTGAAATGCCAATCAAAACAACGGCTACTAAGATTAAGACAGAAATAATAGACAATTCACGGAACTTACTTCCACGTTTATCCTTATATGCCTTAAAGACAAAAAAAGCAGTTACCAACACTAAGAGAATGGACATAATCACCATAACCCAATTTTGCTGGCTAATCTGACTAAGTACATAGTCGTAGGAATAGAATTTCATAAAAACCCTCTCTTTTGTTAATTCAAGATATTATAAACCATTTCAATCCATACTTCAATAATTTAAAATGAAAATTCTATTTTTTTAAGGTTTGGATTGTACCTTAAAGGTTGGAGAATGGCAGTAGGAGTTTTCTATCTAATAGAAATTTGGTACACTAGTGCTATGAAGATGGAAGATACAATGAAAAAAGCGATCATTTTAGGGGCTACAGGGGGGATTGGCCGTCAGCTAGCGAAAGAATTGGCAAGAAGACTGGATCATCTGGTCTTAGTAGGTCGGGATTCAGACAGACTTTCCCAAGTCCAAGAGGAACTAACTGGGAGCAAGGCGCAACTGTCAATCGTAACATTAGATATACTAGATCAAATGGCTCTAGAAGCTTTTGTAGAGGACCTAGATGCAGATCTTCTTGTCAATTGTGCGGGGGTAGCCTATTTTTCCCTAGGCAGCTATCTAGCTACAGCAAATGAGAAAGATCTCTGGCAAATCAATTACCATGCTCCGGTCAACCTAATCAAGAAGTTAGTGCAGAAAAATCAGAAGATCCAGCTGGTCCAGTTGTCATCTCTGGCCGCTCTTTTTCCTCATCCCTATTTAGCAGCCTACAGTTCCAGCAAGGCTGCCTTGCAGACCTACACTCTTGCTATCCAGGAGGAACTCAGTCAATCAGATTCCCCGGTCCAGCTAAGTCTGTACATTCTAGGACCAGTCCAAACAGCTATTTTTCCTCCCGAACTAGTAGAAGCATTGGGAGGCAGTCGCTTGCAGATGAAGCCTGAGAAAGTCGCTCAGCAGTTGATTCGGTTCATAGAAAGAGATACTTCCTATGCTGTTATCGGCCTTCGCTATCGCTTGCTCGTTTCGCTAGGTCGTCTGCTTCCCAAAAGATGGATTATTCGTCTCCTTGCAAGGTATTTACGAAAGGGACTTAATAGATGAAATTTATATTTATATTTTTAAGCGTTGTTTATCTTCTCTTATTTCTCATCCGTTGGTTGCTGTCCCTCATTTATTATAAAAAAGGCCAGTCTCATATTGCGGACTTCCCAGAAGAGCTTTTTACAGTGGTCCAACCTATCCTCTCTGGGGATCCTCGTTTAGAGAGTGATTTGCGGGCCAATCTCCAGCAAACAAAAGCAGTGGAATTCTACTGGTTGATTGACCAGTCTGATACAGAAGCCCAGCGAGTAGCAGATCAGATTTGCCAAGATTCTTCCTTTGCCCAACGCATTCGAATCTTTCTCATTGAAGATGTCCCTCAGGGGATTAATCCCAAGAGTTATAAGATTGAGCAGGTTGTAGAGGAGCTGACCCGACCTTATCTGATTGTTTTGGATGATGATAGTGTGATTGATTTTTCTAAAATGGGTGAGCTGACTACCTATCTAAGTCAAGAGGTCATTCTGACAGGTATTCCCTATAACCAAGAAAGAAGTAATTTCTGGTCCAAGCTGGTTGCAGCATTCGTTAATGGCAATTCTTTTATTACCTATTTTACCATGGCAGAAGTTGAGGCAAATCACTCCATCAACGGGATGTTTTATATCCTACCGGTAGAACTTGCAAAAGATCAGGGGCTCTTCACAGCGATTAAGGACTATCTATGTGATGATTTAGCTGTGGCCGATTTTTTAAGGAGTAAAGGAGTATCCATTATCCAAACACGGGTCACCTGTAATGTTCGAACCACTATCAAGGACGTCAAGCAATATCTGCTCCAGATGAAGCGTTGGCTTCTCTTTAGCTCTATCTATCTCAAAGAACACCTGGACTGGAAGGTCTTTTGCCTCATAGGTTTACCGAGTTTTCTGCCTCTTCCAGGTTTGATCTTAAGTCTTATTTTAGGGTGGCCTTATCTTCTTCTAGCCTTAAGCTTACTGGTATTCAAGGCAGTTTGGATGCTCCTCTATCGACAAAGCATTCTAACCAATCGCTTACACTTGGATGAAGTCACCTACGAAGTGCTGAATGATCTCTTGCTTCCTTGGCTGTTTGTCTTTGTTCTATTGACTCCACCTGTGATAAATTGGCGGGGGCGGAAGATTCGTGTGACGGACGGAAAGATTCGTTATGAGTAAGATGAAGTCCTATCTAGACCGTTTGTCTGCTTTATCTCTTGATCAGACCATGCTAAACTCTAATCGCTTGGTTCTCTTTCTCAGTGGGAGCAGTGATGTCACTTGTGCCGGGCTGACAGCTGGGCAGCTAGACCTCCTTCATGCGATTTGTCCATCCGGCTATACAGTAGTAGAGAGTAATTTCCCCTTCAATCAAGATTTTGAACATATACAGTTTCCTCAAATATCCCTAATGTCGGCTTCTGCATCCAATATCATCTACTATTGGCATACGATTTTGAACCCTCGTTTCCAAAAGCTGTTACAGAAGCACTTGTCTCCCTTGTTGGAAGCGCAGGAGGTGGTTCTTGTTTGTAAGAGTTCAGGGGTCAATATGCTGACCCAGTGGCTCAGAAGTATAGGGAATCAGGTCTCCCTTCCAAGATTGCGTGTGATAGCGCTTGGCCCGGTTTCCCATCTTCTCTTAAGTCAAAAGGAGGTAGAGGTATTGGTTATCAAAGGCAAAAAAGATCCTTATTCACGAATTTTGGACCGCCATTTAGCGGATATCCAAGTGGATACGAACCATTATAGCTATGAATACAGAGAAGATGTGAAAGGAATCATCTATGACTGGATTAGACAAAGTGATAAAAATCGATGTGATTAGCGTCCCCTTTAGTGGTCATTTATTTCCGACTTTGACTTTGGTCAAGCCCTTGCTGGAGGATCCGCGTTTTCAGATCCGTGTCATAACAGGTTTTCAGAAAAAGGCATTGGTTGAGCAGATTGGTTTTGACTGCCTTGCCTTGTTTCCTGACCGTCCGACAGTCATGGAAGATATAGCCAATACATCAAAGCAAGCAAACCTATTTATCATGTACCAACAATTAGGGGCCAATAGCAGACTGATCCCTGAAGTTTTTGACGAAATAACTCGAATTTGGAACTCTGAGGGGAGACCAGACTTGATCATTGCAGATTTTGTAGCCGCTCCTGCTGGAGTTTTAGCAGATCGTTTGGGCATTCCCTGGATTACGACCATTCCAAGTCCAGTAGCGATTGAAAGTCGCACGACAACGCCTGCTTATCTAGGTGGCTGGAAACCTCACCAGGGGACCTTCTATAAGTGGAGAGATTCTCTGGGTAGGCAAGTCATCCGTCTGGCAAAGAAAGTTGGATTTTCGCTAGTTAAGAAGAATCTCGATACCCTAGAGGATTTCAAATTGTACCGTGAAGATGGGACAGAAGCGATCTATTCTCCCTATTCAATCTTGGCTCTAGGCATGAAAGAGTTGGAGTTTCGAGACGATTTTCCATCCCAGCTCAAATGGGTTGGTTATCGCTGTCTCTCTTTTGACCGACTTCCTCAAGAGCAGAGGCAGTATTTCACTAGCTCTAAAAAGCGGGTCCTCGTCACTTGTGGCACTCATTTAAAATGGGAAAAAGAGCGGATGGTGGAGTTGGCAAAGCTTTTGAGCCAAGAATATCCTGACTATGTCTTTTACGTAACCCTAGGCGACCCTAGTGGTTTGAATCACCCACCCCGGGTGTTGTCAGATAATCTTTTGATTTTTGATTATCTTCCTTATTCAGATGTTCTAAATCAGATGGACTTTACTATTCATCATGCAGGTGCTGGGATTTTGATGGGGTGTATCGAAGAGGGCATTCCAAGCCTGATTTTGCCCCAGGACTATGACCAGTTTGACAATGCGGTTCGGGCTGAGTTATTCCAAATAGGATTGGTCTCTCGTAAAAAGACAGATTCCGAAGTCTTGCGCTTATTTAATGAATTGGTTTCTCGGGAAGATTGGTCGCACCTAAAGGCTCTAGCTCAGAAAAGCAAAGCCTACCAGCCAACAAAGATTCTTTATCAAGAAATAGAGAAACTCTTGAAAGTGAGGTTATAGAAGAAGTGAAGGGGGAGACTCTTGTTTACTTTCTTCCAAAGACCTTCTATTTTTAAACATAAAAAAACTAGAGGTTTGACTCTAGTCTTTTTGTTTTTGATGGGTGATGTTTTTTCCCCAAGAGATGATGTTTTCATTCTTGTTGAGGATGCGCTTGATATTGTCCTTGTGGCGGATGATGATCAAGGTTGCCAAAGCGAGGACAATAAGAGTGAAAATAAGGTCATAGCTTGGGAGAATCCAGCCAGTCAATGGGAGGAAGAGAACTCCGATACTAGCCAGAATAGCAACCGTTACACTTGAAAAAGAAATCATGCTGGTTAAATAGAGGCTAACAAAGAAATAGATGGCTAAGAGGATGAGGAATACAGGAGAGAAACCAATGAGAACCCCAGCACTGGTTGCGACTGCCTTGCCTCCTTTAAAGCCTGCAAAAATAGGGAAGGTGTGGCCGAGGACGGCGAGAAGACCAAAAATCATTGGCGAGATCCCTGTGACCCCAAAAATAGTCGGCAATAAAACAGCCAAAGTTCCCTTGAGGAAATCAATCGCAAATACGATAATTCCAGCTTTCTTCCCTAAAATCCGAAAGGTATTGGTCGTCCCTGTATTTCCAGAACCGTGTTCCCGTAGATTGATGTTAAAGAAGATTTTCCCAATCCACAAACCAGAAGGGATAGAACCTAATAAGTATGCTAATACGAGTAAAAGAATAGTTTTCATCATAGTTTCATTATATCAAAAATGCTTTGAATGAAAAAGAAAATATCTAGCTGATTTGTCACATCGGATAGTTGGTTTGAATCAATCGCACGTAAATAGCCTAATTAAAGGGGGAGGAGAAAGAAAAATTTTGCAAAATTTCCTAAAAAACTGTAATATAGAAAAGATGAACAAACAGGAGGTTCCTTGTGTCTAAAAAGGAAATCAACATTAATAATTACAATGACGATGCCATTCAGGTACTAGAAGGGTTGGATGCGGTCCGTAAACGTCCAGGGATGTATATCGGATCGACAGATGGAAATGGGCTTCACCATTTGGTCTGGGAAATTGTCGACAATGCGGTCGATGAAGCCCTATCTGGTTTTGGTTCTCAAATTGACGTTACCATCAACAAAGATGGTTCCTTATCTGTAGCTGACCAAGGTCGAGGGATGCCGACAGGGATGCATGCTATGGGCAAACCAACCGTTGAGGTCATCTTTACCGTCCTCCATGCGGGAGGGAAGTTTGGTCAAGGGGGCTATAAGACTTCTGGAGGGCTTCACGGAGTGGGATCTTCGGTCGTAAACGCCCTTTCTAGCTGGCTAGAGGTTGAGATTACCCGTGATGGAGCTGTCTACAAGCAACGTTTTGAAGATGGTGGGAAGCCTGTTACCACTCTTGAAAAGATCGGGTCGGCTCCTAAGTCTAAGACGGGAACCAAGGTTACCTTCATGCCGGATCCAACCATCTTCTCAACGACAGATTTTAAGTTTAATACCATTGCAGAACGGATCAAAGAGTCAGCCTTCTTGCTCAAGGATGTAACACTGACGCTGACAGACCTTCGCAAAGAAGAAGACAACTATGTCGCCTTCCATTACGAGAATGGTGTTCAGGATTTCGTTGAGTACTTGAACGAAGATAAGGAAACCTTGACACCGGTTCTCTACTTTAATGGAGAATCAGAAGGCTTCCAAGTAGAAGTTGCACTCCAGTACAATGATGGCTACTCAGATAATATTTTGTCCTTCGTTAATAATGTCCGCACCAAAGATGGCGGAACCCACGAGACAGGACTGAAGACAGCCATTACCAAGGCCATGAACGACTATGCAAGAAAGACGGGTCTTCTCAAAGAAAAAGACAAGAACCTAGAAGGATCCGACTACCGGGAAGGTCTTTCCGCCGTTCTTTCGATCTTGGTGCCAGAAGCTCATTTGCAGTTTGAAGGGCAGACTAAGGACAAACTAGGAAGTCCACTTGCTCGACCAGTTGTTGACGGGATTGTTGCTGACAAGTTGACCTTCTTCCTCATGGAGAATGGGGAATTGGCTTCTAATCTGATTCGTAAGGCCATCAAGGCCCGGGATGCGCGTGAAGCCGCTCGGAAGGCGCGGGATGAGAGTCGAAATGGCAAGAAGAATAAGAAGGACAAGGGACTCTTATCTGGTAAATTGACGCCAGCCCAGTCCAAGAATCCATCCAAGAACGAACTCTATCTAGTCGAAGGAGACTCAGCCGGTGGATCGGCTAAGCAAGGTCGGGACCGCAAGTTCCAGGCCATCCTTCCGCTTCGAGGGAAGGTTCTTAATACCGAAAAGGCCAATATGAGTGACATCCTCAAAAACGAGGAAATCAACACCATGATCTACACCATCGGTGCTGGAGTTGGGGCTGACTTTACAATTGAAGATGCCAACTATGACAAGATTATCATCATGACCGATGCGGATACGGATGGGGCTCACATTCAGACCCTTCTCCTAACTTTCTTCTATCGCTATATGCGACCTTTGGTCGAAGCAGGACGTGTCTATATCGCCATGCCTCCTCTTTACAAGATGTCTAAAGGGAAAGGCAAGAAAGAAGAAGTGGCTTATGCCTGGACAGACAGTGAATTAGAAGACCTACGGCGGACTTTTGGCCGTGGAGCGACCCTTCAACGGTACAAAGGGTTGGGTGAGATGAATGCGGACCAACTTTGGGAAACCACTATGAACCCAGAAACCCGCACCTTGATCCGTGTCACTATTGATGACTTGGCGCGTGCAGAACGCCGCGTCTCCGTCCTCATGGGGGACAAGGCTGCACCACGTCGTCAATGGATTGAAGACAATGTTAAGTTTACGCTGGAAGAAACGACCGCGTTTTAAGGAGTGTGAGTGATGGATAGTTCAGGACATTCGATTATATGGACTTACTTGGGTTTTATTTTCTTAGTCTCGTCGCCCTAGGTGTTCCTATGATCGTGATTGCCTTGCTTTATCACGTCATCCGATTATTTCCTGTTTTTCCTAAATATGGATGGAAAATAATCCTAATTTTCCTTGCTTATCTAGCGAGTGCTGTCCTTTTTTACCTGGTTGTGCTAGTATGTCGGAAAAGTTTTTGCAACATCGAAGCATGATGATAGGGGTAATGTTCCTTTCTCTTGTTCTATCTTATTTGCCAGCCATATTTTTGAATATTATTTAGAATCGTAGGAAGGTCTGAAATGAATGATATCTTATTACCTATAACTTTCTCTACTTTCCCATTCTTACCGGTCGTATTAGTCGCTACATTTATTT
Source organism: Streptococcus xiaochunlingii (assembly GCF_006385805.1). Taxonomy (GTDB): domain Bacteria; phylum Bacillota; class Bacilli; order Lactobacillales; family Streptococcaceae; genus Streptococcus; species Streptococcus xiaochunlingii. The sequence goes on from NZ_VFSG01000001.1 coordinate 403,702, forward strand.
ATATTGCAATTAAGAAAAATAAATCCAAGATCCATTTTTTAGGATATTATTTCCCTATTGCAGGGATTTTAACCATGAATGCAATCAGTGATTATTCCTCTAAGAATTTTGAAGGACATTTGTCAATTATCATAGTATTGGTGACGTTTTACTTGCCTTTATTATATACATCCCTAGTTTATAGTGGCATACGTCTCTATTCGGTTTATAGCCATCAATTATTGAAAGCCTCTCTGATTTTAGGGATCTATCTCCTAGCTAGCATCTATATGCATTTGATGATCTTTAAAGTTCAAGGTCAATTTATTAAGGTGGTCATCAACTTCCATTTAGCGAAACTTATAATTACGATTTCCTCGTTTCTTCCATCTGTTTATCTATTTTTTGATAAAAATCAACAATTCCAAGGATTTGTAAGTAATGAAGGAGTAAAAGATGAGAACTGATACAGAAATGATGAATCTGATTGTGCAAATAGCTGAATCCCTGCGAGTGGAAGCAGTAGCCTTATCCGGCTCGCGGGCCGGTATCCACTCTCTAAAAGATGAGTTTCAAGATTATGATGTGGTCTATATTGTTGAGAATCTGAACGACTTGTTAAATGATTTATCATGGCTGGATCAGTTCGGAAACATCCTGATTTCTCAACATAACGTAGTAGAGCATCGTCGGCTTTACCTCATGCTCTTTGAAGATGGCAATCGTATTGATTTGACACTCTGTCCCAAGGAACGTATTCAAGAGTGGGTGGATAGCGAAGCAGATTTCAGAGTGCTTAAAGACGACAAAGGTTTGTTTGACTCTTACATTCCTAGTCCGAAGCGCTACTGGACCGCTCCGCCTACTGAAGCAGAATTTGCGGCCTCCTGCAATGAATTTTGGTGGGTATCGTCTTATGTCGTCAAGGCCATTCGAAGAAATCAACTCATCTATGCGACCGATCATCTCTATGGCATTTGCCAGCAAGAACTCCTCAAGGTCTTAGCTTGGAAGGTAGCAAGCGATAGGGGAACAGTCGATATCGGAAAAAACTACAAGTACCTCTTCCAGTATCTACCAGCTGAGCAAGAGAAGGAGTTCTCAGCTCTGCTAAATCTATCTAGTATAGAGAAGGTCAGCCAGTCCTTTTTTGCTACCATGAAGTTATTCGATTGTGAAGCGCAAAGTCTGGCCCAAAAGATGGGATTTGACTATGATCAGGAAGTGGCTGTAAAGATGATGACTTATGCTGAAGAGAAACTGTCAAATCATTGATTCAATAATCTATTTTAAACACTTTAAACTACAGAAAGGATAGTTTAGTTACTTGTAGTAACTGAACACGGGACTAAACCTTTCTACATCCTTTTATATTTACACATACTCTACATTCTTTGAAAGGAGTTGAACACGCCCTGAGTGCTGTGTGAAACTCTTGATCCATCATTTGATAACGTACTTAAAACTACAGAAAGGATAGTTTAGTTACTTGTAGTAACTGAACACGGGACTAATTTCCTAGGAAAAAAGATAAATCGCTTTGGGTTCATCGAACCCTGCATCGATTTCCTTTTTTTCTACAGAAATTTTCGGCAAGCCGAAACGTCCCTTTGTATCTTATATGAGTAATATCCAAAATATGTCCTTAGAGGACATCATGGGAGAGCGCTTTGGTCGCTACTCCAAATACATTATTCAAGAACGGGCTCTTCCTGATATTCGGGATGGCTTGAAACCTGTTCAACGGCGGATCCTTTATTCTATGAATAAGGATGGGAATACCCATGACAAGGGTTACCGCAAGTCGGCCAAGTCTGTCGGGAATATCATGGGGAATTTCCACCCTCACGGGGATAGTTCGATTTATGATGCCATGGTCCGCATGTCTCAAGACTGGAAGAATCGTGAGATCCTTGTTGAGATGCACGGTAACAATGGTTCTATGGACGGTGATCCACCGGCTGCCATGCGTTATACGGAAGCCCGTCTATCTGAAATTGCTGGTTATCTCCTTCAAGATATCGAAAAGAACACAGTGCCATTTGCCTGGAACTTTGACGATACAGAAAAAGAGCCAACTGTTTTGCCTGCAGCCTTTCCAAACCTCTTGGTCAATGGTGCAACTGGTATTTCTGCTGGTTATGCGACAGATATTCCGCCCCATAACCTTGCTGAAGTCATCGATGCGGTGGTCTACATGATCGACCATCCTTCTGCTAAGGTAGACAAACTCATGGAGTTTCTACCTGGACCTGATTTCCCAACTGGTGCCATTATCCAGGGACGGGATGAGATCAAGAAAGCCTATGAAACAGGTAAGGGCCGGGTGGTTGTTCGCTCTAAGACAGAAATCGAGCAACTCAAAGGCGGCAAGCAGCAAATCGTCGTTACCGAAATCCCTTATGAGATCAACAAGGCGGTCTTGGTCAAGAAGATCGACGATGTCCGTGTTAACAACAAGGTGGCCGGTATTGCGGAAGTCCGGGATGAGTCTGACCGAGATGGTCTTCGTATTGCCATTGAGTTGAAGAAAGATGCCAATGCTGATCTAATCTTGAACTACTTGTTCAAGTACACAGACTTGCAGGTCAACTACAACTTCAATATGGTGGCGATTGATAACTACACACCACGTCAAGTGGGGATCGTACCGATTCTCTCTAGCTACATTTCTCACCGTCGGGATATCATTGTCGCTCGCTCGCGCTTTGATAAGGAAAAGGCAGAACGACGCCTCCACATCGTAGAGGGCTTGATCCGCGTCATTTCTATCCTTGATGAAGTGATTGCCTTGATCAGAGCTTCTGATAACAAGGCAGATGCTAAGGAAAACCTCAAGGTCAGCTACGATTTCACCGAAGAACAAGCAGAAGCTATTGTCACCTTGCAATTGTACCGCTTGACCAATACGGATATCGTGACTTTGGAAGAAGAGCATGCCAGTCTCAAGGAACAAATCGCGACTTTGGCAGCCATCATTGGGGATGAACGGACCATGTTTAATCTCATGAAGAAGGAATTGCGTGAAGTCAAGAAGCTCTTTGGGAATCCCCGTCGCAGTGAGTTGCAAGACACTGCTAAAACGATTGAGATTGATACAGCCAGTCTGATCGTTGAAGAGGAAACCTTCGTCAGTGTGACCCGTGCTGGTTATATCAAGCGAACCTCTCCTCGTTCTTTCAATGCGTCGACAGTGGAAGAAGTCGGTAAGCGGGACGACGATGAATTGATTTTCGTAGAGCCTGCTAAGACCACCCAGCATCTTTTGCTCTTTACCAACTTGGGAAATGCCATCTATCGACCTGTTCATGAATTGGCAGATACCAAGTGGAAGGATATCGGGGAGCACCTTAGTCAGACCTTGACCAATTTCGAGCAAGAAGAAGAGATTCTTTTTGCGGAGATTGTGGATCAGTTTGAAGGAGTGACCTACTTTGCAGCTACCCAACAAGGCCAAATCAAGCGTTTTGAACGCAAGGAATTGAGCCCATGGCGGACCTATCGTTCTAAATCAACTAAGTACGCTAAACTGAAGGACCAAGAGGACCGTATCGTAGCGGTTGCACCAGTGGTCCTCGAGGGCATCATGATCATTACTAAGAATGGTTATGGCCTCCGATTCAATATTGAAGAGGTTCCAGTGGTAGGGGCCAAAGCAGCAGGTGTTAAAGCCATTAACCTCAAAGATGGAGATCAAGTGGTAGCCGTCTTTAAGTCAACGAAACCAAGCATGTATATCCTGACCCAACGAGGCAGTCTCAAACGGATGTCACAAGATGATATTCCTGTGACCAGCCGTGCTAAACGTGGACTGCAGGTCCTGCGTGAACTGAAGTCTAAACCACACCGCGTCTTTAAGGCAGGTCCAGTCTTCACTGACCAGGGAGATTTTGATCTCTTTACGAGCCAGGAAGAAGTGGGAGAGCAGGATCAAATCCTTCAGATTACCTCCACAACAGGTCAGGTGACAGAAGTGGATGTTACCCAACTCAAGTTGTCAGAACGAACTAGCAATGGTTCTTTTGTCAATGATCAAATTTCTGATCAAGAAGTCTTTACTGCTAGAATTAAATAAAAACAAAATTAGCCATAAACTGGCTAATTTTGTTGCTCGATAAATTTTCTGAAAATTGCAAATTTCACTTGAAATTCTCATGAAATGGTGTAAAATAGAGTACATGAATAAAGTCATCCTTTGTGGTGGCTCTTGCTATTTAGCAAGTCTTGAATGGAAGAAGGAAAACTGACATGACAGTATCACTTGATTGGGAAAATCTTGGATTTTCTTATATGAAATTACCTTACCGCTACATCGCCTATTATCGTAATGGTGCCTGGGAAAAAGGAGAACTATCCGAAGATGCCACTCTTCATATTTCTGAATCTTCTCCGAGTTTGCACTACGGACAGCAAGCTTTTGAGGGTCTGAAAGCCTACCGGACAAAAGATGGCAGCATTCAATTGTTCCGTCCCGATGAAAATGCCAAACGTCTTCAACGGACCGCCGATCGTCTTTTGATGCCTCAAGTTCCAACGGATATGTTTGTGGAAGCTTGTAAGGCAGTAGTTCGTGCCAATGAAGAATATGTCCCACCATATGGAACAGGTGGAACCCTCTATCTTCGTCCATTGTTGATTGGGGTCGGAGATATCATTGGGGTGAAGCCAGCAGAGGAATACATCTTTACGATCTTTGCTATGCCAGTTGGAAACTACTTCAAGGGTGGCTTGGTTCCAACCAACTTCTTGATCCAAGATGACTATGACCGGGCAGCTCCTCATGGGACAGGTGCAGCGAAAGTCGGTGGAAACTATGCCGCTAGCCTCTTACCTGGTAAATTAGCTAAGTCTCGGAACTTCTCAGACGTGATTTACTTGGATCCTGCAACCCACACCAAGATTGAAGAAGTGGGATCTGCTAACTTTTTTGGGATCACAGCTGATAATGAGTTTGTGACACCACTTAGCCCATCTATTCTGCCATCCATTACCAAGTATTCCTTGCTCTATCTTGCCGAGCACCGTCTTGGTTTGACACCAATCGAAGGGGATGTCCCAATCGATAACTTGGACCGCTTTGTTGAAGCAGGGGCTTGTGGAACTGCTGCAGTTATTTCACCAATTGGGGGAGTTCAGCACGGAGATGACTTCCATGTCTTCTATTCAGAAACGGAAGTAGGACCGGTTACCCGCAAGCTTTATGATGAATTAACGGGCATCCAGTTTGGTGATATTGAAGCACCAGAAGGATGGATTTTAAAAGTAAACGATTAAAGGAATGATCAGAGGGAGGAGGACTCCCTCTTTTTCTTAGGAAGAAAATACTAGTAAAAAAATAATTTAATCATGAAACATTTTCGACTTGCAAGCATGTGAAAATTTTTGTAAAATAAAGGGGTTGAAATGAGGTAGAAGAATGAGTAAAAAAGATAAAAAAATTGAAATCCAAATTTCTGATAGCAAGGTAGTTGTTGGAAAAGATACCTTTGATGGCTACCAATTAGCGATTGGGAAGAAGGCTATTGCTGAGATTGCTGATATGGGAGCTCAGTTCGCTCTAGTGAAAAACGGAGCAGTAGAAAGTCTTTATAAATCCCTTGAAAAAGCAGTGGAAAGTGCCATCGAAAATTATAATTTGAACAAATAAGGGGTTGCATTTTCATGAAATCAATGGTATAATTGTGTCTGTTGATTTGCTTGGAGAGATAGCGAAGAGGCTAAACGCGGCGGACTGTAAATCCGCTCCTTCGGGTTCGGGGGTTCGAATCCCTCTCTCTCCATTAGCGTTCATTGTGACGATGATAAAGTGACTAAGGTCAGCGCTCTTTTTGGGGTATAGCCAAGCGGTAAGGCAAGGGACTTTGACTCCCTCATGCGTTGGTTCGAATCCAGCTACCCCAGTTCTAGGTAATATCAGATAAGGTGGTAAAATATCTACTCAGGTATTTTATTTCTTTATATGAAGATGTCGTTGTAGATCATTTTGATTTCGTTGCGAGTGCTTGCTTAGGAAAAATAATTATAAGTATGTCAAGTTTAGAAAACTTGATTGTTGGAGGATTTTTTAGATGAATGAATTTGAAGATTTGCTAAACAGTGTTAGCCAAGTTGAGCCAGGTGATGTTGTTACTGCTGAAGTTTTGACAGTTGACGCTACACAAGCTAACGTTGCAATCTCTGGAACTGGTGTCGAAGGTGTCTTGACTCTTCGCGAATTGACAAACGATCGTGATGCTGACATCAATGACTTGGTAAAACCAGGTGAAACACTTGAATTGCTTGTTCTTCGTCAAGTAGTTGGTAAAGATACTGATACAGTAACTTACCTTGTATCTAAAAAACGTTTGGAAGCTCGCAAAGCATGGGACAAATTGGTCGGACGTGAAGAAGAAGTTGTTACTGTTAAAGGAACTCGCGCTGTTAAGGGCGGACTTTCAGTAGAATTTGAAGGACTTCGTGGATTTATTCCAGCTTCAATGCTTGATACTCGTTTTGTACGTAACACTGAACGTTTCGTAGGTCAAGAATTTGATGCCAAAATTAAAGAAGTTGACGCAAAAGAAAACCGCTTCATCCTTTCTCGTCGTGAAGTTGTTGAAGCTGCATCAGCTGCAGCTCGCGCTGAAGTATTTGGTAAATTGAACGTTGGTGACGTTGTAACTGGTAAAGTTGCCCGTATCACTAGCTTTGGTGCTTTCATCGACCTTGGTGGTGTTGATGGATTGGTTCACTTGACTGAATTGTCACACGAACGCAACGTTTCACCTAAATCAGTTGTAACTGTTGGTGAAGAAATCGAAGTGAAAGTCCTTGACTTGAACGAAGAAGAAGGTCGCGTATCACTTTCATTGAAAGCTACAACACCTGGACCATGGGATGGCGTAGAACAAAAATTGGCTGCTGGTGATGTCATCGAAGGTACTGTTAAACGTTTGACTGACTTCGGTGCATTCGTTGAAGTATTACCAGGTATCGATGGACTTGTACACATCTCACAAATTTCACACAAACGTGTTGAAAATCCAAAAGATGTTCTTAAAGTTGGACAAGAAGTAACTGTTAAAGTTCTTGAAGTAAATGCTGCTGATGAACGTGTATCACTTTCTATCAAAGCTCTTGAAGAACGTCCAGCTCAAGAAGAAGGCGAAAAACAAGAAAAACGTCAACAACGTCCACGTCGTCCAAAACAAGAAAAACGTGACTTTGAACTTCCAGAAACTCAAACTGGATTCTCAATGGCTGACTTGTTTGGTGATATTGAATTGTAATCAACATAAAAAGCTTGCTTAGGCAAGCTTTTTTTACTTGTAAAATGATCGATTTTTTGATATACTATCATAGTTGCCACCCTTAGTGTAATGGATATCACGTAAGATTCCGGTTCTTGAGATGGGAGTTCGATTCTCTCAGGGTGGATGACGATAGGAGTGCCTTAAGGCTCTCTTTTTTTATTTTTGGATGAAGAAAGATAGCAGTGGGTTTTTAAGAGTAGGATTGGGCTCTCAGGGCTCTCTAGGATTTCATAATAATGAGATCAAGAAAACACCATGTCTTAAGACATGGTGTTTAACGTTTTGTTTAGTTTTTAGAAGCTGCTTGGAATTCTGGGTTCTTCCATGCTTCATCGATAATCGCTTGCAATTCTTTTGCAGATGCTTGCATTTTTTGTGTTTCAGCGTCGTTCAATGGGATGTTTACTGGACGAACGATACCGTGCGCACCAACGATCGCTGGTTGACCGATAAAGACGTTCTCAACTCCGTATTGTCCTTCTTGGAAGACTGAAAGTGGAAGTACAGCATTTTCATCATCAAGAATAGCACGAGTAATACGAGCAAGGGCAACGGCGATACCGTAGTAAGTAGCCCCTTTCTTGTTGATGATTGAGTAAGCAGCATCACGTACAGAGATGAAGAGATCTACAAGGTCAGCTTCGTCCAAGTCACGGTTTGCTTGCAACCATTGTTCCAATTTCACACCGGCAACGTTGGCATGTGACCAAACAGCGAACTCTGAGTCACCGTGTTCACCCATGATGTAGGCATGGACTGAACGAGCGTCAACACCGATCTTTTCAGCAAGTGCTTGACGGAAACGAGCTGAGTCAAGAGAAGTACCTGAACCGATAACACGTTCTTTAGGGAAACCTGAGAATTTCCAAGTAGAGTAAGTCAAGACGTCAACTGGGTTAGCAGCTACAAGGAAGATACCGTTAAATCCTGAAGCAACAACTTGCTCAACGATTGATTTGTTGATGGCAAGGTTTTTACCAACAAGGTCAAGACGAGTTTCACCTGGTTTTTGAGGAGCACCCGCAGTAATAACAACGAGGTCAGCATCCGCACAGTCTTCGTACTTAGCAGCATAAATCTTCTTAGGAGAAGTGAAGGCAAGAGCGTGGCTAAGGTCTTCAGCATCACCAACCGCTTTTTCAAACAATTGAGGGATTTCGATGATACCTAATTCTTGTGCGATACCTTGAGTAACAAGTGCGAAAGCATAAGATGAACCTACAGCGCCGTCACCAACAAGGATAACTTTTTTATGTTGTTTAGTTAATGTCATTATTCTAAACGTCTCCTTCTATTTTTTGGGGTTTCCCCATTCGCATTTATTCTACCACTTTTACTTTTCTTTGTCACGGTTTTACGCCTATTTTGGACGATGTAAACGTTTTTACTCTTGTGTTCCGAAAGAGAAAAAAAGTCCTAAATGTGTTATAATAGTATGGTGAATTAATTAAAGAGAGGCATTGTTTTAATGCAGGATAATAACTTAGTTGATGTTAACTTAACATCTGAAATGAAGACCAGTTTCATCGATTACGCTATGAGTGTTATCGTGTCTCGGGCTCTTCCTGACGTGCGAGATGGTTTAAAGCCAGTTCATCGTCGGATCCTTTATGGAATGAATGAACTTGGGGTTACACCAGATAAACCACATAAGAAATCTGCCCGTATTACTGGGGATGTTATGGGTAAATACCATCCACACGGGGACTCTTCTATTTATGAGGCTATGGTTCGGATGGCTCAATGGTGGAGCTATCGCTACATGCTTGTAGATGGGCATGGGAACTTTGGTTCTATGGATGGTGATGGAGCCGCGGCCCAACGGTATACGGAAGCTCGTATGAGCAAGATTGCTCTTGAAATGCTTCGGGATATCAACAAGAATACAGTTGATTTCACGGATAACTATGATGCCAGTGAACGCGAACCAAACGTCCTTCCAGCTCGCTTCCCTAACTTGTTAGTCAATGGAGCGACAGGGATTGCGGTAGGGATGGCGACAAATATCCCTCCACACAACCTCGGTGAGTCTATTGATGCTGTCAAGCTAATGATGGACAATCCTGATGTGACTACACGTGAGCTGATGGAGGTGCTTCCTGGACCAGATTTCCCAACAGGGGCCTTGGTCATGGGCAAATCAGGTATTCATAAGGCCTATGAAACAGGAAAAGGTTCAATTGTCTTACGGTCTCGGACGGAAATTGAAGAGACCAAGACAGGCCGTGAACGCATTGTCGTTACAGAATTTCCTTATATGGTCAACAAGACCAAAGTGCATGAGCATATTGTTCGTTTGGTTCAAGAAAAACGAATTGATGGGATTACAGCAGTTCGGGATGAGTCTAACCGGGAAGGAGTTCGTTTCGTCATCGAAGTGCGCCGTGATGCCTCAGCTAATGTTATCTTAAACAACCTCTTCAAGATGACTCAAATGCAAACCAACTTTGGTTTCAACATGTTGGCTATCCAAAATGGTGTCCCTAAGATTCTCTCTCTTCGTGAGATTTTAGGATCTTATATTGAGCACCAAAAAGAAGTGGTGACTCGTCGGACTATCTTTGATAAAGAGAAGGCGGAAGCTCGTGCCCATATCTTGGAAGGTCTCTTAATCGCTCTCGATCACATCGATGAAGTGATTAAAATCATCCGTAATAGTCAGACAGATGCAGAAGCACAAGCAGAATTGATGAGTAAATTCAAGCTTTCTGAGCGTCAAAGTCAGGCTATCTTGGATATGCGTCTTCGTCGTTTGACTGGTTTGGAACGTGACAAGATTCAAAGCGAATACGATGATCTCGTTGCTTTGATTGCTGATCTTGCTGATATTTTAGCCAAGCCAGAGCGTGTAGTTGCGATTATCAAGGAAGAATTGGACGAGGTCAAACGGAAGTTTGGAGATCCACGTCGGACAGAATTGATGGTAGGAGAAGTTCTATCACTAGAAGACGAAGATTTGATCGAAGAAAGCAATGTTTTGATTACTCTCTCTAACAAGGGTTACATCAAGCGATTGGATCAAGATGAATTTACTGCTCAAAAACGTGGGGGACGTGGTGTTCAAGGTACAGGGGTCAAAGATGATGACTTTGTCCGTGAATTGGTTTCTACCAGCACCCATGATCGTTTGCTCTTCTTTACCAATAAGGGACGGGTTTACCGTCTGAAAGGCTATGAAATCCCTGAATACGGCCGTACAGCTAAGGGGCTTCCAATTGTCAACTTGCTCAAGTTAGATGACGGAGAATCCATTCAGACCATTATTAACGTCGCTCAGGATCGTAGTGAAGACGCTTATCTCTTCTTTACAACCCGCTCAGGTTTGGTAAAACGGACCAGTGTAGCTGAGTTTGCCAATATTCGTCAAAATGGCTTGAAAGCTCTTAACCTCAAAGATGAGGATGAGCTGATCAATGTCTTCCTCACAGACGGAAATACGGACGTGATTATCGGGACTAAATTTGGTTATTCTGTCCGCTTCAAAGAGTCTGTTGTACGGAACATGGGGCGTTCTGCAACTGGGGTACGAGGTGTCAACCTTCGCCCAGGTGACCAAGTGGTCAGTGCAAGCGTGATTACAGACCAAGATGAAGTATTGATCATCACTGAAAAGGGATACGGTAAACGCACGCGTGCTGATGAGTATCCAACAAAAGGACGTGGTGGTAAAGGGATTAAAACTGCTAATGTGGCTGATAAGAATGGTCCTCTAGCCGGTCTCATGACTGTCAAAGGAGATGAGGATTTGATGATTATCACCAATACAGGTGTCATGATTCGTACCAGCGTCGCCAATATTTCTCAAACTGGACGTTCGACCATGGGTGTGAAAGTGATGCGTCTGGATCAAGATGCCCAAATCGTAACCTTTACAACGGTTCAAGCTGACGAAAAAGATGAGTCAGAGACTGAAACTGAAAGTGAAGGGTAGGATAAAAAATGGCTTCAAGAAGAAAAAAGAAGAAAACAAGCTTACGCAATCGCTTGATTAATATCTTTGCTACCTTACTAATCCTTTTGTCTATTGCCTTGATTTTTAATGCTCCGATTCGGAACATGATCATGGTGTGGCATACTAATCAGTATCAAGTCAACAAGGTATCGAAAAAGACCATCGATAAGAATAAAGATGCCAAGACTAGCTTTGATTTTAAAGAAGTCAAATCGCTTTCTACAGAATCTGTTATCAATGCTCAGTGGCAGGCGCAGAAGTTGCCTGTTATTGGGGGGATAGCAATTCCTGAGTTGAAGATGAACCTTCCGATTTTTAAAGGCTTAGATAATGTGGGACTCTATTATGGGGCAGGTACCATGAAAGAGGACCAGGTTATGGGGGAAAGGAATTACTCCTTGGCTAGTCACCATGTCTTTGGTTTAACAGGGGCAAATGAAATGCTCTTTTCCCCGTTAGAACATGCCAAAGCTGGAATGAAAATCTATATCACTGATAAGGAAAAGGTGTATACCTATGTCATCAATTCTGTTGAGACAGTGACACCAGATCGTGTCGATGTCATTGCAGATCGTGAAGGGGTTAATGAAATCACCTTGGTGACCTGTGAGGATGCCGCAGCAACTTATCGTACGATTGTAAAAGGGACTTTGGAAACTTCAGTAGATTACTCCAAAGCACCAAAAGATATACTGGAAGCTTTCACAAAATCTTATAATCAAATGCAATTATAATCAACTTAAAAAGAGGTCTTTGACCTCTTTTTTTCTGTTAATTTTCTGCCAACTTGTAAGAGGATAGTCATGAAATGTTACCTGACTGACATATTTTTGCATGCTTTCTATTTTATAATAGAAGAGTGATAGAAAGAAGTTTGGAGGAACTGAATGCTCACAGAAGATATCTATACTTTGTTAAGAAACTTCTATGGCTTACTGGTCAATGATTTCCCCAAAACAGGCCTTATTACCAAGGGGATCTACGAAGTTGAACAGGTCTTCGAAATCATTGAAAACCTTCCTGATGATCAAGAACACTTAATTCGATACGAAATTCGTCAATTTCTTGCGTCTTTGGAACAAGTGCAAGAATGCTATAGAATTAACTTCTCAAATGAAGAAACTCGAATTCTTGAAAACTTAAGAGAAGTAGTTTGTCCAATTTAATTTATACAGAATCGTCCTTTTTCCTCCTCAATTGCGAATTATTAATTGAGGAGGTTTTTTATGTATCATATTGTATTTCAAGAATCAGGTCTCTTACCTAGAGAACGTTTGCTAACAGAGGGCCCTGATAAGCTCAGTCATCAAGAATTGCTGTCCATCTTATTACGGACGGGGAACAAAAATAAACCAGTCTACGAGATCGCTCAAGACCTGTTGGCCTCACTAAAGAGTTTAAAAGAACTGGCTAGTATGAGTTTTCAGGAGTTACAGGAAGTTCCAGGAATTGGGAAAGTAAAGGCTATTGAGCTGTTAGCTGCTATTGAATTAGGGAAACGAATACAGACTTCTGAAGTGATTGAAACGGAACAAATCATGAGTAGTCAGAAGCTGGCAAAAATGATGCAACAAAAAATAGGCCATGAGAAACAGGAGCATTTACTGGCCTTGTATCTGAATACCCAAAATCAAATTATCCATCAGCAAGTGATTTTTATCGGAACAGTCAATCGTAGCATTGCAGAACCAAGAGAAATCTTGCACTATGCCATCAAGCATATGGCGACATCCTTAATCTTGGTTCACAACCACCCGTCCGGAATCATTCATCCTAGCAAGAATGATGATGGCGTTACCCAACAAATGATTGAGGCCTGCAATTGTCTAGGAATTGTTTTCCTGGACCATCTGATTGTCTCAACTGATGATTATTATAGCTACCGGGAAGAAACAGATTTATTGGTATAGAAAAAGAGAATGGGACAGAAATCGGTAATTCGTTAGAATTCGATTTCGTCGTCCCACCTCCGCACAGTTGAGTAGAGCTGTAAAAGCTGATAAAATCAGCGTAGTAGAGCACACTCAACCACTGCGTCTTGCTCGATAATCTAAAGACAATTGAGAGGCTAGGACTTTTGTCCCAGCCTCTTTGCTTATCATGAATTTTTGCGCATAAAGTAGAGAAGGGTTTGCAATTCACTGGTTAGATCGACATATTGGACTACCACATCTTTTGGAACTGTAAGGTGTACTGGAGAAAAGCTAAGGATTCCCTTGATACCAGCTTCAACCAGTAAATCTGCAACTTCTTGAGATTTTACACTTGGAACGGTTAAAATGGCTGTTTGAATCTCTTGTCCCTCAAGTTTTTCTTTTAGTGTGGAGATGCCGTAAATCGGAATACCATCTTTACTTTTAGTGCCGACTAACTTATGATCATCCGTATCAAATGCCATGACAATTTTCATTTTGTTTCGCTCATGGAAGCGATAGTGAAGAAGGGCACTCCCCATATTTCCAATCCCGACGATAGCAACATTGGTGATGGAGTTATCATTCAAGAGATCAGCAAAGAAATTCATTAACTTTTTGACATCATAACCAAAACCACGTCGTCCAAGCTCTCCAAAGTAGGAGAAGTCACGACGAACAGTTGCGGAATCAATCCCGATGGCTTCAGCGATCTGTTTTGAATTTGCTCGTTCGATTTTCTCTGCATTAAAGCGTTTAAAAATGCGGTAATACAAGGAGAGTCGTTTAGCAGTAGCACGAGGAATTGGATTAGTCTTATCTTGTTTCACAATATCACAACCTTTCAAATCTATTGTATAAAAAGTTTGTGAAAAAAGCAACTATCTTATACTAAAAAAACACCAAAATGGTGTTTTCTTTGTTAATTGGAATTTCTTAAACTCAGATCGAACTGAATCAGATAGCGATAAAAGTCACCGATTTTTCCAGTGAAAGGTAAGGGATGCCCCTTGTAGGTCACAGAAACAACCTGATAGGAATCTGGAATGGTCACACAGCCTGAGAAGGCTAATAGACAGTGATCGATGTTATCGTAGCTAACCTGACGTTCTTTTTGGTATGCATCCAAATAGGTGAGGACTACAGGACCATTGGTCATTAGTTTTCAATCCTTTCAAAGATTTCACGTTCAACTAAACTGTCCATGAGGAAGTAGAATTTTTGTTGGATAATTTTGTTTTCTGGATTTTTAAAAATATTTACCAAACGAAGGCCTGACTTGTCAGTAATGTTAATTTTAAATCCTGTTAAATCCTTATTGATGATAATCTTTAACTTAAAGCCATCTCCGCTATTTGGAATAGCTTCTAATAAACGATTTAATTCGTAGTTACCAACCTTTGTTTGTGCAAAAGTATTGTCACGTAGGGTATATTTCTTGATATTTGGGTGGATTGCGTATGTGTAATCACAGTTTGTTAATGAGACAGATGTTTCAAATGCCATGTAATTCTCCTAAAATTTTATGAATGTTTGTAATAAAAATATCGACTTCATCAGAAGTATTGAATTCGGATAAACTAATGCGAATAGATTCCTTCAAGCGAGGGGAATCTTCACCATAATAAGCTGCAAGGACGTGACTTGGTTGAACAGTCCCAGCAGTACAAGCAGAGCCAGTTGAGACTGAAATCCCTGCCATATCTAAACGAAGCAGTAGGATATCATTGCTGATACCTGGGAAGCCAATGTTCAAGACATGAGGAAGTTTGGAGTCTGTGCCATTCAGATAGAAATCTAAATCTTCTAGGCCGGTTAGGATACGTTTAGATAAGGTCTGAATATACTGATAATTTGCGTCTAACTGATCAGTTGCTTCTTTGAGGGCTTGAGCCATTCCAGCAATTGAAATCAAGTTCTCTGTACTAGCTCGACGCTTGTCTTCTTGGTCACCCCCGTGTAAGAGATTGAAGAAGTCAGGCTTTTTAGCATAGAGAAGTCCAACTCCCTTAGGCCCGTGAAATTTATGGGCCGATGCAGTTAGAAAATCAACTCCAAGCTCTTCAGGGGCTACAGCAAGTTTACCAACGGCTTGAACAGCATCGACATGAAAAGCAGCAGGATGGTCTTTTAAAAGGTCAGAAATTGCCTTGATAGGTAAGAGATCACCCGTTTCGTTGTTGGCATACATAGTGGATACTAAAATAGTATCGGGACGAAGTGCAGCTCGAATATCTTCAGGTCGAATATTTTGATCGACTGGTTGAATGATGGTTACTTCAAATCCATATTCTTGGACCAAGTACTCAATCGGTTCAAGAACGGCATGGTGCTCAATAGCCGTGGTAATAATATGCTTCCCTTGCTGTCTATGTTTGAGACAGTAGCCCTTTATAACAGTGTTATTGCTTTCGGTCCCGCCAGAAGTGAAGATAATCTGTTGACTAGAGGTCTTTAAACAAGTTGCAACGCATTCCCTAGCGTCTCTAAGAATCTTTTTCGCTTGGCGACCGTGGGAGTGGAGACTAGAGGGATTTCCGAAACTGGTTTCCATCGTTTCTGTCATCACCTTGATTACTCCTGGGCTTAGGGGAGTGGTTGCCGCATTGTCAAAATAAATCACGCCATCACCTTATTTCTTGTGGTATGCAAAGAGTGGACTAACTGGTTTACGCTCTTGGATACGAACAAGGGCATCTCCAATCAATTCACTTGCAGTAATGTATTTTACATTTTTTGGTTTTTGTTCTTTGGTTGCTACAGAGTCTGTAACCAAAATCTCTTTAATCGGTGCTTGATCCAGTAGGTCTGCGGCTCCCTTAACGAAAAGTCCGTGACTAGAAACGGCATAAATCTCAGTAGCGCCGTCGCGTTGAACAATTTTTGCAGCCTCAGAGAATGTTTTTCCTGTATTTAAAATATCATCGATGAGGATTGCTTTTTTACCTTTAACATCCCCGATGATGTAGCCCTCGTCACGACTAGAGTCGTCTTGGGCGTAGTCGATGATAGCAATTGGGGCATCTAGATATTCTGCAAGATTGCGTGCGCGTTTCACTCCAGAATTTTTAGGGCTGACAACCACTACATCTGAACCGGTTAAACCTTGTTTGATATAGTGATCAGCAAATAGAGGAATCGTAAACAAGTTGTCTACTGGGATATCGAAGAAGCCTTGTACTTGAACCGCATGAAGATCGAGGGTTACAACACGGTCTACCCCTGCCTTGACAAGCATGTTGGCAACTAATTTTGCTGTAATTGGTTCGCGAGGAGCAGCAGTACGGTCTTGACGAGCATACCCAAAGTATGGAAGGACCACGTTTACGGTATGGGCACTTGCTCGTTGGCAAGCATCTACCATGATTAACAATTCCATCAAGTGATTGTTCACTGGGAAGCTAGTAGATTGGATGATGTAAATATCATATCCACGCACACTTTCTTCGATATTAATTTGGATTTCACCATCTGAGAATTGACGTGAAGAAAGCTTTCCGAGTGGGATGCCAGCAACTTCTGAAATTTTTTGTGCAATTTCTTGGTTGGAGTTGAGTGCGAAGAGCTTCATATTGTTTTTTTCTGACATGTGTTTGATCCTCATTTAGATATTTTTGTCTAGTCTTATTTTAGCAAAAAAATTCAGTAATTTCAGCTTTTTAGCAAACTTTGGGCCAATCTTGCTACTTTACTTTTTGCAGGCTTGTATTCAATTTGTTTTTCCTTGAGAAATTCGTGAAAATAAGTTTCATCTGAGGCGGCATCCACCTCCATTTCTAATTCATAATCTTCAATGGAGTTATAGCGACTACGGTCAAAAGCTAATAAACCTTTAGAGATTCTTTTCTCTCGTCTCTCTGTTTCTAGACTTCCCCAGACATCTAAGGAAGTGAGAGGAATGTCTAAATCAGTGAGAAAGCTGGCAATCTCACCTTGAGGAAGTTTTTTCTTGGAGAGAAAGGCTTCTACTTGATCAAAAGTAAGGACTTGATTGTATTCAAAATGTCCCGCATCTTGCGGCACTTTAAGGGTTAGCTCAGCCCGATCAGCTAAGGTACGAATTCGCAAGGCCATCCGATGATTCCGGATAGCATGGTCGGGCGTATCAATATAGTGATTGGTTTGTCGGATAGGTTTTTGGTCTTTGAAAAAGTCTTCTAGAGAATGGTACTCTTCCTTGGTTAGTAAGGTTTTAAATTCAATTTCTAAATGATTCATAGCTACGTCCTTTTCTTTCGTTTGCAAGCTCTTTATGATATAATAATAGATGTGTTTATTTTATACAAAAAACTTTGAGATGACAAGGTGATTCAATGGCGATTGATTGGGAAAATTTTTTAGATCCCTATATCCAAGCAGTTGGGGAGTTGAAGATTAAACTTCGTGGGATAAGAAAGCAGTACCGCAAACAACAAAAGCATTCCCCAATCGAGTTTGTGACCGGTCGTGTGAAGCCGATTGAGAGTATTCTCGAAAAGATGGAACGCAGAAGTATATCTGAAGAGAACCTGGCTCAAGATATGCAAGATATTGCTGGTCTGAGGATCATGGTTCAATTCGTAGACGACGTAGACGAAGTCCTAGAAGTCTTGCGGAAGCGTCAGGATATGCGCGTGGTTCAAGAACGAGACTATATTCGTCACAAGAAATCAAGTGGGTATCGAAGCTATCATGTAGTGGTAGAGTATCCAGTAGATACCATTAATGGCTATGAAACGATTTTGGCAGAGATTCAGATTCGTACCCTGTCTATGAATTTCTGGGCCACCATTGAACACTCATTAAATTACAAATATAAAGGAGATTTTCCGGACGAGATTAAGAAGCGTCTTGAAGTCACCGCGAATTTGGCTTATCAACTCGATGAGGAAATGGGTGCCATTCGTGATGCCATTCAGGAGGCGCAAGCTCTTTTTGATCCAATGCATCGTAAATTAAATGATGGCGTCGGAAATAGTGATGATACAGATGAGGACTACAGGTAAAAAGGTTTCGATTATTCGAAATCGAAAACGCCAGAGCGAAGAGGTTTTTCAACAACTTCGTTATAAATTAAAAAAGAATAATTTTATCTTAACTGAGAAGCATCCGGATATCGTAATCTCTATTGGTGGGGATGGCATGTTGCTCTCTGCTTTTCATAAGTACGAGAGTCAATTGGATCGGGTTCGTTTTGTTGGGGTGCATACGGGGCATCTTGGATTTTATACGGACTATTTAGATGATGAGATTGACAAGTTGGTAGAAAATCTCAAGTTCGATACAGGTGCCAAGGTATCCTACCCAATCCTTAATGTCAAAGTGACTTTTGATAATGGGGATACGAAGATTATGCGAGCCCTTAACGAAGCGACGATTAAACGAAGCGATCGAACCATGGTGGCTGATTTAACCATCAATGGCGTTCATTTTGAGCGATTTAGAGGGGATGGCATTACGGTTTCGACCCCTACAGGTAGCACAGCTTATAACAAATCTTTGGGAGGAGCAGTGCTTCACCCGACGATCGAAGCGCTTCAAATTGCTGAAATCGCTAGTCTGAATAATCGTGTCTATCGAACTTTGGGGTCATCGATTATTGTTCCCAAAAAAGATAAGATTGAAATCACGCCTAGCCGGCCAGGTTTTCACATTCTCTCCGTCGATAATTCAACCTATTCCTATCGAAATATCGCCCATATCGAGTACCAGATTGATAACCACAAGATCAATTTCGTAGCGAGTCCAAGTCATACCAGTTTCTGGAATCGGGTCAAGGATGCCTTTATCGGAGATATTGACGAATGAGGTTCGAGTTTATTGCAGATGAACATGTCAAGGTTAAAACCTTTCTGAAGAAACATCAGGTTTCAAAAGGCTTATTGGCCAAGATCAAGTTTTCTGGAGGCCAGATTTTAGTCAATGGCGTCGAACAAAATGCCATTTATCTTCTGGATATCGGAGATAAGGTAACGATTGATATTCCCTCTGAGGAAGGTTATGAAGCCTTGGAGGCCATTGATCGGGATTTGGAAATTTTGTATGAAGACGATCATTTCTTGGTCATCAACAAACCGGCAGGAGTGGCATCCATTCCTAGTTCCCTTCATTCCAATACCATTGCAAACTTTGTCAAGGGTTACTATGTTCGCAATCAGTATGAAAATCAGCTCGTTCATATTGTCACCCGTTTAGACAAGGATACCAGTGGGATCATGCTTTTTGCCAAACATGGCTATGCCCATGCTCGCTTGGATAAGCAACTTCAGGCTAAGACCATTCAAAAACGTTACTTTGCATTGGTAAAGGGCAAGGGTGAGTTGGAAAGCAAGGGGGATATCATTGCCCCCATTGCGCGTGATGAAGACTCCATTATTACCCGAAAGGTAGCAAAAGGTGGCAAGTATGCTCATACCAGCTACCAAATTGTTCAGTCTTTCGGTGATATTCATCTGGTGGATATCCAGTTGCATACAGGCCGGACCCATCAGATTCGCGTTCATTTTTCTCATATTGGTTTTCCACTTTTGGGAGATGATCTCTATGGAGGTTCGTTAGAAGATGGGATTCTTCGACAAGCCTTGCATTGCCATTCCTTGGCTTTCTATCATCCTTTTTTGGAAGAGGAGCTACGAATTGAAAGCTCTCTGCCAGATGATTTTAGCCAAGTCTTAAAACAGTTATCAAATAATTAATTTTTTTCAAAGGAGAAACTCATGGAAGTTTTTGAAAGCCTCAAAGCCAACCTCGTTGGTATGAATGCTCGTATTGTGTTACCAGAAGGGGAAGAGCCTCGTATTCTGCAAGCAGCAAAACGGATTGTAAAAGAAACAGATGTTACACCTGTCTTGCTTGGTAATCCAGATAAAATTCGTATTTACCTTGAAATTGAAGGAGTTTTAGAAGGATATGAAGTTATCGACCCGCATTCTTACGCAGGCTTTGATGAGATGGTAGCTTCCTTGGTAGAACGTCGGAAGGGTAAAATGACAGAAGAAGAAGCGCGTCAAATTTTGCAAGACGATGTCAACTACTTTGGTGTTATGCTGGTACATCTGGGAATCGTTGATGGTATGGTTTCAGGTGCGATTCACTCAACAGCTGCAACCGTTCGTCCAGCACTTCAAATTATCAAAACTCGTCCGAATGTCAAACGCACCTCAGGTGCCTTCCTCATGGTTCGTGGATCTGAACGTTACTTGTTTGGAGACTGTGCGATTAACATCAGTCCGGATGCTGAAGGATTGGCAGAAATTGCCATCAACTCTGCTATCACAGCCAAGATGTTTGGCATCGATCCGAAAATCGCCATGTTGAGCTATTCAACTAAAGGTTCTGGTTTCGGTGAAAGTGTTGATAAAGTTGTTGAGGCAACAAAAATCGCTCATGAACTTCGTCCAGATCTAGAAATTGATGGAGAATTGCAATTTGACGCTGCTTTTGTACCAGAAACAGCAGCATTGAAAGCTCCAGGAAGCAAGGTGGCAGGACAAGCCAATGTCTTTATCTTCCCAGGTATTGAAGCAGGAAACATTGGGTACAAGATGGCAGAACGTCTTGGTGGCTTTGCCGCAGTAGGTCCAGTTTTGCAAGGGTTGAACAAACCAGTTAACGACCTTTCTCGCGGATGTAATGCAGATGACGTTTACAAATTGACCTTGATCACAGCAGCTCAAGCTGTGGAACAATAAGAATGATTGAAAGGCTTAGGAGTTTCCTAGGCTTTTATTGTAGAGTCAGAATCTCTAAACTAGAACCCATTCTATGGTATACTAGGAATATGATGGATTTAAAAGACTATGGGATTAATATGTGGGAGGAGGAAAAAATTGCCTCTTTCCGAGAAAAGTTATTAGCCTGGTACGATGCCAATAAACGGGATCTCCCCTGGAGACGGACGCAAGATCCTTATAAAATATGGATCTCAGAGATTATGCTCCAGCAGACACGTGTTGATACGGTTATTCCTTATTATGAGCGTTTTTTAGATTGGTTTCCGACGATTGCGGATCTGGCTCAGGCTCCAGAAGAAAAGCTCTTAAAAGCTTGGGAAGGCTTGGGCTATTACTCACGGGTCCGCAACATGCAGAAAGCTGCTCAGCAAATCATGGAGGTCCATGGGGGTGTTTTCCCATCAAGCTATGAGGCTATCTCTAAACTCAAGGGAATTGGACCTTATACAGCTGGTGCCATTGCTAGTATTGCCTTTAGCTTGCCAAAGCCAGCAGTGGATGGCAATGTCATGCGGGTTTTAGCTCGTTTGTTTGAGGTAGACTAAGATATCGGAATCCCGACTAATCGCAAGATTTTTCAAGCCATGATGGAAGTCTTGATCGATCCAGAGCGTCCTGGTGATTTCAATCAGGCTTTGATGGATTTGGGCTCAGATATTGAATCCCCAGTCAATCCACGTCCGGAAGAGAGTCCTGTAAAAGAGTTTAGCGCGGCCTATCAGCATGGGACCATGGATCGCTATCCCATCAAGGCTCCAAAGAAGAAACCAGTACCCGTTTATTTAACAGCCTTTATTGTCAAGGATAGTCAAGGGCGCTATCTGCTGGAAAAAAATGAGCGAGAAGGACTCTTGTCAGGCTTCTGGCATTTTCCCTTGATTGAAGTGGATAGTCTATCTGAGAACCTTGGCCAATTGTCTCTGCTGGATGAGAAAGAACAAGCAGAGGGCAATCTAGAGATTCTCTCCTTTGAACAGGACTATGACTTGGTCATTGATTGGCAAGAGAGAACTTATCCCTTGGTCCAGCATGTCTTTTCGCATCGCAAGTGGCAGGTTCAAATCCGGTACGGATTGGTAAAAGAAGGAGAACAAGCAACCAGTGAATCGACTGTTTGGTTGCAACCAGAAGAATTTTCGGCCTATCCTTTTGCCAAACCCCAGCAAAAGATTTGGACGACTTTTACAGAAAATGAAAATTGAGAGTGGGACAGAAATCGGTAATTCGTTAGAATTCGATTTCGTCGTCCCACCTCCGCACAGTTGAGTAGGGCTTTAAAAGCAGATGAAATCAGCGTAGTAGAGCCCACTCAACCACTGCGTCTTGCTCGACAATCCAAAAACAATTGAGAGGCTAGGACTTTTGTCCCAGCCTCAATTTTTTATAGATGAGCGAATGCTTTGATTTCTTCTTCTGACATGGATGAGTCGCAGCGAACGGTAACTTCACCGGCTTCGACATGTAAAAATCCAGGAACAGTTGGAATGCCATAGGTAGAGCGGAAGACTTGCAAAGCATCCAGTTGACTTGGTTCTTCACTATTAATGAAGTAGATATGAGCTTTAGTTTCGGCTACTACAGTTGCTAATTTAGCAGCGAACTTTCGGCAATATGGGCAAGTCTTGCGTCCAATAAAGAAGGTTGCTGTTTCTTTTTGGTCGATGGCTTCTTGCGCACGCGCAACAGTGGTTACTTCAAGATCTTTAATATCTTCTAAAAATTGTTCCATGAGATTACCTCGCTTTCTTATAAATCTAGTATGCCATAAAGGGCGAAAAAATGCTGTATTTTGATACGAAAAAAAGATGAGATTGGTTGATCTCATCTTTTGTGGTTGCTTATTTTACAAAGGCATTGATTTCAGCTTCGATGTTAGCAATTTTAGCTTGAGAATCTTCGTTGCTTTCACCAACAACGGCAATGTAGAATTTGATTTTTGGTTCTGTGCCAGAAGGGCGAACGGCAATCCAAGAACCATCCGCAAGTGTGTATTTCAATACATCACTTGGAGGAGTTGTCAAGGTTGTTACAGTGCCATCAGCAGCAGTAGATGTTTGTGCTTTGAAGTCTTCAGTGATTGAAACTGCTGTTGCGTTAAATTCTTTTGGACCGTTTTCACGGAATTTAGCCATGATTGCTTTGATTTGCTCAGCTCCGTCAACACCAGAAAGAGTAACAGAGATTGTCTTTTCAGCATAGTAGCCGTACTCTTTGTAGATTTCTTCAATACCATCTGCAAGAGTCAAACCACGAGAGCGGTAGTAAGCAGCAAGCTCAGCAACGACAAGGACAGCTTGAATCGCATCTTTATCACGTACGAATGGTTTGATCAAGTAACCGAAGCTTTCTTCAAATCCCATCATGTAAGTGTGATTGTGTTTTTCTTCGAATTCTTGAATCTTTTCAGCGATGAATTTGAAACCAGTCAAGACGTTGAACATAGTTGCGCCGTAGCTTTCAGCAATCTTCGTTACCAAGTCAGTTGATACGATAGATTTGCAGAGGGCTGCATTTTCTGGAAGGGTGCCAGCATTTTTGTGAGCTTCCAAGATGTACTTAGCCATGATAGCCCCGATTTGGTTACCTGAAAGGTTGAGGTAGCTTCCGTCTTTTTGAAGAACTTCAACACCAACACGGTCAGCGTCAGGGTCAGTTGCGACAAGAACATCAGCGCCTACTTGGCGACCAAGTTCTTCAGCAAGTGCAAAGGCTGCTTGGCTTTCTGGGTTTGGTGATTTTACAGTTGAGAAGTCTGGGTCTGGAGTTGCTTGAGCCTCAACGACCTGAACAGAGTCAAATCCTGCTTGAGCAAGAGCACGACGAGCCAACATTTCACCAGTACCATGAAGTGGAGTGTAGACAATCTTCATGTCTTTACCGAATTCTTCAATTAAAGCAGGGTTGATGTTAACATCTTTGACTTCTTTGAGGTATTCAGCATCAATAGCTTCACCGATGACTTCAATCAAACCAGATGCTTTTTCAGCTTCTACATCCGCAACTTCTACAGCGAAAGGATTGTCAATGGCACGGATATAAGTTGTCAATGCGTCCGCGTCGTGTGGAGGCATTTGGCCACCATCTTCACCGTATACCTTGTAACCGTTAAACGGAGCAGGGTTGTGGCTAGCTGTAATCATGATCCCTGCAAAACAGTTGAGGTGACGAACTGCAAATGAAAGCTCTGGAGTTGGACGGAGACTTTCAAAGACATAGGATTTAATACCGTGTTTAGCAAGAACGGCTGCTGATTCAAAAGCAAACTCTGGAGAGAAGTGACGGCTATCGTAGGCGATGGCTACACCACGTTCTTTTTCATTTCCACCTTTAGATTCGATCAAACGAGCCAAACCTTCAGTTGCTTGACGAACAACGTAGATGTTAATACGGTTAGTCCCAGCACCAATCAATCCGCGCATACCAGCAGTACCGAATTCAAGGTTTGTGTAGAAGGCATCTTCCTTCGTTTTTTCATCCATGTTTTCCAAATCACGACGAAGGTAATCTGGTAGGTCAGCGAAATCAGCCCATTTTTGGAAGTTTTCTTGATAAGTCATAGTGCAACTCCTTATTTCTATAAATTAATCGCTTACATTATAGCATTTTTTTTCTGAAAAAACTAGATTCAATAGCAATTGTTTTCAAATTTATATGCTGAGTGTCCACAAAAAAATCACACCTTCATTTGAAAAGTGTGATAAACGAAAATGCCTTATAATGAATTCTTAACTTTTGAGAGAGGTGGGATGATTGCTAGAGTCAGAATGACTGTCGCAAGGACCTCAATCAATGAGTTGGTGGTTAAAACAGCACCGAGGAAGGCTTGGATACCACCTGGATAATTTTTTGAAAAGAAGATGAAAATTCCTGAAAGCACAAAGAAAGTGTTGGTGAAAGATCCAACCGCGGCAGCGATTGCCAGTCCAGATTTATTATGGATCAACTTGTACACAAAGTAAGGGGTGATCCCGATGAGGATACGGGGAACCAGAACGATGATCAGAGAGTAAAGGTTTCCTTTTTCAACAAAGGGACTGAATAAATAACTACTTGGTAGCTGAACGATGGTGTTGATGGTGAGGCTAAAGAGTCCCATCAAGAGTCCCAAGGTTCCACCAATACGAGGTCCATAAAGAATGGAGGCAATGACCACTGGGATATGGACGAAAGTCGGTGGAATTAGAAAGGGGAAGAATTGAAAGATCATGGTTGATGTAAAATGGATGGTCACCATGATAGCGAAGAAAATAGAAATTTGTGCAATGGATGAAGAAGATTTTCTCATGAGAGCGACTCCTGTATAGTAGTTAGAATGGTTTCGATGGAAGCTAAAGCGCCAGATCCCTGATCGCCACAAGCTAGTAAAGCTTCGCGCGGTGGGATGATTTGGTAGCCGTAGCTTTTTAGAGTTTCAAGATTGTTTTGTGTAGCGGGGTGGTCCAACATCTTGGTATTCATAGCGGGTGCTAGGAATTTCTTCACCTCAGACGGGAGGGCCAAAGCAGTGCTTGTTACGATATTATCTGCAAAGCCGTGGGCTAATTTTGCAATGATATTGGCACTAGCAGGTGCGACTAGAAAAAGATCGGCCTCTTTCCCCAAGTCAATATGTTGGATTTGTTTTGGATCGTCTTCTGTCATGACCTCTACCAGGACAGCTTGTTTGGAGAGGACCTGAAGTGTTAGAGGGGTAATAAAAGCTGTAGCTGCAGGAGTCATCAGAACCTTTACCTGGTGACCGAGCTTGGTCAATTGACTGGTGAGGTCTGCTGCCTTGTAGGCAGAAATGCTCCCAGTTACAGCCAGTAGTATATTCGCCATAGGTTTTATCCTTTGTTTCTAATGTGATGGTAAATTTTTTGAGCAATATCCAATTTCGTTTCGGCTATTTGAGTAGCATCTTTCGTAACTAAGTAAGCTCGATGTTTTCCGTTTTGAATTTCGCTTAAGTCATTGGCAACAATCATTTCTGCCTGATTTTTTTCGAGACTTGCACGAGCAACGGCTAGGAGTTGATCCTGTGCTACACCAACCAGCAGTTTAAAGCCGATCAAGCGAATGTCTGGATTCCATGTTTTTACTAAGGAAATCAACTTAGGATTTTTCTTTAAAAAGAGAACTTGGTAATCTTCCTCTGAAGAAATTTTCGATTCCTGGTTGGTTTGATGAAGAAATTGCTCTAAATTGCTAGCTTCTTTGACAGCCTGAAAGCCTGACATATAAACGGGGCTGTAGTCAGAGACAGCCATCGCATGGATGAGCACATGGTGAGTTGGAGTTTCTTTTTCAAGGACGGTTTGAAGTTCAGCGACATTTTTGATAAATATCTTTCTTAAACGAGGATGTTCTTTAGGCTGAACCGCAGTTTGAGTTGTCACCAGAGTCACAGAAAATCCTGCCTCTAAAAATCGTTCGGAAATAATTTTTCCAAGTTGACCAGTGGAATGGTTGGTAATCGAACGAACCTGATCGATCTTTTCACTCGTCCCACCGGAAGTAATCAAAATATTCATAGGCTTATTTTACAAGAATTTTATATTTTAGTAAAGCCAGGAATACGGCACATACGATTGTTGGTCAAGGGGATGCAAAGGCGGTAGAGTAGACGATGAAGGGACTCATAGTTATTTCATATAGAAGGGTATAAGAAATTAGAATGAAGGCTGATAAGGTCCATTTTAAAGGCAAAATCCGAACGAATGGAAAAAGTTTGACATTTAAAATATATATCCTCGCAAAATTTCTGTATAATAGGATTATAAAATAGTGAGGAGATTCAGATGAAGACAGATATCGAGATTGCACAAAGTATTGAATTGAAACCAATCACAGATGTAGTAGAGAAATTGGGCATTCAATTTGATGACTTGGAACTCTATGGAAAGTACAAGGCAAAATTAACTTTTGACAAGATCCAAGCCGTTCAGAAGGAAGAACCAGGAAAACTCATCTTGGTAACAGCGATTAACCCGACTCCAGCTGGAGAAGGGAAGTCTACCATCACCATTGGTTTGGCAGATGCATTAAATAAAATTGGAAAACAAACCATGATTGCCATTCGCGAACCTTCTTTAGGTCCTGTTATGGGGATTAAAGGTGGTGCAGCTGGGGGAGGCTATGCTCAAGTACTCCCAATGGAGGATATCAACCTTCATTTCACGGGGGATATGCATGCCATTACGACAGCAAATAATGCACTTTCAGCTTTGATCGACAATCATTTGCATCAAGGAAATGAGCTAGGCATTGACCAACGTCGGATTATCTGGAAACGGGTAGTGGACTTGAATGACCGTGCTTTGCGTCACGTATCGGTCGGTCTCGGTGGGCCGCTCAATGGGATTCCTCGTGAAGACGGGTTTGATATCACCGTTGCTTCTGAGATTATGGCCATCCTTTGCTTGGCGACAGATATTGAAGACTTGAAACGTCGTTTGGCCAATATTGTGATCGGTTACCGCTATGATCGTAGTCCAGTTTATGTCCGTGATTTGGAAGTGGAAGGGGCGCTTGCTTTGATTCTGAAAGATGCGATCAAGCCAAACTTGGTCCAAACCATCTATGGAACTCCAGCCTTTGTTCATGGTGGACCTTTTGCTAATATTGCTCATGGATGTAATTCTGTTTTAGCTACCTCAACCGCTCTTCGTTTAGCCGATTACGTAGTGACAGAAGCAGGTTTTGGCGCGGATTTGGGAGCTGAAAAATTCTTGGATATCAAAACACCAAATCTTCCTGTTAGCCCATCTGCAGTGGTGATTGTCGCAACGATTCGTGCTTTGAAGATGAATGGTGGAGTTGCCAAAGATGCTCTTTCTGAAGAAAATGTAGAAGCTGTTCGTTCAGGTTTTGCGAACTTGGAGCGCCACGTAGAAAATATGCGTAAATTCGGAGTTCCTGTAGTAGTGGCTATTAATGAATTTGTCACAGATACAGAAGCTGAAATTGCAGCTCTGAAAGAACTCTGTGCTTCTATTCAAGTTCCTGTTGAATTGGCGAGCGTTTGGGCTGATGGTGCTGATGGAGGATTGGCCCTAGCAGAAACAGTAGTGGAGACACTTGAAACAAGTCCAGCCAACTACACTCGTCTTTATGATAATGACCTTTCTGTTGAAGAAAAGATCACTAAGATTGCCCAAGAAATTTACCGGGCTGACAATGTTGTCTTTGAGAAGAAAGCCAAAACTCAGATTGCTCAAATCGTGAAAAATGGCTGGGACAAGTTGCCAGTTTGTATGGCTAA
The DNA here is from genome assembly GCF_006385805.1 of Streptococcus xiaochunlingii. Taxonomy (GTDB): domain Bacteria; phylum Bacillota; class Bacilli; order Lactobacillales; family Streptococcaceae; genus Streptococcus; species Streptococcus xiaochunlingii. Next base: position 431,793 of record NZ_VFSG01000001.1, read on the forward strand.
GACCCAATATAGTTTCTCAGATGATCCAAGTCTCCTCGGGGCGCCGTCTGGTTTTGACATTACCATTCGCGAATTGGTACCTAAGACTGGTGCAGGCTTCATTGTTGCTTTAACAGGTGAAGTGATGACTATGCCGGGATTACCAAAACGTCCTGCTGCTTTGAACATGGATGTAGCAGAAGATGGTACTGCTTTAGGCTTGTTCTAAAAAAATATATAGAGGTTGGCGGACAACCTCTATTTTTGTGCTTTTGGGGTATAATAGAGAGATAGAAAGCGAGAAGACCATGCTGAAGATAAGACCAGTCACCCTTGAAGATGCTCCTGAACTTGTCAGGATTTATGCCCCTTATGTTGAGAAAACAGCCATCACTTTTGAATATGATGTACCATCGATAAAGGAATTTGAAGGGCGTATCGAAAAGATCCTTCAACGTTTTCCCTATTTAGTAGCTGAAGAAGACGGTCAAGTCCTTGCTTATGCCTATGCCTCAACCTATTATGATCAATCAGCATATGATTGGGCGGTGGAAGTATCTGTCTATGTAGATCAGGATTATCGTGGGCAAGGACTGGGTACTCGTTTGTATGAGGCATTAGAGATCGAGTTAGAGGCGAGTGGTTATTTACGTTTCTTAGCTTGCATTGCCCTGCCAAATCCAGCTAGTATCGCCCTCCATGAGAAACGAGGCTATGTGAAAGTTGCTCATTTTCCTAAAATTGGTTATAAATTTGACCAATGGCTTGATATTGTCTGGATGCAAAAGACTATCGAAGGGCCTATGAAGCCCCTAATGTAAAAATTAGAAGGAGTTTAGCTTTGCTCAATTTCTTTTAAGTTATTTAAAAGGAAGTCTAGAACGAGCCTCTTGACATTTTTTGGCCGTTCATGGTACACTAAGTCTATGCGATGAGTCGATTGGCTCTTAGGAGCCTTTTGCGCTGAGGAGGTCTACATTCAATTGTAACGCAGGAGCGGACCTTGAACAGTTGTGTGAACCGGCTGTTCTCATCGAAAGATGCCTCGATCCCTTACCGTTTGGTAGGGGATTTTTTTGTAAAAATTCATTGTAAGCAAATACATAAATTTGTTTGCCTCTTATGACTACCGGTGATATAATGATGTAAATAAATGGATTCATTTGTGTTTGAAAGGAGATGGTTATAGTGTATGATCAAAACAGTCCAAACAACAAGTGGTCACAAGAAACGTTTCAACGGATCAGTGAACTGGAAAAATTAGAACAATATCAGGCTAAGTTGCTCATTATGAAGGAACAAATGAAGAATAATATTCATTGGAGAAACGCCACTATTCTTGGTGGTATTCTAGCTTTTCTCTCCTTCCAACTTGTTAGATGGCGAGCAGCGATTGTTATCATTCTTCTTGTAGTGGTGTTTTATTATTTACCAGCATACAAAAAACGAAAAGCCTTATTCGGAGATCAGGTTCGATCCAATGAAGAGATTTATATTACAGATTTTCTTTGTCCCATCCTGAAAGAAGTTTTTCCTCAAGCGGAGCTAACTCTGACAGCTGACTACCCAATGAATGTCCTGCAGGTCATTAGTCCGAGATCGACTAAGTTTGATCTCTTTCATCAATTGTCTTTCCATGATGAAAAGAATCTCGTAGTAGCCAATCTCTATGCTTATCATATTGAGACGCGAACAAAGAGAGACTCTAGTGGGGAAACTCATACGGTCAGAGAAGAAGTTGAAGATTTTGCTGGTCAGATTTTTTCTTTAAAAGCTCCTATCTCATTTCCAGGGCACTTGAGAGTTGTTCCAACCAAGAAATCTTTGTTTTTAAAAAGAGAACTAAAAGGTGCCTATCCGGGTGCTGGACCTAATGAAGTCCAAATTGAAACAGAAGATATCCAAAACAATGAAAATTACAATATCTATTGTACAGATGAACTGGCTGCTCGAAAATTCTTAAAACCCAAGATCCTAGAATGGTTTGATCAGCAAATTTCTCAAAATGCTATGTGTGTTTATTTAGTACAAGATACACTCTATATTTCCTTATATACTAACCGCTACCTTTTCCCAACACCGAATAGAAAAGATGCAATCGAAAGTCTTTCTATTGCTGCAGAGTATCAAAAACTCTGTAGGGAGATTGATCTCATTGATGAATTAACCAATATATTTAAAGGAGAATAACTATGTTAGGATTATTTATTGCCATTGTCGTTTTTGCTCTTGTCATTGTTATGTGGTTTATCGGTGAAAGCAATCGCTTGAATCGTTATCAGGTCATGATTGAAGAAGCAAAGAGAACGGTTGATATAATTCTTGTCAAACGCTACGATACCATTTCTGAAATGTTGAAGGTGGCTAAGGCCTATGCCAAACATGAAGAGAAAGTCTTTACCGAATTAGTAGCCCTTCGTCAAGGTGCGTCAATCCAAGAATCTAACCAAGTCATTGCCAATCAAAACGATGTTTTGGCACAAATCCGAGCAGTAGGTGAGAATTATCCAGATCTCTTATCTTCTAACCAATTCTTGGCCTTGCAAAAAGAAATTGCAGATGAAAATGAAGATTTGGCAGCTTCTAAACGCATTGTTAATAGTAATATTAGCCAAATCAACCAAGCCATAGTAACCTTCCCAACTTCACTAGTGGCGGGTATCAAAGGGATGCAACAGGTGCCATTTTTATTGGAAGACACACAAGGAAAGAAGGATTTGAATGATTTGGATTATGAAATCCATTAATTTTCAATAAAAGCTATTCGATATCTAGAAACTATCCCGGTCTTAGATCGGGATTATTTTGTTTTTATAAGTGCAAAATACACTTTTCATTTGTAGGGAAAAATAGTATAATAGATGAAATTCACAAATTTTTAGAAAATTCCGAAAGAGGTTTTATTATGGGATATACAGTTGCTGTTGTTGGTGCTACAGGTGCCGTTGGTGCTCAAATGATCAAAATGTTGGAAGAATCAACACTTCCAATCGATAAGATTCGTTACCTTGCGTCTGCACGTTCTGCAGGGAAAGTCTTGCAATTCAAAGGGCAAGACGTTACCATTGAAGAAACAACTGAAAATGCTTTTGAAGGGGTTGATATCGCTCTTTTCTCAGCTGGTGGTTCAACTTCAGCAAAATACGCACCATATGCTGTTAAAGCTGGTGCGGTCGTAGTAGATAACACTTCATACTTCCGTCAAAATCCAGATGTACCATTGGTTGTTCCTGAAGTAAACGCTCATGCTCTTGATGCCCATAACGGGATCATCGCCTGCCCTAACTGTTCAACGATTCAAATGATGGTAGCTCTTGAACCAGTTCGTCAAAAATGGGGCTTGGACCGTATCATCGTTTCAACTTATCAAGCTGTTTCAGGTGCTGGTATGGGAGCCATTCTGGAAACTCAACGTGAATTGCGTGAAGTATTGAATGATGGAGTGGATCCACGTGATTTACATGCGGAAATCTTGCCATCAGGTGGCGATAAGAAACATTACCCAATTGCCTTCAACGCCCTTCCTCAAATCGACGTCTTCACCGATAATGACTATACATATGAAGAAATGAAGATGACGAACGAAACTAAGAAAATCATGGAAGACGATAGCATCGCTGTCTCAGCAACCTGTGTACGTATTCCAGTCTTGTCAGCTCACTCAGAGTCTGTCTACATTGAAACCAAAGAAGTAGCACCAATTGAAGAAGTGAAAGCTGCTATTTCTGCCTTTCCAGGTGCAGTGCTGGAAGATGATGTGGCTCATCAAGTATACCCACAAGCTATCAATGCGGTTGGTTCTCGTGACACCTTTGTTGGTCGTATCCGCAAAGACTTGGATGCTGAAAAAGGTATTCATATGTGGGTGGTTTCTGATAACCTTCTTAAAGGAGCTGCTTGGAACTCAGTTCAAATTGCAGAAACCCTTCATGAACGTGGACTCGTGCGCCCAACAGCTGAGTTGAAGTTTGAGTTGAAATAATTCATTAACTAAATAAAGTGTATAGGGGACAGCTATCAACTTTTGGTGCTGTCCCTCTTCCCTATGGTTGTCTCAAAAAGGAGTATGTATGTCTTATCAAGATTTAAAAAATTGTAGAATGATCACTGCCTTTATCACTCCCTTCCATGAAGATGGTTCGATAAACTTTGAGGCCATTCCTCCACTCATCGAACATCTCTTGGCTCATCACACAGATGGGATTCTTTTAGCTGGTACCACAGCGGAAAGTCCAACTCTAACGCACGATGAAGAATTAGAACTTTTTGCAGCGGTCCAAAAGGTAGTCAACGGACGGGTTCCTTTGATTGCTGGTGTCGGGACCAATGAAACTCGCGACTCGATTGAGTTTGTAAAAGAAGTGGACCAATTTGGTGGTTTTGCTGCCGGATTAGCGATTGTCCCTTATTACAACAAACCTTCTCAAGAAGGTATGTACCAGCATTTTAAGGCTATTGCAGACGCTTCTAACTTGCCAATCATAATCTATAATATTCCTGGGCGCGTGGTGGTCGAAATGACACCAGAAACCATGCTTCGTTTGGCAGAACATCCAAATATCATCGGGGTAAAAGAGTGTACAACCCTTGCCAATATGGCTTACCTAATCGAGCACAAGCCAGAGGAGTTCCTCATTTATACGGGAGAGGATGGAGATGCATTCCATGCCATGAACCTTGGGGCAGATGGTGTGATTTCAGTAGCTTCCCATACCAATGGGGATGAAATGCACGAAATGTTCCTAGCCATTGAAAATAATGATATTAAAAAAGCGGCGGCCATTCAGCGCCAATTTATCCCGAAAGTCAATGCTCTCTTCTCTTATCCAAGCCCAGCTCCTGTTAAAGCAGTCTTGAACTATATGGGCTTTGAAGCTGGTCCGACTCGTTTGCCATTAGTGCCAGCTCCTGCTGAGGAAGCGAAGCGCATCATCAAGGTTGTAGTGGATGGGGATTACCACGCGACCAAAGAAATCATTACGGGAGTTCTTCGTCCGGATTATTGATGTTTTAGATTCTTGACAAATCCCCTATTTATTTAGATAATAGAAGTATATTGATGATCAAGGAGAATAAGATGGAAGTCATTAAACGTAGTGGTGAAGTTGTAGAATTTGATCCAGATAAAATCTATCAAGCTGTTTTGAAGGCAGCACAAACAGTCTATGTCTTGACCGATGATCTTCGCCAAAACTTGGCGCAAGTGACTAAAAAAGTTGTGATGGATTTGGAAGAAGCGAAAGTGGAACGTGCCACAATCAGTATGATCCAATCAATGGTTGAGCACCGTTTACTTGGTGCTGGTTATATTACCATTGCAGAACACTATATTTCTTATCGTTTGCAACGCGATTTGGAAAGAAGTGGTTATGGAGATCACATCGCTGTTCACTTGCACTTTGAACAAATTCGCTAAGCTAAACCACTAGTTAGTAAATCACTCGTGGAGTAAATACCATAGAGTCTAACCACCCTTCATAGGGTGGTTTTGACTGTCTAGCAATTTATTTTTCTTGAAAGGGCTATATTTATGCAGAATCCAACCATCTTTACCTACCTTAATAGGGATTTCTCTGCTATTCCACTTTTTGATGGCTTAAGCGTTGATGGTATATCTCAAGGGAGTCAGGCAGATTTGCATCTGGCTGATGATTATCAGTCCCCTTCTATTGCTGTCTTCCGTTTTCTTGATGATCAATGGTTTCTTGATTGTTTGTCTGGGATGATTGAGGTGGATGGTGTGATCTATCAGAAAAATCAACGTGCTCTATTAAATCATCGTTCCATTATCCACCTTTGTGATGCTGACGGCCATGTTTTTCGCTCAAAATTCATCATTGTAGAAATGCAATCCCTAGAATGGAAGACCATTGAAAAAGATGCATTTCCGGTGGATTTGTCCTCGCTTGCTAGGATTGATTGTGTAGTTTTATCAAATCAGTTGGTTGTCAGACTAGGAAATCAGATCATTTACCAAGATCTTCAGTCAGCAGCTGCAGAACCATCTGTTTCAACTAGAGAGTGCCAGGACTTTTCTCATTCATCACTGACGATTGCTATTCAAGATGTAACAGTCGGAAATCTTTTAAACCGTAAAACCATTCTTAAGGACATTCAGGTAGAATTTAAACCTAAGGAGATGATACTTATTCTGGGTGGTTCTGGTGCTGGGAAATCAACCTTTATGGAAGCAGTGACAGGACTTGTTTATTCAAATACCAGTGCTTATTTTAATGGAGTGGATTTATTAAGTGATGGGGAGAAACAAGGGGTGATCACCCTCGCTCCTCAATCTCCGGATGAGCATTACCGAATGGAAGATACGGTCTATAAGAATTTAGAAGATGCAGCCAAACTCTATGGCCCATCTGAATTAGCAGAAAATCCTGAACTTCGAAAAGAAGAAGTCCTATCAGTTCTGAAAAAGTTGGATTTAGAATCGGTAAAAGGATCTAAGTGTTCTTCTCTTTCAGGTGGCCAGAAGAAAAAACTTACAATAGCAATGGAATACATCACACGCCCTGAGATTCTCTTTATGGATGAGCCGGATTCCGGTGTTGATGGGAGCATGGTCATGGAGGTCATGACCACACTGAGAGAGATTACGGATGAAGGAAAAATCTTATGTGTTATCACTCATACACCCGATCGTATTCGTCATCTCTTTGACAAGGTCATGGTGGTTGGAAAGAGTTCGGAAGGATGCGGAAGACTTTGTTACTTTGGATCTGTTGACAATGCGCTAAAAGTCTTTGCGGCTAATAGCTTAGAAGACATCGTCCATAAAATTTCAGGAGCTGAAAATGCAGCTCTTGTTGACCGATATGTGCTATGGTTTGAAAATGAAAGGAGAGGTGTCCATGCTGGATAAGAAGCAAGTCTCGATTTATTTTAGTAAATTCCTTCGACTCCTCATCAACAAAAAATCCCTATTTTTTGTATCAGAAGCGATTCTCCTTCCTTTCATCATTTCGATCGCTTTTAATGCTAATGAAGTTTTTAATAAATACCACATTACCAGAACTTCTTCGATCATGTTTATTTCTGCAGCTCTCTGGATTGGTCTCTTTAACTCAGTGACCAGTATTTGTAATGAGAGAAAAGTCATCAAGTTTGAGTACCAAATTAAAGGCTTGTCCTTACCTTCTTATGTAGCGGCACGTGTATTGACAGAGTTGGTTCTTTGTTTAGCCGAAGCTGTCTTAATGATAGGAACCATTGTTATACTTTATCCACATGCTCAAGGAAATGGAAGTCAGATAGTTCTTTTTGGGGTTACTTTGTTCTTGGTGATTTTTACTTCCGATATGTTGTCCTTATTGATTTCGGCATTTGTCAAAAAATCGTCCCAAGCGATGACAGCCATGCCGCTAGTATTGATGGTTCAACTGCTGTTTTCAAATTTTCTCCAATCTTTGGATGAAAAAATACCATTTTTAGTGTGGATCTCACATGCAACGATTACGAGATGGGGAACAACGGCCTTCTTTCGGATTGCAAACATGAACAATTTGGTCCCGTCTCAAGGTCATACTGACTGGCAAGTTTATCAAAAAGATGGGGTAGGAACCTATGCTTATGATTTACTTGCGATTCTTGGAAATTGGGGAGTCTTGATTGCTTTTTCAGCTCTATTTATGGTCGCAACTTCCCTAGTATTGACTTCTGTCCGTAAGGACGCTCGATAAAAAATAAGGAGATGATTTATGAAAAACTGTACCAATTGCCAGGCACCCATCAATGCTGGTGATGCCTTTTGTTCTAAATGTGGTGCTAAAGTTCAAGTAGCTGCCAAAGCTGAACCAAAAGCTGTTGCTTTTCAACCAAAGACAGTTCAATTAGGGCCAAGTCCAACTCAAGCCCCAGAACCTAAAAAACCAAAAAGAAACATTAGAGGAATTTTAGCAGGGATTTTTGTCCTTCTTGCTGTCATTGCTGTTTCAAGTTATTTCCTATTGAACCGTGGAAGCAGTGACACCATTAATTTAGAGGATTATGTAAAGCTGGAAATCAAAGGGAATGATGGTGAAGGATTTATTGTTGAGAAGTCAGTTAGTTTAAATAAGGAAAATTTAGACCGGGATATCAAGAAGAAACTTAAAGCGGATCACTCCAAAACGGAGAGTTCAAATTACAATATTGATCAGTTAGTTTCAAAAGTAGAATTTAGCGTTTATAAAGGGGATGAGCTGATAGATGTAAAAGAGCGAAAGAACCTAAACAACCACGATAAAATTACGGTTAAATTACTTTACGATAAAAGTGATCTTGAAAACATGATACCTGGCCTTCACTTTACTGGTACATCTGTAACTCAGGAGGCAGATCTAATCCCGCTTGTAGGTGTTGACCCCTTTAAGGGTTTTTATCCAAAAATCAAGGGCATTTCTCCAAATGGAACTTTATCAAAACCTTCTCAATTTGAAGGAAAAGATGTAGAAATTGTTGCAAAGGCAACCGCTAAATATGGTTTCCCATTTGATTATTATCTGAATGGAAAAGAAGTTTCAAGTAATGATCCCATTGCAGTTGGAGATGAAATTGAAATTCGTCTCAATGAAAGTGGTAAAAATGCGTTGAAAGAAAACGGTCAAACTGTTGAGAAAGGAAAAGACAGTATAAAATACAAGGTCACTTTGGCTGATTTTGAGGAAGGGGCTTATGTGACTTCCTTGTCAAAAGTGGATGAGGATACACAAGAAGCCATCTCTAAGAATGTAGAGGATGCAGCAAAGGCTTATGTGGCTGATCGCAATTACAAAGTCCTTCCAAAATTTGAAGGGATGGCTTTTGCGACAATAAAAGATGGAGTTGACTGGGGAGGTACATTTGATTCCAAAATCCCACAGCTAATCTATGTATACTCTATTACCAATACCTCCTATGGTAAAACAAAAACAAGTTATATTGTAATTTCGAAAATTACAGTTATTGAACAGGTTGAAAATCATGGGAAAGACAATGCTCATGAAAATCCTGGAAAAACTATTCAGACTTTTGAAAAAGATTCTAAGAAGTATGATTTTCAAAACTTTTCTGATCAGAATGATTTGAAGAACTCCTTTACTAGAAATATAGATACTTTTACCTATACAATGGACGATCAATTGAAATCGTTGATTAATTGGACGGAATAGAAAAAAATGAAGTTACCTAGGTAGCTTCATTTTTTGTATTCTCATTTGACGCTGAGAATTCAATAAAACATGTTATAATAGAAAAGACTGAACTGGAAAGGAATGGAGAACATGGCAACTATTCAATGGTTTCCTGGACACATGTCCAAAGCTAGAAGACAAGTACAAGAAAATATTAAATTTGTGGATTTTGTGACAATTTTGGTGGACGCTCGTTTGCCTCTATCAAGTCAAAATCCTATGTTAACAAAAATTGTTGGTGACAAGCCTAAGTTGATGATTCTGAACAAGGTAGACTTGGCCGATCCTGTCGCTACAAAAGAATGGCAGGAGTATTTTGAGTCGCAAGGAATCAAAACCTTGGCTATCAACTCCAAAGAGCAATCTACGGTTAAGAAGGTTACAGATGCTGCCAAGTCTTTGATGGCCGATAAAATTGCTCGCCAGAAAGAACGGGGGATTCAAATCGAAACCCTTCGGACCATGATTATTGGGATTCCCAACGCTGGTAAATCAACGCTGATGAACCGCCTAGCAGGGAAAAAGATTGCGGTTGTTGGAAATAAACCAGGAGTGACCAAGGGGCAACAGTGGTTGAAAACCAATAAGGACCTCGAAATCTTGGATACCCCAGGGATTCTTTGGCCAAAATTTGAAGATGAAGATGTAGCTCTAAAATTAGCTTTAACGGGTGCCATTAAGGACCAGTTATTGCCAATGGATGAGGTGACTATTTTTGGTCTTGAGTATTTTAAATCCCATTACCCAAAAGAGTTACAAGAACGCTATAAACAAATGGATTTGGAGCAGGAAGCGCCAGAAATCATTATGGAGATGACTCAACGCTTAGGCTTCCGAGATGATTACGATCGCTTTTACAGCTTGTTCGTCAAGGATGTACGTGATGGTCGTTTGGGTCACTATACCCTTGATCGTGTAGGTGAAGTGGATGCCAACGATTAAAGAAATCAAAGAGTGTTTGGCAACGATTAATAGGCTGGATCATCCCTTATTTGAAGAGTTGATCCTTGATGGTCGAGCGGGCGTTCAAGCGGCTATCAGCAAACGAAAACGCGAACTCCAAAAACAAGTGGACGAAGACTTGCGTTTAGAAAAAATGCTAGCCTATGAGAAAGAACTCTATGCTCGAGGGATTCATCTTATTGCAGGTGTGGATGAAGTAGGGAGAGGCCCTTTGGCAGGTCCTGTCGTCGCAGCAGCCGTTATTCTGCCGGAAAATTGTAAGATTCCAGGTTTAAACGATAGTAAGAAAATTCCAAAATCGAAGCACTATGCTATTTATCAAGCGGTTTTAGACCAGGCTCTCTCTGTCGGGATTGGGATAAAAGATAATCAGGTCATTGATCAGGTTAATATTTATGAAGCAACCAAATTAGCCATGCTAGAGGCTATTCAAGAATTGGACCCTCGACCTCAACACCTCTTGATTGATGCTATGAAATTGGATCTCCCTATTTCTCAGACATCCATCATCAAAGGAGATGCTAATTCTCTATCTATCGCAGCGGCTTCTATTGTGGCGAAGGTGACACGAGATCAGATGATGGCAGCCTATGACCAACAATATCCAGGTTATGATTTTGCTCAAAATGCGGGGTACGGGACAAGCAATCATCTTGAGGGCTTGGAAAAACATGGGGTCACCCCTATCCATCGCCGAAGCTTCGAACCCATTAAGTCCATGACGGATCTTGACTAGGAGGGAAGGAAATGCTCTTAGCCTTTGACATTGGCGGAACCTTTATTAAATATGCCTTAGTGAATGAAGCCTATCAGGTAAGTGATTCTTCCAAAGTTCCAACACCAGCTACTATTGAGGAATTCTGGGAAGCTCTTGAGCGCGTGATTTGCTTGTTCCAGAATCGAATCACTGGGATCGCCATCTCTTGTCCGGGTGAAATCAATAGTCGACTGGGATTTGTCTTCAAAGGTGGCCTCATTCCTTATTTAAGGAATATTCCTTTAGCTTCTCGTTTAAATAAGACTTTTCAAGTCCCTGTGACCGTCCTCAACGATGGGGATGCTGCAGGCTTGGAAGAAGCACGAATTGGAAACCTCCAGGATTGTGATTGTGGCGCAACCTTTGTGTTAGGAACTGGGGTAGGCTTAGCCTTGACTTCCAACGGTTCCTTAATTTCCACCTGGAATCTCAAGGATTATCTTCGTTGGCCAAGCTTAGGGGAGAAGCAAGTGACTCCTGAACAAAAGCAATATCAGACCGAGATTTTGAGACATGGGATTTCCAGTTTGGTTCAAAATTTAGGCTCTGCAGTCAATTTTGTGGCTAATTCTAGTCGGCTCATAGAATTGCCTGAAGAAGATGGAGTTCAAGTTTTTGAAGTCCTTGAAGCTGGTTATCATGAGGAATTGCAAGACTTATTTGCTTCTTATTGTCGGGAAATTGCGATTCTAATCTATAACCTTCAGTCTTTGGTTCGGCTTGAAAAAGTGACGATTGGTGGGGGAATTAGTAGTCAACCCCTTCTTTTAGAAGAGATTAACCATCAGTATAAAAGCCTGATGGAGGAAAGTGGGGAGCAACGATTTTCTTTAGTGGAGATTCAAGCAGCTCGTTACCACAACTCAAGTAATCTTTTGGGGGCAGTTTGTCATTTTAATATCTTAGAAAATCATTAAAAAGTTCTATTTTTAGAGCTTTTTTTGTTTTCTTTTACGAATATTATAAATAGATAGTAGAAATTGAGGTTTAAAAATGAACAAATATGAACTTTATAAATTAAAGGTTGCTGGCCTGTCAAATCTACAGGTTTTTAACATTGTCAATTACTGGGAAATGAATGGGGAGTGGCCCTCTTTAGAATTAATGGCAAAAATTGCAGGTTGTCGCAATCAAACACTATTTATGGAACGGTATATCCGGATTGATGACAAGGTCTTGAGAGAAGAGTTTAAGGAGTTTGATTCGATTTCCATTATGGATCCGGAATATCCTGAAGAACTTCTCTGGATGCATAACCCACCTGTTTTGTTGTTTTATGAAGGAAATATTGACCTCCTCAAGCATCCTAAGATTGCGGTTGTAGGGAGTCGATCCTGTAGCCGTACAGGGATTCAATCTGTCGAGAAAATCATTAACGAGTTAAATAATGAATTGATTGTGGTGAGTGGATTAGCCAAGGGAATTGATGCTGCGGCCCATTATGCTGCTATTCGAAATGGAGGAAAGACAATTGGAGTGATTGGGACTGGCTTAGATGTCTTCTATCCTAGATCCAATAAACAATTGCAGAAGTACATGAGTGGGAACCATTTAGTGTTAACAGAATACGGTCCAGGCCAAGGTCCGCAAAAACATCATTTTCCAGAACGTAATCGGATTATTGCTGGGCTTTCTAGAGCAGTGATTGTGGCGGAAGCGCGGATGCGGTCTGGAAGTCTGATCACCTGTGAGCGTGCTATGGAAGAAGGGCGAGATGTCTTTGCTATTCCTGGGTCGATCTTGGATGGACGTTCAGATGGCTGTCACCACCTCATTCAAGAAGGTGCAAAGCTGGTCACCAGTGGAAAAGATGTCCTAGATGAGTTTGAATTTTAAAATGAGTTTTCCTATAGGAGAACTTCACGGTTGACATCCCGAAAAAAATAGTTTACACTCTATGAGGTTTATTACAAAATAGAGGTAAAAAAGTGGCTACTAAAACAAAAAAGAAAACCACAACAACTAAAAAGAATTTAGTCATCGTGGAGTCTCCTGCGAAAGCGAAGACGATTGAAAAGTATCTTGGTAGAAATTATAAGGTCATGGCCAGCGTGGGTCATATTCGTGACTTGAAAAAATCTACCATGTCTATTGATTTTGAGAACAATTACGAACCAGAGTACATCAATATTCGCGGAAAAGGTCCTTTGATTAATGATTTGAAAAAAGAGGCTAAAAAAGCCAAACAAGTCTTTCTCGCAAGTGACCCGGACCGTGAAGGAGAAGCTATTTCTTGGCATTTGGCGCATATTCTTCAGTTGGATAAGGAAGATAAGAACCGCGTCGTTTTCAATGAAATTACCAAGGATGCGGTAAAAAATGCCTTTCAAGAACCTCGTAAGATTGATATGGATCTGGTAGATGCTCAACAAGCTCGCCGTGTCTTGGACCGGATTGTTGGGTACTCCATCTCACCAATTCTATGGAAAAAGGTGAAGAAGGGACTTTCGGCTGGTCGGGTGCAATCCGTTGCGCTTAAATTGATTATTGACCGGGAAGAGGAAATCAATGCCTTCCAACCAGAAGAATATTGGACAATTGATGGAACCTTTAAAAAGGGGACTAAGCAATTCCAAGCCAATTTCTATGGAATGAATGGCAAGAAGATAAAACTTCAAAACCAGGAGGATGTAAAAGCTGTACTTTCGCATCTCGATAGGAAAGAGTATATCGTTGAAAAGGTTGAGAAGAAAGAGCGCAAACGCAATGCTCCGCTTCCTTACACAACTTCTTCCATGCAGATGGACGCAGCCAATAAGATTAACTTCCGTACACGTAAGACCATGATGGTGGCCCAGCAATTGTACGAAGGAATCAATATTGGATCTGGTGTTCAAGGTTTGATCACTTATATGCGTACGGATTCGACTCGGATTAGTCCAGTCGCTCAAAATGAAGCAGCTAGCTTTATCGTTGATCGATTTGGAGATAAGTATTCTAAGCATGGTAGCCGGGTTAAGAATGCTTCTGGCGCACAAGATGCCCACGAAGCCATTCGTCCTTCTAGCGTCTACAATACGCCTGAGAAAATCGCCAAGTACCTAGACAAGGACCAGCTCAAGCTCTACACCTTGATCTGGAATCGTTTTGTGGCTAGTCAGATGACGGCAGCTGTTTTTGATACCATGAATGTCCGTTTGGGGCAAAATGGGGTTCAATATACAGCAAATGGAAGTCAGGTGAAATTTGACGGCTATTTGGCGATCTATAATGATTCGGACAAAAATAAGATGCTACCGGACATGGAAGAAGGGGACACCGTCACTCAGGTCAACAGCAAACCTGAACAGCACTTTACCCAACCACCAGCCCGTTATTCTGAAGCGACCTTGATTAAGACTTTAGAAGAAAACGGTGTTGGTCGTCCTTCAACCTATGCACCGACCATTGAGACTATTCAAAAACGCTATTACGTGAAGCTTGTAGCAAAACGCTTCGAGCCAACCGAATTAGGGGAAATCGTCAATAAACTGATCGTTGAATTCTTCCCAGATATCGTCAATGTTACCTTTACCGCAGAGATGGAAGGGAAGCTAGATGATGTCGAACTCGGAAAAGAACAGTGGCAAAAGGTCATTGATTCCTTCTACCAACCATTTAAAAAAGAAGTAGCCAAAGCTGAAGAGGAAATGGAGAAAATCCAAATTAAGGATGAGGCTGCTGGATTTGACTGTGAGGTTTGTGGAAGTCCGATGGTTATCAAGTTGGGTCGATTCGGTAAATTCTTCGCTTGTAGCAATTTCCCTGATTGCCGTCATACGCAAGCCATCGTCAAGGAGATTGGTGTGGAATGTCCAGACTGTCACCAAGGCCAAATCATCGAGCGTAAAACCAAGCGGAACCGTCTCTTCTATGGCTGCAATCGCTATCCAGACTGCGAATTCACCTCTTGGGATAAGCCAATTGGCCGTGACTGTCCGAAATGTGGTCACTACCTAGTTGAGAAAAAAGTTCGTGGTGGTGGTAAGCAAGTCGTATGTAGCAACGGCGACTACGAAGAAGAAAAAGTGAAATAAGATTTTAGAATGATTCTATGTCTATTATAACGGCAATTTTAACAAATGTCTGTTATAATAGACATTTTTGTTTTTTTTCGTTATAATAGACACAAGGAGGTGGGCTTATGTATCTTGCTTTAATTGCAGATGTCATTGATTCCAAAATGGTTCAAGAGCGTTTTGACCTGCAAAAACAGTTAGAAAAAACGCTTCAAACAATGAATGAACTATTTGGAGAATTCATAGCATCCAATTTTACCTTGACCCTTGGTGATGAGTTTCAGGGGCTCTTAAAGGTGGATGCTCCGGTTTTTCAAATCATCGATACCCTGCGTTCTGAACTAACCCCGACTCAACTTCGTTTCGGGATTGGTCTCGGGGAGATTGTAACGGATATTGATCCCTTACAAAGTATCGGTGCGGATGGGCCAGCCTATTGGAATGCACGCGCCGCCATCAATCTGGTCCATCAGAAAAATGACTACGGCAATACCCAGATCTATTTTTCAAGTGGGAAGGAAAAGCAAGACTTTTTTGTGAATGCCCTCATCGCTTCCGGGGAAGCCATTCGTTCAGGTTGGCGTGGCAGTCAGGAAGAAATCCTGCTAGATCTTCTTAAGAGATGTGTATATAGTGAGAATTTTAGCCAGCAGGATTTGGCCCAATCGCTAGCCATCAACCCGAGTGCTCTCTCTAAACGGCTGAAAAGTAGTAGTATCCGTGTTTACTTACGGGGGCGAGCAGCAGCACTAGCGAGTATTCAAAGTTTAGCGAAAGGAGAGGCTTATGACAGGATTATCTAGTATCGTAACAAATCCATACTTGCTTCTCTTGTTAAGTTGTCATTTGTTGTCGGATTATTATTTTCAAAGTCAAAAGATGGCGGACCACAAGGATCATGATAAGAAGGTGCTTGGCCTTCACATTCTGTATGTAGCTCTGCCTCTATTCGTCGTTTCCCTCTGCCATCTGGATTTGTGGTGGATTTGCTTGGCCATTTTGCTGACTCATGCAGGGATTGATTACGGAAAACCTTTGGTGCAGAAGCAATTGAATTTAACAGCAGCATGGACTTTTGCATTGGATCAAGTCTTGCATGTCGCTATCATTAGTTTCCTAGTTCTTTGGGGAGCTAAAAATGGCACGACTTATTTGCCTAGTGACAGTTTAAAGCTAATCTTTTATGTCTTCCTAGTGGGAAAACCGACCAATATCGTCTTTAAAATTCTCTTTTCCAAGTATCAGCCGACGATGGAGGAGAAAATGGATACCATCACTGGGGCTGGCTCTATGATTGGCTTCTTAGAGCGGTTGATTATCGGTGCCTGTCTCGTCTACGGCCAATTTGCTTCTATCGGCCTGGTCTTTACAGCAAAGTCCATCGCCCGCTACAATAAAATTTCGGAGAATCCAGCCTTCGCAGAGTATTATTTAATCGGGTCCTTATTCAGTATCCTATCAGCCCTCTTTGCTGCTTGGTTGTGTCTATAAGAAAACAAATAACAGACTTAGGTCTAAGACAGGAAGGAAAACCCTCCCTGTCTTTTTACTTGGCTTTCTGGTATAATGGACCAAGTAGAAAATTAGAAAGATTTGTGGGTGTCTAACAGCTTAGTGGGGTGTTTGGATACCCAAAGAGGTATTAGTGTCATGTCTCAATCTTATATCAATGTTATCGGTGCAGGCCTTGCTGGCTCGGAAGCAGCTTATCAGATTGCCCAACAGGGTATTCCGGTCAAGCTTTACGAAATGCGGGGAGTCAAATCTACTCCACAACACAAAACAGACAACTTTGCTGAGTTAGTCTGTTCCAACTCTCTCCGAGGGGATTCTCTAACCAATGCTGTCGGGCTCCTCAAAGAAGAAATGCGACGTTTAGGTTCTGTTATCCTTGAAGCTGCAGAAGCGACTCGTGTGCCGGCTGGTGGAGCATTGGCAGTGGACCGAGAAGGCTTTGCTAGTCGGGTAACGGAGAAGGTATCTCAACACCCGCTCATCGAAGTGATTCGCGATGAAATTACAGAATTGCCGACAGACGCGATCACAGTGGTCGCAACGGGTCCTCTAACCAGTGATGCCTTGGCGGAAAAGATCCACGCGCTCAATGGTGGCGATGGCTTCTATTTCTACGATGCAGCAGCTCCTATTATCGATGTCAATACCGTCGATATGAATAAGGTTTACCTCAAGTCTCGTTATGACAAAGGAGAAGCGGCTTATCTCAACTGTCCCATGACCAAACAAGAGTTTATGGACTTCCATGAGGCTTTGGTGAATGCGGAAGAAGCCCCGCTCAACTCTTTTGAAAAAGAAAAGTATTTCGAAGGTTGTATGCCAATTGAAGTCATGGCCAAACGAGGCATCAAAACCATGCTCTATGGTCCTATGAAACCAGTTGGTCTCGAGTATCCAGATGACTACAAAGGACCTCGTGATGGGGAGTTTAAGACCCCTTATGCGGTAGTCCAATTGCGCCAAGACAATGCAGCTGCTAGCCTCTACAATATCGTTGGCTTCCAAACTCACCTTAAATGGGGTGAGCAAAAACGAGTCTTTCAAATGATTCCTGGTTTGGAAAATGCGGAATTTGTGAGATACGGCGTCATGCACCGTAATTCCTACATGGACTCTCCAAATCTGCTTGAACAGACTTACCGTTCTAAGAAGCAAGCCAACCTCTTCTTTGCGGGTCAAATGACAGGAGTAGAGGGCTATGTCGAGTCAGCGGCTTCAGGTTTGGTGGCTGGGATCAATGCGGCACGTCTTTTTAAAGGAGAAGAAGCAGCGATTTTCCCAGAAACAACGGCCATCGGAAGTCTCGCTCACTATATTACCCATGCCGACAGCAAGCATTTCCAACCCATGAATGTCAACTTTGGAATTATCAAGGAACTGGAAGGCCCACGCATTCGAGATAAGAAGGAACGGTATGAGAAAATTGCCGAACGTTCCTTGCAAGATTTGGCAACATTTATTGGAAAATAAAGTCAATCAATGAAAAAGTTTGGAGAAATCCAGACTTTTTCTTATAAAAATGGTATAATAAGTAAAAATTTAGAATATAGAGAGTTTTCTGACAATGAATAAATCCTACTTTTATTTAGAGATGAAGACACACGAGTTGAAAGTGCCTTATACCGGAATACTCCGTCGTGTGCGAGTCTTATTACCTAAGAATTATGAAGCAGATACAGATCGAAGCTACCCTGTGGTTTATTTTCACGATGGTCAAAACGTTTTGTATAGCAAGGAGGCCTATGCGGGTCATTCCTGGAAAGTCATTCCAGCCATTAAGCGAAATCCTGACATTAGTCGCATGATTGTCGTTGCCATTGATAACGATGGTTTGCAACGGATGAACGAATACTCTGCCTGGAAGTACAAGGAGTCCAATATCCCTGGTATGCAATTTGGAGGCAAGGGTGTCGAGTATGGGGAGTTTGTCATGGAGGTCGTCAAACCCTTTATCGATCAAGAATATCGAACCCTTGCTGATAGAGAACATACAGCTATGATTGGATCTTCGCTTGGTGGGAATATCACTCAATTCTTGGGCCTAGAGTACCAAGACCAAATTGGTTGTCTAGGAGTCTTCTCCTCTGCTAACTGGTTGCACCAAGAGGCCTTTGACCGCTATATCGAGAGGAAGAAGCTTTATGCAGATCAACGGATCTACATCTATGTGGGGACTGAAGAAGCTGATGATACGGATAAAACGCTGATGGCGGGAAATATCAAGCAAGCCTATATCGACTCATCCCTTCGTTACTATCACGATGTCATTCAACAAGGAGTGGCTTTGGAAAATATTGCTATTCGGATACAATCTGGGGCTATTCACCACGAAGAAGCCTGGGCTGAGAATCTTCCAGAATGCCTTCGTTTTTTGGCAGAAAAATGGGATTAATAGTCTGTAAATAAAGAAATATAGAGAAAGAGGGAACTTATGAATATTGAACATTTAAGCCATTGGAGTGGCCAACTTAACCGCGAAATGTATCTAAACCGCTATGGACATGCAGGGATTCCTGTAGTGGTCTTTGCTTCATCAGGTGGGAGCCATAACGAGTACTATGACTTTGGTATGATTGATGCTTGTGCTCAGTTTATCGAAGAAGGTCGGGTTCAATTCTTCACCCTTTCGAGTGTCGATAGTGAAAGCTGGCTTTGTGATTGGAAAAACCCTCATGATCGAGCAGAGATGCACCGTGCTTACGAGCGCTATGTGATTGAAGAAGCCATTCCTTTCATCAAGCACAAAACAGGCTGGTTTGATCCGATGATGACGACTGGTTGTTCTATGGGAGCCTATCACGCCCTTAATTTCTTCTTGCAACATCCAGATGTCTTCAACAAGGTGATTGCCTTGAGTGGTGTCTATGATGCTCGTTTCTTTGTTGGTGAGTTTGGTGGTGACGAAGCGATTTATCAAAACTCGCCATCTGATTATATTTGGCATCAAAATGACGGCTGGTTTATTGACCGTTACCGTCAGGCGGAAATTGTCATTTGTACCGGTCTTGGAGCTTGGGAACAAGATGGCCTACCATCTTTCTACAAACTAAAAGAAGCCTTTGACCACAAAAATATTCCTGCATGGTTTGCTGAGTGGGGCCATGACGTCGCTCACGATTGGGACTGGTGGCGCAAGCAAATGCCTTATTTCTTAGGTCAGATGTATTTATAAGCTAAAAAGGAGGAGACCTCTATGAATTATCTTGTTATTTCACCTTATTATCCGCAAAACTTTCAACAATTTACCATCGAGCTGGCTAACAAAGGCATTACTGTCTTAGGGATTGGTCAGGAGCCTTATGAACAGTTAGACGAGCCATTGCGCAATAGTTTAACAGAGTATTTCCGAGTTGATAACATGGAAAACTGGGACGAAGTGAAGCGAGCAGTAGCCTTTCTTTTCTACAAACACGGGCCAATCGATCGCATCGAATCCCACAATGAATACTGGTTGGAATTGGATGCAGCGCTTCGTGAACAATTCAATGTCTTCGGTGCCAAACCAAAAGATTTGAAGAAAACCAAGTTTAAATCAGAAATGAAAAAACTCTTCAAGAAAGCTGGAGTCCCAGTCGTTCCGGGTGCAGTGGTCAAAGCCGAAAAAGACATTGACAAGGCTGTGAAGAAGATTGGGTTGCCATTAATCGCCAAGCCTGACAATGGGGTAGGAGCAGCAGCAACCTTCAAGCTTGAAAATGCAGAAGATGTAGACCATTTCAAGGCAGAATGGGATGGCCATACCGAGTACTTCTTTGAGAAATTCGTCACTTCTAGTGAGATTTGTACCTTTGATGGTCTGGTCGATCGCGATGGCAACATTGTCTTCTCAACGACTTTTGACTATGCTTATACGCCACTTGACTTGATGCTCTACAAGATGGACAATTCTTATTATGTCCTAAAAGAGATAGATCCAAAATTGCGTCAATACGGGGAAGCGATTGTTAAAGCTTTTGGCATGAAGGAGCGTTTCTTCCACATTGAGTTCTTCCGAGATGGGGATGACTATATTGCGATCGAGTACAATAATCGTCCTGCAGGTGGCTTTACAATTGATGTCTACAACTATGCTCACTCGATTGATTTGTACCGTGGTTATGCAGCCATCGTAGCCGGAGAACCATTCCCAGCTTCTGAATTTGAACCCCTATATTGCTTGGCGACTTCACGCCGTGCCAATGCAGCTTATGTCCTTTCTGAGGATGAAGTTTTAGCTAAATACCATGACCAATTCCGCGTGAAGAAAGATATGCCTGCTGCCTTTGCCGAGCTTCAAGGTGACTACCTTTACATGTTAACAACGCCAAGTCGTGAAGAGTTAGAACAAATGATTCATGACTTTGGCCAACGCCATCAATAAAATGATTGAGAGTGGGACAGAAATCGGTAATTCGTTAGAATTCGATTTCGTCGTCCCACCTCCGCAAAGTTGAGTAGGGCTGTAAAAGCTGATGAAATCAGCGTAGTAGAGCCCACTCAACCACTGCGTCTTGCTCGACAATCCAAAGACAATTGAGAGGCTAGGACTTTTGTCCCAGCCTCTTTTTGATGTGACTAAATTAGTATGTGAAAGTTTGTGAAATATCAAATTAATCCACTTGAAAGCCTGCCTTTAGTACTATTAGAGGGTGTTTGGATTGTGATTTATTTGAGCAAATTCTTTGACAGTGCTTACATTTTTGGCTAGAATAAAAGAGAATGAATAATTGCTTAGAAAGGCGAAATAATGGCAACATTAGATAAAAGTCTCTTATTGGAAATGTTCCGTAAAATGGAAGAAATCCGTCGCATGGACTTAAAAATTGCACAGTTAGTAAAAAAAGGAAAAGTGCCAGGAATGACGCACTTTTCTGTTGGGGAAGAAGCGGCTAACGTTGGAGCGATGTTGGCTTTGAACGAGGATGATCTGCTAACTTCAAACCACCGTGGTCATGGACAAGCCATCGCTAAAGGAATCGATTTGAATGGTATGATGGCAGAAATCCTTGGTAAGTATACCGGTACTTGTAAAGGGAAGGGTGGATCAATGCACATCGCCGACCTGGATGCAGGTAACCTTGGTGCCAACGGTATTGTTGGTGGTGGTATGGGGATTGCAGTAGGAGCTGCTCTTACTCAACAAATGCATAAGACTGGCAAGATTGTTGTCTGCTTCTTTGGGGACGGCGCAACCAACGAAGGTGTCTTCCACGAAGCAGTGAATATGGCTTCTATTTGGAATCTTCCGGTAATTTTCTACTGTATCAATAACGGTTATGGAATCTCTGCTGACATCAAAAAAATGACCAATGTCAAGCATATCCACGAGCGTAGTGCTGCTTACGGTATTCCTGGAATGTTTATTCCTGATGGAAACAATGTTATCGATGTCTATGAAGGATTCCAAAAAGCTGTTGAACATGTCCGCTCTGGTAAAGGCCCTGTCTTGATTGAAAGTGTCACTTATCGTTGGCTCGGTCACTCATCTTCAGACCCTGGTAAATACCGGACCCGTGAAGAAGTTGAAGAGTGGAAGAAGAAAGATCCAATCGAAAACCTTCGCAAGTATCTCCTTGAGAATGAGATTGCGAGCACAGAAGAATTGGATCAGATCCAAGAAGAAGTAAAAGAAGCAGTGGAAGCTTCAGTTAAATTTGCGGAAGAAAGCCCATTCCCTCCACTCGAATCAGCTTTCGAAGATATTTACGCAGACTAAGGGGGAGTAAAGAATTATGGAAACTAAATTAATGTCTTTCCGCGATACCATTATCCTTGCTATGTCTGAGGAAATGCGTCGCGACGAAAACGTATTGTTGATGGGGGAAGATGTCGGAGTTTTCGGTGGAGACTTCGGAACTTCAGTAGGAATGCTTGAGGAATTCGGTCCAGAACGTGTTCGTGACTGTCCGATTTCTGAGGCTGCGATTTCAGGTGCGGCAGCAGGGGCAGCCATGACCGGACTTCGCCCAATCGTTGATATGACCTTCATGGATTTCTCAGTAATTGCCATGGATGCTATTGTCAACCAAGCTGCTAAAACTCGCTACATGTTTGGTGGAAAAGGGCAAGTGCCGATGACCGTTCGCTGTGCTGCTGGTAACGGAGTTGGTTCTGCAGCCCAACACTCCCAATCCTTGGAATCATGGTTTACTCATATTCCTGGTTTGAAAGTTGTTGCTCCTGGTACGCCAGCGGATATGAAGGGG
Organism: Streptococcus xiaochunlingii; assembly: GCF_006385805.1. GTDB lineage: Bacteria > Bacillota > Bacilli > Lactobacillales > Streptococcaceae > Streptococcus > Streptococcus xiaochunlingii. The sequence goes on from NZ_VFSG01000001.1 coordinate 454,348, forward strand.
CTTCTCAAGTCATCTATCCGCGATAATAACCCCGTTATCATTCTTGAATACAAATCAGAATTCAACCAAAAAGGGGAAGTGCCTGTTGATCCGGACTACACGATTCCACTTGGTGTCGGAGAAATCAAACGCGAAGGTACAGATGTCACTGTCGTAACCTATGGGAAAATGCTTCGTCGCGTGATGCAAGCTGCTGAAGAATTGGCAGAAGAAGGCATCTCAGTAGAAGTAGTAGACCCACGGACCTTGGTCCCACTTGATAAAGAGATCATCATTAATTCTGTCAAGAAGACAGGAAAAGTAGTGCTTGTTAATGATGCCCATAAAACGAGTGGCTATATCGGTGAGATTTCAGCTATCATTTCTGAATCAGAAGCATTTGATTACTTGGATGCACCGATCCGCCGTTGTGCGGGGGAAGATGTGCCAATGCCTTACGCACAAAATCTTGAGAATGCAATGATCCCAACAGTTGAAAGCATCAAAGATGCCATTCGTAAAACATACAACAAAGAATAATACATAACATAAATTATGTAATGTTAATTAAATTAGACTAGGAAACTTTGTATCTAGTGATGCAAAGTTCTCTACGTCCTTGATATCTTAGATTAGAGCATGGGCTAAAAGCTCGGAAAAAAGATAAATCTCCTTGACTTCATCGAAGTCTGCGTTGATTTCCTATTTTTCAGTCGCTTTTAAACGCCCTTTGCATCATAAATAGAATAGGAGAGGTCATGGCTGATGATAAGCTAAGAGCGACTCCTGCGGCTAGAAAATTAGCGGATGATCTTGGGATCAACCTCTATGATGTTTCTGGTTCAGGCGCAAACGGTCGTGTCCACAAAGAAGACGTGGAAACATATAAAGACACAAATGTGGTTCGCATTTCACCACTTGCAAAACGAATTGCTTTAGAACACAATATTGCTTGGCAAGAAATCCAAGGAACTGGTCATCGTGGTAAAATTATGAAGAAGGACGTCCTTGCTTTCCTTCCTGAAAATATTGAGAATGAGACCATTAAGTCACCTGCTCAAATTGAGAAAGTCGAAGAAGTTCCTGATAATGTGACACCTTATGGTGAGATCGAGCGGATTCCGATGACACCAATGCGTAAGGTAATCGCTCAACGGATGGTGGAATCTTACTTGACAGCACCAACCTTTACTTTGAACTATGACATTGATATGTCTCAAATGTTGGCCCTTCGTAAGAAGGTATTGGATCCAATCATGGAGGCCACTGGCAAGAAAGTCACTGTAACAGATTTGCTTTCTCTAGCAGTGGTTAAGACCTTGATGAAACATCCATACATCAATGCGTCATTAACAGAAAATGGCAAAACCATCATCACTCACAATTATGTCAACTTAGCGATGGCAGTTGGGATGGACAATGGATTGATGACTCCAGTTGTCTACAATGCTGAAAAGATGACCTTGTCAGAGTTGGTCGTAGCCTTCAAGGATGTTATCGGACGTACCTTGGATGGTAAGCTTGCTCCAAGTGAATTGCAAAACTCAACCTTTACCATCAGTAACTTGGGAATGTTTGGCGTTCAATCATTTGGACCAATTATCAACCAACCAAATTCTGCCATCCTTGGCGTTAGTGCAACGGTTGAAAAACCAGTGGTTGTGAATGGTGAAATTGTTATTCGTCCAATCATGAGCTTGGGCTTGACCATTGACCACCGAGTAGTCGATGGGATGGCTGGTGCCAAATTCATGAAAGACTTGAAAGCCTTGATTGAAGACCCGATTTCAATGTTGGTCTAATCAACGAGAGAGAATAGAAACAAGAAAAAGAGGGAAATAAAATGGCCTTAGAAGTAATTATGCCGAAAGCCGGCGTAGATATGACCGAAGGACAAATCGTTCAGTGGAATAAAAAAGTTGGCGAATTTGTAAAAGAAGGAGAAGTTCTCCTTGAAATCATGACAGACAAAGTCAGCATGGAGTTGGAAGCGGAAGAAGACGGTTACTTGATTGCTATCTTGAAAGGGGACGGCGAAACTGTTCCTGTAACAGAAGTGATCGGTTACCTTGGTGAAGAAGGGGAAAACATCCCTACAGCTGGAGCAGTAGCACCAGAAGCGAGTCCAGCACCAGTCACAGTAAGTGCTTCAAACGATGACAATAAGAGCGATGATGCTTATGATATCGTAGTAATCGGTGGGGGTCCTGCTGGTTACGTATCTGCTATTAAGGCAGCTCAATTAGGTGGTAAGGTTGCACTCGTTGAGAAATCTGAACTTGGTGGAACGTGCTTGAACCGCGGATGTATCCCAACTAAGACTTACCTCCACAACGCTGAAATCATTGAAAATATTGGTCATGCGGCAAACCGTGGTATTATCATTGAAAATCCAAGTTTCTCAGTGGATATGGATAAGGTTCTTGAAACCAAGAACAAGGTCGTAAATACCTTGGTTGGTGGTGTTGCTGGACTTCTTCGTAGCTACGGAGTGGATGTTCATAAGGGTATCGGTACCATTACGAAAGATAAGAATGTCTTGGTCAATGGCTCAGAATTGCTTGAAACCAAGAAAATCATCCTTGCTGGTGGTTCAAAAGTTAGCAAGATTAACGTTCCAGGTATGGAATCATCCCTTGTCATGACCAGTGACGACATCCTTGAAATGAATGAAGTTCCAGAAAGCCTTGTCATCATCGGTGGTGGGGTTGTTGGTATCGAACTTGGTCAAGCCTTCATGACCTTTGGTTCAAAAGTTACTGTTATCGAAATGATGGACCGTATTGTTCCAGCTATGGATGCAGAAGTATCTAAGAACCTTCGCTTGATCCTTGAACGCAAGGGTATGACCATCTTGACGGATACGAAATTGCAAGAAATCATTGAAGAAGATGGCAAACTCCGTATCAAGGTTGAAGGAAAAGATGATATCATCGCAAACAAAGCTCTTCTTTCAATCGGTCGTGTTCCAGATCTTGAAGGAATCGGTGAAGTCGAGTTTGAATTAGACCGTGGTCGTATCAAGGTTAACGAATACATGGAAACTTCTGTTCCAGGTATCTATGCACCAGGTGATATCAACGGTACTAAGATGTTGGCCCATGCTGCCTTCCGTATGGGTGAAGTGGCAGCTGAAAATGCTCTTAAGGGAAATCATGCTGTTGCAAAATTGAACTTGACTCCTGCAGCCATCTACACACTTCCAGAAGTGGCGGCTGTTGGTTTGACAGAAGAACAAGCTCGTGAGAAATACGACGTTCAAATCGGTAAATTTAACTTTGCGGCGAACGGTCGTGCCATTGCATCAGATGCGGCTCAAGGCTTTGTTAAAGTCATTGCAGACAAGAAATACGGTGAAGTTCTTGGGGTTCATATCATTGGTCCTGCAGCAGCTGAATTGATCAACGAAGCTTCAACCATCATTGAGATGGAAATCACTGTGGAAGAAATGCTCAAGACCATTCATGGTCACCCAACCTTCTCAGAAGTGATGTACGAAGCCTTTGCGGATGTACTTGGCTTGGCAGTTCACTCACCTAAGAAGAAATAATACTATTCTTTCAACTAAATTTTCTTAAAGTAGTACGGACGGCAGCGACCTCTCTTAGAGTTCCATGCCTAAAAATTGAGCCACTTGTCTCAATTTTTCCGAGAAATGTAACGAGTTATCGTTACATTTCTTTTTACTACTTCAGAAATTCAAGTGAAATTCAACTATTTCTGTCTAATGCTTATCTTACTATGAGTAGGATTTATAAAACGAATTTTTGGAATTACTATGAAATACATTATTAATTATTCAAATGATACTGCTTTTAATATTGCTTTAGAAGAGTATGCTTTTAAGCACCTCTTGGATGAGGATCAAATCTTCCTTCTTTGGATTAACAAACCTTCGATTATCGTTGGTCGTCACCAAAATACCATCGAAGAAATCAACCGTGACTATGTTCGGGAGCATGGGATTGAAGTGGTTCGCCGAATCAGTGGTGGTGGGGCTGTTTATCACGATTTGAACAATCTCAACTACACCATCATTTCAAAAGAAGATGAAAACAAGGCCTTTGATTTCAAGAGCTTCTCAACTCCTGTGATCAACACCTTGGCTCAACTTGGGGTTAAGGCTGAATTCACGGGTCGTAACGACTTAGAGATTGATGGCAAGAAATTCTGTGGAAATGCCCAAGCTTACATCAATGGTCGGATCATGCACCATGGTTGCCTTCTTTTTGACGTTGATTTGTCAGTCCTTGCTAATGCGCTTAAGGTGTCTAAAGACAAGTTTGAGTCCAAAGGGGTTAAATCAGTCCGTGCTCGTGTGACCAATATCATCGATGAGTTGCCAGAAAAAATCACGGTTGAAGAGTTCCGTGACTTGCTTTTGGACTACATGAAGAAAGAATACCCTGAGATGACAGAATATGTCTTCTCGGATGAAGAATTGGCTGAAATCAATCGTATCAAGGAAACCAAGTTTGGTACCTGGGATTGGAACTATGGAAAGTCTCCTGAATACAATGTCCGTCGTGGCACTAAATTCCCTAGCGGTAAGGTTGAAATCTTCGCAAACGTCATTGAATCCAAAATTCAAGATATCAAGATTTACGGTGACTTCTTTGGTATCGAAGACGTAGCAGCAGTAGAAGATATCCTTCGTGGTGTCAAATACGAACGCGAAGACGTCCTCAAAGCCCTTCAAACCATTAACCTAGGTCGTTACTTCGCAGGTATCACTGCAGAGGAAATTGCTGAAGCAGTGGTTGAATAAAGTCGTAAGAGATTCGCAGAAGCGGGTCTCTTTTTTGAAACTAGTTTCACATAGAAATTATTGTTTTACTAAGGATTTTGTAGTATAGTAAAGGTGGAAAAATGTATTCGATTACAAAAATATAAATATGATTTTTTAATACTCAGTAACCACTAAACAACGAAATTAATTGACTAGCTAGGTATTACTTTCCTTTTCTGCTTTAGAAAGTGTGATGATATGAAACGTGTCTTTATTATTTTATCAAACCTTTTCATCTCTAGCTTTTTGATTTGGATTGCCTTTATTTCTCCAAATACGGTTATCCACCGCAGTCTTCCGGTAGTAGGTGTGGTAAGACAAGAAAAGAGCATCAAATATGAAGACTTATCTACCTCTTTAGATCTCTTGGCAAGGGAAAATCATAGTATAATTGCTCGTCAGATACAAAGAACAGATTCTAAAGGGCAGGTTGTTTTCACCTATGATATCTACGGAGAGGGAAAACTTCCTTCTGGAATTAAAAGAGAGAAGAAAAAACTGGCTGCCAATGAAAGCCTGGTAGTGAATTATTATGTATTAACAGGTGATTTAGAAACTGAAAAGCTGGATCAAACGCTTCATACTCTTGGTTTCTCACAAACTTTTATAGAGAAACCAAATCCTCTGCAGACCTTTATTGCCTTTTTTGGCTCAGGTTCACAATCACTTGCCTTGGTTATTTTTATCATTAGTTTTAGCGCTTTGACGATTATCCAGAAAACACTTGAAATGAGAAGCGCTGGGATTCGATATATCTCAGGAATGAGACGCTTGCAGCTTTTCGGACATTCTTTAAAAGATGATAGTATAGAGTTGCTTTTGGGATGTATTGGCGCAAGTATAATGGGTGCGGTTCTGATTTATTCCTTTCAATTAACACCTTTTACCTATTCCGTCATCATTTCGAGTAGTATTATTTACAATGGGATGTTACTTATTTTATCTGCTATCTTATCCTTCCTCTTTGCATATAGTATTCAAACAATGCATTTAGTCACCCTTCTAAAAGGGAAAGTTCCATTAAAGCGCATTTTGCTCTTCCTCTTTATTTGTCAATTTCTTGCTGTCACACTAATTGGTCTTGCAGTTCATCGAATCAGTATTTATGGATCCGTCTGGCAAACTTACCAAGAGGGAAGTGAGGCTTGGTCTAAACAATCAAATTGGGTTCAAATTAGTACAAATCGAGAATATTTCTATCAGATTACCAGCAAAGAGACTATGAAGGAAAATGGTAAGAAATGGTCTAAGCTCATCGAGTCTGGTATTGAAAATGGTGGTCTTTTAGCTTATCATAATCTCGTATCTTTTAGCTCAAAAGGAGTTATGACGGATCCTAGTACAGGTAAAGAGTTTTCAATTACAGATTATGATCCTCTTGCACGAACTCTCTATGTAACTCCAAATTATCTTGATATTCAGAATGTTCCAGTTTCTCCTGAAGGAAAAGATCACTTAAATCATTTACAAGCAGGAAAATTTGGTCTCTTACTTCCGGAAAAACTAAAAAGTCGTGAAGAGGAGATGATCAAACGATATGAAGATTATCTATCTCCTCGAGATGATCAAGGGAACATCGCTTTATCGATGAAAGCACGGGTAACCTATCTTCCTAACAACCAAAAACGATTTATCTACAACAATACACCAATCAGCTATAAGCAATTCTTTACCGATCCGGTTTTAGTGATTGTTCAACCTGAAAGTTTTGGAGGCTACGAGAATCCTTATTTCACCCAACTAAATTCCTACCTTTATTTTAATGGACTTGAGAATAGTAAGAAGCTCGTTGCTGAGTATGATCTTGAAAAAAATGTTAGTCAATATGACTATGCGGCGTCTGTATACCAGCAGATGATCCAATCCATTCAATTAGAGAATCTCATTATCATTGCAGGAGGAATCTTTGCAATAGCTACTTCCATACTACTCTTTAACACCATGAATTTCCTCTATTTTGAAGAGTTTAGAAGACCAATCTTCTTGAAGAAGATTGCAGGTCTAGGATTTGTAAACATTCACCAAATGATTTTGCTTTCAGAAAGTATCCTCTTACTATTAGGAAGCCTCCTGACATTCCTTCTCACTCAAGAATGGTGGATTGCTCTTGCCACTCTCTTGCTATTTATTACTAATGCTTGGTTCATTCTCCTATACCGGTCTCATAAAGAAGACCACTTGCTAGCCACTGTATTGAAAGGAGCCTAATATGATTAGCATAGAACATTTAACCAAATCATTTGGCCAACGAACAGTCTTTCAAGATTTGAGTTTGCAGTTTACAGCTGGAAAAGTTTATGCTCTGATCGGAAATAGTGGGTGTGGTAAAACAACCTTGCTTAATATCTTGGCGAAGTTAGAGCCTTATGAAGAAGGGAGTATAAGCTATCAAGGGCAAGAACTGAAACAAATCAAACAGCATCACTTTTTTAAGCATGAATTAGGCTATCTCTTTCAAAACTTTGGCCTACTTGAAAACGAGACTATCGCTAAAAATTTAGACTTGGGATTGATTGGGCAAAAATTAACGAAAAAAGAGAAGAAGCAGCAAGAAGAAGAAGTGCTCAAAAAAGTAGGATTGGCTTACCTAGCTCTGGATCAAAAGATTTATGAATTATCGGGGGGAGAGGCGCAACGTGTCGCATTAGCTAAAGTTATTTTAAAAGATCCACCTTTGATTTTAGCGGATGAACTAACTGCAGCACTGGATCCAGAAACCTCACAAGAGGTGATGGACTTGCTCTTAATGTTAAAGAATCAAGAGCGTATAATCATTATTGCAACCCATAATCCAGTGATTTGGGAACAAGCTGACGAAGTGATAAGGCTTAACTAGTTCATGGTTGAAAAATGGTAGGATCTTCTAGTTTATCTTTTATAGCTATTCAGAGGAAAAGCTGATGAAAAAAGATTATGTCAAACAAAAATTTTTAAGTTTTATCATCAAAAGTTAGTTCATGACACGGCCTCTTTTCTTGATATTCAAAAATAATGAGAGTAGAATATAGAAGAAATCTGAACACAAAAGGGGATCATATTCAATGATGAAAATTCCAGTTGAAAATCTTGGTCTATTTGAACAGTTAGATCGTATAGTAGTGGCTTTTTTTAGAAAGAAACAATCTTCAAGTCCTTATGATTTGAATGTCAGTATTACACAAGAACACCTTGACCAGAAAAAGCAAGAGCTCGAACCATTAGGCTATCAAGCTGTCCAACTACCATTAGGAATGGCTTTAGATAATATCATTCAGCAACCTCATTATAAAAATTTAATCCTTGGCGGACTTGCTCCCGACGAAATTATAGTCAGCAAAGAAGAATTATTGCCTTTGAAAGATATTGTGGATAGTTTTTGTATTATGTACGCTGCAGCGAATAACAGACTGGAAAATAGTAAGGCTTATGAATTAATGAAAGATAAGACGGTTTATTTTATTGGTAAACTATTTACAGATTTTCCAAAAGCCGGTGATGAAATTGCTTATTTAGGAATTGATCGAATAGCGACTGATGGTACACCATATGAAGCAGTTAAATGCTTTCTAACGGAAGAGAGTGCAGAGAAGTTCAATGGTGAAAAAAGACCTGTCACCCCTGCAAACTTGGCCTATCTAAAATCATTCTGGGGAAAACCAGTCATTATTGAGCCACACCGTAATTATTGGATTGAATTTTTATAGAAAGTATAAAAGAGCGGTAGACATTCAAAAAATCTATCGCTCTTTTTAAAACTAATATATTACATAATTTACGTTATGTAATTTTATAAACTATCCAAGGCATTTTTCTGTTCATCATTAACGATATGCGTATACAAGTCGGTAACTTGGGTGCTAGCATGTCCCAGCTGGTGGCTGACCAAAACCTGTGATTTGGTTGCATCATAGAGACGCGTTGCTAATGTATGGCGAAGCTTGTGGGGTGTCACGCGGACTTTGAAGTCTTCTGAATACTTGGCGACCATCTTTTCCACGCTAGAAGCATCGATCCGGTTTGGAACACCTCGATACAAGGTCAGAAAGAGGGCTGTATCAGTCTTTTCTGTCTTGTAACGTTTGTCTCGAATAGCGAGATATTGTTCTAGATAAGGCTTCGCAAAGGCAGCAACATTAACAGAGTCTCGTTTTCCACCTTTTCGAGTGACGTCAATGACCATCATCTTAAGATTGAGGTCACGAAGGTCTAGGTTAACGGCTTCAGAGAGACGGACACCAGAGGCAAGAAGGAGTGCGATAATGGCTAAATCTCGCTCTTTATTCTTATTAAAAGAGGATAAGGCGCGATTTGAGAGTGTTTGAGGGTATTCCTGGTCGATATAGTTAAGAAAACCCTCTGTTTCATCGCCTAAAAAGAGCTTTTGCTTGATATTTTCAGCTCGGGCCGCCAAGGTTTCTTTCTTTTTCTTGGTAGCAACCTTCTTCATGACGTTGCGGTAGAAATATGGTTCCCCTTGCTCGTTTTCAACTTCCTCAGTCAAATACTTATACAGACTAGATAATGCAGAAAGGGTACGGTTAATGGTCGTTTGGGAAACCCCGTTTTTCGTTGTATTGGCATTGAGCAGAGGGCGTTCACGTAAGTAAAGAATAAAGGATTCCATGTCTTTCTTGGTCATGTGCTCCAGAACGTCTAAAGGGATCTCGGCCATGGTATCAGCATCCGATATACCAGATTCCAAAACCCAGGTGAAAAATCGATCGTATTCCTTTAAGTATTCGTACAAGGTCGTAAAACTGTATGGAACGGCCAGTTTTGATTGGTAATATTCCAATACGTACCAAGGCATGACTTGTTTGAGTTTATCAATCCGTTCTAATAAGATCTCGCGTTTCATGTTTTTCTCCAAATCTTTCTATACTAGTAGTATAGCATAGCCAGATATATTTTTCAAGAAAATTATAGTTTTTCGGAAAGATGTTATAGGGGATCTATAGGACTGTTTTAGTTTTCTGTATACCTTTTTAAACAAAACAATCAGCAAATCTCACGGATCTACTGATTATTTTTCTTCTGTATCTTATTTTTCTATATAGCGAAAAGAAATCTTGCTACCACAGAGCCAATTGTAGACTCGATCATTGACTTGAACATTCATAGCTTCATGGGCATATTCTGGCATGATTAAATGCTCTTTTGGACATTCTAATCGATTATAAATGGCAAACTGTGTCTCAGGATAACAAACATTATCATCTAGCCCAGTAATCATGTGAACCTGTCCATTAATGCGGTGGGCAAAATTTTTCACATCAATATAGGCTAAGGTCTCCATGATTTGGTCTTCCGTTTCATGGAATGGATCATGGAACTTGAAATAACGGAAAAGCTCATCATAGGCCTCACTGGTGTTTCCCATCTCTAATACACGTCTGAAATCCGATAAGAATGGATAAATGGCTACTGTTCGTTGGATTCGGGGATTCAATCCGGCAGCAACCAGGGCCAGGGCACCACCTTGAGAGGCTCCATAGCTGGCTAGTTTGCTGTCATCTACTTGAGGAAGGCTAGCTACAATTTCAATTAACTGGTAAAGATCTAAGTAGACATCCTTATAAAAGAGCTCATCTGGACCTTCCACAGCTCCGCGGATAATCTGGCCTTTTACCGTGTTTCCAAGTGGTGATCGATCTCCATCTGTTGAATAGCCTGATTGACCTCTTACATCCATAGATACAACGCCATAACCGGCTACTGTATAAGCCAGCATGTCTGTCCAATCCCAACAACGGCCCATATAGCCATGAAAATGGAAAATAACTGGAACCTTCCGATCTGTTTTTGGGAAAACAACCCGCGCGTAAACAAGCCCATTTCGTGTACCTTTAAAGGTTAATTCATAACAAACAACATTTGGAATGCTGAAATTTTGTTCTTCAAGCTTGTATTCAGGAAGTTCAGCAATGTTTGCTAATGCCTTGTCCCAGAAATCATCAAAGTCTGCAGGAACTTCATCACGCCCTTTATAGGTCTTCATTTCCTCAAGTAAGGCTGGATTCTTCATCAGTTTCTCCTTTTATTTGTAACCGGTACCAAAAATGTACCACATTTACTTAAGGATTGCAAGAGACAAATAAAAATTACATAACCGAAATTATGTAATTTACTATAGATTCAAAAATAGACTTAATTGTTTTACTAGATCTGGATTAGTGGGTAGAGCTGAATGATGAGCCTTGCGTCCTTTTAAATTTACTTCTGTATAGGCTTGTTTCTCAAAAATAGATTTTGCTGCTTGTGCGCTAGAGAGAGAGACGATGCCGTCTGATTTTCCAGTAAAGCTACCGACAAAGTTAAGGACCTCTACTTCTTTTTCTAAGCGATGTTTCCACCTTTGAAAATCGTCATACATCTCTTGATTGAATCGGTAAGGACTACCAATAATAGCGAGCTTGCTTACGGTCAGCTTTTTCTTCTCTAAAAAGCCACTCTCCAATAAACCAGTCAAAACTAGTCCACCATTGGAGTGTCCGACTGCCTTAAACTCTGTAAAATAATAGTGGTCAAGAAGATAGGTAAGAGCGAGCTTAAGAGATTCGATTTGCTGCTTGATATTGCTGTAACCATCTCGATTGTTCTCGAAGCCAATCACAATCATCGGATTCGGCTCTTTTGTATTCAGTCTTCCCTCCATCTCTATAGACTCATCTTTATTGACTTTTATTTTTAAGAGACTCTGCTTTTTTCTAGAATAGCGATGGAGCATGCGGATGGTTCCATTGAAACGCTGGATACTGGCTGAACTCCCAGGTACAAAGATGATTGGTCTGATGGGAGGTTTCTTCGACCCTTTAGGAAATTCAAAGGGCTTTCTGTGCGAAGAAAACAGTCTTATAAAGAAACGAATGACTTGTTGAAATAGTTTTTTTAACATCTTTCCTCTAGTAGTAGTTTCTAAAAGAACCCAGAACAGTGTGTTCCAGGCCCTTATTAGAAAGAATTATTTTCGTTTTTTCTTATTTTTGCGCATTTGTTTGGCCATTTTGTTCATAGCCCGTTTCATCATGAATTCGCCGGCTTTTCCTTTGAGACCACCACCGAACATTTGGCTCATGTCAGGCATTCCAGCGCCTCCGCCAAGAGCTGATAAGTCAGGCATTCCACCTTGTCCCATCATCCCTTCAATGGCAGACATATCAGGCATTCCACCAGGCATGTTCTTCGGCAGATTATTTGGATTCAGCCCCATTTGTTTCATCATCTTGTTCATATCGCCAGAGAGGACGCCTTGCATCATCTGTTTGGCTTGGTTAAAGTCCTTAATGAATTTGTTGACTTCGACAAAGCTATTTCCTGAACCGGCAGCGATCCGACGACGACGACTAGGGTTCAACAAATCTGGATTTTCGCGTTCAGCTGGGGTCATAGAAGATACAATCGCGCGTTTCCGAGCAATTTCTCCTTCGTCGACCTTGAGGTTCTTCATTGCTGGATTGTTAGCCATACCTGGAAGCATTTTGAGCAGATCTTCCATCGGTCCCATGTTTTGAACTTGGTCTAACTGATCGATAAAGTCGTTGAAGTCAAAGGTATTTTCCCGCATCTTTTCAGCGAGTTCAAGCGAGCGTTTCTCATCGTATTCTTGAGAAGCCTTCTCGATCAGCGTGAGCATATCCCCCATACCGAGGATCCGACCAGACATGCGGTCTGGGTGGAAGGTTTCGATATCAGTGATTTTTTCACCAGTACCAGTGAACTTGATTGGCTTCCCAGTAATCTGACGGACAGAAAGGGCTGCACCACCACGGGTATCCCCATCGATCTTAGTCAAAATCACCCCGGTCACTTCGAGTTGTTCGTTAAACTCACGCGCCACATTGGCTGCTTCTTGACCGATCATGGCATCGACAACCAGGAGGATTTCATTTGGCTCAGCAAGAGCTTTGACATCGCGCAACTCACCCATGAGTTTCTCATCGATTTGCAGACGACCAGCCGTATCGATCAAGACATAGTCATTGTGGTTGGCTCTTGCTTGCTCCAAACCTTGACGTACGATCTCCACTGCAGGGACTTCTGTACCTAGTGAGAAGACAGGGACATTGATCTGTTGCCCCAGAGTCTTCAACTGGTCAATGGCAGCTGGACGATAGATATCGGCCGCAATCATCAAAGGACGTGCATTTTCTTCCTTGACCAATTTATTAGCCAATTTCCCAGCAAAGGTTGTTTTACCAGCCCCTTGAAGACCGACCATCATGATAATGGTTGGAATTTTTGGAGATTTGATAATGTCTGCTGTCTCAGAACCCAAAATGGCTGTCAATTCTTCATCGACAATCTTAACGATTTGTTGGGCAGGGTTCAGGGTTTCAATAACCTCATGCCCTACGGCCCGCTCGCGGACGCGTTTGATAAAGTCTTTTACAACAGGAAGGGCAACGTCGGCCTCTAGGAGGGCTAGACGAATCTCTTTGGTTGCCTCTTGGACATCCGCTTCAGAGATTTTCCCTTTCTTACGAAGATTTTTAAAGACGTTCTGTAAACGTTCGGTTAAACTTTCAAATGCCATTATTTTCTCCTATTTTTTCAATTCAGTGGAAATCGTCCGAAATTTTGCAAACACTCTAGTTCTTCGGGTGTGACTTCTTTCATGATTTCATTTGGATATCCCCAACAGCTAAAACCTACTTGCATAGCTTTGGAGATATCATTGGGCGAAATAATCTGTAGTCGAGTTTGAAATGGTTCCTCTGCGGCTAATAGTTTGCAAGTTATTCCTTGGTAAATGACGAGACTGCCCATGGTTACTCCCGATTATCAATACTTGTTAAAATCTCAACTTGCTCTTGTAGAAAAGCATCCTCTGGATAACGCTCCAAAATCTGATCAAAAATCTGACTGCGAACAATGTAGTCAGAATACATATGAAGCTTCATTTCATAATCTTCCAGTATCTTTTCTGTACGTTTGATATTATCATAAACAGCTTGACGACTGACACCGAACTCTTCCGCAATCTCAGCCAAGCTGTAGTCATCTGCATAATAGAGCTCGATATAATTCATTTGCTTGTCTGTCAAGAGCGCTGCGTAAAACTCAAAGAGCGCATTCATTCGGTTGGTTTTCTCAATTTCCATACCTTTCATTATATCAAAAAAGCCCGCTAAAGACTAGCGGGACTTACCTATTTTGCCTCACAAGAAACAAGGAAAATGGTTTAAAACAAAATCGCTGTTTTCTAGCGAAAGACTCTTTTTTATCTTACGTAATATAAATTATGTAAATCTAATTATTTTCTAGATAAAATTCAAAGCGCTCACCGACATATTGACTTTTTACATACTCAAAAGCGACACCATTATCAAAATAAGAAATCTGAGTCAAACCAAGTATAGCCTGTCCTTTGGGAATCTCTAAGTAATGGGCAATCTTTTCTTTGGCCAAGCGAGCGTAAATAGTTTGTTGAGATTTGCCAATGCGATAGCCATGCTTTTCTAAGGTTTGGAAGAAGTGGCTGGTTACTTCTTCTTTTTTGAAGTTTTTGATAAATTTTTCTGGAATCGAGGTGACTTCATAAACGACTGGTACACCATCCGCATAACGAACCCGTTCCATACGTACGATGGTTTCAGTCTTGTCGATACCAAGCTTATCTACTTCTTGAAGGCTTGGAATGGTGCGTTTGTATGATATAACCTGTGTCGAAGGGATCTTTCCTTGGGCCTTCATGATTTCAGTAAAACTGGTTGTCCCCCGCATCTTTTCCTGGACGCGCGTGCTAGCGACAAAGGTCCCACTGCCTACACGGCGTTCCAGTACTCCTTCTTCTACCAAAAGTGTAATGGCTTGACGGAGGGTCATGCGACTCACTTGAAACTTTTCTGCCAAGTCTCGTTCACTTGGGAGGCGCTGTCCAATTTTCCAGATTTTCTGGTCAATTTCGGCTTTAATTTGATCGTGGATTTGTATGTAAGCTGGAATCATATTGCTACTCTTTCTGTGTGTTATAACCTATTGTAGCGCAAATTTATCAAATCTTCAATCCTAGTCAGTCTTGATTGGTAATGAAGGGCCATTTGTGTTAGAATAGAGGAAAAGAATTTTCTAGAAGAAGGGGAAAAGATGACAAACCTATCAACTGATTTGCATGATGTTGAAAAAATTATCGTGCTTGACTACGGTAGCCAGTACAATCAGCTTATTTCACGTCGTATTCGTGAGATTGGTGTCTTTTCAGAATTGAAGAGCCACAAAATTACGGCAGCTGAAGTGCGTGAAATCAATCCAGTTGGGATCGTTCTTTCAGGCGGACCAAACTCAGTGTATGAAGAAGGGTCTTTCGATATTGATCCTGAAATTTTTGAACTTGGAATTCCAATTCTTGGGATCTGTTATGGAATGCAGCTATTGACTCACAAGCTTGGAGGAAAGGTTGTACCTGCAGGAGATGCTGGTAACCGTGAGTATGGTCAATCTGAGCTAAACTTAGCTGAATCTTCTGCCCTTTTTGATGGAACACCGGATAAACAGTTGGTTTTGATGAGCCACGGAGATGCTGTAACAGAAATTCCTGCCGACTTTGTCCGTACAGGTACTTCTGCTGACTGTCCGTATGCTTCGATTGAGAATCCTGACAAGAAAATCTATGGTATCCAATTCCACCCTGAAGTTCGTCACTCAGTTCACGGTTATGATATCCTTCGCAACTTTGCCTTGAATATCTGTGGTGCCAAAGGTGACTGGACAATGGATAACTTCATCGAGATGCAAATCAAACAAATCCGTGAGAAAGTTGGAGACAAACGTGTTCTCCTCGGACTTTCTGGTGGTGTTGACTCTTCTGTTGTTGGGGTTCTTCTCCAAAAAGCCATCGGGGATCAATTGATCTGTATCTTTGTAGACCACGGTCTTCTCCGTAAAGGGGAGGCTGACCAAGTTATGGATATGCTTGGTGGTAAGTTTGGGTTGAACATCGTTAAGGCAGATGCTGCCAAACGTTTCCTTGATAAATTGGCCGGTGTTTCTGATCCCGAACAAAAACGGAAGATTATCGGTAACGAATTTGTCTATGTCTTTGACGATGAGGCAAGCAAACTAAAAGATGTGAAATTCCTTGCTCAAGGGACACTCTATACAGATGTGATTGAGTCTGGTACGGATACTGCTCAAACTATCAAGTCTCACCACAATGTTGGTGGACTCCCAGAAGACATGCAGTTTGAACTCATCGAGCCTTTAAACACTCTTTACAAGGATGAAGTTCGTGCCCTTGGTACTGAACTTGGTATGCCAGACCACATCGTATGGCGCCAACCATTCCCAGGTCCAGGGCTTGCCATCCGTGTTATGGGTGAAATCACTGAAGAAAAATTGGAAACAGTCCGTGAATCAGATGCTATCCTTCGTGAAGAAATCGCTAAAGCTGGTCTTGACCGCGACATCTGGCAATACTTCACTGTTAACACTGGCGTTCGTTCCGTAGGTGTTATGGGTGACGGCCGTACATACGACTATACCATCGCTATCCGTGCTATCACTTCCATCGATGGAATGACAGCTGATTTTGCCAAGATCCCTTGGGAAGTCCTCCAAAAAATCTCAGTACGTATCGTAAACGAAGTTGACCACGTTAACCGTATTGTCTACGATATCACAAGTAAACCACCTGCAACCGTTGAGTGGGAATAAAATATAGAACAAATTTAGGTAATTTAATTAATGTAACAGCATTATGATTACTTATAAAGATTGAAAACCATCAAAATAGCTTTTGATGGTTTTCTTAATTTTATATATTTACTGTTTGTAAATCCAAACAGAACCCTTATATTCTTGAGATATAAACAAATAATATTTTGTTGTGTTGTTTTTAATGATATTGACAAAGAATGTGATTTTTATTATAGTTATTATGTTATAAATATTTAACATTCATTAAGAAATTTGTGTTAAGTATAATAATTAATCTACTAATTTTACGAGGAAATTATGGAAGAAAACAATCAGTTAATCCTAAAAGGTCACCAATTAAATAATTTGTCTAATCATCATTTACAAGATGTTATTTCTATGGCTGTATCTGAGAAAAGACCTGTAGAATTAGCTTGGAGCAACTATTATTCTGCATCAGAAAGAGAACAGTATAATGACTATCTGTTTGATCTCGGGCTAACTCAATATCAAATAACAAACTCAATGATCGGACAAAAATTACCTTTTTCTCAAAAAGATGTTGAGGAGGCTATACATAATAAAATTAACGAAAATATTAGTATGGCAGAAACTAACTTAGCCAAACTTGATAAATCTTGGAAGAATGATAGTAAAATATTCTTAGAAAATCTACAAGCTGAGAATCCCGAATACTTTTTAGACTGGTCAAAAGAACAGATTAGTAAAACAAAATCTCCAGGCTTCTTTACATTAAGTCTATCGGCAATGCTATCTGGTTTAGTTTTGTTGTATATTTTTTATATGAATGTATACAGTATGGGTAGTGAGCATTTTTTTCAATGGGTATCAGAACCTTTTATTAGTCTAGTCACGTTGGAATTTTTGGAATATCCATTTTTATCCTTCTCATTCTTTATAGGATTTGTAATTGCATTTGCAGTTTTATTGACTATCACAAGTCCACTAACTATTTCTCTTTGGGAAAAATTTGTTAGAGATCCTTCAGCAGAATCAAAATCTAAAAAGATTGCTAACGATCGTTATATTCACTCACAAACAGTCTTAAAAGAGTATACAAATAAGCCTCTATCAGAATTTATTGAAAAGAATGTTTATAACCAATTAATTACTGATGCAATCCCTACTGATTATTTAAATAAATTAATTAATGACTATAATAAGAATATAGAATTGCTAAAAACAACTGATGCTTGGAAAAATAGATACCCTAAAGCAGCAATTAAAAAGGTTTTCAAGTTAAATGAAAAATTGTCTACGGCTTTGCAAGACTATAATAATAGAATTGAAAATGGTACTAGTATGATTGCATTACTACCAAAATCGTATCATGATTCTAAAAGTTTATCAGTTATTTGGCAGTTATTAAACGAGGGACGGGCAGATACATGGAAAGAAAGTGTCAATCTTATGAAAACAGATCAATTCCAAGATCAGATGCTCTACACCATTAATAATCTTTATCAATCTGTTGATAATCTTTCATCTCAACTGGCTGATGATGGTAAGAAATTGCGTGATAGTCTAGAATTCTCCATTCAGCAACAACACTCTCATTACTCTGAACTGAAACAATCAAATTCTAAACAAAATACTCTATTAGAGCAAAATAATAAATTACTAGAAACGCAAAATAATATGACAAGTGCCCTTTTGATGTCAGAGTTAATCTCTAGATAGATACATAAAAATTTATTTAAATACAAAAAATCACTTGATTTTTCAAGTGATTTTTTGATTTACTACTATAGTCAAAAATGATGAAAATACATATAGAGATTTTTATTTGAATAGTATTTATAAAACATGTATCTTATAGGAAATAATTGATCTATTCATTTCAAAAGTTTGCTATAAATCCGTGCAAATGTTAATATGCTTCCCCATAGTAAACTTAAGATGATTATAATCATTTTTCCAGAACTTACTTCTGCTCCGATAATAAATATATGAAAGAGAGGAGCGAGGCTCATGCACATGTAAATTAGATAAGTAAGGAAATTAACTTCACCAATTCCAATAATAAAATATTTCATGAAGTCTTTCATAGTTTTTTTATCTTTAAGCTTCTTAAAAATGGTATATAAGATGTTTGCTCCAGTAAGTCCGATTAATAATTCTATTGGTAAGAAGTAATAAGAAAAAATCAAATGAGAAGTTATTACAAATGAAAATATTAGAATATCTAAAAAAATACTCTTAAATTGAGCTTTAATCAGATGATATAAAAACGCAACCAATATAGAAAGTATAAACATCTTCATAATACATTTCCTGACTTATTTTTTACTTTAAAATATAATTATTTGTGTATATACAACTGTTTCTTTCATAATTTATAACAGAATGAGATAATTATTTTCAACATGATAATAGCATAAATTTATAAGTTCTTCAAGCGTAATTATTTATGATTTAAACTTACTTTGAAGAATCTATTCTAATAGATACATACACTATCTTTCGTATAAGATTTAACTTGATTCTTAAAGAAAACAATGCTATGATAAAGTTATCGTTATTTTTATGAATTATTAAGTAAAATACTTTTAAAGTTTAGGAGAAACAAAATGTCAGAAATTACAGTATCGCGTCAAACTGGCCTTGTAGGTGTATTAATGAAGGTAAACGTTTATATCAATGGAGAATGTGTTGCCAACTTAAGCAAAGACGAAACCGTTATACTTCCGCTTCCTGAAGGGCTTGATATGGTTAAGGTCTACGTAGATCAAAGAGGAGCCTTCACTCGTTCTAAGGAAGTGATCGTAAAAGCTGGTCAAACAGCTATTATTAAAGCTTCAGCTATGAAAACACTTCTAGGTATTTTCGGAAAAATCTTAGGTCTTCCTTATCTCTCAATCGAAGTAACAGATTAAAAAGCCAATGAAAATTGGTTTTTTTTTAGGACTTAAATTTTTAATATAAGCCTACAGAAAAAGGAAGCAGGTTTTATCCCTTTGCCTCCCAACTAGTCTATCCTTTTTATCTTATGACGGGCTTACAGCTTCTTTATAAACAGATGACAGTTTGCTCCATAAAAAAACAAGGGATTCTTCCCTTGTTTAGAGTGACTGCTTGTATTAGAACCAGGAAAATAGTTTCATGATGAACTGATTCATTTCAACGAGACGTGAATAATAATAATTTCCCCCATTAACGTAGAGCTCTGAGCCATGTAAAAATGAAATAGGATGGAGATAAAGATAGGTCTTCCTTGTGACATTACCAAGACTCGGTGCAACCACTTCTTTTGAGTATTTACGAGCTAATTCAAGACTGTTTTTCCCGCCATTTTTTTCTACATATTCAATG
The DNA here is from genome assembly GCF_006385805.1 of Streptococcus xiaochunlingii. Lineage (GTDB taxonomy): Bacteria > Bacillota > Bacilli > Lactobacillales > Streptococcaceae > Streptococcus > Streptococcus xiaochunlingii. The sequence continues at coordinate 474,062 of NZ_VFSG01000001.1, forward strand.
TAATCCTGTCCGAAATTATAAGCCTGAACAGCTGTCCAGGGATCGACTCCCTTCTCCTTTGCTTTTCGTAGATTCTCAGAGAGGGTTTGAATTCCTTGGCGGATACTTTCTTTATTATTGGTGATAGAATTTGTCTGGCCTGTTGCACTTTCACTGGCCTGCATGACATCATCTTCCTTGCCCTTGGTCTCTGTATAAATCATAGCAAGGATCAGATCTTCATTGGTACCAGTATCTTCCTCAGCCAGTACTTCACGCACTAGGGTACGATAAGTCATGACCTGTTTTACATCCCGGTGTATCTGATAGCCCTTGTATATGAAAAAGACGAGCAAGAGGCAAAAGAAAATTTTTATTATTCGTTTCATCATTATTTATTCTGAATGTCCTCTATATTCTTGATGAGGATCGAGTAGGTCCCATTCTCATTCTGGATGAACTCTACCGATTCAGCATCTTCGTAAACATGGTTAGGGACCAAAAGCTCAATTCCGTTTGAAAGGGAGAGTTTTTGGTTTTCAAATTTCTTCAATTGGCGGCTGGCATCAATCTCATCGAAGCGAACAGGATCTGGAATAGTCTCTTTCACCTGATCGACAAAACTGAGTCGAGCTGTTAAGTTGTTATCGAACAAATCATTGGCTAACTTTTCAGGTGACAATTCATTCTCTTCTTCCAGTTGGTTGAAAATTGCTGATTTGACCTTGGATTGGAACTGAAAATCATCTTGTTGGAAGTTCTCAGCAATCCGTTGGGCCGTTTTTTCGATTTCTTTGATCGATTTTTTAGGTGAAATCTTGGGTTGCTCCTGGAGGAGATTCTCAGAGAAATAGTTCAAGAAAGCGCCATTGTACTTGATTCGTTTTTCAATCAAATAGTACTTGCGACTTTGAAGATTGATGACCAAGGCTTCATCGGCCCCCGTTCCAAAGCCAGGCAGATTGTTTTGTGTCAGTTTGATTGGATTGTCCACTTCGCCACCTAAGTGTGTCAAGGTTTCACGCAATGCAATTCGGAGGAAGGCAAAGTGGTCCACCCCTTCTTTTGAGAATTGAATAAACACCAAATCATTGGTCTTTTGATTCTCAGAGATGACAAATTCTTCCTTCCAGCGATTCGCAACTGCTACTGAAGTTTCTAGTAAATCATCCGAAATCATCTCAAGAAAAGGGTTATCCTCTTCAAAAATACCGGTCTTGGCCTCATCGGAGTAGACCCGTTCTATCTTTTTGCGCAAGTATTCCTCAATTTTTGGTGTGATATTGAGGAATTTGTCCGCTAGATAAAGATCAGTATCGTCTGGACTAAATTGATGAATGATGGCTTTCTTTACGTAAATATCCATAAGATGGTTTAGTCCTCATACAGTGGGAAGGCATCTGTCAAGGATTTGACTTGGTTCCGCACTTCTTCTAATACAGTTGGGTTATCTGCATTTTTCATGGTTTTGATCATCAGTTCAGCCACAGTACGGCTTTCCTCTAAACCAAAACCACGAGCGGTGATGGCTGCTGCCCCAATTCGAATCCCACTAGTCTTAAATGGAGACAAGGTTTCGTAAGGGATGGAGTTCTTATTAAGGGTGATGTTGACTTCATCCAACAAGTTTTGTGCCACTTTCCCATTTTCAACGACTTTCGTCACATCGACAAGGAAAAGGTGGTTCTCAGTTCCGCCTGAAATGACACGGAAATCAGGATCTTGTAAAAAGACAGCCGCCATGGCCTGACTGTTTTTAATGACGTTCGCTGCATACTCTTTAAAGGCAGGGTCCAAAGCTTCCTTGAAGGCTACAGCTTTAGCTGCGATGACATGCTCCAGTGGTCCCCCTTGGATACCAGGGAAAATGGCAGAATTGATCTTCTTAGCCAAGTCCTCATCATTGGTCAAAATTAAGCCACCACGAGGTCCGCGAAGGGTTTTGTGAGTGGTCGTAGTTGTGATGTGAGCATAAGGAACTGGGCTTGGATGAAGCCCAGCTGCTACCAAACCAGCAATATGGGCCATATCGACCAGAAGCTTAGCTCCTACTGCATCAGCAATCTCACGGAATTTTGAAAAATCAATGAGGTGAGAGTAGGCTGAAGCACCAGCAACGATGAGTTTTGGCTTAACTTCTTGTGCTTGTTTTAAAATAGCATCAAAATCTAAGAGCTCTGTTTCTGGATTTACGCTATAAGATACAAAGTTGTAGGTTTGACCTGAAAAGCTCACAGAGGCACCGTGAGTCAAATGGCCACCGGCCGCCAGATCCATTCCCATAACCGTATCTCCTGGCTCAATCAAGGCCATGTAAGCTGCACAGTTGGCTTGGCTTCCTGAATGGGGTTGTACATTGGCAAACTTAGCCCCAAAGATTTCTTTAGCACGTTCAATGGCAAGGCTTTCGACGACGTCTACGACATCAGTCCCACCGTAGTAACGACGACCTGGGTAGCCTTCTGCGTATTTATTGGTCAGGATAGACCCTTGTGCAGCCATAACTGCCTTTGAAACGACGTTCTCAGAAGCAATCAACTCGATATTGTTTTGTTGTCGTTCCTCTTCTTTGGCAATGGCATTCCAAAGATCTGCATCATAGGCTTTGTAATCTTCTTTGTCATAAATCATAGGTCTTCTCCTTAAATAAATTTTATAAAACGTTTTTGTAGCTTGTCGCAAGTATAACCGACATGTTGGTAGAAAGCATGAGCCTCAGTGAGGTAGGCAACAGAGTTTAAGCGAATAAAAGTGTATCCTCTTCGAGTGTGAATCTTAGGTTAATTTAGCTAGTTGCTAGGCTGTTTTCTCAGTATAAAAAGAGTACCCTAATGCTTGCTCGTTAATCTGACTTAAAGCCTCCACATCTGTTAATAAAAGGTTATGTAACATCTTCTTCCTCCCAGAAAGGAATCTCTGGTACACGCTCAAGGATTTCCGAACGTGTAATGGCACCCTGACGCAAGATTCGGGCTTTAGGACCCGAAAGATCTAAAATAGTCGAATCTTGCCCAGTTAGAAAGCTATCGTCTTCAAATCCTATAACTCCATGACCAAGTTCCTTAAGAATTTGCTTGCACTGGGTTCCACTGGCATTCCCAGAGAGATTGGCAGAAGGTCCGATCAAGGGACCGGTTTTACGAATTAATTCCAATATTTTTGGATGAGCTGGCATCCGAAAGCCAACCGTAGTCATCCCGGAATTTATCCAAGCTGGGACCTCTTCATTGGCTTCAAGAATAATGGTTAAGGGGCCAGGTAAAAAGGTTGCAACTAGTTTTGATAGATAAGATGGTTGGTTTTTCGAATAAAATCGAATTTCTTCTTCACTAGAAATATTGAGGTTCATAGCCTTCTCACGAGGGCGCTGCTTTAGAGTGTATACTCGATCAACCGCTGCTTCATCCAGTGCCTTAGCAAAGAGTCCATAGACAGTTTCTGTCGGTAGGACAACTGCATGACCAGCTTCTAATTCTTTCTTAAATAGATCCATTGTCCACCACCACCATTCTATCCTGTCCAAATTGGTCTTTCAGAACGCGAACTCGTTTGTTGGGAAAAGCCTCTTGAAAGAGTTCTTTTACTTTCTTACCTTGCTTATAGCTGATTTCTAGATAGATCTTTCCATCTGGTGTTAAAACACTTGGTGCCTGTTGGGCAATCTTTTCGTAGATGGCATATCCATCACGATCCGCAAAGAGTGCCAAATGCGGTTCAGAAGCTAAAACATTAGCTCCAACTTCTTCTATATCGTCACGCGAGATATAGGGTGGGTTGGAAACAATCAGATCGTAAAGACCTTCTAGTTCATCCAGTACATCTGAGGTTTTAAAGGAAACGACTGCTTCTAACTCTTGGGCATTTGCTTGAGCAAGCTCCAAAGCTTCTTCTGAAACATCACTAGCTTGAACCTGCCAATTAGGTCTAGCCAGGGCTAAGCTAATGGCAATTGCACCACTTCCTGTTCCGATATCAAGTACTCGTAAGGATTCCCTACTGTTTTCTTCAAGAATGAGGGTGACGAGTTCTTCTGTTTCAGGTCGAGGAATCAGCACGCGCTCATCAACTGTGAAAACATGGCCACAGAATTCTGCGCTCCCAATAATATATTGGGCAGGGACGTGGTATTTCAATTGTTCAAAGATGGATTGAAGCAAAGCTTGGTCCTCTGCTTCCACTTCTTTTTGCAAGGCTAGGACAAAGTCCGTAAAGGTCCAGTTTTTTAAAGCACGATATGCGAAGGAGAGGCTTTCTGCTTCCTCTCCGACGGCTATTAATTCTTCTTCATACTGGGCTAATAATTGTCCCAACAACATTATTTGTTCAACTCTTCTAGTTTTTGAGTTTGATCATACAAGATTAAAGCATCGACCACTTCGTCCAATTTACCAGATAAGATGGTATCCAATTTTTGAAGGGTCAAGCCAATCCGGTGATCGGTCACACGGTTTTGAGGGAAGTTATAAGTCCGGATCCGCTCTGAACGATCCCCAGTACCAATAGTAGACTTCCGCTCAGCATCCTGCTCGTCTTGAGCAATCTGAGCAAAGTGGTCAGCCACACGCGCACGGATGATCTTCATGGCTTTTTCACGGTTCTTCTGTTGCGTCCGTTCTTCCTGCATCTCTACCTTGATGTTGGTCGGCAAGTGAACGATACGAACAGCTGTTGCGACCTTGTTGACGTTCTGCCCACCCGCACCAGATGCGTGGTAGATGTCAATCCGAAGGTCTTTTGGATCAATGTCGTACTCAACTTCTTCAATTTCTGGCATGACCAGAACGGTTGCTGTAGAGGTATGGACACGACCTTGGCTTTCTGTCACAGGAACGCGTTGAACCCGGTGGGCACCTGATTCATACTTGAGTTTTGAGTAGACAGATTGCCCAGAGACCATGGCTACTACTTCTTTGATCCCACCAACGCCATTGTAGGAGGCTTCCATGACCTCAAAGCGCCAACCTTGGCTTTCCGCATATTTTTGATACATCTGCAAGAGGTCGCCAGCAAATAACTGAGCTTCGTCTCCTCCTGCTGCTCCACGGATTTCCAAGATAATGTTCTTGTCATCGTTTGGATCTTTTGGAAGGAGTAAGATTTTCAGTTTTTCTTCGTACTCTTCCTTTTCAGCCTTGGCATCTTTCAGCTCTTGTTTGGCCATTTCTTCCAAATCTGCATCGCCGCCTGCTTCCTTGATCATTTCTTCAGCATCGACGATATTTTGAAGTACTTGTTTGTACTCTCGGTACGCTGTCACCGTGTCGCGAGTGGAAGCCTCTTCTTTTGAAAGCTCCATAAAGCGTTTGGTATCAGAGACTACATCAGGGTCACTCAGTAATTCTCCTAACTCTTCGTATCGGTCTTCTACAGCTTGTAGTTGATCATAGATATTCATGTTTGCTCCTTAATTCTTGGTTGTTAGATCATAGATTGCTACAATTTCGTCTTCTATGACTTCGCCAGTTTCTTTAAATCCATAATGGAGATAGCAAGATCTCGCTTGATTATTTTCCGGTTCATAAGATAACCAAAGACTTGTTGCTTTTCCAGCTGGCTCTGTTCGAACAAAGTCAATGACTGCATCCATAGTCGGTTTAAAATAGCCTAAACCTTGAAATCGTTTATCTATCATAAAACGAAATAACAAGTAGTTCCCCTTACTGATCCCAATTTTCCGGTCATAGGCAATCATAACAAAACCAACTAATACTTCCTTATCATAAACTGCTAAGGGAGCTATAAAATCACCATTATTATCATATACATAGGCTTCAGCTAAACTAATGGAATTGGATGCAATAAAATTCCTTTGGTTTGGATGAACTTCTAGATTTAAAACGTCAAAATAATTCTCTATTGTAATATATTTTAAACAAATAGACATTTTTATCCTCTCTAAAACGTTCTAGACGCTTTCAGTTGGTATGTCTGGATTAAAATAATGCTTGCGACAAACTGAGATATAGGTCTCATGCCCACCGATTTGGATCTGCTCTCCATCGTAGACGGGTTTGCCCGCTTGGGTGCGCAAGACCATGGTCGCCTTGCGAGAACAGTATTGGCAGATGGTTTTGATCTCCTCGATCTTGTCTGCTAACAAGAGGAGGTGTTTGGAACCTTCAAAGAGTTCGTTTCGGAAATCATTTTTGAGGCCGAAAGCCATCACCGGCACATCCAGTTCATCTACAACCCTAGCCAAGTCATAGACATGGTGGCGTTTCAAAAACTGAGCTTCATCGATCAAGACACAATAAGGTTTCTTTTCTAGCCTTTGGATATAACCGAAGATATCTGTCTCGTCTTCGATGGCCATGGCTTCTCGTTTCATACCGATCCGGCTAGAAACTACTCCCACTCCATCACGCGTATCGATTGCGGAAGTCATGATGACCACGCTTTTACCTTGTTCTTCATAATTATGGGCTACCTTCAAAATTTCGATGGTTTTACCTGAGTTCATCGTCCCATATTTATAATATAATTGTGCCATTTTCCTTCTGTTCTCTCTAAAAGTGTTTCATTATATTTTACCATATTTTTGCCCAGCTTTGTATCCCAAAATGTGATAAAATAGACTTAAGATTTATAGAGGAGGTGGCGCAATGCCATTTGTACGTATTGATTTATTCGAAGGACGCACCTTGGAACAAAAGAAAGCTTTGGCAAAGGAAGTAACCGAGGCTGTCGTTCGGAATACAGGTGCACCCCAATCTGCTGTCCATGTCATTATCAATGATATGCCTGAAGGAACCTACTTCCCTCAAGGTGAAATGCGCACTAAATAAGAGAGTGGGGCAGAAATCGGTAATTCGTTAGAATTCGATTTCGTCGTCCCACCTCCGCAAAGTTGAGTAGGGCTGTAAAAGCTGATGAAATCAGCGTAGTAGATCCCACTCAACCACTGCGTTTTGCTCGATAATCCAAAGACAATTGAGAGGCTAGGACTTTTGTCCCAGCCTCTTTTAAGAATTTTGGTATTTCTTTTGTATCTGCCATAGTCGCATTTGGTAACAAATACCACTCACGACAAGGCTAGAAATGAGGCCAATCCAATAAGAATAGGGACCGAGGTCAGTCACATGATCGAGGAAAATCCCTAGAGGGATAGAGATACACCAATAACTAAAAACTCCTAATAAGAATGGAACCGTTGTATCCTTATAACCCCGCAAAATCCCTTGAAGGGGTGCTGCAAAAGTATCAGCTACTTGGAAAAAGAGACTAAAGGTCATGAATATAGTCGTTTGCTGAACGAAGATTGGATCCTTGCCATACAATCCAGCCAGTTGGTAGCGGAATGTATATAGAAAGGCGAGGGTGATAATCGCAAAGCCAAAGGCTGTCAATCGTCCTAAACGGCAATATTGTTTCACTACCTCCGGTCTTCCAGCTCCTAGTTCGTAAGACACAATAATTGCCATGGTACTTGAGATACTAACTGGGAAAGCATACATCATGTTTGAAAAGTTCATGGCAGATTGGTGACTAGCAATGGTGAGTGATGGGAATTTTGCCATGAGCAGTCCAACAAGCGAGAAGATGATGACTTCAGCAAAAACAATTCCCCCGATTGGAAGGCCAAGGTGCAATACTTCTTTGATCCCTTTAAGATCATAAGGTTGTGGCTTCCACAATTGATAAGGAGCTACCTTGGGATGCTTGCATAAGATAAAAATTGCAATAATTAGTAGAACCCAGTAAGCCAGAGAGGTCCCAAGGCCTGCTCCTGCTCCTCCCATCTCAGGAACACCAAAGGCTCCATAGATAAGGACATAGTTAAAACAGGCATTCAAAGGCAAGAGCAAGAGCATCAGGTACATCGATAGACGTGTCATTCCTAACGTATCAAGGAAGGTTCGCACGATACTAAAGAGCAACAAGGGTAGGATTCCTAGCGAAAGGAAATATAAGTAACGAATGGCTATCTGAGCAACAACATTTTCTAAGCCGATCTGCTTGAGTATGATTGGCGCAATCCCCCAGACAAAGCCTATTAAGAGAACAGCCATACCAAATGACATATAAAGAAATTGGTAAAAATCACTAGCAATCCGTTCTTTGTTTCCTTTGCCTAGGTGATGCCCGACTATCGGCGTTAGGGCAGAAACAATTCCTGTCAGAAAAGTAAAAAAGGGATTCCATAGACTCGTAGCCGTAGAAACACCAGCCAAATCAAGGGTCCGATACTGACCAGTCATGGCTGTATCAACAAAACTAGCAGAGTAGTTAGCAAGTTGATAGACCAGGAGAGGGATAAATAGACTGATAAACAAACGCAAGCGCTCTTTAAAATGATGGGTTAAATACATGGTAGGACTCTCTTCTTATCAAGTTGAAATTTTCTCTTACCACTCTACTATATGTCACCTTAAATGTCAAAAAAATCAAAAACTGAAGATCTAACGGATCCTCAGTTTTTTTAGATTATTTTTTATTACGGTTCAAGATGGCGTTCAGAATGATTGCCAAGACGCTGGCAACGACAATTCCGTTTGCAAAGAACATTTTAAAGGCGCTTGGTAGGCCATTAAAGAGGGTGCTGTTGTTCAATCCTACCCCTGCTGCGATTGATACAGCCGCGATGAGGAAATTGTGCTCATTGTGTTCGAAATCAACACGCGCAAGGATTTGCATCCCTTGAATAGACACAAAACCAAACATGACCAACATAGCTCCACCAAGTACTGGACTTGGGATGATTTGCGCCAATGCTCCGAACTTAGGCAGGAGACCGAGAAGAACGAGGAAACCAGCCGCGTAGTAGATTGGAAGACGGGTCTTGATACCAGATAATTTCACCAAGCCGACGTTTTGTGAGAACCCTGTGTATGGGAAGGTATTGAAGATACCGCCGAGAAGGACGGCCAACCCTTCAGCACGGTAGCCATTGCGGAGGCGCGTGCTATCAATTGAATCTTTTGTAATATCTGAAAGAGCAAGATAAACACCAGTTGATTCTACCATTGATACAGTTGCGATGATACACATCATGACGATTGAAGTGATTTCAAACTTAGGAGCTCCAAAGAAGAAGGGTGTTGGAACGTGAAGGACTGGAGCTTGTTCTACAGGAGTGAAGTCTACCAAGCCCATAGAAGCTGCGATAGCTGTTCCTACAATCAACCCAATCAAAATAGAAATAGATTTGATAAAGCCTGTCGTATAGATGTTGACCACCAGAATGATGAGAATGGTTATCACGGCCAAGAGCAAACTTTGAACCGTAGGTTCTGCTGCATTGTTTCCCATATTCCCAATCGCAACTGGAATCAAGGTCAAACCAATGGTCGTAATGACAGATCCTGTCACAATGGATGGGAAGAGGTTGGCGATTTTCGAGAAGAATCCTGAGACAAGAACCACGTAAATCCCTGAAACAATCAAGGCACCAAACATGGCTCCACTACCATGGCTAGCCCCAATCATGCTAAGAGGTGCTACAGACTGGAAGGCCACCCCAAGGACGACTGGAAGACCAATCCCGAAATGTTTGTTCAACTGCAATTGCAGGAAGGTGGCTACCCCACACATAAAGATATCTGTAGAGATGAGATAGGTTAGTTGCTGGGCATTATATCCCAAAGCGCCCGCAATCATAATCGGTACTAGAATAGAACCCGAATACATGGCTAATAGGTGTTGCAAGCCTAGAATGGCTGCCTGTGAATGGTTTTCTTGTTTTTGCATTAGATGTCTGCCTCCTTAAATACAACCTGACCATTTTCAAAACGGTCCAAACGAGCAAGTGAAACAACTGGGTAGCCGAGTTCTTCTAGTAGTCCACGGCCATCCTGGAAAGATTTCTCGATGACAATACCGACTGCTTCTACACTCGCACCAGCTTGTTCGATGATCTGGATCAAGCCCTTAGCAGCTTGACCATTTGCCAGAAAGTCATCAACGATCAAGACGCGATCATCTGGTGTTAAAAACTTGCTAGCAATGGAAACCGTACTGGTCACTTGCTTGGTAAAGGAATAAACTTCAGCTGTCAAAATCCCTTCATTCATGGTAATATTCTTGGCTTTTTTGGCAAAGATCATGGGAAGTTCCAAAGATTCTGCAACATAGAGGGCAGGAGCAATTCCGGAAGCTTCAATGGTCACAATCTTGGTCAGGCCAGCATCTTTAAAACGTTCCGCAAAAGCCTTCCCAATTTCTTTCATCAACTGGTAATCCACTTGGTGGGTCAAGAAGGAATCGACCTTGAGGATATTCTCTCCCAGGACATTTCCGTCTTTCAATATGCGTTCTTCTAATAATTTCATGTTTTCTCCTAAACAGTTTGGAACAAAAAATAGAGACTTACCAAGTAAGCCTCTACAGAATCCAAGTATCACTGGATCAATCTAAGACTTACTTATTGTTAGGTGTTCCGGCACCTTGTAGAGACCTTGCGCCAATCCGCAAGATAAATAAGTAATTGTAGTTTTAATGAGAGTCACCATTCCAGATAGAATTCTTTACGATGACATAATCGACATGCTTGAGATCAGCAACCTTGCGACCTCCAGCATAGGAAATAGAACTTTGCAAGTCTTGCTCCATCTCTGTCAAGGTATCTTGCAGATGACCTTTGGCTGGTAGAAGGATTTTCTTACCTTCAACATTTTTATAGGCCCCTTTTTGGTACTCTGAAGCAGATCCATAGTACTCTTTAAAGAATTCCCCATCGACTTCAACGGTTTTCCCTGGGCTTTCAATGTGACCTGCAAAGAGAGAACCAATCATGACCATGCTGGCACCAAAACGAATGGATTTCGCAATATCTCCATGGGTCCGAATTCCGCCATCTGCAATAATCGGCTTGCGAGCTGCTTTTGAACACCAACGAAGGGCGGCTAACTGCCAACCGCCAGTACCAAATCCAGTCTTCACTTTGGTAATGCAGACCTTACCAGGTCCGATACCGACCTTGGTAGCATCTGCTCCAGCGTTTTCCAACTCCCGAACAGCCTCTGGTGTGCCAACATTTCCTGCGATCACAAAGGTATCTGGCAACTCCTTCTTGATATGCTGAATCATTTGGATGACACTATCTGAGTGTCCGTGAGCGATATCGATGGTGATATATTCTGGTGCGTCGTCCTTGAGTTGAGTCACGAAGTCGTACTCATAGTCTTTTACTCCAACTGAGATGGAAGCAATTAAGCCCTGATCGTGCATACGTTTGATAAAGGGAATGCGACCAGCTTCGTCAAAGCGGTGCATAATGTAAAAATATCCCCCTTTAGCCAGTTGCTCGGCTACATTCTCATCCAGGATAGTCTGCATGTTGGCAGGTACCACTGGTAGCTTGAAGGTATGTTTACCAAACTGAACGGTCGTGTCAGCTTCTGCACGACTTTTGATAATACACTTGTTAGGGATTAATTGAATATCTTCATAATCAAAGATTGGAAATTCGTTTAACATACGGATTGAAATCTCGTTTCTAAATTTTAAATCGTGATGCGTCATCACTACGCCTTCCGACGTTTCCATTCAAGATTATAGCAAAGATACGGAGTCGATTCAATTAGAATGCTGATTATTGAATTAATGTTCGGAAATTATTATACGATTAGTTAGAATATCTTCTATATACGAGTTATTTATGAACAAATACCAATCCAATTGCTGATTTCTTTGCTGACAAGCTTAGGGACTGCTGTATAAAAATCGTGACCGAGATCCTTTAAGAGTAGTTTTTTGATAGATGGATCTAATGTCTCAAGTGCTTGAGCTCTCCAATCGGGCTCATCTTCGTATTTAGGTCCGATGAATAAGGCCTTGATATCTATGAGTGGAACTTGAAAAGACCGGAGCTCCCGCCTAAGTCTCAGTAAAGAAAGAACTGCTTCTGGATCTAAATCCAGTTCATAATGATGAAGGTCAGAATTCCAACGATAACTAGATTGGATCGCTTTTATAGTGGTTGGCGAAGGATTTTCAGCATCTCCAAGTTCACTTGCAACAGCTTCTTCTAGAGATGGAAATACCTGTTGCTTCAGATAGGCGAGTGTCTCTTCAATTTCCTGTTCTAGTGGTAAGATCTGGTTCATATTAAGATAGCCACCATCTAGCAGAACCAGGTGAGTCATTTGTGGTATCCTGGAGGCTAGGTAGCGAGCCAAATCTCCACCTAGTGAGTGGGCAATGATACAAGTATTTTCATTAGAATCCGCATGGGCTTCAAACCAATCTACTAAATCTTTTGCAGATTCCAGTTTTACCTTATAGGGATCTAGATAGGTGATGGGGTATGGAAAGCAGTGAGCAAATTCGCTCATATGATTTTCGTTACTTCCGAGTCCTCCGATAAAGTAAAATCTCATTCTTTCACCTCGATTTCCTTAATGATTCTGGCTGGATTACCTGCTAGGACCACATTATCCCCGAAGGATTTGGTCACTACTGCCCCTGCTCCAACGACGACATTATCGCCTAGGGTAACGCCTGGAAGAATGATAGCTCCTCCACCAGCCCAGAAGTTATCTCCAATCGTTATCGGAGCTCCATATTCTTTTCCAGCATTACGTTCATGCGGATCTAGGGGATGGAGAGGCGTGAGAAATTGGCAGTTGGGACCGATCATGGCGTTCTTTCCAATCCTGATTGGACAGACATCCAACATGGTTAGGTTCCAGTTGGCATAGAAGTTCTCTCCCAAGTGGATATTCACCCCATAATCACAAGCTAAAAAAGGATGAAGGGAAAGATTTTCCCCAGTGGATCCGAACCAACTTTTTATGATTTGGCTCCGCTTCTTTCCATCTGCTTCTTGGTTAAAGGCATATTGCTTGACCCGAGCTTCTTGGGCTAACTTCCTCAATTCTGGATCCATGGGACTGTAAAAGTCACCAGCAATCATTTTTTCATATTCATTTTTCATAATCTTCTCCCGTCTAATAGTAAAAAACCACTCATAATGAGTGGACTTGTTTATCTCTTAATGGTACATCAGGAAACCATCGAAGAGCTCAAATATTTTTCCTATCGCTCGGAAAACAAGAGCCGCAACAAGGGCAACCAGCAAGAAGTAAGCTACAGCAAAAATCACACTAATGATCATCATGAAACACTCCTTTTTAATGTACTTTTTCCACCCTCTATTATACTCCTGGCCTATTTTAGATTCAAGGAAAACGCTATCAAATTTTGATTTGTTTTCAATTTGTAATTTACAAAAATTTTCAGACAGCAGAAACAAGTGGGCTTTGCTATAGAGTGTTTTAAATAGTGATCAGTGTTATCGCTTCTTTTTCATATTTCAAGAGATTCCATACTTTTATTGTAAAGTTTTTTCCTTATACGGTGGCTTAATCTAGTTTCAAAACTAGAAATTGTATATTCAAACTTATCTCTATTTTCTTCTAATTGCCTCCCAAGTTTTACCCCTCTGGCTAGAATTCTATTTTAGAAATTCCTGAGTAGTTTTCTTTGATATGGAGCCCAAGCTGTTCTTCTAACAAACGGAAACTGTGTTTGATAATTTTTTCTTCTTTCCGCTCTAAACCTGTGAGCTGTAAAATTGAGTCATACAAAAAATCATGTTTTCGAACCTTATATATTTGAAAATCAGTACATATTTCTGCAATATTTATTAGTGGTTTATTAAGCAAAATCTTACATAAAATTACAAATAAAAAATAATCAGAATACATAATTAAAAATTTATTACAGCCAAAAAATTAGCCAGCATGTGAATTAGTACAGAGTATTCTATCCTTTTAGTTCTATAATAAATGTAAGATACTATACCGCCTAACAAACTATACAGTAAAATCGATCTAATAAAAATTCCAATACTAGGTTCGTTCATGCAATGCACAAATCCAAACAATATATTTGATATGATGAAACCTTTCCTGCTCATATTATAGCAATAATTCATTATTGCACCATGAAAAGTTAATTCCTCTAAAACTGGTCCTACGAAAATTCCATAAAAATTGAATAACTCTACGCCCATAATATCTTTTAAAATTTGTAATAACGCATCATTTTGGGTATCTCCAAAAATGCTTATATACAAATGAACTATGAGTCTTAACAAAGCAGCGAATGCTAAGCAATAAAGTACTTTGTTCCACTCTAGTTTCTGAATACGATTAATGACATTATGTTTTATGGCTATTTTATAAGAGTAATATAATGTAAAAAACAAGAAAAGTACAAATAGCAACCTAGCATAGACTAATGAAATATCTTTCAAAATAAAACAACAAAACGGTAAATTTGAGAGTAAAAATAACTGCCCAGTCACTTTATATTTTTCTTTCATTTTTAACTACCTCCAATAAACCATTATTAATATTTCAATCATTGCTTAATTCAGTTAATCATTTTTCTGAAACTTGAAGCGGAAATGCTGAGATTCTTTGCATATACTGATTCTGACATTTTACCTCTTCTAAAAACTTAAGAAAGAAAAACAGATCTCTTACATTATTAACCTCTCCACTAATCGAGAAAGCGCTTTACATTTTTATTGTAACTAACTTTTTTTATTTTTTCAAATAATTATATGCAATTCTCAATTTGTAAAATTAAGCATCTCGTATTAGACGAAATGCTTTCAATTCCTGTCACTTTCGTATATGAATCTTTAAAAAGGAAACAAAATTTAAAAAGCATTCCATCGTCATGAAATGCTTTTAAACTAAATGATTCTAATCTATTTATAAGACTAGTTTTCTTCAGTTTTGCTAGTCTTTTCTTTGTCCTCTTCTTTTTCAGCAGCACCATTGTTAACGGCTGACTTGAATTCAGAAAACATTTTTCCAAGCGAGTGTCCTAATTCAGGCAAACGCTTTGGTCCAAAGATTAAGAGGGCTCCCAGGATAATAATAATCAGGCCTGGTGCACCGATATCACGTAAAATTCCCATATTTATCTCCTTTTTTGTATGCGGTTATAGATAATGCGACTGATGCCTAGACTCACTTCGTAGAGCAAAATCAGAGGCACGGTCATAGCTAGATCACTGATAAAATCAGCAGGGGTCAGGATGACTGCTAATACCAGCAATAGAAAGTAGGCTATTCGGCGGTAGCGTCTTAACCATTCTGGCGTTAAGATATGAATCGAGGTCAAAAAGGCTACAAGGACTGGCAATTCAAACAAGACACCCAAAGGAACGGTTGTATGAAAGATGAAGGTCAAGTAGTTCTGTGCCGTTAATTGGATGGTAAACTGTCCTTGTCCCAACTTCAGGAGTACCTCGAGAATAGCTGGACTAACCAGATAATAGCCGAAGAGTAAGCCTAGCAAGAAACAAATCAAACTGGCCGGCACATAGAGCAGAATAACTCCAGCTTCTCCTTTTCTCAAAGCTGGTTTTACAAATTGCCAGACTTGAAAGAGGGTGAAGGGCAGGGTGATGGTAAATGCCATTAAACTTGCCAACTGAAGGTAGATGCTTAAAATGTCATTAGGGCCAAGGACCAAGAGTTTCTCTCGAAATCCAGCCGTCAAAAAGGCATAAAGCTGATCAGAAAACAAGAGGGCTCCACAAAAAACAACGAAAAAACAAAGGATACAAGCGATGAAGCGTCGTCTAAACTCGCTTAAATGCTCTACAATTGTGAGCCTTCTATCTTCATTTTTCATGCTGTTTCACCGTCACAATCACGATAATAAGAACGAATAGAACTTGGCAAGTAAGAACTTCCCAGCTTGGATAAATCCCTGCCCAATCGATGGTCGGGAAATTACTCAATATATGATTGGGAAGCATATTGGTTAATTGGAGCGCGTGTAGGCTCACCCCTAGCATCTTAAAGGCCAGGGCGTAAATCATCCAAGTCAAGAGGAAGAAAATCTTATGTGGCTTGACCAGATGACTTGCCTTGGTCATGAGAATGGCGAGAATGGCTAAAACTGCCAGAGCTAAGCCGATCCCTAGGAAGAAATCAAAGGAGCGAATACGAGGGAGAATTCCCACATAGAAGAGAATGGTCTCAGCTCCCTCACGGAAGACAGCTAAGAAACTGAGGGCAAACATGGAAATGAAACTTCCAGTTGCTGTCACAGCCTTCATCTGACTTTCCATGAATTGGTTCCATTTTTGAACAGAGGACTTGCGATGTAGCCAAATCCCAATGACAATCATCATCCCTACTGCGATGATCCCTACTGCTCCTTCGATGACCTCACGGTTGGAAGCCGAGGTAACAGCTGGGAATAAGAATTGAAGAGCAACTGCAATGGCTGCACTAGCCAAGATTCCCAAAAGAGCACCTGCATAAACCCATTTCAAGCCTTTGAATAGTTTTGCTGACTTGAGGACCGTCACCAAAGCCATGACAATCAAAAGCGCTTCGACTCCTTCGCGTAAGAGGATCAACATAGCGTCAACCGCAGAATAGGAGGCGGTAGTATCAATAGCAGATAGATCACTAATCAGAGCTTCCAGTTGCTTTTGATACTTGCTTTCGTTCCCCTTGACCATGATGACAGGACCTTGACTTTCCACCCGAGTATAGAGACCAGGATTAGTCGTGCTGACATCGCCCTCGATCGTTGGCCAAATGGTAATGAACTCCTTCATGACTTGACTAGCTTGGCTAGTGTCATTGGCTTGGAAGAGGCTCAGAGCTTTCTTGAGGAGCTTGATCCCGTCTGAAAGGGTCAGATTGGAGCTTGTTTCCTCAATCTTTTCCCCACTGATAAATTGATCCAGCACATTCTTTAGGTCATTGTAAGAAGATTGGATGGAGTCAAAGTTTGTAGGCTCTGTTTCGATCGCACTTCTCAAGAAGGAAATGGCTGTTTCTACCTTTCCGTAATAAGCGGTACTATGATCTCTGACAACCGCTTCATTCCGGGTCCAGGTGTTGTTTAAATCAGCGTAAGCCTTTCGTGTCGCTTGGAGATCCTTTGCTGTGATCGCCTCTTGTAGCTTCTCAAAGTAAGGTTGCAAGCGAGTTTCTAGCTTCTCCTTTTCAGCATCCAGATCGACTGGATTTTGCTCTTTTTCAAAGGCTAGCAAGGAAGTGGAGACAGTCACCAATTGCTTTTCTGTGATCTCGCCTTCCAAGTCCAAACTCTTCTGGACTTCTTTTCCTGCCTTGGAATCATGATTGGCTTTCTTCAGAAATTCTTCTTTTATCTCTGCGACAAGAGTGTGAGCCTTTTCTTGATCCTTATCCTGAACTGCTGTCGTTGCATCGGTGATTTTGATAAAGAGATCACTATAAGACTCAGCTTGGACAGGGGTGACGATGAAAAAGAGACAGGCTACTAGGACGACTAAAAATTTATTCAAATAAGTCTTGACCAATGTATCCTCCTTCCTTCACACCTCCGAAGCAGGCAAAGAGGCCACTGCCAATATGGGTCACATATTCATTCATCTTATCGTCTGCCCCAAGATTGGTTTGGATTTTCACAAAACGGTCTGGGTCCTTTTGAAATGCAATAAAAAGCAATCCTGCATCAAACTGCCCCGTTTTCGGATCAATCCCATCAGAGTAAGAATAAGAGCGTCGCAAAATTGGCAGATCCACTTCTTTAGCCAAACGGACATGTGAGTCAACTGGTAAGAGGGAGAGGTCCACTTCGTCAAACTCGTTTTTCTTTCCAAATGGTGCGCCACTTTCTTTATAGCGTCCAAAGGTATTTTCTTGCTCCTGCAGGTTGGTCCGATCCCAGGTCTCTAAGTGCATGATAATCCGGCGGACAGCCATATAAGAGCCGTTTTTCATCCAATCTTGACTATCAGCCCAAACTACCTTATCGAAATCTTTCTCTGTCGTAACATTGGCAGTCCCATCCTTAAAGCCGAAGAGGTTCCTTGGAGTTTCCATGCGATCCCCAATAGCAGCAAATCCTGATTGGCTCCATTTCATGGTTACCTTATTGCGTCCTTTACGGATCAAGTTGCGGACAGCATGAAAGGCCACTTGCTCATCATCTGCACATGCTTGGATAACGATATCACCACCTGTATACTGCTCTCTCAACTGTTCCTTAGGAAAAGCTGGCAGATCCCGGAAGAGTTTGGGACGTTTCTTCTCAAGGCCTAATTTGGTCAAAAAGCTAGCTGAAACACCAAAGGTTAGGGTGAGGCGGTAAGGATTTAGTCCGACAGTTTCCCCAGTGTCACTTGGTGGCAAGAGAGCGTTGGAACCATCTTTTTTGACCAGTTCGCCATTAACTAATTTCTGGCTATAATCTGTCCATTCTTTAAACAACTGAATCAATTCGTTTTTATCTGTCGTCCGGAGATCGAGCACCACAAAATAGATATTCTTCTGCATGGGCGTGGTAATCCCTGCCTGATGCTTACCGTAAAAACTAATCTCTTCTTGACCGTCTGCGATATTCTTGGAACCTTGCTCCTTATTAGCGAAAAAAGCAGAAGCACCGGATAGACCAAGTGCTAAGCCTGCTCCCCCAATACCTGCTTTTTTCAGAAATTCGCGACGATCCATCTTCTTTTCAAAAAATTTATCGTCTTTTGTCATTGTTATTTACCGTTTAAAATGATTCCCATTTGAGAGAGTGGTTCTCCCAATTTTGTTACTGCTTCTGCTAGTTCTTTGGTATCTTTTTCTGTTAGATCAGTATATGATTTATAGTTAGATTCATCCGTCATATGTTTGTCTAACAGGTCATTCACAGCCTTGAATTCTGTTTCAAGGGTTTTCACTAGCTTGGCATCCTTCTTCTCAATAAGAGGCTTGAAGAGAGCAAAGATCTTCTCAGCCCCTTCGATATTGGCACGGAAGTCATAAAGGTCTGTATGAGAGAAGATTTCTTCTTCCCCAGTGATCTTTTGTGTCGCCACTTCATTCAAGAGGTCAACCGCACCTGTCAACATCAAATCTGGCGTCACTTCTACTGTCGCAATCTTAGCTTTCAGCTCTTTGATATCCTTGACCAATTGCTCTGCATATTTTTCAGTACCCTCGGTTGTATTTTCTTCCCACAAGATGCGTTCGATACGGTGGAAGCCAGACCAACCTTCTTCTGATTTGTTTTCATCAACATAGTCAACAAGTCGGAAGTCAATCTTGACATCAGACTCTCCAAAACTTTCAGCGATTGGTTCAGAACGTTCATAAGACATCCGAATCAACGGATAGACTTTCTTCGCTTCTTCTAGGTCACCACTTTTGAGGACTCGTTGAAATTCTTCCGTGTCTTTCAACAATTGATCAATTTGACCTTGCACAAACTCCTTGTATTCACTTGTCGCCTGATCCAAGGCTTTTTGATCCTCTTTAGACAATTTCACTGTCGAAGAGGAGCTATTTGAGGTTGTATTTTTTGAAGATGTATTGGCACAGCCTGCTAATAAAGCAACAGATAAGAGTGCTACTGCAAGTTTTTTCATGAGTCTTTTCTCCTGGATTCTTTTTTTACGTGGTCTATTATAGCAAAGATTTTCTCATTTTTCAACAATTGTCAGAAAACTTTAATAAAACAAATTAGAGGAGTAACTCTTTCACCCGACCTATGTCTGTCTCTTTTACGACAAGGTAGATGCTATCTCCAAGATAGAGACGGGTGCTTCCATGCACTGTATTATTTTTGCCATTATGTTGGTGAGTTGTGATCAGGAGATCTCTCGGCAGGTCCAAATCTCGTACTTGGCGACCTGCTATTTTCTCTGATACAGGAATTTCGATTAAGGTTAAGACATCCGAACCACTGGTCACCTCAGGCATCAATTGTTCCAGCATAGCCTCATAGACAGGAGCTCCTTTTAGTAGATCCATGGTAATGTAGGCTGTCAAAGTCACCAAGCCAATCGGCATCAAGGTTCGAATATCTCCTACCATTTCGGTCACTAGAATCATAGCTGTCAAGGGCGCTTTTGAAATGGCACTGAAATAACCACTCATTCCTAAAATGACAAACAAGGGGAGTTGATTAGAATGTATGAGACCAAACTGCAATAACACCGCAGCAACCAAGGCTCCTAAGACTGAGCCAAGAGCTAGGATAGGAAGGAAGATGCCACCAGGAAGACCACTACCGTAACTGATCATACTCCAGATAAATCGCACACCAAAATAAAAGATGAGCGTTTGGATACTAAGTGGGACATGGGCTAAATCCAAAACCAACTGATTGCCGCCACCAAGTAAGTGAGGGAAATAATAACCAATCGGTATGATCAAAAGAAAGGCAAAGAGTGGGTAATAGGGTGCCGCCACCTTGAAACAGCTACCAAGCTTTTGATAAACACGACCAATATTTAAAACAGCAACTTCATAGAAATAACCAGTTCCGCCAAGAAAAATTCCCATCACTAGAAAAATCCAATAGCTGGATAAATCGATATGGGGGATGTGGTCTGGCATGTTTAAAACAGGTGTTTGACCGAAAATATTGAGGGAGACGAAGTTTGCGACCAAACTCGCAGCCAAGGTCGATACCCAGAAGACCCGAGAAAAGTGATGGTAGACTTCTTCTACTACAAAGAGAAGGCCCGCAATCGGCGCATTGAAGGCCGCTGCCAAACCTGCCGCAGCACCGCTGGCAATCAAGGCTCTTTCTTCAACGGGACTTAGTGCAAGTTTCTTAGCTAGCCCTTTTCCTCCCATGGCACCAAGTTGGATACTGGGTCCTTCACGTCCCAACATTAAGCCACTTGCAATTGAAAGTATTCCTAAAATGTATTTCTGCCAAAGCGTAGCCCACCAGTCTATCTGGAGTAAACCCTTTAATTCTGCTTCCACTTGGGGAATACCGGAGCCCTTTACGTTTTGGTTCTTTTTGATCAGTTGGCTAGCTAGCAGAATAATAAAAAGATACATAGAGAGGAGAATGACCCAATTGACCGGACTTCTTCCTAGATTCCTATACAGCCCCTGCACAAAATGAAAGAAATGCTCAATAAAAAAGCGAAAACTCGAGACGATGGCACCAACTACGAGTCCCACTAAAACACCTCTACTAACCTGAGATAAAATAGATCTTGAGGTCGATTGAAATTCTTTTTGGATTTGCTGACTTTGTTTCATATATTCTCTTAAACTCCAAGATTTGTTGCCTTTATTATACTACTTTTTCACAGCTCTTGAGTATGGGTAATCAAAAAAACGCCCTAATGAGCGTTTTTTAAACTTCATTATTTAGCAGTAAGTGCTGCCATTGTGATGTAGTTGTATGGTTTGTTGAAGTGTGGCAAGAAGAACAAGTCAGTCAAAGCCAATTTTTCAATTGTAACATGCTCTTGGATTGCCAATGAGAACATGTGGATACCCATTGAAATTGCAGCATCGCGTGATACCATTTGAGCACCAAGGATTTCACGGCTATCTTGATCGTAGACGATCTTGATGGCAACTTCATGGTTGTCATGTTTGATAAATTCTGGTTTTTGAAGATCGTTAAAGCCAGTTTCAACAGCGTTATAGCCTGCTGCTTTTGCTTTTTCAAGAGTCAAACCAGTTGAAACCATGTGAAGTCCATAGATAGAGATACCGTTAGATCCTTGCACACCGATTCCTTCAAGCTCATGTCCGCAAGCGTTATAAGCACCTACGATACCAGTACGTACAGCGTTTGATGCAAGTGCGATGTAGCTAGTGTCTTTACGAGCGTTGTCATATACAGTTGCACAGTCACCCACAGCGTATACACCTGGGATTGATGTTTCTTGCTTCTTGTCTACAAGGAAGGCACCGTTGCGGAAGAGTTCGATCTTACCATCAGCAAGCGCTGTGTTTGGACGGAAACCAACAGCAAGAATAACCATATCCACGTCGAATGTTTCTTTGTCAGTTACCAAACGCTCTACTTTACCGTCACCTTGGATAGCTTTAACAGTTTGACCAAGTGCCAAACGGATGTTGTGGTCTTCCAAGTTTTTAGCCATCATTTGTGTGAAGTCTTTGTCATAGTATCCGTTCAATACTGTGTCAACGATATCAACAAGGACCACTTCTTTTCCAAGGCGTTCGAATGCTTCAGCAAGCTCAACACCGATGTAACCACCACCAACAACAGCGATACGCTCAAGGTGTTTGCTCTTATCTTCAAGTTTGTTAATCACTTCTTCAGCGTTTTGGTACAATTTAACGAATTGCACATTTTCAAGAGTCGCTTTGAATTCACGGTTCCCTTTAACAATTTCAACACCTTCGATTGGTGGCAAGATTGGAGTTGAACCAGTTGCGAAGATCAATTTTTCATATGATTCTTTGTGCTCTTTTCCGTCAACTTCAGCAGTTACAACTTTGTTGTCGTAGTCGATCGAAAGAACTGGTGAGTTCATGTAAACTTTAGCGCCTTTTGCTTCTAATTTTTCTTTATCAGAATAGAACAAGCCTTCAGGGCCGTCAATTTGTTCACCAATCCAAAGAGCCATTCCGCATCCAAGGAATGAGATATTTGAGTTTTGGTCAAAAACAACGATTTCATTTTCGTTTCCAAAATTATCCAACATTGTGTTGATACATGCAGTTCCAGCGTGGTTAGCACCCACAACTACGATTTTACTCATAGAAATAATCCTACCTTTAATTTAATTTACCTTATAATTATAACATGAAAATGATATCGTTTCCAATTTTTTTGCTTACAATTTGTGATAGTATTTTCAAATCAATCTGCATAAGTCCTGAAAAATGTCAATAAATTTGCTTGGAGGGATTGTGAAATGGCTTTCTTTTTGATAAACTTAAAGTAGGTGAATATTGGAAAGGTGGTTTACTATTTGTGGAACTAACTAGTCGATCCGAACGCCTAATGGGCTCCACCATAACCGTTTCGATTTCTCATCAACAAGCTGACCAAATACTGGCCGATTGCTTTAGTCTTCTGCGATCCTATGAGCATCGCTTTAGTGCCAATGACCCTTCTTCTGAATTGATGGAGGTCAATCAAAAGGCTGGCATTGAACCTGTGGAGGTTCATCCTGATCTTTTTTCACTGATTGCTCTAGGAACCAGACATAGTCAGGCCCAAGGAAGTCATTTAAATATCGCTATTGGTGCACTTGTCCAAACTTGGAGAATTGGTTTTTCTGATGCTAGGAATCCTGACAAAGGGGAAATTGAACAAATCCTGAAAATCATAGATCCTCATCAGATTTATTTAGATCCAAATCATCAAACTGTCTTTCTCAAAAGAAAAGGGATGAAAATTGATCTAGGCGCTTTAGCTAAGGGGTTTAGTGCTGATTTATTAGCTAACTATCTCAGAAGTCAGGGGATCGAACAGGCTTTAATTGATTTGGGAGGGAATATCCTTACCCTTGGTCAAAATCCTATTAGTCAACGCCCTTGGCGAATCGGGATTCAAAATCCTCAGCTTCCAAGAGGGGAACATTTACTAGTTCTATCTGTAACTGATAAGTCTGTCGTGACATCAGGGACCTATGTTCGTCACCTCGAGGTTGACGGCCAGTCCTTCCATCATATTTTTGATCCTCTAACTGGCTATCCTGTTGAAACGGAACTGGCAAGTCTCACGATTATTTCTGATCGATCAGTCGATGGGGAGATTTGGACTACGCGCTTGTTCGGTGAAGAACCGAGCGACATTTTAAAGATGGTTGAAACCTTACCTGGCATTGATGCTATTTTAGTTTATCAGTCAGGTCGCCTGGCCTATACTAGTGGGCTTCATGATTATTTGTAATTTTATTTTCAGAAAGGAATTTCCATGACAAAACTTATTGCGATCGTTGGAACAAACTCCAAACGTTCAACAAACCGCCAACTGCTTCAATACATGCAAAAGCATTTTGCTGACAAAGCAGAGATTGAGTTAGTTGAGATTAAAGATATCCCTGTCTTCAACAAGCCAGCTAACAAACAAGTCCCTGAGACTATTTTAGAGATTGCTGCGAAAATCGAGGAAGCTGATGGTGTCATCATTGGCACACCAGAATACGACCACTCCATCCCTGCCGTCTTGATGAGTGCACTTGCTTGGCTATCTTATGGCATCTACCCACTCTTAAGCAAACCAGTGATGATCACAGGTGCTTCTTATGGTACACTTGGTTCATCTCGTGCTCAATTGCAACTTCGTCAAATCTTGAACTCACCAGAAATCAAAGCAACTGTCCTTCCAGACGAATTCTTGCTTTCTCACTCTCTTCAAGCATTTGATCAAAATGGTGACTTGGTAGATCTTGACGTCATCAAGAAACTCGACGCCATCTTTGATGATTTCCGTATCTTTGTTAAAGTTACTGAAAAATTGCGCAACGCTCAAGAATTACTTCGTAAAGATGCCGAAGACTTCGACTGGGAAAACTTGTAAGATAGGAGACATACTAGCATGAAATTTGTAGGACTTGTAGGATCGAACTATGACCAATCATATAACCGAAAACTTTTGGAATTCATCCGTCGTCATTTTAAGATTAAATTTGAATTAGAAGTTCTTGAAATCGACGAAGTTCCAATGTTCAACCAGGATGAAAAATGGGACGAAAGCTTCCAATTGCGTCTCCTCAACAATAAAATTACCCGTGCCGATGGTGTGATTATCGCAACTCCTGAACACAACCACACCATTTCAGCAGGACTAAAATCTGTTTTAGAATGGCTTTCCTATGAAGTACATCCATTTGAAAGCAAACCTGTTATGATCGTGGGTGCTTCTTACTACGACCAAGGTACTTCTCGTGCCCAAGTTCACCTTCGTAAGATTCTGGATGCTCCAGGTGTCAATGCCTATACACTTCCAGGGAACGAATTCCTTCTCGGAAAAGCGAAAGAAGCTTTTGACGCAGATGGCAACATCATCAACGAAGGAACTGTAAAATTCCTTGAAACTTGTTTAGATAACTTTGTGAAATACGTAGGAGTCGTTTCTAAATTGAAAAAACCAAAACCAATTGAACCAGAAGATTTGGATTGCGGAAAACCAATCGCTACTACTATTACTGAGGTTGATCCGGATGATCCAGATTGGGTAGAAAAAGTTGCAGAAATTACAGGGGCTGTATCTGGTGATACTTATGTCAAATTGGACCACGGTATCCTGACAGTTAACCAAATTGATATGTTCTTGAAAGCTATGCCTTTTGAATTGACATATGCGGATGACAACAACCAGTTCCTTTACTACAACAATGCCCACCAAGACCCAGATACCATGTTTGCAAAACGCGTGCCACCTCAATCTGGTAGCCGGATGTCAACTGTTCACGGTTCACTTCCACCAGCACGTATGAAAAACGTTGAATGGGTCATCGGTACTCTTCGCAATGGAAACCAAGAATATGTTCGTACCATTGTTCCAGGATCTCCTGAAGGCGTAATCAATACTCACAACTACCAAGCAATGTACTATCCAGATGGTTCTTATGCTGGTATCAATGAGATCGTCTTTAACTTCCAACCATGGTTGGACTGGTATCTTCAAACAACCGGTCAACGCCTTGTAGGTGGTAGCGGACCATTTGCTCCTGCTGCTGGTCATGGGGATGCTGATGCAACTTCAGGTGCTTCAGATGCTAGAGGACACGGTGACGGAGCTGCCGATGCTACATCTGGTGCAAGTAACTAATAAAAAGAGGCTAGGACAAAAGTCCTAGCCTCTCAATTGTCTTTGGATTATCGAGCAAGACACAGTAGTTGAGTGGGCTCTACTACGCTGATTTTATCAGCTTTTACAGCCCTACTCAACTGTGCGGAGGTGGGACGACGAAATCGAATTCTAACCAATTACCGATTTCTGTCCCACTCTCTTTTTTATTTCAACTCTTTGATAATCTTCTTGGCATCTTCGTTTGAAATTGCCCCTAATTGAACATGTCCAATCTTTCCTTGGCTATCGATAAAGACTTCCGTAGGGATTGAACGAACTTGATAATTCATAAAGGCAGATCCGTCTGGATTGTACAAAACAGGCACTGATTGATAATCTTGTTGGGCAAACCATTTAACGAACTCTTCTTCTGTTTTTTCACCTTGCATTCCTGGTGCCATAACGGTAAGAATCTCAAAGTCCCGGTCCTTCTCTTCAACTAATTTATTGAGTTCAGGCATGCTTTGGCGACAAGGACCACACCAAGTCGCCCAGAATTTCAAGTAAACCTTTTTACCTCTGTAGTCTGAAAGTTTAACTGTGTTCCCCTTCATATCCTTTAGCTCGAAGTCACTCGCTTCTTTTCCTACTAAAGGATGTTTACTAGCGGTTGTATTGGTCATTGATTGATTATCCATGGATTGATTGTTCATGCCACTTTCGGACTGATTCATAGAGCAAGCAGTCAGGATGGATAGAGAAAGAAGCGAAAAACAGGCGTATTTAATAACTTTCATAATTAGTAAACCTCCATTTGATTTATGAAAAGATAGCAGACAAGCTATTCAATTGTCCCAAAAGTAACAAAATCCCCATAATAATGATGATCAAGCCACCAATCTTCTTTAGTAACAAGAGATGGGGTTTTAGACGATTAAAGTATGGGAGAACGATCCCAGATGCTAGAGCTAGAAGTAAGAATGGAATAGCCATCCCTAATGTATAAATGAAAAGGTAAACGGCTCCCATAAGGGCATCTTGGCCATTGGATGCTGCTAAGGCAAGTACAGAGCCAAGAACAGGACCAATACATGGCGTCCATCCAAAGCTAAAACCAAGTCCAAGGAGAAAAGCTGAAAATAATTCATTCTTGTGCTTGTTTGCCCCGAAATCCATTGTCTTCTGTTTCTCTAGGAAATTAAAATGAAAGACTTCCATCTGATGAAGACCAAGGATAATGATCAACGCTCCCATCAGGTAACGGAACCAGTTGGTGTACATGATCTGACCAAGCAAACCTGCCCCAAAACCAATGAGGAGGAAAATAACAGAAATCCCTGCGATAAAACACAAGGTCTTTACAATCCCATGCCAGCGAATCTTTTTCCCAAAAATCTGAACGGATTTTTCCTGATCGCTTCCTAGCAAGACGCCGATATACACCGGAAGCAATGGAAAGACACAGGGAGAGAAAAAGGAGAGAATGCCTGCCAGAAAGACAGTGAAGGAGAAAACGATTTGATTCATAAAATACTCCGTATATTGATATGCTACAACTAGTATATCACTCCAGCTCCTAAATTAAAAATTTCTGCTACGCTTTGATTTCTAAAGGATCATTTAGAAACTAGTTTCATAACCAAACAAAAACTCCAAAGCATATCACTTTGGAGTTCAATTGACGACCTATTCTTCTTCTGCACTTTGTTTATTTGGCAAGAAAAGAGAGAGGATAATCCCGACTACTGCTGGGAGTAACCATGGGAGGGACTGGGCAGCAAATGGCAAAGTTTTAATGATGTTTGCCAGTCCTGTAAGTTTGAAGGTACTTGCAAGAACATCTGCAATCGCAACCAAGCTAACTAAGAACATAGTCAGCTGCATTCCTGGTTTTGATAGTTGAGTAAATTTATTTACAATCACAATCAACACAATAGTAATGGTGATTGGATAGAGGATCATCAAAACAGGCAATGAATAGGCAATAATGGCACTCAAACCAAGATTGGCAATGGAGAATCCAATCAAGGTAAAGAGAGTTGCATAGACCTTGTAAGAAATTTTAGGGAAGGTTTTATGGAAGAATTCCCCTGTCGATACGATCAAACCTGCTGTTGTTGTGAAACAAGTCACCGTCACCATACCTGCAAGAAAGATTTGAGCAACTGGGCCAAAGATAGCCTTGGTAGCTTCTGAGAGGACATAAACACCCTTATTGGCATCGGAAGCCATCACTTCTGCTGGAATTGGGAAGTGATTTCCAAGATAACCCAATCCAATATACAAAATACTAAAGCCGATGGCTACAACGATGCCAACAATCCAGATTGTTTTAATGTATTCTTTCTTGCTGGTGAAACCAAGGTGATTAAGAGTAGTCACTGCGATGACGCTAAAGGCTACTGAAGCAAGAGCATCCAAGGTGTTATACCCTTCAAGGAAACCTTGACCAAAGGCAGATACTTGGTAGGCTTCTGTTGCCACTTGAGGCGCGTGTCCGCTGTACTTGAGAGCACCAAGGACAACGAGGACAACGATCAAGATAGCAAAGACAGGTGTTAAAATCCGACCAATACTATCTAGGATTTTAGAAGGATACAAGGCAATCAAATAGGCTAAACAAAAATAAACTAAAGTAAACATAAAGAGACTCAGTCTACCACTTGATTGTCCTAACAATGGAGCAATACCAACCTCGTAGGAAACAGTAGCTGTTCTTGGAATGGCAAAGAAGGGACCAATAGACAGATACAAGGCTACCAGATAAACGATGGCAAACCAAGGAGCAATTTTTCGTGAAATCTCATGAATATACCCTTTAGGATTGAGTGTCCCAATGATCAAGGTAATAATCGCAATCCCTACTCCTGATAAGACAAATCCAGCAATAGCTGGCCAAAAATGGCTACCCGACTGGGCACCTAGCGCAGGTGGAAAGATCAAATTCCCTGCACCGAAGAAAATACCAAATAACAGCAAACCTGTTAAGGAACCTTTTCGTAACATGTGTTCTCCTTTACATTTTTCAATCTTTTCTAGTATAACAGCTTTCTTCCACCACGGCAATTCTTTTTTCCTGGATTTATGGATTGCAACATGTAACTTATGGGTTAAGCTATATTATTATGAAATATCAGGGTACAAATTTATATACTTATTTACTTCTTCATCCATTGATTAAAAAAAGCTCCTCTGCTAAGTAACAGAGAAGCACTTTTTTAGTCTTCACTAAAGCGACGATACTCAATACGGAAATCAAAGTAATTCTCTGCTTGCAGTTTATGGAAGATGTCCCGATAAGCCTCTTCATTAAATTGATCGCCTCGATAAAGAATCTCAAAACTCAGATCATCGTATTCTAAAAAGGCATTAGCTGTTTTGAAGCCGTTCCGCAAATAGAAGTCCATCCGAGCTCGTCGTTGTTCTAGATTATCACATTCTTCATCCAATCGCTCAACTTCTAACAACATGGTTCGTTGGTAAAATTCGACTAATTTTTCAATAATTTCTTGCCCATAGCCGTGACTCCGCAAGTGAGGCATAATGGCAAAGAAGCTGACGTAAAAAGCTTTCTGATTATAGATAGAGAAAGCAAAACCGACAAATTCTTCTTCGTTATAAAAAGCAAAGAAATTGGCATCGTCATTATCCGTATAGCGTAAGTATTCTGATAAAGGAATTCGTTCCTCTTCAGGGAAAGCTTCGATATTTAACCTCTCGACCTTATCCAGGTCTGGGAACGTTTCAGTGATTAATTGGCTAGTTAAGCGCATAAAGCCTCCATTTCTGCTTCGATTATAGCAAATAAAATAACCCCTTTCAAGAAATCCGACTTTTAACAAAAGCAAGTGATTTGCCTAACAAAAAAAGAGCAACTGCTCTTTTTTTACGTTTTTATTGAGCTTCTTCTTTTTTGGAGAATTGGCTCATGTACAAGTCGTAATAGAATCCTTTTGCATCCAAAAGAGACTCATGATTTCCTTGCTCTATGATTTGCCCCTCTTTAAGGACTAAAATCTTGTCTGCTTCTTGAATCGTAGACAAGCGGTGAGCAATGACAAAGCTCGTCCGCCCCTTCATCAAGTTCTTCATAGCCTTTTGAATCAAGAGTTCCAGACGCGTATCCACTGAAGAAGTTGCCTCATCTAAAATCAATATCTTTGGATCAGCTAGAAGGGCACGCGCAATGGTCAACAATTGTTTTTGCCCCAAAGAAATATTACTAGACTCCTGGTTCATCTCCATGTTGTAGCCACCCGGAAGGGTCCGGATAAAGTGGTCCACATTGGCAGCCTTGGCAGCAGCGACAATCTCTTCATCTGTTGCTTCCAAGTTCCCAAAGCGCAGATTCTCTTTAATGGTCCCTTCATAGAGCCAAGCATCCTGGAGAACCATCCCAAACTGCTTACGGTAGTCTTGGCGAGATAGGTCACGAATATCATGACCATCCACTGTGATAGCCCCCTTAGTCACGTCGTAGAAACGCATGAGGAGGTTGATGAGGGTTGTTTTCCCTGCTCCTGTCGGTCCGACAATAGCCACCATCTCCCCAGGATTAACCTCTAGGTTAAAATCACGGATCAGCGGTTTGTCTTCCACATATTGGAAGTCCACATGATTAAAGCTAACCTGTCCTGTCAATTCCCTATCCAGAGATTCATTTTTACCGAGCACTTCATCTGGTTCATCAAGGACTTGGAAGACCCGGTCTAGTGAAGATTTGGCACTTTGCAAGGTGCCAGCTAACTGGCTCAAATTTTGAATAGGTTGATTGATCTGCCAGACATATTGGACAAAAGCCTGCATATTCCCAACTGTAAGACGACCGGCAAGAACTTGAATAGCTCCGATAACTGCGACCAAAAGATAGGTCAAATCAGAGATCGCATTAAGAACTGGCATCATCAGTCCAGAAATAAAATTCGCTTTAAATCCAACTTGTTGGAGACGACGAGTAATGTCACGGAATTCTTCTTGCGATGATTCTTCACGTACATAGAGTTTTAAGACGTTAAAGCCACTCAAGTTTTCCTGAACAAAACCATTTAGAGCCCCAAGAACATCAGCCTGCTCTTTAAAATAAGGCTGGGATTTCTTCATAATAAACTGGGCACCGAAGAAGGTAATCGGAATAGAAGCAATCACGATTAAGCCCAAAGTGAGGTTGAGATAAAGCACCATAGCAATGACCAAGCTTAAGGTGAAAATCGCATTCACAATTTGAAGGAAGGACTGTTGCAAGGCATTGGAAACCGTTTCGACATCGCTGGTAAAGCGACCGAGAAGATCTCCAAATTGGTGCTGATCAAAGTAAGAAACGGGGATACGATTAATTTTTTCGGATAAGTCATTACGCATATCCTCAATCATGCTTTGAACAGCATTGGTCATGAAGTAATTCGAATAATATGAACCGAGTTCATACAAGACTCCACGGAAGAGATAGACAACCATGACCCAGCCGACATAGCCAGCATTAATCTGAGATCCTGCTACTCCTCTAGCCATATCTGTCAGGTTAGCAGTTAATTCAGTAATGGCGAGTCCTAGAATATAGGGTTCGATGACACTCATGACCACACTCAGAATTTTTAGAAGAGTAGCGAAAATAACGGCAAAGCGATAAGCTTTTAAGTAGCCCCAAAGGCGTACAAAACTGGAACGTTTTTCTTTCATTTTCTCCTCCCTCCTATTCTTCTGTCAATGATTGGTTATTCAACTGAGAGCGAGCAATTTCACTGTAGATTTCATTGGTTTCCAGAAGCTCTTCATGGGTTCCACGACCAACGATTTCTCCATGATCCAAGACAATGATTTGATCCGCATCCATAATGGTCCCAACCCGCTGGGCTACGATTAAGACGGTCGCATCTCCAGTTACTTCTTTTAGACGTTTTCTCAGCGTGGCATCTGTCTTATAATCAAGAGCCGAGAAGGAATCATCAAAGATATAGATATCCGGCTCCTTAACTACTGCACGAGCAATCGATAATCGCTGCTTCTGACCTCCAGAAAGGTTGCTACCACCTTCTGCTAAATGAGTGTCAAACTGCTCTTCCTTACTCTCGATAAATTCCTTGGCTTGGGCTACATCTGCTGCCTTATCTAGTTCTTCTATACTCGCATCTTCCTTGCCATAACGAAGGTTTTCAGCGATGGTCCCTGTAAAGAGCAGGGCCTTCTGCGGGATAAATCCAATCTTATGGCGCAAGGCTTTAACGTTAAAATCACGAACATCCACGCCATCGACCAAGATTTTCCCTAAGGTGACATCATAGAATCGAGGAATGAGCTGAACGAGAGAGGATTTCCCAGAACCTGTCGATCCGATAAAGGCGATGGTTTCACCCGGTTTAGCCTTAAAGGAAATATTGTGAAGGACTGGATTCTCTGTCTCACCAGGATAGGCAAAAGTGACATTATCAAACTCCAGATAACCCTTGGTTTCTGTCTCAGTTACCCCATTTTCATTTGGATCAATGGAAATGGGCATGTCCATAATCTCTTTCAAACGATGACTGGAGACAGCTGTCCGTGGGTACATGGTAAAGAGATTGGCTAGGAAAAGGAATGAAAGCAAGGCATGGAAACTGTATTCGATAAAGGCGACAAGATTCCCAATTTCTAAGCTCCCATCCCCTAGAGGATCCAAGGCAAACCACACAATAGCTACAATCATCGCAATGATGATTTGAACAAAGAGTGGCTCCGTCAAACCGGTCAGTTTAAAAAGTTTATTAGAGTTGTCCGCATAGACTGCATTGGCTTGGCCAAACTTTTCCTCTTGGAATTCCTCACGTGCAAAAGCACGAATGACACGAAGCCCTGTAAGATTCTCTCGTGCATATTGATTGAGCTTATCTAGGGTTTCCTGCTGCTTCTCTGACAAAGGCTTGGTCTTAACAGCTACATACCAAACCACCACGGCCAAAAAAGGCATCGAAATCGCCACAATCCAGGCAAGAGATGGACTCGTTTGTAAAATCAACAGAATACTTGACAGCATCATGATGGGGGTAATGACCCCAAGTTTTAACATCTGGTCAGAAAACTGCATCAGGACAAAAGCATCAGATGTCATCCGCGTCACTAAAGAAGAAACGCCAATCTTTTCATATTCATGGTGAGAATATTCCTGAAGCTTCTCATAAAGATCATTCCGCATATCCATAACCATGGTTGTAGTAATTTTCCCAACCGCATAGGCCAGAACGATTCGACCAAGAATTCCGACGATGATCACACCAAACATAACCCAGGCCCAGAAATAAACACGCTCTATATCTCTCGGATTGATTCCCTCATCAATCATACGGGCCAAAACAGTTGGCAAACCGAGATTAACAATCACAAAAAAGATGGCTGCTGTAAAATTCAAACACAACCATTTTGGATATTTTCTCAAATAGGACCAAATATATCCCATACCTTTCTCCTCCCTATACAATAAAAAAGCACCCTCAAGTACTTTTTAAATGATTCTAGAAAGCTTACACGCTTTCTTCACTGTAACCTCATTATATCAGAACCCTAGGTGGCTAGCAAGGAAAAGAGTTGATGAAAACCATAAATAAAAATAGAGGATAGCCTCAGCCATCCCCTCTAGATACGATTATTTTTGACGTTTGAATTTTGCATCTTTGAAGAAAGCAAAAACTTCATAATCACTAGATTCTGCTTTTGATACATCCAAAGTTAAAACATCACCATCAATCTTATACTTGACTTTATCTTTACCACCTTCTGCTGATTCAAGAGTTTTAGCATTTTGATCAGCTTTCAGGTCAATTGTTTTCTTTTTGCTTTCACCAAGAGCTTTCATTTCGATAATCATCTTAGCTTTTGTATCTTTAATTTCAATTGTCATTGTCAAATCAAATTGATCAATCACCTGCTCAAGTTGTTCCTCACTAGCCCCTTGCTTTTTAAGGATGCTTTTAATTTGATCCTTCTCAGCTTTATAGACATATTTCCCATTATCGCTAGTTGTAGAACCACAAGCTACAAGGAAAATCGCACCAACTGCCAACAAAGCAGCAAAGACAAGACGTTTAAAGTATTTAATCAGAAATCTCCTTTTTTGTTGATAAGGACTATTCTATCAAAAAAATGGAAGTCTAACAATATAATAAATTAGTACATTTATTATATGACATAGTCACTAAATTAATGTTCACAATCTTAACAAATTACTTTATTTGAATACTAGATTTGATAAAAGTCCTCACTAGTTTTCTCTATCTAAACATTCTTCAAGATAATCTATTATACTTGAATAGATTTTTTTACATCTACCATATTGCCACTCATAGACAGAACCTTTTGTATCAACTAAGACGAGAACTCCATCAAATCCTAAATCTTCAAGAATAAACATATTCACTGGAAAATCAGAATAGGTTTCTCGAGCCTCAAGAGTTGATTTTACAACATTTAAATAATCCGGCCCATTTAAGCCCTGCCATTCAACCCCATAGAAAGTCACAAGTCCAAACTCTTTTAAATATTCAATATAGTTAGTTGGAAATTCTAATGATAGCTTATTTTGAGCTTCCACTATTTGTTCATTACTTGCGCCTTTTGTAGAAACTAGATCTGAGATTTTTTTCAATTCATTTGATAAATTTTTCATTATAGCTCTTCCCCTCTCATTCTCCAATACTCTGCTTTTTCTTTTCTGAATTCTCCTCTGTCAATTTGAGACGATTGAGGTGGTACTTCATGAAGATTACTATAGTTACTCTTGTGTTCATTGAAAGTTAATTCTGCCAATGGAGAGTCCTGTCTTTGACCGATATGATGTAATTCGACTGGTTTACCGTCTGCTAGGGGAGCCTTACCATCAAGCATCCTTTCCTTGTTCGTTTTTCCTAATTCATCCTTTGCGTTATAATCAATATCTGTCCTTTGGAAACAAGGCCTGCCATTTACATCCTTTTCAACTAAATTTAAATCTTTATAAACCGCTGCCTCCTCTTTCCATCTCATGTTATCTACAATATTTTTTGACCAACCCGTCTCGGATCTCAACTCCTGCTTATCGCACTGTCCCAGTGAAGTTTTTTCATAATGCGAAATATCATTTAATTTTGCACTGGCTTCATTATTCACTTCTAATCTTTGTTTAGGATTGAAGGAAGAAGAGCTAACATCCTTCTTAGGAACTGTTTCCTTCAAATCTGAAAGGCTCATTTTTTCGATACTCACAATAAACCTCCTTGTTGTCTCCATTCTTCGAGACTTGCATTATTTTTCAATTCATTTACGTACAACTGAGTTAAAATGGCTTGTATGATATTTAATCTCACTTGTTGTGTTACCGGTCCTTCCACTACTTTATTGAACTCATTCACTATATCTAATGTAATAGACTTTTTATCACTATTCTTCATTTCTGCATCCCGTGCTTTATTTAAAAGACTTGGATAAAAGTTTGAGATAATTGGTGCAATTCTTACCATGTCCACTTCATAAACTTGCTGACGAATAATATTCAACACCTGATAAATAGTTTTCCCACTAATAGGAGCTTTAAATAAATCCTGCTCCATCGCTTCTAGGTCTATCTGTTCAATTGTTTCATTTCCAGTTAAGAATTTACTGATCGTCAAATAAAGTTCAGGAGCTGAACTTGATTCTATTTCCAATTCCTCTCTATACTGGTAAGCCTCTCCTCCATCGTCAAACTTATCAACCTTACACAAGACTGGTTGAATCCATTCGTTTTGGTAAACAGCTGCCACACCTTTTGGTAATCTTGCCAATTCAAGGATTTGATCATCGTTTAGATTAGCAGATTTGCCGACTAACTCTCTATCAGACCAATCAGGAAGTCGCATGATAATCTTTGTATTAGTATTTCGTATAACAGATAAATCCAAGAGCCCCGGCGCTTGGTCAGCAATGATAAAACCTTCTCCATACGTCCGCATTTCAGCAATCGAATTGGCTAGCATTTCAACACTTTTTCCGATAAGATTGCTCGATTCTGAGACTTGCTCTGTAGAAGTTCTCTTTAGTAAATTATGCGCTTCTTCTAACACAGTTAAATGGCGCAAGCTTGAATTCATATCTGCTTGAGACATTCTATATTCTTGTAATTTCAAGACAAGAATCCCCATGATCAATGACTTGGTCTCACTAGAACCGACCCGACTAAGATCAACGATGACATTAGAATCGAATAATTGCTGATTGGACAACTCCTCTTGTGAGAAAATTAAGCCATTAATTCCATTCGTAAGTGATTCAATGCGTGTAAGCAAGGAACCTTTATATGCTCCTTTGTTTTCATTATCATACTCACTAGAATCAATAATCTCTTTAATATTCTCAGCAACATCTGCAAAGGTTGGGTAGATGCCACCAAACTCATTTACGGACTTTATCAAGTCCCATCCACAGTCTATGTATGATTTTTCAACTGCTTTCTTTAACACGGCAGGCATAGCAGCATACATAGGCCAGCAAACATTGAAGATTTCAATTAAGCGATCTAAGTGTTCGAGGATATGTGTTTCTTTTGTGAAGCTAAACGGATTCAATTTTAATAAAGGGGTTAATTGAGGATTGGTTCCATATACACAAACGTCCTCTTCCTGACCAAAGATATGTTTGTATTCTCCTTTGGCCGGCTCTACTACAAGAAACTTGATGTGATTTTCTTTGGCTTCAGCTAAGAGTTGATAAATGGTGTTACTTTTACCAGAACCCGTACTTCCTGTTATAAAAACATGTGAGCTCAAGGAGTTTTGAGATAACTCAACTGCTACTGTTTCCTCACGATTCATATGGAAGATATTGCCTAATCGTATTTTTTCTTCCTCTTTCTCTTCCAAATCATAGGAAACAATATTTCTACCAAATTCTGTACACTCAAGTATTGGTAAACCTGGTATGGATTTCTGAGGAAAGTTCAATGAATAGGCTAGCTCTTGGCCAGATAATGGAACCGTCGGCGTGATGACAGAAGGATATACATAAAATGTTGCATCTTTTTCTAGGAGATTCGGGTTGAGTCCAAAAATTGGATGACGCAAATCCCTAATGTAGTTCACAATTTCTTCTGTATCTCCACTTTTTTCTCCCATATCTCCCCGCCAAAGATTAACAGAGGACTTACTCATGTAAGATTCTTCACCTTGTGTCAGTGCTAGATAGGTATGGGCCACATTGTTAGCAATATTCTGATCTTCACTAAGAACATAGGCTGCAAAATCCCACATTCCCAACGCAGTCCCTTTTTCAAAGCGTTTCATTTGTTCATCTAAAACTGTTAAGGCATGTTGGATATTGTGGTTCATAAAGAACTGAGTAATGCCTTCATTTTTACCAACTGACGCTGTAACATTAGACGCACGCGCAAAATTCGCTCCAATATTGGTACCTAAATTAATCCCTTTAGTTGCACCCACCGTTTTTCCTAAAGTTTCAGAAATAGCCTTACTAGCTGTTTTGGTCAGGGCTTTCCCGACAGTCTTGGTGATGGTTTTTCCAACTGTATCTGAGACGGAAGTACCACTTATAATGGAATCAGTCTTGTTAATATTACCTCCAATACTAGCAATTGGGGTAGTCAGACCTCCATTAACCGCTTCCGAATTAGTTCGTGATTTTCCTTTATTAATTCCACTAGTATGGCTCGTATTGGTTCCATCTGATTCGCCAGTTGAATCCATTGTAGAATCTCCAGAAGTTTCGGTTTGTCCGGAATTTTGATTTGTAGCTTGGTTTTGGCCTTGTTGGATACCTGCGCTAGCGCCGATATTAACGCCAAATGTCGCCATAGAGGTTGTCGCATCTGATTCTGTAAAGGTATAGTTCGTTTGCCATTTTTTAAAAGGGGCTAGAGCCGAATACAGTTCGGATAAGCGTAGTTTGTGATTTTCAATGTTTTGAATAGGATTAGCCAAAAGGATCAAGGTATAGTCTTGACTAGGATTCTCTGGCACAATACCATCGATTAGTTTCTCAATCGTTTGGCTGATAAACTTCTCTGACTTAGTTGTCGGAAGATTGGAAACTGTAGCTACAGAATATGGTTTTTGATGATTCAAACAAGGAATACGACCTCGTCCAACTTCCTCGTTGACAGTTGATCCGGGGAAATTTCCTTTTATTGCTTCAAGGAGACGTCTTCTATAATTGTCTATATTGACGTTATCGTTAGCATTTTCAGTATTTACGACTGCAAGATAGACTTTGGTATTGGTACTTGTACGATGGAATACCAAGGCAATATTACAGCGCTCATTAGAAAGCACTTCGTAGACATTGACCAATTTTTCTAGAGAGTTTTCTTTCTTATCCGTCACCCACTTCGTAATATTGAAGTAACGAATGTTATATGACGGGTGAAATTCATCCTCGTATTCAGCATTACTTTCAAGAGGTACATAGAGCTCTTTTATTTGATCTAGGTAAGAATTGAAAACTTCTACACCACATGATGCCAATAATCTATTGGTCAATTCTTCATCACTAACATTTGGTTGATCAGCAAGGTACCTTTCCTTTTGCTTTTCAACAGCTTCTAATTGTTCAGGACTTAGAGCAGAAAGTTTAGCTACCTTGTCCGCTACTTTTGCTCCCGCTTTGTTAATTAAATTTTTTATCCCCATAACTTTTCCCTCAAATTAATACTCCACTTATTTCCATGAGATCATCCGTTTGATTTGAGTGACGTATGCTTTAATTTGCTTTTGCTGAATCTCCAAACTGTAAATCTCTCTGCATATCTTTTCTATTTTCCGGTCCAATTCTTTTAATTCCGGACTAAATTCAATAATATTACTTTTAATTAAGCTTCCTAAATCCTGCGTCCAGTTATAAAATTTTAATTCATGTTCCGAACGAATGCTATCGCTAAATTCTGTCAATTTTGCTTTAAATTCCTTGTTATATGTATTTGTTAAACCAGAAATATTAATTTTATTTGACTTCAGTTTGAAATCACCTATTCTAAATATATAGCTTAGTTCATCTCGATTGAATTTTCCTAAGTCAAATCGATCAAAATTAATATCTTCATAAGAAATAATCATATCTGAAATTTCTTTTCTTTTTTCTGGTTCAAGTTCTAAATCTCCAGCAATTACTTTTTCCAATTCTGTACGAACATCACTAGTAGCATTTATCCAAAACTCTTTAGAAAACTGATTAAAACTTTCTTTGGCTTTAATCAACCGATCACTAAATTGTTTTTTAACATCATCTAGAACTTCTACAGAAGCCTTCTCCTCGATCTTTCTGCGTCTATCTTCAGATGATTTAAACTGTTGAACTGCACCATCAATCTGTCCCTTTAATTTACGGAACAAATTAGTTTCGTCATGCCCGTCTTCTACTACTATTTCAGGATACTCCTGAGAATACTTTTCATAATAATTAGAATAATGCGATTCAACGTTTTCTTTTTTCAATATCTGGGTCAAACTCTGGATGAAGCTTACCATTTCTTGAGGATACTTAGTTGTATGTTCTCCTCTTTCTTTAGACATTCTATCATCAATAGTAGCTAACGTGCTGGCTTTTTTATCATCTAGTTTGTTTTGTAACTCCAGTTTTCTTCCGATCAAATCCTCGTTTTTATCATCAATTTCTTTATCCGTAATGATAATCAATCGATTTAAAGTCTCTCTGGCTTGTTGACACTTATCATAATGTGAGTATTTAATAACGAAGTTCTTAATCGCATCTTCTATGGTTAACAAGCCACTATTTGCATAAATGCAATTTTGATTTGATTCAGCTGATTTTACCATAGTCTGTTTCATCTGAGGAGGTACGATATTGAAATCAAACAGCCTCTTATAATAGTCATTGCTCGAATCAGAGTATTTAACTTTATATGTATCGAATAATTCCGAATAGAATTCCCCTCGTAGTTCTCCATTTAATTTCGATCCCAAACCAAGAATAGAAGAAACATAGAAGATACCTTGTGCATATAGTTCTCTCGGAATCGTCTGATTCATAATCTTTTGTCTGAATGATTCCTTTTGGAATTTTCTTAAATTAATATCAGCACTTTCTGCCTTATTCACTACAATCATAGTAAAGCGACTATCTAAACCAGAAACTTTCTTTAATTTATCTTTTAGATTATCATTATCTGTACTGTCCATCGAACTGCTATCTGTTACAAAAATTGGAAGTCCATTTGACATTCCTTTCATAGATTTGTCTAAAACATCTGAATGCTGAAGGTTTGTAGAAGAGTTAGATCCAGGGGTATCAAAGATAGCTATTTGATAATTAACTTCATCAAGTGTACTTCTTCCAAAAGGAATTTCAATTTCAATTAAGTCTCCTAATTCACTATCAGAATAGTCATTTACCTCTTCTAATATAAGATGGACTTTTTCAATGATGGAAGATGCCTTTTCTTCCTGGATAGCAAGATTAATAGAATCAATCAGTTCGTCTTCAGATTCTAATCCATCAAATACTAACTTATCAGCACGGACCAAGATTTTGACTTCTTCATCCTTAAACGTAAATCGAACACTAGCTCTATCTTTTTGATTAGTAGAGGATAGTTTATAAACTTTCGCTGTTACAGGCGTTTCAGCGCTAGGCAGTAACTCACAACCAATTAAAGAATTAATAAAC
The DNA here is from genome assembly GCF_006385805.1 of Streptococcus xiaochunlingii. Lineage (GTDB taxonomy): Bacteria > Bacillota > Bacilli > Lactobacillales > Streptococcaceae > Streptococcus > Streptococcus xiaochunlingii. The sequence continues at coordinate 514,082 of NZ_VFSG01000001.1, forward strand.
GTTGATTTACCGGCACTATAAGTCCCTAAAACACAAATTGGAACGATATCGTTTGAAGCATCCGAGAAGCGTTTAAGCTGCTGTTGAATCTCACCACTCTCGTCTTCGATGTTCTTTGTGATGAGAGGATCTAATTTTTTAAAAATTTTATTGATTTCAGGTAAGACATCACGAGCATTTTCCAAGTAACTTTCTGACTTTTCGAGTTCAATACTCTCAAATTCTGTATCTAAAAGTAGATTCTCCAATTCTTGAAATTCATCATCACTACCCGAAAAACTAATGAGCAAGGGTTCATCAGATACTGAATATTCATCGATGATCTGATGAACAATTTCAAACACTTTAAACGGAAAAAAACCAGACTGAAAATCGTTACTGATCAGTTTACTATTTGAATTGCTTTCTTGATCAATCGTTACCCAAGAATTTAATTGGTTATTCCAACGCTCAAATAATACCTTCTTTTCATAAGGATTACTAATGATTTTAACTTTATTCATCAAATTAACTCCTAAGACTTTTCCTATATAAACAAATTATATCATAACATAATAAAAATTGTGAATCAATTACCAAAAATAAATTACTAAGAATAACCAGACTCAGTTTGTCTTATGAAAAATAATTAATATCCAAAAAAGATTCTTCAAACACAAAAAAACCGAGGTCTAAACCTCGGTTTTCATTTTGATTGGAAACTCTATTATTTAAGAGTAACTGAAGCTCCAGCTTCTTCCAATTTAGCTTTGATTTCTTCAGCTTCAGCTGTAGCAACACCTTCTTTAACAAGTGCAGGTGCTCCATCAACAAGTTCTTTAGCTTCTTTAAGTCCAAGACCTGTGATTTCACGTACAACTTTGATAACGCCGACTTTCTTGTCGCCTGCAGATGTCAATTCAACGTCGAATGAATCTTTAGCAGCACCAGCGTCAGCAGCACCGACTGCAGCAACTGCTACAGGAGCAGCCGCAGTTACACCAAATTCTTCTTCGATAGCTTTTACAAGGTCGTTCAATTCAAGGATTGAAGCTTCTTTAATTTCAGCAATAATGTTTTCAATGTTCAATGCCATTGTTATATCCTCCAAATAAGTTTTAAATTTTTTATTTATATTTTTTTGTAGCTAGGCTACGCTGCGTAGCTTAAGATTAAGCTGCGTCTTCTTTGTTGTCTGCAACCGCTTTGACTGCAAGAGCAACGTTGCGCACTGGCGCTTGAAGTACAGAAAGGAGCATAGAAAGAAGTCCTTCGCGGTTTGGAAGAGTTGCAAGAGCAAGAATCTCTTCTTTAGATGCGACAGCGCCTTCGATTGCACCACCCTTGATTTCAAGTGCGTCAGCAGTTTTAGAAAAGTCGTTCAAGATTTTCGCTGGTGCGATAACATCTTCATTAGAAAATGCTACAGCAGATGGTCCAACAAAAACTGATGCCAATTCTTCAAGACCAGCTTTTTCAGCTGCACGACGTAAGATTGAGTTTTTAATAACTTTGTACTCAACTTCGCTTCCACGAAGCTCACGACGAAGAACTGTATCTTGGTCAACTGTTAAACCACGAGCGTCTACAACGACGATTGATGCAGCAGCTTTCATTTTCTCAGCTACTACGTCAACTAGTTCCGCTTTTTTAGCAATAATTGCTTCACTCATTAGTGTGTTCACCTCCGTAATTATTTTGCTTGGGGAATTTTTCCAAAAGAAAAACGCGCCCAAACCTAGACACGAAAGTACAATACGCTTCTTTTTACATGATACGTTTTGTCCTCGGTAGGATATTTATGAGTCTAGCTCCCCTACTGTCTTAGGCAGTTTTTTCAAACCGTTATTTAGTGTATCACATAAAAAAAAAGAATGCAAGTATTTTTGCAAACTTTTTTTAAAAAATATTTAATCTTTATAAATAGTCTTTGTACGATTGAGCCATGCATAGGCCAAGCCCATGATCACTCCTCCTCCTACCCAGTTACCTACAAAAGTGACAGTGTAATGACGAAGGACATTGAAGAACTCTAAATGAGGCAAATCTTTAGAAATAGAATTAAACGTAGCTAGTGAGAAGGAAGCAAAGTTTGCAGCAATGTGTTCATTTGTAAGAAATACAAACATATAAATAGCTGACAAAGCCATCAAAACTTTCGCTGTTTCATCTTTAAAGAAAAGGTAGGACAAGATTGCTATGTTAACGAAGATGTTGGCAATAACTCCTTCGAAGAAGACCAATTGATTCGAACGTTGGAGCTTCATCTCTACAACCGAGCCAAGGAAGCCTTTTGGATTTAGGTTTGCAAATGCACTAGTCTGTCCAAAGAGGAAAGCTAGGAACAAAGCACCGACTAGGTTAAAGAATGTACAATAGAGTAAAATTTCTAAAGCTTTTTTCCAATTAATCTTCTTTAAATAAACACCAGCTGTAAGGTACATCATATTGGAAGTCGTTAACTCACTATTTAAGAATAGTAAATAAACCAATCCCCACGCAAAAATAAACGGGAATAAGAAACGACCAGAACCTGGCAAGAAGGTGTTGAGAAGGTCTGCCCCCACAATCCCTACTGCAGTACTCATTGTCAAAAACGCACCCGCAAACATAGATCGAACCGCATAACGAGCTTTAGAAGCTGTATACAATTCTTCCTTCTTCTGACATGCTGCTTCTACCTTAAGAACAAAATTTGATTCTCCCATCTGAATCTCCTTATATATTGGATTTGTGAACTTCTTCATTATATCATAGAATGGAATTCCTGAAAAGGCTTTCAGAAAATTTAAATAAAAATACTGGGTTCCACAACAAATATAAATAAAACGATTTAAAACGATGAAATAAAAAAACAGACTATGATAGTCTGTTTATAATTCAATTTAATTCATATATTATAAGAAACGATTCGCCCAAGCGATATCCAAGTTCAAGATTTCTTGGGTCGTATATTGTTGGCGATAAGGGTTGTAAACAGTACCTTCATAGCCACCATACACACTAGGTGAATCATACTGAGTAAGGTTGTAAGTTTCAATGATATGGTTCAATTTTGCATAGTAACTAGTGTCAGTAGCATAGACACCGGTTAAAGCAGCTGTTGCATCCTGATAGCTTGTTGTATTGCTCTTCCAAGCTCCTGCAAAATGACCTTGTTTCAAAACCGCAACGTAGTCTTGCAATGATTCATAGTAGCTAGGGTATGAACGGAAAGCATCATTGATTGTATAGGCATTTCCAGCACCGTCATCTTCCCAAGTTTGCATCACTGCAGATTGACCAGCATAGCTCCCTTTAATACCAAAAAGGTTATAGTGTGGATAAGATGACAAACCAGATTGACCAGCTCCACTTTCTAAGATAGCTTGAGCAATCATAACTGATGCATACAGATCATTTTCTTGACCAAGCTGACGAGCAGATTCACCGATTTGTGAGATGAAAGCTTCTGTTGGATCTGCGTATTGAGAATAAGCCTCATCGTTAGCACCAACGTTTCCTACATGCTCGCTCATTGCTGCCGCTACTGTTCCTGCAGCAACCAGAGCCACTAAGGATCCAATCAATTTCGATTTATTTAGTATTTTTTTCAATGTGATAATCTCCTAATGTCTTAATGAAAACTCTTTAAGATGATTATAGCACAGAAAAACCTTAAAATGTTGAGTTGAATATTACATTTTAATTACAATATCGATATAAATCAAACAAAAAAATAACATCTTAGTGACAATACGATTTATTCCGAAAAACTAAAATCAAAAATTGCATTCCAAGCTTCTTCTACTCCCGTTTTATTAACGGATGAGAAGATGATAAAAGTATCTGTTTTATCAAAATCCAACTTCTTCTTGATCATGGATTCATGCTTGTTCCATTTTCCTCTTGGTATTTTGTCAGCTTTCGTGGCAACTAAGATAACAGGAATCTCGTAGTATTTTAAAAATTGGTACATTTGGACATCATCAGCTGAGGGTTCATGACGAAGATCGACTAGGCTGACAACTGCTCTTAGATTATCTCTGGTTGTCAGATACTCCTCGATCATCTTGCCCCATTTCTCACGCTCTTTTTTAGAGACACGAGCATATCCATAGCCAGGTACATCGACAAAACGAAGTTTGTCATCGATATTAAAGAAGTTTAATAACTGTGTTTTCCCTGGTTTTCCAGATGTGCGGGCCAAATTCTTACGATTTAGCATGGTATTAATAAAAGAAGACTTGCCGACATTTGATCGACCGGCAAGTGCAACTTCTGGGATATCATCTTGAGGATAATGACTTTTATTGGTAGCGCTCAACAAGATATCTGCATTATGAGTATTTACTTTCATAGAATTTCTTTCTAGGCAGTTTCTAAAATTGGTTTTTCAGTTCCGTTAACTGCTTCTTTAGTGATTCGAACCAGTTTGACGTCTTCTTGACTTGGAACTTCAAACATAACATCCAACATAGTTTCTTCGATGATAGAACGTAAGCCACGAGCACCTGTCTTGCGTTCGATAGCTTTGCTTGCAATTTCTTCAAGTGCTTCGTCATCAAATTCTAATTCAACATCATCAAAGGATAGGAGAGCTTGGTATTGTTTCACCAAGGCATTTCTTGGTTCTTTCAAAATACGAACCAGATCTTCAACTGTCAGTTGCTCCAAAGCGGCAAGAACCGGAAGACGACCAATTAACTCAGGAATAATACCGAATTTTTGGATATCTTCTGCAATGATTTCTTGCATGTAAGAGCTAGATTCATCAATGGCTTTGTTGTTTTGGCCAAACCCGATGATCTTTTCACCTAGACGTTGCTTCACAATTTCTTCAATCCCATCAAAGGCTCCACCAACGATGAAGAGGATATTTTTGGTGTCAACTTGAATCATCTCTTGTTGAGGATGCTTGCGTCCGCCTTGAGGTGGCACGCTCGCAACAGTTCCCTCGATGATCTTCAAGAGAGCTTGCTGTACTCCTTCACCAGATACATCACGGGTGATCGAGACGTTCTCGCTCTTTTTAGCAATCTTATCAATTTCATCAACATAGATGATGCCACGCTCTGCACGTTCAATATTGAAGTCAGCTGCTTGTAATAGCTTAAGAAGGATATTCTCAACGTCTTCTCCGACGTAACCTGCTTCAGTCAAGGCTGTCGCATCGGCGATAGCAAAAGGCACATTCAAACTCTTAGCAAGCGTTTGAGCCAAGAAAGTTTTTCCTGAACCTGTAGGACCGACCATCAAAATGTTTGATTTTTGTAGATCCACATCGTTGTCATCTTCACGATTTTCATGGAAGTTAATCCGTTTGTAGTGATTGTAGACAGCTACTGCTAGTGCTCGTTTCGCACGATCTTGACCGATGACATAGTGGTTAAGGATATTGAGAAGTTCGATTGGTTTTGGAACCTCTGAAAGGTCTGCCAAGACTTCCTCAGCTAATTCTTCTCGAATGATTTCTTGAGCTAACTCAACACATTCATTACAGATAAAGGCATTGTTCCCAGCGATAATCTTCTGTACTTCGTCCTGATTCTTCCCACAGAAGGAACAATAAACCATCATATCATTAGATTGATTTGTAGGCATTTTCTTCTCCCGATTCTAAATTCTGTTAATAATTTATTTAAATAAAGTCATATAAAAGGCATGAATAGAATTCACAAGATTGGTAAAGGCATTTAGCAAAAATAGAATGGCTAATCCATAGCGCTTTTTCCGAAGGGTCTGAGAAGCACATACTAGGCAAATTACGCATAAAACAGCCGTAAAAAAGCCAAAGATACTACGTTCCATGAACTAGTCTTCCTTCCTTTTAAAATGTCTAATGGTGAAATCGTAAGGGTTTTTTTCATCTTTTTCGATTGTCCGCTCGTCAAGCAACTGAAACAGATCCCAATGGAAGTCTTCTGGGAAATAGGCGTCTCCTTCCAATTCGGCATCGATGACAGTCTGATAAAGCTCCTCTAGATAAGGCTCGAAGAGACGGATGACCTTCTCACCACCGATAATAAAGAGCGACAAATCCTGATCCTTATACCAGTTTAAAACGTCTTCAACTGAGGTTTTTAATAAAACTTTTTCATTCTCTACATCATATTTTTCATCTCTAGAGAGAATGATATTGGTCCGATTTAGGAGGACGCGTTTGTTTAAACCTTCGTAGGTAACTCTTCCCATGAGAATCGCATGGCCTGTAGTCGTTTGTTTAAAGTGCTGCAATTCAGCTGGCAAATGCCAAGGCATCACCTGGTCCTTGCCGATTACCCCATTCTTTGTCTGAGCCCAAATACCAATTACTTTCTTACTCATTTTTACATCCTTTACACTGATACTTCTATTTTATCAAATTTTTCAAGAAAAGACTGTTTCCAACTATTGCTTCCTTGAGCAAAACTTCCTATTTTTTCCGTCAAAAAAACCGCGATTTCTCGCGGTTTTAATGAGGCAAATCCTAGATCTTAGTCTTCTTTTTTGCGTTTAGCAAGTCCAAATAATGAGAGACCTGTTAAAGCACTTAGAAGAGCAAGACCTGTTTTAGAAGTTTCCTCAGTACCAGTTTCAGGAAGAACTGCTGTTTCATCAGAAGGATTGATGAATTTAATTTCCTTAGTTTCTGGAACTGGTTTTGGATCTGGTGTTGGAACTGGATCCGGAGTAGGTGCCGGGGTTGGAACCGGTGTTGGAGTTGGGGTTGGTGTAGGAACCGGATCTGGTGTTGGCACTTTCTCATAAACGTGCTCTGTATCACCATTTGGAAGTTTCTTAGTCTCTACGAAGCGGTAGCCTGGAATATCTCTCTTAGGAGTTTCACCATCCTCGATTGGATAACCAGGAATCTCGTTACCTTCCTTATCCTTGTGACTTGTCTTCACTTTTTCGTAGACATGTTCTGTGTCGCCGTTTGGAAGTTTCTTAGTCTCTACAAAGCGGTAGCCTGGAATCTCTTTCTTAGGTTGTTCATTGTCCTCAGTTGGATATCCCGGAATTGCTTTACCTTCTTTGTCTACAAATGTAGTAACAGGAAGTACAGTTGGTGTGTACGTTGCAGAAGCTTTTGTTCCATTCATATCTTCACGGACAACAGTTACAGATGGTGCTTTTCCAGTAAATTCTGGTTCAGGTTTAAAGGTTACAGTTCCGTCAGGAGCTACTGTATACGTACCAACACCCGGAATTGTCTTCGTTGTTGAACCATCGTCAAATGTAGCCGGAACGGCATCGTTCATTGGAACAATTGGATCACCTTCCTTGAAGTTTGGCTTACCAGATTGTTCTTGACCTTTAGGGCCAATAGTTGTGGCTGGTTCACCTGTTGGTGTTACTGGAGTTACAGTTGGTGTGTATTTAGCTGTTACTGGTGTACCGTTCTTATCTACACGTTTAACAGTCACGCCTGTTCCTGTTCCTGTGAATGATTTTTCTGGTACGAAAGTGACTGTTCCATCTGGGGCTACTGTGTAAGTACCTTCTCCTGGAATTGTCTTCGTTGTTGAGCCATCTTCGAATGTAGCTGGCGTATCATCATCCATTGGAATGTTTGGATTGCCTTCTGTAAACTTAGGCTTACCTGTTTGGGTTTGACCTTGTTTATCTGTTGAAGTTACATCCTCTGCTGTTGGAACAACTGGAGTAATCTTAGGTGTGTATGTTGTTTCAGCTGGGGTACCGTTGGCATCCTTAGCTTGAACCTTAACTGAAACGACATCACCTGAATAGGTCTTATCTGTTGGGGTGAAGGTTACAACACCTGTTGCTTTATCAACTGTGAATGTACCGATAACCTTGCCGTCTGGTGACTTAGCATCTACTGAAGCTGCTGGTTGACCATTTTCGTCAAGAAGGGTAATCGTATCCTTGTCGATTGGCGCAACTGGATCACCTTCTGTGAAGGTTACTGTTCCAGTTTGAACTACACCTTGAGGAGCTACTGATTCAGCAGGTGACGCTGTTGGTGTTACTGGTGTTACGGTTGGTGTGTATTTACCTGTTACTGGTGTACCATTCTTATCCACACGCTTAACTGTTACACCTGTTCCTGTTCCTGTGAATGACTTCTCTGGCACGAAGGTTACACTTCCATCTGGGGCTACTGTGTAAGTACCCTCACCTGGAATTGTCTTCGTTGTTGAACCTTCTTCGAATGTAGCTGGTGTATCATCATCCATTGGAACTACTGGATCACCTTCTATAAACTTAGGCTTACCTGTTTGTGTTTGGCCCTGTTTATCAATTGAAGTCACTTCTTCAGCTGTTGGTGTTACCGGTGTTACGGTTGGTGTGTATTTAGCTGTAACTGGTGTACCATTCTTATCTACACGCTTAACTGTTACACCTGTTCCTGTTCCGATGAATGATTTTTCTGGTACAAAGGTTACACTTCCATCTGGGGCTACTGTGTAAGTACCTTCACCTGGAATTGTCTTCGTTGTTGAGCCATCTTCGAATGTAGCTGGCGTATCATCATCCATTGGAATGTTTGGATTGCCTTCTGTAAACTTAGGCTTACCTGTTTGGGTTTGGCCTTGTTTATCTGTTGAAGTTACATCCTCTGCTGTTGGAACGACTGGAGTAATCTTAGGTGTGTATGTTGTTTCAGCTGGTGTACCGTTGGCATCCTTTGCTTGAACCTTAACTGCAATGACTTCACCTGAGTATGTCTTATCAGTTGGTGTGAAGGTTACAACACCTGTTGCTTTATCAACCGTGAATGTACCGATAACCTTGCCGTCTGGTGACTTAGCATCTACTGAAGCTGCTGGTTGACCATTTTCATCAAGGAGGGTAATCGTATCCTTGTCGATTGGCGCAACTGGATCACCTTCTGTGAAGGTAACAGTACCAGTTTGAACAACACCTTGAGGTGCCACTGATTCAGCAGGTGTCGCTGTCGGTGTTACAGGAGTTACTGTTGGTGTGTACTTACCTGTTACTGGTGTACCATTCTTATCTACACGTTTCACAGTTACGCCTGTTCCTGCTCCTGTGAATGATTTTTCTGGAACAAATGTAACAGTTCCATCTGGAGCTACTGTGTAGGTTCCTTCACCTGGGATAGTCTTAGTTGTTGAACCATCTTCAAAGGTTGCAGGTGTATCATCATCCATTGGAACTACTGGATCACCTTCTGTAAACTTAGGCTTACCTGTTTGGGTTTGACCTTGTTTGTCTTTTGAAGTTACATCCTCTGCTGTTGGAACAACTGGAGTAATCTTAGGTGTGTATGTTGTTTCAGCTGGGGTACCGTTGGCATCCTTCGCTTGAACCTTAACGGCAACGACTTCACCTGAGTATGTCTTATCTGTTGGGGTGAAGGTCACAACACCTGTTGCTTTATCAACTGTAAATGTACCGATAACCTTACCGTCTGGTGACTTAGCATTTACTGAAGCTGCTGGTTGACCATTTTCATCAAGAAGAGTAATGGTATTCTTGTCGATTGGCGCAACTGGATCACCTTCTGTGAAAGTAACAGTACCAGTTTGAACTACACCTTGAGGAGCTACTGATTCAGCTGGAGCTGCTGTAGGAGTTACTGGTGTTACTGTTGGTGTGTACTTACCTGTTACTGGTGTACCATTCTTATCTACACGTTTCACAGTCACGCCTGTTCCTGTTCCTGTGAATGACTTCTCTGGTACGAAGGTTACACTTCCATCTGGGGCTACTGTGTAGGTTCCTTCACCAGGAATTGTTTTCGTTGTTGAGCCATCTTCGAATGTAGCTGGCGTATCATCATCCATTGGAATGTTTGGATTGCCTTCTGTAAACTTAGGTTTACCTGTTTGGGTTTGGCCTTGTTTGTCTTTTGAAGTTACATCTTCTGCTGTTGGAACAACCGGAGTAATCTTAGGTGTGTATGTTGTTTCAGCTGGGGTACCGTTGGCATCCTTCGCTTGAACCTTAACGGCAACAACATCACCTGAATAAGTCTTATCTGTTGGGGTGAAGGTTACAACACCTGTTGCTTTATCAACTGTGAATGTACCGATAACCTTGCCATCTGGTGACTTAGCATCTACTGAAGCTGCTGGTTGACCATTTTCATCAAGAAGGGTAATCGTATCCTTGTCGATTGGCGCAACTGGATCACCTTCTGTGAAAGTAACTGTACCAGTTTGAACTACACCTTGAGGGGCTACTGATTCAGCAGGTGACGCTGTTGGTGTCACAGGTGTTACGGTTGGCGTGTAAGTTGCAGAAGCTTTTGTTCCGTTCATGTCTTCACGAACTACAGTTACTGCAGGTGCTTTACCAACAAATGATTTTTCTGGTACAAATGTAACTGTTCCATCTGGAGCTACTGTGTAAGTACCTACTCCTTCAACCTTCTTACTTGTAGTTCCATCATCAAATTTAGCCGGAACAGCTTCGTTAATGGCTACAGTCTTTTCAACACCATCAATTTCAGCAGTACCACCTTTAAATTCTGGTTTACCTTTTTGAGTCGCACCTTGAACATTTATAGTTTCTGCTGGTGTTGCGGTTGGGGTTACTGGAACGATTTCTGGTGTGTAAGTTGTATCCACCTTGATACCGTTTGAACTTTCAGCTTGAACCTTAGCTGGGGTTACTTTACCAGTGTATGATTTGTCTGTTGGTGTGAAGGTTACTTGCCCTGTTACTGGATCAATAGAGAAAGTACCAATTTCAGTTGTACCATCTTCAGCAAAGGCTGGTGTGCTTGAAACTTCGTTACCATCTTTATCTAGCAATGTGTAGCTATTGTCTTTAATGGTAATAGCTTTATCTTCACCATTTACTTGAACAGTAGTTCCTGCAAAGGTTGGTGTCCCTATTTGTGTTGCACCTTGGATATCTTTAGAAGTTGCAGGGTTTGCAGTTGGAACTGCTGGCACAACAGTTGGTGTGTAGGTCGCATCTGAAGTAATGGTTGCAGTCTTACCATTAGCATTTGTAATAGTAGCAGTTGCCTGAACAGTTACGCCTTTTGCAGTACCAACAAAGTCTTTTTCTGGCGCAAATGTTACTGCTCCAGTCGTTGGGTCGATAGTATAGCTACCTTCACCTGCTACTGTCACTGTTGTTTCATCAGTTGGTTGACCAGTTGCGGGATCCACCAATTTCTTTCTTGTGATTTCAGCAGTCTTGTCGTTGCTCAACTCAAATGTAGGAGTTTGTGTTTGAGGAACGTTTTGAACATCCACAGAAACCTTGTCTGTAGGAGTCACTGTGATTGGAGTAACCGTTGGTGTGTATTTAGCTGTAGCAGTCTTGATGTACTCCTGTTGGATCTTACCATCTTTGTTTCGACCAACTGGCGCTGACAATGTAACATCCACACCTTTAGCTGTACCAGTAAAGCTTGGTTCTGGAGTGAAGGTTACTTCACCTGTTGAAGGATTGATCGTGTATGTCCCTTCCCCTTCAACTGTTACAGATGGCTCATCAATCGTGCGACCTGTAGCTGGATCTACCAACTTAGCAGGATATTCTGCACTTGGAGTGATTGCAATCTTGTCACCATTTGAGTTAGTCGCAGTTGTGTTAAAGGTCGGTGTTTCTTTTTGAGTTGCACCTTGAATATCTTTAGAAGTCTTGTCAACCCCTTCAATGTCAATCGGTGTTACAGTAGGAACATATTGACCATCCATAGTATTTAATTGGCCATTCACATTAGGCTCGCTGTCTGGGAATTTTGTTGACCAACCAGTATCATAGCCATTATTATCTGAACGACGGATAGAGATACCATCAGCTGTTCCTAGGAAGTTATCTTCTGGGATAAACTCAACGTCTACATCTTTGCCCTTAGCAGTAATCTTGTATTTACCTTGTCCTTGAACGACGTAGTAACCGTCTGCGTCAAGGGTTGCGCGGTTGCCATCTTTGTCAACGATGTATGGTTCTACAGTTTCATCAATAACAGCATTAGAATCACGTTCAAACTTGTGTTCTCCACGTGCTGTAAAGGCAACAGTTGCTGATTGTTTCGTACCTTGAGGGCCACTTGTTTCCTTAAATTCTCCTTTTGGTGGGTGGGTGATTTGAGTCTTGAAGTCTTCTACTTCACCTGAGAAGGCCATGCCAGTTGGGCTTTCGATCTCGTTCGCTTTCTTAGCGATACGAACACGAGCACCTAACTCTTTAACGCTTGGGTCGACGTAAGTCTTGCTGTTTGCAAAGGTCAACTCAACAGTACCATCTTGTGTGATTGTAGCGAGATTTGAGCGTTCATCTTCATCGAATTTACCATTTTGGTTAAAGTCTACCCAACCATAGATATGTGCTTCTGAAGCTCCATCCGTATGAGCTTGAATTGACATCTTGTAGTTACCTGGTTTGGTACGGTCCATTTGGATCATCTCATTGGTTGTCCCTTTGAGTTCCTCTGGAAGCAATTGGTTAATTCCTTCATCGGCCGTAGTTGCCTTATCATCACCGAACCAGTCTTGAGTGGTGTTCTCATCCATATCTGGGCTCACGTTACCAATGTACGGTTGATTTACTTTAGCTCCAGTAACACCGTCTACAGTTGCAATGGTATGGACTGCCTTACCATATGACTCAGGAGCATCCCCTTCATCAAGTGGGAAGAATCCTAGCATTGCTGACTGTTTACCAGCTGAAGCGATATAAAGTCCCACTTCAGATGCTCCACGTGTCATAACGAGTGGAACTGTTCTATTTCCTTCAGAAATGTTTGGTCCAAAGATACCGGTTCCTAGACCACCTGTAACTTGGTCAGGATTTCCAAAGTACTTCCATGCTACTGGTTTCTTATCTGGTCCAGCTTGAGTAGAATTATCACGAAGTTGTCTTAGGTTAATGTTATTATATTTAGGTTTAGAACCAAAAAGATTCTCTGTATCTTGTGGTTCATAAGGAACAGAGGTAGCTGGTCTAGTAGTTTTCTTCCATTCCCCAATGTGCTGCCAACCTTGTCCGTTGGTAGTAAACATAACAAATTCACCAGGGTTAGCAGACTCACCATCAGCCATAACAATAGCTGGCTTAACTTTCTTTCCACGGAAGGTTGCAGAGATTTCAAACTGAATTCCAATATTCCCACCATTATATGCAGAACTCATGGTCGTCTTTTTGGCTTTCGTATCAACGTTTTCATGTTTGATTTCAGTCCAACGGTTTTGGGCATCAGCGATAACGTCGGCTTCTTTGCCATCAGCAAAATATTGCCTAGCAATTGGTGAAGTAACACCCTTTACATATCCATTTTTTGCATTTGGATCATAGGTCGCTTTTTCAGCTTCTGTAGCCCCTTGTTCTTCCATCCGTTTTTTATAGATTTCAGTTGCTTGGAATGGTTTCAAAGATTTGACTTTTACAGTAACTACATAACCAGGCATGATTTCCTTGGTATAGGTTGCCCCAACTTGAAGAGCTAAGGCCTCTTCTAGTTCATTTGGTTTAACTTCCTTTTTAGCGACTTGGATTGTTTTTGCTCCTGTCCAGTTAGCTACATCTCCAAAGTCCAACCAAGAGATTTGGCTAGTCATAGATTTAGCATCAAGATCTGTTGTAAAGCCAGGTTTTTCAACTTTTGGAGTTGAAGTTGCATCTTCAACATCATCCGCGATCAAGTTAGGATCGTTGGCGTCACCAAGAGCACGACGGCTACGACGGCGAACATCCGAGGTTGCTACTGGAACAGCTGGTGTTTCTGGCGCAGGTGCTACTACAGCTGCAGAAACTGTTTCTTTATTATCAGTTGCTGTTCCTTCTGTCCCTTTGTTACTTGGGTTTGTTGATCCTTCTGCCACTGCAGGAGTTGCTACTGGAGCCTTTTCTTCAACAGGAGCTGTTGTAGTTGGGGCTGTTTCTGGTGCAGTTACAGGAGCTTCAGCTTGGTATGTTGTAGCTGAAGTTGAAACTTCACTAGTTGTTGAAACGGGTGCTTCCGTTGTAATCGCAGGTTGGCCTGCTTCTTCTTTCGTTGCAACCCCTACTTGGTTCTCTGCGTTTTCATCAGCTGCGACGCTTGAAGCTGTCCCAACCATCACTAGCGTCCCTAAAAGAACCGAGCATACTCCGACATTCAATTTTCGAATTGAAAATCTACTAATACGATCATTGAATAAATCCTTACTCACTTAAATTCCTCCAAAAATTTTAAAACTTATATTTATATTTTACGGCTAATGCCTAACCTTATTAATTCTACCAAATTAATTTAACTATTCAAAATACAATGTCTCAAAAATTGATCAATTTTTTAAAATTTGACGATATTACTAATCATTAAATTTAAAAAATAGGAAGTACGAATCATTATTTAAAAAATAACAAACGGTCTTCCTATTTTTGTCAACTAACAATAATCTCTATATAGCTAAATCAAACTTCAACTGAGGTTTGACAGGATCATAATCCTCTAGTACAAAATCTTCAGGTTTGATAGCAAAGAAATCTGTACCATCTGGCACATTCAAAACCAAACGAGGCTTGCAATCAGAAGGCTCACGCCGAAGCAATTCCTCCGCCTGTTCGAATTGGTTATCATAGATGTGCAGGTTGTTAATAAAGTAAAAGAACTTGCCAACCTTCCAGCCAAAGTGCTTGGCAATCATCATTTGAAGAGCTACGTATTGCATGGCATTGATATGGTGCGCCACCAACATATCATTGGAACGTTGGGTCAAAGTTGCATCCAGATAGATTTCACCATCGACACGACGCACATCAAACATGGTTTGAAAAGCACAAGGCAAGAGCCCTTCCGACTCTTCAAATGCTTGGTAATCCCAGAGAGAAATAATATTGCGTCGATTCCAGGGATTGGCTTCCAGCTGTTTGAGAATCTTGTTGATGATGTCGTGTTTTTTAACGACAGCACCATAGCGTTCACCAATCGTCCCTGTATCTCCCACTTCCCAATCATTCCAGTAGCGTACCTGGTACTTATCATTTAGGAGCTCTAAACTATTAGACTGATCCTGGTAGATCCAGAGCATCTCCTTGATAGCCGACTTGATGGCAATAGGACGAAGGGTCGTAATCGGAAACTCGCCCTTGGCCAGATCAAACTCCATAAAAGCTCCCGTGATGTACTTGGAATTGGCTGTTGTGCCATCCTTGTACTTGGGCCGAGCTTGCTCAGACCAGACGCCTTCTTCCATAATTCTTCGAATATTTTCTTTAAAAAGGATATCTGCTTTTGTCATTCAATCTCCTTAAATACTGTAATACCTACATTATAACACAGGATAAAAGAAAAGAGGTCCAAATGATTCGATTTGGATCTCTTTCAAATAAATTCTATTGTAGGACAAGCGATGCAGCTCCAATAACTCCTGCATCATTTCCAAGATTAGCAAGCACCAATTGGGTTGACGTACGGACTTGTGGGAAGGTATTCTCGTCAAAGACCTTTTGAACCCCATCCAAGAGGAATTGTCCTGCTGCTGATACACCACCACCGATGACAATGTTGGCTGGGTTCAAGACACTAGCGATGTTGGCGCAAGCAATACCCAAGTATTGAGAGAAATGACGGTAGACAATCAAGGCCAACTCATCTCCATCTTTAGCAAGATCAAAGACTGTCTTAGCTGTGACTTCTTCGCCATCATCAATGAGACGTTTCAAGGTCGCATCTCCTGCGTATTCATCTGCATAACGGCGGGTCAAATTGACAATACCAGTCGCTGAAGCTACTGTTTCCAAGCAACCTTTCTTCCCACAGGTACAATCAAATGGACGATCAAAATCAACTGTGATATGGCCAAGTTCACCAGCAACACCACCTGCACCGTGCAAGAGTTTTCCTTCTGCTACGATACCGCCACCAACACCAGTTCCAAGTGTCATGAAGACGACATCCGGTTGGTTTTCACCAGCACCTTTCCAACGTTCACCAAGGGCAGCTACGTTGGCATCATTATCGATGAAGAAAGGAATTCCCAAGGCAGATTCAATATCTTTCTTGATAGGCTGTACAGTTTTCCAGTTGAGGTTGTAGGCTCCAACGACAGTTCCTTCGAAGCGATCCACTGCACCAGGAGAACCCATCCCGATTCCAATAAAATCTTCTGCGGATAAGTTCAACAATTCCAAGCGGTGTTTGATGGAAGCGATGATATCAGGAACGATATGGCTTCCTTCGTCGAGGATATTGGTCTTGATAGACCACTTCTCTTGAATCTCTCCTTCTTGCGTCAAAATGGCAAATTTGACCGATGTTCCACCTAAGTCAATACCAATAATTTTTTTGGACATTTTACACTCCTTTGTTCCTATTCTCTTGACACTAGTATACCAAAATGTGAAAAGGGTTTCAATTGTTTTTCAAGAATTCTCTCAATTTCATTTACAAAAAAAGAACCTGTCTGCAAAAACACAGACAGGAGTTCATTACTCTTCGTTATGAAGTTTTAAAAAGAGCCTCAAGGATTGGACCCCAATCACGAAGAAGAACAATCCCAAAATATGTAACAAGAAGATACTAATAGATAGTGGACTGACAATGAGAAATAAACCTATAAACAGCTCAATCAGTCCCCAAAATGTAAACTTCTTGGATAATTCTTCAGATCGTTTGGATAGGTAATGGGCTTTTTTCAAACTCAAGGCAGACTTATACAAGAGCCAAATTCCAAGTGTAATCGGAAAGACAATCGGCAAGGTCTTATAGCCATATAGCAAGAGATAGACTGCAAAGACTAGCGAGACCACGCTTTGAAATAAATAGGGATCCGACAAGGTCGCTTGGGTCCGTAGACGATAGTAACGCGACAAACGCGAAACTGAAATCAAGAAAAATCCCAGAGAAATCAACCAACTAAAGGTGGCAATTTTTTCGATTGGATTCACAAAGAGAATAAAACCAATGCCACAAAATAAAAATGATGACAATAACAGACTGTATTTGCTAATATGATGCATTCTTCCTCCTTTAGTTTTCTGCCAGCTCACTCAAGTACTCATAGCGTTCGTACTTGGCTAAAAGTCGCTCGTTTTCTTCATCCATCTGACGCTGGAGACTGGACAACTTACCGAAGTCAGAACCATTCTCATTCATCTCAGCCTCGATGGTTACAATCTTGTTTTCAATCTCTTCGATCTCAGTCTCAATGGTCGCCCACTCCTGCTTTTCTTGGTAGCTCATCCGTTTCTTTTCTTCACGGACTTTGACTACCTTTTCTTTTTCAGGCTTGCTGCTTTCAGCAACCATTTCTAACTCAAACTTTTTCTCATCTAGATAGTCCGTATAATTCCCAAAGAATTCTCGAATGCTACCATTTTCAAAAGCTAGAATCTTAGAAGCAACCTTGTCTAGGAAATAACGGTCGTGACTAACCGTAATGACCGGACCGCCGAACCCTTGTAGGAAATTCTCTAACACTGTCAAGGTCGCGATATCCAAATCATTGGTCGGCTCGTCTAAAAGCAAGACATTTGGTTTTTCAATGAGGAGCTTCAAAAGATACAAGCGTTTCTTCTCACCACCAGATAGTTTTTCAATCAAGGTGCCGTGGGTCGAACGAGGGAAGAGAAATTGCTCCAGCAATTCAGCGATTGAGGTAGATCCTGCGCTGGTCTTGACTTCTTCCGCCACTTCTTGCAGGAAGTTGATCATCCGCTTGCTTTCGTCCAAGCCTTCGATCTGTTGCGAGAAGTAGGCAATCCGTACCGTTTCTCCAATAATGACCTTCCCAGCAGTTGGTTGAAGTTTCCCAGCAATGAGGTTGAGCAAGGTTGACTTCCCAACTCCATTATCCCCTACAATTCCAATCCGATCCTTGTTTTGAACCAATAGATTAAACCGCTGCAGAATCGGTCCTTGATCATAGGCGAAATCGACATCTTGAAATTCGATGACTTTCTTACCGATTCGACTGGTTTCAAAGGACATTTCTAGATCTGTTTCTATGGCCTGGTGAGATAGGTCCTTTTTGAGGTCGTGGAAACGATTGATCCGAGCCTGTTGCTTAGTAGCACGCGCCTGCGGTTGGCGACGCATCCAGGTCAATTCTTGCTTATAGAGTTGTTGCTTCTTGTGAAGTAGAGCCGCATCCCGTTCGTCCTGCTCAGCTTTTAAGCGAACGTAATCCTGATAATTTCCTTGGTATTCGATTAGACCGCCACGGTCCAATTCGAAAATACGAGTTGAAATATTGTCCAAGAAATAGCGGTCATGGGTGATAAAAAGAACAGTTTTTTTAGAGTTCTTCAAGAAGTTGGTCAACCATTCGATGGTATCAATATCCAGATGGTTGGTCGGCTCATCTAACAGCAACAAATCATGGTCTCCCAAGAGAACCTGTGCTAGCTGGACACGGCGACGCAGTCCACCAGACAAATTCCCCACCTTAGCAGATAAATCTTGAATCCCCAGCTTGGTCAGGACAGTTTTGACTTGGCTTTCGATTTCCCAAGCATTGAGAGAGTCCATCTCCGCCATGACTTTTTCCAGTTTCGCTTGCTGGCTCTCATCGTACTGGCTCGTCAACAACTCATACTGACGAATCAATCGGAGCTCTTTCACATCTTCTGACAAGACTGTATCAAGGACGGTTTTGCTATCATCAAATTGAGGTTCTTGGGTCAGATAACCAATCTTATAATCATTCTTTGCAGAAAAAGGAGAACGATCTCCATCATAGCCTGCACGACCAGACAAAACATCTAAGAGAGTGGTTTTACCTGTCCCATTGACCCCGATTAGTCCAATCCGATCCAGCTCATGAATGATAAAAGAAATATCTTTAAAGACCGTCTTATCCCCGACGGACTTGGTTAGTTTTTCAACAATAAAATCGCTCATGCTTCCCCCTTCTTGGCTTCAAGATAGCGACTCAAAAAATCACCAATGGCTTGTTTGTCATTCTCTAATTCACCATCTACAATGGCCCATTCAATAGCAGAAAGCACTTGTCCTAGACCTGGACCTGGTTTTAAGCCGTATTCCTTCATCAACATCCCACCGTTGACCACGATTTCGTGCTTATCATGAATAGCTAGAGAATCATACAATTCTTCGATGATTTGGAAATCTACGGGCAATCCATGAGCCTGACGCAGTTCTTCCGCTAACAAGAGAAGTCTACGGTCATAGCGATAGACATCCCGACGATTTAAACTAGCCTTTTCACGTAAAAGGTAGATTTCAACCAACTGCTCCACCTTCTTAGCGAAGTCACGAGAGGTTTTCCATTTCTTGAAGAAAGCAGAGACCTTATTCTCGTCTAGGGTCAAGAGTAAAGCAGCCCAAGCTTGCTCGGAACTCGTAAAGGTATAATCCATGGACAGCTGGAACAGTTTCTCTAGAGACGATTGGCTATTCTGTAAGAGAGGGAGGTACTGATAGCTTTGGCTAGCAATCACACCTTCTAAGCCCTTGCGCCAATAAGGAGCTAAGAGGAGCTTATCCAACTCAATAAAGACTCGTTCGACAGAGATTTTCTCCAACAAGGGAGCGCAATCTGTCATGGCCTTAAAGGTTGCTTCTTCTAGATCAAAACCAAGACTGGCCTGAAAGCGAAAACCACGCATGATCCGAAGGGCATCTTCGTTAAAGCGTTCTGTCGCTACACCAACGGCTCTTAGGATCCGATTCTCCAAATCTTCTAGTCCGTTGAAGAGGTCAATAATTTCCCCTTCTTCACTCAAGGCAAAGGCATTGACGGTAAAATCGCGGCGCTTGAGATCTTCTTCTAAAGAACGGACAAAATTAACCGCACTGGGTCTTCGAAAGTCGACGTAGACATCCTCTGTCCGAAAGGTGGTAATTTCATATTCTTGATGATTCTCAAGAACTAAGACCGTCCCGTGTTCAATCCCGACATCAATGGTCCGCTCGAAAATAGCCTTGGTCTCTTCCGGGTAAGAGGAGGAAGCGATGTCTACATCGTGGATGGGACGACCTAAAATGGCATCCCGTACAGAGCCCCCGACAAAATAAGCTTCATATCCAGCTTTTCGAATCTTTTCTAATATTGGCAAAGCCTCCTGAAATTCAGAAGGCAGTTTTTTTAATCTCATAATAGATGTTCTAAACCATAGACAAGCTCATGACGCTTGACTACTTCTTTTACTCCAAGATTGACCCCTGTCATGAAGGACACCCGATCGTAGGAATCGTGGCGTAAGGTCAATCCTTCTCCTTGACTACCGAAAATAACTTCTTGATGGGCTACCAGACCAGGCAAGCGAACCGAATGGATGTGCATGCCTTGGTAGTTGGCACCGCGAGCACCTGGAAGACTCTCTTCTTCATCTGGCGCTCCCTGCTCTTGTGGTTGACGGACCTGACTGATCAGCTCAGCTGTCTTCACAGCAGTCCCACTCGGTGCATCCTTCTTCTTATCATGATGCAACTCGATGATCTCTACATTCGGGAAATACTTAGCTGCCTGCGCTGCAAATTGCATGAGCAAGACTGCACCAATAGCAAAGTTTGGCGCGATGAGGCCTCCAAGATTCTTCTCACGAGACAATTCAATCAAGTCAGTGATTTCTTCTGTTGTAAATCCAGTTGTCCCAACCACAGGCGCTAGTCCATGCTCCAAAGCAAAGCGGGTATGTTCATACGCCACTTTAGGGATGGTGAAGTCAATCCACACATCCGCATCCAGCGACAAAACACCTTCTTTGTCATGAAAGACCGGAACACCTGCCAGCTCGTTTTCAGACGCATGGGGATCAATCAAGCCAACTAGTTCAAGCTCGGGGTCTTCTAACACCATGTGATAAGCTGCTTGGCCCATCTTCCCTTTAAAACCTGCAATCACTACTTTAATTGGCATGTTGTCTCCTTATACTTTCGGTACAAAACTGATAGCAACACTGTGATTTCCTAAGTGCGTACCAATGACACTGCCAAAGGTCGCAAATGGAAGCTCACCAGCAAAACCGTCTTGATGAAGAATATCGCGAAGCGTTTCTGCTTTATCCAGTGCATTCCCATGGATGATAATGATCTGATAGTCTTTATCTGCAGTTCCTTCTTTGACAATCTCAGCTAAGCGTTTGATGGCTTTTTTCTCAGTCCGGACTTTCTCGTATACCTCAATCACGCCTTCCTCGTTAAAATAGAGGATGGGCTTGATGCTGAGGAGATTCCCTAGAATCGCCGCTCCATTGGAAAGACGACCCCCTTTGACCAAGTGATTGAGATCATCAACCATGATGTAGGCAGAAGTCCCATCGATTTGTGTCTGGATGTTGGCTAGAATTTCATCAAAAGAACGGCCTTCATCAGCCCATTTAACTGCTTCTTCAGCCATCCACCCAAGAGGGGCGCTGGTAATCTTAGAATCTGGAAAAGCGATCGTAAGATTTGGAAATTCATCTTTTATATACTGGATATTGTGATAGAAACCAGAAATACCAGAAGAAAGGAAAATCCCTAAAACATGGGTATAGCCTTTAGCCTCTAGTTGCGGTAAGAGTTCTTCTAATTCCGCGATACTAGGTTGGCTCGTTTTCGGAAGTTCAGAAGAAGCTTCCATTTTTTGATAGAACTCTTCTGCTGTCAGATTTTTACCTTCTACGTAAGATACTCCATCAATGACAACTGGAATATCTAGGACAAATAAATTATCGTGTCCTCTTGATTCATCTGATAGATAGGCAGAAGAATCTGTGATGACTGCTAATTTCATGCATTAAAACTCCAAATTAATCCCTGGTAAATCAAGGGCGATTTCAGTTACCTCATAGGTCAAACGATTCAGCATATTCAAGCAAGGACGAGCTAGTTCTTCCACTTCTTCTTTGCTGAATTCGCTTGGCTCGCTGACCAAACGATTGTGAATGTGGTTGATTTGGGTAATGGTCCCGCTGATGACAAAGCCATCAAAGACAATCATATAGGTCAAAATAACGATTAAAGAGGTTGTCTTCAACTCTGTATCGCGTTGAATTAATTGAAAGTTGACGTCTACTTTTGTCTCGGGAGTTCCATTTTCTTTTTCCCATTCAAAGTTACGAGCATCATAATGATACTGGCTGACGAATTCTTTTTCACGTTGGATATCCATACTTGTTCTCCTAAAAATAAGCGTTATGAAAATTATACCATAAATTAAATCAAGATTCTATTGCAGAACCATGTCTTTTCATACTGTTTTCTATCAAAGAAAGAGAAAAAGGCTGGGGAAATTCCAACCTTTTCGTCATGATTAGTTTTTAGGTTTGCGAAGCAATCCGAACAAGATACCACTTACAACTGCACCGATCAATACGAACAAGATGTAAAGAAGTGGATTTGATGTAAGAGCGATAACGAAGATTCCTCCGTGAGGAGCCATAAGTTTCAAGCCTGCAAGACCAACAAGGGCACCTGTCAATGCAGAACCTGCAATGAAGCTAGGGATGGCACGAGCTGGGTCAGCTGCACCGAATGGAATGGCACCTTCTGTGATGAAGGAAAGACCCATAACGATGTTTGTCAAACCTGAATCACGTTCTTCTTGTGTGAATTTATCTTTGAACAAGACAGTTGCTACGAAGACTGCCAATGGTGGAACCATACCAGCCGCCATAACGGCTGCCATAACAATAGAACCACCTGAAGCAACAGATTCAGCAAGTGTACCTGTAGCGAAGACATAAGCGGCTTTGTTAACTGGTCCACCCATATCGACAGCCATCATACCGCCGACGAGAAGTCCAAGAAGGACAGCTGAGCTACCTGACAAGCTTGAAAGGAAGTTGTTAAGACCAGTATTGATAGCAGCCATTGGAATATTGATGAGGAACATCAAGAACCCTGTCAAACCAACACCAAGTAATGGCAAGAGAAGGATTGAACGGATACCATCAAGAGAGCGTGGAAGACCTGCTAGAGCTTTACGAAGAACAAGAATCACTCCACCTGCAAGGAAACCACCAACTAAGGCACCAAGGAAACCAGATGATACTGCTGCTGGCAACTCACCTTTAGCAGCGCCGTAGGCGATATTTCCAAATGCTGATCCTGAGCTAGCAATAGATCCAGCGATAAACCCTGCTACAAAACCAGGTTTTTCAGCGATTGAGAATCCGATGTACCCTGCAAGTACAGGAAGCATGAAGCCAAAGGCTGCACCACCGATTGTTTTGAATTGAGCTGCTAATTCATGGTATGAACCAAGTTGAGACAATTGATCTTGAGGCACCCCAAGGATTTGGTCGACCAAGAAGGCAAGGGCAATCAAGATACCACCACCGATAACGAATGGAAGCATTTGAGAAACCCCACTCATCAAGTGTTTGTAGAAGGCTCCACCCAAGCTCAATTTTTCTTGGCTTGCGCTAGCTTGTGCAGCATTTTCAGCGAGGAAGACTTCTGCTTTGCCATCCAAGATGGTTTGGATCAATTCTTCTGTCTGACGGATACCAGCTGCGACTGGTTTAGAGATCAATTTTTTGCCATCGAAACGTGCGGTTTCAACTGCCTTATCTGCAGCAATGATGACCCCTTCAGCTTTTGCGATTTCTTCAGCTGTCAAGCGGTTGCCGACACCTGATGCCCCGTTGGTTTCAACACGGACTGTAACACCCATTTCTTCACCTTTTTTGATGAGGGCTTCTTCCGCCATGTAAGTGTGGGCGATACCAGTTGTACATGCTGTAACAGCAACGATGAGCGGTTTGTCAGATGAAGCTGCTTCTTTGACTGATTCTGCTTTTTTCGCTTCTTCAGCTACAGCTTCTTGCTCTTCTGCATCAAAGGCTGCGATCACTTGATCAGGAGTGCTTGCTTGGCGAAGTTTGTCCGCAAATCCTGGTTTCATCAAGTACTTAGACAATTCAGCAAGAGCTGCCAAGTGGGTATCATTTGCCCCTTCTGGAGCTGCGATCATGAAGAACAAGTCTGTTGGTTGACCATCCAGTGAAGCATAGTCAACCCCCTTGTTTGATTTTGCAAACAAGACCGTTGCTTCTTTGACAGCTTCATTTTTGCTGTGGGGCATAGCGATCCCGTCACCCAAACCAGTTGAAGTTTGTGCTTCACGGTTCATGATGCCAGCCTTGAAGGTCTCAAAATCTGTCACCACACCATTGTCGACGAGCGATTGGACCATCTCATTGATCACGCCCTCTTTATCTGTTGCTTGAAGATCAAACAACATCACGTTTTTATTTAAAACGTCTTGAATTTTCATAGTTTTTCTACCTCTACTTTTTCATAAGTTTCTTTAATATATTCAGCTATCGCCAAGTCATCTGAGAAGGTGGTCGCTGTTCCACAAGCTACACCCCATTTGAAGGCTTCGATGACATCTCCTGTTGTTGCGAGTTTCCCAGTGAAACCTGCTACCATGGAATCACCAGCCCCGACAGAGTTCTTCACCTGCCCTTTGATAGGTTTCGCGAAGTAGGTACCACTTGGACTGACAAGAAGAGCTCCATCGCCCGCCATTGAAATAATGACGTTTTGTGCTCCTTTGGCCAAGATTTCTTTGGCATAGCGTTCAATTTCTGGCAACTC
This sequence comes from Streptococcus xiaochunlingii, assembly GCF_006385805.1. Lineage (GTDB taxonomy): Bacteria > Bacillota > Bacilli > Lactobacillales > Streptococcaceae > Streptococcus > Streptococcus xiaochunlingii. The sequence goes on from NZ_VFSG01000001.1 coordinate 538,452, forward strand.
CGTCAAGGTCACTCCAAAAATAGCTCCCAATTCATGGTTGTTTGGTTTGACCAATTGGGGATTGAACTCCAAGGAATCAATCAAGGTTTGCCCTTCAAAGTCACAAACCACTTGCGCACCTGTCGCACGAGTTGCTGCGATCAATTGTTTGTAAACGGCATTCCCAAGTGAAGATGGAGCAGACCCTGCAAAAACTACCACATCATCCGCTGTTAAGCTTGAGAGGATGGTGAGCAATTCTTGCAACTGCGCTTCCGTCACTTCTGGGCCGTTCCCATTGATCTCGGTTTCCTCATCGGCCTTGATCTTGACATTGATCCGTGTATCTTGGTCCACTGTCACAAAGTTGGTTGAAATAGCTTCGCTGGTCAGTACGTCTTCAATGAAGCGTCCTGTGAAACCACCGATAAATCCAGTCGCTGTGTTCTCGATATCAAGACGCTTTAAGACACGACTGACATTGATTCCCTTACCACCGGCGAATTTATCTTCCGAAGCCATCCGATTGACCGCCCCTGTCTCTACATGATCGAGACGGACGATGTAATCAATCGCTGGATTTAATGTAACTGTATAAATCAAACCTCAATAACCTCCGTTTTTTCTTTTAATTTAGAAAGGATTTCCGTATCTGAAGCATTGGTAATGATGGTTGCTCTCTTCACTGGAGCTACCTTAACAAAAGATGTCCGCCCAAGTTTTGACGAGTCCAGGAGAATGTAAGTATTCTTTGCATTCTCTAAAATGGCCCGTTTGACTGCCCCCTCTTCAAGATCCGGAGTGCTGTACGACTCTAGGTCGACGCCATTCATCCCAATAAAAGCTCGATCGAAACTTAACTGACCGATTTGATTCAAGGCCATCCCTCCGATGCTAGCGTCAGTCGACGTCTTGACCATCCCTCCGATGATGACCGTCGGAATATCTCTCTCCACTAAACTCGCTGCATGGTGAATGGAATTGGTCACAACTGTAACGGTTGGATTGGCCAATTCATGAACTAATAATTCATTGGTGGTCCCTGCATCGATAAAGACAACTTCAAAATCTTTGATCAATTCTGCTGCTTTTTTTGCAATAGCAGATTTTTCTTGCACGTTTTTGATCGCTTTATCTTTATTGCTTTCTTCTTCCTGCAAGGAATGGAGACTTTCAGCCCCACCATGAATTCGTCTCAGTTTATTCTCAGCTTCTAGCTCATCTAAATCACGCCGAACCGTTGATTCTGAAGAGTTTAACTCTTGAACTAAATCCTCAATAGAGACGATTCGCTCTTTGATAACCTTTTCTAAAATGATATGTTTTCGTTCAGATTTTAACATATAACCTCCTTTCGGAAACGATTACAAGGACTATTATACTCTCTCATCTTTCAAAGTCAAGCATTAAATATCATTTTCTTTCATTTTCTATCAATTTCTTTAAAATCGTCCATTATACTTTCTTTTCATATCGCTACTTAAGTCTTGAACAAAATACCTAAAAACCTCAGCAGTAAATTTCTGACAGAATAAAAAAGAGGCTGGGACAAAAGTCCTAACCTCTCAATTGTCTTTGGATTATCGAGCAAGACTCAGTGGTTGAGTGGGCTCTACTACGCTGATTTCATCAGCTTTTACAGCCCTACTCAACTGTGCGGAGGTGGGACTACGAAATCGAATTCTAACGAATTACCGATTTCTGTCCCACTCTCACTTTAACAACTATTCATCTTTTTTAAACCCAAGCCCTCGGAACCATTTGGATAATCCCTTTTTACTTTTGTGTTCGTCTTTTCCAGTAGGTTTCTCAAGGTTAGCTTCTTCTTGCAAGTGATCTTCTGATTGAGTAACTTCTTCCTCTCCTGCTACTGCAGATTTATTTCCATCCTCATTTGAATGAATTTTCTCTATTCGACTCCTGAACTCACTAGCTTCTTTTTGGTAAGCCATAAAACTTGCAAAGGCTGTTTCAAATTCTACTTTTTTCTTTTCAAGTTCAGTTTTTGCGGAAGCCACCAAGGCTTGGGCATCAACTAGCAGTTCAGATGAATTGGTAAACAGTTTTAGATGACCTTTAGCTTGCGTTAATTGTTTTTGAGCGATTTGAAGTTGGGCATGTGCGCCTTCAAGTTTAGATGCAGTCTCTTTCGCTGCATTCTGTAAAGCTTCTAATTGCTTTTTATCTTCTTCTAATGCCAGAGTAACATTTTTCAAGGCTTCTTCTTTCGGGCTAATACTACCTTGTATACGAGCTCGTGATACTGCCAGTGAGTTTTCGGCTTCCTTGACTTCTATAGACGCAACCTGCCATTTCTTCATCAGTGAAGCTAGGTTACGTTGTGCACGCGCCAATAGTTGCTCATGACTTGCAAGAGAATTCTTAACATCGAATAAATGCCCAGAAAGGATATTGATGCGAGACTCTTGGTTAATCTTTTCAACCTTTAGGCTCTCCAATATATTTTTTACAGCCTTCACATCCGCTTTTGTCGTCCTTGCATTGGCAACTTTTCTCATCCACTTGGTCAGTTCTTCGCTGGTATAAAGCGGGCTTCCTTCTTCAAAGAAAGCTGCTTGAGATACCTCTAAATCTGGATCATAGGCAACTGAAATGGCCTTGTATTGATTTCCCATCATTTGGACATAGTGGCCAACCTTAGCAAATAGCTCCGGTCCCATTTTTCTGGAGATCTGTCTAGGATCTAGCTGACTTTCATCCGTCGGTAAATCGAATTGCTTGGCTAATTGACGATAGTGGTCTTTTTCACTATACCAGAAGGCAACCGCTTCTCTAGGTCGATAGCCCCAGGCAACATTCTCATTCTCTTGGTAACTGGACAAGCCTTTTCGATGGTTTACATAATACTCTGTTTGAAGTTGACTAGCAGGCAATTGATAAGGATCTACCAAGAGCTCCTCTAAACCAGCCTGGCGACGGTACAGATTAATCGTATCTACGATTTCTAACGCTTTTAAGACGTTATCTAATCTAGTGACCTTTCCACCTGCCAGCTGGTCCTCTTCACTCCTACGGCTATAAAGAGACAAGGCTCCGACAGCGCCTTGGTCACCCGCCTTGGCCCACTCTTTAAGTAAGGTCTCATAGCTCGCCTGTTGAAGATTGATGGGACTCAGCATTGCCGCTTCACGGACCTGTTCTAACTCCACTTCTTTTAGAGAAATTTGATGGGCTAATCGCTCAATTTTCTCCTGTGCACCAGCAATCTCACTAGAAACCTGCTTTAAGACCTGAGGCACATTGGCATGAGTTTCTGTCAGATTAACTACTAATGCTTGAGCTATTTTTAATTCGTTTTGCACCTGCTCCTCTTTTTGCTGTGCGTTGGCTAATACTGTCTCATCGTTCTGGATGGGTTGTTTGGCTTTTCTCAATTCATTACCTGCAATATCAACAAGCAACTGTTGGGCAGCAATTTTATTCTCTTGATTCTTTATGGCAGAACGGACTTGGCGATCGGCTTCTGTTGCTTGGCGTACCTTGTCTTCTTCTAAAGTAACAACTGCTTCTGCAACCGCAACTTCATTTTCAGTTTTGCTAATGGAGGTTTGATTGGAGTCTTTAATCCTTGCTTCAGTGGTATGCAAGTTCGCTTCAGCAGCTTCAAGACCAGACTTGGCTACATTGTATTCAGATTGAGCTTGATTTAAGCGCAAACGTTGGTCTTCTACTTTTTTTTCAGCTTTTAACAACTGTTCATTTAAGATATTCATATCCATAAAACTTGAATCCATTCCAGTCACATCCGTCGACTGCTGATCAGCAGCAGCCTCCTGGGAGATCTCCTCTGCTTGCGCCTTATGTCCAGCCAAACCTGAAAAGAGGGTTGTCGCAGCGACACCCGTTGTAAAGACTGATTTTCCTATTTTTTTGCTCATTGCAATCCCCACCAAAACTTTTTCATTTCTCTTCTCTCTTCATAAGAATACCACATTTTGTTACCAATAACTAGTAGGATGGGAAAGAATTTTTCTAATTTTAGAGCAAAAGAAAAACAGCTGTCGCTGTTAGTCTTCCTGTTTAATTTGCTTCAACATTTTTTCTTCTTCTGCTGACAATTCATAGTTTTCTAGCAGATCAGGGCGACGCTCCAAGGTCTTTTTCAAACTCTGATAGAGACGCCATTGACGGATATTTTCATGGTGACCACTCATGAGGACATCTGGAACCGTCATCCCTCGGTATTCATAAGGCCGTGTGTATTGGGGATACTCTAAGAGACCAGACGAAAAACTATCATCCTGGTGGCTGGACTCTTTTCCGATCACCTCTGGAATCAAGCGGACTGTCGCATCAATCATGGTCATGGCTGCTAGCTCACCGCCCGTCAGAACATAATCCCCCAAAGAAATCTCATCTGTCACCAAGGTCTTGATCCGCTCGTCATAACCCTCATAGTGGCCACAGATAAAGATCAATTCCTCTTCCTGAGCTAATTCTTCAGCATAGGCTTGGTCAAAGGTCCGACCAGCAGGATCCAGTAAGATCACGCGCGGATTCTTTTTCTCAATGGCATCAAAGGCATCAAAGATCGGCTGCGCTCGTAGAAGCATACCTTGCCCACCACCATAGGGCTCATCATCGACGTGGCGTGCCTTCTCCGCATATTCACGAAAATTATGGTAGTTTATCTCTAATAGGCCTTTCTCACGCGCTTTGCCGACGATCGAGTGCTCCAAAGGCGAAAACATCTCTGGAAAGAGGGTTAAAATATCAATCTTCATCGTCTAACCCTTCTAAGATGTCCACATCGACCCGATTACCCGGGATATCGATATTGAGCACCACTGGTGGGATATAAGGCAAGAGAAGGTCTCGTTTGCCTTTGCGTTTGACTACCCAGACATCATTAGCACCTGGTTGCAGGATTTCCTTGATCTGACCGATTAGCTGGTCATTTTCATAAACATCAAGGCCGATGATCTCATGGTAATAAAACTCGCCCTCATCCAAATCCGTCAAGTCTTCTTCCGCAACCTTGAGGCTAAAGCCCTTGAATTTTTCGATGGCATTGATATGGTACATATCCTTAAACTTGATGATGTCGAAGTTCTTGTGCTTGCGGTGGCTAGCAATGGTCACTGTTTGGACGAACTGATCCTTCTCATCAAAGAGGGCCAATTCAGCTCCTTTTTTAAAGCGCTCATCCGCAAAGTCTGTCACAGACAAGACCCGCATCTCTCCTTGTAAGCCTTGGGTATTTACAATTTTCCCAACGTTAAAATAATTCATGATTTCACTACATTCCTCTTTTAATTAATTTATCTTTACAGTTCTCTAATAAGAGTTGCAATTTTTTCCGATTCTGACCAGTGTAGATAGTGGTGGTTTCCACCTAGAATGAGTTTCGTATTTGAATTCCAATATTCTGAATCTCTGTACTCTTTTTCTCTGTACGCCTGACAAAATACGAAAACAGGAATATTATCTGCTAAGGTCAAACTATCAAAATCTTCAGCGGTAATATTTACTGATATCTGAAATCCAGGAACTTGCTTTTCCAATTCTAAGCCCTTTTCTTCCATCAATTCCCAAATCAGTCTATCAGTTTCAGGTTCAAATGTTGCATGAGTTAGTCCCTTAAAATAATTTTCCGGACCACATTCTTCAATCATCCTCATTTGCTCTTCCATTTCTGGATAAGGATTTTTTGAAAAATCAGCAAACATTATATTTTTTGTTGTTGGTTCAATTGCTATCAAAGCTTGACACTTAATTGGTTTACTCAGTAACTTTAAAGCCAAAACACCACTTAAACTATGAACACAAAGTATATAATCGGAAATTTCCAACCTTTTCAGGATTTCGAATACTGCTTCAACAAGATTGTCCAAATTAATTCCTGTTTGACTATGAATCGGACTCCTGCCTGTATTCGGAAAATCAATCGTTAAGTAACCTATTGAGGAAGGAAGTTTTTCAAGGATTGGTAGGAAATTTTCATAACTTGGTATCAAACCAGCACCATTTAAACAAACTAGTATTTTATTTCCCTTTTTATAAGTAACAGAGAGACAACCAATCTTTGTAGTTACTTCAAATCGGTTCATATCAAAATAACTCCTTCTAAACAACAATTCACTTAACATTCTTAGGTTTTATTTTATCACGTTCAATAGATTTTCTCAAATGGACTTTCTTGCTAAAAAGCCTTCCAAATCTTGTTCATGCTGATACTTGATGGCTGCCTTCTTGTCTTTTTCAAAAATGGTCTTCGTTAGGTCGATATGGTTGATAGCTGCAATTGCCACTGTGTAATGAATGATATCTGCCAACTCCTTTGCCAATACCTCGTTTGAATCTTGGACACCTTCTTTTCTACCTGAACGTCCATTTAAAACCTCAGCGACTTCTCCAACTTCTTCCACTAGTTTGATAAAAAGTCCTTCTTCTGTTCTAGATTGTTGATAATGATCAAGTAAGTATTCCTCTAGTTGTCTAACTGTTAAATCTCTCATTCCTTCTCCTTGCAACAAAAAAACGGGACAGAGTCCCGCCTTTTATTTTTCGTCAATAACGATTCTTACTTTTTTATCTTCAGTTGGGACAGAGTAGACAATCGTTCTTATCGCAGAAATGGTGCGACCTTTCCGACCGATCACTCGACCAACATCGCTAGGATCAAGGTCAAGGTGGTACTCCAAGAATTCAGGAGTATCTTCGATCTTGATGGTTAAGGCATCCGGTTGTGAAATCAAAGGTTTCACAATTGCAATAATAAGATTTTCAATCGTATCCATACATCAACCTACTTTTTGATTATTTTGAGAATTTAGAATCGTGGAATTTCTTCAAGACACCTTCTTTTGAAAGGATGTTGCGAACTGTATCTGAAGGTTGAGCTCCATCAGCCAACCATGCAAGAACGCGGTCTTCTTTCAAAGTAACTTGGTTTTCTTCAACAAGTGGATTGTAAGTTCCAACTGTTTCGATGAAACGTCCATCACGTGGTGAACGTGAATCTGCTACGTTGATACGGTAGTAAGGTTTTTTCTTAGAACCCATACGAGTCAAACGAATTTTAACTGCCATTTTTATAAGTCTCTTTTCTATATTTTAATTTTCGGTGAAATAGACAAGCTATTTAGCACATGATCTATTATAACACATTTTATAGACCTGTCAAGAAAAAAACTTGACACTATTAAAAATTTTTTAATCGATCTCAAAGTAATAAGATCCTTCATCTTTGGAATCCGATTCAATCACATAGTTCCCAGAAGGAAGACCGGATACATCCAAGTGCTTCCCTTCAAATTCTTTGGCGAGGGAAGTTACCGTAACGGTAAAGGAAAACCCCTTAATTTGGCGGTAGGTAGCATAATCCAAGGTCAGAATCCCTCGAAGATCTGTTTCTCCTATTTTTTCAGCAGCCAGTAAGTCTCTTGCCAATTGATCTTCAAAATCGGGATTTTGGTTTGGTAACTGAAGACGAACCTCGCTTACCTCGAGGCCTTGTTGATGAAATCGCTTTTTTATCTCTTGCTTTAATTGTTGAAATCCTTGAGATTCCGTAAAGGCTCTTTCAAAAAACGGGGCTACTAACCAACTGTTGTAATGTTGAGCCAGTTCTCCTGCCGTGTCATAGTTTTTCCCAGTTTCTTCTTTTGATAGATGAGTCGCATCGGGAAAGTCAAACTGGACCGTCTTTCCCTCAACCCTTTCTTGATAGCTATAGGCATATTCGGTCGACATCCCATGGAGTTTAGCTGCTTTAAAATGTAGGTCTCCTTTAAATCCCGCTTCCTGATAAAAGCCGGAAATTTGCTGTTGGATTTCTTTTTCTTCTTGATTACTAAAATAAAAAAGAAAACAAATCAAGAGAGCGCCCCCTATGAAGTATGCACGAATCAGGTAGCCGATCCATTTCTTGATCCTACCCTTTATTTGTTTTAATTTATTCATTCCTCCATGATAACAAAAAACTAGCCCGAGAGCTAGTTTGTAATGGAATGAAATTTGAACAAAGCTTATTCAGGTTGTTAAAGAGATGCTTATATTTGATGCTCCTCCACATCACCGCTACATTCAATCCAGGGATATTGCTTCATCAGATAGGTCCAAAAATGATGCCACTCCTCTTTCTGATAGCTGATAGCGAGATAGTATTCCTTGTAGTCAAAATCCCTTAACACAAGAAAATACTTAGGAGGAAGAAGTGATTTGTTTCTACCAGAGTACCTACTATAACTATACTTTTGAAATTTCTGAAGTTGGATTTTCCAAATGTCCTCATCTATTCTCAGATAGTCGAAACAAGAGCGATAGGTTATCAAATAACCCTTATATACTAGTAACTTCAACCTCGGTTCACTAAATGTTGATTCCTTCTCTATCTCCAGCAAAGAGATTGATTCGTTCCATTGCTGCGAAAACTCTCTGCCTTTTCTGCTTGTTTTACAAATCAGACGAACAAATTCGAATACTTGCCGAATGAGAATGAAAGAAACCGTGCAGCCTAGCATTATCCACGCTCGAAACCCTTTTCTTTCCTGAACAGTAGCTTGGTCCCAATCCATCCCATTCAATAAGCATAACAAATAGAAAGCTGCACCAGCTAATAGGAGGATATAAGCTAGTTGAATAAGAAATTGAAAAAATAAATTTCTTCTAATCATTTAACCCCGTTTACATCTCCTTCTTTTCAGGTCAATTCCATTTCACCTCTAACTGAAAACAACTGGTATCAGTACTAGGCTAATCTTTTCGCAAGAGAGCCAATAACGCCTCATAAGAATCCACTTCATAAGTCGGCACTGCTGGACTGGTATTTTCTTTATGATTCGGATTGTACCAGACGGTATCAATCCCCGCAGCATTGCCTCCAGCGATGTCCGCCGTCAAAGAATCCCCAATCATGAGAGCTTGTTCCTTAGCAAATCCTGGGATTAGGTTCCCAATTTTTTCGTAAAAGGCCACTTCCGGTTTTTGAGTTCCTAATTGTTCAGAGATGAAGATTTCTTTGAAATAAGGTGTGATGGCTGACTGCTTCAAGCGCCCTTGCTGAATAGCAGTAACGCCGTTGGTAGCACCGTAGATCTGGTAACCTCTTTCTACTAGCTTAGCTAACATGTCTTCTGCTCCTGGGAAAGTCTGTCCCTGTTGACTAATGTAGTCCTGGTAGCGCAAGGCCATCTCTTCACCATCTACTTGTCTTCCAAAATGGGCAAAGGCGATGGCAAACCGGCTGTTAATCAAGTCTTTCTTGCTAATCTTCTTTTGCTCCAAATCCTTCCAGAGCCCTTGGTTCATGGGTTTGTAGTAATCCTTAAAAGCTTGAATATCTTGAACCCCCTGATCTTGAAGAAATTGCGTTAAGGCAACTTCCTCCGCTGTATCAAAGTCCAACAAGGTGTGGTCTAAGTCAAAAAGTAAAAATGTATATGTCATTATAAACGATCCTTCAATTTTTCTACAAATAAATAGGCTGCTGGGCAAGTGAGGGTATTCTTGATAGTCAGATGGTTGATCTGGTAGATTTTCTTGCGATCTGTATGAGGAAATTCTCGGCAAGCCTTGGGACGCACATCGTAGATGGAGCAGAGATTGTCACCTTCAAGGAAGGGGCAAGGCATAGCTTTAAAAACCTTATCCCCATCTTCATCGACTTGAAGAAATTCCGCCTCAAAAGCGGGAAGCTTCATCTTGAAATACTTGGCGATGCGCGTGATATCTGCTTCTTTAAAATCGGGGCCTAGGGTCTTACAGCAGTTGGCGCAGGCGGTACAATCAATTTCTTGAAAGACTTCATCGTGAATCTCTTGGGCTATTTTATCTAGATTTTTAGGCGGCTTCTTTTTCAGATTTGCCAATACCTTGCGGTGCTCCTTTTGCTTTTGAACCGCTAACTGATGGTATTTTTCTAAATCAATTTCTTGAGACATAAACTACTTTCTAATTGCTAAATGAATAAGATCATTATACCATACTCAACAAAAAAGAGCAGGTTAAAACAAATGGAAGACACCACTCATTCTATCCTACCCTCAAGATCTTCGATTAAAAGAAATCAATTTCCCATAGTAGCTACTTTTCCATCGCCTCATGACTTTTATCAGACGCTTTTGAGCTTGGACATATTGGCTTATTCTTCATAAGAACTTAGGCTTTTGGACCTTTCTCATCCAAACTCCAAGTTTCCTCAATGTAAGGAATGAATTGAGCCAAGGTCTTTGGATCCCCTTCAAAAGACATCAAGTATACCTTATCATCCTTTTGGAAGACCCAAGTAATGAGGTACTGTCCAGATTTAAGGATAATATTCAGCTGCAAGGCTTCATTTCCTGAGACAGTGGTCTTCGCTCCCCACATTTTCTCTACTTCTTTATTGTCATTCCAATAGTAAGCAATTCGGTTCGCAATCAACTCTGCGTTGAAGACTTCCCCTTCACCGACATTTGCTTTCTCTTTAGTATACCCGTTCATGGTAACGATGTTGTAGGCACTTCCATCCGTAAATTGAATGCTATCTCCACCATCTATATCTGTAAATTTAATCCACTTGCTTGGGATATCGATATAACCATAATCTGCAGAACCAACCCGCTTGGTTTCGACAGAACTCTTAGTATCATCCGATGATTTTGACTCCACCTTGCTAGAAGTCTTTTTACTAGAGGATTTTTTGCTCTTTTTTACCACCTCAGTGGAACTAGATTCAGATGACAATGGTTTTCTAGACTCTTTTTTAGGTGTGCTACAAGCTACAAGGGCAACAGCTGATAAGACCGAGACAGTCGCTAGTAGGAACTTATTTTTCATCTTTCCTCTCCTTTGTGATGGATTTTGATACCTCTAGTTTATCACGTTCAATGAAGATTTGAAAGCGCTATTTGTCTAGTCCGAAAGAAAAAACGCCCCTATCGGGACGTTTGATTTGTTCGAATATTTCAGAGAGAATCTTACTCCTCATCCATTGACAGAACTGACAAGAAGGCTTCCTGCGGTACTTCTACCGAACCGATAGCTTTCATCCGTTTCTTACCAGCTTTTTGTTTTTCAAGAAGCTTACGTTTCCGTGAGACGTCCCCACCATAACACTTGGCCAAGACGTTCTTACGAAGGGCCTTGATATCTGTACGTGCAACGATCTTATGACCGATGGCTGCTTGGATAGGCACTTCAAACTGTTGCCGAGGGATAATCTTCTTGAGCTTCTCAACGATTAATTTACCACGTTCATAAGCAAAGTCCTTGTGAACGATAAAGCTGAGAGCATCGACGGTATCCCCATTAAGAAGGATATCCATTTTAACCAATTTAGAAGGACGGTATTCAGACAACTCATAGTCAAAGCTTGCATAGCCACGAGTAGAGGATTTCAATTTATCAAAGAAATCAAAGACAATTTCCGCCAGTGGGATTTGATAGATGACATTAACCCGATTTTCATCGATATAGTCCATGGTCACAAAGTCCCCACGTTTGCGTTGAGCCAATTCCATGACAGCTCCGACAAACTCTTGCGGCACCATGATTTGCGCTTTGACATAAGGTTCTTCGATCGAAGCGATCTTGGTTGGATCTGGGAACTCAGATGGGTTGGACACATCTAGCACTTCTCCGTCTGTCAAATTGACCTTATAGATTACAGACGGCGCTGTCATGATCAAGTCAATATTGAACTCGCGCTCCAAGCGTTCCTGGATAACGTCCATATGAAGGAGACCCAAGAAACCACAACGGAAACCAAAACCAAGGGCTTGAGATGTTTCAGGCTCAAATTGAAGACTAGCGTCATTTAATTGCAATTTTTCCAAGGCTTCCCGAAGATCGTTGTATTTGTTTGATTCGATTGGGTAAAGACCGGCAAAGACCATTGGGTTCATTTGCTTGTAACCATGAAGGGGCTCGCTAGCAGGATTGGACGCCAAAGTCACAGTATCACCGACACGAGTGTCCGCAACAGTCTTGATAGATGCTGCAATATAACCAACATCTCCTGTCGCAAGGAAATCACGACCAACCGCTTTAGGAGTAAAAATCCCTACCTCTGTCACATCAAAGGTCTTGCTATTGCTCATCAACTGGATGGTGTCGCCAGGCTTCACCATACCATTAACCACCCGAACTTGAAGGATAACTCCACGATATGGGTCGTATACTGAGTCAAAGATCAAGGCTTGCAATGGAGCAGCAACATCCCCAGTAGGAGCTGGAACTTTCTCGACGATTTGTTCCAAAATCTCTTCAATCCCGATACCAGCCTTGGCTGAAGCTAGGACTGCCTCACTGGCATCCAGACCAATGACGTCTTCTACTTCTGTTCGTACCCGTTCTGGATCTGCAGCTGGCAAGTCGATTTTGTTAATGACTGGAAGAATTTCCAAATCATTATCCAGCGCCAAGTAAACATTGGCTAAAGTCTGGGCTTCAATCCCTTGAGCCGCATCCACTACAAGAATGGCTCCCTCACAGGCAGCCAGCGAACGAGAAACCTCATAAGTAAAGTCCACGTGTCCCGGTGTGTCAATCAAGTGGAAGATATAGGTTTCCCCATCTTTAGCCGTGTAATTCAACTCGATGGCATTAAGCTTGATGGTAATCCCACGTTCCCGTTCTAGGTCCATGCTATCCAAAAGCTGGGCTTGCATTTCCCGACTAGAAACGGTCTCAGTTTTTTCTAAGATTCGGTCCGCCAAGGTTGACTTTCCGTGGTCAATATGGGCGATAATGGAGAAGTTCCGAATCTTCTCTTGTCGTTTCTTTAATTCTTCTAAATTCATTTTTTCATCCTTATAAAACTCTTCAGTATATTATAACAAAAAAGATAGGCCTTTGCCTATCTTAATCCATTATTTTCAAAAATCGCTTCTGTGTTTTATTTCCTTCATAACCTATATGTTCATAAAAAACATGGGCATCTTTACGATGAGAGGCAGAACTCAAACGAATAAAGGAATAGTTATGAGTTCGAGCAAGAGCTTCAACTCGCTCCATCAATTGCCGACCAATCCCACGTCCTTGAGCAGATGGGAAAACAGCAAGTCCTAAAACATTTAAACCCGGATCGCTATATATACTCTCATAGGCTTCTGCTTCGACATAGCCTAAAATATTTCCAGTTTGGTCCTCTTCGTAAACAAAGCAAAAGTGACCCGAATCTGGCTGTTTGAATTTATCGATCTGAGCTGTTACTTTCTCAAGGGTCGAATCATACCCCAATGCCTGGTGGCACAAATCACGAATTTGACCTGCATCTTTAATTTGAACGGTCCGAATCATACTTTTACCTCCATGAAGTCTTTTCCTTTATTTTAGACCTTATACCTAAAAATATCAAGTTTTAAAATATATTAATAGAATATATTGTGTTTCTATTTAATTCGAATTAAAATAATTAATGAACAATAAAGGATTTCTATTTACTTTTTCGATTTAATTCGCTATAATGAATTGTAATGTAAAAAGGAGGTGAAGCTCTTGGCAAGAGGACGTGGAAAAGCAAGCCCACAAGATAAAGAGGCTTTGCGCATTATTTCCGAAAAAATAAGAGAACTATTAAAGGTTCAGAATAAGAAACAGGTCGATTTATCTCGTACTACTGGTATCCCAGCTAGTACCTTGACTGGCTATGTAAAAGGGACTTCTCTCCCAGTCAGTGAAAACTTAGAAAAGATTGCTAGTTTCTTTGAAATCCCCATCTCTGACCTAGATCCTCGTTATGGACAACCAGATACCTTGGAGGATTCTAAGATTGAGTTTATCTATAAGCAACTGGATGAGGATTTTCAAGATTCACTCTTAGAGGAAGCCAATCGCTTGTTGGTTTTACAGGCTGAACGGAAACGTATCGAGAAAAAATACACACCATATACGGTCTTCGATAGTTATGCTGCAAGTCAAAGTGCTTCTAAGGGAGATTTGGTTTGGTTTGATCAAAAACTGGCCTATGATCTAGCACTTTGGATTCATACAGACTCGCTGGAACCTAAATATCCAAAGGGATCTGTTGCCCTAATCAAGCAAACTTTCTACGATACTGCTGGTGCCATCTATGCTATTGAGTACGATGGGCAAACCTTGATCAAGCGTGTCTTTCGTGAAGCACAAGGGATTCGTCTCGTTTCTCTCAATAAAAAGTACAGTGATAAGATTATTCCTTTAGAAGAGGAACCGAGAGTCATCGGAAAAGTCATTGCTAGCTTTCTACCAGCTAAGGAGGATGAGCTATGATTCGATTAGTTGCTATTGATTTAGATGGGACACTTTTATCACCAGACAAAACCATTAGTCCTGCTAATAAGCAGGCTCTTTTGGATGCTGAAGCTGCTGGTGTAAACGTCGTCATCTGTACAGGTCGCCCTCTCTCTGGTGTTCGTCCAATTTTTGAAGAAATCGGCTTCAAAAGTAATCACTCCTACTCTGTGATTAATAATGGTTGTACAACTGTCAAATCATCAGATTGGTCTGTTATCAGTTATGATGCCTTATCTGAAGAAGATTTGGTTTATCTCGATCAACTGACTCAGGAGATCCATCCTCAATTAAGTTTATTCGATTTAAATCGCTATATCATTTTGAATCGAAAACCTTCTGAAATAGCTAAAATGGATGCTAGCATCGTTTCTGCAGTCCCCGTGTCACTTGCCCTAGAAGAAATTCTTGAGGCACAACCGATTTTCCAAGGAATGTTTATCGATCAGAAAGAGCAGATTGATGTCTTTCAAGAAACCTATGAAGAAGTATTAGCCCAGCGCTTCCACACTATTCGCTCCCAACCGATCCTATTTGAGATCCTTCCTAAAGGGGTAAATAAAGCGACCGGCTTAAAGGCACTGGCTGAATACTTGGGAATACCAAGGCAAGAGGTCATGGCTATCGGGGATGAGAACAACGATATTGAAATGATTGAGTACGCGGGTCTTGGAGTTGCTATGGGCAATGCTCCAGCTGCTATCAAAGCCTTGGCTGATGTTACTACAACTTCTTACGAAGAAGACGGTGTCGCTACTGCTATCAAGCGTTATGTTTTACAAGCTCAGAACTAGAAAAGGAAAAACAGATGAAATACCCAACATTATTAGAACGATTTTTAACCTATGTCAAAGTCAATACTCGCTCTGATGAGACTTCAACAACAACTCCTAGTACAGCGTCTCAAGTAGAGTTTGCAAAGAAGGTACTACTCCCTGAAATGGAACGAGTTGGATTACAAAATGTCTATTATCTTCCAAACGGTTTTGCTATTGGAACTCTTCCAGCAAACGATCCAAGTCTCACACGTAAAATTGGCTTTATCTCCCATATGGATACAGCTGATTTCAATGCTGAGAATATCCGCCCACAAGTCATCGAAAACTATGATGGTGGCACTATTGCGCTTGGTGATTCTGGTTATTCGCTAGATCCTGCTGACTTTGCTAACCTTCATAACTACAAAGGTCAAACCTTGATCACTACTGACGGTATGACACTTCTTGGTGCAGATGATAAATCAGGGATTGCTGAGATTATGACAGCCATCGAGTACTTGACTGCTCACCCTGAAATCAAACACTGCGAAATCCGTGTTGGATTTGGACCGGATGAAGAAATTGGAATTGGGGCAGATAAATTTGATGCAGAAGACTTCGATGTAGACTTCGCTTATACAGTGGACGGTGGTCCTCTTGGTGAATTGCAATACGAAACCTTCTCTGCTTCAGGAGCTGAAATTACCTTCAAAGGCCGTAATGTTCACCCAGGAACTGCTAAGAACCAAATGGTGAATGCACTCCAGTTAGCCATTGACTTCCACAATCAACTCCCTGAAGAAGACCGCCCTGAAAAAACGGATGGCTACCAAGGGTTCTACCACTTGATGAATGTGGATGGAACTGTTGAGGAAGCGCATGCTAGCTACATCATTCGTGACTTCGAGACAGAGAATTTCGAAGCTCGTAAAGCCATGATGGAAGACATCGCAAACAAGATGAACCAAGAACTTGGTGCCGAACGTGTTCTTTTGACACTTAAAGACCAGTACTACAACATGAAACAAGTCATCGAGAAAGACATGACACCAGTCAACTTGGCTAAGGAAGTCATGGAAGATTTGGGCATTACGCCGATCATTGAACCTATTCGCGGTGGTACAGACGGTTCTAAGATTTCCTTCATGGGAATTCCAACTCCAAACCTTTTCGCTGGTGGCGAAAATATGCATGGTCGCTTTGAATATGTCAGCCTTCAAACCATGGAACGTGCAGTGGATACCATCATCGGAATTGTTAGCCATTCCTAATCCAGTGTTTTGTTTTTAAAATTTCTTCTGTTAAAATAACCAAAGAATTTCAGATAAAATATTTAATCTACTTGGAAACTTTCCTTAGGTGAGTACGGACGTCAGCGAACTTCCAAGAAGTTCCATGACTTAGTTTTGAGCCTAAGGTCTCAAAACTCCCGAGTGCCTGAAACAAAATTGTTTCAGGCACTTTTCTCACTGCGGAAAGTTTTAGAACTACTTAACTGTATCAAAAAATGAGCTCATGTTTTTAAATAGTCAGCTAACTATTTTATATAATAAACAGTTTGTTTTTATCCTAAAAAAGCTTCGGTTATTTTGACCGAAGCTCTTTTTCTATTCATCTAGATATACTACCTGACTAAACTGGCTGTTAATCTGGTCTTGGTAAGTCTCATAAATTGAAAGAGGGATTCGCAAGCAAGTATCTGCTGCATGTCCTGCAAAAGGACGATGTGTCAGAAGGGCTACTTTTCTTCCCTTTTCATGCTCCTGCTTCAAGCGATCTATCAGTCTAAGAATCTGGCTCGAATCTTCTGGAGCGATTCGATCAACCAATAAGCTCCATTGACTCCAATCTGGTGCCTCATTCTCGCCACAGATAGAAGTATAGTAAGAAACCCTTTCGCCAACTTGACCGAATCCAGCTGTTAAATCCAAAGGACGTAATTTTAGCTCAGGACATAGTTGCTCCTTCTCTTGTCGCTCATACAAGTAAAGATTATATAAAAACTGGAGATAAAAAGGGTCCATACGGCTCAGGTCACTCACTTCTTCCATCTCGAATCCTCTATGAAATGCCTCTAAGATAGATGAGAAACGATATGGCATTCGTTTGGCGATCCGTTGGATCAATTCATCGTCTGAAACTTCCTTCAGAATATGCTTAGGCCATTGATCCGAACCGAAGTTTTCAACAGCTTGCTGATAGGCTTCTTCTAGACTTGTACCAAACCCATGAATTGCACCAACTGAATGAATTTGTGTATTGAGAACTTTTGTCACCTTTTCCATTGGAAAGACGGGTAGTTTAAAGAAAATACGATCTAGAGTGGGTTCAAACAGGGCTGTAAGACCCTTCATCGTAGGATGAGGAAGGTCCAAAAGGTGGTCGCCTAACTTTAAGCATAAGGCTTGGTGGTAAATCGAATAACCTAAGGCCATGGACATGGTCGAGAAGGAATCCGAAGCAAAAGGATTGACCTCAAGAATATAGAATTGGTAACTCTTTGGATCTAGTGCAAACTTAATAGATGTCGCTCCAACCAGTCTCAAGTGCCGGACAATAGACAAGGCTGCCTCTCTCAAGGTCTGATGCTCGGTATCCGTCAGCGTCAGACTTGGGATGACTTGATAAGAATCGCTGGAATGGATCCCCACCGGGTCGACACTCTCAATGTTTCCCGCAAGGTAATAATTATCCTGACGATCTCGGACAACGATGTATTCCAACTCCTTGAAACCAACCGTCGAGAACTCCAACAAACACTGAGCCTGTGGCGATACTTCTAGTCCCTTTTCGACAGCATCACATAAATCATCCAAGTTATTAGCAATCCGACGACCTTGCCCATGCTTGCTGGCAAGCGGCCAAACAACAATAGGGAATTGGATCTGCTCCGAAAACTCAATAGCCTCTCGCACTGTCGAAACCAAGGATGAGGAAGGAACTTGATAACCTAAGTCCTGTAGAAATGACTTTTGGTCTGCCTGGTGGTAAAAGGTACGGTACTGCCTAAGCGAAGTTCCTAAAATACGGATCTTGTGTTCCTTGAGAAACCCAATTTCTTCTAATCGGAATAGTAGCCCAAGGACTTGCTTATCCGCAAAAGACAGCAGTAAATTTTTTGTTTTCGTCGCTAGAAGGGCTTCTTTGAGACTGTCCAACTTTAAACGAATAACCGAAAGAGCATCTCCTGCTTCTTTGGTGATGTCGTTCTCGTCTCCACAATAGAGGACTTCTGTCTGGTAACCACGTTCTTTTAATAAGGGACAAGACGTGAGTGCTCCAAGCAAACTGACATCATTGAAGGATTCTGCACACAACAGCGTTACTTGATTCATGACCATAACTCCTCCCTTCTTTCGTCTAATTTACTTTCAATCAAATCCATAAATTCATCATAGAAATAAAGACTTTCCCTTGGTCCTGGACTGGACTCAATATGGTAGAGGACACCTATCAAGGGAAGATAGCGGTGACGAAAGGCCTCAATCGAGTGATCATGAAGCTCCTCATGGGTGATCAGAAAATCACGTGGAAGAGTATCGCGTTCAATGTTGTACTGGTGATTCTGGCTAGTGATTTCGACTTTTCCGGTAGCCACCTCTTTTACAGGAATGTTAAGTCCTCGATGAGGACTTTTTAGTTTCGCGAGGCTTCCCCCGTGGGCAAGGGCCAGTAATTCCGCCCCCAAGCCGATCCCCATAATCGGAATATGAGGATCGATTTTAGCAATAACCTGGCAAATACCATCGATATGATGAGGATTCCCTGGACCACTGGATAGAATGATGCCATCTGGCTGCAAATCCTTTAATTCCTTCAATTTAACTGAATAAGGAACGACCGTGACGTTACAACCTCGTGCAATCAATTGACGCAAAACGGAATGCCGTAATCCCAAGTCGATCAAGACGATACTCTTCCCAAATCCTGGTGCAGCATAGGGGGTTTTGGTCGACACCTGGCGGACTTGGTCAAAAGGCAAGACAGTTGCCCGGAGCTGGTCTAAGATATGCTCAATCGCATCCCCTTCATTGACCACTGTAGCCTTCATACTTCCATGTTCAGTGACAATTTTAGCCAGCTTTCGAGTATCGACTCCTTGGATCCCTGGAATATTGTGTTTTTTCAGGTAAGCATCTAAGGATAACTGTTTGCGCCAATTACTGGGATGACTCGCTAATTGGTGCACTACCACTGCTAGACACCCAGGAAAAATAGATTCATAATCATCTCGGTTTATCCCAGTTGTACCAATAACTGGAAAAGTAAAGGCTAATATTTGCCCCTTATAGGACTGGTCGGTAATCAACTCCTGATAACCCGTCATGGCAGAATTTAAGACCAATTCCCCACTGACATATGTATCAGCTCCAAAACCAGTTCCTTCAAAAACCGTCCCATCTTCTAATACTAAGAGACGTTTTACCATAAATTCTCCTTACAAACTCCAAAAAGAAAAGTGAGAAAAGACCACCTTTTTGTAGACTCCCTCACTTATCCTTTCTATTTTCTTACTCTATTATTTACGTCCAGCTAAAACCGCTTCGATGATAGCCATGCGGACAAAGACACCATTGGTCATTTGCTCCACGATGCGTGATTTAGGAGCTTCTACCAAGTGGTCAGCAATCTCCACATCACGGTTTACTGGAGCTGGGTGCATC
Organism: Streptococcus xiaochunlingii; assembly: GCF_006385805.1. GTDB lineage: Bacteria > Bacillota > Bacilli > Lactobacillales > Streptococcaceae > Streptococcus > Streptococcus xiaochunlingii. Next base: position 558,070 of record NZ_VFSG01000001.1, read on the forward strand.
AAGATGGCTGTGTCTTTCATACGATCATAGCGTTCTTGTGTCAAGCCATGCAAACGATGGTAGTTCTCTTTTGAGAAGAGAGACTCATAATCATGACGCTCGTGTTGCACACGGAGGAACATCATAACATCAACTTCTTCGATCACTTCATCAATCGTCACAAAGGTTCCGTATTCTTCAAATTCCGCACTTCTCCATTCGTCTGGGCCTGCAAAGTAGAGGGTTGCTCCCAAACGTTTCAAGATTTGCATATTTGATTTTGCCACCCGTGAGTGATCCAAGTCACCAGCGATACAAACCTTAAGTCCATCAAAGTGACCAAACTCTTGATAGATGGTCATCAAGTCTAGTAAACTTTGGCTTGGGTGTTGACCAGATCCATCTCCCCCGTTGACAATAGAGGCTGTGATAGTTGGACTTTCAATCAATTGCTTGTAGTAGTCTACTTCTGGGTGACGGATGACGCAGATATCAACTCCGAGAGCTGACATGGTCAAAATGGTATCGTACAGAGTTTCACCCTTGTTTACAGAGCTCGTTTTCACATCAAAGTCAAGGAGGTCACAACCTAATTTCAACTCAGCCACTTCAAATGCTTTGTGCGTACGTGTTGATGACTCAAAGAAGAGGTTAGCCACGATATGTTGCTCATCATAATGAGCTTTTGCTCCATTTTTAAACTCAATACCACGCTTAATCAAGGCCATAACTTCTTCGTTTGATAAAGCTTCCATTGAGACAAGGTTTTTAAGTGCGATTTGATTTGTAGACATGTTGTAACTCCATTCCAAAGATATGCATATGTGAAAACAATACAGGAAGCTTCCTCAGTCACTCCTGTATATAGCGACGATTTGAAAACTACCTTATTCACTCACCTCGATCAAGATGCGATCTTGACCATCCAGCTCAGTCATCTCGACAATGATTTCCTCTGATCGACTTGTTGGAATGTTCTTTCCAACATAATCTGGTCGGATCGGTAATTCTCTATGACCACGATCCACTAGGACTGCCAGACTGACACGCGATGGACGTCCACGACTGACAAGATTATCGATGGCTGCTCGAATGGTCCGACCTGTATAAAGGACATCATCAATCAGGATGACATCTTTGCCAGTAATATCTACTGGTAAAACGGTTGAATCTTCTGTTACTTTGATATCATCACGGAAAGGCTTGGTATCCAATTCACAGACTGGAACTTCTATTTGTTCTAGCTGTGCTAACCTTTCTTTGATGCGATTGGCAATGAAAACGCCACGAGTTTTGATCCCTACCAAAACAATTTGGCTCAGATCCTTATTCCGTTCAATGATTTCATAAGTGATGCGTGTAATCGCTCGCTTCATGGTCAAATCATCAACGACTTCTTTGATCTTCATCTTTTCCTCCTAATTGATAGAAAAAAGCCTCCCTTTTCAAGGAGGCTTCAGAAAAATATCAAGAGATAAGACCTAGAACGCATCTAGTTCACCCCTTATTTTGATCAGACTCCTTGCCTGCCTCACGGGACAGGATTAAAGGACTATTTAATTATCCATACTATATCACAGTTTATAGTGGGATGCAAGAAAAAACTCATTATTTTCTACGAATGTTCGGATTTACATCCACAAATCTTTTATTTAATGATGATCTGTTCCTTTTTTCCCAATCTTCTTCAAGGCAAACAAGCCACATCCAGCTAGTAAATATGCAACAAAGATGATGGTCGCCATCTTAACCACATAAAGCCATCCAAAACGATTGACATTGATAAAGAAATAAGGGAAAGGACTGTCTTTGGCACCTGGAACCGGCCATTTAAGGACCAAACCGTTGAGAAGGGCAAAGACCATATAGAGCAAGGGAAGCAGGGTCCAAGCTAATGGATCCGACTTACGGTATTGTTTCGGTTTATCAATCACCAGGGTGTCAAAGAAGAACATCAAGGGAACAATGTAGTGACAGAGGAAGTTTTCCAAGCGGTAAAACTTCTCAGGTGTCGCGATGGGGGCTAGCATAAAGTGGTAGATGACACAGGTGATCATGATAGACATGGTGACACCACCTTTTAAACGAAGATAGCCCTGTGTCTGGGTCGAACGACCACGAAGCATGCGCCAGACCATGTCCCCCATAAAGAACATGACCAACATGTTGGACAAAATGGTGTAATAGAGCATCATCCCAAAGCCACCATGCTTGGTCAGTTGCAGATAAACGCCGATTACACTCAAGATAAACAATAGAAAACGATAGCTAAACAATAGTTTGAATTTCATAGTATTCTCCTGAAAGAAAAGGGCTAGGCCCTTCAGTTTAATCAGGAACTTTCCTTAAGTGAAGACGGACGTCAGCGAACTTCTTCGAAGTTCCATGACTTAGTTTTGAACCCAAAGTTTCAAAACTCCCGAGTACTTGAAACAATACTGTTTCAAGTACTTTTCTCACAGCGGAAAGTTCCTTATAAACTTAAACAACTCTATTAATTTGTATACTTTATATAGAACTATTTCTTCTTTTCTTTAGATCTTCTTCACAAATTCTGATTTGAGTTTCATTGCACCAAAGCCATCAATCTTACAATCGATGTTGTGGTCGCCTTCGACGATACGGATGTTTTTCACGCGCGTTCCTTGTTTCAAATCTTTTGGTGCACCCTTTACTTTCAAGTCTTTGATCAAGGTGACAGTATCGCCATCAGCCAATTTATTTCCATTCGCGTCGATGGCTACAACACCTTCTTCTTCCACAACTTCAGCTGGGTTCCATTCATAAGCACATTCTGGACAGACCAAGAGCGCACCATCTTCATAGACATATTCCGAATTACATTTTGGACAGTTTGGTAAGTTATTCATTTCAATCTCCTTATCAAAATTAACTCCCATAGTATACCATGAAAGGGAAATTTTGACAAATTCTGTTTAACTGTAGCATTGTCAATAAAAGAAGAGGCAACTTGGCCTCCTAAAATTGATGACCACCTTTATCTTCTTGCAATTCCTGAATGTCTTGAATCACGCGCACGCCTGCTTGACTCCTATTCTGTAATTCTTCGTCCGAGTAGGGGAAGGTATTGATCAAGATACTTTGCATGCCGATGCTTTTCGCTACAGCCACATCTGTAGTGAAGTCATTCCCTACCATGACCGTTTTATCCGGATTCAACTGGTGGTCTTTGATGACTTTCATGAGAAATTCGCGCTGAGGTTTGCGAATCCCTGCATCAGACGACAGATAAATGTCGTGGAAAATCTCTCTCAAGCCAACCAAATCAATCTCTGGGTTGGTAAAGTCCGCTTGCGCATTGGATAAGAGATAGATCCGACACCCCGCAGCTTTCATATCTTCTAAGACTTCTTTCGTGTGCGGATAGAGCTCCAATCGTTTGCGAGAGAGGACACGGAAGGTCCGAGCAATCAAGCGTCCCCACTCTTTGAGATGATGAACACTGGCTCCTGTTGGAAGACTCTCTAGATAGAGTTGAACGAAAATAACGGTCAAGTCAATCTCCGGATATGTAACCTGTTTTTCCTGAGCGATACTTTGCTCAGCTTGCTTCACCAACTCCTTATAGCGGACTTGCAAACTTTCCCCTGTATAATGAGCTCCATAGGATTGGTAGATCTGGGCCATGGTCTCCCACAAGACTGGAGTCGACTCATCGGTTTCGATATCGACCAAGGTTCCATAAAAATCAAAAATATAGTTTTTAAATGCGTACTTTTGCTGATTCATCTCTTTCTCCCGTTACAAACATGGTAAAGGTCGCCTTACAGACATTGGCACCTTCCTGATTGGTAATATCGACATCGACAACTCGAGTAGTCCGCCCACTGTGGACACATTCCCCGTGAATCGTTAGGATATCTCCTAGACGCCCTGCTTTCAAGTAATTGATGGAAGACTGCAAGGTCACACCATCTACTCCCTGTGAAATAACCACCAAGCCACTGATCTGGTCACACAGGGTAAAGAGATAGCCTCCATGTGCATTTCCATAATAATTAAGTGACGATTCGACCACCTTAGTTGTCACAATGACATGGCCATCTCTCATAGTTTCGATCTCGTAATTTTCAAATGCTGCAATGGCATCAAAGTGAAAATCCTTCATAATAAATTCTCATCCCCCTAGATCAGGTATTCCTAAACCCTTCCATCATACTACTTTTTTCCACTTCTTACAAGAATAAGAAAAGAGCTGGTCTACCCAACTCCTTAATAGCGAAATTTTTCCCAATCATCGTCTGTCCGTTTACGATAATAGTACTCAGACAAGTCCGGGTCTTCCATCACTTCCAGCAGAGGAAGCATATCGTAGGATAAGTCCAACTGATCTAATTGGTCTTTCTCAACCCAAGAAACTTCTCCTTCTTCAGATGATCTGAGCTTGCCTGTGAATTCTGTCGCTTTGTAGCAAAAGACAATATAGCGGCCTCCCTCGTCTAGTGACCAATCTTTGACTGCGACGAGTTTTGGATCTGCAATTGTCAGTCCTGTCTCTTCGTAGATTTCACGAATGACGGATTCTACAAGGCTTTCTCCTTCTTCGATATGGCCACCTGGAAAAGCATAGCCAGCCCAGTGAGTCTTTTCAGGTGAGCGGTATTGGAGGACTACTTTCCCATTTTCAAGATCTTCGACCATGCAAAGATTGCACAGTATAGTAGGCGTTGTACGTGACATATTTTTCCTTTCTATGATATTGACAATTAATCAATATAAACTTTTTTCTTTATCTCTTTTTTCATGACAAAGGGATTTACTAGCTCATGGTATTCATCGAAGGCATCTAAAAGGGAGCCTCTTTGAAAGACAATTGACTTCTCTTTTAAATAATATTCCGAGTGTATCGTTACTGAACCATGACCATCAAAACTAAAGAAAAACACAATGAATAATACTAGGATCAGGCTAGCAAAGAAACTAAACAGTAGCCCCACTACATTCTTCCAATTGACTGCGTGAGTTAGATAAAAGCGATACCAGATGTGACAAAAAATCGTCACTGCTCCTAGATACAACCAAGGGTTCCACAGGAGCGGAGTAAAGGCGTAACCATAGAAGCCTAATATGAAGTTAGCAATAACAAAAAGTAAAAGAATTAGATACAGGATCCTAAACAGATTCAAATGCTTTCTCATCATTGACCTCTCCTATGTAAACATTGGTTTGAGTTTAAGATAAAACGAATAGCGTGCTCCCCTTAAATAATAATCAACAGAATATGGACTGCTAACCGTAGCCAATGATCAATCAGAGGCGTATCCGGATCACTATTTTTACTATCTAAGAATAGACTGAGCGATAATAAAAGTAAAGCAAGGGCAATGACTATTTTCAGAGACAGCATCATACCACCAATAGCAAGAGCAGCTAGAAAGCCAAAAAATGGCAACGGGCTAAATAAAAATGACAAAAAACTGAAATAGAGCATAAACGAGGAGAGTATCAATAAGCCGTAAACAATCAACTTAGTGAAAATTGAGACTCTTTTACCTTCATTTTTCATTTTTGATAGTGAATAAATGACATAGATCATATAGATAAAAAGTAGCATATTGAATCATTCCTATGTTTTATAGATTATGTTAATAGTTTAACCAAAAGCCAATCAAAATACAACTAAAGACACTAACTTATCAGTAGTCTCCTGTCTCTGATCAAAGTTTCTTGACTTCTGCTGCTACCTTTCGGAGATGCTGTTCCCGCATGCTAGCGGTGTTCACATCCCGGCCGACTTCACCCAAGATGCAGACACGCTTTGTTTTAATCCCACAATGGTTCAAGACCGCATTCTTCAAGACAGAGATACCATAACTATCTGGAATGTTGAGAGGGCCTGAAAAGATTTTGTACCACCAAGTAGGCGCCATGGAGGTCGCATAAATACTGGCTGTTTTTCCTTTGAGTAACTTCTTAAATTGCTTGCCTCTCAGGTAATTCCAGATAAAGCTTCCCTGGTCATTGGCCGAGTAGGCAATCCCAGGTGTGAAGACCCGATCAATCCAACCTTTCATGAGGCTCGGCATACTACTCCACCAGATAGGATAGACAAAGATCAGGTGATCCGCCCACTGGATTAATTCCTGAGAACGAAGGATAAAGGGATCTTCCTCCATCCGCTTTCGATAGCCGTAGCGAAGGACCGGATCAAAGTCCTCTTCATTGAGACTGATCACTTTAAGCTCGTGGTGATTTGAGTCAATAGTTTCGACAATGGTTTGAAAAATAGCCTGACAGTAACTTTCCTTATCTGGATGCCCATTGATGACTAGAATTTTCATACTTTCCCTCCTTTTAATCCAACGCCTTGACTTCCAACATCATATCGCGGATTTGCGCTGCTAACTCAAAGTCAAGCACTTCGACGGCTTCTTGCATTTGTCCTTGCAGTTTCTTGACCAGTTCCTTGCGCTCTTGGCGGTTGAGACTAGTGATATCCACTTCCTTGTCCTCTTCCTTGGCCACCGCCTTGGTAACAGAGATCAGGTCACGGATTTCCTTCTTAATGGTTTGTGGCACAATGCCATGCTCTTCATTATAGGCCATTTGAATCTGACGACGACGGGCTGTTTCATCGATGGCTTTTTGCATAGACTGGGTCATGGTGTCCGCATACATGATGACGTGACCCTCGCTATTACGAGCAGCACGACCAATGGTCTGGATCAGCCCCCGTTCGTTACGGAGGAAACCTTCCTTATCCGCGTCGAGAATGGCAACTAGACTCACTTCCGGTACGTCAATCCCTTCCCGAAGGAGGTTGATTCCGACCAAGACATCAAAGACACCCAAACGCAAATCTCGAATAATCTCCGTCCGCTCCAAGGTCTTAATATCCGAGTGCATGTATTTGACCTTGACCCCCATTTCCTTGAAATAGTCGGTCAAGTCTTCAGCCATCTTCTTGGTCAAGGTGGTGACAAAGGTCCGCTCACCACGTTCTACACGCGCATTGATCTCACCCAAGAGATCGTCCATTTGTCCCATAGTCGGACGCACTTCGACCTCAGGATCGAGTAGACCTGTCGGACGAATGATCTGCTCAATGACAGTATCCGTTTGCTCCATCTCATAGTCGCCTGGTGTCGCAGACACATAGACAATCTGGTGGACATGGCTTTCAAACTCCTCCCGACGCAGTGGACGGTTGTCCAAGGCCGACGGCAAACGGAAGCCATAGTTGACCAACATCTCCTTGCGTGAGCGGTCACCATTGTACATACCCTTGATTTGTCCCATGGTCATGTGGCTTTCATCGATCATGATGAGGAAATCTTCTGGGAAGAAGTCAAGAAGGGTGTAGGGTGGCTCTCCTTCACTCCGTCCGTCCATATGACGAGAGTAGTTTTCCACCCCATTAGTGTAGCCCATCTCTCGCAACATTTCGATGTCATACTCTGTCCGTTGTTTCAAGCGTTGGGCTTCCAAGAGCTTACCTTCTTTTTCAAAGACTTTTAACTGCTCTTCTAGTTCCGCCTGAATCTTGGCGATGGCCACTTCCATATGGTCATCATTGGTCACGAAGTGAGTGGCTGGGAAAATTGCCAAGTGGTCCACATTTCCCAGAACCTGGCCTGTCAAAGCTTCAATCTCCCGAATCCGCTCAATCTCGTCCCCGAAAAACTCCACCCGGAAGGCATGTTCATCACGCGAAGCTGGGAAAATCTCTACCACATCTCCACGAACACGGAATTTCCCCCGTTGAAAGTCGATGTCATTGCGCTCAAACTGGATGTCCACCAGGTCATTGAGCAGTTTATCACGAGAAATCTCCAGACCTGGACGCAGGCTCACCACGCTATCGGCATATTCCTTCGGCGAACCCAAACCGTAAATACATGAAACAGATGCGACAACGATGACATCGTTACGCTCTAACAAAGCTGAGGTTGCTGAGTGACGTAGTTTATCAATCTCATCATTGACCGAGCTATCCTTTTCGATGTAGGTATCGCTAGATGGCACATAAGCCTCAGGCTGATAATAATCATAGTAGGAAACAAAATACTCGACAGCATTTTCAGGAAAAAATTCCTTGAACTCTCCATAGAGCTGCCCTGCTAGTGTCTTATTGTGGGCGATGACCAAGGTCGGTTTATTGACTTGGGCAATGACCTGGCTCATGGTATAGGTCTTCCCCGTACCAGTCGCTCCCATCAGGATTTGCGCCTTCTCACCACCCTCGATGTTATCCACCAACTGTTCAATGGCCTGCGGTTGATCCCCAGACGGTTGGTATTTCGATACTAGTTTAAATTTGTTATCTGTAATTCGATTAATCATACTTTCTTCCTTTGATTATACTTCCCTTATTTTACCATAATAGATGATATTTCTCTGACTTTTGAAGAGAGGAACCTTGTACAGAAAAAAGACAGGCTCAAGAACCTGTCTTCGTATGCATCATTATTACCTTTCAGTGATTTCCCACTTGTTCAGTAACAACTTTTGCTCTTCTTTCCCCTGAGTGTTATAAAGATATTTAGAATTGTTGAATTATCGATAGAGTTGTCACAATTATAGAATCAAAATTTTCGCGTATTTTTTAGTTATCGCTTCCTCCACCTCTTTCTTTTGATATATATATTCAAATCTCTACTTTTTTATCACTTTCATTCTTCTTTAAACTAGTAATCCTTCTAGCTTACATATTTAAGAAAGCTAATTCCTGGATAAAATGATGTTAGTCTACCTACGATAAAACGCATAATATCAATATTTTTGCGATTCTTGATATTATGTGTGTTCTGCTTTTCAAGACATTTTGTACAGACTTATCAAAACATTTTTATGTTGGATATCCAACATAAAAACTAACTTCTTAAAGTTGCCAAATGATATTCTCCATTCAATTTAATTGCTACTTTCTCGTGAATAGACTGATTTTCTAAAGAACAAATTTCTCCATATTTCCAAATTTCGTGCTCCCCTGATAATCTAGTGACTGACTTCACTTGATTATCTAGGTTAGCAACTGTTGTTCTAAGCTCATCTTTTGGAATAATTTCTTCAGTAATTGTAAATATTTGTTCCCCTATCTTAAGCACTCTTGCTTCTTGCTCATTGATAGCAAATCCTCCTACTAAGCGAACATTAAATAAGTCAGAAACTTTTAGGAGTTCTTCTTTAGAAATACTATCAAGTAATCTACATTTATAAAAAGTACTATCAATTTTTATGGCTAATTCTCTATTCTTGGTCTGATATAAGTCACCAATCTCCAACAAATCATTCTTTATACCATTATTACTTTCATCGTAAGATATTTCATAAGTATCATCATGATTGCTTACTTTACTTTCAATTTCTTCATATGTAATTAATTGATTAGTTACACCATAATGCCCTCCTTTATAATCGAATCGATTATAACTTGAGTCGAGAAATTTAACATCATACTTTTCGTATGTACATCCAGTAAATCCAAGTAAACTTAAGAAAAAAATTACGGAAAGATAAATCTTTTTGAATTTCATAGTTTTCCTCCTTGTTTTATACTTTTATGTTACATTTAATTTTTCAAAATTTGTTCAGATTTTCTAATTTTACAAATTAAAAAAATAGACATTCCTCAATTTAGAAGAATATCTATTTTTTATACATAGCTATTTCGTGGAAGCTATCTAATAACTCCCTATAGAATTATTTTTTAATAAGCAACGTCACTTGAGCACCACCACGATCTGGATTTGATAAAATCAATTCTCCAAAATGTTTATTTGCAACCTGTTTAGCAAATGCTAAACCTAAACCATAGTGGTTATTATTCCTACCTTTATTCTCAGTATAAAATAACTTATCTGCATTTAATAACGACTGTTCAGTAAAAGGCAGACCATTATTCCACACTCCAAAATTAATATACTCTGTTTCCTCAATGATAGTAAGCGTAACTTTTTTTTCTCCAGAACTATATCTTGCTGCATTTGCTAAAATGTTAATTAATGCCCGATTTAAATTAAAGCGATTTCCCTTGAAAAACATTAATTTTGTAGTATTAATAATTTTGAAATCAACCATTTCATTATCCATTACAGATTTCGCCTCTACTGATAGCTCACTTAGAAATTCAGGTAAATGTATCTGTTCTCCACAATCTTTATCTTCAATTAGTAATCTTGAATAATCAATCATTGAACTAAAGTATCTTTCAAAAATCACTATACTGTTATTCATTGACTGAGTGTATTCCTTCTGTTGAACAGTCAAGTTAGTTAATTCAAGCAACTCTAAATTTCCCTTTAGTACTGTTAAAGGAGTTTTTACATCATGGGCTAATGCACCAACTTGAAAAGATAAATCTTCCTTCTCCCTTCTCTCTGATTTGAGTAAATTAGTTAACTCGTCGTCCTTTTGATATAATACAGAAAGAATTTCATCGAACTCTTGTATTTGAGCAGGAATATTTTCATCTTTAAATGTTAACTGCCCCATGTTTAAAGCTTTTTTTTGTATAAGGAGAAAGTTTTTTGAAAATTCTTTTATTAATCTTGTAAGTGACCAAATGAGTAAAATCGTTTCGAAAACGAAGAAGAATAAATAAGAAAATAGATTAAATGAAATGTGACGCAAATTCGGATTAACAAACTCAGGTATCATGGGTTGCCTGACAGTAAGTATAATCTCTGAATTAGCGTAATACCCATAATACACTGTCTCATTACTTACAGATTCATTTTTTTCAAAAACTTCTCGATAGGCAGGCAAATCCTCTTTTTGATAATTGCCCTCTTCAATTGTACCTGTCTTGCGATTAAATACAACATAATCAAATATAGAGTTATTCATTGCTTTAACTACATCACTTAAATTGCTAGTATCACTAACTGAAATTTCAATTTTAGAGCCGTATGCATTTAATTGTCCAGTAAAAACAAGTAAATATGTAATTATAAAAAATAAAAGTATACTCAGTAACGTACCTGTTACTAGTTCTAAAACCGTCCTTATTACGCGTCCTCTAATTGTACTCTTCTTCTTAATCATGCCACTTGTATCCCATACCTCTAACTGTTTTTATAGGATTAATTCCATAAGATGAGAATTTTAATCTTATTTGATAAATATACTCAGATATTGAATGAAAGAGGGTTTCAGCATCGTCATCATAAACATTTTCATATATATCTTGTACAGTAAAAATTTTTCTTGGGTTACTAGATAACAGCTCTATGATATCATATTCCCTTCTTGTAAAAGTAAGACTATCTCCATTAATACAAACAATTTTTTCTTGTAAATAAATCGTTATTGGAGATAAGTCTCGAACAACTTGGTTACTCAATTCACCTTGTTTGTATCGTTCTTCTCGTTTTAGATTTGCAGCAACTTTGGCAACTAATTGATTGATGCTAAAAGGTTTTGTAATATAGTCATCTCCTCCTAAATTCAACCCTGATACTATATCTTCTTCAGTATCTTTTGCACTAACAAAAATAATAGGAGAGCTTACTTTATTTCTAATCTGCTTACAAATTTGCATACCATCTATATTAGGCATCATTACATCTAATAAAATCAGATCAAATCCTTTGAAATTATTAATATCGATTGGTACGGTCACTTCTTGATACGTCATTACCTGATAGTTTTTCATCTCTAGAATAGTTCGCATCAGTTTCAAAATTTCAAAATCGTCATCTACAACTAATATCTTATACATTCTATCACCTCAAAATACTTTAGAGAACTAACTGCAAAGCTTCATATTTTTAACAAAAATCAGGCTCAATACATCAATTTGTATTGTTCTTTATTTTTAAAATTAAATTTTTAGAAACTCGTACAGATCTATTTTACACTATCTTGAACAAAATTCGTAATATTAAATTATCTAATTTGAATACCATCAATGTCATTACTTATCCAGCAATTATCATTCAATAATTGAATTGCCTCATTTGATCGATCTTTAAATTGATATTGCTCTTACTTTTGAAGAGAGGATCCTGTCACAGGAAAAAGACAGGCTCAAGAACCTGTCTCCTTATTCATCATTATTTCCTTTCAGCCATTTCTTACTTGTTCAGTAACAACTCTTTCTTTCCTCTCCCCTAAGCGATAAACAATCACTAGGGATACAAGAAGAACCAGAGTGGTGATGATCGATCCTTCTGCACCAAATGCCCCTCCGGTCAGCCAGTCAGGTCCTGATCCCATAGTAAAGCTAAAGATAGACGCATCTGCGCCCGTTCCACTGACTTGAAAACCAAGGAGATTTCCTTGTACATAGTTCCAAGTACCGTGTTGGGCGACCACTAGCCAGATACTATTGGTGTAGATAAGGAGAAGACCAGCTAGCACTCCATCGAGGATGATATTCAGTACGGATAAGAAGGTCACTCCTGAATTTCCCAGATGGAGAAAGCCAAAGAGACTACTAGAAATCGCGATTGCTAAAGGTAGATTAGTTCTTGCTGCAATCCGAGTTAGGAGCCAACCCCGCGTCGCTACTTCTTCAGTCCCTCCTTGAAGAAGCCAAAAAGGGAATAAACCTAGAATAAAGAGGATGGGTTCTAAACTTAATTCATTAAGCTCAAAAGACCCGATTCCCCCCACCTGGTAGACAAGGGCAATCACACCCATTTGAAGCAGGGAGATTAAGACTCCCCAGCTAAGATATTTAAGCCAATTTCTTTTTACAAAACCTAAAGTCGATAAGGGATTCTTCTCAATGAACTTCACCCAAAAAATAAAGAGTAAAAGAATGAATACAAAACTGAAAAGCTCACAATAAAGAAAATAATGGTAGAATAATTCTTGGACACTTGCTCCCCCATTGCCTGGTGAAAAGAGCTCTGTTAAGAACTCTATGACTAGAGAAAATGGTCCAACAAACTCCCTCCCAAACCAAAGTCCACCTTCAACAAATAGGAAGGTTAAAAACACATAGAATAGTGTAGAAACAAGTACTGGCCATGAGGTGTTAGTTTTTATATCTTGAATGATCTTCCCTTTCTTCATGATATTCCTCCTTTTATCTTATAGTTTCATTGTAGCAAAGAAAATCAGAGACTGCAATATTTAATGATGTTAGAAAACCTAACATGGAATGGTTAAAATTCTTGATTTTAGGTTTCATTTGTGGTATGATAAACCTTGTAAAAAATAAATGATTGAAATTCATACTTGTTTCAGTATGAATTCTTTGTTTTTTTAAAGCCCTCTTAGGGTATCCCTTCCATTGCTCTTCTCGAGACCAGTGGATTAGATATAAAGGAGAACGAAATGAAGAAAAAACTAGTAGCATGTTTGCTTTTCTTATTTCCACTATTCGCCTTTGCGAGCCAAGCACAGGCTGAAACTGTTAAGGTCGTTTTCGATACGGCATATGCACCCTTCGAATTTAAAGACTCAGACCAAGTTTATAAAGGAATTGACGTTGAAATTTTGGACAAGGTCGCTGAAATCAACGGTTGGACATTAGACAAGTCTTTCCCAGGCTTTGATGCGGCTGTCAACATGGTCCAATCCGGCCAAGCCGATGCCATTATGGCAGGGATGACCAAGACCAAAGAGCGCGAACAAGTCTTTGCTATGTCTGATACCTACTATGATACAAAAGTCGTGATTGCGACTAAGAAAGCAAATAAAATCACTTCCTATGACCAGCTCAAAGGAAAAACGGTCGGAGTCAAAAACGGAACAGCCGCTCAACGCTTCCTTCAGAAGAACAAAGATCAGTACGGTTATACGATCAAGACATTCGATACCAGTGATTTGATGAACAATAGTTTATCAACCGGTGCAGTGGATGCCATTATGGACGACCAACCTGTTATCGAATATGCCATTAAGCAAGGCCAAGATCTTTCTATTAATATGGAAGGAGAAGCTGTTGGAAGCTTTGCTTTTGGGGTCAAAAAAGATGGGTCCCATGAAAACCTTATTAAACAATTCAATACTGCCCTTGCTCAAATGAAGAAAGATGGTACTCTAGACCAAATTATTGAAAAATGGACTGGAAGCAGCCAATCATCATCTTCAACAACGACTACCGCCAGCACTTCTGCTGTTCCTGAAACGAGCACAAAAGCTGGCCAAAAGGCGACTCCTAAGAAGAAAAAATACAAAATTTCTAGTGATTCCTCTTTTGCTCCCTTCGTCTTCCAAAATGATCAAAGTAAATACACTGGGATTGATATGGAATTGATTAAGGCCATTGCCAAAGACCAAGGCTTTACTCTAGAAATTAGCAATCCAGGTTTTGATGCTGCTGTCAGTGATGTCCAGAATGGTAATGCCGATGGAATGATTGCCGGGATGACTGTTACTGATGCGCGTAAGGCGACTTTTGACTTCTCAGATCCATACTACACAACGAATTCAATCCTAGCAGTTCAAGAAAGTAGTAACATTGCTTCCTACGAAGATCTAAAAGGAAAAACAGTTGGTGTCAAAAATGGTACTGCTTCTCAAACTTTCCTCGAGGAAAACAAGAGCAAGTATGGCTATAAAATCAAAACCTTCTCAGATGGGGCTTCTATGTATGACAGCTTGAACTCTGGTTCTGTAGCTGCTATCATGGATGACGAACCTGTCATCAAATATGCCATTAAACAAGGACGTAAATTCAAAACACCTATCGAAGGAACTCCAAGTGGGCAAGTTGCCTTCGCTGTCCAAAAGGATTCGAACCCTGAATTGATTGAAATGTTCAACAACGGTTTGGCCAACTTAAAAGAAAGTGGCGAATACCAAAAGATCTTGGATAAGTACCTTTCAAGCGATAGCGAAGAATCCACAGAATCTACTTCAGTGGATGAAACGACTATCTGGGGCTTGCTCCAAAACAACTACAAACAATTGTTAAGTGGACTTGGGGTCACTATTGCACTAGCACTTCTATCATTTGCGATCGCTATGGTGATTGGGATCATCTTTGGAATGTTCAGTGTCAGTCCTTATAAATGGCTTCGTTGGACAGCAGAGATCTTCGTCGATGTCATCCGTGGTATCCCACTGATGATCCTTGCTGCCTTCATCTTCTGGGGAATTCCCAATTTGATCGAGTCCATGACGGGTCACCAATCCCCAATCAATGACTTCCTTGCAGGTACCATCGCTCTCTCCCTCAATGCTGCTGCTTATATTGCTGAGATTGTTCGAGGAGGGATTCAAGCAGTCCCTGCCGGACAGATGGAAGCTAGTCGAAGCCTCGGGATTTCTTATAGCAAGACCATGCGCAAGATCATATTGCCTCAAGCGACTAAACTGATGCTTCCAAACTTCGTCAACCAATTCGTTATTGCACTGAAAGATACGACTATCGTGTCTGCGATCGGTTTGGTCGAGCTCTTCCAAACTGGTAAGATTATCATCGCTCGAAACTACCAAAGTTTCAAGATGTATGCAATCCTTGCGGTCTTTTACCTCGTCATCATTACCTTATTGACACGCTTTGCAAAACAATTAGAAAAGAGGGCTAACTAATGGCTAAATTAAAAATTGATGTCCATGACCTCCACAAATATTACGGTGAAAATGAGGTCCTAAAAGGCATCTCAACAAAATTCTACGAAGGAGATGTGGTTTGTATCATCGGACCATCTGGTTCAGGTAAATCAACCTTCCTACGCAGTCTCAATCTTCTCGAAGAAGTAACCAAGGGACAGATTACCGTGAACGGCTATGATCTTACTGATCCAAAAACAAACATTGATATCGTTCGTGAAAATGTCGGGATGGTCTTCCAGCACTTCAACCTTTTCCCTCATATGAGTGTTATCGAAAACATCATGTTTGCTCCTTTAGAGCACAAACGTATGAGTCGGGAAGAAGCTAAGGAATTAGCAATGGAACTCTTGGAAAAGGTTGGACTGGCTGACAAAGCTGATGTCTCTCCTGATAGCTTGTCAGGTGGTCAGAAACAGCGGGTGGCCATTGCGCGTGGTTTGGCAATGAAGCCAGATGTCATGCTCTTTGACGAACCGACTTCTGCCCTTGACCCTGAAATGGTAGGGGACGTACTGAACGTTATGAAGGACTTGGCTAAACAAGGCATGACCATGATTATCGTTACCCACGAGATGGGATTTGCTCGTCAAGTAGCCAATCGTGTCATCTTTACCGCTGATGGGGAATTCCTCGAAGACGGCAAACCAGACCAAATCTTCGACAACCCACAACACCCACGATTGAAAGAATTCTTGGATAAAGTCTTAAACGTTTAATAGAAATAAAAACTGGAGTTAAACCTCCAGTTTTTTTCTTCTTCCAAATATGAAAAATATTAAGAAATTTCATCTAAATAACTTGCTAAATGAATCAAAAAACTATACCATAGTAGAGTGTCAAAAGACGTAATAAAAGAATGTAGGTAAATATGAAAAAATTATTAGAAAAAGTTAGTATCCTTTCTTTATCTCTGGTACTAACAACTTCTTTCTCTATCTCAAGCGCACTTCCTTCCATGTTTAATTATTATAAGGATTTACCTAAAGGCCAGATTGAACTCTTGGTATCTCTTCCATCTGCTGGTATCATGGTCACCTTATTTTTAAATACTCTTATCGAGAAGTTTTTAGATGAAAGAAAGATGATTGTTACCGGTCTCTTGATTCTTTCCTTTTTTGGAATGATTCCCTTCATCAACCAAGCTTATCCGATTCTTTTTCTCTCACGTTTAATTTTTGGGATGGGAGTCGGATTGATCAATGCAAAGGCAATCTCCATCATTAGCGAACGCTACCATGGTCGCGAAAGAATCCAAACACTTGGATTTCGTGGTTCTGCTGAAGTAGTCGGAACTGCCTTAGTCACCTTATTAGTTGGTTTTCTATTACAATTTGGTTGGACTGCAAGTTTCTTAGCTTATGGAGCTGGTTTAATTGTTCTCTTCCTTTTCTTAACCTTCGTTCCTTATGAAAAACACGAAGAAGAACATCATGCTTCTGCTAACCATAAAGAGCCGCTAAAAAAAGAAGAGTGGAAATTAACCATTATCTTAGCTCTTGTAGCCGCAATGATTGTCTTATGTAATGTCGGTGTTACTCTTCGCATACCAAGTATTGTTGCTTATACTTTCAAAGAATCATACAACTCAGCTAGTCTCATCCTAAGCGGTATGCAACTAATTGGTATCCTCGCAGGTCTCACATTCTCTGGACTTGTCCATACCTTTAAGAATAAGCTCATTACATTTGCGGGTATTGCTTTCGGCCTTTCATTAATTGCGATAGCTCTTTCTCCTAGCATTCCTTTACTTGGAATTTCTGCTCTCTTCTCAGGTTATACCTATAGTACATCCCTCACAATGGTTTTTCAGATTATTTCAGAGAAGATCCCTGCTAAACGCTTGAATCATGTTACTTCTGTTGCCGTTTTAGGTTGTAGCTTTGGAGCAGCCATTACACCTTTTGCTCTTAGTACCATCGGATTCATCTCCGAAAGCAATGCTTTTATTTTTACAGTATTAGGTATTGCTATGGCTCTCCTGGCCTTCTCTCTTCTCTATCTTTTAAAAGATCAGCAGGATTAAATACAAAAGACTGGACAAAGATCCAGTCTTTTTCTGTCTTAATTACTAGAAAGTTGGGCAGTTTGCATTTTGTAATATACGCCTTTTTGAGCCATCAACTCCGTATGATTCCCGTATTCGACAATATTTCCATCTACCATAACTAGGATGAGATCCGCATTTTCAATTGTAGATAGACGATGGGCAATCACAAAGCTCGTTCGACCCATCATCAACTTATGAAAGGCCTCCTGAATGAGCAACTCTGTCCGCGTGTCAATGGAAGAGGTCGCCTCATCTAGGATCAGAATCTTAGGTACTGCAAGAAAGACCCGAGCAATGGTCAGAAGCTGTCTTTGTCCTTGAGAGAGGGAGTCTCCCGCATCCGCTAGATAGGTATCATAGCCATCTGGAAGCTGTTGAATGAAGAAATCAGCATTGGCAGCTTTTGCTGCTTGAACCACTTCTTCCCGACTAGCATCTGGTCGACCAAATGCGATATTCTCATGAACCGTTCCAACTTTGAGCCAAGTCTCTTGTAGAACCATTCCAAACTGCTTGCGGTAGCTTTCTAGACTATAGCTATCTACAGCTTCATGATCTAAGCTCAACTGCCCCTGATCCACATCATAGAATCGCATGAGAAGGTTAATTAGTGTAGATTTCCCAGCCCCAGTTGGACCAACAATAGCTACCTTACTAGCTGGCGGGATGGAAATGGAGAGGTCCTTTATGAGGGTCTGATCAGGGCGATAACCAAAGCTGACATGATCAAATTGGACAGCTCCTTTGACAGTCTCTTCTTGCAAGTCTCTCTTGCCACTTTCTTTCACTTCCTCTTGATCCAAGACACTGTAGAGACGTTCCGCACAAGCCAAGGCACTTTGCAACTCAGCAAGGACAGATGAGATGTCATTGAAGGGTTTGGTATACTGATTGACATAGTTGAGGAAGGTCACCAACTGGCCAACAGTAAAGCCCGTTCCAGATAGGATTCGGAAGGCTCCAAATCCTGTCACCAACGCATAAATCAGGGCATTGACAAAGCGCGTCGCAGGATTAACGGTAGAGGAATAAAAAATCGCCTCTTGAGAATAACCAGCATAGTCGCCATTGATCTCAATAAACTTGTCTTTAAACTGACCCTGCGCATTAAAAGCTTGGAGCAAGCTTTCTTGACTGAGAGATTCTTCAATCATCTGCGTCTGAGCCCCACGAGCTTGGGTCTGCATCCGAAAGAGATGGTAGGAACGCTTGGCAATAAAACGAGCGATAAAGAGTGATAAAGGAGTCAGGATCAAAACCATCCCCATCATCATCCAATCCAATCGGGCCATACTAGCGATGGTCACTAAGATTGTAAGAAGACCAACAAAGAACTGACTGAAGACCATGAATAAACCATTGTTCAGTTGTTCAACGTCCGTGGTCAAGCGACTGACCAAATCCCCAGTACCTTGACGATCCAGGAAAGATAAAGGAAGGACATGTACTTTCTGGATGACCTTCTCCCTTAAGTCCTCACTGTATCGATAGATCATCTGATTGTAAATTAAAGGATTCAACCATTGAATCAAGGTTGCAAAGAGGATCACTAGACCCATTTGCAGGATAAGTGGGAGTATGAGGTGAGCTGCATCAGGGAGGACCACTAAGTCTATTGCCCGCCCGATTAGGATAGGGATATAGACGGTCAACAAGACTTGTAAGATGGTTCCCAGACTGGCTAAGATTAGCCAAATGGGCTGTTTGGCTATATCAGCAAGCAAGCGCCGTAAATAAGTCTTCTGTTTCATTCTGCCCCCTCCTCTCTCTTCTGTTGGGAGAAATGAATCTCTTGGTATAAAGGATTGGTTGCCACCAAGTCTTCATGACTTCCTAGGCCGACTTGACGACCTTTATCTAAGATGAGAATTTGCTCAGCACTTCGTAGACTATTGGTCCGCTGCGAGATGAGGATGAGGCTTGTTTCCGTCAACTCCTCTTTTAGAGCCTGTAATAGTCTTGCTTCTGTCAAATAGTCCAAGGCAGATGTAGAATCATCCAAGACCAAAAATGGTGCTTGGCGAAGGACAGCCCGAGCGATGGTTAAACGTTGCCGTTGACCACCAGAAAAATTCCGTCCAAAAGCTTCTACGGGAGCCTCTAGTCCTCCCTCTTTCTCACGGACGAAATCAGCTGCTTGCGCAACTCCCAAGGCCCACCACAACTGCTCTTCGTTCTGTTCCTCATTTAATCCTAATGTTAGGTTTGAACGAATACTCCCTTTAAAGAGCTCAGCCTTTTGTGGAACTACTGCTACCCAGTCACGCCATTGACGAAGAGTCTTTGGATTTTCTCCATCTTTAAAAATAGTTAGACTTCCTTTACTTGCTTCATACAGATGACCTAACAATTGAACCAAAGTAGATTTACCAGCACCTGTCCCTCCTATGATTCCCAAAGTTTGGCCCTTGTTCAGGGATAAGTGAATCCCTTCTAAGGATGGTTTTGCAGCTAAAGGATAGGTAAAGACAAGGTCTTGGATCTGGAGGGCCAGTTGAGGGTCAGAAACAGATACATCATCCAACTCTTGATCCAGCTCTTCACTTTTTTCTTCAAAGACCTGGACTATCCGACCAGCAGCAATATAGCTTTGGTTGAGCGATGTCACCAACATGGCTAACTTCAGCAATTCCGTCAAAATTTGAAGCAGGTAATTGACCAAAGCAACCAACATTCCTTGACTGAGGGTCCCCATTTGAATAGAGGCTTGCCCTTGCCAAAGAATACAAATCAAGGTTCCATTCACGACGAGAAAAGTTAAGGGACTGATTAAACTAGACCATTTAGAGACCACTAATTGCCACTTCGTATAGTCTTGGTTAACCTCATTAAACTCTGCTTCTTCGTGAGATGCCTGCCCAAAGGCGCGGATAACCCTCATCCCTTGTAACTGCTGACGCGTAATGGTAACCATTCGGTCCGTAATTTTCCTTATGCGCGCATAAAGAGGATTGACCAGACGAGACATAAGGACAATGATTAAGGTCAAGAGGGCAACCATACCAATAAACCATAAGGTCAGTTGCGGACTAATGGTGAAGGCCATAAAAATCGATCCGAAAACGACAATCGGCGCACGGAGAAATAGACGTAAAAATAAATTAATCCCCGTTTGAATCTGATAGGTATCACTGGTTAAGCGCGTCACGAGACTTGAGGTGGTTAAACGGTCTCTTTGCTCCTTAGACAAGCTGAGAATCTTCTCATATAGGTCATTAGTCAATTCCTTGGTATAGCCAACCGCTGCTTTTGACGAATAATATTGGGCCGTTATCGCTACAAGAACCCCAAAACCAGCAAAAACAAATAAGAGACCAACCAGTCCAAATATCCCCCCTTGATCCTGACGGGGGATGAGCTGATCGACCAGATGGGCAATTAAAAGTGGAACCAGTAATTCAAAAGTTGCTTCTAACAACTTGAAAAACGGTCCCAGTATGGATTCTTTTTTATAATTCCTGAAGTATTTCAATAAGTCTTTCATACTACTAGTTTCTCTTTCTAATGGATGTACTTATTTTACCACAATTTAGAAAGAGAGAAAAACTCTCCCTGCAAAGCAGAGAGAGTTGAAAAACGACCCAATGTACGTCAGGAATATTATTCCATCTTTGTCCCCTTATTTAATAGATTGCCCATTTTCCCTAATCCAATCAGTAAGAGAGGGAAAGATAGGAGGATCACAAGGCCTAGTACAAGGAAAACAGCTACAAATCCACAAGTGTCAATCAACCAACCAGTCAGTGGGAAGATCACAATCATAGACAAACTAAACATCATCGAATTGATACTAAGCATGGTTGCTCGTACACTAGAAGGCAAATAAGCTTGTAAATCATTGTAGTAAATGGGTTGATACACTGCATAAAGGGCATTGGTCAAGAGATAGACACTCAGATAGGCGAATGGAGTCCTCCACCCTACCAACAGCAAGGCCAAACCTGTCAGTGCAACCAGGATTGGAAAGACTTGATTACTGTTCCATTTTTTCCCGATTTGACTAGCTAGATAAACTGCTAGAAGATTAAATCCACTTCCAATCAACATGATGAGCGATACTTGCCAACTAGCTAGGTCACTGATTTTCTGTTGGTAGTAAAAATAAAACATACACATGATGGTTCCTACCAGCTGATAGGTGAACATCCAGTAAAACAAGACTGGTTTTTCCTGCCACTCTTGTTTCACTACCTCCAATATACGCTTTATGGTCAAGTGATTTCTTTCACCGCTCTTACTCTCTGGCTCTTTCATTAGAAAAATCAAGAGGATGGATAGCAAGGATAGTCCAATAGCAATCAGATAGGTCCAGGCCAATGCTCCGTGAATAAAGAAGCCTGCCACAACTGTACCTAAGGTTCGGGTGACTTCTGCCACACCAGATAAAAAGCTAGAAATCTGAAGATATCGGTCCTTTTGATCAGCTTCAACAGCAGAATCATATAAGAAAGCGGTACTGGTCCCTGAGTCAAAATTGTAGGACCAAGCATTGACCATCATAGCAATCGCATAAATCCAAAAAATCCCCTGACCAAACAAAATCAAGATAGAGGACACAATACTGGCCAAGCGAGCCAAATAGAGATTGGTCTTGTAGCTAAATCGATCGGCCAACATACCAGATGGGATTTCACATAAGAGACTTGTCCCATGAAAGATACTCTCTAATAGACCGATTTGAAGCAAGGAAAGACCATTTTGGATAAAAAATAAAATCCAAAAACTAGTAATTCCAAAATAAGAAGTGAATTCCAGACCTGCCAGGAGTGGAATATTGCCTTTGTAAGTTCTTTTAAACATTTTTTTCTCTCTTTCAATATATAATATGAGTTTTTCTAAAAGACTTACTTAGAGTTGCCTACATTTTCCCCACCTCTTTCGTTTAAAGTAAAAACGCCAACTGACGTTTTATATAGTTCTTAAGGTTTGATACGGTGCAACATACGTGGGAATGGAATGGCTTCACGGATGTGTTTTGTACCAGCTGCGAAGGTTACCATACGCTCGATACCGATACCAAATCCACCGTGTGGGACTGTACCGTATTTACGGAGGTCAAGGTAGAATTCATACTCTGTACGATCCATACCAAGTGATTCCATCTTCGCAACAAGAGCGTCGTAGTCTTCCTCACGCATGGAGCCACCGATGATTTCTCCGTAGCCTTCTGGTGCAAGCAAGTCGGCACAAAGCACGCGGTCTGGGTTACCAGGAACTGGCTTCATGTAGAAGGCCTTGATATCTGCTGGGTAGTTAATGACAAAGGTTGGTACACCAAAGTGGTTTGAAATCCACGTTTCGTGTGGTGAACCGAAGTCATCTCCATGTTCCAAATGTTCGTAGTCAGCGTCTTCATCGTTTTCATGCTCTTGCAAGAGATCAATCGCTTCATCGTAAGTGATGCGTTTGAATGGCTCTGCAATGTAGCGTTTCAAGAGCTCAGTATCACGTTCCAATGTTTCCAAGGCTTGAGGAGCACGGTCCAAAACACCTTGAAGCAAAGCTTTAACATAAGCTTCTTGCAAGTCAAGTGATTCATCATGTGTCAAGTATGAATACTCAGCATCCATCATCCAGAACTCAGTCAAGTGACGACGAGTCTTAGATTTTTCAGCACGGAATACTGGACCAAAGTCAAAGACGCGACCAAGAGCCATAGCACCCGCTTCAAGATAAAGCTGACCAGATTGACTCAAGTAGGCTGGTGTTCCAAAGTAGTCAGTTTCAAACAGTTCAGTTGAATCTTCTGCCGCATTACCTGAAAGAATTGGGCTATCAAACTTCATGAAGCCATTCTTATCAAAAAACTCATAAGTTGCATAGATGATCGCATTACGGATTTGCATGACAGCTACTTGTTTGCGTGAACGAAGCCACAAGTGACGGTTGTCCATCAAGAAGTCTGTTCCATGTTCTTTTGGAGTGATTGGGTAATCTTGAGATTCACCGATCACTTCGATGTCTGTAATATCGAGCTCGTAACCAAATTTAGAACGCTCGTCTTCTTTGACAATCCCTGTCACGAAAACAGATGTTTCTTGGCTTAGACGTTTGATGGTGTCAAATTTTTCAAGACCTACTTCTTCGCCGAATTTTTCGATAAAGTTTGGTTTGAAAGCAACACCTTGGAAGAAGGCCGTTCCGTCACGCAATTGCAAGAATGCGATCTTCCCTTTTCCTGATTTATTCGCCACCCAAGCACCGATGGTCACTTCTTGACCGACATAGTCTTTTACTTCGATGATGGTAATCCGTTTTGTCATAATACATCTTCCTTTTCTCATTGTACTTGTCCGAAGACATGGTCACCTTTCATTTTACCACAATTAGGACTTGATAGCTATCTCTCACAAGCTAAAATGCGTCTTTTTTTAACGAAAGCTGACTTTTTAAAGAAAAGTCAATCAACTTTTCAAATTCTTGAACCGATATAAAAATTTTTTCCTATATTTTGATTTTTCAAAGGGAATTCCAGTCTTTTTTAGTCTTTCTAGCAACCGTTTTTGACAAGTAAAAAGCTTACAAGTTATACTAACAGTATGTATAAGGAGGAAAAAATGAAAAAGAAAATTCAACTCACTACGGGATTGTGTGCAGCTGTTTTAGCCCTCAGTCTCGCAACAACCACTTTTGCTGATGAGCAGACAGGCCCTGTCACTGAATGACAAGATAGGCTTGCTCCTGTTTCAGGAAGTTCAGAGAGTTCAGCTACTACAGCTACAAACGAAGAAACAGCACCACTTCCTAGCGAAGAAACAGCTATCCCAACAGTTGAGGAACCAACCCCAGCTCCTGCTGAAACACCAGTAGATCCACGAATCTCCGAAATTCGTGTCATCCATCGTCGTCGGACTTTGAAACCAGACTTTTCTCCAATTGCATCTTCTACAGATGTCGTCTACAAGACAGTTGAAGCCCGTGCTTTCACCAAATATGACGTTTCTGGAAATGGGCCAGCAACCGTTACAGACGAAAATGGAAAAACATGGTATCGAGTACGATATTCTGAGCTTGATATTAAAGATGGCTTCCATTACAAGAGCGCTCCTGAAAAAGGAACTGCAAACGCGCCCGTCATTGAAGTCATTCATCTCTATGACGATATCGATTTGAATCCTGAAGTTGTAAAACGTGCTCGTTTTGTAGACGATAAGGGACAAGAAATTGTTCCTTCCCAAGAAAATAGCGTCGAGCGGAGCCTTGATTTGGCTTATGAAGCTGGTCTCCCAACAGCACCCGCACAGATTCAAGCCAATGGAAAAACTTATACCTTCCAATCTGCTGACAAAGGAGAATTGACCTCTCATAAACTCCACATTTCTAACCTAGTTACTGTAACCTATTTCTATAAAGAAGTGACAAGCCCAGTTGTTGAAAAACCTGTGATTCCTTCTACTCCAGAAAAACCTGTTCAGAAACTTCGTCTTCCAAAAGGAAATAATGGAGCCAAAACACGCGTACCTGTTAGCAAGAAGGCTCCAGCAAAACCATCTAGTCCAGAAGTGAAAAAATTCCGCCTTCCAAAAGGAAACAATGGGGCTAAGACCCGTGTCCCTGTGAAAAAGGCGAATACTATTCTATCTGTCGATTACTTATAATTCTATAGAAAAGAGGCTAAGACAAAAGTCCTAGCCTCTCAATTATTTTTGGATTGTCGAGCAATACGCAGTGGTTGAGTGGGCTCTACTACGCTGATTTCATCAGCTTTTACAGCCCTACTCAACTGTGCGGAGGTGGGACGACGAAATCGAATTCTGACGAATTACCGATTTCTGTCCCACTCTCTTATTTTAATTCTCCATAAATTGATGCAAGCGGCGAACAGCTTCTTTCAACGTTTCCAGGTCAGTAGCATAGCTAAGACGGACATTTTCTGGGGCTCCAAATCCAGCACCTGTAATAAGGGCAACACCCACTTCTTCCAGGATGGCAGTTGCAAACTCTGTCACATCTGTATAACCTTTCATCTCCATGGCTTTTTTGACATTTGGGAAGAGATAGAAAGCTCCCTGTGGCTTGATGACATCAAAACCTGGAACTTCGCACAAAAGAGGATAGATGGTATTCAAACGCTCCTCAAAGGCTTGACGCATCACCTCTACCGAGTCTTGTGGACCTGTCAAGGCTTCAATCGTAGCATACTGCGATACGGCCGTCAGGTTGGAAGTTGTTTGACCAGTCAGTTTACTCATAGCTGCGATGATTTCGGGATCACCAACCGCATAACCAACCCGCCAACCTGTCATAGCATAGGCTTTTGAAACACCGTTAATGACAACCGTTTGTTTGCGGATGGCTTCCGATAAGCTTGAAATCGGAACAAACTCATTGCCGTTATAGACCAGACGACCATAGATATCATCCGCTAAAATAATAATGTCATGTTCGACAGCCCAATTTCCAATGGCTAGGAGTTCGTCCTTGCTATAAATCATCCCCGTCGGATTAGAAGGAGAGTTTAAGACCAAGACCTTAGTTTTCTCCGTCCGAGCTTCTTCCAATTGCTCAACGGATACCTTAAAATCATTGGCTTGGTGTCCTTTGACATAGACGGGAACCCCTTCTGCCATCAGGACCTGGTCTCCATAGCTGACCCAGTATGGTGTCGGGATAATAACCTCATCACCTGGATTGAGCACAGCCATAAAGAAGGTATAGAGCGAAAACTTGGCACCTGTCGCAAAGGTGACTTGATTTGGTGAAACGGAATATCCATAGTAGCGTTCGAAATAGGTATTGACGGCAGCCTTTAATGCTGGAAGGCCAGAAGCAACCGTATAAAAGGAAGCCCGTCCATCCCGAATAGCTTGAACTGCAGCATCTTGAATATTCTCAGGAGTGTGAAAATCAGGCTGGCCCAAGGTTAGAAAGAGGATATCTTTTCCTTCTGCCTTTAGTTTTTTTGCCTTGGCATCACTTGCCAGGGTGACACTTTCTTCCATCTTTAATACACGATCAGAAATTTTCATACCTTACCTACTTTCTATCTGGGACCAGTTACAGACGAACCAATTTAAACAAAGATTCTACCAGAAGCTGGCTACAATACCTATATTATACACCATAAATCTGACTTGGAGCAAGATTTTGCTAAAGATTCCACATAAACTTTACTCCTTCTAACTATTCGAATTGTAAATAATTTGAAAGTGAAGTTAACAGACCTATTTCTTGTGTTGATAATTCCATTATCTTGTCACCCACCTGTAATGTATTTGATATTAAGGCTTAATAGCGTCTAATACTATTTATTGATAAAATAATAGTATGAAGAATTTAGAAAAACTATTTGAAGAAGCCCAAACAGAATTAAAAACGATGATTGTCTTTCACAAGGCGGAACGGACTTTTCGTGCATCAGAGTCTCATGTCTTTAAGGACCATCAGTTGACCCCTACTCAGTTTTCCGTTTTAGAAACCTTGTACAGTAAGGGGGATCTCCGTATTCAGAACCTGATTGACAGTATTTTAGCGACCTCTGGAAATATGACTGTCGTGATTCGAAATATGGTGCGTGATGGATGGATCAAGCGCGAAACGGATCCAGATGACCGTCGTGCCTGCATTGTTTCTTTGACAGAAAAGGGACGTAAAAAAATTATCGAAGTACTTCCTGATCATATACGAAATGTTCAAAAAGTTATGAATGTCTTTAGCGAAGAAGAGCAAAAACAACTGCAAACTCTTCTGAAAAAACTAAAGGGCTCCCACTAAATTCTAATCATTCAATCAGTCGTGTTCATGGCCAGCTGACTTGTGTTGCTAGCTATGAACGCGTTTTTTTTATTCTCAAGAACAAAATGTACTAGTCGCTGTTAACTAGTACCTTAAAAAGATTTTTTGAGTCATTAAGCAGAGTTAAAACTTTCCGCTGTGAGAAAAGTGCCTGAAACAATTATATTTCAGGCACCCGGATTATTGAGAGTAAAACAGTTTGGGGAACTGTTTTAGCCTGAGCCAAGAAATTAAAGAGCGAAGAGGCTCAATAATTAGTCATGGAACTTTGAATAAGTTCGCCGACTTCCGTACTCACCTAAGGAAAGTTTTTAAGAGTGCTTTGCCTCCAATCTGATGTACTAGTAGTTGCTGACTAGTACCTTTTATTTACTCATATTTCACAAAGACTAATTGTTTGTCAGTCGATAAATCATCCTGGTAGGCAAAGCCATTAAAGCTTAACTGCTTCATCTCTTCGACCTTCGTGATCTGCTTCTCTAGTAAGGCTGTCACAAAAGCCCCACGCGCTTTCTTAGATATAGTCGAATGCACCTTCAACTGACCATTTTTCTCTTCTAGAAATTTAAAGGTCACCATTCGATCTTGAATCTCCTTAGAAAAGACAGTTTCAAACTCACTGGAAAGCAAAGATATAATCAGATCTTCCTCCTCAAGAGCTTTATCATAGACAGCCTTCCAAAAAGTCTTTAAGGATTTCCCCTGGACCTTGAGCTTCATGAGAAAGTCCAAACGATGAGGAGCAATCGGAGTAAGGGCTGGAATCACCCCATAAAGAGCTGAGGTGATCAAGAGATGGTCTTGTACATAAGCAGCTTCTGCTTCTGTCCAGTCCGTACGGCGGATATTCCGATACATGAGGCCGTCGAAGAGATTCAAAGCTGGATAGGTCTTAGCTGTACCAGACTTGAGCGCTTGGATCCGTTGCTCTTCTTCACTTGCTCGTTCTTCAGAAATCTTATAAAGCGATGCTAACTCTTCTAGAGATAATGAAGCTAAGGCATCGATGACCGCTTGTGGCTCATTTGATACAGGATGACCCGTTTTTTCTGGGGTATCCAGATTCATTTCTTTTGCAGTTGGAATTAATAGTTTCATAGAATTATTGTACCATATTTCATTTTCGCTTGACATAAAATCCCCATCATGTTATTATCTAGTTATTAAAACTAGATAATAAAGAGGTGAAAACTATTTTATTCAACTACACTTATCCCAAGTGGGAAGAAATTCCTGACATTGACCTTTATTTGGACCAGGTCCTCCTCTATGTCAATAAGGTATGTGCGCCTTTTATCTCAGAAACAGACAAGGGCTTGACAGCCTCCATGGTCAATAATTACGTTAAACACGGCTACCTGCCAAAACCAGATAAGAAGAAATACAAGCGACAGCAGGTTGCCCGTCTCATTGCTATTACGACCTTAAAGACGGTTTTTTCGATTCAAGAGATCGCAGCTACCTTGAACCTCTTGCAGAGTCAAGCCAACTCCGCAGACCTCTATAATAGTTTTGTGGACTTTCTTCATGAAGAGAAAGAACCTTTAGCACCTATTATCGGATCTGCCTGTCGTACCGTGCTACTCTACCAAGAAACACTATCCTATATCCATGTTCATTCTGAGGAGGTAAAATAAAAGTGAATTATGCTAGTAAATTAAGTAAACGATTATCCTTTGGGGAAGAAATCGCAAATAGTGTCACCCATGCAGTCGGGGCTGTTTTGATGCTCTTTCTTCTTCCAACTTCAGCTATTTATAGTTATGAAACACATGGAACTTTAGCAACTGTCGGGACTTCGATTTTTGTTATCAGTCTCTTTCTCATGTTTCTCTCATCGACCATCTACCATGCTATGGCCTATGACTCACCTCAGAAGTATGTCCTTCGGATCATCGATCACTCCATGATCTATATTGCCATTGCAGGTAGCTATACACCCGTCGTCCTTTCTCTCATGAACAACTGGTTCGGCTATGCCATTATCCTGATTCAATGGGGGACGACCATCTTCGGAATTCTTTATAAGATTTTTGCTAAGAAGGTAAATGAAAAATTCAGCTTGGCCCTCTATTTGATTATGGGATGGTTGGTGATTTTCATTATCCCACAGATCATCAGCCAGACAAGTCCAACCTTCTGGGGCTTGATGCTGATGGGTGGCCTATGTTACACAGTTGGAGCTGGATTTTACGCCAAAAAGAAACCTTATTTCCACATGATTTGGCATCTCTTCATCTTAGCCGCTTCTGCCCTCCAATATATCGCGATTGTTTATGTCATGTAAGAATCTTAGACTCCAAAAAATGGGAGTCTAAGAATGTTGACCTACATTTTTTATTAATACATATCAACTAATGCTGAAAAAGTTAAAATGAATGACTAGTAACTTCATTTAAATAGTTAGTGAATCTTTCCGCTGTGAGAAAGGTGCTAGAAACACTATTGTTTCTAGCACTCGGGAGTTTTGGAACCATAGATCCAAAACTAAGTCATGGAACTTCGTAGAAGTTCGCTGACGTCCGTACTCACCTAAGGAAAGTTTCTAAGATAACTTTATCATCAATCAGGGACTCTCAAAATGGGAGTCTTTTTTCATATTCTTTACTTGCAATTTTAACTCCAATTGACTACAATAAAGAAAAATTGTACGGGGACAGTTATGACGACCAAATACCAAAAAATTTTTACAACATTAAAAAACCAGATTGACCAGGGGATCCTAAAAACTGGAGACCGCCTGCCTTCCGTTCGCCAACTAGCCAGTCAGTATGTCTGCAGTAAGGATACCGTCCAGCGCGCCCTGCTCGAGCTCAGCTACAAGAACTATATCTATGCCAAGCCCCAAAGTGGCTACTATGTCCTGGAGGAAGAGTGTGGAAAGCATACTGATCTGCCTTTACGACTCAAGGAAGATCGCTTCCAGGCCTTTGAAGACTTTCGGACTTGTATCAACGAAACCCTTGTCGGTCGTGATAATTACCTCTTCAACTACTATGAAAAACAGGAAGGTCTAGTCGATCTCCGTCAATCTATTTCTTCTCTCCTTCGAGAAGATGCCATTTATACCCAGGAGAAACAAATCGTTATCACCTCAGGAACCCAGCAAGCCCTCTACCTTTTAAGTCAGGTCGCCTTTCCTAACCAAAAAGAACAAATCCTAGTAGAGCAACCAACCTACTACCGTATCAACAAGTTAATTCAGGAGCAAGACTTACCTTATCAAAGCATCAATCGCTTGCCTCAAGGAATTGACTTTGACCAACTGGAAGCCATCTTCAAAAGTGGCAAAATCAAATTTTTCTATACCATTCCCCGCTACCATTACCCTCTGGGACATACTTATAGCAAACAAGAAAAGGAACAGATATTGGCCTTAGCAGAACTCTATGATGTCTATATTGTCGAGGACGATTACTTGGGAGACTATGATCCACATTTTTCTCCTAGCTTTCATTATCTGGATGCATCTGACCGGGTCATCTACATCAAGTCTTTTTCTACTAGCCTCTTTTCTGCCCTCCGCATCACTTCTATGGTCCTCCCCCAAGCGCTTCTTTCCCCTGTCTTAAAACTCAAGGGTACACTCGACTACGAAAGTAACTTGGTTATGCAGAAGGCCTTGAGCCTCTATATTGACAATGGCATGTTTGCAAAAAACAAAGGGCTCCTTCACCAACAACAAGTCATCCAAAAAGAGCAAGCTGCTTCCCTACTCCAGCAACATTCCCTGTCCGTCCCCGTGTGGCCAGTCATTGGAGGAGTCTTACTAGATTTGAGACAGGTCCCTTCGGTCGCTCGTCTGAAACATAGCGGTCTCCCTCTCCACTTCTTCGAATCTGCCTATATTCAAAGCTGTCCCTATGTCTTTGCCCGTATCAATCAGGACAAACTGGAAGAGGTATTACCCCAAATTATCGCTTATCTATAATTCATCCTATCCTTTCTATTTCTTGAGTTATTTTATATATAAAACTATGTTACAAAAAAATTACATTTATTACAAATATCACTTGACATCTGTAACAATAGGAGTATAATCTAAGTCAGAAAGATAAAGAGGTGATATTATGAAACGATCTTTGATTCGTTGGACTGCAGCCTCTCTTGTGGCTGCATCACTTGGACTTGCTTTGGGAGGGTGTGGCTCAAAAGATAAAACAACTTCCTCATCCGAAAAAGCTTCTAGCTCGAAAGTTGAGAAAAAACCAAAAGCTAGCTTGAATAAAAAAGCTACAGTTTCTTCTTCTCAAGCAAAAGAAAATACTACTCCTTCAAGTCAGGCAAGTAACCCATCAGCTTCAACTGAAGCGAACAAGACAGAAGATACATCTTCAACTGATCAAGCAGTTGTTCCTGCAGGACTTGTCGGTACTTGGGTAGGATCTAGCCCTCAGGCAGATAGCATCAAAATGACTATTGAAGCCAATGGAGATATTACAACTGTCGTTAGCTTTAAAAATGATAGTGAACCAACCCGCACAGCCACCTATACTGCAAGAGCTATTCAAGCATCTGGTAATGTTTATTACTGGGAGTCAGAAGGTCTTAATGGCGCAGATGCACTACTTCCTGGTATTACTGGATTAGGAGTAGCAAATTTCCGCTTCAAACCAGGATTTATCCTTGAGGAAGGTCATTATACTCCGATAGCCTTTACAACAGATATCAATACAGAGTTTGACTATAGCAATTACAGAGATTTCCACTTCTCATTGACCAAAGAGCAATAAGGCCAGGAAATTTACCACTCAAAAAGAATGTTGACCCCTCAACATTCTTTTTTATGTTTCATTCACTCTTACGAATCTATTGGGTGAAACCCTTACTTCTTGGTCAAAGCCCAACTCTTGGCCACAAGCTCAAAAAGATGATCATCCTCAACTCGTTCATCCAAGGGAATGCTGATCCAGTACTTCTTGTTCATATGGTAGGCCGGATAGAACGGAGACTCTTCTAATAGTTGGCTGACATAGTCCAGTTTAAGATTTAAGACCTCAATCTTCCCTTCCTGTCTCGCATCTAGCTTGGACCAGTCAATCTTCATGAGAACGCCAAACCATTTGAGATCTTTTTGATGACGAAAGACACCCGAGTCCGGTGAGCGGTCCCAGAGATATTCGAGGGGACGATCATACTGCTGGCTGATCCAATCCACCAAGCGCTTGGTCTGTGGATACATAAAAACTTTGACAGCAAAACAGGAGCTTCTGATATCTTCTAAGGCCTGCTGACAGGCTTCTCTGACTTGACCCACATATTGACCAACCATCTGGTCCATATGGAGTTGCACATAGTCGTCGCCTGTCTCTTGATCCACTAACCAAAAACAAACTTGTTTTCCTTGAACAGTCACATAGAGCTCGAAGTCTCCATCGAGGAGTAGTTGCTCATAGCGAAACACCTCTCCCTGCTTTGAAAACCCATAAGCCAGGGCTTTTTCTTTATCTATACTATATTTCTCAAAATAATCTGGTAAAAACACTGGTCTACTCCTTCTCCTCCAGTATACCAAAAAGAAGCAAAAAATGAGTTAAGAATGGTCCTCAACTCATATAGATTTAAAAGACAACGCGGGTCCCATGTACCTGATCCACTCCTGGAACGTCAAGGAAAAGCTGACGATTCTCCAAGGAGATACCGCCACCTGCCAAGACTTCTACTTGGCCATCCGCTAACTTGGCATACTCTTCGTAGCGTTCCAACCGTTGTTCTATGTCTGTTTCTGGACTGCCGGCTCTTGTTAATAGTCGGGTCACCCCCACTTCCTTAATCCACTCGATCGTCGACGCTTGATCTTCTAAAGGAATCTGGTCAAATGCCATATGCATGGTCAATTCAAATCCTTGGCTAGCTTGGATGAAACGAAGCATGGCGTCTTTATCAAGCTGATTGTAAACAGTCAAGACACCTACCGCCAAGCCATCAACACCCAAATCACGAGCAACTTTCCAGTCTTCTAACATGATGTCTAGCTCTTGCTCAGAGTATACAAAATCTCCACCTCGAGGTCGAATCATGACGATAACCTTGGCCTGATACTCCTTAGCAAGCTTTGTAGCCTCTTTGATCACAGCATAGCTAGGAGTCGTACCTCCTACCGCTAAGTTATCACATAGTTCTACTCGTCGCGCTCCTGCTTGAAAAGCTTTTTCTAAAAGAGTTATGTTTTCTGCACAAAATTCATATAGTGGCATTTTAAATCTCCCTGTTTCTGAAATCGTTTTCTTGTTCTACCATACTCTTTTTTCTGGGCTTTGTCAAACTGAAAAACCTTCGGCCTCATCAGAAACCAATGGTTGATGCTTAATAGGAAATTGGAACGATAATTTGTAATACCATGTTCCCTTTTTCGACCTTCGCAGAATGGATTTGATAGCCACTTGTCGGCATGGTCAATTGGATTTGATTTCCTGTCATGGTAGCTCCTGTTCCCTCTTGGTTAACTTTCTCAGCAATTTTCGAAGCGACCAAGGATCGTGGAATTGGGAGATGCCCAAGACGGGCCCGTTCTAGGTTTAAAGTCAATTGTTGATCCGTCACACTCGCTGTATAGTCCATGCTCACCATGGTTTCTACCGGTCCAAGTTCAATCGGCACCTGAACATTGATGTAGTCTCCATTCATAGCAACTGCTGTATTGAGGAGAGTTTCATCCGACACCTCTCCGAGCATTCCTTTAATAACTTGGCGCAATTGAGGAGAATTCAGCTGAATCTCTGTTTGGAGGCCTGATGAGGTTACGTCTGCTGTAGAAAGACCTTCTTGGGCCAGATCTACCAGCGAAGTATTTACTGTTACATTTTTAAATTGTTCTTGAGTCGAAACTTTTGCCGGAATCAAGAAAACTGCTAAGACAATCACTAGGAGGAAGGTCAGTCCGATAAGTCGTTTGATCCATTTCCACATATGGTCACCTCTTTTCATTTTGTTGGATAGAAGAGAATTCTTCTCTATCACTATTGATCTATTCTTTTTCAAAATATGACTTCTATTCTACCCTAATTTTTCAAAAAAAGCGAACGAGAGGAATAAGGTGCACATAAGAAAAGAGGCTGTACAAGGTCCCAACCTCTAGTTTTATCTTAATGGAATTGCATCCCCCATTCGTCATCTTTACCAACATTCTTACCAACCTCATGAGCGATTTTAAATTAAATAAGATGACTGGTGAATAACTAGGAGTATTTTCTTAACAAAAACACTTATTTTGCCTATTGTTTTGGGGATTATTTCATGCTACACTAATCATAAGAGAATCAAACAATAAGGAGATCAAACAATGAAAGAATTCATGGATAAATTGAATAACCTACCTAAGCCGGTTCAATACATTATTGCCATCATTATTTTCTTTATCGCTTTTTACATTTCTTATAGCTTGTTTTAAGTTAGAACGTACAAAGCTCTCTTTAGCTGATACAGTATTTTAAAAGAGGCTGGGACAAAAGTCCTAGCCTCTCAATTGTCTTTCGATTATCGAGCAAGACGCAGTGGTTGAGTGGGCTCTACTACGCTGATTTTATCAGCTTTTACAGCCCTACTCAACTGTGCGGAGGTGGGACGACGAAATCAAATTCTAACGAATTACCGATTTCTGTCCCACTCTCTTTCTTTTTTTAAAACATTTTAAAGACTGCTACTGCTAGTACTGATCCAATGATTGGCCCAACTACTGGGATCCAAGCGTAACCCCAGTCGCCATCTCCTTTGTTAGGAATAGGAAGGAGGCTGTGCATGATACGAGGTCCTAAGTCACGAGCTGGGTTGAGAGCGTAACCTGTGGTTCCACCAAGAGACAAACCAATCCCCACAATCAAGGTACCAACAGCAAAGGTACCAAGCCCTGCTTGAAGGTCATAAAGACCAAGCGCAAAGATCGTTAGTAGCAAGACAAAGGTTCCAAGAATTTCACTGATGAGGTTTGAAGTAGTGTCCTTAATTGCTGGACCTGTACTGAAAGTTCCAAGGATATTTCCAGGATTTTCTTCTGCTAAGTAATGCGGTTTGAACTGTAACCAGACAAGGACTTGCCCTACCATGGCTCCGGCAAATTGAGCAAGGATATAAGGAATGACAGATGCCCAAGCTAGGCCACCATTAAGAGCAACCCCAATTGTTACTGCAGGGTTCAAATGGGCCGGACTTAACTTACCAGAGATGAAGGCTGCGACAGCAACCGCAATCCCCCAACCAAGGGTAATGACGATCCAACCTGAGTTGTGGCTTTTCGTTTTTGGAAGAACCACTCCTGCTACAACCCCATTTCCCAGAAGAATGAGGATTAAGGTTCCTAAAAATTCACCAAATAATTCTTTCATATGATTTAATTCTCCATTATAAAGAGGGGAAGGTTAGACAGTCTTCTTTCCAACCCCTTTTTTGTTTTTCTTAGTTTTTTAATGTTGCCAAGTCATTGTTTTCCAAAGCGACTTGCAAGTCTTTGCGGTAGCCAACTTTTTCTTCTTCTGACCATTCATAGAAGCGGCCCATTTCATCCAAAACAGGTTCGATCATCGCATCTAAGCTATCCCGCATAAAGAGCATGTGGTTGGTACGACGAAGAAGGAAATCAACTGGGCTGAGTGCCAATTCATTGCGCATTGCATAGTGAAGTGACAAGGTATCAGCCAAGCTCAATCCAGGTGCCTGTTCCACGCTATGAGCAAGGGCGAAGACCTTAGGTGCATTGGAACCATATAGGTTAGCTAGGTAGTGAGCTTCCTTGCTGTCCAAGCCACGAGATACTCCTAGTTGAGCAAAAGCTTCAATTTCAGAATCCACGTTTGTTGGGTTAATTTCGCCACCAGATACTGGGTAGGTCTTAGAATTGATTAGCTTAAACTGACGGTCGAACTCTTCCTTAAGAATGTTCAAGACACGCTCCATAGCCCCTTCAGCCATCTTGCGGTAGTCTGTAATCTTCCCACCAGCAAGGGTCAAAAGACCATTGTCATCGCGATCGAGGCTTGATCCACGTGAGACAGCAGATGGATCCAAGTGTTTTTCAGAAGTGCTACCTTCCAAGTGGCTGATTGCTGATTCAACATCTTCACGAGATTTTTCTTTAGAAAGATAGCCTTCAACTGTTGCAATCAAAGTATTAAAGCTTTCATCACTGATGGTTCCGTTGTTTCCACCATTGTAGTCAGAAGCACTATTTCCTGAGATCAAAGGACGGAGACCAGCCCAGCTACTTTCGATGTCATCGATGGTGATGTGAGCTTCTGGGAAGCGGTTATTTACGATACCTAACAAGTAGTCGACATCTTCTTGGGTCACTTTTGGATGCTCTAAGTCACCAGTGTAGTCTGTATCAGTCGTTCCAAAGTAGGTTTTGTTTTCCCGTGGCAAGACGAAGACCATCCGACCGTCTCCAAGACCAGTGTCAAAGTAAACTGGTTGAGAAACCTTGATCTTGCTTGTGTCTACGACCAAATGCACACCCTTGGTTGGACGCATTTGTGAATGCTGCTCTCCATTATTTGAGAGATTACGCACTTTATCGCTCCAAGGACCAGTTGTATTAATCACCAAACGAGCCTTGATTTCAAAGACCTCGTCTGTCAAGAGATCACGCGCCACTACACCTGTGATCTTACCAGATTCATCAAAGAGGAATCCTTCTGCTTTTACGTGGTTGGCAATAAGTGCACCATCTTGGTTGGCACGTTTGATATTTTCAATCACCAAACGAGCATCATTGTTGCGGAAGTCTAGGTAAACCCCACCACCGACAAGACCTTCTTGTTTCAACTCAGGCTCCCGAGCCAACACTTCCTCCTTGGTCAAAACCTTGTTGGCAGCTGGTGTATTGCTGACACCTGCCAAGAGGTCATAGAGGTCCATGGCTACCTTGAGACGGAAGAGGCTGAAAGTTGCCCCATCTTCATCATAGACTGGTAAGAGCATTGGGTCTGGTTTTGGAATATGAGGAGCAATTTGTTGCACCACTGCACGTTCTGAAACCGTATCTGATACCACTTCTACGTCAAATTGTTTGAGGTAACGAAGTCCACCGTGGACCAATTTTGTTGAACGACTGGAGGTTCCTTCCGCAAAGTCCTGCATTTCGATCAAACCTGTTTCAAGACCACTGGCTGCTGCCTGCAAGGCTACACCAGCACCTGTGATCCCACCTCCGATGATCAAAAGATCAAGGGTGCGTTCTTGCATTTTCTTAATCGATAATTCACGTGTTTTCTTTGAAAATTCCATAATTCTTCACTTTCTATCCTTCTGGAGGCTGGACTAGTCTTCTGTTTCTGCAAAGACTTGGGTTGCTTTAACAGCTTTCTTCCATCCCTTGTAGAGTTGTTCTTTACGAGATTCGTTCATAGAAGGCTCAAATAGTTCACCAGTTGCATTGAGTTCTTTCAATTCATCTAGGTCTTTCCAGTAGCCGACTGATAGACCTGCAAGGAAGGCTGCCCCCAAAGCTGTTGTTTCCAAGTTTTTAGCACGAGCGATATCAATACCAAGAATATCCGCTTGGAACTGCATCAAGAAGTTATTCATAGCTGCTCCACCGTCCACTTTAAGGACTTGAATAGCCGTCTTAGCATCAACCTGCATAGTATCAATGATATCCCGTACTTGGTAAGCAATGGATTGAAGAGTCGCCTTAATAAAGTCTTCTTTGGTTGTTCCACGAGTCAAACCAAAGACAGAACCACGAGCATTTTGATTCCAGTATGGTGCCCCTAGACCTGTGAAGGCCGGTACCACATAAACTTCATCGTTGTTGTGAGAATCACGTGCATATTGTTCAGATTCAGGTGAGCTTTCCACCATGCGTAGACCATCACGAAGCCATTGAATGGCACTACCAGCGATAAAGATGGAACCTTCCAAAGCGTAGTAGACTTTACCATTGATTCCATATCCAATGGTAGTCAACAAGTTATTTTCAGATAACTGCATCTCTTCACCAGTATTCATGATGATGAAAGATCCAGTACCGTAAGTATTTTTAACCATACCAGGTTCAAAGGCCAACTGTCCAAAGAGGGCTGCTTGTTGGTCACCTGCCATACCAGAGATAGGCACTTCTCCTCCGTAGAAATGGAAAGGAGCTGTTTTCCCATAGATTTCAGAGTTTGAACGCACTTCTGGAAGCATTGCCTTAGGAATATTAAGGATTTCCAAAATCTCATCGTCCCATTTTAGGTCTTTGATATTATAGAGCATGGTACGAGCAGCATTTGAATAGTCTGTTACGTGAGAAGCTCCGTCTGTCAACTTCCAAACCAACCAAGTATCGATGGTTCCGAAGAGCAATTCTCCTTTTTCAGCCCGTTCTTGAGCTCCTTCTACATGGTCCAAAATCCAGCGAATCTTAGTTGCTGAGAAGTAGGCATCAATGACCAAACCTGTTTTTTGGTGGAATTTTTCTACATAACCTTGGCTCTTGAGCTGTTCAGCTAAAGGAGCTGTTTGGCGAGACTGCCAGACAATGGCATTGTAAATTGGAAGGCCAGTATTCTTATCCCAAACAACAGTTGTTTCCCGTTGATTGGTAATTCCGATAGCTTCGATTTGTCCTGGTTTGATACCACTTTCGATAAAGGCACCAGCGATAACAGACTGAACAGAGTTCCAGATTTCATTTGGATTGTGTTCAACCCAACCAGCTTGAGGGAAAATTTGAGTAAACTCTTTTTGGCTAGAGCTTACTTTTTCTCCTTTTTTATTAAAAATGATGGCTCTAGAACTAGTTGTTCCTTGGTCAATGGCCATAATGTATTTTTCTTGTGACATGAACTGTCCTCCTGGAAAAAGAAATATTCTTTAGGAGACGTACTCCTTACATTGTCTAGTATACAAAATAAACCGCTTTCATGTTCATCAATTTTTTTTTAATTTTTAAAAAATATGAGGGGCGTCTCTTGAATCGCTTGAGACAGAAGAGATTTCCACACTTCTGTTCTATTAAATTTTCAGACAAATCTAAGCATTTTCCAACAAAAAAAGAAGACCCAAGTCTTCTTTGTAATCTACTAAGAATTGGCATCCCCATAAATCATCTGACGAATATTGGCTAAATCTGTCAGATCCAAGTCATATTTCAAATAATAGACAGGAATTCGCTTGCTATGGCTAATAGGATTGTTGGTCACAATCAAATCATAATCCGTAGCTGGATCAAAGGCTTCAATGGTAATAAAACGATTGTACTCCAAGTAGCGCTTGAGGACCTCTGTCATCCGTGTATAGCCTAGATAGCCCACTGTTAAGTCCAGGCCAATCTTAATTTGACGCCCACTATTCTCCACGATATAATCCATTAATTGAAGCCACTCCCACCTAATTTTTTTATCCAGGGCAGTCGCTTGGGAAAAGAGAGGCAGTTTGCTAAAGATGGAATCTGCTACTTCTCTATAGTCATGGCTACTAAATCCATAGGGAGGATGCGTTTCAAGCTGGTATTTATGCTTGTCTTGTAGCAGATAGCCAGAAAATAGATAAACTTGGCCACAAATTTGACTCAATTCATAGGTCACTGGGCCCTCTATATACTCTCCTAAAAGCTTTTTCGTTTTCATCTCTTGAATGAGTTGCGTAGTCAAAGCCCCAATCTCCCCTCCAAATCCTAAGATATACTCCATGGTATGAAGGGGGAGGATCCGATGGGTGACTAGAAAAGCAAAGAGGATCAACATCTCTCCATCCTCATAGCTAAGAGCAATGTGTTTCCCTGAAAAGAGCTGGTCTACCCTATGAAACAAACGTTGATAAAATATATTGTCCGTATAGCCCTTCATCTTCTGTTCAATTTCTCGGAATTGACAGGCATTAACCTTGAGTCGTTGCTGGGTAATATGGGACCAGAGAACAAAATCCAAGCGTTGTCCTTGAGACAATTTTGCTCCACAGAGCTCTTCTAAGGTTGCAATTTCGGTTTGTCTTTCTTTCTTGTCCAGTTCTTGTTTCCAGTCTGCACTAGCCCAGATCTTTCGTAGCAAGCCAAAATAAAAATAGCGAATCTTATGTTCAGGCCCTTTCAAGCGCCCATTGTGGATGGAAAATTGAAACTCAGCTAATAATTTGTTTAAGCCCGAAATATGAC
This sequence comes from Streptococcus xiaochunlingii, assembly GCF_006385805.1. Lineage (GTDB taxonomy): Bacteria > Bacillota > Bacilli > Lactobacillales > Streptococcaceae > Streptococcus > Streptococcus xiaochunlingii. The sequence continues at coordinate 598,377 of NZ_VFSG01000001.1, forward strand.
GCCCTAATGTCGCTTCACTAATCAAGAGTTCCTGAGCTAGTTGCTGAGCTTGAAACTGGCCATGATACAGCAAATAGATCAATAGTTGGTACTTGATGGCATTGTCCAAAAAAGCCCGCCGAATGTCCCGCCCCTTGGTATCCGAATCCACAAGAAGGCGAAGATTTTCATCTACTACCTCAATGGAAAGGGCCAGCTGATTTTCTTGGGCCTTGTCATTGATCAGTGCAAGATATTTGTTCAAGGTTGCTTTGGAAAATTCCGTCTCAGCCATCACTTCTGACAGACTGCTTGGAGAATGCTTTTGCAGATGAGACAGGATTAAAAACTGCCCACCCTCACTTTTTTCCATTAAATCAGCTAAATGCATTTTCAGAAAACCCTTCCATGATATTAGTTTTAGCATAACACAAAACTTATGAAAGTCGAAATATAATGCTTACCAGCTCTATCTAAATATCACAAATCTCTAAATTATAAAACCTCCCACCGAAATTAGATGAGAGGTGCAACTCTATTTCTATGATTTTCGCATAGTCACTAGCCAAGTGGCTACTAGGATTTTGAAAATAATTTGCTCATTTTACCTCCGTAACAGGATGATAAATCAGATAGTCCCCCCTAATCCGCGTCAACCCAAAGATGGTATTGTTCACAATGGAGACATCGAAAGAGATAGCCACACATAGAACCATCCTTGACTAAGTATTCAGCTACATCCTGAAATTCATTACGTGCCTCGTATTCTGCTAAGACTTGCTCTGCAATGCCCATCTCTTCCAGTTCACGAGTGCCAACTGTCCCCAGATAGACACAGTAGTCTTGGCAACAAGAGAGCCAATATTCGCCCTGCCAGCTACTATAGCCTGGAGTTTGACAGAATAGGACCTGGTCTTTTTCCTTATCCATGACCCCTTGCCAATCAGCATCTTGGATAAACTCTGCTTCAAACTTCTGGGCAGCACGACCTGTAGCAATACAAGTCGGACAGAGATGACTTAGCTCTTCTTCACAATAGGGTCTCAACGCATAATAAATGGTGTGGGCTTCCCCACACGAAGGACAGGTCTTAGGCTCTCCTTCCTTAAAGGCACCCGTTGCTAGTGGGTCCGGATGATAGCGGAAGGTTGGCAATTCATTGATTTTCTCTTTATGAGCCTCTTTTTCTTTTTCAGTCAAGGGACGCGGGAGAGCAAAGCGATCTCCATGACTATGACTCATCTTTTCTAAGATGAAAAGTTTCTTAACTTGCTTACGATCAGACTTGTCTACTAGCTCTGTGAAGAGGGCAAAGGCACTGGCATACAAGCCCAACTCTTGGTAAACATCCACCAAGACCTGCTTAGCTTCTGGAGTTTCCAGTAAAGCTAGACGATCTGCAAATTCATAGAGAGCTAGCACGCTGGATGAATCCTTATCTTGCGCTTGGAACTGCTTTTTAAGCCGGATATATTCTTTCATCGAATCGATCATAGGACTACTCGCTTTCATTTTTAAAGGAAACAATTCGTAAATTCTATTTCTACAGATGATTGTATTCTAACGTGAATCATGTACTTTAAACCCATACCTACCAGCATTTCGCTTGAGTTTCGCAACTAACACTTCATTGCGCTTGCTTTTCCCGAAAAAGAGGGGAATGGTCTTACCATTTCTGAGTTCGGTATAGAAAGCATAGCGACTCCCACCACCAGCGCGACCACGGAGTAGCAAGTAGGTAATTTGCTTAATCTCTTTCAGTGGGATCATTCGCCGACTGAAACACAAAGGCACATGAATGTAGAAGATGCCACTGTTAATATGGAAGGGTGCAAAGAAGGGACCACCACTACGTCGGCTAGCCAACCAGCGACGAACGAATAACGTAATGCTGAAGAAGCCAATAAAACCAACACTTAATAATACTGGTCCTGATCCTAAACTTGCCATTCCATTTCTCCCTCCATAAATTCTAAATACACAGTACAATTGTTGACTCGGCCTTAATCAGTATGCTTTTTAGTCTTGGTTAATAAGATGATGACAGCCACTAAGAGAAAAATTCCAAATCCGAAAGCAACTTGTTCTAAATCTTTTAATCCTTCAATGTAGGGTAGGAAATACATACTTGATTCTACTAATAGAAAACCAATAAGAATAAGGGCTAGAGCAAAGTAGCTCCATTTTTTACTCATCTTTAGCTCCTTTCCTTAGCTGGAATTCCATCAAACTTAACTAGCTGGAAATTCTATTTGGTTTCAACCCATTTTTCATTGTCCATGATAAAGGGCTTAGCTAGACCTTCACCGGTGTAATCTTGGTATTTGGTCTCCAAGTATTTGTAGACATCTTCTTTAGTCGCAAACTTGATGGCTTGATATGGTTCTTCAAAAGTAAGTTTTTCGACAAAGAGATAGCCTTCCTTGGCAGGTACCAAAACGCCCACGTGACCAACAAAAAGGGTATTACCGTCTAAATTGTCATGAACGATGACAGAAAGCATACGCGCGTTTTCATTGAATTTGAAATTAGAAAAATACTCTTCCATCTTCTTAGCATGGACCTTGACATCCGTTGTAGCTTCTGTTGAAACTCGTGAGTAGAGAATGTTAAAGGCTTCCTTGTCTGCCTCATCAAAGACTTTTCCTTTGTCAATAGCATCATTGTCCACAAACAAGAGTTCACTATCCGCCTGCTGCTTAGGAATCTCGATGCGGTTCTTCAGCAAAGTATAACTATTGATCCGGCAGTTGGTCCCGACGAAATCGCCCTTCTGCTTGGTCCACAAGTCACTGATCTTCTCCACATCGTATTCCGTCTTTTTGAAGGTGCTGAAGTCACCTATCAAGCCGACCGAGCCAACAATGCTATCGTAGTCGGTTACTAGACCCAGAAACTTGTCTACACTTTCCTGATCCAAATAAGCAGATAAGAGAGCCCGCACTTCTTCGACGCTTTCCTTGCTATTAAGGTTGCTATAGGTTCCCTTGTAGTGCTCCTTGTCTGAATGGGACTGCTGCACTGTGGAGCTTGCCTGTTTTTCATTGGATTGCTTTTGGTTGCTACCACAAGCCGCTAAAGCAAAGATTGCCAAGGCACAGCTAGTAAGGAGAATAATTTTTTTTGATGGTTTCATAAAGTAGTTCCTTTTCTATATACTAAGATGTTTTGTACCATGATTCATTTCTTTTTCCTATCGAATCTCCTTATCCTATATTATAGTTTAAAACTGACTTAGCTCCAACTATTTTTTACGAATTAAGGAAACTTTATAAGTAGCAAAAAAGAGCTGGAAGCTGTCCAGCTCTTCAAAGAATAATGAAACTTATTTAATTTTGTGTTTGTTCATCTTTTCTTCAAAGACTTCCGTCATAATGACACGCAATTCTTCCCGTTCTTTTTCAGGAAGGTCTCCTTGGCGCTTGGCCACGGCATAGAGTTCAGGATAGCGCATAGCCACACGTTCAATCGTCTTTGTTGTCGCATGCCCTCTGACAAAGAAAGGAATACGCTTGATCCATTCTTGCGGTACAAGAGCAAGCAACTTCTTCGCCGCTTCTTTATCAGAAATCTCAGCTGTACTCAAACCTTGGTTGATTTGTTCTTGTTCTTTTTCTGTAAAATCTTTTAATTCCATTCAGAACCCTCATTATCTATTTGTATCTAATAGTACATTATACACATAAGAAATCAAAAGTACAATTATAACCTTTCCTTAGCTGAAAGGAAAAATTAATAGCACAACAGTATTATCCGCATAAAAAAGCCTCAAGAATTATATTCTTGAGACTTTCTTGTTAAATCAAATGCGCTAATACACTATAGTTAGTTATATATTAGTTATTTGAAATTTTACGTTTCAACAACACTGCTCCTGAAAGAACAATTGCTCCTGAAAGGATCAATCCGCTTGCTACGACTTCACCTGTACTTGGGAGAAGGACTTTGCGTCCGCCACCGTTACCATCTCCATTTCCGCCAGGGTTTCCTGGTGCTGGAGTTGTTTTCTCTGGAGTTGTTGTGGTTCCACCATCACCATTACCTGAACCATGGTTATCTGGTTTATCCGGAGTTGTTACAGTTGTATCTTCACTTACTGTAGTAGTTGTTGTAGTTGTATCCTCACTTACTGTAGTAGTTGTTGTGGTTGTATCTTCACTTACTGTAGTAGTTGTTGTGGTTGTAGGTTCCTCAGTTGTTGTAGTGGTTGTTGTTGTAGGTTCCTCGGTTGTTGTGGTTGTTGTTGTGGTTGTTTCACCACCACCTTCACCATGGTTATCTGGATTTTCCGGAGTTGGTGTGGTGGTTGTAGTTGTGGTAGGTTCCTCAGTTGTTGTAGTTGTGGTTGTTGTAGGTTCCTCAGTTGTTGTAGTTGTAGTTGTGGTAGGTTCCTCAGTTGTTGTAGTTGTAGTTGTTGTAGGTTCCTCAGTTGTTGTAGTTGTGGTTGTTGTAGGTTCCTCAGTTGTTGTAGTTGTGGTTGTTGTAGGTTCCTCAGTTGTTGTAGTTGTGGTTGTTGTAGGTTCCTCAGTTGTTGTAGTTGTAGTTGTGGTAGGTTCCTCAGTTGTTGTAGTCGTGGTTGTTGTAGTTGTTGTCGTAGTTGTAGTTACATAAGTATTTGTAAACTTACGTGGAGAATCTGCTTCTTGAACAGTTGCAACAAGCTTACCTTCACCATTATCTACTACTGAAACATGGACAGTGTAGCTTTCTTCTGAATAAGTAACACCTTCTTCAGAACCAGCTTTCTCTGTAATCACATATTCATGCTCACCTGGTTCAGTGTATGAAAGTTTGAAGGCTACTTCATTTGTTGCTACTTCAACACCTTCAACTTCTTTACCGTTTGATGATGTTGCAATAACATTTCCGCCTTCGCTCAATTCAAACTCAAATTGTTCTTTAGCAAGTTCTTTACCAACTAATTCTTTAGTTGCTTTGATAACAGCTTCTGCTGGTGTTGCTTTATATTTGTTTGTAAACTTACGAGTTGAATCTTCTTCTTTAACAGTAGCAACTAATTTACCTTCACCATTATCTACTACTGAGACATGGATTGTGTGGCTTGCTTTAGAGTATTCAACTCCTGCTACTGATCCAGCTTTTTCTGTCAACACATATTCGTGTTCACCTGGTTCAGTGTATGAAAGTTTGAAGGCTACTTCATTTGTCGCTACGTCAACACCTTCAACTTCTTTACCGTTTGATGATGTTGCAATAACATTTCCGCCTTCGCTCAATTCGAATTCGAATTGTTCTTTAGTAAGTTCTTTACCAACCAATTCTTTAGTTGCTTTAATGACAGCTTCTGTTGGAGAAACTTTATAAGTATTTGTAAACTTACGAGTTGAATCTGGTTCTGTGACAGTCGCTACAAGTTTACCTTCACCATTATCTACTACTGAGACATGGATTGTGTGGCTTGCTTTAGAGTATTCAACTCCTGCTACTGATCCAGCTTTTTCTGTCAACACATATTCGTGCTCACCTGGTTCAGTGTATGAAAGTTTGAAGGCTACTTCATTTGTCGCTACGTCAACACCTTCAACTTCTTTACCGTTTGATGATGTTGCGATGACGTTTCCGCCTTCACTCAATTCGAATTCGAATTGTTCTTTAGTAAGTTCTTTACCTACTAATTCCTTAGTTGCTTTAATGACAGCTTCTGCTGGAGTAGCTTTATAGGTATTTGTAAACTCACGAGCTTCGTCAGCTTCTGTGACAGTCGCTACGAGTTTACCTTCACCATTATCTACAACTTTAACATGAACTGTATAGCTTTCCTTAGAGTAAGTAATTCCTTCTGCTGTACCAGCTTTTTCTGTAATTGTATATTCGTGGTCTCCAGCTTCAGTATAGAGAACTGAGAAGACTACTTCATTTGTTGCTGCTTCAACACCATTGACTGTCTTACCATTTGAAGACGTTGCAATGACTTTACCACCTTCGCTCAATTCAAACTCAAATTGTTCGTTAGCAAGTTCTTTACCTACTAAATTTTTAGTTGCTTTGAATGTAGCACGAGCTGGTGATGGTTCATATGTGTTTGTAAAAGTTGGTGCTTGAGTTGTAACCTCAGCTTTAAGTGTTCCACCTTCAGCTTTAACAACAACTGTTACTTCATATGAGTTTTCATCAAATGTGATTCCTGGAACTTTCGTTTCGGTATTTTCTTTGATGACATAGTTGTAGGTACCAGGACCTTTAGCTTTCAAACCTTCAAATGTGATGCTTCCATCTGCTTTGTTTGTTGTTGAAGCAATTGGAGTAGTCAAGTTATTTGCATTGTACAAATCAAACTTGAACTCACCATCTTTTAAGGCTACTGGACGATTTCCAGCAAGTACTTTCTTAGCAGTAATTGAGAAATCTGCTGCGATTGGTTCATCTTGAAGGTTGATCTTAGAACCTTCAGCTCCAAGAGTTACCTTGTATTCTTTTTCATCAAGAGTATATCCAGCAGGAGCTGTTTTCTCTTTGATGATGAATGTCTTACCGACATATTTTTGATCAAACTCATCAGAGATTGCTACACCTTTTTCATTTGTAGTCAATTCTGTAGTGATAGTTCCATCTTCTGACTTCACTGTATAAACAGCGCCTGCAACTGGAACCAATGTGAAGGCATTTGTCTTGTTGATCTTAATCTTGAATGCTGTAGAAGCTTCGATTTGTCCTTTTACAAGAGATACACGTTCAACTTTGAAATCTAAATTTGTACGATTACTACGTTGAGTAAGTGCAGTTCCATCTGCTGTAGTCAACTGGATAACGTTTTGAACTTTTCTTCCATCACCTGGTGTTGTTGTGTGGTATTCTACCCAATACGATTTAGATCCATCAGCAAAGATGATTTTGAACTGAGTATAGTTCTCATTCCAAGCTACAGTATAGTCAGTACCTTCCACCATCTTCTTAGCATCAGAAGGAACTTGAGAAGTACCATCGTTCAATGTAGCAGAAGAATAAACGACCAATGACTCTGGGATATACTGGATAGGAGCAAACTCAGATGTATTTGGAAGGAAGTCATTCAAAACTAAGTTCTTACCATAGTCTTGTCTTCCTGTGTTAACACGAATTCTCCATGGAGAGTATACATCTCCTTTACCTACTGAACCGATAGCTGCTAACTTAGCTGAAGTCCATTCTTTACTTACAACATCGTTACCGACCTTAGCATAGTTTTCGAAACCTTCTTGTTTGCTGTCAACAGTCTTAGAAGTAAAGGTGTGTGTGATGGTCTTCCCAACACCTTTATTTTCAAAGGTAAGCGGTGTTGCTGTTTGGTCACTCTTAAATAGGAAAGTAATTGCATAATTACCTTTCACACCCTTGACGGTGTCTCCACCAGTTTTGGCTTGAAACTCATCTAGGTTTTTCAAAGTAACACGAGCCTTACCGCCTTGGTTATCACCATTAGCAGTAACAACCACAGTACCGATATTAACTTTTGTTTCCTTATCATACAATTCAGTTGTTCCGTTATAGACGGTTACTGGAGTTGGAATATCCACATCAAAGTAATCACCATTAGCCAATTTGCCATCATATTTTTTCAGGTCAAATTGAACGAAGAACTGATTTGAACGATTAGTAATAATCTGATAAGTACCATCACTATTCGGTTCCAATTTGGAATCCGACATATTGAGGACACTGATGTCAGTTACTACACCTGTCAATTCTTTCCCATCTGCAAAAGCAACATTATTTGATGCAAATAATGTACCCAAGACGGTCAGAATCGAGACAAAAAATATTAAAAACGGCTTAATTTTAAACTTTTTCACCATTAAATATTTCCTTCTTCCTACACTTTTTTAATAATCATATTTAAAAAACCAACACCGTTTCTTAAATACGTTGAATTATTTAGAATAATTCAAAAATATAGTACTACTTTTAACAATTAAAGTCAATATTTTAAACTAAATTATACCAAATATTTATGCTATTTTTATTTCCCTTAAAATTTTAAATTTTAGCAAAAAAATTAGAGGGATTTTTCACCAAAAAAATCCCTCTTGTATAACTATACGTTTTAACTCGAATCAAGAAAACTGTCCTGGAAATATTTATCTGCTAAATTCGGTTTAATACGAACCTGAATTTGATTTTCTTTAGGATTAGTTTTATTGATAACAATTGTATGATTGAGTTTCTCTTAGATATTTATCATTCATCAATTCATTATTAAGTAATAACCCAATGTCTTCATTTTAAATCGTACTTCTAGACTTCTCCATCTTGGTAGTAGAAGAATTCAGACAGGTCTTCTTCAAGGAAAATACGAAGCATGTCTTCCATTTCTAATGAAAGATTTCTGTTTGGCAATTCTTTCAGGTCCTCCCACCAGACTTCCCCCTCTTCAGAGGATATTAAGTCTCCTTCAAACTTTTCTGTCTTATAAAAGAGAACTACATAACGAATCCCATCTTCCACCCAATCTTTCATTCCACAAATCTGGGGAGAAGCAATTCTTAAACCAGTTTCTTCTTCACTTCACGGATTACTGCTTCCGTAAATGATTCTCCCGCTTCGACATGACCACCCGGAAAGGTAATGCCTGGCCAGTCCTCTTTTTTGCGATTAATAACAAGAACTCTATCGCCATTTTTTACCATACAAAGATTCGTAAACTCAACACTCTCATTCATATAGATACCTCCTAACGATGTGTTTTTTCTTTGAGGACAGGATAAATAATCTGTATTCTATTCTTCTTTTAGTTGTACTTGTGTACAGGCTAGTAGGTCTCCAAGTTGCCTCTTATCTTTCCTAAACAGCGTCATTGCCAGTAAGGAAGCTGCGAGGAGAGTCGCCGAAATAGAGAGGCTAATGGATAACATATCAAAATTACTATAGAAACCATGAATCGTGCCCATATGACCGAGTTGCCAAGGTAAAAATTTGATGACGTTTCTAATCAAGCTAGCCTGCACTGTTTTTTTCTGGTAGACCAGTTCCAGTCCCGCTTTTGCCTTTCCAAAACTGCCATCATTTTTATAATCCAAGAATGTGAACAGGAGAGTGATTGGCAAAACAGAGGTGAAAAATACAAGGCACTGCGACTGAATTTCTGTAAACTCTGGGACGCCATTAAAAAAAATAATGTAAATAAGCATCGAACCTAAAAACAGAAGTACTAAATAAGCTAGAATGAAAAGATAATCAAACAGAAATTCTGTCATTCTTTTTTTTAACGAAATAGGATTGATTGCTAACATCTTCATCACCGTCTTCCCTTTCTCATCTCCAATTATAATATAAGGTTACGAATAAAGAAACTATTAATAAAATTAAAAGGCTTTAGTCCTGTGCAATATAGGACTAAAGCCTCTAGATAAATTAGTTGTTTAACCTTTTTTGGTAGTAATAATACTAGTCTGCTTTTTTCTTTCTTGACAAAGCATAACCGGCAGTAGCTAAACCAATAAGGGCTGAATAAGTCATGAATGATTGTTCAACTGAGCCAGTATTTGGCAATGATTTCTTAGATGGCTCTGGCTTAGGCTCTGGCTTAGGCTCTGGCTTAGGTTCTGGCTTAGGTTGTGGTTTTTCATTTTTCTTGATAAGCACAACATTTTTATTCCATTCAACAACTGGTTTTTCTGTTTCTTTCTTAACAGGATCCTTCAGCAACTCAGGTGCTTCTGGTTTAACCGGTTCACTTGGTAAGAAAGGTACAGTTTTATATTCTGGTTCTGTCGGTGGAACTGGTTTTTCTTTAACAGTTGGTACTTCTGTCAATTCTGGTTTTTCAGGTTTAACTGGAGGCGTTGGTTCTGTTGGTTTAACTGGCTCTTCACCTGGATCTTGAGGGAACCCAACGTTTGAGTTGATAGAGAACCAATAGAGAGTTGCTTCGCCTGTTGCGTTAGCACCTTTTGCTGTAAATTCAAGATGACCATCTTTCAAAATAACAGCAGCACCACCATAGTAAAGGTAAGGACTCTTAGGATCATCCCAGCCCTTAGTTTCACTTGAAGAGTCTGCATTAAATGTAGCACCTTGAGCCATGTATTGGTTTTGTTCTTTAGCAGATACTTCTTTTGTCGATGAATCTTGGTCTACACTTGAATTTGGAAGTTTAATAAACTCTTTGTCACCAATGTTTACAGACTCAACGTGAGGAGTATCTTGGTGTTTCATTTTTGGTGTGTACCTCAAAACACCTGATGTAGCGTCTACAGTGTAAGAACCGATAACGTCTGATTTATCACCGAATGTGTAATCTTCAGTACCAACTGAGTGACCATTTCCGCCACCAGATGCGTTCACTGTTGTAGCATCAACTGCTGTTTCTTCAGTTACTTTGAAGGCATCATCAACCCATGTTGCTTTTTGAGCAACAATTTTCAAAGGATTATCAGCATTGATGTCAACTTCTGCACTACCGAAGTCAGCTTTACCGCTTTTCACAACAACATCTGCACCATCAAGTTTTGGTTCACTTCCATCTGAATATGGATTCCAAGTTCCACGAACTGTATTACCTTCGCTATCTTTAGCTTCAACAACTAGAGTACGAGGTTTGTCATTTTCAACATAAGATGCACCATTCCAGTGGTTAAGTGAGTTAAGGGCAAGGATTGCATTGTGTTGTGACAAATCAATCAATTGGTCATTTTCATCATAAAACTCAATGTCAACACCAACTGTAACTGGGTTTTCAGTATCAGTTGAGCTACCAATTGTCATTGTAACCGCTGGATCGTTATAAATTTGAACGATTCCTTTTCCATCTGATGATGGAAGGCTCTTCACTTCGTATTTATAAACAACTTTTGCAATACGTTTTTCTTCGCTACCTTTTACAATTTTAGCTTGAGTAAGTCCTGTGTATGTCACATCAAATTTATCTCCGACTTTTACAACTACCCACTCGATTTCATTGTTAGCATATGGGTTTGTAGTTGTCACATCAGAATCTTGAAGATTCTTAGTTTCATACATCTTAGTAGCTTTACCATCACCGTACATACGAGCTTGACCTTCTTTTGTCAAGTAAGTTATTAATCCAGTTGTTTGGTGTGTGATTTTAGTTGTTTCACCATCAGCAAGTTCTTCAGAGAGGAATGTCAAATCTTGTTTGTATTTTGCAGGATTTCCACCACGCTCTGCAACCATCTTATTGAAGGCATCTTTAGCATCATCGTATTGTGCTTTTTTCTTGTTGTAAATTTCGAGTTCAATCAAGTAAGCAGCTTGTGCTTCATCATAAGCAGCTTTTTTAGTTTTGTATTCGGCTAATTTAGCTTCATACTCTGCTTGAGCTAATTTATTGCTTTCAGTAGCTTCTTGATTTGCTTTTAGAGATGCATTGTATGCTGCAAGAGCTGTATTATATTCTTCAAGCGCTTTTTCATAAGCAACACGTGCTTCTTCATTGCTTTTCTCTACAGCTGTTTTTTCTGCTGTTTTTTCAGTTAATTCCTTTTGATAAGCAGTAAGTTTTTCGTTGTAGACTGCAAGCTCTTTGTCGTAATTTGCTTGTGCAGCAGCATTTTTTGAATCAACTTCAGCTTTTTCTTTTTCGTAAGCTTTTTGATTTGCTGCTACTTCAGCTTTATAATCAGCTACAGTTTTATTAATTTCAGTAACTTGTTTTTCGTAATCTTTAGCAGCAGCTTCCTCTGAATCTTGCTTTTTAGTCTCTGTTTCTTTTACTTCAAGACCTTCATTTGTTGCAGCAGTTTTAGCTTCTTCCAACTTCTCTGGAACAGCAACCTCTTTTGTTTCCTCACCAGTTACTGTTGTAGTCGAAGTAACGGATGTTGATGCTGATGAAATTTCATCGGCAGATACAGTTGCAATACCTGCAGTTGCAATCATTGTTGCGACAGCAACAGAACCAAAAGCAACTGAGGTTTTTCTCAAGGCATACTTAATCGTTTTATTATTCTTGAACGATAACATAACAAGCTCCTTTTAAAATTTTTTTATTATTCTTCTCAAGCAAAAAGAATTTTTGTTCTTCGAAGTCAGAATGATAGTATCAAAATAAAAATGTAATGTCAAGGTTTTTCCATAAATTTTCAGAAAGTTTCAATCTATTTTCATTTTTTATAAGCAATTTCGTTTTGTAAACATTCCCTTATGAAGTATCTTATTATTTCAACTAATTATTCAAAATAAAAAACTGCAATCTACTCGTTGCAGTTACACACAAATTTTCTTCTATTTCTTTTAGAAAATTTATAAATTCATTTTACTCGTTAAAAGGGGTTACCTCGATAAACTGGGATTTACTGAATTGAAATCCACTCTGCCTTTGATAGACAGGTTATGTGTTCTGTGCGAAGAACTCCTTCCAATGCACATGGAACCTTCTCTTTTGTATGATGATAACGGAACCCACATTTTTCCTGAACTCTCTGCGACTTTGTATTGCCATCAAAATAACCGCACCACAATTTCTCCAGATTCAAGTAATAAAATCCATGTCTCATTATCTCACGAACTGCTTCTGGTATCAGACCCTGACCCCAATAAGGAACTCCAATCCAGTAACCAATCTCGGCATCAGTATCCGGAATCCTTTTATCACTTGCAGATCCAATCATCAATCCGATGCTACCCACTGGCTGCATCGTTTCTTTTAAAACTACAGCGTATGTCTCAGGTGAGGAAAAAACACTTTTTATAATCTCTCTACTGTTTTCAACACTAGTATGTACAGGCCAACCTGCATTTGGACCAACCTCTGGATCACTGGCATATTGAAATAAATCATTGGCATCTCTTTCTTCCCATGGGCGAAGAATCAATCTTTCCGTTTCTATAATCATTTTTTCTCCTCAAATTCCAATTTAATTATTTATTTTTCTTTGGTTTGGGTGCAGGTAATTCATCATACATTGAATTGAATAAGCCAGTTAAAAAATCTTTGTTATCAACTTCATCTACCAACAGCATTTCCTTTGCTCCATCATATGGTAACTCATACTTTGCATTTGGCATATATGCTATTGCAGAGTTAACAGGCTTCACTAAAAATCTATCATCATAGATTCCACCCACAATTTTTCCGCGATAATAAACAATATATTCGCCCATCATTGATCTATATGTTATTTCTTCCAAATCGGATAGTTGTTCTAAAATGAAATTTAAATATTCTTTACTTGAAGCCATTTTTTCTACCTGCTTTACTTACTAATTTTATTACTCGCCAATATCGTATAAATCAAATAACCAATAAAAATGATAATAAAAATAACATTAATTTTTAACACAAAATAGAGATTTAACAAATTTGCGAACGCATGAAATAATATACAGTACCCAACAGATTTCGTTTGACGGTAAAGAAGCCCTAAAACAAAACTTAAAAATAATGTATATATAAAAAATAAAATAAAAGGAAATCCTTGATGACTTTCTCCAACTATAAACCATAAAGGCAGATGCCAAATCCCCCAAATTGATCCTACAATCAAATTAGATTGCCAATAAGTATATTTTTTATCAAGTAATGGTTGTAATATTCCTCTCCATCCCAATTCTTCATGTCCACCACCAAAAAAAATTAGTTGTATAAAGAGTAATGGCATCAGATAAATTGATACTCCGTTTAATTCTAAGGAAGATACAGAAAATAGTATCAAAATTGCCAACAAATGAATAATGAAATAAATACTACTATTTTCTTTCTTACTAAATACAAAATGTTTAAATTTTATATTATTTCTTTTCAAATATAAGCCACTTGCAATTGCTGGTCCAAGTGCACCTACTATGTGTAACATTCTCCCTATAATTGTTTCTAATCCCAAAATATGAGATTGAGTAAAGATGGCAAGAATCCCCCAAGCTATATAAGTAATTCCAAATGTAATATAAAGATAATTTTTTAAATTCCTTTTATCAATTTCTGTCATTTTATCTTCCTTATTTTTATTATTCTATGTATAATATTTTTTTCTGCTTCTTAGTTGCTCTCGATTATAACTACCTATATTCTATCACAAAAATGCAAAAAAAAGCCCTATAATCAAGGCTTTTCATTATTCATTTTGTTAATACTTTAGTTTCGTAGATTCAGATTCGCATGATTAAAACTAGTCAATTTTCTCTATGATATTTCCAAGTTTATCCAATACAAGACAGGAATGATCATTTAGTGGAATTATGGGAACATTAACGAGTTCTTCAGCTCTATCCTTATTAGCTTTATCATTCCATGAATCATAATGGACACTAATTAAAAACTGACTAAAGAGTCCTAATCCATTCTTTATCTTTATCTGATGATCTGAATGATCATTAGGTGAGATATAGACCTTTTCTCCTAATAATAGGGCTCCTGCAGAAAATCCTATAACTTTAGCCCCTTTATTCAGCATACGTTCGATATAATTTTTGAACTCCTGATTGACATAAGTAGCTAGATACTTTTCCGTATTTCCACCACCGATGATGATGACATCAGCATCTAGATAGCTATCAAAATCAATCTGCTCAGTGTCCAAGAGTAAGTAATCAGTGTTTAGGTTAGGAAAATGACTTTGAAAAACTTCCGTGTACTTTTTCATGTACGGTTCCCAATTTTCTCGATAAACTGTAAAAATGACAATTCTTTCGATCTTCCTTGATGACACAATTTTATTAACAATCGTGTGGTTCTTTATCGGCGGATTTCCACCCATCAAAAAAATTTGTTCGTCCAATCTTTCACGCTTTCTAAAGATACATAAAGTTTAAACAAGTTTATTCACGTTTCTAAATTATAATTTTTTCTTAAAATGAATAATTCTATTTGCCTCCTGAAATCCAATATTGAGATGAAATCTTATAGAATCCGTATTCGTTAAAGTACAGTCACTTGCAAATTCCTTACATCCTTTATTTTTCGCCCATTCCTCACATTTTGTACAGAGATTTTTAGCAATATCCTTTAAACGATATTCCTCGTCGACAATAATCCCTTCTAAGAATCCAACAGGACTATATTTACATCCTTCAACATAATCAAATCTGAGTGAACATAGTGCTAGACCTACGATTGTGTCACCTTCAACTTCAGTAAAGATTGCAGTATTTTTGCCATTCGTATATCTTTTTACTTCATCAATAGCTTCTTTATCGGTCAATTGGGGCCATAATTGTTTCATTTGTTTAGCCATTTTTATAGAATCTTTTGTTATTCCATCCATATTGATGTTCCTCCTCAAATTACAAGCAAATGTTTCGAATCACGCTGTTACTTTGTTACTCATTGGTTGATACCAATACCATCCCTTTCTACTTTTCGACTGTCTCAGATTGGAAGAGCAGATCCACATACTCAGCGGTTCGGACTTACCGTATCATTTCGTCGGTTTCCCTCCTCATTCTACGAGTCCTATGCCCAGGGCACCTTCTCAACCTTCAGTCTCACCTTGTCGCATGGGCCAAACATCTACTTCTACTTCGCTGATGACTCAGCTTGTACAAGCAGTGATTTACTTAAATGAAATCCATTCTTCTTTTGATAGACAGGTTACGTGTTCTGTACGAAGAACACCTTCCCATGCACACGGAACGTTCTCTTTTGTATGACGATAACGGAACCCGCATTTTTCCTGAACTCTCTGCGACTTTGTATTGCCGTCAAAATAACCGCACCATAATTTCTCCAGATTCAGGTCATCAAATCCATGTCTCATCATCTCACGAACTGCTTCTGGTATCAGGCCTTGACCCCAATAGGGAACTCCTATCCAGTAACCAATCTCCGCCTCAGTATCCGGAATCCCTTTATCACTTGCAGAGCCAATCATCAGTCCTATGCTACCCACTGGCTGCATCGTTTCTTTTAAAACAATGGCGTATGTCTCAGGTGCTGAAAGATAACTTTTTATAATCTCCCTACTATTTTCAACGCTTGTATGTACTGGCCAACCTGCAATCGGACCCACCTCGGGATTACTGGCATATTGAAATAAATCATTGGCGTCTTTTTCTTCCCATGGGCGAAGAATCAATCTTTCCGTTTCTAAAATCATTTTTCTCTCCTTAAATTCCAACTGTTTATACAATCATTTCAAATGAAGGATTTTTCATGATTTGACTCTTTGTATCAACGCTATACACTCCACATGTGCTGAGAGCTTTCTTCTATACTAATAGACGAAAGGGTGTGAAAATGATTTTTAAATGATACTGTGGAACGGAACAGTAGCCCTAGTATTGACTACTGTCGTTTCTATTCATATTGGCTATTCTAGGACTGAGATGAAAAAATCTATAAATGCTCAGAATAAAATTGAACCCGCAAATCTCCCCAAAACAATGGTGAGTCATGTACTTGTATTATTCCGAAAAAATACACCTCTGGTGCAGTGAGACAAATTGGTGTATCTTATAGTGGCTTCGTAGATGAAAGCTATACTCTACTATCACTCTTTGATGATGTAGAACAAATTGAAAAAGATAATAGACTTCAGACAGCTATTGATGTTGTCAGAGAACAGTTTGGTTTTTTAGCCATACAAAAAGGAACCGTCCTAACTGAAGGTTCCAGAAATATTGAACGCAGTAAACTTATCGGTGGTCATTCCGCGGGTGGATTGGAGGGATTAAAATGAAACAAGAAAAAAATACAGTACAATTTTCAGAAATCCGTAGCAAAGGATGTAATGATATTGAAATGCTTGAAAGATTTTTACATGGAATCGTTGAAACAGCAACTTCAAAACTTCGTCAGAGAAAACTCAAAACAACTGAAATATCGATACGACTAGTACATGCTAAATCTGAAAACCGATTACCATTGGAATTTACATTTAGCATTAAGCCAACAAGCTCATCTGTGATAATCTATACTGAGGTAATCAATCGCTTTAAAGAATGTTACACAGGTGGGGGAATTCAAGGTTTTACGATTCAATTTGATAAAAATACCCTTGCCTCTGCATAGAAAGGATTTGATATGATTGACCGTTCATATTTACCATTTCAATCAGCAAGAGAGTACCAGGATACAAAGATGCAAAAATGGATGGGCTTTTTCCTATCTGAACATGCATCAGCACTCTCTGATGATACAAACAAAGTAACGTACATGTCTGACTTATCACTAGAGAAGAAATTATTACTCCTCAGTCAAGTATACGCCGGGCAGCTACGCACACGCATTCAAGTGATTGAAAAAAACAAGCGTGTTTCCTACACTGGAACAATACCAAGTCTGACCAAAGATTTCATTTTGATAAAAACTACAACAGGTCACATCAATTTGAAATTAAAAGACATTATTAGTATTGAACTTGTCGAGGAGGTGCTCTATGAATCAGCTTGAGTTTCAGCGTAATCACCTACAAATGGACTATTATAGCGAGAGCTACCAAGATTTTGAACGTGACTTCTACCGCTACTCTAACATGAATATTCCATTGACCTTCCTAACTGATGATATCCTAAAAACAATGGCGACTTCACGTAAGAATTACTTTGTCCTCAATAAGGAAAAGTCCAGAGATAACCGCGATCACTTCTTCATATTTGAAGTAAGTACCGTAGATGAGAATCCGCTAATCTATCATTATACATATAAGAAAACTACAATATATTTAGCAGAAAAATAGGAGCAGTTCAATTGACTGTTCCTATTTTTAATATTCATAAAATCTAAAGTCTTTATACTCTTTAACAATGGAGTCGCCAACCAGAACAGACTATACTGACCAGCGACTACCTTAAATTTAATGTTTCAGATTTATTTTCTTATCTCTAATTTCATAAACTACATCTGCTACATTTTCGAGTAATCGTTTATCGTGGGTGATAAACACGATAGTTCCGGTGTACTCCTTCATTAGTATTTCCAAAGCCTCTAAACTTGGTATGTCAAGGAAGTTACTGGGTTCATCCATTATTAGGATGTTATATCTACCCATGAGCATTTTAGCAAGCAACAATTTTATAATTTCTCCACCGCTTAAAACAGATAAACTTTTTCCAATATCGTTCTGTTTGAACCCCATAGATGCTAGCACTGAACGAATTTCTGATATATTGTAGTCACAATCCTTCTGCATAAACTCCATAACATTCTGATTACTGTTGTACTTGTAACCATTCTGTGCAAAGTAACCTATTTTTGCCTTAGGCGAAATAGAAATTCCTTCTTCATGGTTTAAGATCATTTGGATTAAAGTTGTTTTTCCGATTCCATTACCACCAGTTAACGCCACTTTTGCTCCTAACGGAATTTGAAAAGATGCATTTTCAAACAGAGCCTTATCCCCAAATACTTTATTAATTTCTGCACCGACTATAGGGTATGGATTATGGAGCTCCAATGCTTTACTTTGCCTGAAACGAATTCTGCGAATGCCTTCCGGAGCTTCTACTTTTCCTAAGGCCGCAATCCTGTGCTCTAGGGTTTTAGCAGCATTATACATCTTTTTTTCCTTACTTCCTATTGATTTTTGATGAGCTAAACGCCCTCCGTCTTCAGTACTTTTTTTCTTTGAAGAACCTTTTGCCTTCTGTTCTATTTTACGAGCCTGTTTTCGCTTTTCCTCCGCAGCCCTTTCCAATCGGGCACGTTCCGCAATAAATTGTTCGTATTCTGCAGCTTGGCTCTTACGTTCTTCCTCTTTCTGACGAAGATAATCAGAATAGTTTCCCCAATACTCAGTGATTTTGCCATCTTTCAGTTCCCATATTTTATCTACTATTTCATCAAGAAAATAGCGGTCATGGCTAATAACTAACAGTGCACCTGTAAAATATTTTAGCTGTCCTATTAGAAAATCAATTCCTTCACGGTCTAAATGGCTCGTAGGTTCATCCGCTAAAATACCATGAACCTGTGCCGATAAGGCCTGTGCTATTTTAAGCCTTGTTTCTTCACCACCGCTCATAGTCTGTATATTTAATTGCTCAACACCTAGCTTGCCTACAAGTGCAAAATCTTTTTCCTCCTGCAGAGTTACTTCGTCCAACTGGGGAATATAGGCAAGTTCACCCAGACGATTCATTTTACATCCTGGGGGAGTTAATTCTCCTAAAAGTACCCTGAGTAAAGTGCTTTTTCCAGCACCATTTGCTCCTACTAAACCAATACGGTCATAATCATATACTTCTAATTCATTTATATCTAAAACATCGCGTCCTTTGAATTCCACACGAATGTCTTTTGCTTTTAATATTAATTCCATAACATTTCCTCCTGTCTATAATCGCATGCTTTCATTTGCTTGTATGCAGGGAAAACCCTGCGATTTTAGCAGGAAGAGTTACATGAAAATAAGATACATAAATATTCCTCCAATATTGTTTATTTTAAATCTAATTTTCTAACCTCAGTTATCATTTGGCAAACTATAGCAATGCCAATAATTAAAATACCTGATAGTAAAAACCAATGATTTACACCGATTTTATCAGCAAAGAATCCAGAAAGAATTAACCCAATTGGCATAGCAAGTGACATGATACTTCCGATCAAAGAAAATACACGTCCTAAATATTCAGGCTTAATTTTCTCCTGAAAAAGAGCTGTTTGCACACCGCTATAAAATGGCACCGAAAGCCCCATTATTGCACAGCAAACTACGAATATTACAAATCCATTTGGAGGAAGTATTCCCGAAACGGCTAAACTGGTCCCCATTATAAAAAATGAACTTGTTATTAGTAATACATGCTTTTCGAAGCCCCCTAATCTTCCTAATAATAAGCCTCCTGCTAGCATCCCAAATGCAAAGGAAATTTCCGTAATAGAAATATGCACAGGCGTTCCATTAAAGTGTTCCATGCTTATTAAAGGAAATAGTGCATTGATTGGCATATAAACAAAAGTATATAGTGTTCCTAAGAGTAATAAGGCAAACAATCCTTTGTTTTGTCTCAGAACCACAACTCCTTCTTTCATCTCCCTTATGAAATTTGGTTCTAAACTTTGCACTTGATTACCCAGCTTAGGTATACGTACAATTGCTACCGTAATAGATGCAATCACAGCACCCAATACGTCGATGGCAATAATAGCATTTAAATCCCAAACGGAGTATAAGAGTGCTGCAACTGCCGGACTAACAATATAGCTTATAGACTGCAAAGACTGACTATAGCCTGCGCATTTCGTTAGCTGTTCTTCTGGTACTAAAAGTGGTGTAACCGCATTGAGTGCTGGGGTATGAAAAGCTGTTCCAATGCTACGGATAAACAATACTATCATAATCATCCAGACAGGTAGCTCCATACAGAATGCAACAATAGCAAGCACTGCACCAGCTGCTGCGATAATTAAATCGGCACCAATCATTATCTTCTTCCTATCATGACGATCCACTAGCACACCAATGGCAGGTCCCAAAATCGCATAGGGTAAAAAACCTACTAATGAAGCCATAGACAAGACCATCGCAGATCCTGTTTTTTCTGTAAGGTAAAAAATAATCGCCATTTGCAGGATGGCACTAGTGATTAATGATACTGCTTGCCCTGCCCATATTGCATAAAATTTTCGTTTCCAATTGTTGTATTTTTCCATTTATATTATCTCCTGCATATTATTTTGCTTGAATTTCTATTTTGAATAGCATTCTAGGCAATAAAAAATGCAGGCCAAACCCCACAATGTGGCTTTTGGTCTGCATACATACAATTTGGAAACATTCATATTAAAGACATAGTTAAATAAAGGTATAGTTAAATAACCAATATCCTCACCGTAACTAATGAATGCTCAATATCGTATAAATAAGCACAACAAAAAAGCCTATCATCGGGTATAGATTCTGCTTTTTTTATTGCCAGCTTATCTTAAACGCATTGAGGCTGTCATAGTTTCGGTTCCTCCTACATCTTTGTTTATATCAATTTATAGTATAACACAACAAGATGATATGTTCAATATAAAAGTTATGGAATGAGACTCATACTTCCAATTCGATGCCAGATTTAAAGGATATGACGAAGTTTTCTTCATAGACTGTAACGCTCTGGATTATCTTCCTTAGTAGCAAGCGATTAGCTTTCACAAAATCTTCTGTTTGTAGTTTTAAAAATTCATCAGGATTTTCTAACTCAACCTCAAAATATTTCATTTTACATTCCCTCATTTCATTTATTGATAAATTGAGTTTGCAAAAAAGAGTGGACAATTTTTGTCTACTCTTAACCTTTAAAATAGTTTTTTTTAATCGATTTGAAGTTGCCTAAATTATTACTTATTCGGTAAAATGAAGTATTGCTTTCAACAGATTTCCTTCAACTACACTTCACTTGATTCAAACAAGGTGGGTACATTTCTATTCCCACAAACTCCTTGTCAATGGAAACAAACACGTACCCACAGGGTAAATGGAAATAGAAACTGATAATTTCTAGCTATCACTTCTACTCATTCCAAAAATTTTCTCACTCTGATACTTACCCACCATAAAGCAAAAAGCCTTGCAATCAAGGCTTTCATTATCCCTTTCGTTCAAAGGTTTCTAAGCTTTTACGAGCAGAGCGACACACTCAGCGGTTCGCTATCTCCGTTCTGTCTGCGTGCTAGCACTTGTCAATCACGGACAGCTATCGCATGGGCGGAAGTAAATGCTAATCTTCGTCGTTTTACTCCTTGACTAGCAAACTTACCGCCTCAACATGCGCAGTCATTGGAAACATATCCACATCCTTAGCATTTCCCGTCTTCGAAATAAGTAAGTGTCTTAAACAGTTTAATATTCAGTTAGACAAACTGGGATTTAGAAAGATCTCCGCAAATAAACCATGTCTACCAACTGAATGCCACCTTCATATATTGGATGGTCATAATTGTCTGTAAAGAAGTTCGGGGCGATATGTGATCGCACAAACCCACACTTTTCATAAAACGGAATCGTCATTGGACTATCGCCCGTTCCTACCTGCAGAGTAGAATACTCTTCTCTGTATTTCGTGATAATAAAATCAATCATGGCTTTCGCGTAACCTTTGCCTTGATATTCCGGCACTGTCGCAATATTCTTAATTTCAAGTACGCCATTTCCCACATCGATTACAACACACTCACATTTAATACCATTATCATCAAGTACATACATTTTACCCTTATCAATATAACGGTCTATCATATCCTCCTGCTCATCTGCCAATAATAGCAACTCAATATAATTTTTCCTGTTTTCCATAACCTCTAGTATTTCCATCAACAACCCACTTCTTAAAATATTTATTGTTATTATTGTTTCGCAAATAATTTATAAACTCGATTTTAGCATCCCACGGGTTCAATGATTTGTAATCAAATCCAATGATTTCAAAGCTGTCATCAAAAATTGTTTATAGTGATTAGCTTCTTCTGCATTACCACCCTTACCATGAACATATATAACGGCATTTTTCATTCAAATCCTCTCCACAAATTCGAATTTGATTATTTCTTTTTCTTCGGTTTTGGTGCAGGTAACTCATCATAAATTGAATTGAATAAGCCGGTTAAAAATTCTTTGTTGTCAACATCATCTACCAATAGCATTTCCTTTGCTCCATCATACGGCAACTCATATTTTGCATTTGGCATATATGCTATTGCAGATTTAACAGGCTTCACTAAAAACCTATCATCATAAATCCCACCAACAATTTTCCCGCGATAATAAATAATATATTCACCCATCATTGCTTTATATGTTATTTCTTCCAACTCAGATAGTTGTTCTAAAATGAAATCTAAATACTCTTTACTTGAAGCCATAATCTATACCTCCAAAATTTGCATTTGTCTACACCGTTTTAATACTTATATTAGATTAATATGTTGGGCATTCCTTTTGCACTAGCACGCAGCTAATCACACTTCACCTTACTCGTTTTCTTGGGTGTACAATTCATGGGCCGAACATCTATTTCTACTTCGCTGATGCCTCAGCTCTCACAAGCAATGCCACACACTCAACGTGTGGTAATATTCTGCTTTTATACTAATAAACAAAAGGCAATGAAAATCATTTTAAAATGATACTGTAGAATGGAAAGATTATCACCACTTCCAAAAGAAACGACATCCATTCTATAATTTAAATTCCTTTTCTTTACTAATTCTATTACTCGCCAATATAGTATAAATTAAATAACCAATAAAAATAAAAAAGCAACCAGTCTTACAACTTACTACTTTTCATATGATAATTTACAAATGTCTTTCCAGCCACTCGATCTTTTTAAAATCCTTATTGTTATTGTGATCATTTCGATAGGAGTCTTGAGAAGAAGCTTTGTAAATACTCAGATACTGCTCCAGACTTGGAAGACGAAAAGCGATGCCTTCAATGTGAATAAGCTCTATATCCGATTCCGAAACTCCTGCAAAATCAAGTAAGGAATCGATACTTCCAAATTCAACACTCACTCTATCCTTTTGGAATTCATGCTCATGAATATCTATTAAGACGTAGCCTAAGTCTTTCATCACTTTCATTATCTTGTCCCATTCATAAATTCTGAGATGATCAGGTGCTTCCCAACCTCTAGGGTCACCAGGCACATGAATGTCAATGTCAGACGGCCCCCAATTTTCTTTCGTTCTAAACTCCAATCCCAAAGAACCCATCAGTGTCGGTGTAATTCCGACTCGATTTAAATGTAAACAAATGGTTTTAAATTCTTCAAATAAGAGACTCATGTTTACTCTAAACCTTTCATCTAAATGTTCGTTATTTCTACTTTATTACCTTGAACAAAATCATTTTCTAGAGTATATCCAGTTATTTTAGATACAAAGTCTTTTCCATCTTCTAAAGAATCAAACACGACTAAATCTTTAGAATAATCATTTTGGTACAATTCCAATAGATACATCTTTCATTCTTCCAATATTTGAAAAACTAACCAATATTTTAAGCAATTTACAATTAAATTATTTATCCTTAATATACGTATTTATCATATAACGAAGATAATTAAGTTTGGTTTATCCAGGATCTACATCTACAGAAGTTATTTTGTAACCATCATTATTGTATAAAAATTCTAATTGTAGGGTTAAATCTACTAATTCAGAATCGGAGGTCATCGCATATTCAACAACAAAGCCGGTTTGATCATTAAATTCATAAACTTGTAGTTGGGAGTACTCATAATTCGGATGAAAATTACATTCTACACCATATTCATCAATTTTATCAAAATCATTTAATTGTAATGAATCGTCAATATATTCAAGTAACTCTCTTACATCATCAACTTCTGAACCATCAACACAATCCATAATATCTCGATAGTTATTTTGATGAATTGCTCTTAAAATCTTTTTAAGTACTTCAATTACTTTTTCTTCATTTTGGTAGTTTTCTTTGTACTCAAAATCATCGAACATTCCCATGATAATAGTTCCTTTTTATTGTAGTTAATTTTAAATCTTATGAAGATTAAAAATGTTTTTCTAACAAACTTACACACTCGACGGTTCGGACTTACCGTATCATTTCGTCAGATTCCCTCCTCATTCTACGAGTCCTATCGCATGGGCAGATCATCTACTTCTACTTCGCTGATGCCTCAGCTCGTACAAGCAGTGATACTGCCTCAACATGTGATGCGTTTGTAGGACTCAAAATGGAATTCTGTCAATATTTCTTTTTCTTTGGTTTTGGTGCAGGTAACTCATCATACATTGAATTAAATAAGCCAGTTAAATATTCTTTGTTGTCAACATTATCTACCAATAGCATTTCCTTTGCACCTTCATACGGCAATTCGTATTCTACATTCGGCATATACGCTATTGCAGATTTAACAGGCTTCACTAAAAATCTATCATCATAAATTCCACCTATGATTTTCCCTCGATAATAAATTATATACTCACCCATCATTGCTCTATATGATATCTCTTCCAACTCGGACAATTGTTCTAAAATGAAATCTAAATATTCTTTACTTGAAGCCATAATCTACACCTCCAAAATTTGCATTGGTCTACTGGATTTTTAATACTTATATTAGTTCAATATGGTGGGCCTTCCGTTTCTACTATGCTACTTCGTAGCTCGTACAAGCAGTGATACCGCCTCAACGTGGTGCGTCTGTGGGACTCAAAAGGTTCAGTGAACCTTTTGAGGATTAGTTGCGTTTTACTAACAAGCTTACACATTCGACATGGTGCGTTTGAGGGAATAAGTCCACCGGCTGGACTTTCTTCAATTCATAACCTAACTCTTGATAGAGTTTGATATCACGCGCCATGGTGGCGACGTTACAGGAGATATAGGCGATGCGGTCAGCGCCTGTTTGGGCACTTGCTTTGATAAAGCTTTCGGTCAAGCCCTTGCGTGGTGGGTCGACTAGGATGGCGGTTGGTTGGATGCCTTCCTTGAGCCAATTCTTCATAGCATTTTCTGCTGTATCGCAGACATAATGGGCATTGGTGATGCCATTTAGACTAGCATTCTTCTGGCTATTCTCCACAGCTTCAGGGATGACTTCTACGCCATAGACTTCCTTGACGTGCTTGGCAACGGATAAGCCAATGGTCCCAATTCCGGAGTAGGCATCAATCACGACATCATCTTCTCTTAACTCCGCAAAGTCAATGGCTGTCTGATAGAGCTTCTCTGCCATTTCGGTATTGACCTGGTAAAAGGCTGGCCCAGAGATTTGGAAGCTATTGCCCAACATTTGATCGGTAATGTAATCTTGGCCATAAAGCGTACGCCATTCTTTCCCAAAAATAGCATTGGTATTCTGGTCGTTGATATTTTGCATAACGGATTTGATGGCTGGAAATTGCTTGATCAACTGCTCGATCAACTGGTCCACACGGAAAACCTTGGGACGAGTAGTGACCAAAATGACCATGATTTCTCCTGAATGATGCCCTCGGCGAACCACGAGATTGCGAATCAAGCCAGATTGTTCCCTTTCATCATAAGGCTTGAGGTCAAACCGACGAATCAAATCTCGAAGAGCCAAGACCACTTGGTCAATGACTGGATCTTGGATATAGAAATCTTCAATCGGCATCAAATTATGAGAGTTCTTGCGAAAGAAGCCTGTCTCCACCTGACCATTGACACGACGAACAGGCACTTGGGCCTTGTTACGATACTGGACGGGATGGTCCATCCCCAAGGTCAGGGGCACTTCGATATCAGAGATTCCTGCCATCTTGTAGAGACTATCCTTGACCTGTTTGGCCTTGAATTTCAGCTGCTCCGAATAAGCCAGGTGGCCCAAGTCAGCAATGCCGCTTCGCAAGTAAGCCAGGTCCAGTTCCTCATTGCGGTGAGGAGATTTTTCCAAGTACTCCTCTACTTTTCCGTAGCCGATCTTCTTATTGACCTTGAGCACGCGCATGCGGATGACTTCTCCTGGCAAGGCATTTTCCACAAAAAAGACCAAGCCATCGACCTTAGCCACTCCTGCTCCTTCGTGGGTCAAATCGACAATCTCAACGTCTACAATTTCATTTTTCTTTAACATGGTATTCAATCTTTCTACAAATTAAAAGGGATGGAGTTTTCAAAACTCCTATCCCTTAATTATATCATCTTAAGCCCATTTGGGACAATTTCTTTTTATAAGCATCGAAATCGACCAGCAAGCCTTGACCACCATACATATCGTAGGCATCGACCCAATCCCCATTTTCTGGAATGGTGATGCGTTCAATCCCCTTGCTGGCACTTCCGACTAAGCCAATCCCGTTGGTCAATAGGAAGGAGAAGGGTACATTGGTAGAGGTCATAGCGAAGACCTTTCCTAGTGCTTCAGATCCAGTAAAGAGCTTGGTTGGATCCTTGATTTGGTGCACAATGGCAGACATGACTTCTTGTTGGCGTCTTGTCCGTCCAAAGTCGCCCTCATCATCTTTACGGAAACGAGCATAGTTGAGGAGGGTCCGGCCATCCATCCGTTGTTTTCCGACCTTAATGGTCTGATTCGGAACGACCCCATCCTTCATATTCAAGTCATCAGGGACTTCAACCTCAGAGACGGTTTCACCATCAATAGTAGAGAACTGAGCATTCATCTCCACCCCATTCGGGAAAAGGGTATCAATCGCTGTCGCAAAGGTTTGGAAATCGACCATGGCATAGTATTGGATATCAATATCAAAGTTATCTTTAAGCATTTGACGGACCAACTCTGCCCCTTGGTTGTTATTCTGCTCTCCAATGGTGAAGGCCGTATTCAACTTCTGGTCATAATAATCTTGATATTCTGGATCCGTTTGTTGGCTTACGCCATCGATATGTACCAAAGTATCTCGCATAAAGCTAACCATTTTCACCTTGCCGTCCTTGTTGTTGACATTGACCACCATGATGGAGTCTGTTCGCGTCTCAGACGAGCTTTCCCCGATTCGACCATCTGTTCCCAAGATCAGGATATTGACTCCGTCTTTGGTCTTCTGGCCGTTAAAATACTCTTTAACAGCTGGTTGGGCATTGGTACCACCAGGTTTGCTATTCAAGCCTTTGAGAAACATAAAGACCATCCCACCAAGGACCAACAAGAAGAAGATAGCTATCCATTTTAAAATACGTTTGAAGCGAATTTTGCTTCCTTTCTTCCGTTTGGGAAGGGGTGCTACTTCCTCTCGGTTCTTTTTATTGGTTTTGGATTTGTCCTTCCGGCTACGTGATGGATAGACTGGTAATTCGTCATAATTGTCTTCCCCTCTACTTGAAGGAGCAACAAACTCCTCTGCTCTTGCTGAAACGGTGTTTTCTTGGAAATGTCCCTCTGATTTATTTTTTAGGTACTTATATTCCAACCGCTCCTTTTCATTCAGGTAATGGTAGTTGGAATAAAGATAATCCAATCTTTTTTGTTCATGATAGGACAAGTTTTCTGATACTCTACTCATACGTTCTCCGTTTCATTGTCATTTAGCTCATAGACCCAATAGTGGCCTAAGGTTTTGATAGATACCCCCAGGGACTCCAGTTCTTGATAAGCGGATGCAAACAGTGATTCGTCAGCATCCACCACATCGATGATAAAAAAATACTCCCCTAGGGCCGTTTTTAAAGGACGACTTTCAATTTTTGTTAAATTTAATTCTCTTGAAGCAAATGTAGATAGTGCCTGGCATAAGGAGCCCGCAATATTACTTGGTAAGGTAATCGCCAAACTATCCTTACTAGCAGCTTTCTTCAGCGAGCGACTGCCTTCAAAAGGTCGCTGACCAAGAATCCAAAAGCGGGTGAAATTTTGATCCATTTCCTGAATATTACTAGCTACCACTTCCAAACCATATTCATCCTTGGCCTCCAAAGGCGCAATGGCTGCAATAGGAAGTTCCGGATGTTGAGAGACATATCGAGCCGCATAGGAAGTCGAAGTTGTCATCTCTAATCTGGCTTGAGGGAAATGCTCCTGTACATAGGCTTTCCCTTGGGCTAATGCTTGAGGATGCGAATAGATCACTTCAATGGCTTGATACTGCTTAACTGCTAAGAGTTGTTGCTTAATAGGATAGACCACTTCTGCAATAGCCTGGAAACGAGCCTGGTGAAAGAGGTAGTCAATCGTCTCATGGACACTACCTTCGATAGAGTTCTCAACAGGGATAACCGCATAATCTACTTGGTCGGACTCATAAGCTTTGATCACTTCTGTGATAGACCCGTAAGGGCATAAGGTAGCCTCTTCAAAACTTTCAAGGGCTACATGGTGGGTAAAGGATCCCTTAGGACCGAGATAAGCTACAAGCATCGGATGATCTCCACAATTTCTTCTGGTGTCTTATCAGCAACATCAATCACATGTGTGGCTACTTCTTCATAAAGGGGCAGGCGTTGCTCATACAAGGCACGAAACTCTTCTGGTTTTTTATTAAGAAAGAGGGGGCGCTTAGTTGCAGGATCCGCAGCCAGTCTTTGATAAAGCCGCTCAAAATCAATCCGTAAATAAATATTACAAGGATTCTTCTTGAGAAGCTTGCGATTTTCTGGTTTCAGGACGATGCCTCCACCAGTTGAAATAACCGAGCTCTCTTGATTGAGTAACTCATGCAACAAAAGCGACTCTTGCTGGCGAAAACTGTCTTCTCCATAGCGAGCAAAATAGTCAGAAATCGGCATTTCTAAGCTTTGGACCAAGAGTGCATCCATATCTGCAAAAGCTGGATCCAATAAAGAGCCAATGGTCGTTTTCCCTGCTCCCATAAAGCCGAGTAGTACTTTAGGCATGAGACACCTTTTCTAAATCTGCAAAGAAGGTAGGATAGCTGGTATTAATAGCTTCAGCACGCGTAAGTTCCACTTCACCTTCTCTTACAAGCAGGGCTGCAATAGCTCCCAACATGCCGATCCGGTGGTCACCAAAGGTTTGCAGGCTAGCACCATGTAAGGGCGTTTTCCCCTCAATAATCATCCCGTCCTCTGTTGGGGTGATGTTAGCCCCCATGGCATTTAGACTCTCTGCCACTACTTGGATGCGATCTGTTTCCTTGACTTTCAATTCTTCAGCATCTTTGATAATGGTTTGGCTAGAAGCCTGGGTAGCCAAAAGGGCAATGATTGGAAGCTCATCAATCAAGCGAGGAATCAAATCACCCGAAATTTCTGTTCCATGGAGGTCGGAAGTCTCTACGACAAGCGTCGCAGCCTTAGCAAGGGGATCAACATCCAATATTTGAAGCTTGCCACCCATTTTTTCAATAACCTCTAGGATACCTGTACGAGTCTCATTGATCCCGACATTCTCTAGACGAATCTGACTATTAGGGACAATCAAACCAGCTACCAACCAAAAGGCTGCACTGGAAATATCACCTGGTACCGTCACCTCACAGGCTTGGAAGCTTTGAGGCCCACGTAGGCGAATTTCTTTGCCCTTCACGCTGATATGGCCACCGAACTGCTGGATCATATCTTCGGTGTGATTCCGCGTTAGCTCCTTCTCCAAAATAACCGACTCCCCTTCTGCTTGCATGGCAGCAAATAGAAGAGCTGACTTGACCTGAGCAGAGGCTACCGGTAATGAATAGTGGATTGGTTGTAAGTCTTTTGTTCCATGAAGGCGAAGGGGCAACATGTCTCGATCTGTTTGACCCTGGACAGTGACTCCCATCTCTCGAAGGGGGATCGCCACTCGATCCATTGGTCGTTTGGACAAGCTGTCATCTCCAACCATGGTGACTGGAAAAGGACTTCCTGCTAAGACACCCGCTATCAATCGAGTGGAGGTGCCTGAGTTCCCCATATCCAGATTATTCTTAGGTTGTTGAAAAGCTTCGAAGCCTTTTCCCTCGATGGTGATCACTTGACCATCATCTTGGATAGAGACGCCTAGGTCTCTAAATACTTGAATAGTGGATAAGACATCTTCACCACGTAGGATATCATAGACCTTAGTGGTTCCATGCGCAAGGCTACCAAAGATAATCGAACGATGACTGATCGATTTATCACCTGGAACACGAATGATTCCATTTAAACCCTTACAATTCGTTTGTAATTTCATGGCTTACCCCTTCAAGCTTTTCTAAAAATTCTACCATAAAAAACAGCCATTTTCAACGTTCACTTGGAAGGACCCGCAAGAGGGGAGAGAAAAGAGGCTGGGACAAAAGTCCTAGCCTCTCAATTGTCTTTGGATTGTCGAGCAAGACGCAGTGGTTGAGTGGGCTCTACTACGCTGATTTTATCAGCTTATACAGCTCTACTCAACTGTGCGGAGGTGGGACGACGAAATCGAATTCTAACGAATTAACGATTTCTGTCCCACTCTCTCTCCCTTATTTAAATAAATCTTGAACTGGATCAAAAATAATCCGTTCGATATCTCCTAGATAAACAGATAGTTGCTGTTGTTTGGTGAAAAACTCGTTTACAATTGGGTTTCCTTGTAACTTCCCAGCAAAGTCCTGCATTTTCTTTTGTTGGTCTTCAGTTGGCATTTGTCCAGACTGGATGACTCCATGAATTTCTTGTTGGAAAGCCAGGTAGTCTCCGAATAACGCTTTTGCATCGGCATCGGCATCAATGGCTTCCTTACTAGCAAGAACAGCCTTGTATTCTGGTAAGTCACGAATTCCGCGTGACAACTCATTGGCTAGATCATAAATATTTGACATGTGATTTCTCCTTAACAATTTGGTTTTGTTCTATTATACAAAGATTCTGGTAGATCTTGTGGTAGAAACTGCTATTTTTGTAAAAATCCTACTTGGGACCTATTTGATCACCACACTATAATCCGTTTGCTCGGTGATCAAGGCTTCAGCCCGCGCTTGATCTGCAGCCGTCTTAAAGGAAATCTGAAGAATTCCGTAGACATCTTCCCGGTTTTCCTCATTGATATGAATATTGACCAAGGAGGTACCACGAAGCAATTCGAGGATCCGAAGGATGACATCTTCTTCGTCTGGAACATCCACAAAAATATCGAAGGTGCTTTCCACCCCTCCTCTTTTATGGATCTGCATATGTTGCCGTTGCTCTCGACTATGGTCAAAGAAGGCCCAAATGGCATCTTCTTGTCCTTGGCGAATCATATCAGCAACTTGCTCAAGACGATCCTTAAAATCCGCTATCCGATCAAGAACCGAAGCTGGATTAGATAGCAGAATGGAGGTCCACATACTGGGCTCACTCTCCGCAATCCGCGTCATATCACGAAATCCTCCTGCAGCAAAGCGACCTGCTAGGCTGTGCTCCTCTGTATAAGCAGCTGCTTGTCCCATCAGGGTAGCTGCCAATACGTGAGGAAAGTGGCTGATTTGAGAAGTGACCCGATCGTGTTCTATTGGATCTACCTCGATGAAACGGGCTTTAAGCCCTGAGAGGAGATCCTTCAATTCCAAGACCGCACTTGGGTCTGTCGTAGCTGTTGGGGTAAAAATATAGTAGGCATTTTCAAAGAGCGTGGAGTCAGCTGAGGCAGCTCCTGTCTTGTGACTTCCCGCCATGGGATGCCCGCCGACAAAACGGACTGGCAGATGATTAAAAACTTCTTGACCAGCTTCTACAATGGCCCCCTTGGTAGAGCCCACATCTGTCACAATGACTCCTTCTTTCAGTGGCATTCTCGCCAGTTGCTGAAAGGTTTGAATGGTTTGCTTGACAGGTAATGAGACGATAATGACATCAGCTCGACTAGCAAATGCTTCAAGATCAGCCGTCACCTCATCCACTATGCCATTCTTAAGTGCAATATCCCGTGAGGCCTGACTGCGATTATAGCCTAGTAAAGTCACTTGCGGATGAGCTTTCCGGATCCCCATGGCTAACGAAGCACCAATCAGTCCTAGACCGACGATATAAACAACCTTTTCTTCCATCTATTTCTCCAGTTAGAAAGCTTTGGTATAGGCCCGATGACTCTCGACAGCCTCCTTCAATTCTTCCAGATTATCAGAAGAGAACTTGTCCAAGACTTCTGTGGCTAAAACCGTTGCCACCACAGCTTCCATGACAACCCCTGCAGCCGGAAGTGCTGTTGGATCACTCCGCTCCACCGTTGCCTTATACGGTTCGTGCGTTTCAGTATCGACACTCATGAGGGGTTTATAAAGGGTTGGGATTGGTTTCATAACACCACGAACGATAATCGGCTCTCCATTGGTCATACCGCCTTCAAATCCACCCAAATGATTGGTTCGACGAGTATACCCATCTTGCTCAGACCAGAGAATTTCGTCCATGACTTGACTGCCTTTTCGACGGCCTGCTTCAAAGCCTAGCCCGAACTCTACACCTTTAAAAGCATTGATAGAGACAACCCCTTGAGCGATCTTAGCATCCAATTTCTTGTCCCATTGGACAAAAGATCCCAGACCGACAGGCACACCACCTACAATCGTTTCGACGATCCCTCCGATGGTTTCCCCTTCTTTCTTCACACTATCGATATAGGCCTTGATTTCCTCTTCTCGCTCTCGATTGACGATGGAAACTTCTGACTGAGCAACCGCTTCCTTGATTTGGGAAACTGTTAGATTTTCCGGAACCTCTACTTCGATGCCACCGAAATTGACGATGTGGCTGGCTACTTGAACCCCAATCTCTTCCAATAAACGTTTGGCTACTGCACCTACTGCTACCCGCATGGTTGTTTCCCGAGCCGATGACCGTTCCAAAGAATTTCGCAAGTCATCGAAACGGTACTTGATGCCACCGACCAAATCGGCGTGGCCTGGACGAGGCTTGGTAATTTTCCGGAGCCCCTTCTTCTTTTCCTCCACATCACTAACAGACATGATTTCTAGCCATTTTTGATGGTCTAGATTGGTGACATTCAAGGTGATAGGACCTCCCATGGTCAAGCCATGGCGAACACCAGAGGTGATCTCGACCTGATCGCTTTCAATCTTCATCCGTGCTCCACGACCGTAGCCTCCTTGGCGGCGTTTTAATTCGACGTTGATATAATCAGCTGTCAAAGGGAGACCTGCTGGCACTCCTTCGATAATAGCTGTAAGTCGTGGTCCGTGTGATTCTCCTGCTGTTAAATAACGCATGGTATCTCCTTTGTCGCTTTCTAGTTTAAGAAGTCTCTCATTTCTTCCAATGGGACTGGATGGATCTGACAAGTTCCAATTTCAGGTACCAAAACGAGTTTCAATTGATTGCCCCTCGCCTTCTTGTCCAAGGTTAAGGCCTGATAAAGCTTTTCCTTATCCCAAGTATGGAATTCTACTGGTAAGCCAAATTTTTGACACATTTGACGAATAGCCTGCGTTAAACCGGCTTGGACCAATCCCTTAGCTTCTGCCACCTTAGTGATTTGCACCATTCCAATCGCTACGGCTTCTCCGTGCATAATCTGGCCATAACCGGCTGTTGCTTCAATCGCATGGCCAAGGGTATGACCAAAATTCAGATATAGGCGAATGCCTTGGTCTAGCTCATCTTCGACGACCATCTTGCGCTTGACTTGACAGGAATGGGCAATCAGGGATTCTGCATGCTCATAAATAGACTCAACGGAGCCATCCATTTGATCCAGCTCTTCCCATAAGACTTGATCTTCTATGAGACCGTACTTGATAACTTCTCCCATGCCCTCGATCAACTCGCGCTTGCCAAGAGTCCGCAGCACTTCAGGATCAATCAATACCCCATCCGGTTGGGCAAATGTTCCTACCATGTTTTTAGCATAGAGTGTATTGACTCCGGTCTTACCTCCGATAGAGGAGTCAACCTGCGCTGTCAAACTAGTCGGTACTTGAACGAAATGAATGCCCCTCATATAGGTGGAAGCTACAAAGCCAGCTAGATCACCGACAACGCCACCACCAAGAGCGAGAATGCCGTCTGATCGTGTCATCCCATTTTTCGCTAAAAATTCATAGACTTTCTGGACGGTCGTCAGATTTTTACTAGCTTCTCCTTCTAGGAACTCATAGCTAATCACTGTAAATCCTTCACTTTCAAGGTTTTTTACCACCTGACTTGCATAAAGAGATCCTACATGGTTGTCTGTAATGACTGCTACTTTTTGAGCTTCCCATAAATGACTGAGCCAGGTTCCAACCTTTTGGATCGCTCCATTCTCAATGACAATCTCATAACCATTCTTTGGTAGATCAACATTCACCTTCATAAGGATCTCCTTTCAAATCCATGTGAAAAAAATTACAATTTCACTATTGTATAAAAATAGAAAACAGAGCATACTTGATTAAGTTTTTCTGTTTTCTTCCATCATTTTTCTAATACATAATCTGGGTATTCCAATTTCAAAGCTTGCCAGACTTCCTCTTCCGGGAAAGTTTTATCCGTCATCAGTTCGAAGGCAACGGCAGCTTGATGGAAGAGCATTCCCAAGCCATTTAAGGTTTTTGCCCCTTGTTCTTCTGCTAATTGAAGAAATGGTGTCTTGACAGGAAAATAAGCTAAATCAGCCACTAGACAACCTTTAGGAAAGATAAAGTCTTTCGGAATAGGGAGAGAAAACCCGTCCATTCCAAGTCCTGTAGCATTGATCAATAAATCCGTCCCCTCTATCGTTGCATTCAACTGATCCCAACTGGATAAGTCATGAAGGACAATTAAAACAGCAAGAGTTTCGGATAGTGGAGCAAAGATAGCCTGATATTTATCTAAGCTTTCTGGACGAACAAATAAATGAATCTCGCCAACTCCTTGCCGAATAGCCTCTACAACAATAGCAGTCGCAGCCCCACCCGCTCCTAAAAGGACGAGTTTCTTATTTTTTATCGAAAAAGTTTTAGGGAGACTCTTCAGAAAACCAAGTCCGTCTGTGTTGTAGCCTGTTAAACGACCATCTTTCTGAACAATTGTATTGACCGAACCAATAAGTTGTGCGCTTCCATCTACCTGATCTAAAAATGGCAAGACCTTTTTCTTATAGGGCATGGAAATATTGGCGCCCAACATATCCAGTACTTTTAAATGTTGAAGACTTTGTGCAACTTCATCTTCTTCCACTTCCCAAGCAAGATAGACCGCATTGGTAGCGGTTAGTTGGTAAGCATGATTGTGAATAAAGGGAGAGATACTATGACGAATGGGCTTGGCAATCACGGCCGCCATTCGCGTATAGCCATCAATCTTCATCTAAGATCTCCCGAATCTTGTGCATGCTGGACAAGCTGATTTGACCTGGTGCACTTTGCTCTCCAACGCTAGCATAGGACCAAACAGAACCGGTTAAATCGGCAGCAATGCGAGAAATTCGGCCAATTTTCCCCATAGAAATGGTAACGAATTCTTGTTCTGGATTTAGGGTTTTAAAACCACGTGTATAGTTCATCAAGTCGAGAACATCCTGCTCGGTATGAGCCATCACAGAGACCTTAACCAATTTCGGTGTAAAGCTGGTTAACTCTGACATAATCTCCATCATATTTTCAGGGGTTTCCTGGAAATTATGGTAGCTTAAGACAAGATTGGAATAATCCATCATCTGATTGAACTCGTCCTGGTGACCAAAGTACTCAAAATCGACATAATCCGGATGATAGATGTTGTTGATATCATGGATAATCGCTACGTACTCTTCACCAGAAAGGTCAATTTCTCCTCCCTGTTCCCGTGTCCGCAGGGTAAATAAAATCTCACGACCGGCAAATTTTTCAAAGATGGCAGGCGCAACTTGTAAGATATCATTCTTATCCAAATAATCCGCACGCCATTCAATGACATCTGCATCCTGATAACGACTGGCATCAATGGCCTGTGCTTCTTCAAAATTTCTTGGCATTACAGAAACGACTAATTTCATTGATCCACCTTAATCGTAAAAACTTTCAAGTAATTACTACTTTCTTCCCTTTCATTGTATTGAAAATCAGCTGGAAGTCCTACTTCACTGATAAAGCGATGCTTTTGGCCTTTGAAGCCCTTTTCAATTTCTTTCTTAAATTTATCCCGACTGACATTGGCAGCATTCGTACTTGCAATCAAAATACCTTTTGGTTTCAAGATCTCTAGGGACTGCTCGATTAGTTTGTGATAATCCTTCGCAACAGAGAAGGTACGCTTCTTATTGCGAGCAAAACTCGGCGGATCTAAAACGATCACATCATAAGTCAAGGCATGACGCTTGGCATACTTATAATAATCAAAAACATCCATGACGATAAAGCGGTGCTGGTCCAATGCTAGACCATTTGCCACAAAATGAGCTTCAGATAGTTCGCGACTCCGCTTAGCCAAATCAACAGAGGTTGTTTCTACTGCTCCGCCCATGGCCGCTGCTACCGAAAAAGCCGCCGTGTAGGAAAACATATTGAGTAAGGATTTACCTGCAGCTAAGCCATCTACTAAACTAGCACGCACATCGTGTTGGTCCAAGAAAATCCCTGTCATCAAGCCATCATTCAGAAAGACTTGGTAGCGAACACCATTTTCCAAAATCAAAAACTGCTCTGGAGCTTCTTGACCAAAAAGATGGGCTGACTCATAACCTGGATCCTTGAAACGGATTTTTTCATATCCTCCCAAGACCTCTGGAAAAACTTCTTGAAAAGCCGTAACAAGAAGCTCTCTGATTTGATAAACAAAGGCATTGTAGATAGAAAAAACAGCATAATCTCCATAGAGATCAATGGTCAAGCCACCAAATCCGTCGCCTTCTTGATTAAAAATTCTAAAAGCTGTATCCAATTCCGAATGATAGTAAGACTGACGTTTTGACTTAGCCTCAGCAAATAAGTAACTAAAGTAAGCCTGATCCAAGATGATTTTCTTCGTAGAAATGACCCAACCAAGCCCCTTGTTTTGCTCTGAAAGATAGCCTGTCCCTAGAAAATGACCTGAAGCTGTGACCAGCTCGACTACCTCATTGTCAAAAGGGAGTTGTTCAAAATCACTCTTCTCTAAAATCTTATAACCTTTATGGATTTTTTTCTCAACTTGTCGGTTAATTGTCAGCTTTTTCATACTTCTATTGTATCAAAATTTTCAAAAATTCACAAAGTCTCCTACTTAAGAATCCTATTATCAAGGAAGTATTCACCATCTTTTTAAACAATCTCACTTCTTTTGTTTAGCTAATGATTACCAATATCAACCATACTCTTTTTTAACATTATTATTTACTTGCTTTATTTTCAAAACGTTTTAAATTATGGTATACTGTTGTAAGAAAATTTTTAGGAAATAAGGCAAGGAAGTATATTTTTGTGAAAAAAATTACCAAAACGATACTCGATGCTATGAGTACCAGACTAGGATTTGTCTTTACCCTACTGTTGCTTTATTGGTTTAAAACCATGTGGGCCTATGCAGTAGACTTTAATCTAGATATTCAAGGCTTTTATCAGGTTTTTCTCGCAGTCATTAACCCGATTCCACTCAGCCTCTTATTCATCGGTCTCGCTTTTTATATTAAGAGAACCAAACTCTTTTATTTGCTATCTTTTAGCATCTATGTCATTTTATTTATCTGGTTGATTTCCAACTCGATTTATTATCGTGAGTTTACTGACTTCGTAACGGTTAATACCATGCTGGCCTCTAGTAAGGTTTCCGCTGGTCTTGGAGCTGCAGCCTTAGAATTATTCCGTCCCTGGGATATTATCTATATTTTAGACTTCCCGATTCTAGCTTTCCTCTTCTTAAAGAAATTGGTCAAACTAGATCACCGTCCCTTTAACAAACGGGCAAGTTTTGCAGTGACTTCGCTCTCTGCTATGCTCTTCTCTGCCAACCTTTTCTTGGCAGAGATTGACCGTCCGGAATTGTTAACGCGTGGCTTCTCAAATTATTATGTGGTCCGTGCGCTTGGCTTGCCAGCCTTCTTAGGTTACAGTGCCAACCAAACCTACATGGCCAACAAAGAACGCTCTAAAGCCTCTGAAGTAGACTTGAAGCCAGTTGAAGAGTACGTTGCTAGCCATTACGCTCAACCAAATCCGGAAACCTTTGGTCTAGCCAAGGGACGAAATGTCATCTATATCCACTTGGAAAGCTTCCAACAGTTCTTAATCGACTATAAATTGAAGGTCGATGACAAAGAATACGAAGTGACTCCTTTTATCAACTCACTTTACCATTCCAATGAAACCTTTGCATTTGCCAATGTCTTTAACCAAGTAAAAGCTGGAAAGACATCAGATGCAGAGACCATGATTGAGACTGGCTTGTTTGGTTTGAACCAAGGTTCCTTTATGGTGAACTATGGTGGGACCAATACTCAACAAGCAGCTCCTTTCATTCTTTCTAAGAACGGCTACCAATCTAGTGCTGTTTTCCACGGAAATGCAGGAAGCTTCTGGAACCGAAATACAGCCTATAAACAATGGGGCTACCATTACTTCTTTGATGCCTCCTACTTTACAAAGCAAGATGATACCAACTCCTTCCAATATGGACTCAACGACAAAATCATGTTGAAGGATTCTATCAAGTACTTGGAACACATGCAACAACCGTTTTATACCAAGTTCATTACAGTTTCCAATCATTATCCTTATACGACTAGTCTGATTGGTGATGAAATTGGCTTCCCTCTAGCTGAAACACAGGATGAAACAATTAATGGTTATTTCGCAACAGCCAATTATCTAGATTCATCCATTAAGGCCTTCTTCGATTATCTCAAAGCTTCTGGCTTATATGAGAACTCCATTATCGTTTTGTACGGTGACCACTATGGTATTTCAAACTCTCGGAATCCAGCTCTAGCTCCTTTACTGGATAAGAACTCGGAGACTTGGTCAAGTTATGACAATGCCATGTTGCAACGCGTGCCTTATATGGTGGTGATTCCAGGTATGGACAAGGGGAAAGTTATTGAAACATACGGTGGTGAGATTGATATGCTTCCAACATTGGAACACTTGTTAGGAATTGATTCGAAGAACTTCCTTCAAGTCGGACAAGACTTATTATCTCCAAATCATAGTCAAATCGTTGCTTTCCGTTCATCTAACTACTTTGTGACCCCTGAGTATACAAGTTACAGTGGCCGGACTTATTATACGAAGACTGGTGAAGAAATCACCAATCCTGACGAAACAACGAAAGAACAACTGGATAAAATCCGTGAGGCAG
This sequence comes from Streptococcus xiaochunlingii, assembly GCF_006385805.1. Classification (GTDB taxonomy): domain Bacteria; phylum Bacillota; class Bacilli; order Lactobacillales; family Streptococcaceae; genus Streptococcus; species Streptococcus xiaochunlingii. Next base: position 637,760 of record NZ_VFSG01000001.1, read on the forward strand.
CGAATTTACAACTCAAGATTAGTGATAGTATTCAAACTGGAGACCTTTTACGGTTCTACACTGGTAACGATCTTGGAAAAGTCAACCCAGATGATTACTCCTACAATAACTCAATGAAAGCATTGAAGAAACTAGAAAAAGAAAAAGGGGATGCATCAACCAGTCTCTATAGCCAAAAAGGCAATCAGTCAACGGTTGATCTCTTTAAGGCACCTAGCTACAAGGAACTCCATCCTGAACAGTTCAGTTCTTCTTCTTCATCGAGTGAGAATTCTAGCTCCAGTAGTTCAAGTTCATCTTCATCAGAAAAAAAATGAGAGTGGGACAGAAATCGGTAATTCGTTAGAATTCGATTTCGTCGTCCTACCTCCGCACGGTTGAGTAGGGCTGTAAAAGCTGATGAAATCAGCGTAGTAGAGCCCACTCAACCACTGCGTCTTGCTCGACAATCCAAAGTCAATTGAGAGGCTAGGACTTTTGTCCTAGCCTCATTTTTGAATGTAGACAAACTATTTTTACTTAAGGTAGTTGGATTGTTTTCCAAAAATAATTTCTATTAATTTGGATTATTAAAGTAAATCTAAAACTTTCCTCTGTGAGAAAAGTGGGTGAAACACTATAGTTTCACCCACTCGGAATTATTGAGACCTTAGGCTCAATAATTAGTCTTGGAACTTCGAAGAAGTTCGCTGACGTCCGTACTCACCTAAGGAAAGTTTTAAAGAAGACTTTATCTTCAATTTGAAATAAGATTGGGATTTCCCAATCTTATTTTTTGTTTATTTCTTCCATTCAAAGACGGAAGCTGTTAAATTCTCAACATAGAATGGACGTTTATTTCGACTATTTCCAACAAGGAGCTCAAGATGATCTGCGTTCTGGAGATAGAATGGTAGTCCACTGGTGTTAAAAATGACATAGTAGTGTTTGTCCCAATTTAATTCAAAGACAACGACACCGCTGCCCATATCCGCTGTATGCACAAAGACATGTTGGTAAATTTCCTCATAAGACTCAAGTGACAAGGCAGGTAAGGTCTTTTTCAAATGAATGATTTGGCGAATATAGTCAATCGTATCCTTGTTGACAGATACCAGATTCCAATCGACTTGGTTGACGGCATCAGGCGCATTATAGGAATTCATAGCCCGTTCTCGGTCTTGAGGAGTCACTTCCCCATCTTCACCCGTTGCAACTAACTTGGTTCGTAGGAACTCTTGTCCAACCTGCATAAAGGCCATCCCTTGGAAGAGGAGATTCATGGCTGTCGCTACCTCTACCTGCTTCTTAATCTTTTCCTGAGAATCATCTGGATGAACATAAGAAAGTAAATCATAGAGGTTGTAGTTGTCATGGGCTTCTACATAGTTGAGGACCTGACTTGGAGTTAGGAAAGATCCTAACTCTGCACTTCCCAGAACAGACCTCGCAATGATGTCTTCTGTAGACTTGCGACTAACATAGCCCCGTTTGATAGAGCCGAAGACTTCAGCTCCCTTAATGGCATCTCGAGAGGTATCATTAAAGAAACCGACTTGGGCCATTTGATAAGCATTGTCCTTTTTAGCCTTATCTTCTGGAGCCAATCCTGTCCCCATATCCCAACCTTCTCCATAAAGGAGGATCCGTGGGTCAATCGCATCCATGGCTTGCCGGATTTCATTCATGGTATCCACATCATGGATTCCCATCAAGTCAAAGCGGAAACCGTCAATCTTATATTCCGTTACCCAATGGGTCAAGGAATCAATCATGAATTTGCGGTACATCTCATGCTCACTGGCTGTCTCATTCCCAACTCCTGTACCATTTTGGAAGGATCCATCTGGATTCATCCGATAATAATAATCAGGAACAGTTGTTTGAAAGGCACCATCTTCTGTTGAATAGATATGATTATAAACGACATCCATAACCACTGAGATTCCTGCTTCATGGTAGGCGTGAATCATTTCTTTTAATTCGCGCATGGTGGTCTTAGGATCGTGAGGTTTGGTCGAATACCAAGTCTCAGGTGCTGAATAATTCTGCACATCATAACCCCAATTGTAGAGGACATTCCCTTCTTCATCATAGGTCTTATAGCGGTCAGTCACTGGTTGCAGTTGGACTACATTGACCCCTAATTCCTTAATGTAGTCAAAGGCAGTGGCATCGCCTTGGGCGTTCTTCGTCCCAGTCTGGTAAGCTCCTCGGTAGGTTCCTCGATAGGCTTCAGCCACACCGGAAGTTGGAGAGATGGTCAAATCCCGAACATGCATTTCATAGACAACCGCCTGACAGGGATTATCTAAACGCCAGTCAGCTTTTTCATAAGCTTCTGTCTGAAAGGCAGGAAAGAGGCAATCCTGATGAGAAAGAATGGCAGATTTTTTCCCATTTTCACTCGTTGCAATCGTATAAGGATCACGCGCAATCTCTGTATGGTAATCAAAATAAACCTTATACTGATAGGCTAGTCCACTGAGATTTCCCATGACATCCGCATACCAGACACCACAGTTATTGCGAACATGGTCGCTAGATTCTCTCTGACCACGAACCATTGGGACAATCTTCCAGACCTTGCTGTCATTGGCGACAGAATCATAGATGAGGAGGTCTACTTTATTGGCAGTAGGTGCCCAAAGTTTAAAGCGGTAATCATCATCTTGCTGGCGATATCCCAACCAGCCCTGATAGCCCCATTTGGCATCAAATTCTTGATAGTGCGTCGCCATATCAAAAGCGTGTGGCTTCCGACGGCTATATTCATGACTCGTCATTGCAGCCTGCAAGGAATAATAGACTGTATCATCTCCTTTGATTAACCAGACTTCTCGCACATGCCCTTCAGGCAAAAGTTCAATATGGTATTCGTCTGACTGACTGATCCAGTTTCCTTCCTTGATGATGACATGGCCAAACCGTTGAGGCGTCTCACAGTCATAAACTAAGAGCCCCTCAACTCCAAAATAATCAAGCTTGGAGAAGGATACTTCCTCTCCCCAAACTCCTTCATGCCACTTCCACATATCACGGGCAAAATAATCGCCTACAGGATGATGGTAGTGGATTTTTACTTGATACTGATGCATCTTATTGTATTTCCTATTTCCTAACTAAGAAGAAGCTAACATTGCCCACTCTCAGCAATGATTCTCCATTATTCTTCTGATTTATATTCCGAATGGACCAAGGCATCGTCATTAATTTCATCGATGTTGGCAAAAAATTCTAAGTGATTGTGGAAGACTTCCAGTTCCACCGGTGTATCTCCACCGTATTCACCATCTAAATTTATCTTGAACTCTTCTTTCTTATCTAAAACTTCAATCTTCAATTTAGAGGTTTTGAGGTATTCAATATTTGAATCGTTGACATGTTTTCCACCATTGACGGCTTGCATAATCAAAGACAACATATCAAATAATTTAGCGGTTTTCACTAAGATTAAAGTAAAATTTCCATCATCAAGTTTCGCATCTGGTGCCACACTTTCAAAGCCACCGATCGAATTGGTCAAAGCCACGAACACAAGAGAAACTGGTCCAACATAGACCCCATTGTCGTGTTCAATCCGTACCTTGCGGGTTTTATTTTTAGGGAACTTCTTCACCGCTTCGGCCACATAAGCAAAGTAGCCATAACGCGACTTCACCTCGCTCGGCACACTAAAGGTCAATTCAGATAAGGTCCCTGCAGCAGCAATATTGATAAAATATTTACTTCCATAAGCACGGCCGATGTCCATTTGGATGGTTTGGTTCTTCTCAATGATCCTTGCAGCAGCTACCGGATCTCCCATTGGAATCTTCAAAGCACGCGCGTAATCATTGGTTGTTCCCGTAGGGATAAAAGCCATTTTTGGACGATGTTCGAGACTAGCAACGCCGTTCACTACTTCATTAATGGTCCCGTCTCCCCCCGCAGCAATGATCAAATCAAATCCTGCTTTAGCAGCCCGTTCTGCTTCTAATTGAGCTGATAAGGGCTCTGGAGTGGTCTGATAGGCACTTGTTTCGTAGCCGACATCCTCTAACACATCCAATACTTCTGCGATGTTCTTTTTAATGATTTCCTGACCAGAGGTCGGATTATAAATGACTCGTGCTTTTTTAATCTTATTTTCCATACATGCCTCTATAAACTCTCAAGCCAGGCTTCATCCTGTATTTCAATCGATAATTCCTGCGCTTTGCTTAATTTACTTCCCGCATCGCTACCTGCAACCAATAGGTCCGTTTTCTTGGACACGGAACCTGTGACTTTAGCCCCTAATGCTTCTAATTTAGCCTTGGCTTCCGAACGTGTCAGACGTTCCAGTTTTCCAGTTAAGACGACTGTTTTACCGGACAAAGGAGCATCTGCTGCAACCTTTTGTCCAAGGTAATCTAAGTTTACCCCAGCATCCTTAAGCTCTTCTAAAAGAAGTTGAGAGCCTTCCTGGGCAAAATAACGCTTAAGACTTTCAGCAACCACCAATCCTAAACTGTCTATCGCTGAAATCTTTTCAACCTCTGCCTCTGCTATAGCTGGAATGGAATGGAATTCCTGGAGCAAGAGCTGGCTAGCCTTACTTCCCACATGACGAATTCCCAGACCAAACAATAGTTTTTCAGCAGAATTCCCCTTTGATGTCTGGATAGCGTCTACTAATTTCTGGGCAGATTTTTCTTTAAAGCCATCCAATTGTAAGAGATCATCCACAGTCAGCCGGTAGATACCTGCCACATCCTGTACCAGTTCTTTGGCAAACAGTTTTTCAACCACTGCTGGTCCCAACCCTGTGATATTCATAGCATCCCGGCTGGCAAAATGGGCAAGCCCTTCTTTTATTTGAGCAGGACAACGGGGGTTGATACAACGCAAGGCCACTTCATCTTCAAAATGAAGGAGTTCACTCTGACAACTTGGACAGTGACTAGGTATCTCTAATCTCTCTTCTGATACGCGCTTATCCACGACAACCCGTAGGACAGCTGGAATAATATCCCCTGCTTTATAGACAATGACGGTATCGTCTTTGCGGATATCTTTCTCAGCAATGTAATCTACATTATGGAGGGTAGCTCGACTGACAGTCGTCCCTGCCAGCTGAACTGGCGTCAAATTAGCCGTTGGTGTCACCACACCAGTCCGACCGACTGTCCAATCAACTGACAAGAGTTTTGCTTCTTTCTCCTCAGCTGGGAATTTGTAAGCCACTGCCCATTTGGGAGCCTTGACGGTAAAACCAAGTTCTTCTTGAACAGCTAGATCATTTACTTTAATCACGACCCCGTCGATATCATAAGGAAGCTGGTCGCGCATGGCTGCTACTTCTTGAATATAGGTCCAAACTTGCTCGATACTAGTCGCTGTCTTGTAATGAGGATTGACAACAAAACCGAGTCCGTTTAATTTGGCTAAGACCTTCTCTTGGGTCGCTTGGTCAGTAGGACTAGCTTCCTGGTAGAGGAAGGTCGCGAGCTTGCGCTCCGCAACAATCTTCGTATCCAACTGTCTAAGAGTACCAGCTGCTGCATTCCGAGGATTCGCAAACTCTGCTTCTCCATTTTCTTGGCGAGACAGGTTAACTGCATCAAAAGATGCACGGGGCATATAACATTCTCCGCGTACTGTTAAAGTAAGAGGTTCTGGCAAGACTAGAGGAATATCGCGAACTCGCTTGAGGTTTTCTGTGATATTTTCTCCAATGTTCCCATCTCCACGTGTAGCACCCATTTCAAGAATTCCATCGACATAAGAAAGTGAAATAGACAGGCCGTCAATTTTTAACTCACATACATAGGTGACAGATGGATATTCCTTGCGAACCCGTTGGTCAAAGGCCAGCAATTCTTCATAGGAGAAGGCATCCTGCAAGCTGTAAAGCGGGTAGGTATGCTGATATTTTTCAAATCCTTTGAGAATGGTTCCTCCGACCCGATGGGTTGGACTATTGGGTTGAACCAATTCTGGATGGGCTTCTTCTAATTCTACAAGTTCTCGGTACAGACGATCATATTCTTGATCAGATACCGAGGGAGCATCTTTTGTATAATATTCTTCCGCATATTGGTTGAGTAGATTTACTAACTCTTTTATTCTGGTTTCCATACTTCTATTTTACCATAAAAACCCTATACTGTGGGCTTTCTGACTATTTCCTACAAGAAAAATATCATTTTTTTCTACCCGGCCGAAATCCTACTTCAATGAACAAAAAAGCCTGAAGCAAGGCTTCAGACTCTTAATTTATTGAGTCAAATCAATTCGTTGGGCAATCTTTTTGATCAAAATAGCCCCGACAATCAGGGAAGCAAATTCACCCAAACCAGTTGTCAACCAATTCAAGAAGAATGGTGTTTTGTTTAAGATATGCAATTCTAAGGCAATCGTGAACATAGAGAGGGCAAAGAAAATTGAAAATAAGAAATGATCCTTGCGAATCCATCCATTAAAGAGCTCTTCCTTTTCAAATCGTTTAAATAGGTAAACCCCAAGTGTTACGAAGACCAAGGTAGATCCACCACCAACGATCAAATCGATAATTCCATAACTCATGAAGTTAGAAATCATACACCCAATGGTAACAGACCAAATGTATTTTCGGTTGTAGAAAGCCATGAAGTTGAGCATTTCAGAAACACGGAATTGGATCTCGTTGCTTCCGATGGCATTCAACGGGGGCGTAATGGTCAAGGCCACATAGAGAGCTGCAACTAGGGCAATCTGTGCCAAGTCACGAACAGTATAGTTTTTCATCGTTTTCTCCTTTAGCGGTTTTTCCGCGTATAATATGCTTGGTGAAAGAAGCTAAGCACCAAGGGTTGATCTTTGCCGATGACCCAAACTAATAGATTTCAAAGCAGCAAATCAACTTTATAAGTATAGCATAAATAAGGAAATTATGATAGACTAATTGTATGAAAAAACTACTTAATCGAATCTTTGATAATGAAATCTTAGCCTACCTGATTTTTGGTGTTGCTACAACGATTGTTTCTGTTGCTACTCGGCTGATTGTTTTCCAACTGACAGACCAGGAACAATTAGCTACCTTGATTGGAAATATTGCAGGAATTCTTTTTGCCTTTGCTACCAATGATACGATTGTCTTTAAACAAGAAAGAAAAGGCTGGTTGAAACGGTTGATTGTTTTCTCTTTTGCTAGAATGGGAACTCTGGTGCTGGACCTCTTGATGACCACCATCTTTGTAACCCAGTATCCGCAAATCATTGGTCAGTTCGTCAATATGAATCGGACGGCAATTAATACCATCGAAACCTTTGCCGCCCAATTTATGATTGTCATTTTGAACTATGTCTTTAGCAAACTGTTTGTCTTCCGAAATAAGAAATAAGCTCCAAATAACCAAGAAAAACCGTCAGAACCTTTATGGTCTCTGACGGTATTTTTTATACTTCCAGACTAGCTTCTTGGGCACTCAAATAAGAGATTTTTCCTTCCACACCAAAATAGTCCTTGACCAAGCCTTTTAATTCGTCCATCGCTTCTTTGGCCCGTTCTGCTTGTTCTTCAGTCACTGCCTCCATCACAAGAATAGCCTGTCGCGTTTCTTCTGTCAGCATGGTTCTTTGGGCTTCCCGCCAGTTTAAACAACGACAAACAGCACCTTCTTGATCATAATAAATGATCTCTTCCGGCAAAGCCGGAGCGTCTTCCTCAGCTCCTAGCGGGAAGAATGGCTCTCCCCCCTTAGCTTTTCCTAAGGATAAGCCTCCAGCTAACTTTTCCATATCCTCACCACCACAGGGGATAGCATAGGCTAGCGAAACACTATTGTAGAGATCAACCAAAGGATTAATGGGATAAAACTCCCGTCCTTGCGACACACGTTTCAATAAGGCTTCGATTGACGAACGTGCACCTTTTTTGGTCTTAAATTTGGTAAAAGCCTGTCGCCATTCCTGAACGACTGGACTAGCAGTGAACTGATCTTCATCAATATATTCTTTTGATCGTGCGACTCCCTTGTCGAGCAGATCCTTAAAATAAGGATCCTTGCTCTCGTCAACATGATTGTCGATACCTTCTACTGTCATCACCACTACTTTTGCTTGGGGAAACAAATCCCAAAATGCTTGATCTACTGTAAATTTCATTTCTTTACCTCACTATAGTTTCTTTTTTGACCTTTTTTCACTTGCTCCCAATCCGCTGCTACGTTTTCTCTCATTTTAGCAAGCCATTCTTCTAATTGAAGGATTTCTGCCTTTGAAAAACCTTTTAAGGCAGTGTTCTCAGAATAAGCATGCTCAGCAAGGATAAAAGGATAAAGTGCTTGACCCTTTTCCGTCAGGATCCATTTTTTTATCTTTTGATTGGAAGGATCATTTAATTCTCGGATAAATCCTTTATCAGCTAATTTTTTAACAGAGCGGGCTACTGTTGAGCGGTCCACTTTTAATAAATCGGATAACTCCTCTTGAATAATTCCTGGTTGCTCCCCAATCCGTACTAAATATAGGTATTGGCCTCTTGCCAGTTCCAAGTCTCGGAACTCAATATTGGCAATCGAATCTAAGGCTCGGGCTATGATGCCAATCTCTCTTAGAACCTTCATCTGCTCCTCCTTTCCTTTATAAGGAGTCTATCACATTTTTGTTGCAAATGCAACTAAATGCACATAAAACAAAAAGCCGGCTGAAAACCGGCTTGTTCCTATTTTATTCTTTAACATCACTCCTGATTTTTTCTCAAGTTTTTAAGATGGAAACGACGCTTGAATGACGCCTCTTTTTGGTGAAAAGCTACTTTAGATGACTTGTACTTGGCTACCACATCCCCGTCTTTTGTTTCAAATCTCGCTTCAATGGCATATTGAATACTAGCATTTAAGATACAGCCAATAATCAATACTTTAGCTACCAGGATAAACCAGAACATAATGACCGCTAAAAGGACTGACCCGAAGAAACGAGCATCTAGGAAACTCGTAATGTAGTGATCAACATATTTCCAGAAAATATTCAAGGTCAAATAAAGGACTGCTGTCACAAAGATGGCTCCTGGAAAGACATAGCGAAACTTAGGAATTTTGATATTGGGTAGGGTGTAATAGAGCAAGAGCAAGGTTAAAAAGAGCAGAAAGTAAACCGAAGGTCCTGAAATATTTAAGAGGCGAAGGTAGATACTTTCATCAAACTTGAAAATTTCATAGACGGAACGAATAATCATCCGGCCAAACATAGTAAGAACCAAAGATAGACCGAACAGACCTTGCAGAGCAAAACTAATCAAAATACTGAAGATTCTCGCCCAGATAATCCCCCTCTCCTTCTCCACTCCATAACTTTTATTGAAGGCTCTCTGCAGGTAAGCGATACACTGTGAGGAGACCCATAAAGCCGAAATGATGGAGAAACTAAGCAAACCAGTAGACGGCTTGGTAAGCACCGATGAAATAACTTGCAAGACAATGCGGTACATGGAGGCAGGTAATACTTCACGCAAGGTTAGCAAAATCTGAGTCGGACGAATCTGGAAGTAAGGAAGGATATTGGCTGCAATCAACAATAAAGGGAGAATGGAAATCAATAAATAATAGGCCACTGCTATACTTGTGATATCCGATTCAGAGGCCATATAAAAGCGCAAGAACCCCTTAATAAACGGTCGTTGGCCTAGCCATTTTAGAAACTTTTTCATATCTATCCTCCCCTAAACAAAGTCATAAAAAGAGAAAAGAGCGAAACCGTTATTTATCTTCAGCTCCATTCTTTCCTCTCTACTTGTTTTAATAGGTTCCTTCTTCGCCTTGACTGGTCAAAATAACCGGTCCATCTTTCGTAATAACAAACTGATGTTCGTACTGACAAGAAAGTCCACCGTCAAGGGTTTTGTGGGCCCAACCTGTCTTCATATCTGTATCGATCTCCCAAGTTCCGGTATTAATCATCGGTTCAATAGTCAAGACCATCCCTTCACGTAAGCGCAAGCCACGTCCTGCACGTCCGTAGTGAGGTACCATTGGTTCTTCATGCATGGTTGGTCCTACGCCGTGACCGACCAAATCACGTACTACACCATAGCCTTTGCTTTCAGCATATTCTTGAATCGCTGCTCCAATATCACCCAGACGATTTCCGACAACCGCTTGTTCAATCCCCTTATAGAGACATTCCTTGGTGACATCCATGAGATCTTTGACCTCTTGGGAAACATTCCCAACTGCATAGGCCCAACAAGAATCAGCCAAACCACCAGAGTAGTTTTCTGTATACTTTTTCACCTGTGCAACATTATCAAAGTCTAATTTTGAGACATCAACAACAGACTTGTCTAAGGGTTCAGACAAGACCATATCCACCTTTAAGAGGTCACCGTCTTTTAAGACATAGTGACGAGGAAAGGCGTGAGCCACTTCATCATTGATCCCACAACAAGTCGCATAGGGATAGTCCATCAAGCTTCCTTCTACACCGATCTGAAGGGGCAAGACGTTGGCTTCTTTACAGCGACGTCGAACATACTCTTCGACTTCCCACAGATCGAGACCTGGTTTGATCAAATCCCGAAGGCCAATATGGATACTAGCAAGAAAGTCTCCTGCACGGTCCATGGCTTCGATTTCACGCTGTGATTTCAATGTAATCATCTATTTCCTACTTCCATTCTAATTAATTTTCAAAGTGACGGTGGCCTTCGTAACTAACTGCAGATTCAAGTACAAATCAAAATCTATAATAGCCGATCGTCTAGTCTGGCGAACAATACGCGTTTCAATCCGCAAGGTATCGTCCACTTGAACAGCTTGGAGGTAATAGACCAAGAGCTGTTCGATAATTAAATTTTTTCCAGAATTCATCATGAGCTGGCGAGTGACTGTTGTTAGAACTTCAGTGAGAACGCCATTCGAGAGAACACCACTCTTTTCTAACATACTTGGTTCAACCGTCAATTCAAAATGATTGGCTTGCAGAACTACTTTTTGACTGATTTGTTCACTAAAGGTTGGCAAGCCCGACAATTGCTCCTTGCTCATCCGGTCCATGACCGCACGACGAGTAATAACCCCTAACAAGGTTTGATTGCTGCGAATAACAGGGATCATCTCAAAATCTTCTGCAATCATGCGTTGACTGACATTGGCGATACTAGAGGATAGGTTTGTCGTAAAGACGCTACGGGACATGACCTTGTCCAGAGTTGTCTGGGGTGTCTTGTCTCCGGCATCTCGCATGGTCACCACTCCGACAACCATTTGGTGCTGATTGACGACAGGAAAACGACTAAACCGGCTTTTTCTTACCAAGTCCAAATAATCTCGTACGGTATCTGTTTCCCGTAAAAAACCATATTCATGCATAGGCGAATAGACTTGTTCGACCGTTAGAATATCTGTTTTAATTTGCATGTTGGCGAGAGCACGGTTGATCATGGTCGCCACGGTATAGGTATCATGCTTGGTACGTAGGATAGGAGTTTGACCACTGCGACCCAGTTCCAAAATAGAAGGATCGACGTCAAAACCACCCGTTACAAGAACAGCATTGTCGTGTTGGAGGGCCAGGCGCTGGATATTGGTCCGGTCTCCCACAATAAGGAGCCCACCTTCAGAGACATAGTCCAAAATATGTTCTTCTGTCATGGCCCCGATATAAAACTTGTTGAACTCTCGTTCCAGCCCTTCTTTCCCTGCCAAGACTTCCGAACCGGTTATTTCTACAATCTCTCGGAAAGTCAGATGTTCTAGGACAGCCTTTTTGGACTTGACACGAACCGTCCCACTACGAGGTCTCGTTTCAACAATTCCACGATTTTCAGCTTCTTTAATGGCCCGATAGGCGGTCCCATCACTCACCTGCAAATAATTCGAGATACTTCTCACACTGACACGTTTGCCAATTGGTAGTTTCTCCAAATAATCTAAGATCGCTTGGTGTTTACTCATTGAGATCTCCTCTATCTATGCAGAACTCGTAATAATCCCGCATCTTTCGGGTATAGCGGTCACTCCCCTTGAATTGCCGTTTCAAACTATAACCGGCATGTAAAGCCACCTGTTGACTGGCAATATTTTCAACATGGGTAATGATTCGGACTTGCTTGAGATGAAATTCCTGAAAGGACAAGAAGGTCATTTCTTTGACAACCTCTGTCATGAGGCCTTGACCCCAATAGTCCTTGTGTAAGAAATAACCAAGTTCAGCTTCTTTCTTAATTTCATCCAACTTTTCAAATTTAATCGATCCAATCACACGGTCTGTTCCCTTGTCACAAATCGCCCATATTCCTAAAGGATTCTTTAGAAAATAATTCGCCAAGACATACTGGCATTCCTCTAGGGACGTTTGTGCTGGGAAAATAAAAGGCAAATTCTCTGGATTGGAGGATATGGTATAAAAGTCAGCGGCATCACTATATAGAAAGGGCCTCAAGAAGAGGCGCTCTGTTTCAAAACATGAAAATGCTGCTAGTTGCGTCCAAATGTTCATAAAAATCGTTCGTTATGCTTCATCAATCAGCTCGATGTCAGCTCCCAATTGTTGCAATTTTTCAATAATATGCGAATAGCCGCGAAGGATAAACTCAATATTGGTAATCTCCGTTCTACCCTGAGCCATCAAACCAGCAATCACCAAGGCAGCGCCTGCACGCAGGTCTGTCGCCTTAACTGGAGCACCTGTTAATTGATTTGGTCCTTGGTAAACAATGTGATCACCAACTGTTTCAATGGTCGCTCCCATGCGCATCAGTTCAGTCACATGGTTGACCCGCTTTTGATAAATAGTATCTACGATGCTTCCCTTTCCATTAGCTGTCAAGAGCAATGGAGTCAAGGGTTGTTGCAAATCCGTTGCAAATCCTGGGTAAGGAGAGGTTTTAATGTGAACAGCTTTCAGATTATCTTGCTTTTCAACAAACACACTATCCTCAGAAATCGTCATACGAACGCCCATTTCTTCCAACTTAGCGATAAAGCTTTCTAGGTGTTCGTAGAGGACATTGTTGATTTGAATCCCTTCTCCAACAGCTGCAGCAAGGGCGATATAAGTCCCTGCTTCGATGCGATCGGGGATCACTTGGTGACGCGTCCCGTGGAGATAGTCCACTCCTTCAATGGTAATGATATCTGTACCCGCACCACGAATGTGTGCTCCCATATTATTGAGAAGGGTCACGACGTCAATGATCTCAGGTTCACGAGCAGCGTTTTCAATAACGGTACGACCTTCCGCTTTAACAGCAGCCAGAATGGTATTAATAGTTGCTCCAACGCTAACCGTATCCATATAGATAGCTGCACCACGAAGACGCTTCCCATTTGTGGAAAGGTTCATACTAGAACCATCCATGGTCATCTTAGCACCCATCGCCTCAAAGGCTTTCAAATGCAGATCAATGGGACGAGGACCTAGGTCACATCCACCTGGTAGACCGACAGTTGCCTGGCTATAACGTCCCAAAAGACTTCCGTAGAAATAGTAAGAAGCGCGAAGACTATTGATCTTACCAAATGGCATTGGCATATCTTGTACACCACGTGGATCGATAATAAGAGTCTCCCCATCTCGCTCCACCTTTGCCCCCATGAGGGTCATAATGTCAATCAAGCTAGCCACATCTGAAATATCTGGAACACCATCAAGGGTCACAATTTCGTCTGCTAAAATAGTCGCTGGAATAAGGGCCACCACGCTATTTTTTGCACCACTAATGGTCACCTCACCTTTTAAAGGGCGACCACCATTAATTATAATTTTTTTCATGTAAATTTGTATAAGCTCTTTCAATCATTCGGTAAAAAATTACCGCATCTATTATATCATAAAAACGCTTCATTTTCCACTACTTCTTATCTTTTGATCGGTCAATCCAATCCTTAGAAAACCTCAACTATATGTTTTACTATTTTTTTATATTTTTGCTTGCAAGACTAATTTATTTATGTGTTCTATTGTTGTTTTTTAAAAAAGGCAGCCCTTTTCGGACCGCCTTTCCTGAGTTTATTTCACTTCATTTCCTAGTTCGTATTTACTGCCTTTTAGAGCTCGGCTCAAGGACCATTTCCAAGATTTCCCCTCAATGGTTACTTGATTTTTTTCTATATCGACTCTTACTTCTTCCACACCTTTTACTGCGGATAATTTTTCAGTGACAGCATTGGCACAACCTTGGCATTTCATTCCACTAATTTCGTATGTTTTTGACATAATTATTTTCCCTTCTTTTACTCGAGGAGGCAATTTTTCTCCTAGTTCTTACAATTTTTTTCTCTTTAATCTTAGAGCATTCAGTACAACCGATACTGAACTAAAACTCATGGCTAGACCTGCTAACATCGGGTTTAAGAGCGGGCCACCAAAGAGATAGAGAAGGCCCATCGCCACCGGAATGGCTAAAACATTGTAGATAAAGGCCCAGAACAAGTTTTCCTTGATGGTCTTAATCGTGTAACGACTAATTTCCAAAGCCCGGACGACATCCATCAATTGCGGTTTCATGACGACGATATCGGCACTTTCCATGGCGATATCTGTCCCAGATCCCATGGCAATCCCGATATCCGCAGTTGCAAGAGCTGGTGCATCGTTGATTCCATCTCCCACCATGATCACAGACTTGCCTTCTGCTTGCAAATCTTGGATCACCCGTGATTTTTCTTGAGGAAGCACTTGACTGATGATCTGCTGGATTCCAGCCTTCTTGGCAATCGCTCGAGCAGTCCGTTCATTATCCCCAGTCAGCATGATGACCTCCTTGCCCATTTTTTCTAGGCTAGCAACCATTTCTAAACTATCTTCCTTAATCCGGTCTGCTACCCCAAATAGGGCCAAGAGTTGTCCATCTTCAGCTAAGAAAATCGGGGTTTGTCCATCCTGAGTTAAGTCCTCCAAGTCAGCCTTGGCAAGATGAATATCGATTCCTTCCTCATCCATGAGCGTTTGATTCCCAGCCAGATAAACCTTCCCAGCATAGCTAGCAGTGAGGCCCCTTCCTGTTAGACTAGAGAAGTTTTTCATCTCTAATAAGTCTATATGCTCTTCTTTCGCAGCATCCAAAATAGCTTGTCCCAATGGATGCTCGGACTTGGCTTCCAGAGAAGCTAGGAGTTGTAAGGCATGGTTCTTCTGACCATAGGTATAAGAAGAAGACAGCTGAGGTTTACCTTGAGTGATGGTCCCCGTTTTATCGAAGACCAAGACTTGCGCTTGGTGAGCTAACTCAAGGACATCCCCTCTCTTATAGAGGATCCCATGCTCTGCCCCTAATCCTGTCCCCACCATGATGGCTGTCGGAGTCGCCAAGCCTAGAGCACATGGACAGGCAATGACCAAGACACTAATTGTTACCGTCATAGCAAAGGTGAAGGTCTCACCCATGATGAAGTACCAAAAGAGACCTGATAAGAGGGCAATCCCCATGACTACTGGGACAAAGACCCCTGCCACTTGATCCGCAATCTTGGCAATCGGTGCTTTGGTTTGTTGGGCATCTTCCACCAGCTGAATGATCTGTGCTAGTAAGGTATCCCGACCAACTTTCTCAGCCTCATAGACCAAGCTTCCTTGACCATTGATGGAGCCAGCATAAACTGGACTTCCTTCAGTTTTTTGGATTGGGATCGATTCACCCGTTAGCATGCTTTCATCAATAGCTGATTGTCCGGAAACCACTTGACCATCAACGGCTATTTTTTCACCTGGTTTGACCAGAATGTGATCTCCAATGACCAAGTCTTCTACAGGCAATTTCACTTCTTTTCCATCCCGTAAGACCGTCGCCTCCTTGGCAGCCAGGTGCATGAGTTTTTTAATGGCTTGAGAAGTACGTCCTTTTGACAGAGTTTCAAAATATTTACCTAGCGTAATTAGGGTCAAAATCACGGCTACAGACTCAAAGTAAAGCTGGTGAACATGATGATGGTGACCAAGCAAGATATGATAAGTTCCATAGAGACTATAAAGAAAGGCAGCGCTGGTAGCCAAAGCCACTAAGGCATCCATATTGGGATAACCTTTTAGAAGAGTTCGGAAGCCATTTTGATAAAAAGCTCGTCCGAAGACCATCACGGGGATGGTTAAGGCCAAAAGAACAAGGGTGTAAGCTACAGGTGCTCGATCAGGTGACACAAAAGCAGGTGCTGGCAGACCAATCATGGGACCCATTGCTAGATAAAAGAGTGGCAGGGTGAAGATGGAAGACCAAAGGAGCCGGTTTCGGATCAATTGTAGCTTGTCTCCTTCCCGTTCCTCTTGGCTCTTGGCTGTATCTGGATTGTAAGGCACTGCCTCATAACCGGCGTCTGCTACCGCTTTTGAAATAGCCTCTGGACTCAGTGGCTCCCCTTGATATTCTACCGTCATTTTTTCAGTGGTCAGATTGACTGTCGCTTTTTCAACACCGTCCAGATGGTTAACAGCCTTCTCCACATTGATCACACAGGATGCACAGGTCATCCCATTGACGACAAAAGTTTCTTCTTTCATTGATTTTCCTCCACGTGACTGACACAGTGACATTGGCCTGGTTGGCAATCACATTGAACCTGCCCCACGCTCTCCTTAGAGGCGAGGATCTCTTGCAAGTCCTTGATCTGTTCTTTCGTCATTGGTGTTTGCTGGATCAGTTTTCCCAATAAATGATGATGCTTGGTCAAGCAGATCTTGCTTAAAACTTCATAGACAGCTGATAAATTGGCCTCTTCTTCATTGAGGACAGCCTGATACAAATAGGTCCGACCTTCTCTTCGGCTCGTCAGATAGCCTTTATCAGCTAAGCGCCCCAAGAGGGTTTTTACCGTTGATGCGGACCAGTCCTGCTTGGTGAAAAGAATCTTAGTTATTTCTGTAGAAGTCGTTTCTCCCTTGGTCCAAAGGACTCTCATGACTTCCCATTCAGCACTTGAAATCTTAGCCATTCTTTTACCTTTCTAGCTCTCATCAAGAACAATTGATTTACATTTGTAGTTTTATTATACACCTTCCATTTTGCTTGTCAATCATTTTGTTTACATTTGTAGATTAATTTCATAAAAAGATAGTGGGACAGAAATCGGTAATTCGTTAGAATTCGATTTCGCCGTCCCACCTCCGCACAGTTGAGTAGGGCCGTTAAAGCTGATGAAATCAGCGTAGTAGAGCCCACTCAACCACTGCGTCTTGCTCGACAATCCAAAGATAATTGAGAGGCTAGGACTTTTGTCCCAGCCTCCTTTCTATCTCATTAGTTAACTGCTTCTTTCAAGGCTTCTACCTTGTCCAAACGTTCCCATGGTAGATCGATATCAGTACGTCCCATATGTCCATAAGCCGCTGTTTGACGGTAGATTGGACGTTTGAGATCCAACATTTGAATAATCCCTGCAGGACGAAGGTCAAAGATTTGACGCGCTGCTGCTTCTAATTTGGTTTCAGCAACTGTTCCTGTACCGAAAGTATCGATACGAACAGATACAGGGTGAGCCACCCCAATCGCATAAGCCAATTGCACTTCTGCTTTCTTAGCAAGACCTGCAGCAACAATGTTTTTAGCGATATAGCGAGCTGCATAAGAAGCGGAACGGTCAACCTTAGTCGCATCCTTACCAGAGAAGGCACCACCACCGTGACGTGAGTAACCACCATAGGTATCTACGATAATCTTACGACCAGTCAAACCAGAGTCACCTTGAGGTCCACCGATAACGAAACGACCGGTTGGATTGATGAAGAATTTTGTCTCATCATCAAGATAAGAAGCTGGAATCACTTCCTTGATGACCTTGTTGATCACATCTTGGTGAATTTGTTCATTGCTCACTTCTGAATCGTGTTGTGTTGAAATAACGACTGTATCCACGCGCACTGGCTGGTCATTTTCATCATACTCAACCGTAACTTGCGATTTGGCATCTGGTCGAAGGTAGCTAATTTCACCCGACTTACGTAGCTCTGCCAAACGACGAACCAACTTGTGGCTGAGTGAAATTGGTAATGGCATGAGTTCTTCTGTTTCATCCACTGCAAAACCAAACATGAGACCTTGGTCTCCTGCTCCGATCAAATCAAGTGGATCTTGATCTGCATTCCCACGAACTTCCAAGGCTTCATTAACCCCTTGGGCAATATCAGGAGATTGTTCCACCAAAGATGGGTGTACTCCTACCGTCTCAGCAGAGAATCCATATTCTGTATTGGTGTACCCAATCTCTGCAATCGTATCACGAACCACACGGTTAATATCCACATAAGCAGTCGTTGAAATCTCACCGAAGACATGCACTGAACCAGTATAAACAGCTGTTTCAGCAGCAACGTGTGCTTCTGGATCTTGCTCTAAAATAGCATCTAAAATAGCATCTGAAATTTGGTCTGCAATCTTATCTGGATGCCCCTCAGATACCGATTCAGACGTGAATAATTTACGTTCTGACATAAAAATGTCCCCCCTTAAAAAATAATCGTTATAGAGTTACAAAGAACTGGTAGATGCTTTCTACCACCTTATCGGGACCATATAACTAAACTATTATATCACGATTTTGCACCAATATTCCTATTTTTATAAAAAGAAAAAGATATAGTTTGAAACTATATCTCTTGTAGTTAAACCGCTATCCATCCCTAGTCCTTACAGTAGCAAGGTCCCTATTAAGACAAGGATAGTGGAAATGATAGATGGAATTCGAAATAGAAACCAATCCGGATCACCAGCTAAAAACATAGAGATGAAAAAGAAAGCTACAGAGACAAATAGAATCTCCTTACTGGCGAATATCCTTCCAATGCCAAGCAGGACTGTGGCAATAATATAAGAAATCAGATGTAATCCCAAAAAGAATAGGAAGGCAATTGCCCATCCTCCTACCATCAGAGCACTGCCTATAAACAGTCCAAGATAGCCGATGTTTAGGAGAAATACAAAAGTTAGAAGCCCTGTATTAGGAGCAGGTTTTTCTACACCTGGTGCCATCATAGGTGGCTGAACTGGTTTTTCTGGACCTTGTTCCATCGTTGGTGACTGAACAACCCCCTCAGGTATATTATTATGCTCTTGGTTTGATTGATACTTTGGATCTTGATCTGTCATCTTTATCCATCCTCTTTTACAAGCTTAAGTTATTTGGCGTTTCTTACTCCTATTATACCGCATTTGATGATTCATTTCATCGGCTATGATGAGTGATAAATTTTATCTATCAGCTTGATAAATTATCCATATTATTCAAATGATTTTTTTCGTGTTACAATGACTGTATTATTTTCTAATCAGTAAGGTAGCATTTCTTTTTTCCTTGCTCATTAGAGAGGAGGAAATCATTTTTGGATTGGTCAATTGTTGAACAATATTTTCCACTCTACCAGCAGGCCTTTTTCTTGACCTTTCACATTGCTGTATGGGGGATTTTAGGTTCATTTCTTTTAGGACTGATTGTCAGTATCATCCGACATTATCGTCTACCGATTTTAAGTCAACTAGCTGGTTGTTACATCGAACTTTCTCGAAATACACCGCTCTTGATTCAGCTCTTCTTCCTCTACTTTGGCTTACCAAGGATAGGTATCGTCCTTTCTTCAGAAGTCTGTGCAACCATTGGTCTCATCTTTTTAGGGGGTTCCTATATGGCTGAGTCCTTCCGAAGCGGTCTAGAAGCTGTCAGTCAAACTCAGCATGAAATCGGTCTCTCCATTGGGCTAACACCTAGACAGGTCTTTCGCTATGTGATCCTACCACAAGCGACCGCAGTGGCTCTGCCTTCCTTTAGCGCCAATGTCATTTTCCTGATTAAAGAGACCTCTGTATTCTCTGTTGTCGCTTTAGCTGACCTCATGTATGTCGCAAAAGATTTGATCGGACTCTATTACGAGACAGATATCGCCCTGACCATGTTGGTCATTGCCTATCTGCTTCTCTTACTACCGATTTCACTTCTCTTTAGTTGGATAGAAAGGAGATTACGCCATGCAGGATTCGGGAATCCAAGTACTCTTTCAGGGAAATAATCTCCTTCGGATACTCCAAGGCTTGGGCGTGACCATTGGGATTTCCATTATCTCTGTCTTCCTATCCATGATCCTTGGAACCCTACTTGGAATCGTCATGACTTCTCATTCAAAAGTCATTCGTCTGCTCACTCGCTTTTATCTGGAATTCATTCGGATCATGCCCCAGTTGGTCTTGCTCTTTATCGTATATTTCGGTTTGGCCCGCAATTTCAACATAAACATTTCTGGTGAAAGTTCAGCCATTATCGTCTTTACCCTTTGGGGAACGGCTGAGATGGGGGATTTGGTTCGAGGGGCCATCACTTCTCTTCCAAAACACCAGTTTGAAAGTGGACAAGCCTTAGGATTAAGCAAGGTTCAACTATACCGCTACATTATCATCCCACAGGTTCTCAGACGATTGCTTCCACAAGCTATTAACCTGATTACCCGTATGATTAAGACAACCTCCTTAGTGGTCCTCATCGGGGTTGTAGAAGTTACCAAGGTCGGCCAACAAATCATCGATAGCAACCGCCTGACCATCCCAACCGCTTCTTTTTGGATTTATGGAACCATTTTAGTCTTGTACTTTATCATCTGCTTCCCTATTTCCAAATTAGCAGGACAGTTAGAAAACCATTGGAGGAATTAATATGTCTGAAACCATTTTAGAAATCAAAGACCTAAAAAAATCCTTTGGAGACACTCCTATCCTCCAAGGCCTTTCGCTCAAGGTTCAAAAAGGGGAGGTCGTGGTGGTCTTGGGGCCTTCTGGTTGTGGTAAGAGTACCCTCCTTCGTTGTATCAATGGCTTAGAAACTATCCAAGCTGGCGATATCCTATTGGATGGTCAATCCATAACCAAAAACCAAAAAGACTTCCATCTGGTCCGCCAAAAGATTGGGATGGTCTTCCAAAGTTATGAACTCTTCCCCCATTTAGACGTCCTCCAAAACTTGATTCTTGGTCCTACAAAAGCTCAAGGACGAGCTAAAGAGGAAGTCATCAAGGAAGCAGAAGAGTTACTGGAACGGGTCGGTCTCTTGGAGAAGAAACATAGCTACGCAAGGCAATTGTCTGGTGGACAGAAGCAACGGGTAGCCATCGTCCGCTCCCTCCTCATGCATCCAGAAATTATCCTCTTCGATGAAGTGACAGCCTCTCTAGACCCTGAGATGGTCCGGGAAGTCCTAGAACTCATCAACGACCTGGCCCAAGAAGGACGGACCATGATTCTGGTGACCCACGAGTTACAGTTCGCACAAGCCATTGCCGATCGGATCATTTTCTTGGATCAGGGCAAAATTGCCGAAGAAGGAAGTGCTCACTCCTTCTTTACCAACCCACAAACCCAACGAGCACAAGAATTTTTAAATGTATTTGACTTTAGCCAATTTGGCTCATATCTATAAAGGAGATTTTTATGAAATTCATTAAACCAATTTTAGTTCTTTTTACCTTCGCTCTCGCTTTGCTCTTTATCACTGCATGTGGCTCTAGCAAGTCATCATCTTCTTCTACCGGCTCTAAAGCACGTACCATTGAAGAAATCAAGAAAAGTGGCGAGCTTCGTATCGCAGTCTTTGGAGACAAAAAACCTTTTGGTTATGTTGATAATGATGGATCCTACCAAGGTTACGATATCGAACTAGGAAACCAATTAGCTAAAGACCTTGGTGTCAAACCGAAATATGTATCAGTGGATGCAGCTAACCGTGCGGAATACTTGATCTCCAATAAAGTGGATATCACATTAGCCAACTTCACCGTAACAGATGAGCGTAAGAAACAAGTAGACTTTGCCCTTCCTTACATGAAGGTTTCACTCGGTGTGGTGTCTCCTAAAGATAAGGTCATCACAGATGTGAAACAATTGGAAGGAAAAACCTTGATCGTAACCAAGGGAACTACTGCTGAAACCTACTTTGAAAAGAACCATCCAGAAGTAAAACTTCAAAAATATGACCAATACAGCGATGCCTATCAAGCTCTCCTAGATGGACGTGGCGATGCCTTCTCAACAGACAACACAGAAGTCCTTGCTTGGGCCCTTGAAAACAAAGGATACGAAGTTGGAATTACTTCACTTGGTAATCCAGATACTATTGCACCAGCGGTTCAAAAAGGAAACAAAGAACTCCTCGATTTCATTAACGATGACATTCAAAAGCTTGGAAAAGAGAACTTCTTCCACAAAGCTTACGAAAAAACTCTTCACCCAACCTACGGCGATGCTGCAAAAGCAGATGACCTCGTTGTTGAAGGTGGCGAAGTGAAATAACAAATAAAGACTCTATCACAATGATAGAGCCTTTTTTCTTGTCAAAAACTATTTTCCTTAGTATCCTTTGGTCGTTTCACCCAAAAGAAAGCACCCAGTAGGACATCGATGGCTAAACAGAAAGAGAGGACCTGTAGTGGCCACAGCAAGCCATAAACAGCTGATAGACCGTTGAAAATACATGCTGATGCCCAAAGTAGTCGAGAATCTATCGCCAAAGCGAACTGGGTTGAGACAAAGCCGATGGTGAATAGGATCAAATGGATACTCGTTGCATAAAAAATCATGAAGGCAAAAGTGCCGGTCAAGATGAGTCCGACGAAGCCCAAGCCATAATAAGTAAGACCGAGCCATTTTGGAAGAGCAAAGAGATAGGAATAAGGAGACGATGCATTTTCTTCCTTGCTTAAGTTCCTGTTAAGGGGCTCTCTAGATGTCTCAAGTGACTGCTGGCTATTGTTGTCTTGCTCAACTGTCACATCCACTGTAGGCCTTTCCTGCCAAGCCACTAAGCCCTTTGTTACGACTCTTTCACTTCTATCACTCGATTGGTTCCCAAATAACATAACAAGAGGAGCGATGACTAATTTTTCTTTCATCAAGACGAATACATTAGGATAGCCATATCGTTTTGGGTAAGAAAGTAAATCGGATAATAAGGAAGAAGATTCCTTATTTCCGGAGCTCACTTCATCCGAACCTCTTTGACTTTCTAACTGCTCAGCTGCCTCTTCTTCATCTCCACATGCAGCACCTTCTTGGTCCGAAAGGGCGCTTGACCGAGCCCCAAAGAGCTTCTGCAAACTTTCCTTCTGTCTATATACCAGGTAAAGAGAAATAACAGAATGGTAAAAAGGAATGGGTGAAGTCGTCTTTAAAACGAGGAGATCTATCAAAACAGAAGGAAGATAGTAACAAGCATAAAGGCAACTGAGCACAAATAGAACCTTCTGACTCTTAATGACAAAGAAACTGGACAACAAGATGACTAGCAGGACTTCTTGGTCCACTCCTTCAAACAATCTCCAGTAAAAGTCAGATTTTGAATGATCCAATATAGTCCACAAGCGTAAGACAACAGGAATCCGATCTACCAATTGTAAGATACTAATCCCAAAGGAAACCAACGGAACGATTGGATACCAGGTTCCTTCCTGACCAACCAAAGAACGAAGACGAGGCCACTCCACCTTATTGATCATTATCAGGACAATGGCTAAGGTTGGAAGTTGAGAAAGTCTCATCACAACCTCCGTACCAAACAAAGCAATAGGAACCTCTTGTGGCCAAAAGATGCTGAGAACTAGGAAGAGAGCATATATAAGAAGCCCTTCCTGCTTCCCCTGGTCTTTCCAGATTTTTACTGTGAGAAAGACTTGAATAAGTAGCCATAAAAGAATCTGAAGGATTGACAACCAGATGATAGGGGGATTCTCTCCATTTCCAGGCTCTCCGGATAAGATCATAAATACTTGAAAAAGAGCTCCAAGAACCTGGACTAGTAAGAGAATGAGGTAGCAAATTTTACGGTTCATCACAATCTCCTTCCTCTAGACGAATCAGTGAAGCGTGAACTCAAAAACGAGCTTTCTTTTTAATTGTAGCTAGTGAGACAACAAGCCATTCTTAAATAAAGTCTGCCTCTGCAATAGCTTCTTTAACCACTTCCAATGGAAGATGGACTAGCTCTACTTCTTTTTCACGGTAGAGATACTCGGCATACTCATCGATGCGGTATTGATGGATATAAACAACCCGCTTGCAACCAACTTGAAGTAGCTGCTTGGTACAATTGAGGCAAGGGAAATGGGTCACATAGGCTGTGAAACCTTTGGGAATCCCCCGTTCCGCTCCCTGTAAAATCGCATTGACCTCTGCATGGAGGGTCCGGACACAATGCCCTTCCACCATGAGACAGTCATGATCCAAGCAATGTTCTGTACCAGAGACAGAGCCATTGTAGCCCGTCGCAACCACCTTATGATCCTTGACCAATACAGCACCCACCTTGGCCCGCTTACAGGTTGCCCGATTCGATATTAACAAAGCCTGTGCCGCAAAATACTCATCCCAAGCTAATCGTTTATGTCCCACAGTCTTGTCCTCCTTCAAAAACCTTCTAATTTTTTTCATTATAGCACGAAATCAGCAAGAAAAAAAGATGACACTGTCACAGCCGATTCCTTCACTCAAAGAAAAAGAGATCCATGCGGATCTCTTTATTAATTATTTACCAAGTTTTGCTTTAGCTGCATCTGCAAGAGCTGTGAAAGCCGCTGCATCGTTAACAGCCAAGTCAGCAAGCATTTTACGGTTAACTTCGATCTCAGCCAATTTCAAACCATGCATCAATTGTGAGTATGAAAGTCCGTTCATACGAGCTGCCGCATTGATACGTGTGATCCACAATTTGCGGAAGTCACGTTTCTTTTGACGACGGTCACGGTATGCATAGTAGTAAGAGTTCATTACTTGTTCTTTTGCAGTACGGAACAAGATGTGTTTAGCTCCATAGTAACCTTTAGCTAATTTAAGAATACGTTTACGACGTTTGCGTGATACAACGCCACCTTTAACACGTGCCATTTATATTTCCTCCAATATTTCCTAGAATTCTTTACTTACAAATACGCGATTATTTCAAGCGAGTAAGCATTGCTTTGATACGTTTGAAATCTCCTGAATGCACCATAGATGCTTTACGAAGATGACGACGTTGTTTCTTAGTTTTTCCGTGGAAACGGTGAGAAGTGTAAGCACGGAAACGTTTAAGTCCACCAGAACCTGTACGTTTGAAACGTTTAGCTGATGCGCGGTGTGTTTTTTGTTTTGGCATGATATTTTCTCCTTTTTTTAACTTTCTGACAGATTATTTCTTGTCAGTTGCTGGTGCCAACTGCATGAACATTTGACGACCATCCATTTTAGCACGTTGTTCGATGATAGCAATATCTTGAGTTGCTTCAGCGAAGTCGGCTAAAACTTTTGCCCCAATCTCTTTATGGGTGATCATACGACCCTTAAAGCGAATGGAAACCTTCACTTTGTTCCCTTTTTCAAGGAACTTGCGAGCATTGCGAAGTTTTGTATCGAAATCACCCTTGTCAATAACTGGGCTCAAACGAACTTCTTTCACGGTCACAACGCTTTGTTTCTTGCGTTGTTCTTTTTGTTTCTTCTGGTACTCAAATTTGAACTTACCGTAGTCCATAATTTTCGCAACAGGAGGTTTAGCTTGAGGTTGAATGAGAACCAAGTCCACATTAGCGTCGTCCGCAAGTGCTTGCGCTTCACCAAGTGGTTTGATACCCAATTGTTCGCCCTCAAGACCGATTAAGCGAACTTCACGTACACGAATTTCATCATTGATGAATAAGTCTTGCTTTGCTATGGTTTTCACCTCTTTTTTTATTTTAGAGAAAAACAAGAGCGGACTTGCTAACGCAAACCCGCACTACATGATTATATTTCATTTCTGAAACTTGATCCGTAGGGGCCAGACAACGTTAGTCGCAAGGCGAGAAGTTCTCACTTCTGCTTTTCTCAACTTTTATATGATATCAAGTTTATGATGGATTGTCAAGGATTTTTTTTGCTTTTTCTTCAATAAATGCAACCACTTGATCAATCTCGACACCAGTCGTATCAAAATTAATGGCATCTGCTGCTGGTTTTAAAGGCGAAACCTCTCGGTGACTGTCTTTGTAGTCCCGCTCTGCAATTTCTTTTTTCAATACTTCTAAATCTGTTTCAATACCCTTGCTCAAATTTTCCTTATAGCGACGCTCTGCACGTTCTTCTACAGAAGCCACTAGGAAAATCTTCAATTCTGCATTTGGTAAGACAACCGTCCCAATATCACGACCGTCCATAACGATACCACCTTGAGCAGCAATCTGTTGTTGCTGAGCTACCAAGCGCTCACGGACTGGAGCTAAGGCAGATACCCAAGAAACATTATTGGTCACTTCATTGTCACGAATTGGATGGGTCACATCGACATCAGCCACGAAGACTAATTGCTGCCCGTCTTCAGACCGACCAAAACTCACAGGATATTGGTTCAGCAAATCAACCAACTGGTCAACATCTGCTTCAGTCAGATCATGACGAAGAGCTAAATAGGTCGCTGCACGATACATGGCACCTGTATCGAGATAAGTGTAGCCTAAATTTTTAGCAATAATCTTAGCAACAGTTGATTTCCCACTGGATGCAGGACCATCAATTGCGATTTGAATTTGTTTCATAGTCTATCCTTTATCGAATTTTGACCACATCACCTGGATTCGCATACCAGGAACCAGTAGACATGTGAGATGGATTCAATTGCTCCAATTGGGCGATCGAAATTCCAGCACGTGCCGCAATCGCTGCCTCTCCTTCACCAGCAAGAACTGTGATAGTCTCTTCTCCTGACTCATCATCACTTGAAGCTTCTGAACTTTTTGCTACAGGAGCTGCACTACTAGATGAAACGACTGTTGTTTCACCATTGTAGAAACCGCTCATTTGTTTCTTCTTATCGCTTCCACCTGTAGAAAGGTAAACTAAGAAGCAGACCATCGCTACAATAATTATAAAGAAAATAATCGCCAAGATGGTTAACAAGCGATCAGCTTTTATTCCATTCAATTTGTTTGTTCGTTTCAATGTTTCTTCTCCATCATCATAAATCTCTTCTTCCCATGGCTCTTTCGGCATAACTTCCTCCTTGTGTTTTCCTGTTAAAATCATTACAATATAGATATGAAAATAACATTAATACCTGAACGTTGTATCGCATGTGGCCTTTGCCAAACATATTCGGACATTTTTGACTATCACGATAATGGCATCGTTAAGTTCGCCTCTGAGGATGAACGATTGGAAAAGGAATTTCCTACCGATGCTGCTATCCAAGAAGCGGTTAAAAATTGTCCAACCCGAGCTCTTATCAAAGATTAAGAGCTTTTTTCATTATCTGCATAGTAGAGTTGATAATAGTCCACATGGATAAAGTTATCTGTCAACTCAATCTCACCCTTAAAATGATCATTTAAGGCTAAGGCATTGATAAAGTATTTTTTGGGCCACTTACGCATACAGAAGGTCCGACTTCTTGATCCATCGTTGAAAATCAACTTGATGGAATTCTTTGTAACTTCCACTTTTTCAATCGATGAAATCGGAACTTTTATAGGAGTTAATGGATTTGCCGTGATAATCCGTAAAAACCCATCATCGTATATGGTAAAATAGCGATGCACTCCTACAGCCAGCAAGGCCATAAAGAGAAAGAATGAAAAGAGTACCACCGTCGGGATACTGGAACTCTCATACATCAGAGCTAGTCCAATAAAGACGGGTATAACCGATAAAGACCAATAGGTAATTAGCATGGATAAATCAGGCTGCCAATGGTATCGGATTTTCCCAAAAATCTTAATCATATGCGGAACCCCCTTCTACTAGTTTAGCATAAAATCAACAAAAATAGAACAGGAAAGCCTGTTCTATTTTTAATAATTTTAGTGATCAAATCACTGAATGACAGATTGATGAAAGCTGGTCTCTTTCCATTAATTTTTCGCCGATGGTACCTCGAAGAAATCTTTGGATAGATAGCCTTTACCACTGATCAAATCATATTCCACCATCTTCAAATCTTCAGCAATCTCTCTCGCTTCTCCTTCTAAAGCTTTTTTGTCAACACTTGCTTTCTTCAAAACTTCCGTCAAGAGAGCATAGTAAGGTGAGACTTTAGAGTTGGTCTGTTCAAAGACCATAGCAGAGAAATCACTTGAATTGACTAAAGGATAGTCTAATTTAGGAGTCTCAAAATTACTCCAAATAAAGTAATCCGTTTGGTACTGACCTTCTGGATTATTTTTAAATGCAGATTCCGGATACAAACCAGGCAAATGATCACCATAAAAGACGACTGTTATCTTTTTATCAATTTTGGCTAACTTTTCTAGGAAGTCTTGGGTGGCATTGTCAGTATGATATAACATTCTGATGTATGCAGATAATTGCTTATTTGCATTATCAGAAAATCCTGGATAAGATGCGTTCATATCAATTGGATTAGGTTCATTCCATGGTGTATGATTTTGCATCGTCATTACTGAAAAGAATTGACTATCTTTATTCATATTTTTTAGTACTAATTGGTAAGTGGACTCATCACTATAATTCCCACCAATATTGTAACCCTCTTTCCCTTTATTACCATAATGAATAAATTTAGCAAAGTCAAGGTTTCCATAAATAATATTACGCGAATAATTACTAGGACTAGCTATATGTATGACAATCCGATTATTAGAATTGAAAGAATTACTTATTGAAGGAAAGTAATTCATGACTGGAGCAACTTGTGTATATAATATAGAAATGGAAGGAGATAAGTTATACATAGGTAAACCAGTTAAGGTTTGAAACTCCATATTAGCAGTTCCACCTCCATAGCCATCCGATTTCATTAAACCACTTGTCGTACGTTTTTTTATTTCTTGGATTTTAGGAATTGGATTAGATGATACTTTCACATCCTCAATACGCGAAGGATCAGAAAAACTTTCACTTAATACATAAATGACTGTTTGTTCGTTTATATTCTCTTTTCTGGTTAGATTTATATCACCCGCAACTTTTTTATATTTTTCTTCAATTTTTTGAATAGAACTTTTACTATAGTCTTTTGGTTTTATCATAACTTCTGATGTTAAATGAGAAAACCAAACATATGATAATGATTTAATTTGAGCATTCGTTGTATTTCCAAACCAAGAAATATCATGTTGATTGTTTAAAATACCAATTACAGGTATACTGTCATCAACCTTACCATCTCTTCTCTGTTTAAAAACACTATAAATACCAATGAAGAAGGAAAAGATAGAAATTATTACAATTCCTCTTAGATAATAATTTTCCAATACTCTCCCATAAAGTAATATTATTCTACAAGACAAGTACAAACCCAAAAATACTGCAACTATTAAAAACACATAAAAATACGATTGAGGCCCAAGCGAATCGAACATAATACCTGGATGCATCAACCAACTTAAATCACTTGGCAAAATAGGCTCTTGCCTATATTGAAACTTAAAATAGCTAGCTATTGATATACCAATGATTAAAAATACACTTAATAGAGTACTTAATAAAAACTCATTAAATAAACAATAAATAAGTAAAAATAATGCAAAAAATACAAGTATTTGAAAGGCGGTTGCACCAGGAAATAAATTTCTACCTAAAATAGTAACATCTGTTCTAATACTATTTTGAATCGTATAATTAAAGGTGATAGCAAAAAAAGAACTACAGACTAAGGCAGCACCGAATTTAGGTCTATTTCTGTATAATTGATCAATACCAATAATACTACAAAAAACAAAAGGAAAAAGTATGATAATTAAAAGAATAATAAATTTATCTAATTCCATTAAATATGAAAACTGGTTTTTAATCAGACCGTCTGTAAATAAATCTCTTAAATAACTAGTTTCCGGTAATATTTTATAAATTTTTGAATCAGTTAGACAAAAACCTATTAACATGAAGCTGTGGAATAATATTGAGTAATATTCCTTGTACTCAGAAATTTTAATAAGCCTATTCTCAAAAATAGGGCAATAAATTGAGATTACATAATGATAAATAAATGCAATTAAAAATATAGAGAAAAGAAATAGGAGAAAATTAACTTGAAAAAAGTCATTCGCTTTAAAAGAAAAAATATTATATTTTAAAACATTTACATTTCTACTACATTCAATAATATACGACCCTAATAAGTATAATAAGTATATAATAGCACTCTTAATAAAAAAGTATCTTGACCAAATTTTCGAAAGGACAACGGATATAAAACTAATACTTATAAAAAAGAGTAAGGGAGCATAATGAGAATACGAAAAATATAAAATTGAATGAGTGGAATTGAAAGGTAGAAAATAATTAAAATTGACAATTAACAATAAAATAAAGCTCGCTAAGAATAAGCATAATTTAATGTATTGGTTTTTAATAAAGTTAAGCATCTTATTTTCTAAATATTCTCCTAACTAACTTTTTTATTCTGGAAATAAAATCTTTATTTTCTACCGTCGCATCAGTTATACAATATACATTTGAAATCAATTGTTCATTTAAAACCGACATAGGAAAATCAGTTAAATTGTTGATTTGACTCTTTATGTAATTAGTCTGTTCAGAATTAACTTGAAATACCTTAACTTTTATAAATGGTACTTGTTGATTAAGAATTTCTTCGGGTCTATAATAAGAAAAATCAGGGTGAATTAGATTACCTGCATCTTCATTTATAGTATTAAAAACCACACCGTATTTAAATCCAGATTTAGTTAGAATACCAGTAAATCTTGTCTCGTAACGATCAATCACACTTCTTATATTTTCATAATCCCTAATACTTGTCCAAAACTTTTGAAAAACTTTTGACGACACAACTTGACGGGAATAAGAAACAAAATAACTCTGAAGATGTTCCTTAAAATACTTTGTTTTTCTAAAATTAGTCATTCCCCAAAAATCAATATCTACTTGTTTTTCAAATTTTTCGAAATACTCTTTTAAATCCCACAAGGGACCAATACATGTATCGTTCATCAAGGTAACCGAATCATAATCTACCAAGGAATTAAATCCTATATAATTCATACCATCTCGCCAGGCAGCAAAATCATACCCAATATTCTCTCGTTGAACAACTTCATTAATGCCAATTTTTCGTAGGGATTTTAAATGTTCAGTTGATAAGCAACTATTCGATATCAATAGAATACGCGAAAAAAGTGGGGAAAGTTTTTCCAATTGATATAAAACATGACTACTTAAATCATCAGACTTATTGTAGTGAACATAAAGTAGAATTCTATTCATCTACATCGTCTCCCATTTCCCATTCCTTTGCAATAATCCGGTAGCAGAATCTTTCGCTGACAAATCATCATCTAAAATATCTGTTCGATTTAATAAAATTATAGGTGAATTATCTCCCTTTGCAAATGCAAGCATTGTATTCGAACTATCTCTTACTGAAACTTGAAGTTTTAATTTGATATCATTCAAGCTTGATAAACTACAAGAATAGCGGAAACTCTTCCTCCCTTTTCCATCAGTTAATAAATCTAAAGAATTATCATTATATACCCAAAGACCGCGATCAATTTCAGTTAGCGAGAAAGCTATGTAAGTTTTTATGTCCTGATTAACATCATATGACACCTCAAACTCAATGGGATCTTCAGGACTTGACATTTTATTCGAAAGCAATTTTATATTTAAATTGCTTACAGCTGCATCCTCAATTGTAACATCATCATTTGAAACTTTTTGATTTGCTGCATTATCATAACTATATTGATTTGCAACATCATCAGGATTTCCAACTACTTTAACTAACCCATTTTCAATTAAAACAGCCTTATTACAATATTTTTTTACAGCATTCATATCATGGGTAACAAGAATTGTCGTCTTACCTGATTTTTTGCGTTCCATAAAGTAATCATTACACTTACGTTGAAAAGCCTCGTCTCCAACCGCTAGAACCTCATCCAAAATCAAGATATCCCCTTGAGCCTTAATGGCAACCGAAAAGGCTAAACGAACCTGCATCCCTGATGAGTAGTTCTTGAGTTTCTGGTTCATGAATTCATGCAACTCGGCAAAGTCTACAATGTCATCATACATGGCATCAATCTCAGTTGTTGAGAAGCCCAGCATGGCTCCATTCATATAGACATTTTCCCGACCTGTCAGTTCTGGATTAAAGCCCACTCCAAGCTCAATAAAGGACACCAGTTTCCCATCGATAGTGACTGTGCCTTTTTCTGGCACATAAATTTCAGAAATAATTTTTAATAGAGTAGATTTTCCAGAACCATTTCGTCCTACAATACCATAGAAATCTCCTTTTTTAACTTCAAAAGAAATGTCACGTAAAACTTCTTGTTTTTTGTAACCCTTAATCCCCCTAAATCGGTTTACTAAAGTTGTTCGTAAACTTTGAGTCGATTCAGTTGGTAACTTAAAGTATTTGCTGACATGGTCAACTTTAACTGCAATATTACTTGACATTATAAAATCTCCGCAAATCGTTTAGAATTTCTGTTAAATACAATAACTCCAATAATAAATACAACTATTGGAATACAATATGGAATACATGCAATTAACTTATTATCAAACAAGTCCCAGCCACGAGGATTGACTGGATCAATAATATAGTGACGCATATCTTGCAAAATTTGTGCAATTGGGTTCATCATCAATAGTTTTGCAACATCAGTATGATTTCGTTGTAATAAATATGTAATTGAATAAATAATTGGACTCGCATACATTCCAGCCTGTAGCACTACTTCCCAAACTGGACCTATATCACGGTATTTAACAAATAGAGCCGATAGGATAAAAGCAAAGCCTAAGGAAAGAAACAAAATCTCAATAAATAAAGGAATGATAACAAGAGTATGAATCCCAAATGAGACATTATTAATCAAGGCGAAAGTGAACACAACTAATAAATTAATCGAGAAGTTGATAGCTGCTCCTAGTACCGATGAAACAACAATAGTCTGTTTTGGAAAATTCAACTTTCTCAACAAATCGCCTCTTGAAACAATAGACAACATCCCCATATTTGTCGCTTCTGTAAAAAAGCTCCAAAAAATCATCGACAAAAGCAATCCAACTGCGTAGTGCGGAGTTCCATCATCAAATCTTAAGAATCGAACAAATACCACATACATGATACTAAACATCATCAAGGGTTTCAGTATTGACCAAAGGTAGCCAATAGCTGAGCCTTGATAGCGTAATTTAAAGTCTGTTTTGATTAATTCTCGTAATAAAATTCGATTTTTCTGACTAAAAACATCAAACATTATTTTCCACCTCTAAATGCAAACTTTGTTAAAATCAAGGTCGTGAACACACACGTGTGAAAAGCCCTGTTCTTGCGATAACCATACTGACGAATCCGTCTCAGACGTTCTTTTAGGGGAACGTCCATAATGGTCACAAAGTTTTCAATAATTTCTTTATTTTGGGGGCTGACTGGCAGATCCAATAAATTTTTTGCTTGTTCTTGACTGGATTCAATGAGCTTCCAATACTTAGCAAACAGAATATGAGGGCGAACCCAGTTTTTAACCCGTTTCCTAAGGGTTCGAGCACCCAGAACATTGCTACTGTGCTGCCGGTACAATTCTGTCGGCTGATCGATATAGATGAGCTTTCCAAAAGTAGCTGCCAGCAAGGCTAAATACCAATCATGCATGAGAAGCGCATGTTTTTCTTGGCCTGTCCATAAGTCAGCCAACGCGTGGTTAATCATGGCTACCCCACCAGTTACTGTATTTTCCGTCAGCTCTTGAATCAATTCTGTATTGGCATGATCAGACTGGGTGCGAATCATACTCTCATGTTGCACGTTCAAGTTTTCATCGACCACTTTTAAATCTGTGTAGACCAACAAAGGCACTTCTTGAGGGTGCTTGGCCACTTCTGCTACTTGAAGAGCAATCTTTTCAGGAAGCCAGACATCATCTTGGTCACTGAAGCAATAAAGATCTGCTTTTTCATATTTCAAGAGGGCCTGGAAGCTCTTGATAACACCAAGATTTTCGATAGTTCCTTGATTGATAAAGCGAATGCGCTCATCCTGGGCCACCAACTCTTGAATAATCTCTACCGTACCGTCGGTTGACCCATCATCTCGGATCAAGAGGTGCCAGTCTTGATAAGTCTGATCTTGGATACTTTTGACCTGCTCTTTTAGATACTGTTCACCATTATAGGTGGACAACAAGATATTTACTTTCATGATAAGAATAATTCCTCGTATTCACCTACAATTTTTTCCCAGGTAAAGTTTTGCTTCATATTGACCTTGGCACGTTGACCCCATTCAGATACATCTTCTAAAGGATCGACATGGTCGATCAAATGCGCCAAATTCCCAGTTTCTTTGGTCCAATATTGGGCTGTATCCTTTGCGACCGTTTGGTTAAAAGAGACTCCTAGAACCAAATTGAGGTCCGTCTGAGCAAGAGCCTCTAGGAGACCAGGATTGGTTCCGCCCACTTCATGACCATGAATATAAGCAAAGGCTTCTTTACGAATATACTTCAAGAGGTCTTGATCATAGACCGTTCCTACAAATTTTACACGTGGATCCTGATCAAAGCCCGTTCGAGCTCGAAGCTCTTCAAAATAGGGATTGCCTTCATGATTACAAATGATCACCAAATCCCGCTTGCTTGAAGAGGTCATAAATTCACGAATGGCGGTCTCGTAATTATTTTCTGGGACAAAGCGACCCAAGATCAAGTAATAGTTCTTCTCCTGTGTCTGCCATTTCTGATAGAATTCTCTGACCTTCCTATCCTGACTGGTCAAGCTGGTCGGAGATAAATCCGTTCCGTAGGCAATATAGGTCGTCTTGGACCAAGGATAGGCTTCCTTGATATAGGACTCAATACCTGGGTTGTCTGAAATTACCAAGTCAGCGTGGCGTGTCATGATTTTTTCAGAATACTTGAGATAGACTTGAATCAATTTAGCCCACTTTGCCCGCTTCCACTCCAGTCCATCCGGATTGATATAGAATATCCCACCCATCTTATGAATCTTACGCGCAAAAGGTGCTACAAAGGCTCCAATTGTATTGCCCAAGACATAAAAAATAGGTTTTTTAATTCCTTGTTTCTTAATGACCTTCAAGGCATAGTTGATGGCCATCATATCATAGGCGATGACACGCGCAGGTCCAAGCTTAGGGGCTTTAATGGTAAAACAATCCACACCCTTGTAGTCAAAATGATAATAAGCTTGATCATTAGAAAGGCAGGCAACATGGTACTGGATATCTGGAGACACTTGATGCGAAACCAACTGGTCTACAAAAGTCTCAAAACCGCCATATTGAGCCGGAAGACCACGACTTCCGATAATAAAAACGTGTTGCATATGATTCCCTTTCTAATAATTTACAGTCTGTTCAATTATACCATTTTAAAGAAAGCTTGTATAACCATTTGTAGTGACAGTAATTGTCTGCAATCATTCTATAACTTTTTTAATACAAATAATTTTTTAAGAAATTTTTAAATACATCAATTTTAGATGATTTTACACCCTTAATATTTAAAAATTTATCTTTTTCCTTTACATTAATCTCTACATCCTCATTTACATGTTTCAATATACACTTATAAGCATTTTCTAAATTATATATTGCTGTTATTTTTTCTTTATTTTGTACCATTTCATTTTTCTTCATAGAAAAATTTGTCAATAAATTTAAGATATGTCTTGATAAATCAGGTATATCACCCAAGCAGTACATTTCTCCTTGTATAAAGAGGTCTTTAACAGATCTATATCCCTTGTTATTCGATACAATTGTTGGAATGTTATTTATTAGTGCTTCAATATATACCATTCCAAACGTTTCTATTTTTGATGTAAATACACATATATCTTTATCTGTTAAAAATTCCCAAGGTTTATCAAGAAAACCTATGAAATGAACATTTTGAATGCCATTATTTTTTACATAATCTTTACATCTTTTTGCATATTCTTCATCTTCTGCACCAATAAATATCAATGGAATATTTGAAATATTTAAATTGTGATAAGCTTTGATTAATTCCAACTGATTTTTATTCTCAGTTATTCTTCCAATCTGAATAATCCTATGAGAATTAGAGGTTTTTAAATTTGTACCACTTATTTCAGAGTATGGTATAAAACTTAAAATATTCTTATCAGTTAATAATTGTGATAATTCCTTTTGCAAAGAACCAGACACAGCAAAAATTTGATCAGAATAATATTCAATAAATTCAAGTTTTTCTTTATAATAACCAAATTCTCCCTCAGGGAATTCATGAATTAACCAAAAATGACGAATATTTTCTTCAGCTGCAGCTAAAGCTCCCTGGAAGACATTAGCTGTGTTACTAATAACTAAATCAACTTTATTCTGATTCAAAATCTCTCGAATTCTTTTAATATTATCCTCGTAACTTTTTACTCGCTGATAATATGTCCCAGGTAATCCACCTGGAGCTTCTTCCCACCACCACTTAACTGCTGGAATACCAATAGCTTGAATTCCAGCTTTCTTCATCTGCTCCAAATAATTTTTTTGAACTGGTACACGATAATCAGGGAAAACGTTTAAGACTCGAAAGCCTTTACTAACTAAAAATTTCATTAAATTAAAAATTGAAATTTCGGCGCCATTATCCATTGTTCCAGTAGGTGAAATAAATAAAATTGTTTTAGTCATCGCAACTCCTAAAATACCCAATAAAATGGAATTAATAAGTAAAGAGAAATCAGATAATTGAATAATAAGGTAACTACAGTAATAGTTAGCAACTTATGCTGTTTCATTTTAAGGTTACCTAAATTTGCAATTATGGGCAAAAATAAGATGAGAAATGGAGTGAAATATCTCCCCTGGCTTCCAACAGAAATATTCGCCCCTTTTCCTAACACTATAGGTGTCCATTGTAGATACATGACCGTTACAGTGGCAAGCACTTGTATTGGAAACAATAATGAAGAGACCGTTGCAAAATCTTTAGTGAAGAAGTATTCTTCGCTTGATAAAAATATAAGAAATAATATGCAAATATTTACAAAAATAAGCCATAATGGAAGCTGAATAGTGAAATTCCCAAAATAACCAAACATACCTATTGTCAAAATAGTATTTAGGTCACCGTTCATATGTTGTTTTAATAATGTATTCGACAACACTTGAATGTAGTGGATTACTCCACCGTTATCTCTCATTAAATAATATAGAACAGCGAAGATTGCAAGTAATAGAACTAAATAAAACACATACTTAAATTTTGAAATAGTCTGTTTAATCACTCTTAAGGGCGTATTTAAAAAACTAAAGACACCTTCAAAATTTAATGGTATAAACGGAATAAGACATAGTAATAAAAAATTATTTGGTTTAGTAGCTAAAAGCAATAACGATATAGTTACTAATAAAAATCCATCTTTATTTGAAAAAGTCTTTTTGTATGCTAAATTCGTTATAAAACCGATTGCTAGCATGATTTCTAAATAATTCATTACATCATAAGATAAAGAAGATGCTTGTTGAACCATTATTGGTTGTAACGAAATAAAGAATAGAGCTAGTTTACCATATTTAAAATATTTAATTAAACAAAAGACACCTATAATATAAGCTAAGGCATTAAAAATTCTGCCCATATAGATTATCATGCCTACTGTTGGCTTTATCAAACTTCCCAATGTCATACCAACCAACTGAGGAAGGAAGGAAAGAGATTTAAGGTTTAGAGTGACTTGATACGGTTCTTTTTCCATATCAAGTTTTTTATTAAGAACCTTTTCATAGTCAGTAGGGTTTACATGAGCATCACTCGAAATCTCGTTCATCCATTTAAAGGACTGTAGAGTTGGTTTGTGGACAGTTTCCCAAGTCATACGCGCGTGGTTTGTTTCGTCTGGCACACGATTAATTGGAAATACTAACATAAATGAAAAAATAAAAATCGTTGCTAAGATGAAAAATAAATTTTCAACTTTTATTTGTTTATTTTTGTTCAAAATAAGTCACCATATCATCTTTCTTGCTTAAGGTACAGTTTTCAAGAACAGCCCGATAAGCAGACTCTGAAATTTTCTGTCTTAATTCTGGAGATAAAACCAAGGCTTCAAGCTTGTCGAACCACTGTTCATCAGTAGCCAACAATCCTGTTTCACCATCAACAACCGTATCTGAGAAAGCTCCTATCTTGCTTGCTACTGTTGGTACCTTCACCAAGGCAGCTTCAATCCACTTAATCTCTGACTTCGCACGGTTAAAGATAGAATCTACAAGCGGTGCTAGGTTAATATCAACCTCACTAATCAAGGCAGGCAATTTATCCCAGTCCACATAATCGTGAGTTACAATTTGATTTTCAAAGGGCTTCATATCCTGAGGGATATCGAGAATCCCGACAATATGTAATTGGACATTGCTATATTTTGTAAGCAGTTGCTTAATAGCTGGTTTAATCAATTCAAAATTCTCATTATGACTAATTGAACCAGAGAAATAACCAATCTTAACAATATCAGATGTTTGAGAGTAATCTTTGATATATTGACTACTAATAGCGATTAATTCATCAGAAGCCAAGTTACGATTAAGTAAAACCTTACTTTGGTACTTATACAACTCCTCCTGCAACTGGTTAGTTGAAGTAATGGCACCATCACAGTTTTCTAGCATATAGCCATAATTTCGAACACCTGCATCATAGTTTCCTTTTTCAACCGAATTCAACCCTTGCGTATAACTCAATTGATCTGTATAAACCGTATCAAAGACTAAATCATCAATATCAAAGAAGACAGGTTTTCCATATTCCTTAGCCAAATGACAGAGACGCAAAAGTTCAGGTGAGATTGGGGAACGGTAGATAATGATGTGACTAGCATTTTGAGCCATCGATAATTGGAAATCAGATAGGTTAACAACTTTGACTGCAAAGCCATGTTTGCGTAATTGTTCTGCCTTGTTCAAGACACGATAACGGGTACATTGCGGAATAATATTTTCAACCCCATCAATCAATAGAATGTATTGATCACGTGGAACAGTCTTAAATTTATTTACAATATCTTCCAAGATTGCCACAGGGTAATCCGTTTTTTCTGCAACAAAGTCCAACAAGTCAGGGACTTCTGAATCACGATCCAGACCTTGCCACAAGAACTGGTCTTCATCATAATTTTTCAGAGCTGTGTATTTCACCAAAGGGCTACCTGCTTTGAGCATCTTAAGTGGGTGAATATACATGGCAGAATCTTCGTATTCTTGCACGACCGCATCGAAACGATAACCCAAATCAGCAAAATGCTTGGTAAAACGTGTCTCATGTCGACCAATCGCCTTATCACGAGAATCTGTATCCGTCAAATGCGTCCAGTACTCATAAAAGGCATCATCATTTAGCATAAGCTTTTCAATAACTAAGAAATAAGATTGAAGATGTTTAGGAATATAACCATAAGGATTCTCCTTAGTAACATCTTCTTGTTCTTCGCCAAATGAAATCCCCCAGAAATCTAGTTGCTTATCAGCCATTTCCTTGAATACTTGAGACAAATCTCTCATCGGACCAATATTGGTATCATTCACCAAGAGGAGCTGGTCGTAATCCTTAAGCTTGTCCTTACCAAAGGCAAAAATTCCTTCTCTAAATGCTGCAGTGTCGTATCCTTTATTGTCACGAGTTAAAACTCGACCATAAGTATCGAGAGTATTGATGTCATCTTCATGAAGGTGGCCATTCACAACAATAATAACATCATCTACTAATGGAGACAGGGCTTGCAAGAAACGTAATTTATATTCTTGAAGACGAGCTTCAGACTCAAAAATAACATAAACCAGCACTTTCTTACCATTATATGATAAGGCAGAGCGTTGACTATTTCTAAGACGGCGTAACTGACGAACCTTAAGTGGTGTCATACGACGACGTAGCTGCACAACTTTGACTTTTAAAGCTCTCAAATAACCTTTAATAGCTTTGGGATTCTTAGCAATTACTCCTACTGTCT
Organism: Streptococcus xiaochunlingii; assembly: GCF_006385805.1. Classification (GTDB taxonomy): domain Bacteria; phylum Bacillota; class Bacilli; order Lactobacillales; family Streptococcaceae; genus Streptococcus; species Streptococcus xiaochunlingii. Next base: position 677,583 of record NZ_VFSG01000001.1, read on the forward strand.
TTATTGGAGTAATAAGGGCGTTCCCTAAACGATATGACAGCGAACTTCGGATAAGCTCAATTTCTTCTTGAGCGTCTTTCAGTTGTTTAGACTGCGTATATTTTCTTCGTTCAAGTTGATCACGTTCTTTTTTCAAGCGGTTAACATAGTCTGTTACTTCATCGTGATGTTTAATCAAGCTATCCAACCGCTCTTCCAAAACCATGAGGTTATCACAAACTGCTTTGTAAATTTCATGAGGAATCTTATCAAGATATTTCTCTAGAATGTCAAGATAGATTTCATAATGGTAGCGAACGGAGTCACGTCCAGAAATTGATCCTGTTTCAAAGACACGATAATTAAGCTTAGTATTTGGCTTATAAATTGCTTTAGCACCGTTATTAATAATCAAGTTCAATAAGAAGTCATAATCTTCAAGCTTTTTTCGATTTAACTTCTCATCATAACAAGCTTTTCCAATAATACTTCTACGAATCAAAGAACAGTTATCAATAAAACTAGCATTTAGAAATGCAATTAGGTCAAATTCACGGCTTTTGAGGTAGAACTCTTCTTTTTCTGGGTTAAAAAGATCACAGTAAACGATGTCAGCATTTGTTTCCACCAACTTACTGTACAACTGTTCCACATAATCTTCATCAAGGTAATTATCACTATCTACAAATAGCAAGTAATCACTTCGAATAAGCTCGAGTCCTAAATTTCGATTCTTTACTACCCCAAGATTTTCATGAGTTTCAAATCTTGTCTCAAAAGGTGATTCCTTCAAAACCTCTTGGATAATTTGGTTAGAACTGTCTGTCGAACCATCATCAAGAACAATTAATTCAATGTTTCGATAGGTTTGGTTAAAAATGCTTCGCAAACATTGTTCAATATAATTTTCATGGTTGTAACATGTTACAACTACTGATATTAAATCATTCATTTTCCCATCCAGTTTGTTTAACAAAATTTCAATTAGTATCTGATAATTACTAATATTACTAAGCTTCAAAGATTATTAGTTAGATTAATCTTTGAAAGTGCATACTACTTTAATTATACTATAGTTTATTCAAAAAAGAAAAAGTCCTCTTAATATTGAGTAAAAAAAGCAGATCGATTCTGCTTTATATTGATTTTCTGTGTCATTCATTTATAAAATAGTTATTCTTTGTTTTAGTTCTTATATAAATTAACAAAAATATAAAAGTCGACAATAGTGAAATAAGAAATGAAAGTTTAGCTAACAAAGTATAGGAATAAGTCACTCTTAAGATATGAGTTCCCGGTGGGACTTCTACAGCAGTCGAAGACCATTCACTTAACGAACTCAATACTTTTTGACCATCTAAATATACTTTTTGACCTTTATAATAATAAACTGGAAGGTAAGCTATTTCTGTTTTGTTTTGACTATTAGTAAACTGGAAGGTAGCAGTACTAGCTGAATAAATACTCTGTTCACTATTAACCAACTGTTTACCTAGATAGATTTCGTGTTGAACAACTCTCCACCTTGAATCCTCTGGCATAATATTTGTTTTAGTTCCTTCACTTATTTCATTTGTATAATCCGGAACAAACACAGAATGTGTTAATTTATAATAATCATTCCTCTTTGATAATTCTCTAAAAGCAACTTTAACTGGCTCTTCAGCAAGAAAGTTACATGTCTTCATCACACTAAAAGTATTCATAAATATGGCTAGAATAATAAACGAAACATAAATATATTTCTTTAATTTTAAAAGAACAACAGCTAATAAATAAGATAAAAACACTGTTGTAAAGCCATTTAAACGCCACGGAAATTGTATTACTTTGAGCAAAGCTAAAGGGAATTTCTCCCAATTCACTAAACAAGTAGTAACTAAAAGTAAACATAAGCTAATTACAAAAAGTATACGCCACATTTTTTCTATATATCGAAATCTAATACAGATAACCACTACAGAAATAAAAAGAACAAGCCCAACTTGCTTATCTAATTGATTGGCTAAGTTAACCATAATCAACTGTTTAAAATTAAACAGTTGATTATTTAATGGAAAAGTAACTGGGGAAGACAACTTCGTAAATAGAATTTGTTCAATCAGAGGAACTATTTGAAATAATGACATCAAAGTACAAGATAATACTGAATTTATAAGAGCAATTATTCGCTTTTTTCTCTCATCAGCACAAATCAAAAAAATGAAAAGGTAAATTGTAAGTAAAAAGGTGGCTATAAAAACAGATAATAAATGAGAGTAAACAAGCAATGTCATACCAATAGATAACATCGGCCATTTTTTATAATCACCTTTAAAAACTTGGTATGCTCCTGCAAATATCAGGGGTAAAAACGCCATAGCTAAAATTTCACCTGTGGCAAACCTAATTAGAATATTATAACTACGATATGTACTAAATGTATATATAATTGCAAATAAGTAACCAACAATTTTTGAATTTGAAACACTAGTTGCTGAGTAAAAAGAAATAGATAATGTTATAAATGTTATGATAAACAGATAAATGTACCACGAAAACCATATACTATGAACAAAACTAAAAATTATATAAAAAGGATAGTAGATTAAAAATGGGTAAAAGAAATTAATCCCCTGACCACTATTGTAGAATGTTTTAAAATTAATTGGACTATCAAAAATATTTGACAAGCCTAGCATTCTATCCAAGTGAAAATGTAAATCATCACCATATAAACTTCCTTTTGAAAACAAAAAAGGAAAAATAAAAACAAGTGAAAACACTATCATGATCAAATAAGGTTTGACTCTATTAACGATATTATTTTTCATCTATTTTTATTTCTCCATCAATTATTCGTTTTTTGACTCTTCATATATTGTCTCATAAGCAACTTGGCGATCCAATTAGGCCAGAAGAGTTGGTACATGTATAGGTCTTCTTTACTACGAGTATTGTCTGCGATGGTTTTTGATGTTTCAGACTCTTCATGGATACGGTGGCACATAAGTTTGTCAGATACATAAGCAAAACGACCTTTATACTCACTAATCTTATACCATGCGTACCAATCCAAACTCACCCTCATTGCTTCATCAAAATAAAAATTCTTCAGATTTTCTCGATTATAAGTAACTGCTGGACAACAAATCGGATTTCCAAAGGCCATCACACGGTTACGCCAGAAATGACTTGCTGGAAAAAGATTCATGGTTTTTAACATTAATGACTTAATCTTCAGATTCATATTCGCAGGAATTCTATGGCCATCTTTTTCTTCAAAATAATCAGAATAGCCAATTAACACATCTGAACGCTTTTCCATCTTAGCCAAAACTTTCTCAGCATACTCTGGCTCATAATAATCGTCTTGATGGGCAATGGTAGCAAACTTTGTCTCTACAAAAGACATAGCATTGTTCCAATCCTTACCAATTCCTCCACCTTGCTTCGTATAAAATGGAATATCATAACGCTGACAAAGTTCCTGTATTGATTTCAGTGGTGTTGAACTGTAACAAATAATCTGTGATTGGAGGGTTTGTTCCTTCAAGGATTGAATACAGGCTTCTAAATATTCGCTTTCTCCATAAGCACAAATCACCCAGGTGTGATTATCTTTCATTCTTCTCCTCTTTCATTTCTATATGGCTTTTTAAAATAGACAACTCTTGAACCAAATGTTTCATCTTCTCTTTCTGTTTCGATAAGGTCATAGTTTGTAAAAAAGAAATAACTAAAAGGAAAAATATAGCTAGTGATAGTAAAAAATTCGAAGTCAATTCAAATCCAAGTAATCTAGCAAAATAACCAGGAATGACATCGAAAATGGAAATAATAATCATGAAAAAACTGATTACAATCCACATGAATGCCTGTTCAAATAGGATATTATTTTTGTTGATATTTCTGATGACTAGATAAAGGAAAAAGATTGAAGCTACCAACATAACAATAGATAATACTGACATTATTCACTCTCCCTCATAAAGGCTGCGATTAAAATGGATGAACATACTTCAAGCATGTAACGAATAGACTTGATAGGGGTGATCGAGGATACGCCACCTGTCCGTTCAAACATATTAGCAGGTTTTTCCACAACTTTATATTTACGTTTCAAAATATGAACAATTGTTTCAGGTTCTGGATACTTGATTGGGTAACGTCTAGCAAATTGTTTGATCACAACTTTGTCAGCTAATCGATATCCCGAAGTTGTATCTAAGACCCTTTGACCTGTTGTCCACTTAATCAAGTTAGAAATAACTCCTATACCAAAGCGTCTCATAAAAGTTGTCTGAAATTCTGATTTAACATCACCAACAAAACGAGATCCAATAACTAAGTCTGCTTCGTTTTTTCTAATTGGTTCTAGCAAATCTGACAGGGATTCGATATCATGCTGACCATCACCATCAAACTGAACAGCAACATCGTAATCATGCGCCAGTGCATATTTATATCCTGTTTGAACCGCACCACCGATTCCAAGATTCATCACGAGATGAACAGCATTAAAATGGTTCTCTTCAAGAATTTGTTTTGTCATATCTGTTGATCCATCATTGATAACCACATAGTCCAAATCAAAATCAACCTTCTTGCGGTAATTCAAGATGCTCGTTACCGTATCGAAAATACTTTCCTCCTCATTGTAGGCAGGAATTATCATTAATACTTTCATGTATTCTAATTCTTTCTGTTTTTAACGTCTATCTTTTATTTTTTTTGAGCTGTTTTTTTCGGTATTTCATAAATGCCGGTATCAACGAGTTAATAATCTTATATCTCAACATTGGAAAAGGTTTCATAATTATATTAAATGTCCTAAAACAAATAAAGTATAATTCCCAACCTGTTTCCATCGGAGATTTTGACCAAGGTGTAAGATTTTTGTACTCAAGATATTGCTTTCTTAGTTTATGGGTATTTCCCTTTCTCCAAGGACGTTCTTCTCCCAGATAATGAACAATAACTGGCTCTTTAATAGATTCTTTCAACTCTTTTTTACTAATAAACTCAGCAGGTAAAGAAAGTTTTTTTAACACCTTATAAGGGTAAAAGAAGTAAATATTGAAGAAATTATATTTTGGAGAAAAAACATAAATGTCATCCTTTAAAGATCCATTAATTGCATCTTGATCGTTAGCAAAAAGATTACCATCATGTTTTTTATAATATTCTAGAACTTTCTCTCCGAGTTTACGCTCTCTCCACTTCTCCAAATTAATAAGTAGGACCCCAGCGTTACAATACATTTGTTTTTCCAAACCTAAAAATTCTCTTCGTCCTGCGTCAACTGTAGATTCAGGCCCCATTCCGATTGAACGGTTACCCATATCTAATTTCCAAAGAGATTCCAAACTCTCCAATACCAAAGTATCACCATCTAAATACAAAATTCTATCGATATCTTCTGGTAAAAGCTTGTCAACTAAAAGGCGTGCCAACACAATTGGGGACCAACCATTTGTATCAAAATCAAAATCTATCAGACTCCTCAGATTAGGTAGAGTAATAAAATGAACTGAACGACCATAAAGTTTAGTGAATTCTTGTAGTTTTGATTTATTAGCCTCAGTGATATCGGTATTTAGTAAATAAATATTAATCTCATCCATTGATTTATTATTCTCAAAAATTGAACACATACATGTTGCAACTTGAGGAACAAAAGCGTTATTTAACGTAAATAGAATATTCATTAACTTCTCTTTCTTTTATCGTTATTATTTACCCAAATATAAATTATTATGCTAGTGCTAAAAAAGATAATCATTGAAATAAAAAATGACAATGATGCACCCAAAATACCTTCTCCCTTTACAAATGGTATTGTGATAAATTTGGCCACAATAAAGGTAGCAATGTATGCAATGACAAGATAGGCCTGCTTTCTAAAAATTGTCATAACGATATCAATAACAAGTGCCAACACATTAAGAATACCTCCCGCCAGAAGAATTGCAAAAGGCACTTTATATTCTACCAGGGATGTTCCGTAGACTAAACCTAATATCTCTGTACCTATTAGATAACCTAGACCAATAATGATTACCCCTAAAGCTGTCATAACAACAAACAAGAGACGAATTTGTTTAAAAAACAACTCATATTTCTGTTCATACCAATAAATCGATAATTGCGTCGTCAAAGGTCTTAAAATAAAAAATAAAAGGGATAAAACAAAGACAGGCATAAACAACACATTAAAGTCTCGCTGAATACCATTGGAAAAATGTCCCTGGGTTAAAAGCAAATCAATATCAATCTTAGCTTCATTATAGACGTAGGTAATTAAAAAACCATTTAGAAATAAAGGAAATGCTTCTCTTAAAATAGAAAATATACTACTCAAATCTTTTACTAATGAAGGGGAAAAACTTGTATTGAAATTCCTAATTGAAATTCTATAATCTAAGATAACTGTAAGTAATAAATTTATCAAACAGATAACGATACTAGAAATCATTAATGATTTCGTCAGTAACAAACTAAATCCAAAGACTATTATACAAATCCAACTTCGATAAAATTGGACTTTCCCTGCAAGATCAGAACGATTTTTTTGCTGAAAGTATCCTTGGAAAACGTCAGAATAAGCATCTATTGCACGATATAATACCAACAGTAATATTATTGCAGATTTATAAAAATCATACCCCTGAATAAATACATATCCAACAGAAGCTATTATCATCATTATTATTGTTACAATCCGCGTATTATGATAAGACCTAAATGAATATTTTTCCTGAATATCAGTAGATTGCATATTACGTATCTGGAAATATCCTAAAACAAAAAATTGTTGCCCCAAAGCATATGCAATACTAAAAATATCTGAATTATGTGAATCAAGTAATCTTGAAGCAAAAAGTAACAGTATAACTGAAATTAACGACGAAGAAGCTGTTCCAAATAAGTTCCAAACATAATTTTGTTTTGTAGAAACATTTAATGAGTCTTGATTTGAAATATTAATTTTTTTAAGTTTACTACTTTTAACCGAAACTTTATCCTTTGAAATCATAATTTCTCCTACAAATTACTTTCTCTTCATTATATAATACTATTTTTAAAGAGAGAAGGCTTATAGTTATATCGAAAAAAATACTTTGATACTACATTGTTAATAAAGAATATACATAGATTTTTTTCAATTAGCATTTTATTTACTACTTTTAATTGTTAGATTCTTAAATAAAGTTTGTATATATTTTAGAACATTTAATAATAAGTATGTTATTAATATGGATTGGCATAACAAAAAGAAAACAATCAAAGGAAATTTTGGTAAGATGCTTGCAAAATCTCCCCATTTCTCAACTATTTTAGGATACCAATATAAATCTCCTATCACAGATAGTAAATAAATAGGAAGAGTGTTCTTAGAGATAAATAAAACAACTTTTTGTAGCCACTTATTTTTAATATCGACTCGTAGTTGAATAACTGAATAAAAGATTAATGAAGACAATAGAAATACTGGAAGAACACCGTATTCTATTCCAAAACTAGATTCTGATATTACTGATAATCCTAAAACACTTAATACATCGAGAATTAAAATGACTAAAAAAAGTTCTTTTATGGTCGACCTCTTCTTAAAAGAAGCAATAAAAGCACCAACAAGATAATATGTAATAGGCCAGAGTCCTTTCCAATAATCAGGAATTAGGTGCGATACAATCATAAAAATTTGCTTATTGTTATTAAACAATGAAAGAGTAGCTGGGATAATAGTTAATAATACTAGAACACCTAATGCAATAGCTTGATTTCTACGATTATTAAATGATTTGAAACCTGCATTTAAAAATGGAATCATTATATATAACCCAATATACATATTTACATACCATGCATAGTGGCTAAAGGAAAATATATTTACTAGTAACTTACCAAGATAATCTATATTAAAAACTCTAACGTCGAAAAAAGTATAGATAGAAGCGGCAAGACAGTAAATTCCAATTACTGGTAGTAATTTTATAAAGTAAGTTTTACTATAAGTCTTATCTTTCATTAAATAACCTGTAGTCATGATAAATATGGGAACACAGGTCATAAAAATCATCCAAATAAAAGATGATAAAAATATACTTTTATAGGTATAGGAACGACCATAATAATTGGTATGAAGAAAAAAATGCACAGCTACTACAAATACTATTGCAATACATTTTAGTATATCTATATTTAGTTTTCGCTCTTTCATAAATCTCCTTATTGTATTACCGAATGAAAAGATGGTTTCGCACCATCTTTCCATTTTAATTATTTCACTTCTTGTTTATAAAATTCTTTTAAGGCATCTTGCCAAGTTGGAATGACAAACCCTGTTGCTTTCGCTTTTGCCAAGCTCATCGTTGAGTTAAGTGGACGTTTCGCCTTAGCTGGGAATTGGCTGGAATCCACTGGCTTCACTTCTACATCCATATCTTTGAGGATCTCAACTGCAAAGTCATACCAAGTTGTGTCTTCTTCTGCATCATTTGATAAGTGGTAATAACCATATTTTTTACGGTTTTCAGCCAAATAGGTCATAAATTCTGCAAGAGTACGTGTCCAGGTTGGACGACCATGTTGGTCATTAACAACTGTCAAAGTCTTGTGAGTCTTCGCTAGGTTTTGCATCGTAAAGACGAAGTTTTTACCATAATTTCCAAAGACCCAAGCTGTACGGATGATGTAGAAGTTAGATACATACTTCTCAACCAATTCTTCTCCCATGCGTTTTGTACGACCGTACTCTGTTTGGGGATTTGGTTGATCGTCTACTTCCCATTCTTGTCCAACTGGCTTATTCCCATCAAACACATAGTCCGTAGAAATATAGACTAGGGTTGCCCCATGTTTTTCAGACGCCTTCGCTACATTTTCCGTACCAGTCACGTTAATAGCATAGTCCAACTCTTTCCCTTCATCTTCAGCAGCATCAACGGCTGTATAGGCAGCACAGTGATAGACTAGAGTTGGGTTCACTTGCGCAAAAACCTCATCTACTTTCTCTGCATTTGTGATATCCATTTCAGCCACATCAACGGCTACATATTCTTCATTTCGCTCATCCAACAAATGGCGAAGTTCAGTTCCAAGTTGACCATTTGCTCCTGTAATTAAAATCATGTTAAATTCCTTTCATATGCTTTATCCTTATCATTATAGCAAAAAAAGCAGAAGTTTTCTGCTTTTTACTTGCTTTTCTCTTTGATGACATAGACTGGTCGATTCTTAGTTTCTAAAAAGATTTTACCAATATATTTACCCAAAATTCCAATGGTTAGCAATTGGAATCCTCCAAGAAAGAGAATCACAGTCATGAGGGATGGCCATCCAGAAGTTGGATCTCCAAATACTAGAGTTCGAATTACGATCAAGACCATCATTATAAAAGCTAAAATCCATGACAAAAGTCCACCGATAAAGGCAATATTTAAAGGTGCGTCTGAAAAATTAACAATCCCCTCAATAGAATATTTGAAGAGAGACCAAAAATTCCAAGAGGTTTCTCCGGCCACTCGCTCGACATTTTTATACTCTAAATACTCAGTCTCAAATCCAACCCAAGCAAAAATCCCCTTAGAAAATCGATTATACTCAGATAATTCGAGAATCGCATCGACCATCGGACGACGCATCAAACGAAAATCACGCGCTCCGTCAACCATTTCCACTTGGCTGATCTTATTGATCAATTTATAAAACATCCGTGCAAAGAAAGAACGAATCGGTGGTTCCCCATCACGGGTCACCCGACGGGTTCCGACACAGTCCAGATTTGACTGCTGATCCAATTTCTGCTTCATTTCAATCAATAACTCTGGCGGATCTTGTAGGTCCACATCCATAACGGTCACATAATCTCCTGTAGCATATTGAAGGCCAGCATATAAAGCAGCTTCCTTTCCAAAGTTACGTGAAAAAGATAGATAATGGGCACAAGGATTTAAGAGATTGAGTTCACGTAAAACATCTAAGGTTTTATCAGAAGACCCATCATTAATAAAAATATATTCAAATTCTTCTCCCATGGAGATCCGAACTCGTTCCATCTCTTCATAAAATAATGGAATCGATTCTTCTTCGTTAAAACATGGGACTACAACTGATATGGTCATTTAACTCTCTCCTTGATTTCTTCACCTTCTATTGTAACAAAAAACTAGAATAAACCCTAGTTTTTTATTATTTCAATCCTATTATGATTATGTTCTCAATTGATAAAACATGATTAAAACATAGTAGATAGAAGGGAGCAATGATAAATATAGAATTTGTCTTGCAGATTTTTCATCTAATTGACTCTTACCATTTGAAAAAGGAATCAGTAAAATTAGAAAAGAAATACCGTCCTTGAACACAATTAATTGCATCAGCCCCCACTTCTGTGACCTGCAAATAAAAATTAATAATAAAATTCCTAAAAATACCAATTTAGAGAAAAGATTATAAATCATGCGATATGATTTTTCAATCACAATACTATCTTTTTCTTGAATTCTAAAACTAGTAAACATACAAAATATGGAAAAGAATGAAATTGTAATTGGAACATGCATCATTTTTAAAAGATCGGAATAACCTAACTGAAATTCAAAATATGGAAAATTTATAATGCTTTCAAAAAAAGTTTTCATCGCTTTTAACGGATGAGCAAATATAAAACTCAACTGTCTGCCTTGATCAATATTCTTTGCCCCATAGTAAATTATATTCCCGTTTATATTTTTGATATTCAAATACCATAAAACTGTCAATAAGGCACAGTAAATTAAACTTCCACTTAACAAATAAATCTGGGATTTTGATAACCTAACCCTTTTAACACTAATGTAAATTAACGGTAAGTAAAGCGCTAGGATAGCTAATGCCGGCATTTTAGACATGACAACTAGAATGGAGCACAAGATTAAAGAAACAAATTCGCTCTTTTTAATTTCACTGTTAAGAGCTAATTTTTGATATAAGCTTATAATTTATGAAACAAATAGGAATATAAGGCCATAAGTAAGCGTACCAGCAGATATAGCTGTAAAGGATAAAATTACAGTTGGGATGGACCAGATGATTAAAAGAGTCGCCTTCCCAAATGGTATTTTTCGAATCGCTAATAAGAATAACCAAAAAACTGATAAAAATCCAACTAACCTTAAGAGTAAAAATGTATTGATAGTACTTAGGTTAAGTAACTTCGAAGTCCAAGCAGTTATAATATACGGGAAATATACTAAATGAGAATACACTGCTGCCATAGATCCATCCTTAGTGAGTACTTTTTCTTTGCTATCTGTTAGATTATTAAATTCACTCTTCCAATCTATACTTATTATCTTTTGACTCTCCTGCGCTAATGACTTAGAAATGATTGTCATTGATAAATGAATAAAGTCTTGTTCGCTTTGAGTAATATATCCCTCACTTTTGGAACTCAAATTATTCGAATAGGTAAGAACTCGAGCATAATGAACTTGTTCGTCATACCATGACATTGGATAACGTACAAATATAGATAGCAAACCAATCAAGATGATGAGGTATAGTTGAATCAAGTATATTGACTTGTACCTACTCTTTTCAATCTTTATAAATCCTATTATTCATACTTTTCCTTCCCTACTAGAACCATGTCTCCATACAAAATACAATCAGAATAATTGTGACTAACAATATCCATTTGGATGCTTACTCTGCCATCTCCAAGCATCTTGGCACATCCGATGAATATCAAATTGGGCACTCCATCCTAGTTCTTTGCGTGCTTTGGATGGATTTGCATAACAGGTTGCGATATCCCCTGGTCGTCGATCAATAATCTTGAATGGAATTGTTTTTCCTACAACCTTCTCCATATTTTGAATAATTTCTAATACAGAGTAGCCCCGACCCGTACCCAGATTATAAATATTTAACCCAGAGTCGTTGGAAAGTTTTTTCAAAGCAGCAACGTGGCCTTTTGCCAGGTCAACTACGTGAATATAATCGCGTACACCAGTTCCATCAGGTGTTGGATAATCGTTCCCAAATACATTAACAGACTCTAACTTTCCTACTGCTACTTGTGTTACATATGGTAATAGGTTATTAGGAATACCATTTGGATTTTCACCAATATTCCCGCTTTCATGAGCCCCAATTGGATTAAAATAACGTAACAATACAATATTCCATGTAGAATCCGCTTTGTAAATATCCTGAAGGATTTCTTCAGTCATAAGTTTTGTTCTACCATATGGATTTGTAACAGATAATGGAAAATCTTCCAAGATAGGAACTGTATGTGGATCTCCATAAACAGTTGCTGATGAACTAAAGATGATATTTTTACATTGAACTTCTTTCATGACCTGAAGTAAAGTCAATGTTCCACTAATATTATTTTCATAATAAGTGAGTGGGATTTGTACTGATTCTCCAACCGCTTTTAATGCAGCAAAATGGATCACACCAGTCGGTTTTTCTTTTAGAAAAATTTCTAGAAGTTTTGATTTATTTCGAATATCTTCATGATAAAAAGTTATCGATTTTCCAATGATTTTTTCTACTTCTTGTATACTTTTCTCATTACTATTTACTAAATTGTCTATAATCACAACTTCATGACCTGCATTGACCAATTCAATAATAGTGTGGGAACCAATAAAACCCGCTCCACCAGTTACTAATATTTTATGCTGCATGTAATCTATCTCCCGACTGAATCAACTTTTTTTCATTATCCCACAATTAAAAAAAAATTTCAAAATTTTTCCTATAATAATTTTCTTCTTTTCACACAAAAAAGCAAGTTTTAATCCGGTTTTTACCGGTAAAAACTTGCTTTAGCTTTTGTAGAATTTTATCCTACTTCCGATACATCTTCACTTGTAGGTAGAGGTCGTTATAGACACCCAACCACTTCTTCCCAAGTTGTTCATAGACTTCTAAGTTCTTTAGCGTGTCATCACTTGGGTAGAAGGCCTGGTCCTCTTGGACCTCTTTTGGTAGCATCTTCTTAGCTACTTTGTTCGGTGTGGAATAACCGACATAGAGAGCGTTCTTATATGCATTTTCTGGGCGAAGCATGAAGTTGATAAAGGCATAAGCTGCTTCTTTATTCTTCACGGTCTTTGGAATGACAATATTATCAAACCAAAGGTTGCTGGCTTCTGATGGGACGACGTAACGAAGGTCCTCATTGGCATCCAGCATTTGACGAGCTTCACCAGAGAAGGTCACCCCAATAGCCGCATTGTTCTGGATCATGTATCCTTTCATTTCATCGGCTACAAGGGCCTTGATATTAGGCATCAAGGTATAAAGCTTATCGACAGACTCTTGCAATTGCTGAGGATCCTTGGAGTTGAGGCTGTAGCCTAAGCTATTGAGTCCAATCCCCATGACCTCACGCGCCCCATCGTACATCATAATGTCATTCTTGTACTCTGGTCTCCATAGATCAGCCCAGTGTTCTGGAGCCTTGTCGACCATCTTGGTGTTGTATATGATACCAAGGGTCCCCCAGAAGTAAGGAACTGAGTACTGATTGTCCGGATCAAAATCCAGGTTCAAGAAGCGTGGGTCGATATTGTCTAAGCCTTTCAGTTTAGACTTATCTAATTTTTCAAGCAGATTCTCGTCCATCATCTTGGCGATCATGTATTCACTTGGAATCGCTATATCGTAAGCTGTTCCCCCTTGCTTGATCTTGGTGTACATGGCTTCATTGGAATCAAAGGTATTGTATTGGACTTGAATGCCTGTCTCCTTGGTAAATTCCTTAAGCAATTCTGGATCGATATAGTCTCCCCAGTTGTAGATGACCAGCTTGTCACTGTCTTTTGGATTGGTCTTGGCTTCAAGACGGGCACTTAACCCTGCTAAAACAAGGATGACCACGACAATCCCTAGCAAGAATGAATAGAGTTTTTTCATACTGTCTCCTCCTTCTCTCTAGTGATGAAGTAATAGCCGACCACCAGTAAGATACTGAAGAGGAAGACCAAGGCAGAAAGGGCATTGATATTCAATGAAATCCCTTGACGAGCCCGTGAGTAGATCTCAACAGACAAGGTTGTAAAGCCGTTCCCTGTGACAAAGAAGGTCACCGCAAAGTCATCCAAGGAATAGGTAAAGGCCATAAAGTAACCAGCGATGATGGCAGGTGTCAAATAAGGAAGCATGATTTCCTTCAACATCTGTACCTGAGTAGCTCCTAGGTCATAGGCCGCATTGACCATATCACGGTTCATTTCCTTCAAGCGTGGCAAGACCATCAAGACCACGATTGGAATAGAAAAGGCCACGTGACTCATCAAGACAGAGGCAAAGCCCAGCTGGAACTTGATGGTCGTAAAGAGGATCAGGAAGCTAGCGCCGATCATCACGTCAGGTGCCACCATAAGGATGTTATTGATGGACAAAAATGGTCCTTCAAACTTCTTCTTAGACTGGTAAATGTAGATCGCCCCAAAGGTCCCAATAATGGTCGCAATCAAGGCTGACAAGAAGGCTAAGAGGAAGGTCTGTGAGAGGATCAACATGAGACGCGTATCCTCAAAGAGACTCTGGAAATGCTCCAAGGTAAAGCCTGTAAAAGCATTCATATCCCCGCCAGCATTAAAGGCATAGGCAATCAAGTAGAAGATTGGCAGATAAAGGAGAAGGAAAATCAATCCTAAATAGATACGTGAAATCTTTTTCATCGTTCACTCCTTTCTCTCGTTACCCACATGACTAAGAGCATAGCAAGGATCAAGACTACCCCAATGGTGGATCCCATTCCCCAGTTTTGCGTCGTAAGGAAGTGCTGCTCGATGGCAGTCCCCAGGGTAATAACTCGGTTTCCTCCAATCAAACGCGTCAACATGAAGAGACTCAAACTTGGAATAAAGACTGACTGGACACCGGAGCGAACCCCGTTCATAGACAGTGGAAAGACAACCCGACGGAAGGTATCCCACTTGTTAGCTCCTAGGTCATAGCTGGCATTGATGAGGTTTGGATCCAAATCATCCAAGACATTGAAGATAGGAAGGATCATAAAAGGCAACTCAATGTAACTAGCAACAAAGATGAAAGAAAAGTCCGTAAAAAGGATCTGTTGCGGACCGATTCCGATGAAACTCAAGAATTGGTTAATAGATCCCCCTTGACCAAAGATCCCGATAAAGGCATAAGCCTTGAGCAAGAGGTTGACCCAGGTCGGAAGGACAATCAGCATGAGCCAGAGTTGGCGGTGCTTAAGCTGGGTCAAAAAATAAGCTGTCGGGTAAGAAATCAAGAGCGTCACAAAGGTGACGATTCCAGCATAGAGAATGGAGTTAAAACTCATCTTGAGGTAGGTCCAATTCTGCGCTGTAAAAAAGGTTTGGTAGTTCTCTAAGGAACCCTGTCCCTGGACATTGACAAAGGATTGCCAAATAATCAAAACTACAGGAGCCAAGACAAAGAGGAGGATCCAGAGAAAGTAGGGAACCACAAAGAGGTTAGAGGTTGTTTTCTTCATCTCTTTCCTCCTCGATGGCATTGATCAATCCAGCTTCTTGCTCTTCCACTTCGACGTACTCTTCGATCCGAGCATCAAACTCTTCTTCCGTTTCATTGAGACGCATGACGTGGATATCTTCTGGCTCAAAGTCCAGACCGATTTCCTCTCCTACGATAGCCTTACGGGTTGAGTGAATCATCCACTCATTACCCAATTCATCATAGGCGATGATCTCATAGTGAACCCCACGGAAGAGTTGGGTATCTACTTTCACCTGGAGCTTACCTTCTTCGGGCAGGGTGATTCGCAAGTCTTCGGGACGAATGACGACTTCGACCGGTTCGTTTGCTCTCATCCCTCCATCGACCGACTCAAAGCGTTTGCCGTTGAACTCTACTAGATAGTCCTCTATCATGATCCCTGGAAGGATATTGGACTCACCGATAAAGGTCGCAACAAAATGGTTAATGGGCTCATCGTAGATATCAACTGGCGTTCCTGATTGGACGATTTCTCCTTCGTTCATGACAAAGATCCAGTCACTCATCGCTAGCGCTTCTTCCTGGTCGTGGGTTACAAAAACAAAGGTAATACCCAAGCGTTGTTGCAATTCACGGAGCTCATACTGCATGTCAGTCCGTAACTTCAAATCAAGGGCAGACAAGGGCTCATCCAAGAGGACTACTCGCGGTTCATTGATAATCGCCCGTGCAATGGCTACCCGCTGGCGTTGACCACCAGAAAGTTTCTGGATGGACCGTTTCTCAAAGCCTCCCAATTGCACCATCTTGAGGACTTCTGTTACTCGTCTCTCGATTTCAGACTTGTCAACTTTCTTCAAACGGAGAGGGAAAGCAACATTCTCAAACACATTCATATGTGGGAAAAGGGCATAGGATTGGAAGACGGTATGGACGTCCCGTTTATTGGTCGGTACATCATTGATCCGAACACCATCCAAGAGGACATCTCCTGTCGAAGCGTCTAACAAACCAGCAATGATGTTCAGAATCGTTGATTTACCAGATCCTGAAGCACCGAGGAGGGTATAGAATTTCCCTTCTTCCAACTCAA
The DNA here is from genome assembly GCF_006385805.1 of Streptococcus xiaochunlingii. Taxonomy (GTDB): domain Bacteria; phylum Bacillota; class Bacilli; order Lactobacillales; family Streptococcaceae; genus Streptococcus; species Streptococcus xiaochunlingii. The sequence continues at coordinate 694,093 of NZ_VFSG01000001.1, forward strand.
AGTTGATGTCTTTGAGAACCACTGTATCACTGTCTTCAAATACTTTTGAGACATTTCTAAACTCAATAATTGGTTTTTTCAATTCACATAAATTCCTTCTTTTTCATGCGTTTCCTTCTGAGACCAACCATTAGTCTCATAGGCTGACGAGCAGACTCGTCAGGCCACCAACACCTCTCGGGGACTTATAAGACTGCCCCACCTATTTTCGGTATCGATAGGCACTCACCCCCCTTCTAAAGTAGGAAGGGTCTACCCTAGAGTAGCCCCTATTCCATCTCGAACCGTTAAACTTTCCCAATAATACGGACTTCTCGCTCCAAGGTCACCCCAGCTGATTTTTCAACTGTCGCAATGACATGGGCAATCAAGTCTTCATAATCTTTGGCAGTACCATGATCAACGTTAATCATAAAGCCGGCATGCTTTTCAGAAACCTCCACACCACCAACTCGATGCCCTTTCAGTCCTGCTTCACTGATCAATTGACCCGCAAAGTGCCCGACTGGTCGTTTAAAGACCGAACCACAAGACGGGTATTCGAGGGGTTGTTTCATCTCTCTCAAATGCGTCAAACGAGCCATTTCTTGATCGATCTGATCATAATTACCAGGTGCTAAGGCAAACTTAGCCGAAATCACTACGTCACCGGTTTCTTGGATCTTGGAATGGCGATAGCCAAAAGCTAATTCTTCTACTGTTAAGGTTTTAATTTCTCCTTCTGGCGTCAAGACCTTACACGATTGGAGAATATGGGCAATCTCACCACCATAGGCGCCAGCATTCATATAGACTGCTCCACCGATGCTACCTGGAATCCCACAAGCAAATTCAAAGCCTGTTAAGCTATGGTATCGGGCTACATGAGTCACATCGATGAGCTTAGCTCCTGCCTCTGCTTCAATCACATAGCCATTGACACGGATGTCATGGAAATGATCAAACATGATCACAAAACCTTCAATCCCACCGTCACGGACGATAATATTGGAAGAATTCCCCAAGACCATCCAAGGAATTTCCTGAGCATTAGCAAAGGTGACAATTCGTTTTAATTCATATTGATTGCGAGGGAAGGCTAAATAATCTGCCGCTCCTCCAACCTTGGTATAGGTATATTGTTTAAGTGGCTCATTGAACAAAATTTCAATACCAGCCAACTCCTCTTTGATTTGCTTTAGGATTTCCATCTCACAACTCTCTTCTATACGTTATCTTATCCATTATAACAAAAACCAGCTCACTTTTCGACTCAGAAGTAAAAAAACAGAAGCAGTCAAAGGACCGATTCTGTTTTAATTTTTTTAAACAATTGTTAATTTATTAGCCAATCTTACGTGCAATGCCACGTGATTTTTGAGTAGACAAGGCTGAGCTAATCGCTCCCCATGCTCCAATACCCGTAAATACAGCCAGCAAGAGGAAGTTAATGAAATATTCTTGTGGAGCATCCCCATTTAAGACTGTCGCGTTAACCGCATCAAAAGAATCAGCGAAGCTCAATTCATATTCACTCATAAGATGTAGAGTATAGTCAAATTGGTGAACTAATACAATGGTCAACAACATCAGAACTGTTGAGATCACAGCACCTTTTTTGCTAAATTTCTTTCCTAAGATCTCATAACCTTTGACAACGCAGACACCCAGAACCAGGCCAGCGATATAGGATACATAGCCCATACGAGCGATAAATAGTGCTACTGCCCCTCCAATAATGGCCCCAATAAAAGCTCCTACTGTTCCAATAAGAACATTTTCTTTCTGACTATTATACGAATCGGTTTCGATCTTTAGTTGAGTACTTAACTCTTTAAAGCATTCTTCGTTCATCAAGAAGAGGGAGTCATCGATTTGGTAGAGACCAACCGGTCCTTTTTCACCAGAGTAGCCACAAACAGTGTAGAATCCATTGGTTTGTAGGAATTGCAATATTTCTGTTAAGGCTTGACGAATGTTTTCAATTGTTTTTGCTTTAGTCATTCCAGCTTTAGCAGTGAAAGTTGTGACATATTGGTTGAGGCTAATGCTCTTCAAAACAGAAGAGTCTTTCACCATTTGATGCAATTGAGCAGCTGCTTCTTCTGCATCATCACGCGACACAGAAAGCGCAATGGTAAAAACATTTTTTGTGTCTGTTTCTCTCAGTAAGAAGAAATAGCCAGAGTTTTCCCCATAAATAGATGATGTTTCAGGATCATACTGGAATCCAAGTTCCGTAGCAAGTTGATGACGTTCAAAGTCTTTCATTAGAATTACAATCTCCTTTACAATTCTATCTATCTTTCGAATAATTGTTTATTATCCTAAAATAATTTGATAGACAAATGATTTATAGAACTATTTTATCATAGATAAATAAAATTAGATAGACTAATTTAGCCTATCTAATCATTTTTTTATTAAATCAAGATTCGCTGTTCTCTACCTTCACACCAGTTGTGTCAATATTTAAAGAAAAGACCTGACCATTTAAGCCCTTAGATTTTAAGTCTTTGGCAAAGGCTTCTGCATGTTCAACAGGGAGCAAGGTCATAATAGTTGGACCTGCACCAGAAAGGTAAGTGGCATAAGCATCGTGTTGATGTGCAACTTCTTTCACCTGAGGGAACTCTGCAACCAACTGTTGGCGGTAGCGTTCATGGAAGCGATCTGCTTCAATAGCTTTTCCTGCGACTCTCAAGTCTCCCTTAGCAAGGGCAGCAATGGCCACGTTTGCGATTGAACTAGCTGCAACAGCCTCCTTATAAGTCCACTCACTTGGAAGGACATTTCGGCTATCACTGGTCTTGAGTTCGTAATTCGGAACAAAGGCTACCAAAGCACATTCAGGGAAGGGAAGGACCAAATGATTGGTCTGCTGATCCACATAGCTCGCTACGACCAGATTTCCAAAAATGGCTGGCGCTACGTTATCTGGATGGCCTTCGATTTTTGTCGCAATTTCTAGTTTATCTTCATCACTTAGGGATAATTTGCCCAGTTGATTGGCCAACTCAATCCCCGCTACGATAACAGAGCTGGATGACCCCAAACCACGCGCCAAAGGCACTTCACTGGTCATCTTGAGACGATGAGGAGGCATATCTGGCGCAACTTGGAGAGCAGTTTGAAGCAAGAGATTCTCTTCATTGCTTGGTATCTCCTCCCCCAAGTCATGTTCAATCCACCAGTTTTCTTGCGCTTCTAGCACATCAATGGTCAAATAGCGAGTCACGGCAATCCCAACAGAATCAAATCCTGGACCGACATTGGCACTGGTCGCTGGTACTGTAATTCTCATCTTATTCTCCCAATACTTTAAAGGTATTCAACAAGGTGAAGTCAGCTTCGGCATCAATTTTCTCAATGATATGGTGCAATTGTGTTTGATTCAATTGGTGAGTGATAATCACAACACGAGCCACAGAATCTTTGGCACCTGCTTGGAGAACCTGCTTAAAGGAAACATCTTCTTGGTTGAAAATTTGTGCCAACTTGAGCAATTGTCCCTTCATATCTGGAGTTTGAATAGAGAAGTAATAATCACTCTTCACATCTTCTGGTTTAGCCAACTGCACAGGACGGCTGTATTCGTTAAAGGCTTTTCCAATTGTTCCCTCATTGAGGCGACGAACAATGCGAATAATGTCAGCGACTACACTAGTGGCTGTTGGTTTTTGACCTGCTCCAGGACCATAGTACATGGATTCCCCGATTCCAATAGACTCCACATAAACGGCATTCATGACACCATTCACGCCAGCTAGTGGGTGTGCTTTTGGTAAGAAGGTTGGAGTTACTTCTGCTGAGAGACCTGAAGGAGTTTCTTCGATAGATCCCACCAATTTGATTACATAGCCTAAACTTTGAGCCACAGCAACATCCTCAGGAGTAATGTTGCGGATCCCCTTATGACCTACTTGGTCAAATTGGACGTTCATCCCAAAAGCAAATTGGCTCAAAATCACCATTTTGTAGGCTGCATCAATCCCATCTACGTCATTGGTTGGGTCACTTTCCGCATAGCCCAACTCTTGAGCCTTAGCTAAAGCATCTTCATAAGACCAGCCCTCTTCGACCATCTTGGTCATCATAAAGTTGGAGGTTCCATTGACCACACCGAGGACACGAGTCACCTTATCTGCAGCGAGAGAGTTAACCAAGGTCCGAAGAATTGGAATTCCACCAGCTACTGCTGCTTCATAATAGAGGGCAATGCCATGCTCCTTGGCAATCGCAATCAACTCAGCTCCATGAACTGCAAGCAAATCTTTATTAGCTGTTACGACATGTTTTCCAGCTTGAAGAGCACGTGTAATAAAGGTCTTAGCTGGCTCAATTCGACCCATCAATTCAACAACGATGGCAATGTCTTTGTCTTCAATGATCTCATCAACATTGGTCACAAAGTTATAGTCATGACCAGCAGCTAATAAGCGGGCTTTCTCTTCTTCATCTTTGACAAGAACTTTAGCTACTTCAATTTCAGACTGAGCAGCTTGGAAGATCTTATCACCATTTTCTTTTAATAGAAACGGCACACCACTTGCTACCGTCCCAAATCCTAGTAAGGCAATTTTTACAGACATGTTGGTCTCCTTAAAATCTAATATAGTCTATTATATCAAAAACTAGCCCCTTCTGACTAGTTCTATGGTTCTCTTCCACTAGAAGAATACTTCATTTTCAGATTTAAACCTCCACATCAACTCACTAGCAAACCATGCCTTCAAAAGTCAAGGAGATTTCCCAAAATTTTACTCTATTTGTTACTTTGTCTTGAAGAGATTTCCTGCCCCTATGATATAATGATAATGAATTAGAAAGGGGTCTCTATGAATCACCGAAAAAGACGTGTCCCAAAGAAAATACGATTGCTACTAATTTTAAATGCTTTTCTGCTATCCTGCATCTTTATTTTAGGCTTTCTCCTATTAAAACGAGCTACTAGTACTCCCGTTGCTGACAAGCAAGAAACAAATACAAGTCAGACTGTGAATCAGCAAGGCTCCACCACTAAATGGGTAAAACAAGATCAACCTGTAAAAATTCCAATTCTCATGTACCACGCTGTTCACACGATGGCTCCCTCTGAAGAAGCCAATGCCAATCTCATCGTGGCACCAGAAACTTTTGAGAGTCATCTCAAAGCTCTTAAAGAAGCCGGTTACTATACCTTGACGCCTGAAGAAGCTTATCGGGCACTTACTAAAAATGAACTGCCTGAAGGGAGAAAAGTCGTTTGGTTAACCTTTGATGATGGAATTGCAGACTTCTATACCATTGTCTATCCTCTCCTAAAAAAATACCAAATGACCGCAACCAACAATATCATTACTTCCTTTTCTGACGAAGAAAGACCCAGTGTTTTAACCTTCGATCAGATCAAAGAAATGAAAGCGCAAGGTATGACCTTTGAAAGTCATACGGTATCTCACCCAGACTTGGCTCAATCAGATAGCTCTCGTCAGGAATCTGAACTCGCAAATTCCAAACAAGTACTAGATAAGAAACTCCATCAAACCACTACCACCATTGTTTACCCTTCCGGCCGCTACTCTGATCTCACCATGGAACTAGCAAAAAACAATGGCTACAAAATGGGCTTAACGACCAATAATGGACTAGCCAGTCTAGACGATGGCCTCTACTCACTAAAACGCCTGCGGATCTTACCGACTACGACAGCAGAAAACCTACTTGCCGAAATGCAACCTTATCCATAAACATGTAAAAAGCACGAGTCCGAATGACTCGTGCTTTCTTTCTCCATAATGGAGGCTTTTATTTCGATTTGATGTAGTTCACACCATCTGCTTTCGGAGCAACCGACTTACCAAAGAAGGCTGCTAAGACGATGATGGTCAACACATACGGAGCAATACGGAGGTACACTCCTGGGATGTGGGCAAGGAAAGGAATCTGCGTAGACACAACCGCCAAGGCTTGTGAAAGTCCAAAGAATAGACTTGACAGCATGGCTCCGATTGGGCTCCATTTACCAAAGATCATTGCCGCTAGGGCGATAAATCCAGGTCCCACAATGGTAGTGGCAGAGAAATTGACAGAAGCAGATTGTGCATACAAGGCACCCCCAACTCCTCCTAAGAATCCAGAGATGAGCACACCATAGTAACGCATGAGGTAAACATTGATACCGAGAGTATCCGCAGCTTGAGGATGTTCACCAACTGAGCGAAGGCGAAGACCAAATTTCGTTTTAAACATGATAAACCATGCTACAAATGAAAATGCAATCGCTACATATCCCATTAAGCTAGTATTCTTAAAGAAGATATCGCCAATAACAGGAATATCAGACAAGAAAGGAAAATCAAATTTACCAAATGATAAATCGATATTGTTGGTTTGACCTTTTCCGTAGATGGCTTTTACCAAGAAGACGGCTAAGGCAGGAGCCAACAAATTCAATACCGTACCACTCACCACATGGTCAGCACGGAAGTTAATAGTCGCTACCGCATGGATGGCAGAGAAAATAAGACCAACCAAACCTCCTGCAAGGAGAGAAAGCCAGATTGTCATGCCTCCAAGAGAGCCAGCAAAAGTCAAGTTAAACACGACTCCTGTGAAAGCTCCCATAACCATGATTCCTTCCAAACCGACATTAACGACACCAGCATGTTCGGAGTAGGCACCTCCGATACTAGTGAAAATGAGGGGAGCAGCATAGACTAGCATATTCGATACAAGAATCGTTAGTATAGCAACAATATTCATCCTTACTCTACTCCTTTCATTTGTTTTTTAGGCTTGATGTATTTTTCGATAATATAGTGAGCACTTACAAAGAAGATGATCGAAGCTGTCACAATATTGACAAGTTCTGGTGGAATAGTCGCTGTGGTCATACCTGGCGCGCCTGTTTGCAAGGTTCCAAGCAAGAAGGCAGCAAAGACAATCCCAATAGGGGAATTGCTAGCAAGGAGAGCCACTGCCATCCCATTAAATCCAACAGCCAAGGAACCAGCTTGAACATAAACGTTCTGGAAGGTACCAATCCCTTCTACAGCTCCTCCAATCCCACAAAGGGCACCTGAAATCACCATGGAAAGGATGATGGTACGTTTAGCTGACATCCCTGCATAGTCTGAAGCATTCGGGTTAAGACCAACGGAACGGATTTCAAAACCAAGTGTTGTTTTCTTAATAATGAACCAAATAACTGCAACAGCAATCAAGGCGATAAAGATACCGATATTCATCCGTGACTTAGTCAATTCTGTCAAGAACCCGAGGCGGTAACTTGCATTTGCTCCTACTGTGATACTAGATTCAGAATCGACCATGAACTTTTTAGGGAAGTTCCGGATAATTTCATTTCCAGCAAACAGTACGATGTAGTTCATCATAATAGTAACGATGACTTCACTCGTCCCCAAAAATGCTCGCAGAAGTCCTGGAATTAAACCAATGAGACCACCGGCAATTGCAGCCACAAGGACCGTCAAAGGAATCATTAGGATACGCGGAATATCAGGGAAGGACAAAGCAAACCATACTGCCGCAATCCAACCAGCTAAGGCTTGTCCTGGTAAGCCGACATTGAAAAATCCAGCTCGACTGGCTACCGCAAATCCGAGAGCGATCAAAATCAGCGGCCCCATTGTACGGAAAATTTCACCCACATTTTTAATGGAACCAAAAGCTGTCTTGAAGAGTTCTTCATAACCCCAAAGAGCATCATAACCAAAGATCCACATGATAATGGCTCCGAGGATGATTCCTAGGATTACAGAAATAAAAGGAATAGCAATTTGTCTTGTATTTTTATTCATTTGAAGCCTCCTTGATTTCTCCACCAGCCATTAGAATACCAAGCTCTTGTTTGTTGGTCTCAGATGGCTTCACAATACCTTGGATTTTTCCATCATGAATAACAGCAATCCGGTCGGATAGATTTAGAATTTCATCTAATTCGAAGCTGACTACGAGGACGGCTTTCCCTTTATCACGTTCACCAATCAAACGTTTATGGATGTACTCAATCGCACCAACGTCCAATCCACGTGTCGGTTGGCTAACGATCAACAAATCTGGATTCCGATCAACTTCACGAGCAATAATGGCCTTTTGTTGATTCCCTCCTGATAGAGCACTTGCTGGCACAATCTCGTTAGCTGCACGAACGTCAAATTCTTCCATCAACTTGCGGGCATAGGAATTAATTTGATTGTAATTCAAAACACCATTTTTGCTAAGTGGTTCTTTGTAGTAAGTTTGAAGTGCGATGTTTTCAGAAAGCATCATTTCGAGCACAAGACCATCACGATGACGATCTTCAGGCACGTGGCTGACATTCATTTCAGTAATCTTACGTGGGGAAAGGCCAACAACTTCTTGTCCCTTAATTTTGATACTACCTGATTTGACTTTGCGAAGTCCGGTAATAGCCTGGATCAATTCACTCTGACCATTGCCATCAATCCCTGCAATCCCGACAATTTCACCTGCGCGAACATCAAGAGATAGCTCTTTAACCGCAGGGACACCACGGTTTTCATTCACGACCAAGTCAGAAATTTGCAGAACCACTTCTTTAGGCTGCGCTTCTTCTTTTTCTGTTACGAAGGAAACTGAGCGCCCAACCATCATTTCCGCCAAATCTTTATTGGTAGCACCTTCGATGCCAACGGTTTGAATGGATTTCCCACGACGAATAACTGTGACACGGTCCGCAACGGCACGAATTTCATCCAGTTTGTGAGTGATAAGGATGATAGATTTCCCTTCTTTAACAAGGGTTTTCATGATTTCCATCAACTCCAAAATTTCAGCAGGAGTTAGCACTGCTGTAGGCTCGTCGAAAATCAGAATATCAGCTCCGCGATAGAGTGTCTTCAAGATTTCTACACGTTGTTGAGCCCCAACAGAAATATCTTCAACTTTTGCTGTAGGATCCACAGCCAAGCCGTAGCGTTCAGATAACTCTAGAATATCTGCATTAGCTTTTTTCAAATCTAATACACCCTTGTTCGTTACTTCGCTACCAAGAATGATATTTTCTGCAACAGTGAAAGCTTCCACCAACATGAAGTGCTGGTGAACCATTCCAATTCCTAGAGAAGCAGCCTTAGAAGGAGAATCTAGTTTTTCAGACTTCCCATTGACCACAATTTCTCCGCTCGTTGGTTCCAAAAGACCAGCCAACATATTCATCAGGGTTGATTTCCCAGCTCCATTTTCACCAAGAAGTGCATGAATTTCACCTTTACGCAATTCGAGGTTGATTTTGTCGTTTGCGACAAATTCACCAAAGATTTTGGTAATTTCACGCATCTCAATGACGTTTTCGTGTGCCATTCGAATATTCCTTTCTAGAAAACTATATTTTATTTCAGTAGGACCTGCTAAACGAGTTAGTAAGTTCTATTGAGACAAAATGTCCCAACACCTCATAAAAAAGCGACCCAAGAAGGATGGATCGCTTCCGGAAGGTTTTATTTCTCAGGTGCTTTTACACTACCATCGATAATTTGTTTTTTAGCATCTTCTACTGCTTTTTTAGCATCTTCAGAAAGATTAGAAGTTGTCAAATCAACACCACCATCTTTCAAACCAAATGTGATCACTTTTCCACCTGGGAATTTGCCATCAGCAGTTTGAGTTGCGATTTCTTGAACAGTTTTACCAACTTGTTTTAAAGTTGAAGCCAATACGAAGTTAGATTCTTTACCATCTTTTGAAGTGTATTTACCTTCGTCGACTTGGTCACGGTCTACACCAATAACCCAAACTTTTTCGTCTTCATTTTTCTTCTCGTTCAAGTCTTTAGCTTCCTTGAAGACACCAGCTCCTGTACCACCAGCAGCTTGGTAAATAACGTCAGCTCCTGCAGCGTATTGTGTCGCTGCAATAGTTCTTCCTTTTTCAGGGTTGTTGAAGTCTTCAGCATATTGTACGTCTACTGAAATGTCTTTGTTTACAGACTTCACGCCTGCTTCAAATCCTTTTTCGAAACGAGTGATAACTTCACCACGTGCTCCACCGATGAAACCAACTTTGTTAGTCTTAGTTGTTTTGGCAGCAGCAACCCCTGCAAGGTAAGCAGCTTCATTATCCGCAAAAACAGCAGATGCTACGTTCTTTTTATCACCTACAACAGAGTCAATGATAACGTAGTTGATATCAGCATTTTCATCTGCAGCAGCTGTAACAGCTGGAGCAAGTTTGTAACCAACACCGTAAACTAATTTGTAGCCGTTTGTAGCAGCTTGGCTAAAGTTATTCGCAAAATCTGCTTCACTTGTAGATTGGAAATAAGTGAATCCGTTATCTTTAGAAAGACCGTTTTCTTTACCCCAAGCTTGTAGACCTTCCCATGCAGATTGGTTAAATGATTTATCATCAACACCACCTGTGTCAGTAACGATAGCAGCTTTTAAATCAGTTTTTGCATCTGAAGAATCTTTGCGAGACGCACGATTTCCACATGCAGCAAGTCCGATTGCAGCGACAGTTACTAGACCTAGGCCTAACCATTGTTTCTTGTTCATTTCTGAACCTCCTAAATAAGATATGCAACTAAGTTGCGGATTAATGAAAGGGTCAATAGACCGCCTTTACAGATGTTACTAGGTAAGATCTGTAAAGGAATATGGAAGCAATTCCTTGACCGTCATCACGACCGTCGATTTATCTTTGGCTACCAGAGTAACCGGTAGGTCTGGCTCGAAAAATTCAGCCATCACCTGGCGACAAGCACCACAGGGTGAAACTGGTTTTTCCGTCTGACCATAAATAATTAATTCCTTAAATGAACGCTCTCCTTCTGAAACAGCCTTAAAGATGGCTGTCCGCTCGCCACAATTGGTCAAGCCGAAGCTCGCATTTTCAATATTGACGCCTGTATAAATCTTCTCATCATCTGTCACAAGAACAGCTCCAATTGGAAAATGAGAATAAGGTACATAAGCATTCTCACTTGTTTTTACAGCTAGGTCAATCAACTCAGTAGTCGCCATGGGCTACTTCTCCCTTCATGATGGCTACTCCAGAGGAAGTGCCGATTCGGTTAGCACCCGCTTGGATCATGGCTTGTGCATCCTCATAGCTACGAGTACCTCCAGATGCTTTCACTCCCATATCCGGTCCAACAACCTGGCGCATGAGGGCAACATCCTCAACAGTTGCTCCTCCAGTAGAGAAACCAGTTGAAGTTTTGACAAAGTCTGCTCCTGCCAATTTGGCAATCTGGCAAGCCACTACTTTTTCAGTTTCAGTTAACAAGCAGGTTTCGATTATCACTTTTACCAAGCGATCACCACTTGCATCTACAACAGCCTGAATGTCCTCTTCTACTAATGTCAGATTTTTTGATTTCAAGGCACCGATATTGATGACCATATCAATCTCATCGGCTCCATTTTGGATGGCATTTTGAGTTTCAAATGCTTTAACAGCTGGTGTATTTGCGCCAAGAGGGAAACCAATCACTGTACACACTTTTACATCTGAATCCCGAAGTCCTTCTGCAGCGAAGTTGACCCAGGTCGGTTGGACACAAACACTTGCAAAATCATATTCTTTCGCTTCTTCGATCAAAGCCTCGATTTGTTCTTGTTGTGCATCAGGTTTTAATAATGTGTGGTCAATATATTTGTTTAATTTCATTAATAAATCTCCCCCAAATGAATTACGAAACAATTTCAATAATTTCTGAAACGCTTACAACCTTGTCTAGTATTTTAACATTTTTTTGGAATTCTGCAATGGTTTTTTGACTAATTTCTAAATTTGTATAAATAGTTGCAACAAGGTCGCCTTTTTGAACAGGATCCCCAACTTTCTTAGCAAAAACAATCCCTGTTTCATAATCTAAATCATCTGATTTGACTGCTCTGCCAGCCCCAAGACGCATAGCGAAGAGTCCGTGTTCCATCGCAGGCAAGGCTGCAATATAGCCATCCTCTTCTGCATAGACAGGCACTTGTTCTTTTACCTGAACTGGACGATAGAGATCGTCTAAATCTCCACCTTGAGCAAGGACCATTTCTTCAAACTTCTTCAGTGCTTTGCCGGCTGTCAGATGCTGCTTGATTTCTTCCAAGCTGGCCGTTACCCCGCCGAGTTCCAGCATAATTTGAGCCAATTCACAAATGAAGTGAGTCACATCTTCTCTGCCTTTGCCTTGAAGAATATCTAAGGCTTCAAGAATTTCGAGACGGTTCCCGATGCTGGTTCCTAAAGGCTGGCTCATATCTGTCAAAACAGCTATGGTCTTACGACCAACAGCATTACCAAGATCCACCATGGTACGAGCCAGTTCACGCGCCTCTTCAATGGTCTTCATAAAGGCTCCTTCTCCAACGGTGACATCGAGAAGGATGGCATCCGCTCCAGCCGCAATCTTCTTACTCATGACCGAGCTGGCAATCAATGGAATTGTATCAACCGTCGCTGTTACATCCCGAAGTGCATAGAGAAGCTTATCCGCCATGACCAATTGGTCCGACTGTCCAATGACAGAAAGACCAATCTCTTGTACTTGTTTAATGAACTCTTCCTGGGTCCGCTCAATTTGGAATCCTTTAATGGATTCTAGCTTATCGATGGTCCCCCCTGTATGTCCAAGACCACGACCGCTCATCTTGGCAACCGGGACGCCAAAACTAGCCACTAGAGGTGCCAGTACAATTGTTACTTTGTCCCCTACACCACCTGTTGAGTGTTTGTCCACCTTGATGCCTTTAATAGCGGAAAGGTCGAATTGCTCCCCTGTCTCCACCATCTTCATGGTCAAATCTGAAATTTCTCGGGTCGTCATCCCCTTGAAATAAACCGCCATGGCAAAGGCAGCCATTTGATAATCAGGTACTGTTCCAGCCACATAGCCTTCGATCAACCAATGAATCTCATCTTTACTCAACTCAATGCCATCACGTTTTTTCTGAATGATATCTACAGCTCTCATGTGACTTTTTCACTCCTTAAAATATAATAACCTTTGTCTTTTTTGAGAATTTCACAATTCCCAAAGACTTCCTCCATTTTGGCCTTCGCACTTGGAGCTCCCTGTTTTTTCTGGATGACAATGGTTAAGTCTCCACCAGGATTCAAATGGTCAAAACTCCCAGAAAGTACTTGATGGACTACCTTTTTTCCAGCCCGAATGGGAGGGTTACTGATAATATGATCAAAACTTCCCTCAACCTGATCATAAACATTGGATTGGAAGATCTTTGCTTCAACTTGATTTAAATCTGCGTTTTTCTGAGCTAGATCTAAAGCCCGTGTATTGACGTCTACCATAGTCGCATGGACCCCTTGGGCCTTAACCAAAGAGAGACCAAGTGGACCATACCCGCAACCAACATCCAAAACCGTCTCTCCTTGCTGGAAGGACAAACAAGATAAAAGGACCTGGCTACCAAAGTCGATCATTTTCTTACTAAAAACACCGGCATCCGTCAGAAATTTCATCCGCTCCCCTAAAAGAACCACCTGTAACTCATGGATATCATGTTGGGCATCTGGATGTTCGTCATAGTACATTTTACTCATATTAGCATTATAGCATAATTTAACCTATTTTTAAATCGTTTACAGAAGATCTCAAAACTGATATACTAAAGGTCACTATGGAGGAAAGGCTTGCAATGGATAAAGAATTTCTACACTTCGAAAAGATCAATCGACAAACTTGGCAAAATCTCCACCGGAAATCAACCCCTCCTCTATCTGAAGAGGAATTGAATTCAATCAAGAGTTTTAACGACCTCATTAGCTTGCAAGATGTAACAGATATCTACTTACCCTTGACACATCTGATTCAAATCTACAAAAAAGCGAAAGAGGATTTAGCATTCTCAAAAGGCATTTTTCTCCAACAGGAAAGTAAAAAACAGCCTTTTATGATTGGAATTTCAGGGAGCGTGGCTGTCGGCAAATCAACGACTAGTCGTCTCCTTCAAATCCTTCTTTCTCGGACCTTTTCAGATTCTACTGTTGAATTGGTGACCACCGATGGTTTCTTGTATCCCAACGCCACCTTGATTGAACAAAACATTCTCAATCGCAAGGGCTTCCCTGAAAGTTATGATATGGAGCTCCTTTTGGATTTCCTCAACCAACTCAAAAATGGTCAAAGTTATCAAATCCCCGTCTATTCTCACGAGATTTATGATATCGTCCCTGACCAGAAGCAAACCATCCAAGCTGCGGACTTCATTATCGTGGAAGGGATCAATGTCTTTCAGAACCCCCAAAACGATCGGCTCTATATGACAGACTTCTTTGACTTTTCCATCTATGTGGATGCTGAGGTTGCCAATATTGAGTCCTGGTATATCGATCGCTTTAAAAAGTTGTTAGACCGTGCGAAAGATGACCCAAGTAACTACTACCACCGCTTTACTAAGCAACCTGAAGAAGAAGTCCTCGCCTTCGCTCATCAGGTATGGGAGTCGATCAATCTCTTAAATCTAAAAGACTATATCGAGCCCACCCGTAACCGAGCCGAACTGATCCTGCACAAATCTGCCAACCATGAGATCGACGAAATCTATCTCAAGAGATAAGAGTTTTAAGACAAAATGATCTTTAAAAAAATAGCGATTCGAAGAAAAATTAGTTTGGGCTTGTCAAAAGAAAAGTTTTCAGATATAATAAGAGAGTTAGATTATCATTGGAGGTGAAAAAATTGGCAAACATTAAATCAGCTATCAAACGCGCTGAATTGAACGTTAAACAAAACGAAAAAAACTCAGCTCAAAAATCAGCTATGCGTACTGCAATCAAAGCTTTTGAAGCAAACCCATCTGAAGAACTTTACCGCGCTGCTAGCTCAGCTATCGATAAAGCAGAAACTAAAGGTTTGATCCACAAAAACAAAGCTAGCCGTGATAAAGCACGTCTTGCAGCAAAACTTGGCTAATCAAGCATTGCATACAAAATGAGCTCCTCGGAGCTTTTTTTGTTACTTCCAAATAAGGAGAAGAGATGAAAATTACGATAATCGGCTATTCTGGATCAGGTAAATCCACCTTGGCTAAAAACTTAGCTCGTTACTACTCCATTCCAAAGCTCCACATGGATACCCTTCAATTTCAACCGGGTTGGATAGACAGTGACCGGGATTGGATGGAGAAAGAAATGAAACAGTTTCTCAGCGAGCATAGAGACTGGGTTATTGACGGCAATTACTCTTGGTGCTGCTATGAGGAGAGAATGGAGCAAGCCGACCAGATCATCTTTCTCAACTTCTCACGTTGGAACTGCCTCTATAGAGGGTGGAAACGATACCGCCGTTATAAAGGACGCGTCCGTGAGAGTATGGCAGTAGGATGCCCTGAACGCTTTGACTGGGAATTCATCCGTTGGATTCTCTGGGATGGCCGAACAAAAACTGCCAGAGAAAGGTATCAAAATATCCACTCCACCTACCCCGAAAAATTCATCTCTCTCAAGAACCAAAAGGAACTGGACCGTTTCCTGGATAACGTAAAAAATGATCTACTGGAATCGAAGTAAACACTCGATCTAGTAGATCATTTTTCTTATTTTCTTTTCTTTTGAGGAAACAAGGGAAGACCTAAGGAAGCCATCTTCTCCGCCGGCACCTTCATGCCATCCTTAATCCACTTGGCTAGGACAGAGACAATAGCTGAGCTGAGGAAGGAATTCAAATAACTAGCTGGGCCTTGTGAGGATTTTTGACTTTTACTCCTCTTTTCCAGAAATTCATAAACGGCCTTGGTGAGCAGTTTCTCAAAATTATAATCGACGGCCAAGCTGATAATGCGGGCTTCCTTCTTGGCCTCTTTAAAGAGATAAACCCATATCTGGTACAAATCGGTCTTGAAATTATAGCCTTCCAAAGACTTGGTAATCTTCGAAACAGTTGATTGGAAGATGGATTCGAGCAATTCTTCTTTTGACTCATAATTTCGGTAAAAAGCTGCGCGAGAAACTCCTGCTCTCTCCACCAATTCTGAAATGGTAATCTTTTTCAAGTCCTTTTTATCCAACAACTGAAGTAAGGAAATCTCCAAGGATTCGCGTGTGATGGCATTGCTTTCTTGGTTAGACCGTTTTAAATTTTCTAAGGATTTTTCGGATATCTTTCTTTCTGCCATAACACTTACTTTCTATCTGTATCATCTGAATGTATCTGCTTTCAGAGAATGCAACTTCATGATATAATTGTAAAAAAAGACTAACTACTTGTCAATGTACAATTTTTTACATTTTGAGGTAATAAAAATGAAATGGAAAATTATTGCAGATTCTGGCTGTGATTATCGTACTTATGAAAGTGCTGCACCAGATACTAGCTTTGTTTCAGTTCCCCTTACCATCCAGATTGGTGAGACCATCTATACAGACGACGCCAACTTGGATACAGACAAAATGATGGAAGATATGTATGCTACTACTACTGCTTCCAAATCAGCTTGTCCTAGTCCTGATGACTATATGAAAGCCTTCGAGGGTGCTGATAATATCATCGTTGTTACCATCACTGGTACTTTGTCTGGTAGCCACAATAGTGCTCAGGTCGCTAAAAAGCTTTATCTAGAAGACCATCCTGCAAGCAATATCCATGTGATCGATAGTTTATCAGCTGGTGGTGAAGTGGATCTCCTCGTCCGCAAACTCCATCAACTCATTGCCCAAGACCTTGACTTTGATCAAGTGGTCGAAGTCATCACCAAATACCAAGAAAAAACCAAACTGATTTTTGTCCTGGCTAAAGTCGATAATTTGGTTAAAAACGGTCGACTCAATAAAATTATCGGAGCGGTTGTCGGCCTCTTAAACATCCGTATGGTCGGCCAAGCTAGCGACACTGGAACCCTTGAGCTCCTCCATAAAGCCCGTGGCCAAAAGAAAGCTATTTCCACAACTTTTGAAGAAATGCTCAAAGCAGGCTATAAAGGTGGACATATCACCATCGCTCACCGTCGCAACGATAAATTCGTAGAACAACTCTCAGCCTTGGTCCATGAAAAATTCGCCAATGCGGATATTGAAATTCTTCCGACCTCTGGCCTCTGTAGCTTCTATGCTGAAGAAGGTGGCCTCTTAATCGGCTATGAAATTTAACAACAAACTATAAAAGAGGCTGGGACAAAAGTCCTAGCCTCTCAATTGTCTTTGGATTATCGAGCAAGACGAAGTGGTTGAGTGGGCTCTACTACGCTGATTTCATCAGATTTTACAGCCCTACTCAACTGTGCGGAGGTGGGACGACGAAATCGAATTCTAACGAATTACCGATTTCTGTCCCACTCTCTTTTACCATAGAGATTCCCTTCGGTCAGGACCAGAGGGAATTTTTTTATTCACCAATCTCTTGGTTAAATTTATAAAAAGTATGTTTATATATATAAACAGTTGCAAAAGTTCCTATAGCTGCAATGAGAAGATAAATTACACTAGCAATCAAGGTGGTGAAGGCCACAGCGGATAGATAGAAAGCAAATCCTATCAAAATCAGCATGACGATAATAAAGATAAAGATTAATAATCCTCTCAGGGCAGCATTTCCTCTATTACGGTTCATCAGATCTGTCACAGTCGACCAATTGGTCGTTAAGAGCTTGTAGTCTCGTCTAAAAGCGATCACACTCAAACTCAAACTGGTCAAAAACCAAATCAAAAGCATGGCTAGAAGGGAAAGGGGATGGACTCCAAAGTAGAAAGATACCCCTACTAAGAGTACAATCGGCAAAGCAGACTGAACCGAAAAGAGGATCCAAAATTTTTTCAAACAATAGCGTTTAAAGTCAATCGGAAGGGCACGGAGATAAGCGAAATTTTCCCGCTCCAAGGAGATTCCAATACTGGTCAAGCTTTCCACAGAGTTGAAGACTCCAATCATAAAAGCAATCAGCGATAAAGGAAGCAGGTATTGGGGCGTGAGGTAGTTTTCAATTTGGAGGGAAGCTCGCGATGCTCCTAAAAACAAGCCAAATGTGAACAGATAAGGGAAAATTGCCATCATGAAGATAACCTGCGTCAGCAAGGTACCATCACTCAGAAGCCGTTTATGGTAGGAAACGGTAAAGCGATGAAAGGCCTTCTGATCTCCTAGCTTCATCTGACTGACCCGCTCCTTGACCGCATGGCTAGAAGAAACCTCAAGGGCAGCATCATAGAAATGAGGCAAGACCTGACTTTTTACCAGCCAAAGGAGGACTGCTAGAACCAATACCCAAGCCAACATCCCCACTAGTGCAGCTGAATCCAAAGGATTCAAGATAAAGGTATGGAAGACCTCTATCGGAGGAAAAATGCTGGGTTGAGTGACCAAATCACCAGCTACCGAGTGCTCTGACTGGAGCATATTGATATAGAGATAGGCTCCAATGGAAATGAGACTACTCAATCCAATGATGAGGTTAGACACCAAACTCGTGTGTTTCTTAAAGACAGCTGATTTGGTAATCAGATGGGATAGGAACAAGGTGCCTAAAAAGAGGATGGAGAGGAGAATCATGGCACAAAGAAGGCCAAGAAGGAGCCCCACCAAAACATTTCCCCCTGCTTGGATGGGCAGAATGATGAAATAACTGATCATTGGAAGCAGGGCCATCAAGAGCACTAAAATGACCGAGATGCTCTTTCCTGCAATCACTTCTGCATCCGAAAAGGCATAGGGACGATAAAATTGCAAATCCTTGCTCTCGTAAAAGACATTGTAAAAACTCATCAAACCTTGGGATATGGCTAAGAGCGCAAAGAGCGTAATCATATTGACAAAGGGACCAGGGCTAGAGACAAAATCATTGGTACTCGAGAGAATTCCAAAAAGGAAGAGATAAAGGAGACCGATAAAAATATAGGTCCGAATGGACTGAGCGGAAACATTGACTTTCCTAGTCGGATCCTTTTCCTGCTTCTTACGAAATTTCGCTAATTGGGCTGGCTGAGTAGCATAAATGATGTTGACATCCACTAGGCGACGAACCATCTTAAGACGCATCTGGACTCACCTCTTCTCTTCGACCAGCCAGTCCAAGATAGATGGACTCTAGGCTTTGTTCTGGGTGTTGCCCCTTCAGCTCCTCGATAGTTCCATAAAAGATGAGGTTCCCCTTCTTCAGAATGGCAATCTTATCACAGAGTTGCTCTGCCACTTCGAGGACATGGGTAGAGAAGATGACAGTGTTGCCCTTGTCCGCATGCTCCCGCATCATCTGCTTCAGATCGTAAGAGGCTTGGGGATCCAAACCAGTCATGGGCTCATCTAGAACCCAGATGTCTGGATCAGATAGAAGAGCCCCGATGACAAAGACCTTCTGCCGCATCCCATGAGAGAAAGACTCGATGACCTCATAACGATGACTAGCAAAGTCAAACAGATGCAACAACTGCTCCAAGCGGTCATCACATTCCTGCTGGCTCATATCATAAGAAGTAGCGACCAACTCCCAAAATTCATTGGCCGTCAATCGAAGAAAGAGATCTGGTGAGTCCGCTACATAGCCAATTTTCTTCTTTATTTCTAAGCGATTGCTATAGAGGTCCTTTCCATCTACTAGGATGCTACCGGTCGTCGGGGTGATGACACTGACTAGGCTCTTAATGGTCGTTGATTTCCCAGCTCCATTATGGCCGATCAAGCCGACAATTTGCCCATCTTCAATGGTTAAGTTCAAATGGTTCAATGCCAGTTGACCATCGTAATCCTTGGTGACTCCTTGAAATTCAATCATAGATTCTCCTTCTCCTATTCCACTTCCCTAATGAAAGAAAGTGGTTACTTATTTTGCCTATATTTTAGTCCTCTTTTCCTCATTTGTCAATGGAAAACTTAAGTATTAAAGCAATTCATCAAAGCGATAGAGAAGGCCAAACAGATAACTAGGAATGGTATCTAGGAGATCCTCCATAAAGACCCGTTCCCCTCTTTGATGGAGTTCCTTGCCCCAAGGTCCCAAATTGACTGCCGGCACTTGGATCTGGGCAATTTTTTCCAAATCCAACTCGTAGACTTGAGAAGGGGTCGCCAAACTATCCAAGACGACTTGATAGCTTGCTAGGTCTCTCTCCAAGGCGCAATAACTGGTGTCACAAATGCCCATGAAGTATTCCTCCACCTTCAGGCTCAGGCCACGTCTTCCTAAATAGTGGCGGTAATCATCCACCAGGGTGCCAATTTTGAGACTGGTGTTTGGTAAATAGCGACAGTTCATGGATGGGTAATAGGGAGGTGCAAAGCCAATAACGACCAATGGAGTCTTCTCCGCTAGGAAGTCTAAGTAAGCTTGGATCTGCTGGATGGCAATGGCCTGATAGCTGACTCCAGCTAAGAAAGCTTGGTAGGCCCTTTGCTCACATTGCTCTTGGAAGCTTGAAAATCCTTCCTTCTTTTGGCAACGATCCAGCAATTCTTGATAGCTGATCACCCTTGGTTGACCTATCACATGTTCTTGTCCTGCTTGGTCCTGGAGGGACAGGTATTTGGCATAAAACTCATCAACCGCTTCCTGGCTCAACTCCTTGATGCGTTGCAGCAATTCCTGAGGGGTCTTTTTCAGATGCAGCACACTGAAATAGCCAACAGCGTAGAGGACAGTCGATACATCATACTGGTCCTTCAAATCTCGCAGATAAGACCAAGAAGGGAGAGGAGACTGCTCTCCCAGAGCTTGGTCGGATAGGTCTGGATGGAGGTCCAATTTCGATGCGACTGCTATCAGAAGAGAGAGGGCGTTGATTCCTTTAAGTGGCTCCTTCATATGGGATAAGACCCCTTGGGCCACGACGACTGGCATGAGCTTGCCGACAGTACCGATGTGCAGGACCTTCTCCTTGTCACTAGTGGCTTCAAAGGGTTCTGAATCGACCGCTAAGACATAATCCAAGTCAAACTCATCTTTTAACTGACAGAGCAAAGCCAAGGCTCCTCTCATCCCACGTGAATAGGACTCCTCATCTCCCACAGAAAGGTAGAGGAGGTTGACCTGACCCCCTTCTGGATCGGAGGCGTAGGCTTCTAAGACACCCAGTTGGAGCGCTAAGGCCGCCTTCATGTCACAAGAACCTCGTCCAAATTGCCATTGGCCAGAATCTAGGTCCTCCTGCATTTCTGATCGAAAATCAATGCCCTTCAAGGCATGAACCAGTGCCTCGGAATCCAAAGCTATAGGGGCTAGGGGGCCGTAATCTTCTAGATCTACCGTATCGTGGTGGTGAAAAAGGATCACTGTCTTTTTCTTGCCCTTATCGACCAAGGCCCAATTGACACTGCGATGAAGATGGTCATTGGGAAGAGGGTAGCGACCAAAGTGCTGGGGGTGACTCTTGAAATATGGAATAGACCCAATTCGTTGGTCTAGATAGTCTTCTATCTCCCTTTCTGTCTCGGTATTAGTAAAGCTCGGTATGGACATTGCCTCTTGAAAAATGGTGGCAATTTGTTCTTGGAAATGTTCTATGGATCTCAATGGAAGCCTCCTTCTGATGGACTGGATCCTTTGATATGCTATCACCCTTGGGCGATCAGTCTGGTATTATTGATCTTCTTTGCGACGGTAGACAACTTTCCACAAGCTAGTCGCAAGGACGGTTAGCAAGCCATAAACTGTCCAGATATTTACTGTTTCTCCAGTTTCAGGCAAGTGAGCTTCCTCCTTTTCAGGCAAGCGAGCGACACTTTCCTCTCCTTGACTTTTGCTTTCGCTGACGTGTGCTAATTGAGCCAATTCTTCTTTCTGTTCTTTACGGAAGTCCATTTGGTCTCGTCCAACTGGTGGTTGTTGTTCCAGATGACTAGCTTGATCAACAACAGAGACCTTACCGGCTTCTTCCACTACAGTAGGCTTCTTCTTAGCAATTGGGAGAATACGATCTGCCAAGCTTGCATATTCAGTATCCTTTTCACTTGGCTGGTAGCGGAATAAGAGCGACCGACTAGCTTCGACAGTTGGGATGGTTGTTGAAATAGAGTCTGTCTTGAAGGTCACTTCATATGGATCCGCAAAATAGATATAATCCGGATCATAGGTGTGTAGGCTCAAGACCAGACGATGACCTTTCTTCACTGTGTACAAGTTTGGTTGCAAGTACATGGTGTAATCATGGAATTCATTTTCTTTGACATCAATAGAATGACTAGAACTTGCTGAGTCATAGCGAGATGCTGGATTAGCCAAATTCATCCAACCACGCGCAATCACCACACTCTTAACCTTGTGGGTCTTATAACGTTTGAGAGGCAGAGTCTCTAGGTTGCTACCGTTCCAGTAACCTGTCTCATCGATGGTTTCTTTTTCCAGTGTGCGCGTGCTGTAGCCATCTTTATCATAGGTGATTTCTTCCTTAACGACATCAAATTCCTCATCGGAAACATCCATCAGGGTCGCACTGACATGGGCATGGTTCTTGTCTCCCTTGACAAAAGCTGCGCTAAAATGCACCGGAATATGACCTTTAATGGTCGTATCTTGGTCGACGGTGGCTGCATAGGAAGCTGCCACTTCGGAAGAATGGAAGGCTGCATCCTGGTTGCGTGTGGTCCAGTTGTTTCCCGTGCCATAATAATCCCCCGTTACTGTTACCTCTTCCCGCTTAGAGTAGATCCGACCTGAGATAGCTTGATCCGTATCCCATTTGTCAAAACGGTGCCACTTGCTAGGATCCAAATTGTCCTGAGCCGTTACTTGTGGGAGATTTTCAATGCCATTTTCGATACCGTAGAGGTAATGGCTATACCAGAGATTCATCAGGTCATTAAAAGCTTGTCCTGCCACTTCTGTCCCTGACCAACGCGTGGATGGATAGATGTGATTGCCCTGGTGGAGCAAGACCTTGGGATCGATTCCTGCCTTCTTATAGGCTTCCAGCATAAGTTCGAAATGTTTAGGCTTGACGTTGTCATCATTGAGCCCTTGGATAATGAGAGGAGTTGCCTTTAAGTTGGCTGCGTTGAGCGTGTAGTCGCGTTTCGCATATTCTTCGTTATAATTATGACCATCCTTGTGTTGGAGTTCATTGAGCTTGGTGATGTAGGCTGCATAGTAATCCTTGACCTTGTCCCAATCTTCCTTGTCAAGGATACGACCAGAGGTATAGACAGATAACCAGGAAAGGTCATTGGAAGCACCTGTATCAAGGGGAGATCCTTGGCTGTTGAAATGGTCATACCAACTGGCAATCCCTGCTGCTGGCACAATGGTCTTGAGACCTTCCACTCCAGTAGACGCCACTCCAAAAGTTGTCGTACCTGCCCAAGACAAGCCTGTCATGGCTACATTTCCATTGGACCAGTCTGCCTTGACTTCATGGTTGCTAGTCTTATCTGAGTAGGCTTTACGTTTGCCGTTAAGCCACTCCACGATATTCTTGTAAGCTGCCACTTCAAGGTCTGAGCCGGTCGTATTGATCCCATCGGATCCTTTTGAGCCCAAGCCACTGCTGGTCACCACTGCATAGCCACGAACCAAGTAGTAATTGTACCAGTTGAGATTTTCATAGTCATAGTGTGTATAGTCATTCGAGCTTTCACGAGGATTGACATAGTACCATTCTTTTGGATCGGTCGCTTTGGCTACTTCTTCTGTCGTTACAGTTTTGCTGGCTTGGCGTTTGGCAGGTTTTTCATAGAGCTTGGCCATCTCGAAGTTTCCACCTTCTTTGAGACCAATTCCCTCTAAGGTACGCTCTTCGGTCGTCCCTGTTACATAAGGGCTAGCTTCAAAGATACTGGCAGCCTTATAGTCCCCATTGACAGCAGCTTTTGGCACCTGTACAAAGGTCTTGACTAAATCCGGTTTGCCATCTCCATCCGTATCATAGTCAGTTTCAACATAGACAATATAGCGGACGATGTCACTCTTATCATAGGAATAATGCTCAATATCATCCCCAGGTGAAAATGGGAAGATGGGCTGGGCTCGTCCATTCAAAAAGAGAGGTTTCTTCCGCTCTGCTCGGTATGCAGTATGGAGCTTTTTAGCCACTTCTACCATGCTGGAGAGATCCGTGACCGGTGCAGAACCCTCTACTCCCTCCTTGACCATTCCTAAGCTCTTAGCAAATGCCAATCGATCTTTATCGGTAGACCCGACTTGATTCTCCTTGGTCGAGGCCCAGTTCAAGAGCTGGTTGACAGCGTCTATCACTGTAGCTTCCTTCTTCACATCTGACTCTGCTACTGGTTGACCAGTCACTTCTGAAAGTTCTCCTAGAGTCACTTTAGGAGCGCTAGAAACTGGAGAAGGATTCTTCTCTGCAACAGACACTTCTGCTGATTGAGGAGCATCACTAGTAGGCTGGACTGGAGCTTTTTCTGCTACAGCAGTCTCCTTGGTCGGAGAGGATTCATTTCCCGTTGTCGGCTGAATCGTTGTAGGACCTGTTTCAGCAGTCGCTTGGTCCAAGTTAGGTTGATTCGTAAGCTCCTTCTTAGGAGACAGCTCCCCACTTGCTGGAACTGCATCTGAAATAGGAGTGGCTTCAGCTGTACTTGGCTGTCCCACCTGGGTAGTCAAGGCTGGTTCTACACCATTCGTAGCTACTTCCTCCGCCTGGACATGGCGCGCCAAAACAACTGGACTCAGTAACAAACTTGCAAAAACAATCGAAACAAGGCTAGATTTTTTCATATACAAACTCCTTTGAAAGGTGTCGTTTTAACGGTTTATCCGAAACGACAATAAGTAGACAAGATCATTTTTCAATAGATGCAGTAAAAACGAACCCTCCTTTCAACAACGGCATCTCCTCCTGTCCGCAAGCTAGAATTCCTCTCATTTGGTATACAGCTAGCTTTCAAACAGGATAACAACTTAACTGACAGCAGGGAAAATCCTACAGACATTCCTTCCTGTCAATCAAATGATGGAGACACTTCTTCGACTGATAGTCCCTTTTTAGACAGATTGAGCCAACTTGAACAAAACCGAAAAAAATAGTTCCTATTCATGAGGGCAAATTCCTCATTTTTCTCATGCGAGAGCTCGTTTCCAGCCCATTTATCCTTAATCCAATAAAGACAGCGTTTTCGAGAGTGCAAACCTTTGCCCTATCCTGTCATTTTTGGTAAAATAAGGCATTATTCACGAAAGATGAGAACAAAATGGAAAATCAAACCTTAATGCAATATTTTGAATGGTACCTACCCTCAGATGGCCAACACTGGTCCCGCTTAGCTGCAGATGCTCCTCACCTGGCAGATTTGGGCATTCGTAAAATCTGGATGCCACCTGCTTTTAAAGCAACATCTGCCAATGATGTCGGCTATGGCGTCTATGACCTCTTTGACCTTGGAGAGTTTGACCAAAAAGGGACTGTCCGCACCAAGTATGGATTCAAAGACGACTACTTGCAAGCCATTCAGGCCTTAAAAGAAGCTGGAATCCAGCCTATGGCTGATGTGGTCCTCAACCATAAGGCAGCAGCCGATGGTTTAGAAAAATTTGAAGTGGTCGAAGTGGACCCTAACGATCGGACCATTGTCTTGACAGAGCCCTTTACTATCAAGGGCTGGACCAAATTTACCTTTGATGGCCGAAATGGAGCCTACAATGACTTCCACTGGCACTGGTACCACTTCACCGGTACCGACTACGATGCTTCCCGCAATAAGAGTGGCATCTACCAAATCCAAGGGGAAAACAAAGGTTGGGCACAGGATGATCTGGTCGACAGCGAAAACGGCAACTATGATTACCTCATGTACGCTGATATCGACTTCAAACACCCAGAAGTGGTCGAAAACCTCAACCAATGGGCTGAATGGTTTATTGAAACAACTGGGGTAGAAGGCTTCCGTCTCGATGCGGTTAAACACATCGACTCCTTCTTTATGAAGAACTTCATCCAGCAAATCACGGACAAATATGGAGACGATTTCTACGTATTTGGTGAGTTTTGGAACGGGGATGAACAAAGCAACAATGACTACCTAGCTAGCATTGACTATCAGTTCGACTTAGTCGACGTTGCCCTCCACCAAAATCTTTTTAGAGCTAGCCAAGAAGGGGAAAACTTTGATTTAACCACTATTTTCAATGGTACGCTCGCAAGCAATCATCCAGAAAGTGCTGTAACCTTTGTCGATAATCACGATACCCAGAGAGGACAAGCTTTAGAGTCCACTGTTGGTGAATGGTTCAAACCTGCCGCTTATGCCCTCATTCTCCTCCGCGAGGCCGGACTTCCATGTGTCTTTTATGGAGACTATTACGGCATTTCAGGGGACTTTGCCCAGCAGGATTTCCAAGCGGAGCTTGATCAACTCCTTCGTATCCGCAAAGACTTATCCTACGGTGAACAAAGGGACTACTTTGACGATCCTAACTGCATTGGTTGGACTCGCTCTGGAACGGAAGAGTCTGCTCCTATCGCCTGCGTCATTTCAAATGCGGCTGCATCTGCCAAACGCATGGAAATCGGCCAAGCATATGCAGGACAGACCTACTACGATGCCCTAGGAAATTACCAAGAACCCGTTCAAATCCAAGAAGACGGCTGGGCTGATTTCCCAGTCTCAGAACGCTCCGTCAGCGTATGGATTTTAGCAGACTAACTAGAAAATTTAATTGACTGAAGAGGCTAGGACAAAAGTTCTAGCCTTTCAATTGTCTTTGGATTGTCGAGCAAGACGCAGTGGTTGAGTGGGCTCTACTACGCTGATTTCATCAGCTTTTACAGCCCTAATCAACTGTGCGGAGGTGGGACGACGAAATCGAATTCTAACGAATTACCGATTTCTGTCCCACTCTCTTTCTTATATTTTATGGCAAACCACAGGTTCATTCTAACACCTTAGGAAAGCGCTGTCAATTCCTTATCTTATTCTGTTAACAAATTCATAAAAAGAAAAAACTCGCCCACTTCCAACATCGGAAATGAACGAGTTTGATTCGCTAAGAAGCAAGGGCTTCTTTTATCTTAGCTTAATTCCGCAACAATCGCTTTGAGTTGTTCTTTGGTGTGAACACCAGCGACTTGTTTCACCACTTGGCCATCTTTTTTGAACAAGAGTGTTGGGATGGACATGATGCCGAAGTTACGAGCAGTGTTTGGATTTTCATCCACATCCATCTTAAAGATTTTCAAGTCATCTTCATGGATTTCTTCTGCTAACTGTTCCAAGATTGGGGCCTGCATCCGGCAAGGACCACACCAAGTTGCCCAGAAGTCCACCAAGACCAAGCCTTGGCTAGTTTCTTGTTCAAATGTTGCATCTGTTAGTACGTGTACCATAGTTCCTCCTTTGATCAGTGCTTTCCACTAATCTCTCATTGATAGTTCTATTCTACACCAAAATTCTAGTTTTTAGAAATATTTGCTACGTTCTCAGCCTTGGACATCTTCTTTCTTTTTCTTCCAGAAAAGAAGGCTAGACAAGAGGAGGGTACCTAACCCATAGAATCCTATCCATTCCTTTTCAGTGCCTGTTTGAGGAAGCTGACCTGCTTTTTCTTGCGCTGGAACTACTGCTTTACCCGTCTCATAGACAAATGTTTGTCCATAAGCAACAGATAGAGATTCTGGTTTTGCAGTTTCTTTCTCAGCCGTTTTGACGAGTGGACGAAGATTTGTACCAGCAGGAAGCTCTGATCTACCATATCTTTCAGGCTCTGGAAGGACTGGCAGATGGTATTCTTCGATGTAATGAACTGCTGGTTCTACCAATTTGGCTCCTTGAATCTCTGGAAGGGCAGCATATGCTGTATCAGCCGCGTTAGGAAGATAAGTAGCTACTTGCGAACGCGTCCCTTCTACAATCGGAATGGTCGCACGGATAGAATCTGTCTTGAAGGTGACTTCGTAAGGATTTTCAACGGTTAAGTCAGATGGATCATAGGTATTGAAGACTAGGGCTAATTTGTGGCCCTTTTTAACCGTATAGAGGTTTGGTTGGAGATGGACCGTATAGTCGTGGAATTCTCCAACTTTTGGCTCGATACTATTTCTTGAGCTGGCTGAATCATAGCCAGACTCAGGGTTGGCCAGGTTGATCCATCCTTTAGCAATGACCTTGTATTTAGTCTTAATGGTCTCAAACTCTGCTACAGAGAGATTAGAAAGGTTACTTCCCATCCAGAAGCCGTCTGCTTTTTTTTCTGCTTTGACGCCACCGTTGCCGACCACATCAAATTCCTCATCAGAGACGTCGACTAAAAGGGCATTGATCTGGAAGTTCTTGCCTTTCCCCTTAGCCAGGGCTGCCTTGAAGTGCACTGGGATATGCCCTTTGATGGTAGTATCTTCTGTCACTTCTGACACAAAGGTCATGTTGGCTTTTGAAGAACCTTGGCTCACAGTTTCGTTGCGTTTAGCAATCTCTATGCCAGCTCCTGCGTAATCACTTGAAATCGTCTCTTCCAAGCGTTTCGACTGGGCATTGAGGAAGAGGCGTTGTGAAGTCTTCCAGTTATCATAAGTGGTCCACTTGCTTGGGTCATAGTTGTTTTGAGCCAAGACAGCTGGTAATTTGTCAACTTGATTCTCTACCCCGTACAAGTAATGACTAAGCCAGGTATTCAAAAGATCATAGAAATCTTGGCCATTGGCCTGAATACCATAACCACGAGACATGGCTGCTGGATAGACGTGGTCTCCCTGGTGGAGATAGAGCTTGACATTTTGGCCTGCCTTCTTGAGGGCATCGTACATGAGTTCAAAATGCTTGGTTTTAACGTTGTCATCATTCAAGCCGTGAACCAAGAGGGCACTGGTCTTGAATTTTTCAGGATGAAGGGTATAATCCCGCTCCTTCCAGACATCGCTGTAATTGCGTTCGTGCGCATTTTGGTCCTTGTTTAGCTGGTTTATATAGTTGGCATAATTTTGCCAAATCCCTGCCCAATCGTCTTGATCCAGCATCCGCGTGCTAACATAGAGGGAGAGCCATGAAAGGTCACTATAAGGTGCATTGCCAAACTGGGTTCCTTGACTATTGAAATAATCATACCAAGAGGCGATTCCTGCTGCCGGAACGATAGTCTTTAGGCCTTCTACGCCTGTCGCTGCCACACCAAAGGTCGTGGTTCCAGCCCAGGATAGACCGGTCATGGCAACATTTCCTGTAGCCCAGTCTGCCTTGATTTCGACATTGCTAGTCTTATCGGTGTACGCCTTGCGTTTGCCATTGACCCACTCGATGATATTCTTGAAGGCATTGATTTCGAGGTCAGACCCTGTGGTGTTAAATCCTTCTGATCCCTTGGTACCAAGTCCTGCACTGGAGATAAAAGCATAGCCTCTGACCAAGAAATAGTCGTACCAGTTGAGATTTTCGTAGTCATAGATATACTCGTAGGGACTGTAGTAATACCAATCCGAAGCCTTGGCCTTCTTAGCTGCATCTACAGTTGACGAGTTTCCAACTGCTTGTCGTTTAGCCGGTTGCTTCCGCAATTTCTTCATATCATAGGAGCCATCTGTCGGCAAGCCCAAACTTTCAAGGGTCACATAGTTCTCATCCAAGGTTCCTGCTACATAAGGACGTGCTTCAAGAATGGTCGCTGCCTTAAAGTCTCCCCTGGCAACTGCCTTAGGCAACTGGACAATGGCCTTGACTAGGTCCGGCTTGCCATCCGCATCTGTATCGTAATCGGTCTCCACATAGACTGGGAAGCGGACGATTTCGCTATCCTCATAGTGGTAGTCTTCATCTGATTTTTCCCCAGTTGTATAAGGGAAGATGGGTTGAGCCCGCCCATTTAGAAAGAGAGGAGCTTTCTTTTCAGACCGATAGGCATCATAGAGTTTCTTAGCAATGCTATACATATTGGTCAGCTCTTCTTGACTGACCTTGCGGTTCAAGTCTTCTTGAGTACTGATCATTCCTAGACTCTTAGCAAAGCGTTCCCGATCCGCCGCCGATTGACCGACCTGTTTGGAATCCGTCGCAGCCCACTGAAGCAATTCATCAACAGCATTTTGAACCGTTAATTCCTTATCCTTGAGCTCACTATTTGCCAAGCTTCCTGTGTAAGAGGTTAAGGCTTGTCCTGTCGCTGGAGTTGATGTTCCCGTCGAAGCCACTGGACTAGTTGGGACACCTGCCCCCTGAGGTGCCTGCGGGAGGTTTGTTTTTTCAGTTACTGTCACGGTCTTTTCTTGTCCGACTGGCTGGTCAACCTTCTCCGTCTCTGCCGGAGCAATTGGACTCGGTCCTGCAGGTTCAGAAGTTTCTACTTCCTTCTTAGGTTCCACACTTGGAGCGGATGCAGACTGGTCTACTTGAGATGGGGAAGCTACCCCTTCAGAAGCTACAGGCTCCGGAGCCACCTGAGTCACCACGTCTTTCGTTGGAGCAAGCTCTGCTAGGTTCTCATCTGCTGCTACCACTTGATTTAAGACAAAGGGAGCTAGCAAAAGGCTTGAAGCCACCATGGACACCACTGTTTTCTTTTTCATAAAAGAGACCTCACTATTTTGTAATCAATACAGCTATTATACTATGTAAGCGTTTTTATAGCAAATTCTGAACAAGAAAAAAATCGAGGCAAATTTGCCTCGATCAAAAGATATTTATTTCACGTGATCTTTTAATTCTTCTTGAGCTTTTTGGTTAGACTCTGCTTGCTCTTTCTTCCATTTTTCAAGAGCTTTGTTGTAGTCTTCGGTTGTTACAGCCTTGTCTTGAAGTTCCATACCTTTGTAGACAACGTTGTCTTTCCCTTTACCACCGGTCCAGCCAAATGGTGCTGAGAATGGTACGACACGAGTCAAGAATGGACGACCAGTCTTAGAAGTGGTTGGGATGACCAAAGCACTATCCGTCAACCAAGCTTGAGCTGCAGCATATTTCTCATAACGTTTGTTAAGGTCTTGTGTTTCAGCTCCTGCTTCTGTTACCATCTTCTCAAAGTCGTACAAGCCAACTTTCTTAGCTGCCTCATTGTTTTCGCTTGGGTCAAATCCAAGGAAGGTACGAGTGTTTTCACCAGAAGAAGCTTTCAAGATATCAAGGTAAGTTGATGGGTCTTGATAGTCTGGGCTCCATCCGACGTTATCTGAGATATCCCAGTCTTCGTCTTCTGCTTTAGCAGCAAAGAGGGTTACGTTCAAGAGATCTTCTTTTGATACCATATGGATATCGACAACGACATTTTCTTTTCCAAGCGTACTTTCAACCGATTGTTTGAAGGATTGAGCACGTTGAACCTTAGATTGAGTCGTTTGGTCTACTGGCATATCCAAGTGGATTGGGAACTTCACGCCATCTGCTTCAAGTGCAGATTTCGCTTTGGCAAACTCTTCTTTGGCTTGTTTTTCGTTGTAAAGACCATTTTGACCATCGTCAAGATTTGCATCTTTCCACTCGTCTCCATAAGTCACCAACTCAGATTTAACCATCTCACCGAAGGTCTTACCATCTGCTTGAACGAATGTAGGTGGGATGTACAAGTTACGGATCAGTTTGCTTGCTCCATCTTTACCATTTGCTTGGGCAGCATAGGCTTCACGGTCAAAGGCAAAGCTGATTGATTGACGGAAGTCTTTGTTCAAAAGAGCTTTCTTAGTAGATGATTTTTCTTCATCTGTTGTTTTTGCAGTGTACTTGTAAGACTGACGGTCGATATTCACACCGATAACGAAGGTGCTGGCATCTTGAGGTGTGTAGATAATTTCATCTTTAAATTTCTTAGCTTGGTCTGTAAACCCAGGTCCAGTTGGGAACAATTTAGCAAGGCTAAGAGCATTGTCCTCAAATGAGTTCGCCAATTTACTTTGGTCTTGACCATCATAGTACTCGAGCTTAACATCTGTGATGTGAACATTGTCCTTATCCCAGTAGTTTTCATTCTTGCTCATCTCGATAGATGATTTAGAAGTGAAGCTCTTCAAGATGTATGGACCATTGTAAAGAAGAGAGCTAGTGTCACTTGCTTGGGCAAATTTATCCCCTTTTGATTCAACGAATTTCTCGTTGATTGGGAAAGTGATCCCAAGAGTCAACTTAGAATTCCAGAAAGGCTCTGCTTGGTTCAAAGTGATTTGAAGGGTATGATCATCAACTGCTTTAATGCCTACATTTTTGAAGTCTGAAGTCTTACCTTCAACATAATCATTCAAGCCCTTGATAGAGTTTTGAATGATGTAGAGCATTTCAGACTTGTGGTCAGCGGCATACTTGATCCCTGCAACGAAGTCATCTGCTGTCACATCCGCATACTCTTCCCCTTCTGAATCATACCATTTGGCATCATCACGAAGTTTGTAAGTATAAGTCAAGCCATCTTGAGAAACTGTCCAATCTTTAGCAAGTGAAGGAATCAAATTTCCATACTTGTCGTTTTCAAACAAACCATCAATCAAGTTTCCTGTGATTTCGTGGGTTGCAGCTTTACCAGATGTGATGTAGTTCAAGTTTTCAGGTTCTGTCTCATAGACGTAAGAGAATTTTTGACCTGCTTCACTTGATTTTGAGCTTGAGCTTGATGATTTAGAACCACCAGAACATGCTGCAAGAATACCTGCTGAAAGAAGAGCTACTCCTGCAAGAGCAATGACATTTCTTTTTTTCATTGTTTACTCCTAATAAATTTTTAAGGTTGTCTTAAGATTATACCACAAAGATTTTCAGAAGAGAAGTAATTTTCTGAAAATTTATTAAATTTTGTAATTTTTCTTATCCTTAGCATTTATTAAAGTGTGAACCATAGTCTACAAAGTCCTTAACATCGCTGGTTTTGCCCTCATGAAGGTCCCGAACAATTTTTGACCCCACGATGACACCATCTGATACCTGATTAAAGCGTTGGATATCTTCTTGGGTGGAGACCCCAAATCCTGTCAGAACTGGAATAGTGGCCAGGTCTCTCAAGGTCGCCAAGTGCTGATCCAAGTCGTCCCGGTAATTGCCCATCTTTCCAGTAACCCCATTGATGGCTACCGCATAGATAAAACCTTCTGCTTCTTGGATCAAGGCCTTTTGGCGTTCGATGCCTGTGGTCAAGCTGACCAAGGGTACAAGGGCAATATCACTCCCTTCCAAGTAAGGTGCTATCATATCCGCATGTTCATTTGGCAAGTCGGGAATGATCAAGCCTTTGACGGAGGTAGAAGCCAATTCTTTTATAAAAGCCTCTATACCATATTGGAAGACTGGATTGATATAGGTCATGATGACCAGAGGAATCTTGGTCTCTTGTTCTTGGAGTTTTTTTACAATAGCGGTTAAGGTCACTCCCTTGGCCAAACTACGTTGCCCAGCCATCTCGATGACTGGCCCATCCGCTACAGGATCCGACCAAGGAATCCCCACTTCAATAGCCGAAGCTCCACTTTCTTCCAAGAGCTGAATGGTGTCAAAGAGGCCATCCAGTCCCTTCTCATGATCCCCCGCCATAATGTAAGGGACGAAAATTCCACGCTTGCTGTCTTTAATAGCTTGTAAATGCTGAGTTAGTGTTTTGGTCATCTCTACTTCCCTTCTGCTTCAAACCGTTCTTTCACCTGCATGACATCCTTGTCTCCACGACCAGATAGGCAGATGATGAGATTTTGGTCCGGAGTCATTTTTGCTGCGACTTTTTGCGCTAGAGCGATAGCATGACTGGACTCCAATGCTGGAATGATTCCCTCCAAACGAGAGAGCAACTTAAATCCTTCGAG
Organism: Streptococcus xiaochunlingii; assembly: GCF_006385805.1. GTDB lineage: Bacteria > Bacillota > Bacilli > Lactobacillales > Streptococcaceae > Streptococcus > Streptococcus xiaochunlingii. Next base: position 727,624 of record NZ_VFSG01000001.1, read on the forward strand.
GGCTTCTTCATCCGTGATGGAATCATAGCTTGCCCGGCCAATTTCATTAAAATAGCAATGTTCTGGCCCCACACCAGGATAATCCAATCCAGCTGAGATAGAGAAAGCCTCCATAATCTGTCCATGGGCATCTTGAAGCACTTCCATCAAGGCTCCGTGAAGGATTCCTGGACGACCTTTGGCAAAGGTCGCTGCGTGTTTGTCCGTATCCAAACCAAGACCAGAAGCTTCTGCTCCGTACATGGCTACAGATTCGTCTTCTACGAAGGGGTAGAACATGCCAATGGCATTGGAGCCTCCACCGATACAAGCTAGGACCGCATCAGGAAGTTTTCCACCTGAGACTTCAGCAAACTGACGTTTGGCTTCCTTACCAATCACGGATTGAAAATCTCGGACAATCTCTGGGAAGGGAGCTGGTCCAAGGGCAGATCCCATGATGTAGTGAGTATCATCAATCCCAGCTACCCATGCACGAAGGGCGGCATTGACCGCATCTTTCAGCACGCGCGATCCGTCTGTCACACTATGGACTTTTGCTCCCAAGAGTTCCATCCGAAAGACATTGAGAGCTTGGCGTTTGACATCTTCTTCCCCCATGTAGATGGTACACTCCATCTCAAAGAGTGCTGCTGCCGTCGCTGTTGCAACTCCGTGTTGACCAGCTCCTGTCTCCGCGATGATCTTTTTCTTGCCCATCCGTTTAGCCAGCAAGACCTGACCTAGGGCATTGTTAATCTTGTGAGCCCCTGTATGGTTGAGGTCTTCCCGTTTCAGGTAGATTTGCGCTCCACCGATATGCTTGGAGAGACTTTTGGCGTGGTAAAGTGGAGTCTCCCGACCTACATAATTCTTGAGCAAATCATCCAATTCCGCTTGAAAGCTTGGATCTGCTTTGGCTTCTCTATAAGCCTTATCCAGTTCAATCACGGCTGTCATCAGGGTTTCTGGGACAAACTGTCCTCCAAATTTTCCATAAAACCCTTTTTCATCCGGTAGTTGATAGTTCATGCTTTCGCTCCTTCTATAAATGCTTTTATCTTTTCTATATCTTTGTGTCCGTCTGTTTCGACCCCCGAAGAGACATCCAGGGCATAGGGCTGAAAGGTCTCTCGAGCTTGGCGGACATTGTCCACTGTTAAGCCCCCTGCAATAAAGAAATCCTGCTGGATCTTCTGATCTTTCAGCAAATCCCAATCAAAGGTTTGCCCACTCCCAGCTACGGGAGCATCAAAGAGCAGATAATCTGCCTGGCTTGACACTTGGGCTTCCCCACCTCTGAGCTGGATGGCTCGAATGACGGGAACTGAGATCTTTGGAATCAGAGTTTCATCAAACATTCCATGAATCTGAACGATGTCTAAGGGAACCTGAGCAATGGCTTGCTCCAAGTCCTCTAGACTGGGTGAGACAAAAACTCCGACAATTTTGGTCTTGCCAGTCACCAGTTTTGCTAATTCGTGGGCTTGCTCCAGACTGACTTGTCGCTTGCTCTCAGCGAAAACAAAACCGATATAGTCTGCGCCTGCTAGGACAGCCGTCTCCACTGCTTCCACTGTAGACAGGCCACATATTTTAACCTTTGTCAATTTGCAACTCCTTGACCTTTTCTGCTACATCCCCTGCTGTCATGAGGGCAGTCCCTACCAAGATCCCATTAAAGTAGGGAGCGACTAGAGCCGCATCTGCACCATTAAAAATAGCGGACTCCGATATATAAACCGGCTGGTCTTTAAAATGTGTAGACAATTCAAGACTAGTATTCAGATCCGTTTCAAAGGTGACCAGGTTCCGGTTGTTGACTCCGATGATGTCAGCCCCGATCCGATGAGCTATTTCGAGCTCGGGTAAGTTATGGGTCTCTACCAGCACCTCCAAACCAAGTCCCGTCGCAAAATCATAAAGCTCCTTGAGCCGGGCTTCTGGCAGAGCTGCTACAATCAAGAGAATAACCGTCGCTCCGGCATTACGAGATCGGATAATCTGTTTCTCATCAATGATAAAATCCTTGGCCAAGGTTGGAATCGTCACCTGGGAAGAAATCTCACGAAGGTAGTCTAGATCTCCCTTGAAGAAAACTTGGTCCGTCAGAACCGAGATCATGGCTGCCCCATTTTCTTCATAGGTCTTGGCTTGGGCGACAATATCTACATCCAGATTGATATCCCCCATACTAGGACTTGCCTTCTTCACCTCGGCGATGATCTGCAAGTGCTCTTGATGGCTCTTGAGAAAATCATAGAGGCGATAGGTCTGACGGAGAGGCTGGAGATCTTCCATGACCATTTGCGCCACTTCTTTTTCTTTTTGTTCTAGGATCGTCGGTAGAAAGGCTTTACTCATACTTGAACCTCTTGTAAGTGTTGCAATTTAGCAAGGGCAGAACCATCTGCAATCAATTGACGTGCCAGCTCTACACCTTCTTTGATGGTTGTGACTTTTCCATTTGCATAGAAACCAAGACCTGCGTTGAGAACCGTTGTTTCCAGATAAGGGCTGGCTTCATTCTTCAAGACACTAAGGAGAATCGTAGCATTTTCCTTGGCATCACCACCAGTAATTTCGGACAACTCCACCTTGTCCATACCCAGATCTTCATAGGTAAAGGTATGCTGGCTGATCTTGCCATTTTCTAGCAGGGTGTAGGTATTGGTTCCATAAAGAGCCGCTTCGTCCATATTGTCAGGACCTGTGATAACGACGGCACGTTTACGTCCCAACTGTTGAATGGCACGTGCGACAATCTCTTGCAATTCGGCACGATAGAGACCCATGAGTTGCGTTTCTAGATCCAACGGATTAGCGAGAGGGCCGACCAGGTTCATAATAGTTGGAATCCCCATAGCTTGGCGAGCTGGGCCAATGAAGCGCATAGCCGGATGCATGGTCTGCGCAAAGATAAAGGCTAAACCAACCTCATCCAAAGCTTTCGAAAGGATCTCTGGTGAGGCAGCCACGTTGATGCCAAGTTCTTCTAGGACATCTGCAGAGCCCGACTTAGAAGAAACAGAGCGATTGCCGGCCTTGGCCATGCGGATCCCCCCAGCAGCCAAAACGAAGCAAACGGTCGTTGAAATGTTAAAGCTATAGGATTGATCGCCACCAGTCCCGCAGTTGCACATAGCATCTGAAAAGGTCTCGGGTAAAACCGTTGCATGGGCCTTTAAGGCGCGAACGATCCCCGTAATTTCGTCTGCTGTTTCCCCCTTGGTTTTGAGTCCCATCAAAAAGGCAGCGATTTGACTTTCTGATAGTTGGTTCTGCAAGATTTGATCAAAGACTTCTTGGACTTGCTCTTGCGTCAAGTCTTGGCGATTAGAGATTTGTAAGAATAGTTCTTTCATAAGGGTTTCCTCTTGTCTTTTCTACACGATTCAATTGAAATTTTATCTGGTTGGAACTGCTGGTCTAGTCTAGGACGAGTTTCACAAAATTTTCGATCATTTTTAGACCATCTGGACTACCGATACTCTCAGGATGATACTGAAGTCCGTAGATGGGCAGGCTCTTGTGTTGGATAGCCATGATTTCTTGGTCGTCCGTGGTAATGGCTGTTACCTCAAATTCTTCTGGCATTTGGTCAACGACGATAGAATGGTAACGCATGATGGGCACATCATTCTCAATATCCTCGAAAATAGGAGATGGTGTTTCAAAGGTAATCTGGCTTTGTTTGCCATGCATGACATTCTTAGCCAGGCGCAACTTGCCACCAAAGGTCTCCGCCAGGGCCTGGTGACCTAAGCAAATCCCCAACATAGGTTTCTTACCTGCAAAGTCTTTGATCATGGCTTCCATTTTCCCAGCATCTGCTGGCCAGCCTGGACCTGGGGAGAAGACGAGGGCATCTGCCTTTTCCGCTTGCTCATACAAGCGCTCATCATCATTTCGCAAGACCTCAACCTCTGTAAAAGTTCCCAAGTATTGGGCCAAATTATAGGTGAAGGAATCGTAATTATCCACTAATAAAATCATTGAACATCTCCTATTCTTGTCATTGATTTTGCCTTGTTAATCGTTTCGTAAAATTCATTCTCCGGAATACTGTCGTAGACAATCCCTGCTCCTGCTTGGACATAGGCCTTTTGATTCTTGAGGATCATGGTCCGGATGGCAATGGCAAAGTCCATATCTCCAGTCGCTGAGAGGTAGCCGATAGCCCCTGCATAGACACCACGTTTTTCCTGTTCCAATTCATAGATCCGACGCATGGCCCGAATCTTAGGAGCCCCAGAGACTGTCCCAGCTGGCAAAGTGGATTTGAGTGCATCGAGAGCTGTTAGGTGTGGCAGGAGTTGCCCCTTGACCACACTGGTCAGGTGCATGACATAGCGGAAATACTCCACTTCCATATACTTGGTCACTTCGACCGTCCCGTTTTGAGCGATTTTCCCGATATCATTTCGTCCCAGATCCACTAGCATGCGGTGCTCGGCTGTCTCCTTGATATCGTGAAGGAGTTCATGAGCCAGGGCTTGGTCCTCTTCTTCCGTCGCTCCACGAGGTCGGGTTCCAGCGATTGGATTGGTGGTCACCTCTCCCTTCTTCACCGATACCAGGCTTTCAGGACTGGCCCCAATAATCTGATAGTCGCCAAAGTCATAGAAATAGAGATAGTTGGATGGGTTGGTCACGCGCAAATTCCGGTAATAATCTAAAGGATCTCCCTCGAAGTCTGCAGAGAAGCGTTGACTGAGGACACATTGGAACATATCGCCTTCACGGATCAGCTTCTTGGCCTTCTCCACCATCTCCATAAAGACTTCCTTCTCGATATGGTTGGTGAAGTGGAGGGCCTGCAAGGCCTGAGGGGTGAACTCGTTGGGTGCTTGGGTTTGCAGATTGGTCACCACTTGCCCCAGTGATTGGCGGACCGCATCATTGCTTCGACCAGAGTAGATATTGTCTTCCACCACATAGACTTTTTCCTTCTTGTGGTCAAAAATCACATAGGACTCGTAGATGAAGAAATGCATATCTGGCGTCCCGATGGTGTCCTGAGGAATGGATCCAATCTCCTCATAGACTCCAATCATATCGTAACCTGCAAAACCGATGGCCCCACCAGCGAAAGGAAGATCAGACGTCAGCCCCTTGACCGTTACCTGGTGGAGGTAGTCAAAAGGATCTTGCTCCAGCACCTTGCCATTCTCATACAGGATGCCATCCTGATAGGTCACCTCAAATACTGGATTGTAGGCCACGATAGAAAAGCGGGCATTCTCCTTCTCACGCGGGATCGACTCAAGGATGACCTTATGGTCTCCTTGGACACGCATGTAGGCTAGAATGGGGGTTAAGGTATCAGCTGGTAAAACTTTTTTCATAGGAATTCCTTTCTTTTCCTAGGGACTAGGGACAAAGCGATGCAAGTCCTGATCCAAGCACATCCAATACTCTTCGAAGTTAGCAAGCTGACCCAACTTCAACAGAATACAAAAAACCTCACAGAGTAACACTCTGTGAGGGCATTAAATCGGGTTTAACACGGTACCACCTCAGTTAATGGTCAAAAGGGTAGAAAGCGACCATTATCTCTATCTCCTCTAACAAGGAGTTGCACGATAAGGGGTGCCTACCGAGAAGAATATGTGTTATCCTCTCCTAGTCTAAACAATCAGCCCAATGTTCACTAATCCCGACTACCTGCTCACAATACCCGCAGGCTCCCTGAAAATCTTAAACTAGTTACTTTCTGATTTACTACATATTTTACTACATTTTTTAGGCTTGTCAAGAATTTTTTGACAGTTTCTCCTAAAAAATCTGCCTAGACTACTTGACCAGGCAGATTCCATCCTATGTTTTAATCTTGAAAACGAAGCTTATTTGACCAAGTCACTCTTGAGATAAGCATCGACCATGCGCTCTGTCGCCACGACAGAATCCACGTGGGTCCGCTCATAAGAGTGGCTAGACTCGATCCCTGCTCCGAGAAGACCATGTTTGACTTCTGCACCTGCGCTCATGGCTGCAGAGGCATCTGAGCCATAGAAAGGATAGATATCCAGTTTGTAAGGGATGTTTTGCTCCTTGGCCAAGGCCACCAAGTGCTGGCGGAAACCATAGTGGTAAGGACCAGAAGCATCTTTGACACAGATAGAAACCGTGTACTCATCTGTCTGCTGGTCATCTCCCATAGCCCCCATGTCTACTGCCAGGTATTCGACCGCTTGAGCTGGGATGCTGGAATTGGCCCCATGTCCCACTTCTTCAAAGACAGAAAAGGCAAAGTGAGTCGTCACTGGTAGGGTCACGCCTTCTTCCTTGTAGACGCGAAGGAGGTTAAGTAAGATGGCAGCGCTGACCTTGTCATCCAAGTGACGAGACTTGATAAAGCCTGTATCTGTGACGATGGTCCGAGCATCAAAGCTGATAAAGTCTCCGACTTCAATCCCCAAGTCACGGGTTTCTTTTTCAGAGGTCACTTTTTCGTCCAAGCGCACTTCCATGTTGTCCTGGGTCCGCTCCACAGTTCCCGCATCCTTGTAGACATGGCAAGAGGTTTGGTGGACAAGGATAGTACCCGAATGAGTCTTTCCTGTATTGGCCACATGGACGGTACAGTTTTCCCCTTCAATCATGTTCCAAGGGAAGCCCCCGATGCGATCCAGTTTGAGACGGCCATCTGGCTTAACTGCCCGTACGATCGCTCCAAGCGTATCCACATGGGCTGTGATGTAGCGGTGTTGCTCGTCATTTTCACCCTTGAGAATGACTGTCACGCCTCCCTTAGCTGTCCGAACAGGACTGTATCCCATGTCTGTCAAAGTCTTGACCAAGTAAGCTGCCACTTCTTCCGTATAGCCTGTCGGTGATGCGATGGCTGTGAGTTCTTTTAGATATTCAACTGTTTGATTCATGAATTTCTCCTTCAATAATCTGCTAGTACGATTATAGCACGACTGCCTTTAAAAGACTAGCAAAGCAAGACAGCAAAAAAGAGTCAGCAGATGGAAATTGCAATCTGCTGACTCTTTTCTTACTTTCGATCTTGATCCAATCTATAGCTGCAGAAACTGAGTCCCCACAGAGAAGACAGAAACCTTAGCTAGTTAAACCTCCAACCAACTTATAAGCAGTTACCAAAGCATTTGTCATGGTATCACGGGTTGCTTTAAAGGATTCAACAAAGGCAGCACGGTGCTCATCTGGGAAAAGCGTTGTATCGTCTCCAAATTGAGCAAGAGTTTCATTCAAAGAAGCCAACTCTTCATCCATCTTCTTGATACCAGGTTCCAAGGCCTTGAAATAAGATTCTTGTTCAGATTTTGGCAACTTTTCTCCCAATTCATTGGCATGCTTCTTATAATTTTCAGCTAGTTTAGCATAAAGCGCCTTGATTTCACCGATTGTTTTCGCATTTTCAATTTCTTGATCTGTTACCAAAACAACTTCTGGAGCTGTTGCTTGAGCGCCAGATCCTGATGAAGATTGACTGGAAGAACTACTTGTATCATCCGTCAACTCGAATTTCTTTGAAGAAAATGATTTCTTCTTAGATGAGGAAGACTTCTTAGAAGAAGATTTCTCCACCTTGCTTGAAGACTTCTCTGAAGAAGCCTTTGGTTTTGCAGTTTGATTTCCCGAACATGCGACCAAGGTTAAGACCGAGAGAAGGGTAATACCGCTTGCGACTAATTTTTTCATGGTTGACTCCTATTCATAATTCATTTATAGAATTATATCTAAAATTATTTCGAATGTCAAAGCATTATAATATCTTAGCTCCTTCTGCTGACGGTACATTTTTTAGAATGAGATAAACCTTCTACCCTCCATAGTTCTTTCTTAAATTGTCGGACTTTTATAATTTGACACAAAAGACTTGCAAACTGATGAATATTTAATTATAATCATTCTAAATAAGAAATCAGGAGACAAGTATGACTGAAACAAAACATGGGGTTGATGCCTCTTTTAACGACCGCTTAAATATCTTACGGGCTGGAGTGCTCGGTGCCAATGATGGCATTATCTCAATCGCTGGAGTTGTCATTGGGGTTGCCAGTGCGACCAGTAACCTCTGGATCATCTTTCTATCTGGCCTTTCTGCAATTCTAGCTGGTGCCTTCTCTATGGCAGGTGGTGAATACGTGTCTGTATCGACTCAAAAGGATACAGAAGAAGCCGCTGTGAGCCGAGAACAAGCCCTTCTGGACCGCGATCCAAAAGCTGCACGCGACTCCCTCTACGCAGCCTATATTCAAAATGGGGAATGCGAAACAGCTGCTCAAATCATGACCGAGCGGGCCTTTCTCAAACACCCTCTCAAGGCCTTGGTGGAAGAAAAGTATGGCCTGGAGTTTGAAGAGTTTACCAATCCATGGCATGCGGCTATGTCTAGCTTTGTTGCCTTTGTCCTCGGATCTCTTCCTCCCATGCTGTCCATCCTTCTCTTTCCCAAAGAAATCCGAATTCCCGTAACGGTGATCATCGTAGCCCTTTCCCTTCTCTTTACTGGCTACACCAGCGCCAAGCTAGGAAAAGCCCCAACCAAGCAAGCCATGATCCGTAACTTGGTCATTGGACTACTTACCATGGGTGTTACCTATCTCTTTGGACAATTGTTTAGTATCTAAAAAGAGGCTGGGACAAAAATCCTAGCCTCTCAATTGTCTTTGGATTGTCGAGCAAGACGCAGTGGTTGAGTGGGCTCTACTACGCTGATCACATCAGCTTATACAGCTCTACTCAACTGTGCGGAGGTGGGACGACGAAATCGAATTCTTACGAATGACCGATTTCTGTCCCACTCTCTTTTCTTATGCTTCCAATAAAGCTTGGGCTTGTTTTTCCAATCCTGCGATTGCTTCGTCTGTCAAGACCAATTCGCCTGTTGCCCAGGCTTCTGGGTTAACGGTTGTTCCAGTGAAGTCTCCCACTACTTGGGTACGAACGAATGGTAAGAGAGCTTGGTAGGCTGCAAACATTGGCTCGTATCCAGCATTAGCGACTGAAGAGACTGTTACGATCTTGTCTTGAAGAGCAGATGGGCCACGAGTTTCTGAAAGATCAAGGGCACGGCTGAGCCAGTCGATCAAGTTTTTCACCACACCTGGAATGGCAAAGTTATAGACTGGTGAGAAGATCCAGATGGCATCCGCTGCAAGGACTGCATCACGCGCCGCTTGCACTGCTGGCAAGGTTGGTGTTTCCAAATCTTGGTTCATCATAGGGATGTCCTTGTAGTCCAAGTAAGTCACTGTTGCTTTTCCTTCAAGAAGGCTTTCTGCTTTCTTAGCCATTTGGTGGTTGAATGATCCTTGACGAAGAGATCCGACGATAAATAAAATGTTTTTCATAGATGTTTCTTCTTTCTGTTGTAAGATTATTTATTACAAGTACTATTCTACACGACCCAGATGTAAAGTCAAGAATTACATCTTGAATATTACTAATTATTATTATTTTTTTATCTCTTCTCTCAAAAAGACAGATTTATCAAGCTTTCTAACCCTTTCTGACACGTGTTACAATCCCATCTGGGTCTGTAAACTCGAGCTCGCTTGAGGTCAACCATTTGACAGCTGCCTCCTGCTCTTTTGCTCGCTCTGCGATGGCAACCAAGTCTTCTTTCTTTTCTACTTGGATGACGTAATAGGCAAGTCCAGGAAGCTGGGCTTCTCGTTTGGCCAAGTGCTTGCCACCCCACTCATTGACTGCCAGGTGATGGTGGTAGTCTCCAGAAGCGATCCAGCTAGCTGATGGAATGGTGAACTTATCCGATAGGTCTAGCACAGCTTGGTAAAAGACTGACGCTACTTGGCTATCACTCACCGAGAGGTGGATATGCCCCATGCGGGTAGCGGACGCTATCTGGAAAGGCTCCACCTTGCGGCCCATCTCATAGATCTCTTGGGCAGAGAGCTCCTCCGTCACCCCAATGATGCGACCATCCTCACGGATATCCCACTCCGCCACTGGCTTATCCCGGTAAAGCTCAATGCCGTTGCCCTCTGGATCTTCAAGATAGAGAGCCTCACTGTAGCCGTGGTCGGCAGCTCCGACAAAGGGAAACTTCAGCTCAGCGATATGCTTGAAGACATCCGCTAGGTCCTCCCGACTAGGTAGGAGAATGGCCATGTGATAGAGACCATAGCTAGCCTTAACAGACTCAGTCCTATCCGTTTGGATCAGGTGCACCAAGGGATTGCCTCCAGCCCCAAGAAGGACTTCCTCCTCAGTCTGAGACAAAATCTCCAAACCCAGAATCTGGGTGTAAAAAGCTGTCTGGCGAGCCAGATCCTTCACATTGAGGACTGCTTCTGCTAGGTAAATCTTGCTATTGTAGGCGTAGGTCATAGATGACTCCTTTTCGGTTTTGTTTTGTTGTAACTTTTTGTATTACATCATTATACACTCTTTTTCCAAGGAAGCAAGAAAAACAACTCGACAAAAAACCCTCCTTAGAAAACTAAGGAGGGAATTGTCTGTTAAATGTATTAAGAACTAACCCTTAAACTCTTGGACAAATTTCTTGAGTTCGGCATCGGATTCTGGTGTCGTTCCATGAAGCTGGCTGAGCATGTCTAGAAGAGAGGCTGTCTGGGCCTCAATGGTTGCGTTGGTTTGGTTGATCTTAGCCACGATCTCTGTCAGTGGCTCCACTTCTTCTTCCTCAAAGGTATCCACATAGCGTGGGATATTGAGGTTGTAGTCATTCTCGACGATCTCCTCAAAACTAGCCAGATGGGCAAACTTATCCATGTTCTCTCTGCTCTTATAGGCCTTGAGGATCTTCTCGATATGGGCATCCGTCATGATGTTCTGGTTCTTGCCCTTGTCAAATTCCTTAGAAGCATCGATAAAGTAGACGTCCCGATTGGTCCGGTTCTTCTTGAGAATAATGACCGTCGTTGGGATGCTGGTATTGAAGAAGATATTGGCAGGAAGACCGATCACCGTATCAATGGCTCCTTCTTCTAACAAGGCCTTGCGAATGGTTCCTTCAGCATTGCCACGGAAAAGGACTCCGTGAGGAAGGACGATGGCCATGACTCCTTTGTCCTGCTTGAGGTGGTAATATCCATGCAAGAGAAAGGCAAAGTCAGCCTTGGACTGGGGCGCCAGTTTCCCAAAAGGAGAGAAACGAGGGTCATTCAGGAATCCAGAGCTTGCTGACCACTTGGCAGAGTATGGCGGGTTCATGAGAACACCGTCAAAGTTAGTCGGCTCTTGAGTCGGCCAGTCTTCATCCAGTGTATCGGCATTGTGGAGAAATTGATTTTCAACCGGAACGCCATGTAGGATCATGTTCATCCGAGCTAGGTTATAGGTCGAGGTATTGAGCTCCTGACCAAAGTAGACAACTGTCTGCGGTTTATTAGAGTATTTTTTTGCATTGAGCAAGAGAGAGCCAGACCCCATAGTCGCATCATAGATGGTAAAGCCCTCCTGGTCTTCACGACCTAAAAAGGCAATCTGAGTCATGAGCTTGGCAACAGGTTGAGGTGTATAGAATTCACCAGCTTTCTTGCCCGAGTCAGTCGCAAACTGACCGATCAGATACTCATAGGCATCCCCCAGCATATCACCAGCATGACCAGCCACATCTAGCACAGCCAACTCTTTCATAACTGCTGCCACCGTTTGGTTTTGCTTTTGTGGAGTTGCCCCTAGCTTTTTAGAGTAGAGGTCGATATCTTCAAAGAGATTTTCATAGAGGTCGTCATTCTGCTCGATATCACGAAAACCTTGAGCCAAATCTTCCAGCTGGAAAGTCCCCTCATTGACACGTGCTACCAGAGCCGTAAAAGTCAAGTCAGGCTTGATGATATAGTTGAGCTCATCGTTCATGACAGAGAGCAGATCCTCATGAGTATCCGCATCCTCGTAGTAGTTGCGATAGACCTTAAGGGCATCCTCAAGACTATCTGTTCCCTCTTCCATAGTCTCAGCCACGAAAAAGAGCATCTTGTCTGACAGATACTTATAAAAGACCATACCCAAAAGATAGGACTTGTAGTCGTTGGCATCCATCTTAGAGCGGAGAACATCCGCTGAGTTCCACAGGGCTTGATAGAGCGACTGGGAAGTTTGTGTTGTTTCCATAGTGTTTCTTTCTAAATCATTTTCTTACTTTAATTTAATTTTTTTGCATGGTTAGCTTCCATTTTATGGTGGGTTATTGGATTAGTATATAGCCGTCCAAGTGCTAACTTTAGTAAACATGTTAATTTTCTATTACTATCAATTATGAAATTTTGATTATCGTCTAACTCAAACTCTTGATTAGGATACTGACTGTACGTTCTCAACAAAGTATTTTTAACAGCTATATCATTCAAATCTATTCCATAATCTTTTAAAACAGCTAACATCTTTAAATTATTGGTTTTTATCTTAAATTCCTTAATAAAACGTACTAGATTAAATTCTTTAAACTCATCAACTTCTGCCTGACTTGCTATACGATAGTAATCATCAATCCCCTTAAATAAGCTACGAATCGTTCTAAAATTTTTGAAATACAATTTATCATTTCCATCAAAATAGGCATCGTTCTCAGATTTTAATTCTATACCATTTTCAATAATTGTTCTTTCAGCTCTTCTATGTCTCCATTTCAAGATTGACTTATCAACCAGTCTCTTTGATTGTGTAATTTTTTGAAAAACTAACCCATCATTTTCAACTTTACGAAAAATCAACTCAATTTTCGAGAACTCTTCTTCATTCACATCATTTAGACCCGCAGTATTTAAAAACTTGTCCCCATATTCTTTGACCATAGATATATGAACATCATCAAGTTCAATATAGAACCATTCCTCATGTTCTAACTTTATTTCTGGATCAAATTCTCTACTATTTTCAGGATCAATCTCCGGAGCAACTAATTCAGAAATATCATCCGTGTTATCCAATTTTCTATACGTTCGACCTACTTTTACTAAAAACATACTATTCCTTCTCCAAAAAAGTAAAATTATTTATTCTAACTAGTCCTTTTATAGTCCCAGTTTCTTTAACATCTTTTTTCTTGCTATAAATAATAAAGACATTACCGTTTTTATCAGTGACTCTGTAATAACGATACGAGAGTAACCATATCAAATTGAAATAATACGATCTCTCCATAAGAATCCACCATATTAGAAAAATGAGGACTATTACTACAATCTGATATAAGAAAGTTAATTCACCTAAACCCAGCATAATTACAAAAAGGCCTAAGTAAGTTGGAATGATTTCATTTTCTACCGGCTGTATACTTTCAACTTGAGCAGTATCATTTGCTTCTTTAAATCTTATCAAATACTGCAAGACTCCAAAAGAAAAAGAAAGCATCAGGAAAGTCAACACTCCTATTTTTAGAAAACTACATACATAAGTATCATGTGAGGGAAAAATGTCTATCGTAAATAGATACAAGACTAAACCTGGCGAAAAAGAACAAATTGATAAACAAAATGACAAACATAATCTTTTAAATTTTTTCATAACAAAATTTTATATAAACATATCCTGCAAGAGTTTCTTTTTCAGTGTTTCTAGCTGAGAAATTTTTTCTTGGTGAGAGTTAATGAGGTTATCGAGGTTTGAAAAAAATGAGCCTATGGCTTGTTGTTCAGCAATTGTTGGTAAATAAAATGGAATCTCCGAAAAAGTTGGAAACTGTACACGTTGTTTTTCAATTAAAGTTCCTGTAGCAAACTGTTTATATTGATAGATTGCGTACGTAGTTTTCAATAGAATTTTTAAAAAATCATTATCGAACTTTTCTATATCTATATTTTTCATCACAACATAATAGCCAGAAACCGAAATAGTAACGTCATTATTGTTTAGATCTAAGGCACCTAATGTAAGATTCATTGGATTATAAACAAACTCATTTACATCAACCTTTTTAAATTTATCATTCTTTTTTACCAAAAAATCTCTTTTATAACGTTCTGTTTTAGGTGTTAATCCCTTCTCAACTGTTAAACTCCATAACTCGTTTTCTACAGAAGGTTCAATATAATTTGATACTTGTTCAAAAATATCACCTAGGTAATACTTTCCCCACTCACCTTCAAATCCATCCAAACGAATCTCAGGAACCGTCTGACCAGCTTTGGGAAACATTTTGGTAAGCATGGTCGCCTTGAGAGATTGGTAGTTGGCAAGATTATCCTTGTAGCTAGCAAGAAGGTCGTCGAGGGTACGGAAGAGGGAGCCGATGGCGGATTGTTCGTCAATTTCGGGATGATACACTTTATAGTTTCCAAGTTGAGGAGCTGTCAGTTGAGGAACACCCGTAGATTCATTTAAAATTCTCATTGAATTAATCTGATTTTCAAGATAATCAACATCAATATTATCTGATTGAAGAGTCAAAAGTCTTACAATTGGAGTAAAATTTTCATGTCTTGCCACTGCATATCCAACATCTCCACGACCTGTAACAGTCACTGCAGGAGCTTTCACTTTATAATCGTCATAAAAGCCAACGATTCCTTTGTTTGTCAAAGAATTTGCAACAACGGGATATTTCCCACTTTCCTTCAATCTTTCTTTATCTACATCACCACCAGCAGATATTTTGACAATATCTGTAATTTTATTTTCTGTCCAAGCACCTTGATAGGAATAAAATCTTATTTTAGGAATATCTTGCTTTATCATATTTTTATCTAACCTTCATCAAGCTTTTTTTAATAAAATTAATCTTCAAAATGAATTTCTCCCTCAGCAACATTATAAATATCAATCATTTCCTGAATGTCAATTCTATTCACAAGCCAACCACGCATAGAACATTGACTAATGAAATCAGAAATCCTATTTATCCCTTTCATTTCTTTAAGTGTTACAACTATTCCAAACCTAAGTTCTCTACCATCACCATTGTTAAGTCGTTCCTTAGTTTTAAGACTAAACCCCCACAAACCATCACCATATGCCTTTTTAGCTCGCCCATTTGGCTTAACGTACTCTATAATTGATTTGATATTATCCCATTTTCTAAACAATCCTCGAGCATCTGTTTCAGAAAGAGACACATTATCATTTTGTTTATTATCATTCACAGTAATTATTTTCTGTCCATTAAGTCTACCAAAATAAATATCTAATTCTGTATTTGTATAATCAACTCCTTGATTCCTAGAACACTTGGGAAAATAACACAACGTTGCTTTAGCAATGTAAGGGTGCTTATCATCAACAACAGGCACTGGAAGATTATAATTGTATGTATCAAACATGATTGATTCTCCAGATATAACAAACTTAATCTCATCATCTTGGGCGTTAAGCACATTTTCGATTTTTTGAGGTACTACACCATACCCGATTAAATTCATAGAACTATTTGGTTTTGACCATGATATTGCAGAATCAATAATTAAAGCTTTCGCTACCTCCCTACTTAACCCTATCTTATGAATTAAATATGCCATTTTTCTAGTAATCCAAGGTGCTGCAAAAGATGTTCCTGCTACAAAATATTCTCCTGTAGGCATACAAACTCTTATTTTGTTTTTCCCATCCCCTCCAAAATAAGAAATGTCAGGTTTATTAAAGAAGGACAACACTTTACCTTCTCTAGAGTATGTCGCTGGTTTATTATCCTTATCAACGGCATTCACAACTAGAGAATTTATTGAATCTGCTGGTGCCCCTATTTTCATTCTAGCTTTATCGCTCACTCTTTTATTTGTTCCTGCTATCACAAATATAACATCAAATTCATATTGTATTTTATCTAACAAAGCAGCTTCTGGAGAAATGAAATTTTTTTGAATTTCTAATGCTGAACCTAATGATAAATTCCATACCTTAATATCTCTATTATCTGCAACTATTTCTTTAATTGACTTAAGTATAGAAAATGAACTAAACTTGCTACCCCTTGCAACTCCAAAATGTTTAACTCTAAAACGGCCACAACCATCATCTAATTCTGGATTAATTGAAGCACCGTCAACTATTAACGAAGATACAGCTGTACCGTGTTCATAATCAGTTGAATTAATTGGAATATCGGCATTTACCTTATCTTGAAATGTCACCCATTCGGAAAAATAAACACTAGTATCAAACATAGTATCAATAACTCCGACTACCGGTTCATCAGCAGGTGAAGGAATTGTCATTCTATGCCCGCTATCAAAAATCTCAAAATTCTGAGTATCCAATTTCGATAAATCGGTAGTAGCCATAGAAATCAGATAAGGAGCCTTTTCATTTAAGATTTCTAACTGATCCGGAGTCAATAATATCGTTGTCTCATCAATCACTCTGTAATCAGGAACATTTAAACCAACCCTCTTTAACAATTCACTTGTAGGTACTTTTGTATCAAAGATACTAATAATTGATGTTTTTAGTTCATCAAGTTCATTTTTGGGTATTGCAAAATTTTCAATCGAACTAATGTCTACAATAGCTTGTAAAAATTTTGTTCTAGCAATTATTCCTGGTTCATAATTATCTGTCCTGTCACTAATCGAATTTAATTTTTCTGTAGAAATTTCTCCATTAAAATCTTTAATAAGTAATGATGCAACTATATTCAAAGTATTAATCGATTCATCCAAAACATCTAAATCTACGTAGTAAGTAATAACATGTTGCTTCTCTGTAGAAGTTTTATCAATAAATTTAGCTCCAACAACGCAATCATTTGGTTGAATTCTACTATTTTTTTTAAACAATTCTCTCATTCTTCTACTTTTTGCAACAACATCTACATAAGTTACTGAAATTAAAGCTCCTTCAAAATATGAGATATTTAACCAATATTCTTTAAGTTCTTCGAGCTCTTTTTTTAATTTTAATATTTTTTTTTCACTTACAATTTGATTAGCCAACAACTTTGGAGAACCTGGTCGACCACTACTTGATTTTTGCTCAAAACGCCCCTTTAATTGCAATAATTCATTCATTCTTTAACATCCTTTTAACTCTCTTGAAACCTGACTTTTTGAAATACCTTTCAAAATCTCTATTTCACGTACTGTGAAACCAAGCTCTTTTAATTCTTCAATTGAAACTTCATCTATCGATTTATATGCATTTGTAAAGATTCGCCTCAAATAATCGTATTTATCAGTTAAACTGCTAAAAGCTACTGCACTCTTTAAAATATTCTTTAGTTCACCTGGATAAGGAATAGGTTTCATCAGAGAGATAATCTTTCTCAATAATTTACTATTTTTCCCAGATTGTTTAAAATCTTTTAAAATATCACTCATTAAAACAATCGAAATATCCAATAAATCATCTTGACTATAATTATTAAAATTAATTACCGCATCAAAACGTCTTATTAAAGCCTTATCAAAAACATCAAACAGATTAGTCGTGGCAATTAAAACAACCTCATCGTTTAGTGAGTCGATTCCCTTCAATATCGCAGAAGTTGCTCTCCCCATTTCTCTCAAGTCATTGGTATCTAATCTATTTAAAGCGATAGCATCTATTTCATCAAACAATATAACTACTCTGTTTGGTTTAGAAAAACTATTTATTTCCTTAAAGAGTGAAGCAATATTCTTTGACGTTTGTCCTAATTTACTATCAACTATTGTTTCAAAATCTACAATATATAGTTCTCGTTCCAATAAGCGAGTTATTTGTTTTGTTGTCTCTGTCTTCCCAGTCCCTGGTGCCCCTTCAAAGAGAAACTTATTTACTCCAATATTCCTCCGAACAGCATTCACGATTCCAATCACATCTTTAGAGATAGGTTCTGGCAAAGGCAATGATTCTAAATTCAGCAGTGATACCTTCCTTAACGATTCAATATCTTCTTCATTCATTTGTGGAACAAAAGTATTAGCATCTGAAAGTAATGCCATTATATATTCAGCTAATTGATAGTCTCCATTTTTATCAAAAGATTTTGCTATCTCATACGCTTCGGTCCTGAATCCCGACTCATTCTTCTCTGTAAAATACTTAATTAAGTTAATCACTTGCTTTTTTTTCATTGCTAGACCTCCATTTAAAATACTAAACTAAGTATAACACTATGGGACAAAAATGTCAATTTAGGGACAAAAAAATAAAAATAACAGGTGTTGTACTTTACTATACAACACCTGTTATTTTATAACTTTGAGAACTTAAATTAGTTCTCCACCTCTAGTTTTGCTTTCACCCATTCCTCTTTCATATAACAAGAAAATTTATCAGAAACTATATTCAGCATAGCTTTATATTGTTCAGGCACATCATATCTTTGCAATTCCTGAAAACTTGGTACAAACTCCGAAAAAGTGATATCTCTATAGGAATACTCTAATTTTTCTTCCAGAAAATTAACTAATTCATTAAATATACTTACAATCTCAGAGTTTCTTCCATCACTGTCTTTTTTTGGGAAATAAGAAATTAATTGATAATAACTTGACCACAAATTTCCCCTCACCATATTAAAATTTTTTTCGTTATCACAAACTCTTAAAAACAATAACTCATTATGAAACTCTGTACTTAATTTAATAAAATTCGAGTAGATTTCTCTAACTTCCTTAATCCACTGAACACGAGAACTTGAGATAATCTGGGCTTGTATTTGAGCCTTATTATTTCTAATAGTTACAAAAACATTCACAAGTGAAACAAATGCAGCAACTCCTGCAAAAATCGTAGTCCAATTCATACTTTTTCTCCAAAACTACCTACCTCCCCACTCTCAGTGGTTCAATCACCTCTTCGATCAGTTGGGTATAGGCTTCTTTGATTTGTTTTTTGTAGCTGAGTGGGTTGAGGGCGTCTGCTACTTCTGCCTTGTAGTCTTTGTAGCGTTGGCTCTTGGTCAGCTGGCTTTCACCGGCTTGTTTTTTAGCACCTTTGCGGTAGTGTTGGATATAGTAGCGCAGCTCGTCGGCTCCGATATACCATTTTTTGGCAAAGCTTACGATATGGCTATCGATGATGGATTCGATCATCTGGTCCAAGACTCCGGTGATGGATTGTCCTCGGTAGCGTTCGGGCTCTTCTTGGACTTGGGTCCAGAGGTTTTGGATGATCTCGGCTAGGCTTGGATTGGTCCGGTTCAGGCTCTCGATATAGCTATCCACAGTTGCGATATCCTTGTCACTCAGGGTCTGCTCGTCATTTTCCTCCTGCTGGATCATACTCTGGATCAGCATCAGGATATAGGCATAGTTGATCTCATCGACTTGGACAGACTCTAGCTCATAGTGGATGTCCAACTCGTCTTGGCTGTCCACTTCTAGATCCCTGCTCTTGATCTCCGCCAGGATATTTTGATAGAGGCCTAGATAGGCTTCGAGCTGGCTGTCGCTGAGACCTGTTTCCCGATAGATCTCTTCCTTATCATACTCTGAGTAGACGCGGATCGAGGCTTGGTACTTGTCAAAGACCTGATAGGCTTTAGCCACCTTTCGGAGCTGGGCTGTTGGAGCCTGCTCGAGGGCGACTCCTTCTTCTTCAAAGTCTGTGACTTGTCCTTTAAACTCTGCCCAGGCTTTTAAGAAGTTGCGCTTCTCTTCTTCCCAGCTTGGTGCTAGGACCTCATTTTCTCCTCCATTGGAGTAGAGCTTGAGGGCATTGTCGACTGCTTCCTTGAAGGCTTGAGGACGCTGGAAGGTGATGATATGGCCGAAGTGCTTCTTGTCATCAAAGATCCGATTGGTCCGGCTAAAGGCCTGGATCAAGTCCTGTGGGCGCATGGGCTTGCGATCAATAAAGAGCGTAGAAAGACAAGGAGCATCAAAGCCGGTCAAGAGACGGTCAACCACGATGACCAGGTCCAACTGCTCATTGCGGTAGAGGTACTTGTCCTGCTTTCTGGCCAGGCGATTGTTGACATCAGTGTTAAAGCCCCGCAGATCCGCTAGGCTAAAATGCGTACCAAACTCTTGATTGTAGTCCTCCATGACCTGCTTCATGTGGTCTTGGTAGCCGATGGACTCTTCCTCATTTTCAGACACTGAGTAGGTGATGGTGAATTTTGGAAAATCTGGCAAATGGCGTTTGACCCGCTCGGAGACCTTGACCCGCTCCTTGCCAGCGAGAATGCTTTTGAGCAGATTATAATAGGCCTGTGCTCGTGGGATGGACTTAACCGTCAAGATAGCTTCATAGCTCTTTCCGACCCCTTTTGGGATATTAAGCTGTTGCTGACTCTTATTGAGGATGGCATCGAGAACTTCTAGCATGTGCTCCTTGTCCTCATAGGCCTGGTCTGGGATCTCTTCTTCTAGCAGATCAGAAATGATGGTGTTGCGGTAGTCAACCTTAAAGCCCAGAACCGCTCCATCATGGATAGCTTCCTTGACGGTGTATTCATGCAGGCGATCACCATACTGTTGGTGGGTAGTCTGAGCCAGGTCTCCCACTTGCTTGCGTTTGTTTTCCTTAAAGATCGGAGTCCCTGTAAAGCCATACCAAAGAGAGTTCTTGAAGTAGGCCTTGATCTCTTTTTGCGTCTGTGGGGTGACCGCCCGGTGACACTCATCCACAACAAAAGCCACGCGCAGGTCCTTGATCTTCCCAGCATCCCGCTGGTACTTCCCTTCTTCAAACTTGCGCATCATGGTTGTAATTTTCTGGATGGTCGTCACCACCACGCGCTTGTCATTGCCCCCTAGGCGCTTGACCAGTTCATGGGTATTGTCCGTCTCGTCGATGTCGATGACATCATTGGCCGCATAAGAGAGGAAAGACGAAGTCGTCTGCTGGTCTAGGTCTCTGCGGTCGACGACAAAGATGGTCTTTTGGATAGCAGGGATCTGCAAGAGATTGCGCGCTACCTTGTAAGAGGTTAGTGTCTTACCTGATCCGGTTGTATGCCAGATATAGCCCGACTCTTGACGACGAGAGGCTTCCTGTACAGCCTCGATGGCATGGATTTGATAGGGACGCAAGAGGATGAGGGCTTTCTTGCTATCGTCGATGACCGAGTACTGCATGACCATCTGGTGGGCCCGAGGAATAGAGAGGACCTCATGCGCAAAGCTATTGAGATCGATCATGGGTTGGTTGTCCTTGTCCACCCACTTGGTCAGGAATTGCTTGTTTAGCTTGCTTTCACGGGCTGCAGCGATATAGCGTGTGTCGATCTTATTGGTCACGACAAACATCTGCAAGCTGGAGTAAATCCCCCGGAACTTGCCTTCACGGTCGTACTTTTTGATCTGGTGAAAGGCATCTAGAAAGGCTACTCGTGGGCTCTTGAGTTCGATATGGATGAGAGGCAGCCCATTGATCAGAAGGGTCGTATCGAGCCGTCGATCCTGGTCTAGTGGATAGGCCTTGTCGCGTTCGACTTGATTGACCACTTCATAGCTTGACTTACCAGCAGCGATATTGTCCCGCCAGATGACCGCGAGACGGATGGTGCCTAGACTGGCATCCTCACGTTGAACTTCAACCTTGGCGATGCCATTTTCACCAGCAAGCCACTTGGCTGCTTCATAGTAGCTGACAAAGTTGAGCTGGTTCTTGATCTGGCGCTTTTCTTGGTCGGTCAAGGGATGGTCCGCTAGTACGGTGACATTGTTTTGCGCCAGCTTGTCAAAGAAATTGTCCCACAACTGGTCTTCATTCTTGAGATCCTCGCGGTAGGTCCACTGACTCTCTCCTGATGTCAACTGCTGGATCAACTGTCTTTCGATCTCAAGTTCTGGAGTTGCTACTGCCTTCATCCGTCTATCCTTTTCCTGTACATAATCTCCTATTATTATAGCATGTTTGGGAAAGAAATTAACGCTTTCAAAGCATTTTGTTGGTTTTTCGCGCAAAAAAACGAACCTGGTTTGGTTCGTCTTTTCTTAGTCAAGTTGAATCCCTTTTTCTGCTAGATTGTCTAAACATTCTTGGAGGTAAGTAGTCCGGTGCTCGGGATAGATGGGAGTATTCAAAACTTCTTCTTCTAGCTCTGGGTAGGCTGGGCAGGTTTTGCCTCGGTAGGTCGGCTCCCACCATTCTGGGCTGACCTTGTAGCCACGAGCGGTCATCTCCTCCATGATCAGGCGGTGATAGGCATAGAGGCGATAGGGCGAGTAGTCAAAGACATAGTTGACCGTCGCGTGCTTCTTGCCCCAGCCATTGCCTCGAAGGGCGCAGCATTCCCGGTGTTGCCCTAGGAGCTGGGGTCGAGGGAGTTTGGGAATCAAATCTTGGTGCCACAGTCTCATCTATTGACCTCCTAGTAGTGTAGAGTCTTGCAAGTAGTGATTGGGGTAGCGCTCAAGGAGCGTTTGGATCCCCTTGATGAGATCTTCTTGGCTAACTTGCCCATGCTGGTATTTCTCAAGTAGCAGCATGAAGTCAGCCTTTTCCTCAGGAGTCGCCTGCTTTTTGAAATAGCCCCAGATATGCTGGAAGGCATTGGAGACCTGGCCACGATTTTCCGGCAAGGCCAGCGCTTGCTGGATCAAGTCCTCGACGTGACTGACCTCAACCTGGTCTTGCTTGAGGTATTCCCGGATCTCCTTGTAAATGTTGCTGGAATGACTCAGCACCAGGTATTTATTTTTCGCCCATAGGACTTGGCAGTGATGTTTTTGATCCACTCGTATCTCCTTTTGATCTTCTCTATCAATAGTCCTCCCATTATACCATGGAAATGAGTTAAGTCATAGAAAAAGTAGACCTACAAGGCCCGTTTTTCTCTCTGTTTTATTTATCAAAGGGAGGCTTTTAACTGTTCCAGCCTGAGACTAGAAAATAAAGAGGAAGGGGCTCAAAACGAATTGAACACGGGTGCGGATTGTGTAAAAAGCGCAAAATACATTATTACTATATCCAAGACAGACTAGCTGATTGAATCCTTCTCTCTCCTTTTAGCTCGGAAGAATCCTAATCAGCCTTGTGGGTGCAGGACAACGAAGCAATCCCATACAATAGTGCTTCTGTCCTGCTCCCTATTTTGACTTTATCCGCAGGCGCCCTTTGTATCTTGATTTAGTCATGGAACTTCTTCGAAGTTCGCTGACGTCCGATCTCACCTAAGGAAAGTTTCAAAGACAACATTATCCATAAGCAAAAAAGCCTGAGACCCGCTCAGACTTTTTTGTATTAATCAATTTCAAGGCCACCGGTGTAGAGGCGGTAATAAGTCCCACGTTCTGCCATCAAGGAAGCGTGGTTGCCTCGCTCGATGATGCGTCCCTTGTCCATGACCATGATCACATCCGAGTTGACGATGGTTGAGAGACGGTGGGCGATGACAAAGACAGTCCGTCCTGCCATCAGGCGATCCATCCCCTCTTGGACCATCTTCTCTGTCCGTGAGTCGATTGAGGAAGTCGCTTCATCCAGGATCAAGACTGGCGCATTGGCCAAGGCTGCACGCGCAATAGCGATCAGCTGACGTTGACCGTTTGAGAGACCGGCTCCATCATCGTTCAAGACGGTATCATAGCCTTGGTCCAAATGTTTGACGAAGGAATCCACATTGGCAATGCGGGCTGCTTCCAGGATTTCCTCCCGGGTCGCATCTGATCGACCATAGGCGATATTTTCTGCGATAGTTCCAGTGAAGAGGTGGGTATCCTGCAAGACGATCCCTAGCGAACGACGGAGCGAATCTTTCTCGATCAGCTTCACATCGATCCCATCATAGGTGATAGATCCTGATTGGATATCGTAGAAACGGTTGATCAAATTGGTAATGGTGGTCTTCCCTGCTCCTGTCGCGCCGACAAAGGCCACCTTTTGCCCCTTGTCCGCGTAGAGGTTGATATCGTAAAGGATTTGGTTCTTATCATTGTAGGAGAAGTCTACATTTGTAAAGACGACATTTCCGACCAGTTTGACCAGTTCGTAGTCGCCATTTTCCCGAGGGTGTTTCCAAGCCCAGAGGTTGGTCTTCTTATCAGTGATGACCATGCGACCATCGACCTCTTCATAATTGACCAAGGTGACTTTCCCTTCATCCACTTCGACTTCTTCATCCAAGAGATCAAAGATCCGATCTCCCCCAGCAAGAGCCATGAGGACAAAGTTCAACTGTTGCGATACTTGGGTGATAGGACCGTTAAAGGAACGGTTGAGCTGAAGGAAGGCCATGAGTCCACCAATGGTAAGGCCACTGATGCCATTCAAGGCGAAGATCCCTCCGACCAGCGAGGTCAAGACGAAGGAAACATTTCCCAGGTTCCCCAATATAGGCATCAAGACATTGGCATAGCGGTTGGCCTGATAAGATGACTCAAAGAGTTGGTCATTGATCCGCTCAAAGGCTTCAATGCTTTCTTCTTCATGGACGAAGGCCTTGACCACCTTTTGACCAGACATCATCTCTTCGATAAAGCCGTTTTCAATCCCTAAGTTCTTTTGCTGATCGGCGAAATAGCGACCAGATTTGCCAGAGATATCCTTGATGACATAGGCCATGACTCCGACCATCAAAAGAACGAGAAGGAAAAGGAGAGGGCTGATCATGATCATGCTGACTGCTACCCCGACAATGGTGATAGCAGATTGCAAGAGCTGCGGGATAGACTGCTCGATCGCTTGGCGAAGAGCATCGATGTCATTGGTGTAGATCGACATAATATCCCCGTGTTGGTGGGTATCGAAGTACTTGACAGGGAGCTTTTGCATGCGGGCAAAGAGCTGGTTCCGTAGCGAGCGAAGCGTATCCTGAGAGACTGTCGCCATAATGAGGGAGAAACCATAGTTGGCCAAAACTCCCAAAATACCAACTACTGCTAGCATCATCAAGAAGCTGAGGAGAGGACCAAAGTCCCTGCTTCCAATATCCAACATGGGTTGGATGTATTGGTCCACCAAGGCCCGGATAGAGGAGGTAATATAAACCGTAGAGAGGGAGGCTGCCACAATAAGGACTGCTGCTAAGATGAGAACGAACTTATATTGTTTCCACATATAGTCTAGCAAGCGCACGAGAGAGCCCCAGCTGGCTTTTTTCTTATTCTTCATCTGCTTGTCCTCCTTTCCCTTGGGTTTGCATGTCATAGACTTCGCGGTAGATGGCATTAGTCTCAATCAGTTCTTGGTGAGTACCGATCGCATCAATCTTCCCATCATTCATGACCACGATCCGGTCTGCATCTTGGATAGAAGAGATCCGTTGACCAATGATGATCTTGGTCGTGTCCTTGAGACTAGACGCTAGACCTTGACGGATCAGGCTATCCGTCTTGGTATCGACAGCTGAAGTCGAATCATCCAAGATCAGAATCTTTGGATTCATCAAGAGGGCGCGGGCGATACAGAGACGTTGGCGCTGACCACCTGAGACATTGGCTCCACCACGTTCGATCATGGTATCATAGCCATCCTTAAAGTTCTGGATAAATTCATCTGCTTGAGCGATCTTACAAGCTTCCACGATTTCTTCGTCCGTCGCGTCCTTATTTCCCCAGCGCATGTTTTCCTTGATGGTACCAGAGAAGAGGACATTGGTCTGAAGCACCATGGCAACTTGCTTGCGCAAATGGTCTAGATCATAGTTTCGCACATCTTGACCAGCTACCTTGACGCTACCAGACTCTACATCATAGAGACGAGGGATGAGCTGGACCAGACTAGACTTACCAGAACCAGTCCCCCCAAGGATTCCGATCACTTCACCAGAGCGAATGCTGAGGTTGATATCGGACAAGACATGGGCCTTGTCGCCATTTTCGTCTGTGTAGGCGAAGTTCACATGGTCGAAGGTAATAGACCCATCTGCTACTTCTGTCAGACCATTCTCAGGAGAGACGATGGTTGACTCTGTCCCAAGCACTTCATTGATCCGCTCCACAGATGCCATAGAGATCGAGAGCATGACGAAGATCATCATAAACATCATGAGAGACATGAGGATGGTCATAACGTAGGCAAACATAGACGTCAGCTCACCTGTCGTAAAGCTTCCAGCCACGATGAGTTGGGCCCCGATCCAAGAGATCAAGATAAAGGAAGCATACAAGGACAGCATCATGGCTGGACTACTCAAGATCACGATGCGAATGGCCTTCATGAACATGTTGTAGATCAAGCGAGAAGCCTTCTTAAACTTAACCGTCTCTTCTTCTTCTTTGACATAGGACTTGACCACGCGCATGTTGGTGATATTTTCCTGGATGCTATTGTTCAAGTTATCATAGGCCTCGAAGACCTTGGTAAAGAGTGGATAGACAATCTTAGTGATTACACCCAAAACCAGCCCCAAGAAAAGAGTGATTCCGACAAAGATCATGGCCATCTGCGGATTGATCAGATAGCTAGCAACAATAGCAAAAATCAAGTTAAGCGGTGCACGCACACAGATCCGGATGACCATCTGATAGGAGTTCTGCACATTGGTCACATCCGTCATCATCCGGGTTACCAGACCACCTGAGGAGAAGCTATCGATGTTTTCAAAGGAGAAGGTTTGGATCTTTTTAAAGATCGCCTTCCGTAGATTCTTAGCAAATCCGGCTGATGCAAAAGCCCCGTAGCGAGCCGACTGCATCCCACAGAAAAGAGAGAGAAAGGCGAAGACCAACATGAGGAGACCATAGGTCAGAACCGTGGTCATATCCCCCTTCTGAACCCCCTTGTCCAGAAGCGTCGCCATGATAAAGGGAATAGAAATCTCAAACATAACCTCAAACACCATATAGAGTGAGGCCAGAACTGAGGGTTTCTTATATTCCTTGATTTCAGCAATCAATGACTGAAGCATAGATACCTCCTAAAATACTAGTTAGTACAGTTTTCGTCAGCAAGACGTCCATTCCTAAACAAAGAAAAAATCATTTGAACAGAATCAGCCATCTCTGCATGCGAAAGCTATAGAAAGAGAAAGCGCCCTGACAGCGTGACTGTAGGGACGACTTTCGTTATTTGTAATAGTTATTATAGCTTAACAATGGATAAAAATCAAACTTTTAGTCAGTCCTTACCAAATAGACTGACATTCTTCTGGAGACAAGTTCCTACTCTTCATTGGTACTGAGAGACACCAAGCTCAGGAAGCGATCAAAGTAGGTCTTATTCTTCTTCAAGTTTTTCTTCAGGCTTTATGCCTCTGCTACTTCATCCGTAATGATTCCATCAACCGGTCGTTGAAGGTAGGCCGTTAACTTTTGCTCATCATTGATGGTCCAGACATAGAGCTCTTTTTTCATCTCATGGGCCTGGGTTACCAAATCCTCCTGATAAGAAAAGTCTTCGATTGCAAAGAAATCAACCGGGTAGTCCTCAAACTGTCCAAACTGAATCGGAATGACATAGCCGGTCTTAATCTCCGGGGCTTTCTTTTCCACCTTTTCCATCACCGACAGATCCAAGGACATGGTTGGATAGTCATTTTCAACTCCCAACTCCTTCATCTTTTGGACGAAGAGATCTACGTAATTTTCCGGTTCTGCACCATGAGGCTTGAGCTCGACCAAGAGGGGCATCTTCAGCTCCTTGGCCCGGGTGACAAACTCCTCAAAGGAGGGGATATGACTGGTATGACCATCCTGTTGGATCTTTAATCCCTGCACCTCAGCCAGCGTCATATCTTTGACATCCTTGTCCACTCCAGCCAAGCGTTTGAGATTGTAGTCATGCATGACGACGAATTGATGGTCCTTGGTCAAGAGGATATCCATCTCGACATAGGAAGCCTTCTCCTTGGCAGCTGCCTCGAGTGCTTCAAGGGAATTTTCTACACCCTTGGCCACATAGCCACGATGGGCTACGATTTTTACCTGGTCATTGACCTCTAAGGCCGCTAAGTCAAATGCTGCCATTCCTGACTGAGCCAAGAGGAAAAGAAAGGTCAGGACAAAGAGCCCCTTCATCTTGCGTGAACCTCGAGTCTTGATGACCGAACGACTTGGAGCCTCCCATCCATTGTCTAGGATGATTCCAAAGGTTCCCAGTTTAGACATGACAGAAAAGAGGAAAATGTAGAGGCGGATCAAGACCAAAAAGATAGTCTGCACCCAGATATGCTGGCCCGTTTTGTCCAGCTGACTAGACGCAAAGACCAGGCCAAGGATCAAGAGAATGCCCGTTACAGAAAGGATAAACTCAAAGGAGAAGATCCGCAGGATAAGGCGGATCCCACCCTTCTTGGTCATCTCCCAACTCTTGCGCATGGCAGCCCCAAAAGGAAGCTCTTCAATCACGATATTGGGTACCGTATAGATGAGACGCAGATTGAGATAGATTAGAAGCACTTGAACTATGAAGAGGCCGATGGTCCCAGCGGTCGTCTTGCTAAACTCCCCTGTGATAAAGTTAGGAATATAGAGACCGTCCGTCAGAGTGGAACCAATGAAGAGACCCGCTACAGGCAGAGTCAGAACCATATAAAAGAGAAAATGCAACAGATTCCAACCGCTAAAATCCTTTAAGCGACCAAAAGACTGGCGAAAGACCTTATTAAAAGATAGGTGCTGATCCGTACGAGACAGATAGATCAGGGCAATCATGGTCCGCATCTCCAGCATAAAGAGAAAGGCGAAGACGATGGCAAAGAGAATCAAAGCCACTAGACTCAATGGATTGGTCAAGGTCGTGAGGATATTGTTCTTGTCAATGTTGGACGCACCCGATAAGAGGAGAGCCAGTTGAAAGACCCAACTCAAGGCCGCAGCCCCTATACCAACCACAAACTGCAAAAGAATCCCCACAGAGATAAAGGACCATTTGTTGCGCCAGATCAAGTAAAAGGCCCCTTTCAGGTCCTGCCAATAACTCCGTTTCATGCTGTCTCTCTTTCATTTCTTTTATTCCCCTAGAATAGCGGAAAAGCCTCTCCCTGTCAATGATTCTACAAAAAAGGCTGGGACAAAAATTGTCGAGCAAGACGCAGTGGTTGAGTGGGCTCTACTACGCTGATTTCATCAGCTTTTACAGCCCTACTCAACTGTGCGGAGGTGGGACGACGAAATCAAATTCTAACGAATTACCAATTTCTGTCCCACTCTCTTTTCTATTTATTCTGCTAAGAGCACTTCTTTAATCGTTTGTTTTTGGAGTTTTCTGTTGGATAGATAAAAGAGGCTTTCGTAAACCACCACAAAACCGATCAAAGTCCAAAAGCACACATTCCCATCAAAGTGATGCTCAATCTTTTCAGGAACCGTATCTTTGATCACACCGATCAAGATTTCCATGATGCCATATTGATAAGCTGTCCCAAAAACAAATCCTAGATAGGCCCAAAAACGATAGGGAGCGAGAATATGACCTTGACATTCCCGATTGGTGTAGCCAAAAGCCTTCATAAGAGCCAAGGTTTCACGACTTTCTGAGACCACAATCCCCAATGACAACAAGAGAATCGAGAAAGAAAGGATCAAACCAATCATAATCATCATGGTTTGGATGATGTCATCTGTGTAATCCTTGAGGCCAAAGGACAATTGAACCATGGCCGCAAAACACATGGAGCCAAAGACCACAAAAAACAAGATAGATTTTCTCCCCCATATCAGTGACGAAGACAGCTCTTTTAGGAAGGCCTTCTCTTTCTTGGGAGCCTTCTTTCTCCTTTTGACCTTGATAGGACTTGGGGATTTTTTCAATAAGCGAAGTGCCGGCGTTTGGAGTTGTCTTCTAGCATAACCAATCGCGAGAAGCATAAAAAATGTCGTTGGCAGGATCACCAAAGCAAGCAAGAGCTGCCAATGAAAATGAATGGTGATTTCTGGCAGGATCCCCTTCTCATTACGAAAGTCATAAAAATGTCCCATCATGAGAAATGAAGCGAGATAGCCAAGAAGCGCTCCAGCTCCAAAACTGAGCCCAAAGGCCCAAAACCGTTTAGCCAACTGGCCATTGCTATAGCCCAAAGCCTTTAAAATCCCTAATTGTTCCTTGTGGTCATCGACAAATTGTTTGATATAAAAACACATGAGAAGGACCGACGTCAAAGACAAGACGACCCCACTGACCATGGCTACCATCCAGGAAAGCGAAACCTGGGCATCATAGTAGGTCTGAATCATGGGATTGGTTTTCGAAATCTCTAATTGCTCGATGTCCAAGTAAAAATTCAAGAAGAGATTGGCCACAAAGACCGCACAAGCCCCAATGATACTGACGACAACTAATTTTCGAATATCTTTTACTGAAAACATAGCTTACCATCCGATCTCATAGGCAGTCTGAGGTTGTTCATTGGTCACAACTTCTGTAATCTTGCCACTATTGACACGAATGATGGTTCTAGCCATATCCGCAATATTTTGGTTGTGTGTCACCATGATGAGGGTAAAGCCCAGCTTTTCCTTCAATTTCCAGATATAGTCGAGAATCTTGCGCCCTGTTTCTTCATCAAGGGCTCCCGTCGGCTCATCTAAGAAGAGTATCTCTGGCTTTTTGGCCAAAGCCCGAGCAATAGAGACTCTCTGCTGTTCCCCACCCGACAATTCACTCGGATACTTGTCTAGCTTATCGCCAAGTCCCAAATCTTCTATGATCTGCAAAAAATCATGATTGTTTGCCAGGTCAGCACCCATCTTTACATTCTGTCTGACCGTCAGATTCGGCAATAAATAATACTGCTGGAAGATAAAGGCAATCTTCTCACGTCTAAAGGCTGTCAATTGAGCATCCGTGAGTTGTGATAAATCTTGTCCTTGAATGAGGATATGCCCCTCGTCAACCTTTTCTAAGCCTGATAACACATTTAAGAGAGTTGATTTTCCCGATCCAGAAGGACCAAGGATAACCACATCATCCTGGTCTTGAATCTGCAAACCAATCCCCTTTAAAACCTTGGTTTGGCCGTAACTTTTGTGCACATTTTCTAGTTGAATCATTTCTTTCCTACCATTTCTTTGATGAGAGATTGACAAACCTCTGTCAGTAATCCAATCACTTCTTCCATGCTGAACTGGTAAATACCAGAAGCAACCATTGAGGCCATCCCGTGTGAGTAGATAAATAGATGCTGGTACAAGCGACCAGCCTCCTCAACAGTCAAAGGATAGTCTGCGACGATCGAATCCAGAACCAACTGGTAACTATGATCCTTCATGGGAAGAAAATCTTGAAAGCGACGAATCGGCTCTTTGCTAGGATTTTGGAAAAGCAACTGAAAAAGTTGGGGCTCTTTTGAGGCGAAAAGGATATAAGCAACCCCAACAGATCGAAAAGGCTTCTCATCTTCTAAGGCCTTGCGAATATACTCCACCACGACCATCTCCGCAGCACCAATAACCTCTGCTTGTAACTCAGCCATATTGGCAAATTGCCCAAAAATGACTCTCGGTGTGGCTCCTAGTTTCTCTGCTAATGCTCGAGCAGTTAAACTAGCCATGCCCTCTTCTCTCACCAATTGTAAAGCTGTCCCAATGATAGCCTCTTTACTGAATTTAACCTTTGGTGGCATAAGACTCCTTTCACGCAACATTTGTTGCGCAACACTTGTTGCATAAAGAATACCATAAAAAAGAAAGACTTGTCAAGAAAAATCTGAAAACTACAAAACAAAAAACCAGTCCACCGATAAGAGTGGAATCTGGTTTACTAACAAGATTCTAAGGCAAATCATTTCCCGCCACCAAGTAGATTTGGTACCATTCCTTGCGGGTCAAATTCACCTCTGCTGCTTTCCCTGCTTCAAGGACATGCTGGGGCTTGGTCGTTCCGATGACAGCCTGCATCTTACCCGGATAGCGGAGGACCCAAGCAAGGGCGATGGCTGTCGGAGTGACCTGGTATTTCTTCGCCAAGTCATTAAGGACATGATTGAGGGCCGCAAACTCTTCCTTACCGACAAAATTCCCCTTGAAATAGCCATGCTGGAGGACAGACCAAGCTTGAATCACCGTATCGGTTAAGCGACAATACTCAAAGACACTGCCATCTCGCACAGCTGCTTTTGGCCCTTCCATGTTGACATGAAAACCAGCTTCAAAGCTTGGTGTAAAGGCGGCACTCAACTGCAACTGGTTGACCTTGAGTGGTTGTTTGACAGCCGTTTTGAGCAATTCCATCATCATAGGATTTTGATTGGACACCCCAAAATGACGGACCTTGCCCGCTTGCTCCAAGTTATCAAAAGCTGCCGCCACTTCTTCCGGCTCCATGAGGGCATCCGGTCGGTGAAGGAGGAGACTATCTAAGCGCTCGATCTGCAGACGCTCGAGGATGCCATCGACGGAATCCAAAATATAGTCCTTCGAAAAATCAAAATAGGTAAAGCCATCTTTGCGAATCCCACACTTGGACTGGATCCACATCTGATCCCGAAGATCCGGACGGCGCTTGAGAACCTTCCCCAGTAGGACCTCACACTGGCCATCGCCATAGATATCCGCCAGATCAAAAGTGTTAATTCCAATCGACAAGGCTGCTTCCACCAAGGCCTCCACCTCATCTTCACTCATCTGACTGATCCGCATCATCCCAAGGACAATCGTGGACAAACGCTCATTTTCAGCAAACTCAATATAGTTCATGTCCGCCTCCTTTTCATTCTTCCTTCATTATAAAGGAAAGAAGATCAAACAGCAATGATTTCACAAAGTAAAACACCTTCAGCATCTACTGAAGGTGTCTCTTTTAACGATAGCTCAAGGCTTTTTTAACTGTTTTGACCAAGCCTAGGTCATCCGTTTGTAAGATGAGGCTAGAATAGATTTTTCCAATGATCATGGTGCCGAGGAGCGTGAAGGCCAAGGCGATTCCGAATGAACCCCATGATTCAAGTCCACTTGCATAGCCATTGATCGTACGGAATGGCATGAAGAAGGTTGAAATGAATGGAATGTAGGATCCAATCTTCAATAGTGGGACATCTCCTGCGCTACCCAAGGTAGTCACTCCAAAGAATCCAACCATCACCAACATCATCAGAGGAGAGAGGGCCTTCCCTGTATCTTCTGGACGAGCAACTGTTGAACCTAGGAAAGCTGAGAGTACCACGTACATGAAGATTCCAAGAATGATAAAGAAGAAGGTATTCAAGGAAATGGATTGTCCAATATGTTGAGTAATAGGAGAGTCTGGAGATAAAACATCTTTCACAAGCGGAATGGAATCTCTAAAGATCCAAACGCCTCCCAAACCTACTGCATAGATACCAATATGGGTAAAAATCACTCCGAATAGACCAATCATACGAGCATAGAAATAGTGAGTTGCGCGAATGCTTGAGAAGACCACTTCCATGATCTTGGTTCCTTTTTCACTGGCTACCTCTTGGGCAGTGATACTTGAATAAAAGATTAGAATCATGTAGAGAAGAAAACCGATTCCTCCAGCTACCATGGTCTGCACCATTTTCAATCCTTCTTTTTTCTCATCAATTTTTTCAGTCAATGAGACCTGTTGAGAAAGGGCTGTTAACTGCTCCTGGCTTAAGTCTGCCTTAGAAACATTGAGCATTTGTTGCACCTGACTCAATTTTGCCATGACGATTGATTTGAAATCTGGCTTCATGGCATCCTCACTCTGGTAGCGAGCCTCTAGCTGGCCATCCTTTTCTTCAACTGTGAGGATTCCCTTGATTTCTTCCTCTTTCATGGCCTTTTTAGCTGCTGCTTCGTCCTTATAGTCAAAGGTCAAGCCATCGGTGTCTTTCAATCCTTCCTTGACAGGAGCTTGATCTGTAATCAAGGCGATGTTGCTTTTAGCAGAGGTAGAAGAGCCAACGAAGTAGTTTATTCCAATCGTCAATCCAATGAAGAGAAAGGGAGAAAGAACCATCAGGAAAAAGCTCCATGATTTCACTTGGCGTAAATAAGTTTCTTTGATAACAATCAGCATCTGTTTCATACTTCTACTCCTGATTCTAATTTAAAGATTTCATCAATGGTTGGGGCTTGTTGGTCAAAGGTTGCTAGATAGCGACCCTTGGTCAACTGGTCAAAGAGGTCTGGACCTGCTGTCTCATCATCCAATACCAACTTCCATAGACCTTGCTTAGTCATAGTTACTTTAGTCACATGAGGCAAGGCTTCCAACTCCTCTTTACTGAAGTCATTGGATACGAAGAGACGAGTCTTGCCAAAGCTATTACGAACTTCTTGTACGGGACCTGAGAGAATCACTGATCCATCACGGATCATGACCAACTCATCACAGAGTTCTTCTACATTGGTCATGACATGGTCTGAGAAGATAATAGTTGCACCGCGTTCTTTTTCTTCAAAGATGACCTGCTTGAGGACTTCTGTATTAACAGGATCCAGTCCACTAAAAGGCTCATCTAGGATGATCAATTTCGGCTCATGGATCATGGTAATAATCAATTGAACCTTTTGTTGATTCCCTTTTGAGAGGCTCTTAATCTTATCGGTTAATTTTCCTTTTACTTGAAGTTTTTCCATCCAGATTGGAAGTTTCTCTTTGACCTCAGCAGTTGACATGCCTTTGAGATTAGCAAGGTAACGGACTTGCTCATAGATGGTCAACTTAGGCATGAGACTCCGCTCTTCTGGTAGGTAGCCAATTTCCTTGTAGGTTTCTTGACTGATTGCTTTGCCATCCAATTGGATATCGCCGCTGTAGTCAAGGAAGCGGAGGATACTATGGAAGATGGTGGTCTTCCCTGCTCCGTTCTTCCCGATCAAACCTAAGATGGATCCTTTTTTCGCAGTCAAGTCAATGCCGAACAAGACTTGCTTTTTGCCAAAGCTCTTTTCTAAATTTCTGATTTCTAACATAGAAAACTCCTCTACTCTTTATAGTAACGTTTGGTAATCTTGTACTGAGAGACCAAGATATAAACATAAATCAGTGATACAACTACTAATGCTAACAAGATATCTGCCTGGAAAGCAATGCCAACTAAGAATATCACCATCAAGGAAATCGGTAAGACATAATTGCTTAACTTGAAGACAATATCGTAATTCTCCTCATAGCAAATTTGTATCTCTGCCTCATCTATCATGCTCATTATTAGTTCACGGACTTCTGCCCCACTAGCATTGCGTGGGATTGCTTTTCCATAAATCTGTTTGAAGGTTTTTCGAAACTGATGTTCTAGCCCAAAAGTAAGAAGGAGCAAAGCAAGAAAAATAAGCGGGATGGTGTATTTCCCAAAAGCACCTGTTAGTTTTTCTTCATAGACTAGTTTTTGGCAAGAGAAGAAAATCACTAATAGATAGGGAACAATCATGACGCCTTTGAACATCGTAGCCAAGTCATAGATTCTTCTCGTTTGGCTTTCATAACGGTAGGCTTCGTCTTCATCTTCTGCCTCCTCCATCATCTGATAAGACTGGCGCGATGAGATGAGGTAGGTAGACACAATCCCGAAAATCACCAGATATAAAATGATTGACCCTATATAGAGCATATCTCGATCAAATAGCTTTTGGAATTCAATAGGATGGTCTGAACCAAAATAACCTGTCAAAAAACCAATGATTAATCCTGATAGGATCATGGCCATGTTTCTCCAAAAACGAAAACGGGCTGACCTCTCTTTTAATTTCTTTTTCACTTTTATTCCTCTCCCTCTACTAGACTAAAGACATTCTCCACCGGTTCCTTGAAAATTTGGGCGATGGTGATGGCAATAATAACCGAGGGGGTGTATTCCCCCCGCTCCAAGAGACTGATGGACTGGCGCGAGACCCCTGCTAGCTTGGCTAGCTCGGATTGATTGAGCCCATCACGCGCCCTCAGCTCTTTCAGTCGATTTTTTAAGATCATGGCTTTCGCCCCCTATAGTTGAATACCTTGAATATCTTCAATGCGAACTAATTTTGTCTCTCTTTGTTGTTTATTATTCACACGAGTCAGTTTGACCCAATCTTCGTCGATATCCAAAATTTCATACTCGAATCCAACACCACTCACTGTAACAGTGGCCGTTTTTCCTTTCAATTCTTCTAAAATTCTAGACATGTCTTGATTTCCTTTCACTTGTTTATCTAATCGTCTAATGCGTTTGTTCAACCTTTTTATCTTCTTTTCTGAGCTTGCATAAATGATAATCATAAAAGGGATAAAAAGAATCCACATGCCTCCCATAAGAAAACCTTCCCTTCTTTCAACTAAAATCATTGTAACACTTCTTTTTCTTTTTGACAAGTATATTTATCAAAAAAATAAAAATATTTGTCAAAAATAGAAGGATGGTTGACAAGATTATTTGAGGCAAAAAATTAAAAGCCTGCATTTGCGCACCTTTTAAGAATCCTTTTTCATTGACAAGCTCCATAAAAAATTTTTATAATGAAGAAAATACTACTAAGGAGAACCTAGATGTCGATTCGTTTAGCTCAACCAAAAGATATTCCCGACTTACTTCGCCTCTTGGAACAGATTCTTTCCGTTCACCACCAAGCTCGTCCAGATATTTTCAAAGGTAGTGGCGGTAAATATAGCGAAGAAGAATTGGAAAAGTTAATGGAGCAAGACAAGACACCGATTTTCGTCTATGAAAATGAAGATGGCCAAATCCTAGGGCATCTCTTTGTCACTATTAAAGAAGTATCTGACAATCCTATCCTTCATCCTATTAAAACCCTCTTTATCGAGGACTTGTGTGTCGAACAGGCAGCGCGTGGGCAAAAGATTGGCGATCAACTCTATCAATTCGCTGTCAGCTATGCGAAGGAGATCGGTTGCTACAACCTAACTCTTAATGTCTGGAATGACAACGAGGGAGCCCTTCGCTTCTACCAAAGACAGGGCATGAAACCTCAAGAAACCGTCATGGAAACAATTTTGTAAAATGAATTTTAAAAACCGTTGATGCATCTCATCAACGGTTTTTTTCTATACATATTTTAGCGCACTTCTGCATTGACTTTTTCTTCAAGTGAAGCTTGGATTTTTTCCATATAGCGAGCGACTTCTTCGTCGGTCAAGCTATCTTCTGGATTTTGGAAAGTCAAGCTGTAAGCCATAGATTTCATTCCGATACCCAGTTTTTCACCTGAGAAGACGTCAAAGAGTTTGATGTCTGTCAAACGTTTCACGCCCGCAGCTTGAATGGCATCAACCACCTCTTGGTGAGTCACTTCTTCTTTGAGGAGAAGGGCGATATCACGGCTGACTGCTGGGAACTTCGTAATTTCCACAAATGGAGCAGCTGGTTGAAGGGCTGCTTCGATAGCTGAAAGGTTAAGCTCGGCTACATAAGTTTCTGGAATATCATAAGCCTTAGCCGTCACAGGGTGTACTTGACCGAGGAAACCAAGAACTTGATCCCCGAGTGAAATCAAGGCTGTACGTCCTGGATGGAGGCTAGCGATTTCAGAGGTTGCTGTATAAGTCACTTCAAGACCCAAGCGAGCAAAGAGGGCTTCCAAGATTCCCTTAGCATAGAAGAAATCAACTGGAACAGCTGGAGTCTGGAAGTCTTTTTCAGCAACTAAGCCAGTCAAAGCAAAGGCAAAGCTGTTGATTTCATTTGGCAAGTCTTCTTTTGGATTACCTGTTTGCTCGAAGACTTTTCCAATCTCATAAAGAGCCAAGTCTTTGTTCTTACGCGCTACGTTGTAGGCAACTGTATCAAGGATACCAGAAACCATATTTTGACGGAGAACTGAACGGTCCACAGTCATTGGCCACATGAGCTCAGTTAAGTTGCTTGGTGCAGTCGTAAATTCAACGGCTTTTTCAGGAGTTGTCAGAGCGTAGGTAATGATTTCAGTCAAGCCTGCTCCTTCAGCAATCGTCCGAACTTGACGACGGAGTTTTTGAGTCGCTGTCAACTCACCTGCTGTCCCATCATCTTTTGGTAGACTAGTTGGCAAGCGGTCATAGCCATAGATACGAGCGATTTCTTCAAAGAGGTCCGCTTC
Organism: Streptococcus xiaochunlingii; assembly: GCF_006385805.1. Taxonomy (GTDB): domain Bacteria; phylum Bacillota; class Bacilli; order Lactobacillales; family Streptococcaceae; genus Streptococcus; species Streptococcus xiaochunlingii. The sequence continues at coordinate 765,252 of NZ_VFSG01000001.1, forward strand.
GATAGTGATGTCCCAACGGCGACGAGGGACGCTGACAGTAAAGCTATCCGCATTTCCAGAAAGGCCAAATCCAAGACGACGGAAGACATCTTCGATATCTGCGTAGGAAAGCTCTGTACCGAGGACACGGTTAACGTCTGCAAGAGTGGAAGAAACTTCTACATCTGAAGTATCAAGCTGGCCTGCTGAAACAATACCTTTACGAACAGTTGCTCCGGCAAGTTCAGCAATCATGCTGGCTGCCGCATCAAGGGCTTCATTGACAGTAGCCACATTGATGCCTTTTTCAAAGCGAGAAGATGATTCAGAACGAAGGTTGAGACGACCGCTGGTCTTACGGATCGATTTGCCATTGAAGACAGCAGCTTCAAGGACGACACGACTAGACTTTTCAGAGATTTCTGTAGCCTGACCACCCATGACACCGGCAAGGGCTACTGGTTTATCAGCGACAGTGATGACGAGATCATTTGTTTCCAACTCACGCTCTTCCCCGTCCAAGGTCACCAATTTCTCACTAGCATGCGCTTCACGGACACGGATGTCAGTCCCTTCAAATGTATCCAAGTCAAAGGCATGCATAGGCTGACCAAAGTAAAGTAGGATGTAGTTGGTCACGTCAACGACATTGTTGATCGGACGAATACCTTCGTTCATGAGGAGGTTTTGCAACCATTGTGGACTTGGTGCGATGGTCACATTATCCAGGATACGGGCAGCATAGTAAGGAGCCTTATCTGTGTCAATGCTGACTGAAAGAGCATCCGCTGCAGCTTGGTCTGTTTCTGTTAAACTGAATTCCTTAAAGTTGACTTCCTTGTCATAGATAGCAGCTACTTCGTGTGCTACCCCACGCATAGAAAGAGCGTCTGCACGGTTAGGAGTGATGGAAAGTTCGATAATTTCATCATCCAAGTCGAGATAAGAGAAGACTTCATCCCCAGGAACAGCATCTTGAGGCAAGATTTGGATCCCATCTGCAAATTCTTTTGGTACAACTGAGTCAGAAATCCCTAATTCACCAAGGGAGCAGATCATTCCGAGTGATTCTAAACCACGGATTTTCCCTTTTTTGATCTTGTAGTTGTCCGCGATACGAGCACCTGGAAGAGCCACCATGACCTTGATGCCAGCGCGCACATTCGGTGCACCACAGACGATTTGACGGGCTTCTTCTTCACCCACATTGACTTGGCAGACATGCAAGTGTGTTTCTGGCACATCTTCACAAGACAGGATTTCTCCGACGACAATTTTTGAGAGACCGGCAGCTGGTGATTCCACACCTTCTACTTCGATCCCTGTGGTTGACATTTTTTCAGCCAACTCTTGTGATGGCACATCAATGTCCACCAATTCTTTTAACCATTTATAACTAACTAACATATGTAAGATACCAAGGGCCATGCTGAAATCTAGATAGCTTTCCTAAATCTCCATCCACCCTCGTTTTGATCCTTTCATTTTGTGTTTTCCAGCTCGAGGCTGGCTTAGGAAGGTCTAGTAACCTCCCCATCTCTAGAATAGAAGTTTCTCATTCCTTCTAGGTCAATTTCTTTCTCAACAACCAGTCAATATCAACCGTATCACCGGTAGGATACTCGTGTTCACTAAATCGTTCAAATCCAAAGCGGTAGTAAAAATCTTGTGCCTTAAAGTTGCGTTCCCAGACACCTAGCCAGGCCCACTCAAAGCCACGGCTCTTGGCTTGATCCAGCGCAAAGAGAAACATTTCCTTGCCAAAACCAGCCCCATGCCATTCCTTTTTGACATAGATCCGTTGGATCTCAAAGGACTTGTCCATCTCTACTGGCTCGGTCTGCGCTTGACCCCAGTTAATCTTGAGAAAACCACAGATTTCTTGATCTTCATTGAGGACAAAATAAGTTTCGGACTCTGGATCTAGCAGATCCTTCTCGACTTGCTCCAAAGAGAGCACGGTAGAGAAGTAATCTTCCAAATCTTTCTCAACAATATAGGGACCAAAGGTATCCCGGTAGGTCTCCACCTCTAAGTCACGCAGGGTCTGTGCCTGATCGATTTTTACTCTAACTAACATGATTATTTAAACTGTTCTGAGAAGCGAACATCTCCTTGATAGAAGCCACGGATATCATTGATTCCATAACGAAGCATGGCTACACGCTCCTGACCAAGTCCGAAGGCGAATCCTGAATAGACTGTTGAATCAATGCCACTCATCTCAAGCACGCGTGGGTGAACCATACCGGCCCCCATGATTTCGATCCAACCGGTCTTCTTACATACATTACATCCCGCTCCACCACATTTGAAGCAAGAGACATCTACTTCAACAGATGGCTCTGTAAATGGGAAGTAAGAAGGACGCAGACGGATTTGGCGTTCTGCACCAAACATCTTTTGCACGATCAACTGAAGCGTTCCTTGGAGGTCTGCCATAGAAATATTCTTCCCAACGACCAAACCTTCGATTTGATGGAACTGGTGGCTGTGGGTCGCATCATCTGTATCCCGACGGAAGACCCGCCCTGGAGAGATCATCTTCAAAGGCCCCTTGCTAAAGTCATGCGCATCCATAGCACGCGCCTGAACTGGTGATGTGTGGGTCCGAAGCAAGATTTCTTCTGTGATGTAGAAGGTGTCCTGCATATCCCGCGCTGGGTGATCTTTTGGAAGGTTCATGCGTTCAAAGTTGTAGTAGTCTTTTTCGACTTCAAACCCATCGACGACTTGGTAGCCCATCCCGATAAAGATATCTTCGATTTCTTCACTGGTTTGGGTCAAGACATGACGATGACCACTTGCGACTGGACGTCCTGGTAGGGTCACGTCGATACTCTCACTAGCCAATTTAGCTTGGACTTTCTTTTCTTCCAAGAGTTTAGCTGTTTCTTCAAAGGCAGCCGTCAAGACATCACGCGCTTCATTGACGTACTTTCCGATAACCGGACGCATTTCAGCAGAGACATCTTTCATCCCTTTAAGGATTTCAGTAAGGGAACCTTTTTTCCCAAGGACAGAGACGCGTAACTCTTGCATCTCTTTTTCGTTTTCAGCAGAGATCTGCTTCAAAGCTGCCAGCGTTTCTTCCCGAAGCGCTTTTAATTGTTCTTCAATCGTTGACATATTTCCTCCATCATGGTCTTCACTCAGACATAGAAAAAACCACGCGCCACACCCATATTCGGAGCGTTGACACGCGGTACCATCCGTCTTTTATCTGAAACTCAGACCTTAATTTCTAAATCCTTGCGCAAGTGAATTCACTCAGCTTTCATGCAAAGAGCTTTCAGTCACGGCTCTTCTCCCTGTTGCACTTCCCTTGAGGTACTAGTCTTGCAGATTTCTATTCAATTACTTTCTAGTTTATCAGATTTTTAGGTAAAAAACAAGTTAGATGAGACTAATTTCAATAGACAAAGGAACAAGACGCAGGGCATTATCTATTTGCCTTGTCTGTTTCATCTGCTTTCCTTTTCAATAGAAGAGTTGCTGCTTGGTTAAAACCATCACACCAGTTATACCATTTTGCTTCATACTCATCTTGAGGTAAGATATGATGTTTTAAATCCATAACAGAGGATATCTTTCTTTCCTCACAAGCTTGCGCATAGAGATGATAAATTTCATCACCACCATCTTTATCAAACTCAGCAGAAATCGTATCCCGACCTGCCAATAAAGCCTGATAAGCCCTGTGATGCCCGTCTGTAATCAAGAAGCAATTTCCAAACGCAAGAATACTAATTGGATCAACATTGATGATTTCCGCCGATTGATCAAGCATCTGGATATCATGTAACTTCTTTTCTGATAAATATAGTTGGGTCGGATGAAGATCTGTTATTTTGATTTTCAATTCTTTCTCCTCTACCAAGAGTAAAATAAGCTGGTCCTGGGCACTGGTGAACATTTTTAAAGGTCAGGATTTAAAGACCTGCCAAAGCCAAATTCCTCTGCCGTTCTTGTTATTCAATTTGTTTTTATTCGATGACTTGTCCAGCTTCTTTCAAGACAGATTCTGGAATGGTAATGCCTAATTCTTCTGCCACTTTTTTGTTGATGACAGATTTACCATCTGTAAAGATTTCGACTGGTGTATCCGCTGGTTTTTGACCTTTCAAGATTTTCGCAGCCATTTTACCAGTTGCCACTCCAAGATCGTGTTGGTCGACAACGACTGAACCTAAACCACCAGCTTCGACCATGGCTGTCGCACTTGGGAAGATTGGTTTTTTAGCTGTTTTGTTTGCTTCGACTACCGTTGAGAAGGCTGAAGCGATGGTGTTGTCGATTGGAACCCAGATGGCATCTACTTTACCAGTCATGACAGAAACCGTTGAAGCAATTTCATTTGTAGAAGGGACTGAATAAGGAACTACTTTGTAGCCTGCTTTTTCAGCCAATTTTGTAAATTCTTCTACTTGCGTTTTAGAATTATCTTCACTGGTTGAGTAAAGGACACCGATTGTTTTCACGTTTGGAGTCAACTCTTTGATCAACTTCAACTGTTGTTCCGTTGGGTTGTGGTCAGATACTCCTGTGATATTGCCACCTGGTTTTTTCAAATCTTTGACCAAGTTAGCGCCGACTGGGTCTGTGATAGCACCCATGATGATTGGTTTGTCCTTGGTTGCACTAGCTAAACCTTGCGCGGATGGGGTTGCGATTCCGATCAAGACATCGTTGTTGTTTTGAACCAATTGTTTACTCATGGTAGCAACCTTGTTTTGGTCCCCTTCTGCATTGAGGAATTCGATCTCAATCTTGTCCTTGTCATAGCCTTCTTCAGCCAAGCCATCTTGAATCCCCTTGTAGATTTCGTCTAGCGATGGGTGGCTGACCAACTGTAAGACACCGACTTTTACCTTTTTAGTTCCATCTGCTTTATTGGCATCATTTTTATTGTTTAACATTGGATAGACTACTGCTACTAAAATAATAGCTAGCAAAGCACCGATCATTCCCAATACACGTTTGTTTTTCATATTTTTCACCTCAATTATTTATTTTTTTCGTTTTTTCGCATCTTTGTTAAAGACTGAGTCGCCATCGTTTCTTCATCTTCTTTTCTCCCTTCTTTTTGAAACAAAAAACACGCCCACACATAGCTATAGCTATGTGAGGACGTGTCATCGCGGTGCCACCTCACTTATGGGAAAATGGATAAACTCCTCCCATCTCTCTGTCTTGTCTAGCAACAAGTTGCACGATAAGGTGTGCCGACCGAATTTTTATTGTTTCAAATTCATCTCATCATTAGTCCAATTTCATAAATGTCCACTACCCACTTCCACCAACCGTGAGCTCTCTAATAAATTTTCATTTATTACTTTTCTAATTGAATCCATTGTAAATGTTTCCGTAAGCCTTGTCAATACTTTTTTATGTTTTTTTTGAAAACGTTCGTCATTTCCTGAAATTCATTTTCTAACGGATGCTTTTACAAGGATTGAAAACCGCCTTCTTACTGGGTTTTCAGGCACTTTTTTGATATAATTTACTAGAATTAGTCTAGAATGTTGAGGAACCCCATGTCTTTTGATGGATTTTTTTTACACCATATGGTGAATGAATTACAAAGCGAACTCCTAAATGGTCGCATCCAAAAAATTAACCAACCCTTTGAACAAGAGTTGGTTTTACAAATTCGTAGCAACCGCAAGAATCAAAAACTCTTGCTCTCTTCCCACTCTGTTTTTGGTCGGATCCAACGGACCCAGACCAATTTTGAGAATCCTGCCTTCCCTAATACTTTTATCATGGTCATGCGCAAGTATCTCCAAGGGGCAGTCATTGAGCAGATTCAGCAACTGGAGAATGACCGTATTTTAGAAATTGCCGTCTCTAATAAAAATGAGATTGGAGATGATATATCTGTGACCCTGATCATCGAAATCATGGGCAAGCACAGCAATATCATTCTTCTGGACAAGACGACTGGAAAAATTATCGAAGCGATCAAGCATGTGGGCTTCTCTCAAAACAGCTATCGGACCCTCTTGCCAGGTTCTACCTATGTAGCTCCTCCAAAAACCGAAGCGGTCAACCCCTTTACCATTAAAGACGAAGCCTTATTCGCCTTTCTTCACCGAGAAGAGTTGACACCTAAAAACCTTCAAACCCATTTCCAGGGTATTGGTCGAGATACTGCTCAAGAATTAGCCAGTCGATTAGAAACGGGAGAAAAATTAAAAACCTTCCGAGCTTTCTTTGAAGCTCCAACAGATCCCCGTCTAACGAAAAAATCTTTTGCTGCTCTCGCTTTTGCTGATAGCCAGGAGGAGACCTTCGAGACCTTATCGGATCTACTTGACCACTACTACTTGGACAAGGCTGAGCGCGACCGGGTCCAACAACAAGCTGGGGAACTGATCCGCAAGGTGGACAATGACCTAGAAAAGAACCGGAAAAAATTGGCCAAACAGGAAGCCGAACTGGCAGCGACAGAAAATGCCGAAGAGTTCCGTCAAAAAGGCGAACTGCTTACTACTTTCCTCCATCAAGTCCCAAATGATCAAGACCAAGTCACCTTAGACAACTACTATACCAACCAGCCTATTACCATTGCCTTGGATAAGGCCTTGACCCCCAGTCAAAATGCACAACGCTACTTCAAGCGCTACCAGAAGCTAAAAGAAGCCGTCAAACATTTGACCTCTCTTATCCAAGAAACCAAGGAAAGCATCTCCTACCTGGAAACAGTCGAAACTGCTCTTGCCCAAGCCAGCCTTTCTGAAGTAGCCGAGATTCGCGAAGAGCTGATCCAAACAGGCTTTATCAAACGACGCAACCGAGAAAAGATCCACAAACGGAAAAAACCAGAGAAGTACTTAGCCTCAGACGGCAAGACCATTATTCTGGTCGGCCGGAATAATCTTCAAAACGAAGAATTGACCTTCAAAATGGCTAAAAAGGACGAACTCTGGTTCCACGCTAAGGATATTCCAGGTAGTCACGTGGTCATTACAGGTAACCTCAACCCTTCCGATGAGGTCAAAACCGATGCAGCTGAGCTGGCAGCCTATTTCTCTAAGGGACGCCTCTCCAATCTGGTCCAAGTCGACATGATTGAAACCAAAAAACTCAACAAACCAACCGGAGGAAAACCTGGCTTTGTAACCTATACCGGTCAAAAAACCCTACGGGTCACCCCTGAAGAAGAAAAGATCAAATCTATGCGCATCAGCGAGTAGACAACGTAAAAGGACTGAGATTCATCTCAGCCCTTTTGTTTTATTCTGATTTGTGGATATCCTCTTTGACCTGGTCAACATTAAACTTGGCAAAGAGATACTGGCGGTCCTGGACAGGAAAGCGTTGGTCCAATTGATCAATGGCTCCAACTTCGACGATGCCCTCTTTGATGACAAAATCCATGACATGCCCCCCGAAGGTATGGTCATCTGAGATAAAGTGAAGGTGATAGCCTGCTACACTGACCCCATGAAACATCTCTGGCGTCCAAAAACCAACAATGGTTCCTGTAACATTTTCTCGTGTAAATTCTGGCTGATGGGTCGCCACATCTGCAAATTTGGTTTCCGAGGTCGATTTGGGAATCATGCGCACATGCATTGTGGCAAAATCACCATGAATCTTAATCGAACGAAACAGATTTTCACCATCGTAATAAGATTCAATGCGAGCCTCTAACTCCTCATCTGTCATTTCAAAGCGTTGCCGAAAAATCACTTCGGCCTGATGGGGAACAATGGCCGCATAAGGAACGGTCGCATCTGGAGATACTTCCACAATCTCCGGCTCCTCTCCTGAACCCTTAGCTTGATAGGCCTTACCATCTAAGACAATCAATTCGCCATCGATTGAGTCCAAGGTCCCAATTCCTAAATCTCCATGCTCCAGTAATTCTTTAATGGTAAAGGATCCCCCATAGAGACCTGCCATCAAAGCCCCCAAGGTATTGTATTGAAACAATTTCACCGGTTCCATTTTTTCTCCCTCATTCATCTTGTCTTCTTTTTAGCCCTTCCAGTATACCATATTCTCAGGGACAATAACAGAAAGACTGATTAAAAAGAGTGGGATAGAACAATGATAAAACTTGTTCCTAGTCCCACTCCCACAAGAGCCAAACTCTTATTCTTCTAGCAAGCTCTCATAGAAAGCTTGCATTTGCCCATCATCTGGCACTAGCTGCAAATAGCCTTCTGCTACTTCCCGGGCTTTTGCAATATCCCCCAACTCTCTCAAGAGATAGCTATAGCTTTCTAAGAACTCTGGATTTTCTTTCAAATCTGGGTAGAGCTCTTCATAGATTGGATCTGCTTTTTCAACCTCTTCGAGTGCTACCAAGGCACGAGCAATATTCCAGCGGGTGACGACATTCTCCACTTCCACTTCTTGCCATTCAAGGACGTCTTCATAGCGTTCCTGTTCCAAATAAAGGGTTGTTAGGCGAAGGGCGATATCTTCGAGGTCCTCAGCTACTTCTTTGGCTTCTAGCAGATAATTTTCTGCCTTTTCTGGCTGATGTAACTCGTAGGCCAACTGGGATGCTAGAAGGAGGAGGTAAGCGTCAAAAGGATTCTTTTGGATCCCTTGCTCTGCGATCGCTAGCGCTGTTTCTCGGTCATTCTCAGCTTGTAGAGCCAAGGCATAGCCATATTCATATCCTTCAAAGTCTGGTGACAGTGTGTCAATCTGCTTGAAGTAGATCAGCGCCCGTTGATACTCTTCTCGGTCATAGAGAAGGGTTGCCAATTCAAAGGCAATCTGGTCATCAAACTCGATTTCCAAGGCCTTTTCTAAAAACTCAATGGCAGCCTCAAACCGACCTAGATTGGCATAAGCATAGCCGATCCGCTGATAGGTGGAAATGCCTGTTTCTTCTAAAATGAGACGGTTGTCTAATTGAGCATATTCTTGAATGGCTTCTTGGTAATTTTCGAGTTCCAGATCAATCTCTGCCAAGCCCAGCTGAATGATTGGATCATCTGAAAGCGTCGCTGCTTCCATCAGCTTTTCCCGAGCCACATCTGCAAGCCCCTCACTTTGGTAGAGATCTGCCTTGACTAGGAGACTGGCTAGATACCATTCCGAACTTTCAGGGATTTCTTCCAGATAAGCAAATGCTTCTTCCATAAGACCATCCTCGGCTACAATGGTCGCCAGACTCAGATAGACCTCTGGATAATCATCTTTTAGATGCAAGTAGGTTTGCTTGGCTTCAGGATAAAAGCCGATACTTTCAAAATACTGACCCAATTCTAACAAGGTTGCTGGATCGTCCTCTACCAAAGCCTTCTCCAAATAAGCTGGTAGGCGATCTAGCTCTTGTTTCTCAATTGCTTCTAGAATTTTTTGACTATTCTTCACGTTGAATTTCCTCAATTTCGTCCTTTTCGTACAAGCCACTGACATCTTTGTACCACTCAAATAGAGCACTGATGACTACTTTAGCTGAAGCGTAAACTGGGATTCCTAAGAAGACTCCCCAGATTCCAAACATAGAGCCAGAAGTAATCAATACAAACAGAATCGTGATTGGGTGGATATTGAGCTGACTACCCAAGACAAGTGGGGAGACGAAACGTCCCTCGATGGTTTGCTCAACAATAAAGACAATAACGACTTTGACAAACATCTCTGGTCCTGCTACCAGGCCTAAAACTAGGGCTGGGAGCATGGCCAGAAAGCTTCCTAGATAAGGAACCAGATTTAAGAATCCCGCCGTCACTCCTAAAGTCACTGCATAGCGTAAACCAATGATTTTAAAGAAGACAATGAACATAAGAGCCACTACAATAGCCACTGTAATCTGACCTCTGACATAATTGGCCAATTGTGTATTGACATCAGACAGCACCTTGCCTGCTGATTCACGAATCTTGGTTGGTAAAAAGCGAATGATCTGCCCTTTCAGGTTCTTTCCATCTCTCAAAAGGTAGAAGACGATGAACGGCATGATAATTAAAGCGATAATAACCTGAGAGGCGACAGCAATCAGATTGCTGACCCAGTTGACTGCACGGGCAGAGAAGGAACTCGCCCAACTAGTAATATTCTCTGACAACTGGCTGGTCCATTCATCCAGTTGAGGCTTGATTTCTGGCGACACTTTGTTGTCTAAGAAATCATCAATGGTCATATTGGCCTTTTCCAAGTAATCTGGCAGATTCTTCATAAAACTGAGCACCTGACGCTGAATGGCTGGAATAGCGACGGCCAAGCCCCATAAAATGAGAAGGGCAATCAAGATGAAGACGATGGAAATCGCAATAATCCGCTTAACTCGGTGCCTTTCCAAAAAGTCAACAATTGGATTTAACAAATAATAGAGGAGGCCTGAAATAATGACGGGTAGCATGACCGCTGCTCCAAACTCTAACAGCGGTGTAAAAATAAAACTAATCTTGCTCAGAACTAAAATATTTAATCCCATTAGCAAGGCTACTAGGAAAACAGTAATGGCCTTATTATCAACAAACCATTTAAAAAACCAGGATAAACTAAAATCTTTTTCTTTATGTTCCACAGGAATCTCCTTCATTTTCAATCTGTTTTTATTTTAGCATTTTTATTCTATAATTTCACGGTATAGCTGAATGTGAGCTTGTTTTTAATTCTTAACTTGTCAATCCTTCACCTAATCGTTTTCCATCCCCTTCTTTTCTGATATAATGGAGCTATCAACAAAGTCGAGGTGCATGTAATGCAAGATATTTATTTCGGAACCTATACCAAACGCGACTCCAAAGGAATTTACAAAGCTTCCTTCGATGAAAGAACTGGTCAGCTTAGCGACTTACAACTAGTCGCGCAAGAGCCAAATCCAACCTATCTTGCTTTTTCAAAAGCTGGTTTCTTATACAGTGTGGGAGCCGAAGAGGGTCTTGGTGGCATTGCGAGCTTTAACCCTGACCACCAGTTGATTAATCACGTGGTAGATGAAGGAGCTCCCCTTTGTTATGTCTCTGTTGATGAAGCGCGTGGATTGGTCTATGGAGCTAACTATCACAAGGGGCAAGTCCTCTCGTATCGCATTCATGAGGATGGTCATTTGACCTTGATCGATCAAGCGACTCATCAGGGTTCTGGACCTCACGAAAACCAAGCCAGTCCCCATGTTCACTATGCAGATCTCACTCCTGATAAACTGCTTATTACTTGTGATTTGGGGACTGATCAAGTAGTGGTCTACCAAGTCGATGATTTTGGAAAACTGACACAAGCTCAAACCTACCAAACTGCTCCAGGTGCTGGTCCGCGTCATATCATTTTCCATACTCATTACAAGACGGCTTACCTGATTAATGAATTAAACGCCACCATCGATGTCCTTTTCTATGATGGACTTGGCTACTTTGAACATTTCCAAACCATCTCCACCCTACCAGAAGATTATGAAGGTCAAAAATGGGCTGCTGCTATTCGCCTCTCCGAGGATGGGAAATTCCTCTATGCCTCAAATCGAGCTCATAACTCCATTGCAGTCTATGAAATCTTGGCAGATGGTAGCCTAGTGCTTCTTGAAATCGTTCCAACCAATGGACTCAATCCACGCGATTTCATTCTTAGTCCTGACCAAGAATACCTCATTGCAGTTCATCAAGATTCAGACAATGCCACTGTTTTTAAACGTGACAAAGAAACTGGTCGATTGACTGAATTGAGCCATGATTTCTACGTACCAGAGGCAGTTTGCGTCCTCTTCAACTAAGAATCAAAACGCTTGCTAGTTTGGTTGAAAAATGATTAAATAGTGATATTAATAAATAGTTTATAGGAGAAGCCTCATGAACCCAATGGATTTGTTTAACCAAGTCAAAGAAATGATCGAAAAGAAAGATTTCGATGCTGCTAAAAAATTTATTGATGACAACAAGGATAACCTTGGTGACTACTTAGAACAAGCCAAAGCCCTTGTTGCTGGAAACGATCTCGTCAGCGGTGCTGTTGATAAAATCAAAGGCTTGTTCTAATCAAACGATTCCTCAACTAGCTAGTTGAGGATTTTTGTTTGGCTCGATAACAAAAAAATCCTTGAGAAAACTCAAGGATCTTTTGTATCTAGTTAACTAGATTATTTCTTAAGGTTGTAGAATGATTTCAATCCACGGTATTCAGCTACTTCACCAAGTTGGTCTTCGATACGAAGCAATTGGTTGTATTTAGCGATACGGTCAGTACGTGAAAGTGAACCAGTCTTGATTTGTCCTGCGTTTGTTGCAACTGCGATGTCAGCGATTGTTGAATCTTCAGTTTCACCTGAACGGTGTGATACAACGGCAGTGTAACCAGCTTCTTTAGCCATTTCGATAGCTTCGAAAGTTTCAGTAAGAGTACCGATTTGGTTAACTTTGATAAGGATTGAGTTAGCAGCACCTTCTTGGATACCACGTGCAAGGTAGTCAGTGTTAGTTACGAAGAAGTCGTCACCAACCAATTGAACTTTCTTACCAAGACGTTCAGTAAGAGCTTTCCAACCTTCCCAGTCGTTTTCATCCATACCATCTTCGATAGTGATGATTGGGTATTTGTTAACCAATTCTTCAAGGTAGTCGATTTGTTCTGCAGATGTACGAACAGCAGCGCCTTCACCTTCGAATTTAGTGTAGTCGTAGACTTTACGTTCTTTATCGTAGAATTCTGATGATGCACAGTCAAATCCGATGAATACGTCTTTACCTGGTACATATCCAGCAGCTTCGATCGCAGCAAGGATAGTTTCAACACCATCTTCAGTTCCTTCGAAACGAGGAGCGAATCCACCTTCGTCACCTACGGCAGTTTCCAAACCACGTGATTTAAGGATTTTCTTAAGAGCGTGGAAGATTTCAGCACCCCAACGAAGAGCTTCTTTGAATGTAGGCGCACCAGCAGGTACGATCATGAATTCTTGGAAAGCGATTGGAGCATCTGAGTGAGAACCACCGTTGATGATGTTCATCATTGGAGTTGGAAGAACTTTAGTGTTGAATCCACCAAGGTAGCTGTAAAGTGGGATTTCAAGGTAGTCAGCAGCAGCACGAGCTACAGCGATAGACACACCAAGGATTGCGTTTGCTCCCAATTTACCTTTGTTAGGAGTACCGTCAAGAGCGATCATTGCACGGTCAATAGCTTGTTGATCACGTACATCGTAACCGATGATAGCTTCAGCAATGATGTTGTTTACATTGTCAACAGCTTTTTGAGTTCCAAGACCACCGTAACGAGATTTGTCACCGTCGCGAAGTTCTACTGCTTCGTGTTCACCAGTAGAAGCTCCTGATGGAACCATACCACGTCCGAAAGCACCTGATTCAGTATACACTTCTACTTCAAGTGTTGGGTTACCGCGTGAGTCTAGGACTTCGCGAGCGTAAACATCAGTAATAATTGACATTTCTTACTCTCCTTATGAGTTAAATTTTTTACACCTCTATGATACCTTAAAAATACGCGTTTTTCAAGAAAAAACGTTATCTTTGTGCAGATTTTCCTTAACTCCAATAAGAAATCGCTTTCTTTTTGTTTGGATCAGCCTTTATTCGTTTGGCATTTTCAACCTAAAGTATGATATACTATTCTTATGACTGATCTATCTAAAGAAATTATGGAAAAGGCAAACGGTGGCCTAAAATTAAATCCTGATGAACAACGTCGCTTTCTAGGTACGTTTGAAGAGCGCGTTCTAGGATATGCCGATTTAAAAACAAGCAATAGTCCTCAGCTTCAGAAGGGCTTTTTGAAGGTGCTGAAAAGTTTGTGTGAACAAGCTAGCCCTCTCTTTGTAAAGATCTCTCCAAATGTTGATTCTAGCGTCCAGTTGAGCTATCTAAAACAAGCAAAAGAATTTGGTTGCCAGGCTACTATTGTTTCGGAGGAACACGACTCCTCTCCTTTTGGGCTCGTGATTCATACAGATGCACCAGTGACCACTACTGACAAGGACCTCCGAACTGCTTTTTCGGATCTCTGGGAGGAAGAAAAGAAGCTGACCAAACCTTCTCTTTGGAAAAAATGGTTTGGGTAATCAGATCTGTCCCTTAGACATTTTATTAGTATTAAACATCAGATGGAAAAAAGCGGTTTAACCGCTTGAGTATGAAGACAAGCTATTGTTTTACATAAAACAGTTAGATGTTTATCAAAAAATGACTTTTAATTTTTAGTTATTTACGAAGATCAAAAACTTTCCGCTGTGAGAAAAATGCCTGAAACATAATTGTTTCAGGCATTCGGAATTATTGAGACCTTAGGCTCAATAATTAGTCATGGAACTTTGAAAAAGTTCGCTGACGTCCGTACTCACCTAAGGAAAGTTTTTCTGAAGACTTTATCTTCAATTTGAAGCGGTTAAACCGCTTTTTTCTATGCTTAATAGATTTCCGATATTTCTAGCTGTAAAGAGAAGATTTTCCCTCGCATTCTTCAGAAGTTGCTCTAAACTATCGGGATATTTCGTAATAGAAAAGGCACCGACTATATTTTCAAATGGGAGACTTGGTAAATCATCTGAAAGACTACCACAAATGGCTATTACTGGGATCCCCTTTGGGGTTCGTCTCGCAACCCCTATCGGAGCTTTTCCGGATAGACTCTGATGATCCAGTCGCCCTTCACCGACAATGACCAAGTCTGCATTAGCTACTTTGGAGTCAAAGTCAATCAAATCTAAACAGCTATCAATCCCTGATACCAGTCTTGCTTGCGCGAAGGCACAGAGTCCAGCAGCAAGACCTCCACCAGCTCCCATCCCTGCTTGAGTCAAAATACTTGGACAATGCTTTTCGTAAAAGCTGTTAATAGCTTGATCCACTTGTTCAAACATATTGGGACTGAGCCCCTTTTGTTTTCCAAAAATATAGGTCGCACCATCTAGTCCACATAAGAGATTGGATACATCTGCTAAGATCTGTATCTGGACATCATCTGGGATCTTGAACGCTTTCTCTTTACGGATGGAATCCCATTCTAAAAGACTTTGTCCACAGGCCTTTAATTCTCTTCCTTCTCGATCATAGAATTGGTAGCCTAGTCCTACTGCAAGTCCCAGGCCCCCATCATTGGTCGCTGTTCCTCCAACCCCGATATAAATCTCCTTTTTTCCCTGTTTGATTAAATAACAAATCAGTTCACCAATTCCTCGGGTTTCTAAGTCAAGTGGACGGCGTTGATCAACTGGAATCTTTCCTAAACCAATCAAGTCTGCTACTTCAAAGAGAGCCAGAGAATCCTTCTCCATATACCGCATTTCTACCGGCTCCCCAAATGGACCTGTGACAAGGGTATAAGTTTCCTTCAATCCCAATGAGTAGCTGATGGCATCCACTGTCCCTTCCCCACCATCTCCAACAGGACAGGTGAGCGGTTCTACATCGAGGAGAGACTGACGCAAGCCTTCTACAATAATTTCCGCTACTTCTTTCGCAGGTAAGCTTTCTTTGAATGAATCTGGAGCAATTAAAACTTTCATGGACTCATCTCCATTTTTCTATCCTTCCCTTTCCCATCACAGCTTCATTTCCATAAAAAAACATCCAGGAATGTTCTCCTGGATGTTTTGGATTAGAATCGGATGGATTCTCTTGTTTTTTCAAATGAGGTAACAAATCTCTCTGTTACTCCTGGTTCTACTGTTTCCAATGCTTCTGAAATGACTTTGAATGAAGCAGGATAGTCATACTCTTTTTCAAAGATATACAAAGCTTCATCAAACGCTGCTTGGACATGATCGTCGAATGAACGATAGCGATTTGAGTATTGAAGCAACTGCTCTGTTAGAGTAGCATATTGTACTAATTTGTAGGTTTCTTCCTCTAACTCTGTCATATCGTTGGTCAAAATATCCAGGAGACGGTTGGCGTTTTCAATATTGACACGACGACCTTCTAACTCAGCCAAGAGAGCTTCTGTGTTATCACTTGCAGTGAAGAAGATAGTAAGGAAGGATTGAGGAATTCCAGGTAAGTTACGCTTATCCATGTAACGCTTAATGGCATGTAAACGATTTGCGTAGATATTTACCTTTTGACGAGCATTGGTGTCGTCTTTCTCAATCTTAGACAAGGTTTCGCTCAATGCAATTTGATCATCTTCAATCTCTTTCAGACGTTCTTCAATCGCTTCTAACTCTTCTTGAAGGATAGAGTAGGCTTTTTGAGTTTCAGATGTATCCTTCAAGGCATCTTCTACAACGAGCTCTTGAGCTGTTAATTCAGCTTCTAACTCCTTCAAATGATTTTCCTTGAGTTCTTTGCTTTCAAATGTTTTGCTGAGACGTTCAACTTCTTCTGCTAAACGCTTGTTATTTTCCTTCGCATGGGCAAGGTAACCTGGTAAGGCTTTGACCAATTTTTCAACAACTTTGTGCGATTCAATTTCACGAGTGAAAATATCATACAAGGCGTTGATTTCTTCTTGAATCTGCTCATTTTCATAGAGCGCATTATCTAATTCAAGAGCAGCAACATTTTGTAGATTGGCTTTCAAAGCTGCATGCAATTGTTGGAAACGTGCTTCCAAATCAGTCTCTGTAAAATGATAACCAGATTCCAAAAGTTTGCGATGACCAGCTTCCAAATCTTCCAATTGATCAGGAAGAGTTGTTTGGACATCCTTCACAATTGCAGGAACTTTTTCAACAATATGCGTCAAGGCTACAATGTGGTTTTCAGCTGTATCCAAAATTTCAGCAGCTTCAACAGGGTCACCTGATGAATTCAAGGTTACAAATTTTGAAAACTCAACTTGAATATTTTCAGCTTGCTTCTCGATTTCGGGAAGCGCTGGGCCGTATGCGTCCGGATCAGAAGCTACTTGTTTTTGCAAGTTTTCAAACATATCCAAGGCATGAACAACCCGTCCACTATTCTTCTCTTCTTTTTCTTTTAATTCAGATAAAGCTTGACGGATGGCCTTGATGTCTTCATCAATCAATTGAACCTGACTCTCAATATTTCCAATCGCTTGCTTTGCTTTTAAGAAGCGGAAAGAATTGTTGTAGCCTTCTGCTTCAAAGAGGTTGTTCTCGATATCAGCAAAAGAATTGAGGGATAGGTCCACCCATTTTTGATTCCATTCACGAAATGCAACTTGACTTTGACCAATCAAATGCATATTCTTCACAGCCTCTACTTCATCATTTACCGGAAGGTTATACAACTCTTCTTTCCGTTCTTCCAGAGATGCCAGTAAGGCTTCGTTACGCTTTCTCAATAAGACTGCCACTACATATCCTAAAACCAAGAGGACCCCAATGACAATAATGAGAATAATTAGTCCACTAGACATATAAAAACTCCTTCATTAAATTACTTGAAAGTAATCGTAGTTATTATATCATAAATATTCGAATAATTGGCAAATATCGCAGAATTTTATACATCAAGTGTACTATATTCGGCATTTTCTTCGATAAATTCACGGCGAGGTTCTACTCGATCCCCCATGAGCATATCAAAGATTTTATCTGCTTCTGCTGCATCATCAACTGTCACACGCGCCATGAGGCGGTGTTCTGGGTTCATCGTTGTTTCCCAGAGCTGATGATCATCCATCTCACCCAAACCTTTGTATCGTTGAATCGTTGGTTTGGAACGACCTTCAGAATAGCGCTCCAAGGCTTCAGCCAATTCTGCTTCTTGGTTGGCTCCTGGTTGGATGTATTCTTTGATCTCACTACCGACTTTTACACCATAGATTGGTGGTTGGGCGATGTAAACATAGCCTGCCTCCAAAACTGGTTTCATATAGCGATAGATCAAGGTCAAGAGGAGGGTTCGAATATGAGCTCCATCGACATCGGCATCTGTCATGATGACTAATTTTTGATAACGAGCTTTCGATACGTCAAATTCTGCACCAAAACCGGTTCCCATAGCTGTGAAAAGGCTACGAATTTCTTCATTGGCTAAAATCTTGTCCATGCTGGCTTTTTCAACATTGAGGATTTTCCCACGAATAGGGAGAATTGCCTGGAATTCGCGGTTTCGACCTGATTTAGCAGATCCTCCGGCAGAGTCTCCTTCGACGATGAAGAGTTCTGTCTCAGCTGGATTGTTAGATGAACAGTCTGCTAATTTACCAGGAAGGTTTGAGATTTCTAAACCAGATTTCTTACGGGTGACTTCACGGGCGCGCTTAGCAGCAACACGTGCTTTGGCAGCCAAAATTCCCTTTTCGACAATTTTCTTGGCAATCTGCGGATTTTCCAACAAGAAATCAGAGAAGGCATCGCTGAACAAGCGGTTGGTAATCTTCACCACTTCAGAGTTTCCAAGTTTGGTCTTGGTTTGTCCTTCAAACTGTGGATTTGGGTGTTTGACAGAAATCACTGCTGTCAATCCTTCCCGGACATCTTCCCCTGTTAGATTTTCTTCATTGTCCTTGAGAAGCTTATTCTTACGCGCATAGTCGTTGATAACACGGGTCAAAGCTGTACGGAAACCTTGTTCATGAGTTCCCCCTTCATGGGTATGGATGTTATTGGCAAAACTCATAACGGTTTCGTGATAACCAGTCGTGTACTGCATGGCTACTTCAACCGTGATATCATCCAATTCTCCATCGGTATAAATCGGAGTTTCGAAGATGACATCCTTGTTTTCGTTGATGTATTCTACATAACTTGCAATCCCACCCTCATAGTGGTAATCTTTCGTTTGCTCCTGCCCTTCACGCTTGTCCGTGATCGAGATCCGTAAGCCACGGTTCAAGAAGGCTAATTCTTGAATCCGTTTGTTCAACTTGTCAAAATCAAAGACGGTTGTTTCTGTGAAAATCTCTGGGTCTGGAGTAAAATGAACGGTTGTACCAGTTCGATCAGTTTCACCGATCACTTCAAGATCTGCAACGACTTGCCCACGTTTGTATTCTTGGTAATGAATTTGGCCATTCTTATGGACGTGAACATCTAA
The DNA here is from genome assembly GCF_006385805.1 of Streptococcus xiaochunlingii. Classification (GTDB taxonomy): domain Bacteria; phylum Bacillota; class Bacilli; order Lactobacillales; family Streptococcaceae; genus Streptococcus; species Streptococcus xiaochunlingii. The sequence continues at coordinate 784,100 of NZ_VFSG01000001.1, forward strand.
CTGAGTCGACAAGGCATTTACGACGGATGATCCAACTCCATGGAGTCCACCAGACACCTTGTACCCGCCACCGCCAAATTTTCCTCCCGCATGGAGAACGGTAAAGACAGTCTCAACCGCTGGACGGCCCGTTTTTTCTTGAATATCAACCGGAATACCCCGTCCATCATCGACGACTGTAATCGAATTGTCCGCTTCGATAAAGACTTCGATATGGCTAGCAAAGCCTGCAAGGGCCTCATCGATTGAGTTATCGACGATTTCCCAGACCAAATGGTGAAGACCTTCTTTAGAAGTGGATCCGATATACATCCCCGGACGCATCCGAACTGCTTCTAAACCTTCTAAAACCTGAATCTGACTGGCATCATATTCTTGACCAGTCGTTTCTTGCTTCAATTCTTCTGTCATTCTTTCCCTTTTCTAATTAAAAATATAGGCACTTAATTGATCCATTGAGTCGAACAAATAGGTCGCCATGCCAGCTCTCTGACCAGCTTCGATATCAATCGGGCGATCTCCAATCACCAAGCCAGACTCAATCGCATACTTGTCTTTTAGATACAACATGGACGTAGGATCTGGTTTACGTGGAAAACCATCATCAGCAGTCACAACTTCTGTAAAGTAATGACGAATCCCTGTTTTTTCTAAGATGGTCTCTACATGATGGTCACGGTGAGAAACCAAAAAATGACGGGCTCCTACAGCTGTTAGACGATGCAATAACTCCTCAGTCCCCTCGAATAAGCAGGGGATTTCAAGAGCTTCTTTCTCTCGCTGTTTATACTCTCCCAAAAAGTCTGGAAGGTCTGAGGCAAACTGCTGAACAGCATAATCCGTGGAAACCTTTAAAGCTGCATAAACGGAATCATGATCAGCCTCCCTTTGGAAATACTGTAAGGTCGCTACAAAAGCTTTTGTAGAGGTCTCATAATTGTCCAATAAAGTCCCACCAAGATCCCATATAAAATCATGATAATCCATAGCTTCAATTATACCATAATTTTCAAAAAATTGCTTGTAAAGTCAATGTTTTCACGGTTTTTTTACAGTCATCTCCCACCTGTTTTACTTTCATTCAAAAAGCATTTATATTTTGACAAAACTAGCCTATAAAAAAATGAAGACAGGAATTTTCCTACCTTCATTTTTCTTCTCAACAACTAAGGGGCCGATGTTCCAAAAACATCTTGATAGAGCATCCCTTCTCTCAATGCTGTGGCATCTCCACCAAAATGGTTGACCAGGGCATAGGAAAAAGCAAGTGCTGTCGCAGGACCCCGACTGGTCAAGATGTGACCATCCTGAACCACTGCTTCCTTCACATAATGCTCTCTTCCAATTTCTTTTTCGAAGCCATCATAGCAGGTATAGCGTTTTTCATCAAGTAGTCCAGCTCGATCCAACACAATCGGAGCTGCACAAATAGCTGCTAGACTTTTTCCTTGTTCATGGGCTTCTTTTAAAGACTGAATCAAGCCCTCATGGTCGCGTAGATTTGCTGCTCCCGGCATCCCTCCTGGAAGGACAATGCCATCAAAATGATCCAACGAACCGGACCAGACCTCATCTACCTTCACTGTGATCCCATGGGAACCTGTCACTTCTGGATCAAATCCAACCATCAAACACTCGATTGCTGCTCTTCGCAAAACATCGACAACGGTCAAGGCTTCGATTTCCTCGAAACCATTTGCTAACATCACTGCTACTTTTGTCATATCAAATTATTCCTTTCTCGTGTAGTCGACTCAATTGTTTCTGTCTCAATAGTCGACTTTCTTTTTTCCGTTCTTCACTCACCCTATTTTGATGGCTCATGGATAATAATAAACCAATCCCAATAAGGTTACTCACAATAGCGGATCCTCCTTGTGAGATAAATGGCAAGGGAATTCCAGTGAGAGGCAAGATCCCCGTTACAGCCCCAATATTCTCAAATATGTGGAAGACCAGCATCATGATGAAACCAGTTGAGATATAGGTGTAAAATTGATTATTAGATTTCAGGGTAATGCGCAACATCTTATAAACTAGAAACATGTATAAGAGAAGGAGGCACAGTCCTCCTACAAATCCAAAATCTTCCGCGATGACCGTAAAAATCATATCACTCTCCCTGACCGGGATCAACAGATTAGATACATTAAAACCTTGCCCCAATAGACCACCGCTGGCAATGGCCAGCTGTCCCTGAGCCTGTTGGAAGGTCATGGTTTGTGCATAATCAAAAGGATTCAACCAGGCTAAAATGCGGTTCATCTGATAGGTGGGCATCCCCAGAGTTTGATGGAGAAAGGCCCGCCCACCGTCGGATAGAAAGACGGCCAAAAAGAGAGCAATTCCACCTGCGAGGGTCAAAAAGACTGGTAAAATGATTTTCCAAGAGACCCCTGAAATAAGGACTACTCCTGAGAAGATAGCCATAAATACCAAGGAGGTTCCAAAATCATGTTGAAAGGCTAGAAGCCCTAGGACCGGTATGGTATAGGCAGCAATTTGGAGAATGAGAAAAAAGTCTTTTTTTAGCGTCCGATCTTCTTCCCTATTGTTTCGTAAAAAATGAACAATCGCACGAGAGACCATCAAGATATAAGAAATTTTCATAAACTCTGATGGCTGAAAAAGGCTGATCCCCTTGTAAGCCACCCAGTTTTTAGAACCGGTCGAAGCAACCAGGTTTGGGTTGTAAAAATAAAGGGGCAAGACCATTAAGACCAAGCCAAAGACATACAAATAGGGCGTTACTTTCCATAAAAATTCTGTATTAAAGAGCATAACGACAAAACTAATCATACATCCTAAAACAATCCAGGCAACCTGTTGGCCTAAAATAGACCAAACCAAGTCAGGATAATCATTCGAAACTGCAATGTAGACTGACACCACACCAAATGCTAATAATAACAAAACAGTGGTGATCAAGGAGAAATCTCCTTTAAGTTTGAAAGACTGACGTCTCTTCATTTTATCTCCCTTTCATTTAGATTCCTAAAACATGTTGAAGTAGCAAACTAGAAATGGATACAGCTACCCAGGCCACAAGGCCGATGAGGAGAGGAGCACCCCCCTGCTTACGGAAGGCCTGAATAGACACTTGACTTCCAATGCCAACCAAGGCCATAGCCATCAAATATTGTGACAACCATTTACAGAAGGGAATCCAAGAACTTGGAAACCAGCCAAAGGACGTCACTAAAGAAGCCAAAAGGAAGTAGAAAATAAACCAAGGAACAATTTTACTCAATGCCACTTGCTTGCCTTCTCGATCCTGTTACGACCGTCCTAGAAGTTTTAGTCCCAACATCCCAAAACAGATAGGAATTATCATCAGAGCTCGGGTCAACTTCACAACCGTAGCCACTTCACCCGCTGCTTTACTATAGGAAAATGCGGCCGCTACAACAGATGAGGTATCATTAATAGCTATTCCTGCCCAAAAACCAAATTGCCGATCCGTCATAGCAAGGAGGTGACCAAAGAAAGGAAAGAGGAAAACCGCTAGGATATTAAAGAAAAAGATGGTCGACATAGACAGAGCAATGTCATTTTCATCAGCTTCTAGAACAGGAGAGGCTGCCGCTATTGCAGAACCTCCACAAATAGCTGTCCCCATTCCAACCAAGGCTGTTAAGATCTTCGGAGCTTTTAAGAGGTAGCCCATTGCAAAAGCAGAGAAAAAGGCAATACTGATGGTCGGTAAACTAATGACCAAAGAAGATAGTCCCAATTGAGTCACCTTTTGAAAAGACATGGTAAAGCCCATCAAGATAATGGAATATTGCAAGAGTTTTTTCCCTGAATAGGCTAGTCCCGGCCTGCTATTTTGAGGCAAGAGTTGACTAGCATTCAAGAGGATGCCACATAGGATAGCAAAGAGACTAGAGCCAAGGATAGGTACTGCTTTTCCTAACACCATAGATAGTCCTGCTGTGAGAGCGGCTAGCAAGACACCGGGAACATACTGAGTTCCATTGGGTTTTTGATTCATGTTAACTCCTAAATTGTTCAACAACTTCTTTTACTTCTCCTGTCTTAGCAATGACAAGAGGAGCTATTTTCTCTAAACTAGCTTGAATCTGCGAACCATATTGACGATTTAATAAGCGTTGATCTAATAAAATGACCAGAGATTCTTGCTCGCTCGAACGACTCGAGCGTCCAAGAGCCTGTTTCAAGCGTAAGATAGCTAGTGGCAAACTATAATCATAGAAAGGATTTTTCCCTTCTAGACGCAAGGTTTCATGCAGCTTTTGCACGAAGAAATCACTTGGATTATCAAAAGGAATGCGAGGAATGACTTGAATGATTTTTGCTTGCTGGGCAAAATCGACCCCTTCCCAAAAACTACCGGATCCTAAAAGGACGGAAGCTTCCCCTCTATCAAATCGGCGTTTAATAGTTGCTGCTTCACCATTCTTATACTGAGCCAGATGACCCACTGTCATCAGCTGAGAAGTTGCTAAAAGCAAGTCCTTGGAAGTGAACAAGGCAAAGAGAGGCAAGCCAGTAGCTGCTAGATCATCCAAATAACTTGCTAAAGAGCCAGCTAATTCCTCTTGCGTCAAATTGGTCAAATCAGGAAATTCTCGATCGATGAAGATGGTTTGCCCTTGATGGTAGGACAGTTCTTTCCCAATGAATTGGTAATTCTCAATTCCTAAAATCGAGGCTAGATTGACCTTTTTACTAATGGATAAGGTAGCTGAGACCAAGAGAAGTCTGGTAGTTGTTGGAATAAAGTCTTGAAGGGAAACCAAGCCCTCTCTACCAGACTGCAAGCGAATTATCGGATGCTGATTCTCTTGTGTACGATCAATCCAAAAAATTTGAAAACGAGGATCAAAGACCGTTTTTAATGCAGCCAAGACTGGACTATCTAGTTCAGATAAATCCTGGCGAATTTTTTTCACCTGTTCCGGTGTTAATTCGACCTTTCTGCTACCTAATTCAAGATGTTTGAGTAGAGCATTCAATTCAAATTGGAGACTCTCAAGGATCCGTCGTTTCAACAAGGATTTTTCTATTTCAATCTCCCGTTGCAGATCTAGCATGAAATCCGATAAGGATAAGGAAGCCCTTGAAAACTGCTCCAATGAAAAATAAAGTTTTTGTGCTTCATCCACCACTAGAGTCCGATTTTCTACTAGAGAAGGATCATCCTCTAATCGAGTCAATAAATAGGCATGATTGGTGAGCAAGACTCGACTCATTTTGGCTTTTTCTTGACCGAGACGCCAAAAATCTTCTGTGTAAAATAAAGATTTTTTTGATAGTTTCCCATCATGACGGATTCGTTGAACAAAATTCCCGTAACGATGGAGCTGTCCTACTTCGTTTAGATCACCCGTCCTTGTTTGGGTCAACCAGACTAGCAATTGCATTTTGAACCGATTCCATAGACGATTTTCCTCTGGTTCATGCAAGATTCGAAAGAACTCATCCAGTTTTAAATAATTTTGAGGACTCTTTAGGCTATGAAAAGAAGTCTGAAAAACGTCCTCAATCGTCTTAGCTTCCTGTTGCATGATTTGGTCTTGTAAGACCTTGGTTGGAACACTGACAACAATCTGGTCCTTTGTATGCGCTAGTAAGGTAAGGAGGTAGCCATAGGTTTTTCCAATCCCAGTAGGTCCCTCGATAAAGGTTGCTACTTCTCTTGAAGACTGAAGACTTTCTTCAATTGACTGGGCAAACTCTTGCTGCAAGGGACGGGGTTCCATGCCCATTAACTGGATATTAATAGCAAACTGATCAGAAAAATTCTTGGCATCTCTTTTGATCAGAGGCTTACGAAGAAAAATCCCATGGTGAGATGTCAAGTCCTCTTTATGAAAAGCTCCCGCATCCTCGAATGTATCCTCTATCAAGAGTCTCGACTCGTAAATCAGATTATCAGAAAATGATAGCAAGGTTTCAACCAATTCTCTTGGTAAGGAAGCAATCGTTTCACGAAGCTTAAGAAATAGCTGGGCGGTTGCTTGCGCATCTGAGATAGCTGAGTGAGCATGGTCTAGAGGAATCGCCAATTCTTCACACAGGCTACTTAAATTGTATCTTTCTAATGTTGGGAAAAAGACTTGGGCCAATTCAACTGTATCGATCCGGGGGGTTATGAGCTCAAAGCCTTCCCAAAACAATGATTCTGCCAAGAGATTGGCATCAAATTTGACATTATGAGCCACAAAGACAGCATCTTCAATCAGTTCGTATACTTGTCTGGCCACCTGTGAAAAGTCAGGGGCCTTCTTTAGTTGCTGATTGGTAATCCCAGTCAGTTGGCGAATATGTTCGTCTAGTTCCTCATGCGGGTTGACGTCTGTCTCATAGGTCTCTACAATCTGCCCATCTTGAATGATGACAATCCCGATTTGAATAATTTTTGCATTGCTGCTTGCACTGGTCGCTTCCAGGTCCACGACAGCATATTTTCTTTTAACATTCGTCGTCATAGCACTTAAAATTATATCATTTTCCGACTCGCTTTGCTTGGTATTTTATGACATTGAAAGGACCAAATCCAGCCAAGCGACGATTCTTCGGTTTCAAGAGGCGTTTTAGTCAGCTATTTTACAATATTTTTGATAGACTAATAGAGAAAGGAGCTCTTATGAAAATCCACCGCATTGTCAATCCCATCGCTTATGAAAACACCTACTTGCTTGAAAACGAGGACTATCTTCTGGTCGTTGATCCTGGGAGTGCTTGGGAACAAATTCGCAGCCGCATCGATCAACTCGCAAAACCAATTGCTGCTATTCTCCTCACCCATACCCACTACGACCATATCATGAGTTTAGAGAAGGTGCGGGAAACTTATGGCCATCCACCTGTTTATGTAGATGCTCATGAAGCAGCCTGGCTTCAAAGTCCCGTAGACAATCTTTCCGGTTTAGACCGCCATTCTGATTTAATGGATGTGGTCTGCCAGCCAGCCGAAGAGCATTTTGACTACCGAACAGATTATCAATTAAAAAACTTCCATTTTTATGTTCTTCACACACCAGGACATTCCATCGGAGGGGTCTCCTTGGTCTTTCCTGATGACCACCTTGTCTTGACAGGAGATGCCCTTTTCCGAGAAACCATTGGACGGACCGATTTGCCAACAGGAAGCGGTCCCCAACTCCTTGAAAGTATTGAGACACAATTGCTCACTCTTCCATCCTCTTACGCAGTATACCCAGGACATGGGAATGATACCACTATCGGTCATGAAAAAATGTTTAATCCCTTCTTTCGAAATCGATAAAAAAGGAAGTTCATCTGAACTTCCTTTTTTGTATATTCTTAAATCTTCAAGAAACGTCTCATTGAAATAGAAGAGCCAATCGCTCCAATTAAAATACCGAGACCAAACAGTCCTCCGACCATAATCGGAACAAGAAGGTTTGGACTATATAAGAACAATTTCTGATCTTGTAGAGTATTGTACATAGACTTGTAGACAATATTATAGACATAATAAAGCAAGAGAGCTGGTGGAATTGCACCAATCAAGCCAATCCAGGCACCTTCCAAAAGGAATGGAGCACGAATATAGCCACTCTTAGCACCTACCAGACGCATAATCTTGATTTCTCGACTTCGTGAAATAATGGTAATCCGAATCGTATTAGAAATCAAGAAGACCGCGATAAAGATTAGTAAACCAGCACCAATCAAGCCCCAAATACGGATGAAGTTTCCGAGAGCAAAGAGACGTTGAGTATCAACTCCCCCATCTTTTACTTCAGATACCCCTTCGATCTTCTTAGCGGCTTTAGAAACTTCTTTTACGTACTTAGGAGCCGTTGTTTCTACAAAATAGGCATCATAGAGTGGATTGGCATCCCCGTCAAAAATTTTCCAGTTGTTACCGGCAGTCTTGATCAAGTTTTCATATTGTTCTTCCTTGCTGGAGAACTCAACTTTATCAACATTCTTCATGGCTGTCAACGCATTATAGACTTTCTTGTAGTCCTCATTATCAACCATCTGGCCTTCTTTTTCGATCTGCTGGCTTTGATCTTGGATATCCTTGCGCATATAGACAACAATCCGTACACTATTTTGAATATCATCTGATAGCTTGATCGTATTCGCAATAACTGAGGCAAAAATCGCTACAAGTCCAAGTGTAATCATCACCGAACTAACCGCAGCAATGGTCATCCAGCCATTCCGTTTTAAACTTTTAAATGATTCAATGAGATGGCGGAAAAATCTTCTAATCATCGTATCCGTACTCTCCTTCCGCTTCATCCCGTACAACACGGCCATTTTCAATGGCGATAACGCGGTGACGAAGTGTATTTACAATTTGGCTATTATGAGTCGCCATCAAAACAGTGGTACCTTGCAAATTAATTCGCTCTAAGAGGTTCATAATTTCCCAAGAGTTATCTGGGTCCAAGTTCCCTGTTGGTTCGTCCGCAATCAATACTTTAGGATTGTTGACGATGGCACGCGCGATAGCGATCCGTTGTTGCTCACCACCTGAAAGCTCATTTGGGAATGAACGAACCTTGTGTTTCAAACCAACAAGGTCTAAAACTTCCATTACGCGTTTTTTAATGTTGCGACGACGCTCTCCGATTACTTCCATTGCGTAGGCAATATTTTCATAAACGGTCTTTTTAGGAAGCAATTTGTAATCTTGGAAGACTACCCCAACGTTCCGACGCAACATCGGAATATCGCGTTTTTTGATTTTATCTAAATCAAAACCAGCAACTTTCAAGCTACCTTTATCATGCTTCACCTCACGGTAAAGCAAGCGAATAAAGGTTGATTTACCTGCACCAGAAGGTCCTACAATATAGGCAAATTCTCCTGGTTCAATATGAACGGTCACTCCTCGAAGAGCTGTCGTTCCGTTGTCATACTTTTTGACAACATCTTTCATTTCAATCATTGACATGTATTGAAAATTCCTTTCCACATTTTATATAGAAGGAGGACTTTAATTGAGACGCCATTTTAAATAGGCATCAATAAAGCCATCAATATCTCCGTCCATTACTTTATCAACTTGGGCTACTTCATAGCTTGTACGGTGATCCTTCACCATGGTATATGGTGTAAAGACGTAGGAGCGAATCTGACTTCCCCAGGTGATTTCTTTTTTATCACCCTTTAAGGAGTCCACTTCAGCTGCCTTCTTTTCTTGTTCCAATTGATAAAGTTTCGCCTGCAACATTTTCATTGCACGGTCACGGTTTCCGTACTGAGTCCGGTCAACCGTCGAAGCAACTACAATCCCTGTTGGGATGTGAGTCAAACGAACACCTGTAGAAACCTTGTTGACATTTTGTCCACCAGCTCCACCCGAACGGAAGGTATCCATCTTGATATCATCATCTCGGACTTCCACTTCAATGGTATCATCCAATTCTGGCATCACTTCAACTGACGTGAAGGATGTATGGCGACGTTTAGCTGAGTCGAATGGCGAAATCCGTACCAAACGGTGAACGCCCATTTCAGATTTCAACAAGCCATAGGCATGCGGTCCTTCAAAAGACAAGGTAACGGATTTAATCCCAGCCTCGTCTCCTGCCTGATAGTCCAAGACTTCCACCTTGAAACCATGAGCATTTCCGAAGCGGGTATACATCCGAAGAAGCATATCTCCCCAGTCCTGAGCCTCAGTACCTCCAGATCCCGGATGGATTTCCAAGATTGCATTATTATTATCATAGGGTTCTGATAAGAGAAGCGTCATCTCATAACTGGTCATCATCTTATCCAACTCTGTCAACTTCTCTTCTAGCTCTTCGTGAACGGATTCATCTTCTGAGAGAAACTCAAGAAGGATTTCGGATTCATCAAACAAGTCTGTCATTTGATGGAAATTCTCATAGGTTTGTTTCAACTCATTTAATTCCTGGGACGTTTTTTGCGCCGCAATATTATCATCCCAAAAATCAGGTTCTGTCATTTTGTTTTCCAAAATGGCAATTTCTTCTTCCAGACCCTCTAAGTCAAAGAGACCCCCTGAAAGAAGCTAATTTTTCACGATTCGCGTCAATTTTCTGACGGATTTCTGAAATATCCATAAGTACCTCTTTCTAAGTATCAGTCTATTATACCACAAACCCCGTCATTTGCACATAGTAAGAGATTGTTAGATTTGTTACATGTTGGTTACCTTTCTCTTTCTGATCAACTTATGATACACTAGTGATATGACACGTATTGGTTTTATGAGTGACCTGCACCTGGATTCCAATCAGTTGGGCGAGGCCGAACGCATGCAACTCCTGCAGGTCCTACAAGAAGAACAAATTGACCACCTTCATCTAGCTGGAGACATCTCTAATGACTTTAAACAGATAAGCCTTCCCTTCATTCAGGACCTCCAAAGACAGCTTCCTGTCTCCTTTAACCTGGGCAATCACGATATGCTATTTCTTTCAGAAGAAGAAATCAAACAGTACGATTTTCAGGTCCAGACCTTTGGGGATAACCATTTAGTATCTCTTGCTGGATGGTACGATTATAGCTTTGTTCCTGAAAAGAGCCAGGAGGCCCATCTACGTACCAAGAATACTTTCTGGTTTGATCGAAGATTGGAACGTCCTTTAGATGATCCAACCATCACCCAAGAAGTTCTCTTCCGATTGGATCAGGTCCTCGCTTCTTTAGATGGTAGAATCATCGTTGCTCTTCACTTTGTCCCCCACAAGGACTTCCTCGTTAGCCACCCCTACTTTCAGAAATTTAATGCCTTCTTAGGTAGTCAAGCTTTTCACGATCTCTTTGTAAAGCACGAGGTAGCGGATGTCGTCTTCGGACACTTGCATCATCGCCATCCTTCCAGAGCCATCGATAATCTCCATTATCACATGCGGCCTCTTGGCTATATTCGAGAATGGCAACTAACAGAAGACTTTTTCAAGGTCTATCCACAGTACAAGATCCCTCACATGTATCGTCTTCATAAACGCTACAACACTGTGAAAGACTTACCTGAATTTCATCAATACAAAAGACAGCAGTTAGCAAGCGAATTTCGTCAGGCTTTAACCATCCTTGACTGCTAAAAAGAAAAAGATTTCGACCCCATAGGGAATCGAAATCTTTTTTTCGTTAAAATGGCTTAAGCTTCTGTTTCAAGGAGATTCTTTGCAACAAGCGCTGCCAAGACACCACCAACAATTGGAGCAAGGATAAAGATCCAAATTTGTTGGAGGGCTGCACCACCTACAAAGAGTGCAGGAGCCAAGCTACGAGCTGGGTTAACAGAAAGACCTGTAATGTTCAAACCAACAAGAATAATCAAGGTCAAGCTCAAACCGATGACAAGACCAGCGATTTTCCCGTTTCCTTTAGAAGCTGATGTCACTGTCATGATGACCAAGATAAAGATAAAGGATGCAATCACTTCAAACAAAAAACCGCCAAATGGAGTTACTCCTTTAGCCAAGGCATTTTCACCAAGACTAGCGGTTGACATCCCTGAATTAGACAAAAGGAAGAAGACAGAAGCAGTCGCAAGGAAAGCTCCTACTACTTGCGCTACAATGTAGTTAACCAAGTCTTTAGATGACAAGCGTTTGTTGACAAACATAGCAATCGAAACAGCAGGATTCAAGTGAGCACCAGAAACAGTCCCAATAGAGTATGCAGCTGCAACAATGGACAAACCAAATGCCAAGGCAATTCCTAAATGCCCAAGACCTTCAGTCCCATTTCCAAAAACAACGGCGCCAGTCCCGATAAAGACGAGCATAAATGTGCCGATTACTTCAGCAAAAAACTTTTTCATAATATAAGTTTCCTTTCTTCAAACTGTTGTCTAGTGTATCAAAAATCTAGTCTTGCCTCAAGAAATATGCCCAGACATTTCTGTACACAAAAAAGCCATCCGAAGATGACTTTTGATACGCGATTAAATGGCGTTTTTATCCTTACCAAGTGCACGTTGAACGGCTTTGACAATCTCAACCAAAACAACAATCATAAGGGCACCTACAGCGACCACCATCCATTGAGTCAAACTCAAATGTGAAACGTGGAAGAGATTATTAAATCCAGGAACCAAAATTGTCACCACAAAGAGGACGAAGGCAACTGGGATAGACCAGTTAAATGTCTTGTTCTTGAAGAGCCCCACTTTAAAGATCGATTGGTAAACGGACTTGACGTTAAAGGCATGAAGCAATTGGATCAATCCAAGAGTCGCAAAGGCCATCGTCAAAGCATCTGCATGAATTTCTGCCCGAGTAGAGTGTTCAGGAGAAATCAAAGCCCAGCCATAGACACCAAGAACCAGCATAGTTTGGAAGATCCCTTGATAAAGAATAGCTCCGAAGACCCCACCGTCAAAGAAGTTAGATTTACGGCCACGAGGTTTGTGGGTCATGACACCTGGCTCAGCTGGTTCCACACCAAGAGCGATGGCTGGAAGCGTATCGGTTACCAAGTTGATCCAGAGAAGATGTACTGGTTGAAGAACATCCCATCCAAAGAGGGTTGCAAAGAAGATGGTGAAGACTTCAGCCATATTGGCAGACAAGAGGTATTGGATAGATTTTTGGATATTGGAGAAGACCTTACGTCCTTCTTCTACCGCTACGATAATAGTGGCGAAGTTATCATCGGCAAGGACCATGTCAGAAGCACCCTTAGAAACCTCTGTACCTGTAATCCCCATACCGATACCGATATCAGCTGTTTTAAGCGATGGCGCATCGTTAACCCCGTCACCAGTCATGGCAACAACTTTGCCTTCTTTTTGCCATGCTTTTACGATCCGAACCTTGTGTTCAGGTGATACACGTGCGTATACAGAGAATTGCTTGAAGACTTTTTGGAATTCTTCATCAGTAAGTTCATTCAACTCAGCACCCGTGAAGACATGGTCTTCTGTATCATTTGGATCGATGATTCCAAGACGTTTGGCAATAGCTTCTGCTGTATCTTGGTGGTCACCCGTAATCATGATTGGACGGATACCTGCTTCTTTAGCGACACGAACAGCTTCTGCAGCTTCTGGACGCTCAGGGTCAATCATGCCGACCAAACCTGAGAAGATGAGGTCAGATTCAACAATTTCAGATTCCAAGGTTGGGATTTCCTTGCTTGTCTTATAAGCCATCATCAAGACACGAAGGGCTTGTTTGGCCAAGTCTTTGTTGATTGCAAGGATAGCTTTCTTGTCTTCTTCTGTGATAGGGCGAACTTCCCCATTTACTTCAATACGTGTCACACGCTTGAGCAATTGGTCAGGCGCACCCTTGACAGCGATAAAGTATGAACCATCTGCTTCCTTGTGGATGGTAGACATGAGTTTACGATCAGAGTCAAATGGCAATTCAGCCACACGAGGCTCATCCTTCAAGACTTCACGAACGTCAAAATTGTGGTCCAAACCAAACTGAACAAGAGCTGTCTCAGTTGGATCTCCAATCAACTTGCCAGATGGGTCCACCTTGGTATCATTGGCAAAGTTCATGATACGAAGTGTATTGTTGCTAGCAGCAATTTCAGCTGCCGAACTTTGCAATTGACCGTTGGTATAGACTTTTTCAACCGTCATTTGGTTCATGGTCAAAGTACCTGTTTTATCAGACGCGATGATTTCTGTTGAACCAAGTGTTTCAACGGCTGGCAATTTACGAACGATTGAATTGCGTTTAGCAAGGGTTGTCGTTCCCAAAGATAGAACGATAGTTACAATGGCAGGAAGTCCTTCTGGAATCGCCGCAACCGCAAGGGCTACCGCCACCATCAAGCCTTCTAATGGATGCTCTCCACGAACGAAGACACCAACCAAGAAAGTGATAACTGCAATCACAACGATTAAGTAAGTCAGAGTCTTAGACAATTGGGTCAAGCTTTGCTTCAACGGTGTTTCCGTTTCATCGGCATTGGCCAACATGTCCGCAATCTTACCAACTTCTGTATACATACCAGTGTTAGTTACGACACCAATACCACGACCGTAAGTTACGTTTGAGTTTTGGTAACCCATATTGACGCGGTCTCCGATACCTGCATCCGCTTCGACAAGTCCTGTCACATCTTTTTCTACTGGGACTGATTCCCCTGTAAGAGCTGCTTCTTCGATTTTAAGGGAAGCTGCTTCAAACAAGCGCATATCAGCAGGTACAACATCCCCTGCTTCTAGCAAGACGATGTCCCCAGGCACCAATTCTTTTGAGTCAATCTCAATGACATGACCGTCACGACGAACACGAGCCATCGGGCTAGACATATTTTTCAACGCTTCAATAGCTGCTTCAGCTTGCCCTTCTTGGTAAACACCAAAGGCTGCATTCAGGACAACTACGGCCAAGATGATAATGGCATCTGTTAAGCCGTCCATTCCTTCTGTAATGACAGAAAGTGCCGCAGCCGCAAGCAAGATAATAATCATCAAATCCTTAAATTGATCAAGGAATTTAGCTAGTAGGCTACGTTTTTCGCCCTCTTCCAACTCATTTCGACCATAAGTCGCTAAGCGTTCTTGAGCTTGAGCAGTTGACAAACCTTCGATAGATGAGTCCAAATTCTTTAGGACTTCCTCAGAAGATTGCGTGTAAAACAAATCTTTATTTTGTTCTTTTGACAAAACAGTCTCCTCCTTTTTTGGTCTCTTTTTACAAAAAAAGAGACCTGTTTTTTTAAAAAAACAAGTCTCGCTGTTTAATATAGTGCCGGAAATAATTCGGAATGACGACACTATCGCGGTTAACCGCCAGCTACTCCCTTGAGTAGTTTCATTATACCACACCTTGTAAAAATATCAAGAAAAACTACTGATAAACTAGTCTCCCCATGTCAATTCTAAGCGATAGGTTGCGAATTGTTGACTTCCATCTGCCGTTAACAACTGATAGGACAAACCAAGCTTATTTTGCTCCAATCTATATTCCTGAGTATCAATCACAAACTGCTGCATGCCTAGGGGAGTTGGAATGAGCGCATGACCTTTCTCTGAAGCTATAAATTTCATGATGGATTTTGGCGTTGAAAAGCGAGTCATGGTCAATTCTTGATCATGAAATTTCAAAGCGACTTTTTCTCCTTCTTCGTTAACGTAAAGCAGATAGTAATAGCCGCCTTTTTCCTTCCATTCCCCTTCGTAATATTGGTCCATCACTTCCAGTTGATCATCAAATTGAATCTGATTTTGTATTCTAATCTTCAAAAGTTGCCATCCTTTCCCTCTTTCCTTTATTTTACCAAAAACTTCTTTCTTTTTCCTATTGCAACCATCTCTCGATACCAATTTAGGCCGTTTTCTGCTATAATAGAGGCATGAATGAAAAAGTATTTCGGGATCCTGTGCACAACTATATTCACGTGGATCACCCAGTCATTTACAAGCTCATTAATACAAAAGAATTTCAACGACTACGTCGCATCAAACAGTTAGGAACCTCTGGGTTTACCTTTCATGGGGGCGAGCATAGTCGTTTTTCGCACTGTCTAGGAGCCTATGAAATTGCTCGGCGCATCCTATCAATCTTTGATGAGAAATACACCGACCAATGGGACTCAAGCGAATCCCTTCTCACCATGGTTGCCGCCTTGCTCCATGATATCGGACACGGCGCTTATTCGCATACCTTTGAAGGGCTATTTGATACTGATCATGAAAAAATGACCCAGGAAATTATTACCTGTCCTGAAACAGAAATCTACCAGGTATTAATTCAAGTAGCACCAGACTTCCCTCAAAAGGTAGCCAGTGTTATCGACCACACCTACCCTAACAAACAGGTGGTGCAGTTAATCTCTAGTCAGATTGATGTCGATCGCATGGATTACCTTCTAAGAGACGCCTACTTCACTGGGGCTTCTTACGGTAATTTTGATTTAACTCGTATATTGCGTGTCATTCGCCCAGTAGAAAACGGAATTGCTTTTCAGGTAAATGGGATGCATGCGGTTGAAGATTATGTTGTTTCTCGCTACCAAATGTATATGCAGGTCTACTTTCATCCAGCCACCAGAGCAATGGAAGTCCTTTTGCAGAACCTGCTCAAGCGGGCACGTCATCTCTACCTTGCGCATAAAGAGTTCTTTCAAGTGACTTCTCCTCGACTGATTCCTTTTTTTGAGCACCAAGTTAGCCTGGCCGATTACTTGGCTTTGGACGACGGCGTTATGAATACCTACTTTCAATCTTGGATGGAGAGTCCTGACTCCGTACTCTCTGATTTGGCCCAGCGTTTTATCAATCGCAAGGTTTTCAAATCCATTCTCTTTCAAGATAAGGATGAAGAACAATTAGCTGCTCTCAAACAATTGATTCAAGAGGTCGGTTTTGATCCAACCTATTATACGGCTATTCATCGAAACTTTGACCTTCCTTACGACGTTTACCGACCAGATTCAGAAAAACCTCGTACTCAAATTGAGATCATCCAAAAGGATGGAAATTTAGCTGAGCTATCCCTTCTTTCTCCTATCGTTGCTTCCTTAGCCGGTAGCAGACAAGGGGATAATCGCTTCTATTTCCCAAAAGAAATGTTGCTTGAAAATAGCTTGTTTACACCTCAACTACAATTATTCCAGTCCTATATTGTTAACGATACCTTTACAGGAGAAAAAGATGAACATTAAACTCGTTGCACTTGATATCGATGGGACCCTTTTAACATCTGACGGCCAAGTAACCCCCGAAGTTTTTCAAGCCATCCAAGATGCCAAAGCCCAAGGGGTCCATGTTGTCTTAGCAACTGGTCGTCCTCGTTCGGGTGTTCTTCGATTGTTAGAAGAACTTCATTTGAATCAACCAGGTGACCTCGTCATCACCTTCAATGGAGGACTGATTCAAGACGTCCATACTGGCGAAACGCTCTATGAGGAACACCTCTCCTACAATGACTATTTAGATATTGAAGCACTCGCTCGTAAATTAGCGGTTCCTATGCACGCTAGTACCAAGTCTGGCATTTATACAGCCAATCGTAACATTGGTACCTATACCGTTCATGAAGCCAAATTGGTCCACTCAGATCTTTTCTACCGGACTCCTAAAGAAATGGAGCAGCATACGGTGCTCAAATGTATGTATGTCGATGAACCGGAAGTCTTAGAAAGAATCATCTCCTCTATTCCAGATAGTTTTTACGACCGTTTTACGATTGTTCGTTCTGCACCTTTTTACCTTGAGATTTTGCCTAAAACAGTTGATAAGGGTCAGGCCCTCTTACACTTAGCGTCCAAGTTAAACCTAAGTCCAGAACAAGTGATGGCGGTCGGCGACCAAGAAAACGATCAGGCCATGCTAGAAGTTGCTGGTCTCCCAGTCGCGATGGACAATGCTAGTCCTGAATTAAAAAAGATTGCGAAAGTTGTTACGCGATCCAACGATGAGTCGGGTGTTGCTTACGCCCTTAGAAAGTGGGTACTCCATTAATGTATACTTACAAAATCGGCATTACTGCCGAAGAACATGATGAATTCGTTAAAACTAGCCCCCAAACCAATTTGCTTCAGAGCGCCGATTGGGCAAAAATCAAGGACAACTGGGGCAATGAGCGCCTTGGCGTTTACCAAGATCACAAACTAGTCGCTGTCGCAAGTATTTTAATCCAGCCACTTCCACTTGGTTTTACCATGCTCTATATCCCACGTGGACCTATTATGGATTACCAAAATAGCGAATTAGTAGCCTTCATGCTCCAATCCATCAAAACTTATGCTAAAAGCAAGCATGCTGTCTTTGCCAAGTTTGATCCCTCTCTTTTCCTAAGAAAAGGATTAATCGGCCAAGAAACAAGTGATCAAGAGGCCACTTTAGCGATTATCCAATCCTTAAAAGAATGTGGAGCGGAATGGGTTGGACGGACAGAAGACATGGGAGAAACTATTCAACCACGTTTCCAGGCCAATATCTACAAGGAATACTTCACTGAGGACCAACTGTCCAAATCCACCAAGCAAGCCATTCGGACTGCTCGAAATAAAGGTGTCGAAGTCATCTTTGGAGGCACTGAACTCTTAGACGAATTTGCAGCTCTGATGAAAAAGACAGAAGCACGAAAAGGCATCCATCTTCGTGGAAGAGACTATTATGAGAAACTGCTAACAACCTATGCAGGACAATCTTATATCACTCTATCAAGAATTAACTTGGCTCAACGTCTTGCTTCACTCAAAGAACAGCTGGAAAAAAACCAAGCCGAAGCTAGTCGTTTTAACGAAAAAACAAAACCAGGCAAGATCGATAATAACCGTCAAGAAAAAGAACGCTTAGAAGAAGAAATCCAATTTCTCCATCAAGAGCTAAAAGCAGGCCAAGAGATTGTTTCTCTTTCTGGAACTTTAACTCTTGAATTTGGAGGCACTTCAGAGAATGTCTACGCAGGAATGGATGAGAACTTCCGCCGCTATCAACCAGCTATTTTGACTTGGTATGAAACAGCCCAGCATGCCTTTGACCGTGGAGCTACTTGGCAAAATATGGGAGGAGTTGAGAACCAGTTAGATGGAGGACTCTACCACTTCAAGTCAAAATTTAATCCAATGATCGAAGAATTTGTTGGCGAATTCAACCTCCCAACTAGCATGCTATATCCCCTTGTTAACAAGGCCTATCAATTACGAAAAAAACTAAGAAATAAACAGTAAGGTGACCTATGACATTCAAGATTATTAGTAGGGAAGATTTTTACCAACACTCTCTTACTACTTCCAATCACTCTTTTTTACAGAGTATTGAAATGGCTGATTTGCTTCATAAAAGAGGCGCAACCATTCACTATATTGGATGGGAAGAGCAAGGAACATTAGCTATCTCTGCCATTTTATACAGCCTACCTATGACGGGAGGCCTGCATTTCGAAATCAATAGCGGGCCAATCGTTACAGATACTCGTTACCTACCAGATTTTTACAAAGCAGTACAGGCTTATGTAAAAGAAAATGGTGGCATCGAATTCATTTTAAAACCCTATGACCACTATCAAGTTTTCGATAGCAATGGCAATCCGACTGAAGAAGAGCAAAAACAGCTTCTCCAATCATTACTGGATCTTGGCTATCAATTTGATGGCTTACAAGTTGGCTATCCTGGAGGAGAGCCTGTTTGGCATTATCTGAAGGACCTCACTAATTTCGATGCCAAATCTCTCCTAAAATCCTTCAATAAGAACTGTAGCCGGAATATCACGACTGCCCTCAACTATGATATTTCCATTCGAAATATTAGGAGAGAGGAAATCCCTCAGTTTAAACAAATTATTGAGGAAACTGGAAAACGTCAAGGCTTTGAAGACAAGAGTCTGAACTACTACTACGATCTCTATGATACCTTTGGAGATAAGGCAGAATTTCTCATTGCTGAAATCAATACAGCTGATGCACTCGCTTATTTAGACCAGAAGATTTCCTTGCTCAATCCTTCATCCAAACAATATGAGCAACAATTGCAAAAATTAGAGAAACAAAAGACAATTGTCCGGGAAACCTTGGCTAACGAAACAGTTGAAACAGTGCCCTTGGCCTGTGCCCTGATCATTTATAATCCATCAGAAGTGACCTATTTGTTTGGCGGTTCGTATACCAAATACCAGAAATTCTCTGCAGCCTTCTTGATTCAATACCATGCCATGAAGCGTGCCCTAGAAAAAGGAATCACCTTATACAATTTCCTAGGTATTCAAGGGGTCTTCGACGGCTCAGACGGCGTTCTTCGTTTCAAACAGAACTTTAATGGCTACGTAGTCCGTAAGATGGGAACCTTCCGTTATTACCCAAATCCTCTGAAATTCAAAGCCTTGTCCCTGATCAAACGAATCTTAGGACGCTCATAAAAAACAAAGAGGCTGGGACAAAAGAAGTCCTAGCCTCTCAATCGTCTTTGGATTGTCGAGCAAGACGCAGTGGTTGAGTGGGCTATATACGCTGATTTCATCAGCTTTTACAGCCCTACTCAACTGTGCGGAGGTGGGACAACGAAATCGAATTCTAACGAATTACCGATTTCTGTCCCACTCTCTTTTAATACAAGAAAAAGACGAGAAATCTCTCGTCTTATTCTTGTTCGATTAGTTTACGAAGTTCAACAATGCCAAGAAGCTTTCTGGATCAAGTGATGCACCACCAACAAGAGCTCCATCAACGTCTGGACAAGCCATGTATTCAGCAACGTTTTCAGGTTTCACTGAACCACCGTATTGGACACGTACTTTGTCAGCTACTTCTTGACCGAAGTCAGCAGCTACAACGTCACGAACCACTTTACACATTTTTTGTGCATCGTCTTGTGATGCAGATTTACCAGTACCAATCGCCCAGATTGGCTCATAAGCGATAACAGATGCAGCTACTTGCTCAGGAGTCAAACCAGCCAAAGCAGCAGATACTTGAGCACCTACGAATTCAGCCGCTTTACCAGCTTCGTAAGTTTCAAGACTTTCACCACAACAGATGATTGGAAGCAAACCATTAGCAAAGATAGCTTTTGCTTTTTTGTTGATGTCTTCGTCTGTTTCGTGGAAGTAATCACGACGTTCTGAGTGACCGATTACCACGTAGTCCGTACCGATTTCTTTCAAAACTTGTGGGCTAGTTTCACCAGTGAAGGCACCAGCGTTTTCAAAGTAACAGTTTTGAGCAGCAACTTTAAGGTTTGAACCTTTAGCAGCAGCAAGAACAGTTGTCAAGTCAAGTGCAGGAGCTGCAATCCCAGCTTCAACAAGATCAGATGAAGGAAGTTTTGATGCTACTGCTTCAACAAATGCTTTTGCTTCTTCTGGGTTTTTGTTCATTTTCCAGTTACCAGCAATAAATGGTTTACGTGACATTTCACATACCTCGTTTTTCTAATTTTATACTAACTATTTTACCATAATTTTCGTGATAATGAAAGGTTGCACAAACTCTTTTACTTTTTAAAACAATAAAAACCCCGTCTTCACGGGGTTTTCTGTCTGTCTATATAATTGTTAATCTGGGAACTAGATCGAATTAAGCTTCGATTTCAGTAACCATACCTGAACCAACAGTACGTCCACCTTCACGGATAGAGAATGTAGTACCTTGTTCAACGGCGATTGGGTGGATCAACTCAACGTCGATAGTCACGTTATCACCAGGCATTACCATTTCAGTACCTGCTGGAAGTTCGATAGATCCAGTTACGTCAGTTGTACGGAAGTAGAACTGTGGACGGTAGTTGTTGAAGAATGGAGTATGACGTCCACCTTCTTCTTTAGAAAGGATGTAAACTTCACCTTTAAATTTAGTGTGTGGGTTGATTGAACCTGGTTTAGCGATAACTTGTCCACGTTCGATTTCATCACGTTGGATACCACGAAGAAGCACACCAACGTTGTCCCCTGCAAGACCTTCGTCAAGTTGTTTACGGAACATTTCAACACCAGTAACAACCGCTTTTTGGATTTCTTCTTTAATACCAACGATTTCGATTTCGTCGTTGACTTTAACGATACCACGGTCGATACGTCCTGATGCTACAGTACCACGTCCAGTGATTGAGAATACGTCTTCGACTGGAAGAAGCAATGGCTTGTCAGTATCGCGTTCTGGTTCTGGGATGTACTCATCAACAGTGTTCATCAAGTCCATGATGATGTCTTCGTATTTAGCATCACCTTCAAGAGCTTTAAGAGCTGAACCTTGGATAACTGGAAGGTCATCACCTGGGAAATCGTATTCTGAAAGAAGGTCACGGATTTCCATTTCAACCAACTCAAGCAATTCTTCATCGTCAACCAAGTCAACTTTGTTCATGAAGACGATCAAGTGTTTAACACCAACCTGACGTGAAAGAAGGATGTGCTCACGAGTTTGTGGCATTGGTCCGTCAGTTGAAGCTACTACAAGGATAGCTCCGTCCATTTGAGCGGCACCAGTGATCATGTTTTTAACGTAGTCCGCGTGTCCTGGAGCGTCGATGTGAGCGTAGTGACGTTTTTCAGTTTCGTACTCAACGTGCGCAGTGTTGATAGTGATACCGCGTTCGCGTTCTTCTGGAGCAGCATCGATAGACGCATAGTCTTTAGGTTGGTTAACTGATGAAGGCAAGCGACGTGCCAAAACAGTTGTGATAGCTGCAGTTAGGGTAGTTTTACCGTGGTCAACGTGTCCGATAGTACCAATGTTAACGTGTGGTTTACTACGATCGTATTTTTCTTTTGCCATTTGAGTAAAAGCCTCCAATAAAATATATTTTATAGATAGACAGTAGGCAATACAGTCTAACTTTCCTTACTATTTTATCAAATTTCGTCTAAATTGCAAGTGTTTTACTAGCTTTTTTTCTTATTTCTTTTTTCTTAAAGGAATTTATCCAAATGAAAGTTTGTGAAATCTCCTTTCCACTTCTTTTTTGAAATAAACAGCTAGATATTTCATTATTTGTGACCTATTTTACGTGTTTTTTCACAATCATTTTCACTTTATTCCAGTAAAAAACCAATCCCTTTAATCGAGATTGGTTTTAAGGGTTCACGATTAACCAGAATTACGCAATCCTGTCGCGACACCATTGATCGTGATATGAATCAATTTGTCCTGATCAGTAGGCAATTCGCCACGTCTCTGGCGTTTAATTAATTCTAATTGAATATAGTTCAGAACATTAAAGTATGGCATACGATAATCTAAACTATCTTTTAGATAAGGGTTCTCAGCTAAGAGTTCATCATGACCTTCAATCTGTAAAATAACATCCTTAGTCAATTGCCACTCGTCCAGGATAATATTGAAGATGTCACGAACCTTCTCTTCCTCACACAGCTTGGCGTATTCAAAAGCAATGTTCATATTGGCTTTTGAGAGCACCATGTCTACGTTTGAAAGAAGAGACTTGAAGAATGGCCATTTTTGGTACATATAACGCAAGGTTTCAATGTTTTCAGGATCTGCATCAATAAATTCTTTAAAGCTAGACCCTACACCGTACCAACCAGGGAACATCACCCGGCTCTGTGACCATGAGAAGACCCAAGGAATGGCACGCAAGCCACCGATTTCTTTGATAGTCTTTCGGGCTGCTGGACGGGAACCAATATTGAAACTAGAAATAGCCTTAATCGGACTGGATTCGAAGAAGTAATCATAGAAATGGTCATTGCCAAACACCAGTTCACGATAAATATCGTAGCTACGATTGACAATCTGATCCATTATCTCATTGTACTGATCGGACATGCTCTTTTCACTCTTCTGCTTAGCAATCATCCGGTTAATCGTTGCAGATACCAACATTTCCAAGTTGTAATAAGCTGCATCCTTGTTCCCATATTTATTGCCAATAACCTCACCTTGCTCCGTCAAACGAATGCGGTCATTAATGGATCTCAATGGTTGGGAGGTGATGGCTTCATAAGTTGGACCGCCCCCACGACCAACTGTTCCACCACGGCCATGGAAGAAGGTAATCTTCACACCAAACTCGTCACCAATCGCTGTTAATTGTTGCTGGGCCTTATAAAGAGTCCAACAAGAAGATAGATAACCACCATCTTTGTTACTATCTGAATAACCAAGCATAATTTCTTGGTAGTTATTCTTAGAAGCAATCCAGCGTTTAGCAATTGGAAGTGATAGATACTTTCTCATTGTATCTTCAGATTGATCCAAGTCTTCGATGGTCTCAAAGAGGGGAACAATTTGCACACGTGCGCTTTCCTTGTCAATTAGTCCCACTTCTTTCAACATGATAGCCAACTCAAGCATATCCGATACACTGGTTGCGTGAGAAATAATGGTTTGGCGAATGACATCTTCTCCTAAGCGGTCTTTTAATTCACGCGCTGTTTGGAAAATAGCTAATTCTTTTTCAAGCAATTCTGATTTTTCTGCATGGGTAGCAGATAAAATCCGAGGATCTTCTAACAACTCTTGTAAAAGCAACTCGCACTTTTCGTCTTCTGACAAATCACTATAATGGTCATTGATTCCAGCTTCTTTGAGAAGTTCCGCAACACAGGCTTCATGGACACTCGAATCTTGACGCATATCGATCGAAGCCAAGAAGAATCCAAAGACTTCTACTGCTTCTAATAACTCAGCAAACTCACCTGAGATTAAAGCCTCTGCCTTATTTTCAATCAATGATTCTTGAATAAGGTTCAAATCCTGTTTAAATTCTTCAACTGTTTCGTAATAAGGAGGACGATCTTCTGCCAACTCTTGGATAGCTCCACTGATGCGATTACCAATATAATCAGAAACCACTCCTTGTTGATGGGTGTGAGCACCGAGAAGACGTTCAACCGGATGACGGTCATCTACTGTTGAGCCAACGACAGACCATTCCTTAATATTCAATAAGGTTTGGACCAACTTGGATTGAATATAATGGAAGGCCCGACGGTAAGGCTCCTTCTCTCTAAAGACAGATGTATCACTGGAACGGGCTGCCATCTCTTCAACCGCTTGACTGGTTTTTGAAAGATTGGTAGAGAGGGAGAAGTTCCGATAAAGACTAGAGATTTTCTGAATATAATAGTTCAGAATGACTTCACTTTGAATCGTAGCTGATCGCTTCAAGGTCTCTGCAGTTACAAAAGGATTCCCATCCCGGTCTCCACCGATCCACATTCCCATCGTAATCGGTTTGGGGTGTTGCAACTCAATCCCTTGCTCTTTGGCAAGACGTTTGTATTCCAACATTAAGTTGGGAACAGCCTGAAGGAAGGAGCTATTATAGTATTCCATGACGTTGGTAATCTCATTGGTTACCTTGAGTTTCTTTTCACGGATCATATCGGTTTGCATCATAATTTCAATATTACGACGCAAATTATTGTACCATTTGGTCTCGTTCATCAAGCCAGCTTTTACATCCCGGTGTTGGCGCAAAAGACTGTGAATGTGAGTGGTTAAGTCCAACATGGTTTTCCGTTGTACTTGAGTCGGATGAGCGGTCAATACCGGTACCACATTGAGGTGTTCCAAGATTTCCTGAGCATTTTCAGTCTCAGCCACCTGGCGAATGGTGGACGACAGTTTTCCAAGATAGTCTTGACCCACATTATTTTGATGATTGATTTCAAAAGCCAAATCGACATCTTCAGAGATATTAATCAACAAGGGGAGAATGGCAAAGTAGCGAGAAATCACGGTCATCTCTTCATTTGATAGCTCTTTGACAATTTGATCCAATTTTAAATAGTCTTTTGAAACAGATAGTTTTTTCAATTCAAGAATCTTATCAAAGGTTTCTGGACTCACCAAATTTTTAGCAATATCTTCTAAAATAGTGGTTAAAATCTCTGCTTCTTCTTTGATAATTTCTTTGTTGGTATAGCTCTCTAGTTTTTGTAAAGTCATGATAACTCCTTTCTTTACTCACACCGGTTTAGTAATAGCTTTGAATTTTCTGAGGCTTCTCGTAAGAAGGGGCCTCTTGAGTAGCTAGGGCGCGCTTTTCACTCGCATCAATATTCAAGACAAGGGCAATCGCAATGGATAAGACCCACAAACTATTTCCTCCTTGTGAAAGGAAGGGGAAGGTCACCCCTGTCGAAGGAATCAGCCCAGAAATCCCACCAATGTTGATGAAAGTTTGGGTCAGGAGCATCCCTCCTATACCAATCGCCATCATCGAATTAAAAGGATCTCTTGCCCGAATCCCGACAAGAATAATGCGCAAAATTAAGAAGAACAACAAGGCTAAGATGAGACTAGCTCCCACAAAACCAAGTTCTTCAATAACGATTGAAAAGACAAAGTCTGTATGAGCTTCTGGCAAGTACCCTTGCTTTTCAATCGAATTTCCAAGTCCAAGGCCAAACCAGCCCCCATTACTCATGGCGTAATAAGAATTGGCTAGTTGATGTCCCGAATCTGATAAATCATTAAAGGGGTTGTAAAAAGCACTGAATCGTTTCGCTACATATCCAAAGACAGGGATTTTAGAGAAACTCTCTACCCCGATAAGCTGAATAGAATAAAGAAGAACGGTTGAACCTCCTACTAGGATAGCTAATAGGCTTGAAAACCAGCGGTAAGCTATCCCACTTGCACTAATCATAATTAAGGTTGTCAGTGCAAGAATGGTCGCATTTCCTAAGTCTGGCATGATGACCACAATAGCAATCAGGAAGAGCACCATCCAACGCCAATCCGACAAATCTCGAGGAAGCCATTGATTGTGGGTTAACGCTTGGTAATCATATCGTTGAATTTCTTCTTGCTTTTTAGAGAAGACCAAGGCCAAGTACCAGACGATGATAATCTT
Source organism: Streptococcus xiaochunlingii (assembly GCF_006385805.1). Taxonomy (GTDB): domain Bacteria; phylum Bacillota; class Bacilli; order Lactobacillales; family Streptococcaceae; genus Streptococcus; species Streptococcus xiaochunlingii. The sequence continues at coordinate 810,261 of NZ_VFSG01000001.1, forward strand.
CAAATACTCAGCTGGCTGAATAGAGAAACCTCCAAAACTCAACCATCCATGCGCACCATTCACCGTATCTGTGATGAAACGCGATAGCAAAAGAAGGATCGTCTCAGCTATAATGAAAATTCCGATGAAGCCCTTTTTCTTAAGGACATTTAATTTCACCTTATAGGTAATCAGAATAGTGATCAAACTTAGAACAAAAAAGATCCCCTGGCTTCTGATCATCCCGAAAGGACTAAGCCCTTTTTGGATGGCTAAGGCACTCGTTGTCGAGTAGACTACTATCAATCCCAATACTGACAAAAGGAGGTAAGGGATCAGGATCGAATAGTTTAAAAAATGACGTTTTTCTAATTTCATGTAACACCCATACTTCTAATTTTCAAATTTCATTATATCACCTTTCAATAGTAAAAAAAAGGAAAGACCAAATAAGATTCGGTTTTCACTTTCAAAAGATGATCAAACAAACCAGTCTGACTCTTATTTCTACTCCAACTATTGTGAGGAAGCAAAGAAAATCGATCCTCTGATTCACTATCATATCATCTTGTTTTTCCTGTTTTCAGGCCCTTTGTTTTGCCTTTTTCCGTCTTTTACGGTAAAATGATTCTGTATGAGAAAAAGGATTAAACCAATTGTCCTCTTTGTCTTTTTCGCAAGTATCTTTTCCTTTTTGGTAATTTCTAAAACAGTAGCAGATATCCAAAGAAATCAACTTGCTAAAAACAAGACCCTACAAGAGGCAAAGAACACCAATCAAACAAAAATCCCATCTTCCTCTTCTTCTGACTCAGTTGAAGAATTAGATCAAGAATTTTTGAATCGACCAATTATCGATATCTCTGGTTGGCAATTGCCAAGCGAGATTGATTATGATCTTTTAGCACAAAATGTTTCCGGAGTCATTGTTCGAGTTCATAGTGGAGCTCAAGCTAAAAAAGAAAATGCCGCGACTTATTTAAATGGAATAGACAAATAATACGAAACTCATATTAAAGAGTTTCAAAAACGAAATATTCCAGTTGCGGTATATGCTTACGTAGCTGCCAAGGACAAAAAAGAAATGGAAAAGGAAGCAGAAGAGTTCTATCAGGCATCCAAAAAATACAAACCAACCTATTATTGGCTGGATGTAGAAGAAAAAACGATGGGTGATATGAACGCTGGCGTGGAGGCCTTCCGTGCCAAGCTAGAATCATTGGGAGCCAAAAATATCGGAATCTATATCGGGACCTATTTCATGGAAGAACATAGTATCTCCACTGATAAATTTACCGCCCTCTGGATTCCAACTTATGGTCATGATGACGGCTACTACAATGCAGCACCATCTACTGATGACGAGTATGATCTTCATCAGTACACCTCTCAGGGACAATTGAATGGTTTCACCCACTACTTGGACTTGAACCAGATTGCTCCTACACAAAATCGAGAAAAAATCTACCGAAAACTATTTACTGTAGAAAAGAATTAAAAGAGGCAACTGCCTCTTTTTCTCTTGAACGGAAACTCAAATAGTATGATATAATGTTAGGAAATTAAGAGAAAGAGAAGAGTGAGATGGCAAAAAAACAAAAAGTAAAAAAAACATTGGTTGAACAAATACTGCAGAAAGCGAAAATCGACCATACAGGATTGCAAATCAATGCTCTTGAGGGAATCATCCCAGAAGGAATTACGACTGATCAAATCTATAAGACACTGGCTCTAACAGGTGATAAAACTGGTCCCGTCATTGGGATTGTTCCCATCTCTGCCCACTTATCCGAAAAAAAATTGGCTAAACTATCTGGCAATAAAAAAGTTAGTATGATTCCGCAAAAAGACTTAGAAAAGACGACGGGCTATGTTCATGGGGCCAATAATCCTGTTGGTATCCGACAAAAACACAACTACCCTATTTTTATTGACCAGTCTGCCCTGGAACTCGATCAGATGATTGTCTCTGCAGGTGAAGTTGGTCATAGCATTCAAATCAAGGCGCAAGATTTAGCTGATTTTGTCAAGGCTAGCTTCGAAGACTTAGTCGAGTAAAGGATAAAACCAATATGAAATTATATTTTGTCCGTCACGGACGTACTGAGTGGAATGAAGAGGGACGTATCCAAGGGGCAAATGGTGACTCTCCGATTTTAGAATCTTCCATCCAACAGTTAAAAGCCTTGGGCCAGCATTTATCTCAAACATACTTTGATGCAGCTTATTCAAGTGACTTGCCTAGAGCTGTCCATACTGCTCAAATCATTCTCGAGCAAAATCAACATCCTATCTCCCTCCAAGAGACTCCTGCTCTACGGGAATGGTGGCTTGGTAGGTTAGAAGGTAGAAAAATTGTGGAGTTGAAGGCTCTCTATCCGGAGGAAATGAAGGCCTTTCGTCATAATTTAGCTGAGTTTCACCACGATATTTTCGGAGCAGAATCCGTTGAAGAAACCACCCAACGGACCGAAAATTTTATCAAAAGTTTAAAAGACAAGTCTGGCGAGGCCATTCTAATCGTTGGCCATGGCGCTAATTTAACCGCTTCTATTCGGACTCTTCTAGGCTATAAACCAGAGGAACTCCGTAAAAATGGCGGACTCAATAATGCTAGTGTGACGATTCTAACAACAGATGATTTTGAGCACTATCACTTAGATACTTGGAATGATACTTCTTATTTAAAAGACTAAAAAACACTGATCTTGCGATCAGTGTTTTCTTTTATTTTATTTCATAGTTGGGAAGAGCAATACGTCACGGATAGTAGTCGTATCAGTAAGGAGCATGCAGAGACGGTCGATACCGATTCCCAATCCTCCTGTTGGTGGCATACCATATTCAAGAGCTTCTACATAATCGTAGTCAATTCCAGTTGCTTCGTCGTCTCCCAATTCTTTGGCGCGTGCCTGCGCTTCGAAACGTTCCAATTGGTCGATTGGATCGTTCAATTCTGTAAAGGCATTAGCATATTCCTTTGTCATGATGAAGAGCTCGAAACGATCTGTGAAACGAGGATCTTCGTCATTCTTCTTAGCCAATGGTGATACAGCTACAGGGTGTCCATAGACAAAGGTTGGTTGTGTCAAGGTTTCTTCCACATATTCTTCGAAGAAGGCATTGATAATATGCCCCACTTCAGTGTAGTGTTTTTCAACTGGCACATGTTTTTCTTTAGCAAGGGCTACTGCTTCTTCAAAGCTCATTTCCTGCCAGAAGTCAACACCAGCAATTTCCTTGATCGCATCCACCATGTGGACACGTTTGAATGGTTCATTGATCTTGATTTCAGTTCCCTGATAGTCAACTGGACCATCCCCATGAATGGCTTTCGCAGCATGTTGGATAATCCCTTCCGTCAAGTCCATAATATCTTGGTAGTCAGCGTAAGCTTGGTAGACTTCGATGGAAGTAAATTCTGGGTTGTGGGTAGCATCCATTCCTTCATTACGGAAGATACGTCCGATTTCATAGACGCGTTCCATCCCACCAACGATCAAGCGTTTCAAGTGAAGCTCGGTCGCAATCCGAAGTACCATGTCAATGTTTTGAGCATTATGGTGAGTGATAAACGGACGCGCAGATGCTCCACCAGCTTCATTGTGAAGAACAGGGGTTTCTACTTCAAGGAAGCCTTGACCATCCAAGTAACGACGGATTTCTGAAATGATTTTCGAACGGGTTACAAAGCGGTTAAAGCTTTCACGGTTCGAAATCAAATCCAAGTAGCGTTTGCGGTAGATGGTTTCCACATCAGACAAGCCATGGAATTTTTCAGGCAAGGGACGAAGGGCTTTAGACAAGTGTGTGATGTGAGTAGCTTTGATGGAAAGCTCACCCATATCGGTCCGCATCACTTCTCCTTCTACCCCAAGGAAATCTCCAAGGTCAGCCTTTTTGAAAATTTCATAATTTTCTTCACCGACCGCATCTTTACGAACGTAAATTTGGATTTGACCTTCACGGTCTTGAAGGTGGGCAAAGCCAACCTTCCCTTTCCCACGTTTGGTCACGAGACGGCCTGCAATAATGGCCGTTTCGTTCAAGTCATGAAGTTGTTCTTTATCTAATTCTGAATATTTTTCTTTCAATTGACCAGAATCTGCAGTTCGTTCGAATCGCTTTCCAAATGGGTCGATTCCTTGTTCACGAAGGGCCGCCATCTTTTCGCGACGGACAATCTGCTGGTCATTTAATTCTTCCATATGTTCAGTAGTCATTTGGAACCTCCTAAGTTATTCTCCCCTATTTTATCATATTTGACGGGGAAATACACTATTCTTGAGCAGGAAAAATGAAAAAAGGAATGGAAGGAAAGGGTTCCTTCCCCCTTTTCCATCACATTCCATTCATTCATAATCAAATTTTACTTCATCCGAGTCAAGCATGTAGGGCATCCATCCTTATTCATAGCGAAGAGCTTCAATCGGATCGAGTTTTGATGCCTTGCTTGCTGGTAGGATACCGAAGACAATTCCAACGCAAGCTGAAAAGATGATACTTCCGATAGCCACTGACATGGAGACGACTGGTGGTCCTTCTAGAGCACCTGCGGCAGCTGTGGCGATGAGGGCATTGACACCATAAGCCAATCCCAGACCGAGAATTCCTCCCATCATGGTCAAGACCATGGATTCGATGAGGAATTGAATCAAGATTTTTCCACGAGTAGCTCCAAGAGCTTTTCTCAGACCGATTTCACGTGTCCGCTCGGTCACAGAAACCAACATGATATTCATGACCCCAATCCCACCAACGAGAAGGGAAATTCCTGCAATCGCACCAATGACTGTTGTCATAATACTGAGCATTTGATTGGTCTGCTCCAAGATACTATCCATGTTAAAGATTTGGAACTCTCCTTGGCGAACTCCCGACAACTCGGTTAATTTTTTCGCCGCTTCTATCCCAGTTGGTTTAATCTGTTTGACATCTGGGATATGCACCACAATAGTAGAAATTTCTTCTGTTCCAAATTCTGAAGCTACTTGGGTATTGGCCATCAAGGCACTTCCTCCAGAAGAAACCCCGTATAATGCAGATCCAGCATTTGGATCCTTGAAGATCCCTACCACCCGATAGTTGTTGTCTCCGACAGCAACCACTTGGTTGAGGGCACTTTCCGTCCCAAATAAGGTCGAAGCTAAACCTTCATCCAACATGATGACCCGTGAGAAACTCTGATAATCTGAAGGATTTAGTTTTCTTCCTGAAACCAATTCAAATTTTCTTACTGAGAAATAAGTATCATTGACCCCCATGATATTGACCCCTTCAGATTTTTTCTTCTGATAGGAGATAGTGGCATTGGCCGTATTTCCAACATAGTAGCCATCAATGCCAGGAATCTTGGTCAATTCCTTGACCCATTCTTCTTGAACGACGGGTGGTGTTTCAAGGATTGGGTTGTCAACGTCCTCGCTAGTTTCCTCTCCATAGCCAGCTGGCGGTGACATTCCTTGGTCTCCTTCACTAGCAACACCGCCTTCACCACCACCTTCTTCTGAGACAGGTTCTGGCCCAAGATTAAAACCAGTCATGTAGCCACTCTTTCGGGCGGAATAGGAAATCTGAACATATTGTTGATCCTTGGTAAAGGTCTTAGTCACTCCCGCTTTCATCCCATCTCCGAGAGCCATGATGACAACGACTGAGGCAACCCCGATGATAATCCCTACCATGGTTAAGAACGATCTCATTTTATGTCCCATAATGGAACTAATAGCGAATTTCCAGTTCTGCATCAGGCCCTCCTTTCATTACGGCTATCCGAAGATATCACTCCATCTCGAATGACAATCTGACGTTTGGCATAGGCAGCAATCTCCGTTTCGTGGGTCACCATGATGATAGTTTTCCCTTCTTGATTGAGGGCTGTCAAAAGCTCCATAATCTGATCGCCGGTCTTGGAGTCAAGAGCTCCTGTTGGTTCATCCGCTAAGATAATAGAAGGATGATTGACCAAAGCACGCGCGATGGCCACCCGTTGTTTTTGCCCTCCGGACAGTTCCGAAGGAAGGTGGTGCATCCGCGTATCTAGCTCAACTTTCTTTAAAAATTGTTCAGCTAATTCCTTTCGTTTAGAAGGATTTACTCCTGCATAAATCAAAGGAAGCTCGACATTTTGAAAAGCATTGAGTTTCGATAGAAGAAAGAATTGTTGGAAGACAAAGCCTATTTGCTCATTGCGAACCTGGGCTAATTTCTTCTCACTAAGATTTCCTACTTCTTCCCCCTCTAGCCTATACTCACCGCTGGTCGGACGATCCAGAAGACCAATGATGTTCATTAGGGTAGATTTCCCAGACCCGGAAGGTCCCATGATAGCTAGAAATTCCCCTTCTTCCACATCTAAATGGATATCCTTTAATACCTGTAGGGTTTGATCGCCATTTTGATAACTTTTATTGATGTTTTTCAGCTCAATCAATTTTGTCATATTTTCCGACCTCTTTCCCATCTTCCAAATCGCCAGAAGGGTTGGTGATGACTTGAGCATCCTTGTTCAAACCAGATAAGATTTCTTGATTTTCTGCATCTGCATTTCCTAAGGTAACATTGACTTTTTTAGCCTTGCCAGCTTCAATCGTCCAAACATAGCTTTGATCGCCGTCTGATAAGACACTTGTCACAGGAACCAAAGGATGGATGGTTGAACTTTTTACTTCAATATTGACAGAGAAACCTTGTTTCAAATCACCAATCTCACTGGTAATATCTACCGTAAACGGATACTTAGCTCCCCCTGTTCCTTGTCCAGAACCTGCGGCATTTGCACCAGCCTGACCAGCTTCTGTCGGATAATTGGCAACGTAGCTAATCTTTCCAGTCCATTTTTTCCCAGGATAGACCTTAGAGGTTAAGGTCACTTCCTGACCAACTGAAATGTTGGCTAGATTGTACTCAGACAACTCACCTTTTACTTGAAGGTTACCGTTGCTGACAATATGAACAAGGGTTTGGTTGGTTCCGGTTGTTGATTTGGAGACATCTTTATTGACTTCTACAACCGTTCCATCTGTACTACTTTTTACAGTTGTAGCATCCAACAAAGCTTTAGCTTTTTCCATATTGGCTACAGCATCCGCACGGGCATCGCGCAAATCACCCACTTGTGTGTCCAAAGAGCGTTGGGCTTGAGAGGCTGATTTGCCATCTGCTTCCTCATCCCCTGTTGTATCAATGGTCACTCCATTGGTCATGAGATCGTTCAATTGACGATCTGCCTTATTGACCGCACGTACCGCCGCGTCATAGGCAGATTGCGCTTCTGTACTACTATATTGAACAATAGCTTGGCCGGCGGTTACTTGATCCCCGACATTCACTAGGATGGATTGCAAATCTCCTTTGGTTCCGTCAAAATAAATATATTGTTCTTGATTGGCTGTGACCTTACCTGTCAATAAAACAGAGGAAGCAATCGAACCTTCTTTCACGGTTTGTACCATAGGTGTCATATTGACCATTTCTTCAGGGCCACTACCTGATTTTCCAAAAGCAAGCCAGCTCCCCATTCCTACAACTGCTATAGCAGCACCAGTCGCTGTAATAATTTGCCATTTTTTAAATTTCTTCATTTCTTTCCTCCAATATTCGAAAGCGTTTCAAAGTATAAGTTTAGTATATCATATTTCCTCATTTTTCAATTCAGAATCATCTGTTTTGCACGTTTTTTTTGCTATCTTGTTTTCTCCTCCTATTCAACGATGGCAATTTCTTGATTTTTGTAACCTTTGTTGTTACAATGAAAGTGTAAATCAACAAAGGAGTACTAACCATGAAAGAATTTGATATTATCTCCATTGGTGGAGGTAGCGGAGGGATTGCTACCATGAACCGAGCTGGAGAACATGGAGCCCGAGCTGCTGTTATTGAAGAAAAGCAACTAGGTGGGACCTGTGTCAACAAAGGATGTGTCCCTAAAAAAATTATGTGGTATGGCGCCCAAATTGCTGAAGCCATTCGTGATTACGGTCCAGATTATGGGTTTACTTCTGAACAGACCAATTTTGATTTTGCGACCTTAAGAAAAAATCGCGAAGCTTATATTGATCGGGCTCGTTCTTCTTATGATGGCAGTTTTAAACGAAATGGTGTGGAGTATATCCAAGGTCGCGCTCGCTTTGTCGACGCCCATACAGTCGAAGTCAACGGGGAAACCATCAAGGCTAAACACATTGTGATCGCTACAGGGGCTCATGCTTACATCCCAGATCTACCTGGAGCAGACCTAGGAGAAACCTCTGATGATGTCTTTGCTTGGGAAGAACTACCAAAATCAGTTGCCATTATTGGCGCTGGCTACATTGCGGTAGAACTAGCCGGTGTGCTACATGCCCTTGGTGTTAAGACAGACCTCTTCGTTCGAGGTGATCGTCCTTTAAGAAAGTTTGATTCATACATTGTCGATGGCTTAATGGAGGAGATGGATAAACAAGGATTGCCTCTCCATCCTCACAAGGTTCCTGTCCGACTCACGAAGGAAGAAAATGGTCAAGTCCGAGTCTATTTCGAAGATCAATCATCTTTTGTCGCTGATCATGTCATCTGGGCAACCGGCCGAAAACCAAACGTCCAAGACCTCGATCTAGAAGCTGCAGGCGTCACCTTAAATGAAAAAGGATTCATTGCAGTGGATGAATACCAGAATACGGTTGTTCCTGGCATCTATGCTCTTGGAGATGTCACGGGCGAAAAAGAATTAACTCCTGTCGCTATCAAGGCAGGGCGTACCCTATCCGAACGTCTCTTTAATGGAAAAACCGATGCTAAAATGGACTACGCAACCATTCCGACCGTTATCTTTTCCCATCCCGCTATTGGTACAGTCGGTCTCACTCAAGAAGAAGCCGAAAAACAATATGGAAAAGAAGCTATCAAGGTCTATACTTCAAGTTTCGCCTCTATGTATTCAGCTGTGACCCAGCATCGTCAGTTGGCTAAATTTAAACTCATCACTGCAGGACCGGAAGAAACCGTTGTCGGTCTCCATGGTCTTGGGTATGGGGTAGATGAAATGATCCAAGGATTTGCCGTTGCTATCAAGATGGGAGCGACAAAAGCTGATTTCGATGCGACCGTCGCTATTCATCCAACTGGATCCGAAGAATTCGTTACCATGCGCTAACATTAGAAAAGGTTTGTCTGACAAGCCTTTTTCTTCTGTTTAAATTTTAATGGATCATCATTGGAGCTACCATAGTCTAATCTTTCATTTTAACTTTCTTTCCTTACATTTTTGTAAGATAACAAGGTTTGATAAGATAACCATCAGATTCAAAAATAGATTTCAACATCCATATAAAAGAGCCTGAAGATTCGCTTCAGGCTCTGTTTTTTTAAGGCAAGATAGCAATGGCACGGACAGGTGAACCAGTTGCCTTGTCCCAGTGAGGGAAGGCAATTGAAATCAAGGCACCTACTGCTGGCACTTGATCCAAGTGGTTTAAGACTTCTACTTGGTAGATATTTTGCTCCAAAAGGTAGTATTCATTGACCAAGCCATGCTCTGCTGCTGGAATACCAGCATCTGTGTCGAAGGTTTCATGGCCCACAGCCTTGACATGGCGTTCATGAATCAAGAATTCCAAGGCTTCACGGCTCCATCCTGGACTTTGTTGAACCCCATTTTCATCCAGATTACGCATAGCATCTTGATCTGGCCAACGTTTTGACCAATCACTACGGAAGGCAACAAAAGCACCCTCAGCAATTTGTCCATGTTCAGCTTCAAAATCCAAAATATCTTGTTTGCTCAAGATAAAGTTTGGATTGGCTGCAACTTCTTTAGACTTGTCGATAACATAGAGTGGCAAGAGGAGATCTTTGAGGTCAATCTCATCCAACCAACGACCACCTTCAACAAAGTGAATTGGTGCATCAATATGCGTTCCGTATTGACCAACCACTGTAAATTTTTGAACATGGAAGCCATCTTTTAATGTGAAGAGGTCTTCTTGTTGCAAGGCAGGAAGAGCTGGGAAGTGTGGACTTTCTGCATTAATTTGGTGACTCAAGTCCACCCATTTTTTAGCTTGCAATTCTTTATAAATACTTAATAAATCTGACATATGGATTCCTTTCCTATAAGTGCTACATGAGATAAACGAATAAGGTTATTATAACAGTCTATCCCATCATCCACAATGATTTGCGTTAATCTTGTTTTCTTGAATGGGATATAGTTTCAAACTATAATTATAGAAAGCAGCAAAAAAGAGGCTGGGACAAAAGTCCTAGTCTCTCAATTGTCTATGGATTATCGAGCAAGACGCAGTGGTTGAGGGGGCTCTACCACGCTGATTTCATCAGCTTTTACAACCCTACTCAACTATGCGGAGTTGGGACGACGAAATCGAATTCTAATGAATTACTGATTTCTGTCCCACTCTCTTTCTTACTCAGCCTATTACTGTTTAAATGCATCTAGCAGAACTTGGAATTCTTCATTGGTGAGCGTGATCCCCTTGCCCATCTTCGTATGGTCTGGGCTCCAAGTTCGGATATCATACTTGGCAGGTGCTCCATTAAAGCTAACCCGGTTTAACTCCTTGGTCCATCCTTTTTCATTTTCAGATAAGACCAAGAGTTGTTCTTCAATTTCAAAACTAAAATCTGCCATTTCATACTCCTTTCAATGTCTTTCACCTTAATAATTCGTAAAAAATTTTACAAAATGAATGAAATTTTCTATAATATATTGTATCAACTTATGGAGAATTATGCTATGAAAAGATTTCTTGAGCTTCTCAAGGACCGAGCCAATGTATTTTTCAACGATAAAACCTCTCAACCAGCTCCTTTAGAGGATGGTAAAACGATTCAAATTATTGAACTGGCCCTTCGAAAAAAACAAGGAGTCCATGTCATCTTCCAAAATAAGAGTTTTACAGGCGATATCGTGAAATATGATCAGGAACGAAAACAACTCATTGTCAAGAATTTTAAAAAGAGTATGTCAACTATCATTCGAATTTCAGACATTCAAAAGATTAGTCTCGTTCCACATACGATTCGAATCGCACAACAAAAAACACCGTAAACTTCCAAGCTTGGGAAGCATGCGGTGTTTTTTTTTTACGTTTTATGCACGAACTGTTTGACTAGTTCCATCTTCTTTATAGAGGTTGATCAAGCCTTCTTTGAGTGCACGGATCATATCACCTGGTTCAACTGGTGTTGGCATATGTATAGTCAATAACTCCATTGGATTTGGAGCCCGATCAATTTTATTACCCTTGGCATCATGCAAATCTTCAATGACTGTTTCAAAATGACGGAACCCAGGTCCGTAAAATTCTACTTGGTCTCCTTCATTGATGACATTCCGTTGTCGAATGGTCGCAATTTGCTTGTCCGCATCATAGGCTACCACTTCTCCGACAAACTTGTACTCTGGAATCTTCCGACGAGCCCCAAACAGTTGCTCGTTTTCAGATGGTGTTCCGTAATAGAATCCTGTAGCCAACTCACGTTGGGCTACCTTCCACATTTCATCTACTAGATCTTGCTTAATCGCTTCAAACTTCTCAGGACTTTCCAAATAAGCATCAACAGCTGCCTTGTAGCAGTTCGTTACGGTAGAGACATAGTGAATGGACTTCATCCGACCTTCAATCTTGAGGCTGTCCACTCCATTTTCAATCATATCAGGGATATGGTCAATCATCGACATGTCCACAGCTGACATCGAGAATTCTTCAGGGATTTCCCCTTTGAGACTCTTACGTTCTTGGCCAAATGGCATATCGTAGAGATCGTACTTCCAACGACAAGATTGGGAACATCCTCCACGGTTGGCATCACGCATACTCATATGATTGGACAAGGTACAACGGCCAGAGTAGGAGATACACATTGCTCCGTGAACAAAGGCTTCAATTTCAACATCCGTCCGCTTACGAATTTCCGCTAGTTCTTCCATTGAAACTTCCCGAGCCAAAACGACCCGTGTCAAGCCCAAGTCTTTCCAAAACTCTAGAGTTTCATAGTTGGTGGCACTAGCTTGGGTAGAGAGGTGAATTTCCAAACCAGGTGCTTCTGTCGCTGCGATGGTAATCAGGGCAGGGTCTGATACAATGACCGCTGCGATTCCGATATCCCGTAAGCGACGGAACCATTCACCAGCTCCAACTTCATTTCCTTCATGCATGACCATATTGGCTGCAACATAGACCTTGGCTCCATACTTGGCCGCAAATTGGACACCTTCTTCCATTTGCTCAAAGGTGAAGTTTCCTGCACGGCTACGAAGACCATAGGCCTGACCACCGATGAAGACTGCATCCGCACCATAGCGCACAGCAACCTTTAGTTTCTCAAGTGTTCCCGCAGGTGATAGAACCTCAGGACGTTTCAATTGTTTTGTCATCATATCTCCTAGTATATTACAAGTATATTAGTTAGATTATCAATCTTGTCTATTTTATAGCAAATCCAGTCGAAAGGCAATGGTTTGGGAATTGTTTTGACAATTCTCATTCTTTACCATCACCAAAAAGGAAGGCCCGCACTCTTGGCAGGCTTTTCTCCTTTATTTAACCATGTCTGGATCGTAATCATAAAATCCAGTGTCAAGGAAACGATTCTTAGGATGCAATTGGTGAATCTGTTCATCCAATAAGAAGGCTTGATCAGATGTGAAAGTCCCAGCTTCTAGAAGCTCACGCGCTTTCACAAAACACTTGGCAATTTCCACAAAGTTTTGACCAGGTGTATAAATCCCCTCTAACTTCCAGTGGGTGAAATCATGCTCGACTAACTCAGAGAGTTTGGTCATCAAATCCAGGTCATTATTGGCAAAAATATGAGTTCCATGCTTGTCCTCAAAGATAGAATAGTGGCTTTCTGGATCTCCTGGTTCTGCCAAAAAGAGATCGCGCTCTCTCGTCTTTTCGTCATCGATGTGCGTAAAATTGTAGTAATTCTGCAAAAGAGGGCGTTTGGAATGGTGAATCACACTAGCCCCATAAACCAATACCTCAGCAGGAATCTCTAAGATTTCTGGCATCTTGAAAAGCTCTGCAGATGGGATTTCTCGAGCAAGAACAGCTTCTGAAGCACCAGCCTTTTGTCCCCAGAAATTAATCTGACGGCTACTTGTCACCATAGTTGAAGCATCATAAATGGTTTTAAAGCTGTAGCCATCCCGCTTCAATACATAAAAGACGCCTGCATCTCCTACCGTGATATAATCGACGTTAATCGAAGCAAGGAAATCTAAAAATGGTTTGATACGATCCATCATGTCTTGGTGCATCAAGGCATTGACAGCCACTGTCATTTCCTTACCTGCCGCATGGACTAGATCAGAAATTCGACTTAATTCGTCATACGAGAAAGTGTGAGGAAGTCGTAATCCAAATTCCTTTTCTCCGACATAAATACGGTCCACACCTACTTCTAGAAGGGCTTGAACCTGTTCAATACTTTCAGCTGTAGCTGTAATAATTATCTTTTTCATGAAAACTATTATACCAAAAAAGTCATTTTGCTCTCTAAATTTCTTAATTTTGTAAAAATTGTAACAGTTTTGTAACATTTCTATGCTTGAAAACGTGTTAAAATAATAGAGTACTGTTAGGAGAGAGAAATATGCCCGCAAGAAAACTTAGAGTTGTTGAAGAATACGACTATGTCGAAGTCCCTCTTCAACAAGAGAATACAACAACTAATTATGATTTTAACCTTGATACTGAACCAGCTCCGCAATTAAGTGAGCTACTATTTTTCCTTAATATTGCTGTGTTTTGTGTCTTAACTGTTTTATTTAGTTTCGTCTTTTTATCAATGAAGATGAATACCTTCTTTGCTTTTGCCTCAGCAATTGCTTGTAGTTTGGGAAGTATCCAAGCTTTCCGCATTTTCCAGTTAAAACGGAAACAGGACTAAGATTACATTTTTAGCCTCCTTCGGGAGGCTTTTTGGCATTTCCCATCCTCGTTTGTCATTTCATAAAAGAAATCCCTCACCATTGGTGAGGGATTATTGAATATTGACTAACCATTGTGTTACATAAAACAGCTTAACGATTTTCAAAAAATGACTTTTACTTTTTTAGCCATTTGAGAAGATTAAAAACTTTCCGCTGTGAGAAAAGTGCCTGAAACAAAGTTGTTTCAGGCACTCGGGAGTTTTGAGACCTTAGGCTCAAAACTAAGTCATGGAACTTCTTCGAAGTTCGCTGACGTCCGTACTCACCTAAGGGAAGTTTTTCAGAAGACTTTATCTTCAATCTGAATCCCTCACCAATGGTGAGGGATTATTTTATTCTTCTTCTACAGCTGTTTCTTCTAATTCAAGGACAATCTCTTCACTTTCTTTTTCCTGTTTAGGCTGAAAAGGACTTGCTTGATTGCCGGTCTTTTGCTGGATTTTTTCCTTAATCGTTTGGATAGCATCTTGTGAAAATTCTACCACATCCTGCGTCTTATCTTTCACTGTCTCGATAACAGTGTCTTTGTTGATCTCGCCACTTTCAACTTTTTCTTTGGTTTGCTGAATAGCGTCTGATGCTTGCTTGGATAGCTCCATTGCAGATTGTTTCACTGAATCATGAACTTCTTGTGGATTTTCTTGGTATTCTTTTACAAAACCTTTGACTTTCCCAGTCAACTCTTTCCCTTTTTCTGTTGTCAGGAAGTAGGCAACAGATGCGCCAGTGATCGTTCCAATTAACAATGATGATAAACGTCCCATAATGTACCTCTTTTCTTATTTAAATAATTTCATAGCCATGCGAGCTGCTTTTAATCCGACAGATGTTTTAACGGTTTTCCCACCAACTACGACAGCTTTTTTGCTAATCTGACGCGCTTGATCATTCAGATCTGATACAGATACAGACAAATCTGCCACTGCAGTGAAGAGTGGATCAATGGTTGCAACTTTTTGATTCAAATCTTCTGTCAAAACATTCACTTTTGCTAACAACTCATTGGTTTGGTGTAAGGTTACATTCACATCTGATGTCAAGGTCTTAATCGTTACCTGAGTCTCATCTACAACTTTTCCAATCTTTGAAAACAAGATAATCAAGTAGATGACCAAAACTACTAAAGCTAACCCTAAAAGCCCATAGGCAATTTCAATAAACATTTCTTTTCTCCTTAATCTATTTCCGTTCTATAAAATGGTGCATTCTTTTTTCGTTGATAGATCATGATGTTGATTCCAAGTAGGATGAGGATCAGGGAAAGCCATTGTGAAACTCGAATTCCCAAAAACATCAAGCTATCTGTCCGCATTCCTTCAATAATCATTCGACCAAAGCCATACCAGATCAGATAGAAAGCAGTAACTTCGCCCTTTCTCAAAAGTTTCGGACGACGACGCAAGTAAAGAATCAGCACAAAACCAAGCAAGTTCCAACAAGATTCATATAAGAAGGTCGGTTGGCGGTAATGTCCATCAATAAACATCTGATTCCGAATGAAAGAAGGTAAATAATCTAAATTCTTAACAATGGCTCCGTAGGCTTCTTGGTTAACAAAATTGCCCCAACGGCCAATACTTTGAGCAATCATGACACTCGGTGCAGCGATATCTAAAAAATCAACTGGATCAATCAAACGACTGCGTGAAAATAGGTAGAGGACCAGAGCTCCTGCCAGGAGTCCACCATAGATAGCGATCCCACCGTTCCATACGGCAAAAATCTCTCCTGGATTTTCCCTGAAATATGACCATCGAAAAATAACATAGTAGAGACGGGCCCCTATGATCGCTACTGGAAAAGCAATCAGAATGAAATCAATGATATCGTCTGACTCTATCCCTTTACGAGGTGCTTCTTTCATAGACAGGATGACTGCCAAAAGGAGACCGAGGATAATACAAATCGCATACCAACGGATACTAAAGGGACCGAGTTGAATAGCTACTGGATTCATACTTTCACCTCATTTTGATCAATCAACTGGGTCAATCGATCTTCAAAGGTTTTAGTAGCATCATATCCCATTTCTTTGGCGCGGTAGTTCATCGCTGCTGCTTCAATGACAACGGAAATATTACGACCTGTCTTAACAGGGATGCGAATTCTTGGAATAGTCACTCCACAGAACTCAATTTCTTCCGCATTGTTGCCAAGACGATCGTAGGTTTGTTCCTTAGTGTAGTTTTCCAAGTAAACCGCGATTTGAACTTGAGAAGAATCTTTCACTGCACTAGCACCATAGAGACTCATAACATCAATGATCCCTACTCCCCGAATCTCTAGCAGATGGCGTAGAATTTCAGCAGGCTCACCCCACAAGGTCATCTCATCACGGGCGAAGACATCTACCCGGTCGTCTGCTACCAAACGATGGCCTCGTTTGACTAGCTCTAACCCAGTCTCACTCTTCCCGATTCCGCTATCTCCTTGGATCAGAACCCCCATACCATAGATATCCATCAAGACACCATGGACACTGGTTCTTTCCGCAAGGAGAGAATCTAGGTAGCTTGATAGTTCACCAGACAATCGACTAGTGGGAACGCGACTGCTGAGAATAGCGATTTGCTTTTCCTCAGCGGCGAGAAGCATTTCTTCGGGAACCTCTAGATCCCGCGCGATGATGAGTACCGGTGTTTCCGGCTGGAACATCTTTCTCAAAACTTGGTGACGATTGTGGGAGGTCATTTTGATGAGGTAAGACCACTCTTTCATCCCAACCAATTGAATTCGTTCTGGAGTATAGTAATCAAAATATCCTGTCATTTCAAGTCCAGGACGTGAAATATCTGCCGTTGTGATTTCTTTTTCAAATAGGCTTTCATTGCCGTACACAACCTTCAAACGAAGCTTATCAATTAAATCTCGGACTGTTATTGCCATAGGCTTCTCCCTTTTTGTTTTCTCTTACTATTATAGCAAATTATCCCAGGTAAGACTTGCTCAAGCATCTTTTTTTGGTATCGAAACTGATGCTATTATTCTCACACTTATTCCAGTACTCTTTGATGTTTCTCTTTATCCTTGTTATCCCATTTTTCCATCGTCCTCTTTTTTAGTTAAAAAAACAAAGATGGAGAAAGGCCAAGCCCTTCTCCACATTCTTATTTGATTCATGAAAATTCTTTAAAAGAATGGATCATCGTCTTTGATTACTTGTGCATCCTTCCGTTTACGAGGTCCGAGGCCATACTTTTCTCTTTCAAGGTCTTCTTTATACGGCAAGGAGAAGGCACACAGGCAATAAATAGCCAAGCCTACAAGCCCATAAGCATGAAAGATACTAAAGAGCACAAAGAGAAAACGCAATAGGTTTGCATCGAGCCCAAATCGATCCGCTAGTCCAGCAAATACTCCGAAAACGATTCTGCCTCGACGTAATTTATAAAAAGTTGGATTCAAGGGCCTACCTCCTATTATTTTAGAACAGTATATCCCGAAATCAAGTCACTGTCATCCGACTCAAGGCCGATTTCCTGGATCAATTGTCCCTTGATACTTAAGTAGTCCTCGACACCGCCCACAGCGGTACTTTTGCAGATCAATCTGCCACTTTCTCCTGAATTCTTGCCCACAGCTCGTACAAATATAAATCTTATAGTTTCCCTTATCAACTGAAGGGGCATACCGCAAGCCGTCTACCTTTTTGAGCAAGGCCTTGAAATCTTGATCCTGATGGCGATAGCCCTTCTTCATATAGTAGAGATGGTAGTGACACAACTCATGGCGGACAATCTTTCGAAAAATCTCCCAGCCAAATCTTTCTAGGATTCTGGGATTGAAATCCAGATGACCATCTTTAGGAAAGAAGCGACCGCCAGTCGACCGCAAGCGAGGGTTCCAGATGGCTTGGTGAAGAAAAGGGCGACCAAAATCTTCCAGCGATACTTCTTGAACGTATTTAGTCAGATTCATGTGGTGCCAAGAGGGAAAGATTTACTTTTTCCCGTTCTAAATCAATCTTGTAGACCCAAACGGTCACTAGGTCACCAACTGAAACAACTTGACTTGGATGCTTGATAAATTGCTGACTCATCTGTGAAATGTGGATCAAACCATCTTCATGAATCCCAATATCGACAAAGGCTCCAAAGTCAACAACATTGCGGACAACTCCTTCTAGTTTTTGACCAATCTTCAAGTCTTTCAAATCAAGAACATCCTGACGAAGGACAGGAGCATCAAAAGAATCACGTAAATCGCGACCTGGTTTGAGAAGATCTGCGACAATATCTTTCAAGGTTTCAGGGCCAATTTCAAGTTCCTGGGCCATAGGAACCGTGTCAATTTGTTTCAATTTAGCTTGGGCCTCTTCATCCATTTCTCGAATCCCTAGTAAGGTAAAGAGCTTCTTCACTGCAGGGTAACTTTCTGGATGGACCCCTGTCCGATCGAGGAAATTCTCACTTTCTGGAATCCGTAAGAAACCAGCTGCTTGTTCAAAAGCCTTGGCTCCCAGACGAGGAACCTTTTTAATCTGTGCCCGAGAAGTGATCAACCCTTCTTCTTCCCTGTACTTCACGATGTTCTCAGAAATGGTTTTATTGAGACCAGCCACATGGGACAAGAGGGCTGGACTAGCAGTGTTAATGTTGACACCAACTTGGTTTACCACGGTATCGACTACGAAATCAAGGCTTTCAGATAATTTCTTCTGGCTGACATCATGCTGGTACTGGCCGACTCCAATTGATTTTGGATCAATCTTAACCAACTCAGCCAGTGGATCCTGCAACCGACGGGCAATGGAGATGGCTGAGCGCTTTTCAACCGTCAGTTCTGGAAACTCATGGCGAGCCAATTCACTAGCTGAATAGACAGATGCCCCGCTCTCGTTCACAATAACATAACTGACATTTGGAACTTCCTTGAGAACTTCCGCAACAAAGGCTTCGCTCTCTCGACTAGCCGTCCCGTTCCCGATCGCAATGATTTCCACGCCGTATTGACGAATCAACCGTTTCAGTTCTTCTTTGGCCGCTTCAATTTGTGCTGGTTTAGCCGGTGCAACAGGATAAATCACCTGAGTGGTTAACATCTTTCCTGTTTGATCGACAACAGCCAATTTGGCTCCTGTCCGGAAAGCTGGGTCAAAGCCTAAGACCACGCGCCCCTTGAGGGGAGCAATCAGCAAGAGGTGACGAAGATTTTCAGAGAAAAGCTGAATGGCCCCATCTTCTGCCACTTCTGTCAATTCTGTCCGAATTCGACGCTCCATAGCTGGTAGCATTTTCTTTTTCAGAGCTTGGTTAATAACTTCTTCGATGTAGCTATTCTTCGATTTAAATCGAGCTTCAAAGTGACGAATCAAACGGTCTACAGGATGCTCAAAACCAACCTTTAATACCCCCAATTTTTCTCCACGGTTTAAGGCAAGTGTTCGGTAGCCCTGCATGTTTGCAATCTTCTCAGAAAAATCATAATAGATTTGGAAGACTTGCTTCTCGTCTTTGCTCTCATCCTTCAAGCTAGAAGTGATTAAGGAGTGTTTGCGAATCTCCTGGTAGGTAAGGTTGCGCAATTGCGGATCTTCTGCAATCGCTTCGACCAAAATATCGATAGCACCAGAGATTGCGTCCTTTACAGTTGGAAATCCTTCAGATAGGAATTCTTCTGCTACTGTTTCCAAGTCCTTTTGATCTTGCAGAATCATCCGAGCAAGTGGGAAAAGTCCTGCCTCACGCGCAATGGTTGCCTTGGTCCGGCGTTTTTCCTTATAGGGAAGATACAATTCTTCCACATCCGCCAATTTTTCAGCTTGCTCAATCGCTTCTTTTAAGGCTGGAGTCAGTTTCCCAAGCTCTTCAATCTTAGCGAGAATAGTTTCTTTCCGATCGGCTAAGGCTGTTAAAGACTTGTCCATGTCGATAATAGCTTTGATGGCTACTTCATCTAAATTACCCGTAGCATCTTTCCGATACCGAGCGATAAAGGGGATGGTGGATCCCTCTGCTGTTAAGGTCAAAACAGTATCAATTTGTTTGAGACTGACACCCAATTCTTGGGCTATTTTTTCATATTTTTCCATAGCTTCTATTATACCATAGAAGGCCTTCTATACTGCACTTACATCCTCTTTTTGAACTTGATTTTCCCCTCTTTTTTGAGAATTTGATATAATGAGAAAAAAAGAAAAGGAGACCTATCATGGCGATTAGATTTTCAAAAACAGATGATTTAGACAAACTCTTTGAGGAATTTGCTGTCTTCCCAGATCCCCCTCAAGTCACTTTACCAGATGACAAGAAGAATGAAACAGCAGGGGAAAAAGTGCAGAAGGATTCTAACAAATGAGTTTCTTCCAACAGTTGCCAACCAGTGTCCTTCAGGCTGGAGCGATTTTTCTTTCGATTATGATTGAAGCCCTTCCCTTTGTTTTAATTGGAAGTATCATTTCAGGGGCGATTGATGTCTACATCACCCCTGAAAAAGTTTACCGAGCCCTTCCCAAAAATAAATGGGGGAGAATTCTATTTGGGGCCTTGATTGGCTTTATTTTCCCTTCCTGTGAGTGTGGTATCGTCCCCATCATCAATCGCTTTTTAGAGAAGAAGGTGCCTAGCTATACAGCTGTGCCCTTCCTAGTGACAGCCCCGGTTATTAACCCCATTGTCCTCTTTGCCACTTATTCTGCCTTTGGCAATTCTATTCAAATGGCTCTCTTACGGGCGATCGGCTCTATCTTGGTGGCGACTGTTCTGGGAATTTTCCTAGGTTTTTTCCAAACAGCTTCTATTCAACGGGCCAACCGCAAGGAAGTCCATATTCATGACTTTTCAAAACTATCTGCCGGTCAACGCTTCTTCCAAGTGTTTGTGCAGGCCATTGACGAGTTTTTCGACACTGGACGCTATCTGGTCTTCGGTTGTTTATTTGCCAGTGTGGTTCAGGTTTATGTGCCAACTCGCGTGCTGACTTCTATTTCAGCGACGCCACTCCTAGCCATTCTCCTCCTTATGCTTCTCTCCTTCCTCCTCTCCTTGTGTAGTGAGGCGGACGCCTTTATCGGCTCTTCCCTTCTCTCGAGTTTTGGCTTAGCTCCCGTTTTAGCCTTTCTGGTTATCGGACCTATGTTAGATGTCAAGAACCTCTTGATGATGAAGAATTATCTGACCAATCGCTTTATTGTCCAATTCATTAGCATCGTCAGTCTCGTTGTCTTGGTTTATGCTTGGTTTGTGGGGGTGGTCCTATGATTCGATTTCTCATTTTAGCAGGCTATTTCGAAATTACGATGTATTTGCAGCTTTCTGGTAAGCTCAACCAATACATCAATATGCACTATTCCTATTTAGCCTATATCTCTATGATTCTTTCCTTCCTCTTGGCTGTCGTCCAGCTCTATATTTGGATGAAGAATCTGCCCGTTCATAATCACCTTGCCAGTAAAAAAGCCAAAGTCATGAGTATTCTTCTGCTCCTGATTCCCTTGATTGTAGGGATTGGCTTCCCGACAGTGACCTTGGATTCCCAAACGGTTTCAGCCAAGGGTTATCATTTCCCCATTGCGGCTGGCTCTTCCAAAGATATTCAAATTGATGAGGGCACAACCAGCCAATACCTCAAGCCAGATACCAGCAGTTATTTTACCAAGTCTGCTTATGAATCTGAGATGAGGGCTGCAGCCAAGAAGTACCTCAAGCAAGAACATATCCAGATCACGACAGAAAACTATATGGAAGTCATGGAAGTGATCTACGACTATCCCGATGAATTTGCTGGAAAAACCTTTACCCTAACCGGCTTCATTTATAAGGATCCCCAGGATCCAGGCAGTCAGTTCCTTTTCCGTTTTGGAATTATCCACTGTATCGCCGACTCAGGAGTCTATGGTTTGTTAACCAAAGGATCCTCCCAAACCTATGACGATAATACCTGGGTCCAGGCTACTGGAACTCTCAAGATCCAATACCATAAACAACTTGGTCAAACCCTTCCTATCCTAGAAATAAAGGAAGCCCACTCAGTAGAAAAACCTACGAATCCTTATGTCTATCGGGTCTTTTAAAGGCTGTTAAACATCTCTCGGTTGTGACCTTTCGGTCCAACCTTTTTTTATAGCGTCATACATTTAACCTGCAAAATGAAAGTCCGAATACTTTTACTTTCAAAGGGAAATTATCTGAATTTTATGGTAAAATATGGTTTATCAAGTTAGAAAATAGGTATGAACATGTCATCTAAAGTTATTGTAACAATTTTCGGTGCTAGTGGAGATTTGGCTAAACGCAAGCTCTACCCTTCACTCTTTAGACTTTACAAATCAGGTAATCTATCTGATCATTTTGCTGTTATTGGAACTGCTCGTAGACCATGGAGTAAAGAGTATTTCGAATCTGTTGTTGTCGAATCTATCTTAGACTTGGCAGATAGTGCAGAAGAGGCTCAAGCTTTTGCTAGTCATTTTTACTACCAAAGTCACGATGTTAATGACACTGAGCACTATATCGAATTACGCAAGCTTCAGGCTGAGTTAAATGAAAAATATCAAACTGAACACAACAAGCTCTTCTTCCTCTCAATGGCACCACAATTCTTTGGTACCATCGCCAAACACCTCAAGTCAGAGCAAATCGTTGACGGTAAAGGCTTTGAACGTTTGATTGTTGAAAAACCTTTTGGAACAGACTATGAGACTGCAAGCAAACTAAACGAAGAACTCCTAGCTACTTTTAACGAAGAGCAAATCTATCGTATTGACCACTATCTCGGTAAGGAAATGATTCAGAGCATTTTTGCCATTCGCTTTGCCAATATGATTTTTGAAAATGTTTGGAATCGTGAGCACATCGATAACGTACAGATTACCTTTGCAGAGCGTCTAGGTGTTGAAGAACGTGGTGGCTACTATGATGAATCTGGTGCCCTTCGTGATATGGTTCAAAACCATACCCTCCAACTTCTGTCACTCCTTGCTATGGACAAGCCAGCAAGCTTTACCAAAGATGATATTCGAGCTGAAAAAATTAAGGTCTTTAAGAACCTCTATCATCCAACAGATGAAGAACTCAAAGAACAATTTATCCGTGGTCAATATCGTTCTGGTAAAGTTGATGGCATGAAATACATCTCTTACCGTAGCGAACCAAATGTCAACCCTGAATCTATGACAGAAACATTTGCTTCAGGTGCATTCTTTGTAGATACTGATCGCTTCCGTGGTGTACCTTTCTTCTTCCGTACAGGTAAACGCCTAACTGAAAAAGGAACACACGTAAACATTGTCTTCAAACAAATGGATTCCATTTTCGGTGAACCTCTAGCGCCAAATGTTCTGACCATCTATATCCAACCGACTGAAGGTTTCTCTCTTAGCCTTAACGGTAAGAAGGTGGGTGAAGAGTTTAGTCTTGCGCCAAATTCTCTTGACTATCGAACAGATGCGACTGCTACAGGTGCTTCACCAGATCCATATGAAAAACTGATCTATGATGTTTTAAACAATAATTCAACCAACTTTAGCCACTGGGATGAAGTGAGTGCCTCATGGAAATTGATTGACCGTATTGAGAAACTTTGGGCAGAAAATGGTGCTCCACTCCATGACTACAAAGCTGGTAGCATGGGACCTCAAGCTAGCTTTGATTTACTCAAAAAATATGGTGCTGAGTGGACTTGGCAACCTGATACAAAGCTCTAACCAAAGAAGCGACGTCCTCCATTACGTCTACGACAAAATCGGACAGATTCAAAAAACGTTTGAGTAAGTCCGTATCTGTCGGAGGATGTTCATCTGTCAACTCACCAAAACGATTATCTTAAGAGGGTATTATGAAAAAGTTATTAGTATGGGGATATGCTCTGCAAAGTATGGATAAAGCAGGAAAAATGGGGTTGCCACGAGTAAGTAGTGGAGTCCTAGGGATATCAGAGGAATTCAACCCTAAAAAAACGCATCCTGATTTTGACTTTCCATGGAGTTGGTTCGTAAAGGGGCAAGAAATTCCTCCGATGCCTGAAAAGGTTTATGTCTGCTTAAAGAAAGCAAGAGGTGTTACTTTTGATTTTCTTCCATATAATGATTTCTTTATCATGTCAGCGCGCTTTTTGGAATTTATAAAAAAATATGGGTTTGATCATGATTTTGGTATGAGCAAGGCAATTATTGTCAATACAAAAGGTGAGCTATTGACGAATGAAGTCTATTATTTGGTAAGAATAGTTAGCTGGGAAATTGAGGATGAAATTGTTTATCCAGATTTAGGAAGAGATGAAAAAGGTTTTTCGCTGGAGGCATATACTAATTCAGATAAGGATATTTTGCTGTCTACCAATTATAATTATTCAGGAACGCTTTTGGTCTCAGAAAATTTAAAAGAAAAAATATTGGAAATGTTCTCCTTACCTTTTCTTTATACTTTGAAGGAATGGAAGGAGCAAAATTATTATGAATTTATTGGATTTGATGAATTATAGCAAAAAGGAAATTTAAATGTCAAAATTACTTTTTACTTCTTCTAAAACACCACATAGTATTGGTTATATTGGAGGAGGAGCCGAACATATTCCGTTAGAATTATGGCCTAAAGTTCCAAATTCTGATGCCTATCAAACGCATCTATTTACTCTTTATTCTGACTTTTTACCTGAAAATGTATTCCCTCGTAGAAATTATTATATCTCTGTTTTTATTTCTATAGAGGAGCATGTACTGGGAGGAGTAAAAGACTCTATTTCATCTAAATATACTGTTAATTGTCAGGATGATTTGATTTTACTAAATGATGGTTTTAGTTGCGCTATCCTTTATGAAAGGGAACAAGCTATCAACAATCAAGATTTGGGAAATATTTCTTTGGAAAGAAAATTTTTTGAAAGGCTTGATGAAGTTGATAAAGAAGCTGATGCAAAATACAATGAAGATGAACATTTATTCTTTGAAGATAAAGGGATGGGCTTGGATGTATCCAAAATTTTTGGTAATCCTTATTTTGAACAAGATATAATATATCCTTCTCCTAAGTTTAGTTTTTGCTTGCAATTATTAGAAGAAGATATAAATAAAAAGTTACATATTTTTCAGAATGGTATTGGTTATTTTTATTATGACCAAAATATTAAGAAAAAACTTCTATCTGGAAGTCAAGCAGGTATTTTCTTTATTCAAAATACTTAATAATTAATATGAAACCTTCAGTTTCAACTTAGCAAGCCGTAGCCTGCAAAACCTCAAATCCCGACGTGGGGTGTGAGCGGTACGCACGCACGCGGCTTTTTTTGGTTTATTAGACGGCCTCTGTAATGAAATAAATTTTAAATTAAATTTTCAATAACTGAGAAAGGACGATTAAAATGCTTGATTCAGATACAAAAAATATGATTTCTGTATGGATAGGAACATCAAATAAGACGTTAGATGAATTTAATAAATACACTGAAGGAATGGAAGATTCAGATTCTCAATGTCCAGCATTTGCAGATTTTGGGGTTTCATTTATTGATTCAGACTTTTTTGTAGCTTTTCGTACCAAAAACGGAGAGATTGTTCCAATTGAAATTTTAGCTGAAGAAATTGGTACGCATTCGAAAAAAGCCACAGAAGAAATTATAAGAGCATCTAAAGAAAAAGGTGGGAATGAAGGGAATTCTTTGTATTATTATGCAAACGCTACTTTTAAACCCGATGATCCAGAAAAACTTTATAATGACTTAAAATTTATAGGAACGTTTAAAGATCCTAGAAAAAAATATCGCTAGTGATTGTGAAACATTAGTCAGGATAAAGGCCGTCTGAAAAAGAACGAGCGCGTTTACAAGAACGACCATCAGACGTTCAGATTGCAAAACTAATACTTTGATGAAGAGACCGGACTGCATTACAACTTCTTCAGGTACTATGAGCCTGATGCGGGTCGGTTTGTGGATCAGGACCCGATTGGGTTGTTGGGTGGGGAAAATCTTTATTCGTTTGCTCCGAATATGCAGGCTTGGGTGGATTGGTTAGGCTTGCGATTTGCCAAACCTCACATCATTAAAATTAACCTATTAATTCCAGTTATGCTGGTACTACGTATCATTTAAGTGGGAAACTAGGAGGAAAATATCCTCATGGTGTGCCATTTAATATGTTTGGATTACCTGATTTTAGTCGTTACTATGTGAAAAACTTTAATATTGGTAAACCCGTTAGTGATTATAAAGATTTTAAGAAAGCAAATATATTGGCTTTTGGAAAAAATAATCCTTTTGGTGCAGAAGCTCCTCCAGGTTTTGTTTGGCATCATGATACAGGAGGGGTGATGAGACTGCTTCCTGAAGACATACATAACTCTGTGAAACATACAGGCAGTGCGGCCCAACATCAAACACGGAAGAGAAAAAGAAAAGGGAAGTGTTAAATAACTTAACCAAGTTAGTAATAAGCAATAGGAGTGATTTAAAAGTGAATATTAAATTTAAAAAATTTGGTTTGAGCCCAGATGACATACAGCAGATGAAAAATTATGGAATTTTGCCAGATAAGAGGACTTTACAAAGTCTAAGTAAAGCATATAATTCAATCAACCCTAGCATCGAAGATATTATTGAATTTCAAGATAAATTAGGTTTTAAAGTTGATACAGATTATGTTGATTTTTTACTTAGAAATAATGGAGGGGTTCCATCAAAGGTTAGAATAAAAGGTAATAAGATAGTTATTGATCATTTTTTGTCTTTTAAGTCTGATTATAAACTTAATTCGATTATTGATATATATTCCGATTTTCAGCAATATGGATTACCAATTGCAAACACTCCTTCTGGAGATAGTATTATTTTGTCCTCAGATGGGAAAGTTCGTTTTTTTAATCATAATATTTTTTCTATTGATGAAGAAGTCGGTGTGATTGCAAATAATTTTTTAGAATTGCTTGAGAAATTATATTAGTAAACTGTGGCTAGCTGAAATCTTACCTTCAATCATTGCATAGAGTATGTACAGTATGCACGCGGTTTCTGTTTTTCAGACGACCTCTACCTAAAAGAACTGGTGCGCTACGACTACGACGGCTACGGCCGCATTACCGTAGAACGCGACCCGTTCGGACGCGAAAGCCGACAACAAACCCACTACTTCCACTGCGACCAAATCGGTATCCCTAGGGAGTTGACCGATAAGGACGGTAATTTGCTGTGGTTCGGCAACTACACTGGTTGGGGCCGTCTGAAAGAGGAAAAACGAGTAACGGACAGTGCTTACCAACCCTTCCGCCTTCAGAACCAGTATGCCGACCGTGAAACGGGGCTTCATTACGACTTCTTCAGGTATTATGAGCCTGAGCCTAATGCGGGTCGGTATGTGAATCAGGGAAAAATTATGCTATGGATAAAGCAACAGGACGGTGTAAAGGACATGATGATCCACAAGGAACAGGACATGGAAAATATCCGCATATAAATCTTAGACGTCCGGATGGGAAACAAGTGCGTATTGATATTATAGGAAAATAGATATGTTAAATTTAACTAATTTACAAACAAAAGGATATGATGAACTTATTGAAATTGATGGAGAGGTTGTTTATCAAGTATTTGCTATTAAGAAAAATAATGGAACTTATTGTACATATTACTATACGGTACCAAAAAATAAATTGGATCAGGCTGAAGATTATGAGATAGAAGAATTTAATGAATTTAATGAACTTGAATTAGCTATAAAACATATTCAATCAAAAGGAGCTAATCTATCAAGATTTAATATATTTAAAGGTAACAAGCCTCTTTAAGACCTTTTTTAGACCATAGGTTGGGTCGAGCCCCAACAAAACATCAAGGTCGTCTAAAATCAATTCTCAGACGGCCTTTTCCATATGCATTATTTATTATTAATTCGACTACAACGACAACGGCCAAATCATCGGCCAGCACCAATGGAAAGTACCGATTAAGGAAGAGAACGCCCGAAACGGTTTGCCCGAAACCGACTGGCACTATGCGCAGTACGATATGCTGTATCTGCCTATTACCGAAAACATCTGCCACCACTACGACTTCAACGGCAACCGTACTGCCATGACTTGTCCCTCTCACAAGCCTCAGAGAGGTCAAAAGGAATGGTTGACATATCTGACTCAAGAGGATATTCTTTTTTCAAAGACAAAGAAATAAATATTTGCCATGAAAATGGTAGTTATTTGGAAGAATTAATGGTTGATTCTATAAAGAATATGACTAAAGTTTAACTTAAGAAAGTGCGAATTGTTAAATCAAGATCCTACAGTAGGTAGCAAGGTTATATAAGGTAATTAAAATGAAAAAGCTTTTTTTAAATCTAGAAGTAATTGATGGTTATCCTCCAGTATCTATGGAAAGCATTTGGGCAGAAGTGACTGAAGAAGGCTATCTTATAATAAATAATATTCCTTTTTATAGCAAAGAAGTCTCTTTTGGTGATATTGTTAGCGTAATACAACATGAAGAAAATTACTTATTATATGATAAAACTATAATTCATAGTAAAAATAGTACATTGCGGATTATTTTCTTTAATGAAAATCAGAAATTTAAAGATAAAATATTAACTAAACTAATAGATCTTGGATGTGAGTCTGAAGCATTTAATGCAAATTTCCATGCAATAAACATACCAATTCAAGTAGATATAGAAGAAATATATATTTTCTTAGATGAGTTTGTGGAAACTGGCGATTTAGATTATGACACAGGGTATTTGGCACAATAATTTGTACAAGCTATAACTTGCGTAATATCGTAATATGTAGAAAATTCTATCATTGTTTACGTAGTAGAATTTTTAAGACTATGCGAAGGCAGCCATCTGTTACAGGAGAAAAATTCAGACGGCAGATATACCTTCCTGTAGCCACGTATTAAAAAATCTTGGAATTCGTGACAGTAATGGAGGTTTAAATGACTGAAGTAAATAGACCTGATGTTATAGCAGGACGAAAATTAACCGATACATTTGATATTGATGCCATGAATTATCATGACATTCAGATAATTACGCATGATTTTATCAAAAACGTACTTTTATCTAGTCCTTGTATTCATAATCAAATACCTGATACTTTAATAAAATTAGCAGAAAATACATGTCGTAAAATTCTATTGAATTTATCCAATGCCTTATCAAATGATGAATTGAAGAAGGAGCGCATAAGAGTTTGGAAAATTTATGATTCACAAACATCATCACATGAAAGAAACTTTACTCAACTTATACTAGGAGGGTTATCAGATGAGGAACAATTCACTAATGCACTTGAGAACTACGCTACAGTATCCGATATACTACTTCCCACTTTCTTTAATGTGTATAAATTATGCGGAGAGGAACTTTGTAAAAAATATCTAGAGTTTCTATTGAATCATCCTATTTTAAAGAAATATCGTGTTGAACATGTTTGAACCAAAAGTTGGATATAATGATTGAATTTCCCAAATAATACGAGAGATTTCGCTACTACTTTAAAAGCATTAGGAGGATAAAATGGCAGCTATAATTTTTAAAATAAGAGATTTTTTTAAAAACGGTACTTTTTTAAAGGATCTCTCAACCGAAAATATATCATGCTTCCTAAAAGATAACAGCATTGAGTCTTTTGGAAAGGATATTGTAATGTATTACTTTTATTTTAAGGGATATGATATATCTTTTATATACGATGAAAGTAAAGGTGTACTTAATGGGGAGCAAATAGAAATCTCTAACTATAAAATAATTAAGAGTAAAACAATATCTTCTATATTAACATTTGAAAAATTGAAATTAAGCAAATTGAATGGGGATATACATTCTATCTATCAAGATGATGATGAGCTTGTCGTTTTTCTTCAAAATGGATTAAATCTCTACTACAACAAATTTAATAAGAAAAAATTTCTACTTACAAAAATAATTAGCCCAGACGAAAATTCTAGAAACTTAGTAAAATCCACTATGAATATATATTCTGAATATTAAACGTTATAAACTAAGCGTAGCAAGCCATCCTGAGTATGCAGGTTGTGTTCGGCGTGCACACAATTTCTACTTTTCAGACTACCTCAATCCTTTTTCGAGGTAGTCTGAATAATCTCATTATCGTTCACTCTTACTCTATATCTTACCTACGAATACGGCCTAATATAGTCGCAATGAAAGATGGGGAAATCTATTTTATTGAGGTAAAAAATAATATAGACGATTAACGAAAGGTCAAAAGAGATCAGGGCTATTCAATTTGAAAAAACCGCACAATGCTAGGGGAGAATGACCGAAGGCTGCATATATGGTTTCAACAAAAAATAAGGATAAGCAAACGGATGTGGGTTCCTCCAAAGGTGTTGCTCGCTTTATGACTTTAGTATTCAAAGATTGATTTTAAGAAGGATAATTATGAAAAGTAAAGAATTTATTCAAGGTCTTATTGAATATTTAAAAAATAATTTAAATATTCCTGATGCTATTTTTCTAAAAGATAGGATTAAATTTAAAAAAGGAAAATATGTTTATGGTGAAATATCCTTTAGCAATTCTCGTACTTTCGAGGGGGTCATACTTCACCTATATGCATATAATTCTGAAATGGGAAATTTTTTCTCCCAAAATGTTCCTCCTTATGATAAATCGTCAAATCCATATGATTCAGTATTTGTACAACCATCTATCTCGCAGGCGCATTTTTTCAAAGCTCCCCCTATTACCTCATTTCCTTATGGAGATGCCATTAAATTACCTGAATCTGAGAATGATGCAAAAAACATCTATCCAGATGTATTAAAGCATTTGCAGCAAAATCATATTCCAATCATTATGGCCTTCCATTCCGGTAGCAAAGAAGTTTTAAAATATTTAGCACTTTATCCAGAGGCTTTTCGTTTTAAAGCATTAACCGCTATTTTTATTATAAATAAGAATGAATTACCACTAAATGATCCTTTAATACAGAATATTTTATTGTTTGATAAAAAAGTATTAGAAAATGATAATGGATTGTTTAGCAAGCATGATTTGATCTTCCTGGAAAATTCTTTTGACCAAAAATTAAAACAACAAATTATGCAATAATTAGTCCTTGTAACAAGCTGTAGCCCGCACAAAACCTTCAGTCCTGACGTAGGCTGTGTGTGGCACGCACGCGGTTTCTGTTTTTCAGACGGTCTTCATCTTATTTTGTTAAAAATGTGCGCACGAAAGGGGTTTTATATCATACTGCTGCCTTTGAAATAGAATATAAAGCGTATATAAAACCATGTGGGAGAATGATTTAAGAAACTAAACGGCAGAAATTTATTTCTAGGAAACAGGCAACAAGATTTCGTAGAATTATTGGTAAATGTTCCTAATTTTATTAATGTAAATATATTGGAAAGGGTTAATATGAACTACTTGATTAAGCCATATGAATCAATTGGTGATTTTGTATTTGGTACTTCTCTTGAGGAAGTACAAGAAAAATATGGAAGACCAGTGAGAATGGTTGAAGATAATATTATGAATAATAAGGTGGAATATAGGAATGCTTGTGAGTTAGTTTATGAAAATGATAAACTGGTTTATGGATATTGCTTAAAAGATTCTAATCCCATATTAGGAGATATTGATATATTTAAAAATTCAATCGAAGACCTTAAAGCCATCGATTCAGAATTTATTGAAGGAAAAAAATATATTCTTTTTAAGAACCTCGGAATTTGCATAGGAGGTATGACAGGGAAAAAAATTCCTGAAGGCAAGTTATTAATTGCATTCGATAAAAATCACTTTGATTTTTTTGAATGTTTTATCGAGGTGTAATCGAACTGTAGCCAATGAAACTTCCAATTACGATGTAAAGTAAGTCGTAGCCTGCACAATGCCTTCAGTCCTGACGTAGGGGGTGTGTAGTACGCATGCGGTTTTTGTTTCCAGACGACCTCAATACCTTCTTTGAGGTCGTCTGAGTTATTTGTTCGTAAAAATCTTATTAACATTAGCAAGGTATTCTATCTAGAGGCCGTTTTTCCCTGATAGCTAAGAAGCTAATTGACATAGACAAATATAGGAAAAGATATATGTTTAACATGTTGAAAATATCAAATAATTCGTTAAATGAGATTGTATTGGGTCAGAAAAAGGCTGACTTTGATGATGTTACTTTAAATAATCCTAATTATTCATTAGAGTTTGATAGAAAACACAAGACACAATCTGATTCAGAATTGATTACTGTATCCTCCTTGAGGAATTGTGATGAATTTTGCTTAAATGGAAAAGTTATTAACTTTTCAAATCTTGAAAAATTTTTAGAAGAGGAGGATCCTCTAATAGAAGTTTCAGATGAAGAAAATTATTTTTATATTTTTCCAAAATATAATTTAGTTTTATATGTTAACTATAAGGATAATTTGTTTCTGCAGATATTAATTTACGATGAGAGTATAAGAGATTTATATGATAATAAAGGTAAAAAGTACTCAGACTTTCAAAAAAGTAAACTTAAAAACCTAACTTTAAATCATGATAAATTAATATTTATTCCTTATAAGAGTATAGGCGATTTTGAATTAAATTGTTCTCTATCAGATGTTATAAGAAAATATAACATATCAAACAATGTTATCCCGAAGGTAAAAAATATTATAGAGATTAACAATTTTGTACTAAGGTTTGATAATGAAAAGTTAACTGAGGTTACAATTTTCAATGATAAGAAAGTAGAGCTTGCAATATACTATAATGAAATGGATATAACATCAAAAAAAGGGTTTGCTGAGCTATTAAGTCAAAATGATGTCATTGAAAGAACGAAATCTAAATATCTTTTCAAAGAATTAGGTCTAGTTGTAGAAAAAGATCTGTCCGAATTTCGTTTTTTTGAACAATCATTATTAAAGTTTTGGGCAAATTTGCATAGACCTATTACTAGCTGGTAATCATAAGTAAGCCATAGCAAACCGTAGCCCACACAAAACCTTCAGTCCTGACGTAGCACGCGGTTTCGCCTATCAAAACCACATCAACGAAGACGAAGAAAGTTGCCAGCAAACCCACTACTTCTACTGCGACCAAATCGGCATACCGCGTGAGATGACCGATAAGGACAGCAACCTCTTGTGGTTCGGCGAATACACCTCATGGAAAAATCAATATTAATGTAAAAGTTATCTAAGACAATGGAGGTAAATATGCCCTTCCTAAAAATTACCTACAGAGATTACCCTAAAAAAGGATTATTCAAAAAACTTTATCGAGAAAACATCTATAAAATAGAGGAATTTAAAGATGAATTTAAGTATTACGAATATACCCCAATAGAGAAAATTATTATTGATGAACATAATTTAGTACCATTCATCTTTTTTTCACCAGAAGGAATAAATTATTTAATGCCTAAAATTATTGATAGCATCAGCAATGGCATTAGAAATGATGATATTCCAGTAAATATAGAAGAATTTATTATAAATATACCTACCGCAGAAAACATCACTCATGCTTTAAATCTCTTAAAAAAAGATGAGCTTATAATTCTTAAAAAGTATTTAGAAAGAATATTATTTGGGAGCTCATCAAATTTGATACAGCAAATAGGTGAACATTATTTATTCAGAAGTATTGAATATCTCGAAAAGTTAATAAATAATCCCTAAGCCTACTTATTATTTTGTTAATCGAATACATAAGCTAAAGGTTTCTAGAAAAATAGCCGTAGATTGGTTAAAGGTCTAACAATCTTGCAAGGTCGTCTAAAAGAGGAAACCAAGGTAACGGATAGCGCTCACCAATCCTTCCGCCTGCAAAACCAGTATTGCGACCTTGAAACGGGGCTGCACTACAACTTCTTCAGGTATTACGAGCCTGATGTAGGTCGATTGGTGAATCAGGACCCGATTAGGTTGCTGGGCGGAGAGAATTTGTATCAGTTTGCGACGAATGCGCAGGGGTGGGTGGATTGGCTTGGATTACATTCTGATCCAGATTTATTGAATAGAATTAATAAAGTTGCTGCTGCAATGTCAGAAGGAGATAGGTCTCGTACAACTTATGCTTTGGCGAGAGTGACAACAAGTTCTGGTCGTAGCGAAATTTGGATAGTATCAGCGGGGAAAAAAGGATGGGTATCAAGGGCACTTCAAAGAATAGCTGGTTCTGATGAAGTAATTAATAATGTACACCGAAGTAATAAAAATCATTTAAATGATGCAGAACGTAAACTAATGAGGGAAGCAAGAAAAAGAGGAGCAAAAATTGAATCAATAGGAGCTACTAGACCAATGTGCGGTAGATGTCAAAAAGGCGCAAGAAGTATGGGAATTTTGCGAAGAGTAATTACAGCTTTAAAAAGATAGGAATTAACTATGGAACCTCAAGAATTAACTAATGAAATTTTATTAGAAAGTATTTTGGATTGCACTGATTTTGTATCAAATGAAGTTCCTAATCTATACAAATCGGTAAAAAAATCTCTGCCTAAAAGCGATGAAATATTTTTTATGAATTTTGTTGAAGATGAAAACAAAGAGGATAATTATTATGGATATGTCTATGATAAAAAAAATACAGTAATGTATGAATATTCTTTTCAAGATAGTAAACTATTGAAAAATAGTAAATTGTCTCTTATTGAAAAGGATGTTAGTAAGTTAACTACAAAAGATATTCTTGAGTTGCCTGCACTCAATTTATTGTAGTAAGCCGTAGCCCGCATGATACCTCCAATCCTGACGTAGGATATGTGCGTTACGCACGCGGTTTCTGCTTTTCAGACGACCCCAATCCTTTTTCGAGGTCGTCTGAAATATTTCTTAAATAACAATCTAAGCCAAGACCGCCTACAAATACGGCCAAGGCGGTTTGCCGACCCAACACGCCAAAAGGAGGAGGAACTATTTTAACTTCTAAAGGCAAAGTTGTTAATGCAAATGAAAGAGATATAACATTTATTTTATTGAGGTATAAAAAATGAAGAAAAAAATATTAAATAGCTTCTGCTCATATTTAGAAGCTAACCATATTTCATTTAAAAAACACGATTGTATTATTTCACTTTTTTTTAATGACATTTTTTTTGGAAAAATTAATTTCCAATTTAAAAAAGGTAAGCATGTAAAAATTGGGGCATTATGCTCATTTTCTATCGTTTCTTATATAAACGAGAAAAATATTCTAGACCAAAATTTATAGAATTAAGTACAACTATCCCAAAATTTTATCCTGAAATAAACGATATTTTTGATGAGGATGACACACCAAGTAATTTTAAAGTACATGGCTCAGAACTTGGAAAATTTGATTCTATTTTTAAAGATTTTGGCATTATTTCTTTATATCCAAAAACATCCGAAAATGAAATAAATGAGATAATTATTGCTATATTCGATAATTATGTATTACCAATGAAAAATTATTATTTCGGAAGTAATTTAGCAATAGAGGATATTTTAAAAAATCCTTCCTCATATAAATACCCACTATCTACAATTTTACTAATAAGTCATTTACACAACTTGGAAATTAATAATTTCGTAAACATAAAAAATCCTAGAAAATTCCCTGACTCAAAGAATATATCTAAAATTTTAGATTTATTATTCGCACATTAAAATAATATTGAGATACACAATGATAACAATAGTAAAAATGACCACTAGATTGAGTTAGTATGCGTAGCCCGCATGAAACTTCCAATCCCGCGGGATTCGATGTAATTATGCAATCTAAATCCATAAGGCCAAATAAAAAAGGAAAAACATATATGACAGATAAAAATATGACACCATCGCATGTAGAAAGAGATCTTATGAAAAAATCCGGTCAATTTAAATTATGTGAAGAGTTGCAACTGATTCTAGATAAAGAATTAAAAGCAGGAAATACTTTACTCGAATCGCCATGTTCTACGAAATAAAATTTTGGGTGATTCTCGAGAAACCAAAGCTCTGAGAATTTTAAAAGATAAAATTAAAGGTACTAATGCTAAAATTGAAAGAGAAAGATATTTAAGAGATTGTAAGACAGGAAAATCTGTTAGAGATAAATTTGGTTCTAGACGAAGAATTGATTTTGTCATAATTGAAAATAATTTTGGAAAATGTTATGAGGTAACTGGTCCAGAGACTGATAAAACTAAACAAATGGCAAAAGAGAAAGAAATTAGAAAAAAAGGAGGAATTTGTATTAAACCAAAAGGTTCAAAAGAATTAATTGAAGTATCAATGTCTCAAATTATGTGTATTATTTAGAAGGTTGTATTATGAGTAATGAAATTTTTAATTTTAAAGAAGCTTTTGAGTACAATGCGATAGCTCCTAAGGAATTATCCGAGTACTTGGATAAAGATTTATATATTGAAGCTGGAGATAGAATCACAAGAAAATATAAAGAAATTTATTATTTTTATGATAAACACAATCTTTCAAAAGTAAGGTTGTGTGATGATTTAGGGGAAATTATACATGACCCCGTGTATGAGAATGATTTAACTGAAAAAGGTATTATATTTTCTGAAATAGCTTATCATTGGATTGACAAAATAAAAGGGGCTAATAAAAATCCACCAGATATTAAATATTTGGAAAAAAAATTAAAAGAAATTGTATAAGTTAAAGATACGCCTACATAACGAGCAAGCGTAGGTTGGGTCTAGGCCCAAGGCACGCACGCGGTTTCTTGTTTCAATGGCTTACCAGGCCGTCTGAAAAACTTTTCAGACGGCCTAAGTAATCGTGTTCT
Source organism: Streptococcus xiaochunlingii (assembly GCF_006385805.1). Classification (GTDB taxonomy): domain Bacteria; phylum Bacillota; class Bacilli; order Lactobacillales; family Streptococcaceae; genus Streptococcus; species Streptococcus xiaochunlingii. Next base: position 846,824 of record NZ_VFSG01000001.1, read on the forward strand.
TTAATAACCCGATTTCCACGGCTGCTGCCGCAACGGCTATTAGGAACAACTATTATTGAAGGTAAAGCTGCACCTCAAGGTTTGGGGTTGCCTAGTGGACAAACACAAAAATATATGAATGACTTAGAAGGGTTAATAAGACAATGAATCAGGAGCAATTTAAAAAAAAGATTAATATAGTTTTAGTCGAAATTGATAAAATGATTAATAATTGCGATGAATATAGTTATACAAATAAACAGCAGTTTATTTCTATAAAAAATGAACTATACGACATGATTAATTATCTAAATTCAGACAGTATTTTTCAACAAAAAAAAGGAAAAGAATTTTTATTGTCTCGGATAGTAATTGATTCTTTGCCATTTAATAATGAGGTGGGTAAACTCCTTGTAGAAATAGAAGAAGATTTCAATTCTTTGACAAGAAAAAATATAAACATGTCTAAGTTAAAAATTTTTCTTGAAACTCCTTTAGACTTTCAAGAAAAAAATTTTTTTGACAAATGGGAAGTCAGTTACCTTGATTTGATGGAAGTTAATCAAGGTTCTCCCCTTGTTGGAAGTCTATCCATTAACGGTCAAGTTATTATTCAAGAACAGGGGTTTGGAGGGCCGTTGTTGTATTTCAATAGAAAAATATATATTCCAGTTTTCATTAGACGATTTTGCGTTGTTGGTTTTAGGCTTGCAATATTAAATTTAGATGATTTATCAATTGAGTATATTGGAGGTATCGAAGACTTGGTTTATCTGAAAGAGATAAAAGATAATAGAATTTATTTCTATACAGATATATATAAAAGCACAGAAAAGAATTTAACTTTATATGAACAAATATAACTCAAGGCTATGCTGTAAACATCGTAGCCAAAGGACTTCCATATTAATTAAATTTAAAGAATTTATTCAAAAGTATTGGATAAGTATTTTAATTTCTTGGTTTTTCATTTGGTTATGGATGGCTTATTATGGGGATAACACGATAGTTAAGTTGGTCGTGTTTCCGATTATCTCTTTCTTTCTAGTTATTTTATTTCATTTAGAATTAGAAAGAAAAAATATTAAATATCTATCCATATTTCAAATGTTAATTGGGATGTTGCTGGGATTAGCTATTCAAATCAAAAGAGAGAATTTTATGCTCCTTGAAGGATTGATATTCGGAGGAATTTGGGGCTTAACAACACCCTTTTGGGTAAAAATATTAGTTATTTTAAAAAAATAGGAAATTAAGTATAACAATGCTCAAACAGATAGATACATGAGTAAGTAATTAACTAGAAGTGCTGGTAAGGTTTTTGGAAAATACGGATCACGTAGTAAATGTGCATAGAAACTGATTGATAACAAAAATTTATAAAAGGAAAATTAAAATGAGTATTTTAAGTAATTATATAATTCAAGATTTAATCCAGAATGTATCTAAAGGAGTTACAGAGACATTTAAATTTGTATTAGAAAGATATAATTCTAATGAAGTTTTTGCCTATACATTATATATTGATGACTATTGTTCATATCTGGGTTGGGCTGCTAACACTATTTCTCACTACGAAATAGAAAAAGTAAACTACCCAAAAGAAGATCAGCCTTTTATTAAATGGTATTACCCTCAATTTGCAATAGGACTTGGAGAGGTTCCTGAGAAAATAGATAGTGTATTCAATAATGAGATTCAAAATATTCTTAATGATGCAAATACATTAATATCAGAAGGTAATTTTGAGCAATATCAGGCGGAAGTATATGATTCAATTATAGAAGGATTTAAAAAAGCAATAGAAAATATAGATAAGAAAAAAACAAAGAATGTCATATTTTTTGTTTCTATTGTAGATAGTGATAATGCTGAAATTATGGAAAATTATTCTGCTGAACAACTAAATTCATATGATAAATTTCTTACGTTCAAAAATAGATTTCAAAGCAAGCCGTAGCCCGTATGAAAGCTCCAATCCCGACGTAAAGTCTTCGGGGTACGCACGCGCTTCTGCTTCTCAGACAGCCTCGAAGAGGAAGCCGGATTCGTTTAGGACGGCAGATATATCTATATCTACACCAATCTGGATTCCTACGATCCTTTAGCACAGGTTCGCGATTGGACAACCGAAGACGGAGAAGGCGTCCAACAAGCCCACTACTTCCACTGCGACAAAATCGGCATCCCGCGTAAGATGACCGATAAGGACGGCAATCTGTTATGGTACGGCGAATACACCGCCTGGGAGCGTCTGAAGGAGGAAACCAAGGTAACGGATAGTGCTTACCAACCCTTCCGCTTGCAAAACCAGTATGCCGTCCGTGAGACGGGGCTGCATTACAACTTCTTCAGGTATTACGATCCTGATGCGGGTCGGTTTGTGAATCAGGATCCGATCAAATTAAAGGGTAGGAATAATCTTTATCAATTTGCGCCGAACGTGCAGGGATGGGTTGATATTTTTGGTTTATATAATGCTCAGAAATGTGCATCAACTGCAGCTAGAATAGAAAATCTTAAATACGAAATATACTTAAAACGTATTCCCGCACTTGAGAGTAATCCAAATTATTTACCGTGACGAATTGGTCCAGGAGAAGCTCTTAGAGATACTGTCCGAGGTCATGTAAAGCTACTGAATGCTGCGTATAGTTAACTAGCTAAAGCCGAGTGGGTAGATAATGGTTGCGACAAACCTCCTCCTCCTTCTTCTCCCGTAACAAAATACACTAATTGCTCCACTGAAGACAAAACATCTACTAATAATGATGCTTTAACAGCAATCGCCCTTGTTGGAACTGTTGTGCTAGTTAGTGTTTGTATATATTCAACGGCGGGAGTATGTGGTGCTTTTGTGGTAGGAGGAAGTCTTGTAGGAGCAATGTGAAGTTTAACATTGATATAGGAGCATGATAATTATGCGCAATAGTGATTTTTATATACAAAATATGATTGAATCTTCTTTAGAACAAGAAGATTTCAGTCAAATAATTATACTACTAGATTCGCTACCATCTAAAAAAATACGTAGAGCATTGTATTTATTATCAGAAATATTCCCAAATAAAATAGAAATTACTGAGAATGAATTTAAATTTATTAAATATATATTATCCAATAATAAATTTATAGTAGTTCAAAGCATCTCTGATTTTCTGAGAGCAATATCTATACTTAACTTTAATGACCTACAAAAACAGGAAATTGCTGATTTGATTTTTCAAAATCTAAATATTTTAAGCAAAAATTGTGATTTTGAGTTAAATGTACTAATAACAAAATTAATAGAACCCAATAAATTTTTTATGCTAATTGAGAAAATTAAAAATAATTTAGATGATTATTCAAGAAAATATTTATTAGATTTTATTTTTTATGAGAGAGAATATCTTGAAAATAGCTTTAATGAAGATGAAATAAATGATTTCATAAAATTTTTGAGCTACCCTAGATAAAATAGCAAGCCGTAGCCTGCATGAATTTTCAAAAACACAGGTATGGTACAGCGAATGCACCGCCTGGGGGCGTCTGAAAAAAGATGAGTGGGTTTATAAGAACGCACATCCCAAGAGGTCCTTATAAAAAATTCATCTCAAGGATAACTATAACATCCATCTAATACAAAAATCGCCTTATATTCTTCTTGTTATTGAGGATATTGATACCTTTAAAACTGGAGTTATTAACCTCTTTAATGACTTACTTGATCCTGATAAAAAGTACCTGATTTATCGTGATTTTATCAAATCATATCGCAATATGACTCCGATTGAAAAAATCGAATTTTTCAAAAAGAGGACCGTCGAGGAAATCGCAGCTAAAAAATAAGCTGTGGTATATATTTAGTGATGAGGCAGCGCTATGAGAAAAACACTTTTTGGTTGGAGGCTCGCATTTTCTGTATTATGCTTTCTTGACCGCTCAGTACGTCAGTCAACTAAAGTACTACGACGTCTATTGAAATAACTTAGTTCTGTCATCAAACAGAACTTCTTTTTTTGATTAAAATCTATATCTAATATATAATCAATCTATAACGTATAGAACGGAGCTATATCATGGCTATAACTTTATCGAAACAATACAATTTTAAACTGAATGAAGCCACTATGGAACAAGCTCGAAAAATTATCAAGGAAAAGGGCATGACAATGACAGATGCTATTTCTTTATTTGTGGAGCAAATAGTCCTGGAGCAAGATTTACCTATTAAGACGGCCGAAGATCTACATAGAGAACAGTTAATTGAAGAATTACAAGCCCAATCTGAGCGTGCCTTGAGAGAATACGAGGCAGGCGAAGGAACTTCCCTAGACGATATGAGGGTACGTTATGGCTTATAAAGTGATTGCTTCAAAAGAGGTCGAGGAAGCTATCGACAATATACACGACTATATAGCTACGGTACTTCTATCCCCTCAATCCGCCAAAAATACTGTGGCTAAAATCTTAGACAGCTTAAAAAGTTTAGAGATTTTTCCTGAAGCATGATTTGACGCTGATGAGAAAATCGGAGTAAAAATTAACAGCAAGTATCCCTCACGAGGAAAAATTATAGACCAATATGTTTTGCTTTACTTCATTGACCAAAACCGAAACACTGTTTTTTTATCTCACCTATTCCACACTAAAAGTGACTACGTCACTTTGTTACAAAAAGAAAATAAAAAAAGGCCAAATACTTGAGACAACTTTCTTAAGTTTATAAGCTCCGAAACCTTAATTTTTGGTACCGTCTTGGTTTAACAATACGGTATATATGAAATATTTTACAGCTATATCCCCTTTAGAAACGTTGATTTAATAAAGATTTAAACACTATAGACTATATCTTTGTAAAATAATATACTACCTAAGGTTCAGAGAACTTGAGCCGAGTCTAAAGGTATTACTGTTATAAATATTAAAGATGCTCACGCAGAAGAATCTTTAATCAAGTCAGAAAAAAGAATTACAGAAATTGAGACCTCAGGTCCTGTATGTCTTGATTTTAAAGATTTGATGAATGAAAAAGGTGTTAAAAGTAAAACTCCTCGTTCTAGTAAGAAAAGTAGATAAAGACGTAACATAGGAAGGTGCTAATATGGAAAAATATGAAGAAAATGTAAAAAAGGAATTGGAAAATTTAACAAATACACAAAGATTACTTTTTGGAGCATGTTGCATCGATAGAATTTTACATTTCATAGCAGGTTTTGATTATTTTTTAGAAGAGAATCATATTAAAAGAATAACTAAAGAGCCATATCTTTCTTTATGTACTGATTGGCTAGATAGTATCTTTTTATATGTTAATATATATAAAAATATTTCTTCTGATGAAATTGAAATGACTCTGAATACATTAAATAAAATCATCCCCGATACAGAGGAGTTTCCAGATAACGTAGTTATCTTTACACAAAATTCTATGATAGGGTTATCATATCTATACGAGTTTATAAATAAAAATGAACTAATTTTTATTACGAATTGTAGTGATAAGGTAATTGAAACCATTGATGTTATGTATTACGAAACAGATTATGAACGGCTTGATATACATTATGAAGAAGATTACAAAATACAATTTAATTGTATTGAAATGATTAAAGCAGGGAAAGACATAACTGAATTACGTAAATATAATCAATTAACTAGAGTGAATAACAAGCCATAGCTCGCATGAAGCCTTCAATCTCGAAGTAGGATGTGTGCAGTACGCACATTTTCAGACGACTTCAAACCTTCATCAAGATCGTTTGAAAGATTTGTTTTTTGACAATCTCATTAATAAAAAAATACAGAAACTTCTGGATATAATTTACGAAATAGGCAGTCTGCTAGTCTTGCATATGGGGCAAGTCAAGCTGCTGATATTAAAGAAATGAAAATGTCTGGTTGGGTTACTCCTGCTTCGTTAGCTAAGAAAATAATAAATTAAATGGTAAATAAATTATGAAATCTACTTTAAGTTCAATTTTATCTCTAATAGTATCCTCCTCTTCTAAATTACCTTATGTTTCACATTACTCGTATGATTTTCAACATGGCTGGTTAAATATAATTGTATCAGAATATAATAGTCAAAAAACTTGTGGAGACATAGGTATAAGTAATAATGAGTTACAATATAAGCTTTTTTGTGGGAAAGAAAATAGAAAAGGAAAGATTCCGTTAAGTAAAATAAAATTCAAATATGAGAAAGATATTTTTTCTGCTCAAAGTATTATAAGTGGAAAAATATTTTTCTCAGTTAAATGTACACAAGATCAATACAGATATATTGAAAAATATATTAAGAAATAAAACGGCAAAAAGACAATTAAATTCTGTACAAATATAGAATTTGTAATAATCTGAAGCAATCCGTAGCCATTATGAAACCTCCAAGATATAAAGTGTGTGCGTTACGCGCGAACCCTTGGCACAGGTACACAACCGGACCAACATGGTAATAAATACTCTTTAAAAAATGCACATAAGAAGGAGAAATTATGTATTTAGATCAAGTAAATTATGAATTAAACAAACAAATCAATGATTTTGTATGTAACTCAAATGATGCTACTACGCCGGAGGAACGCATTGATATTCTGAATCAAGCATGGGAACTTTTACCTAAACCAGCCACTCAATTCGTTGAGCCTACTTCAGCAATCGCCTGTGGTGTTTCAGAAAATTATAAAAAATTAGGTGATTATCAAAAAGCCCTTGAGTGGATGTTAATTGCACTTGAGGCACGAAAAGATGAACCTGCAGCAGGTGTGTTTATATGGACAGGAATCGTTTATTACGAATTGGGTGATATGGAAAATGCTTATAAATATTTTGACCTAACTTATAATGAGCTACGTTACACACCTTTTTCTATGGAAGACAAAAAATATTGGCAATTTTATAAGCAACGTAAAGAAGAATTAAATCCTAAGAAAAAAACCAAAAAGTAAGATTCGATATTTTTAGACGATCTTTTTTGTACCGTACTTAACCGCTGCTACGCCTACGACCCGGATGTAGTATAACTAGAGGGAAATATACTATGAAATATCATATTGAAGATTTAAGAGACCAATTACATAACCATAACTGGATTGTTTTGAAAGAATCAGAAGGAAATGATTTAGATATATCAGAATTTTGGACTATTCGTCATAGATACCAACCAAACAAAACTTGTACTCTAGCTTTTGAAGGAATGGATGACTTGGAAGTTTTACCAATCGAAAAAAGTTATGCATGTTTTTTATCTGAAGAGCCAGCTATATCATTATACTTTTCTAAGAGCATTAAGTTATGGAAGAGAGATTTAAATACATTCATTTTAAATCTGAATTCTTTTATAATTTGCTAATTTTAAATCCTTCAAACTATATAAAGCTAATCAAAATCCAAATAACTGTAAATGTTCCTAGCAAGCGTAGGTTGGGTCAAGACCCAACAAAATATCAAGGTCGTCTGAAAAAGATGAGCGAGTTTACAAGTATGCGCACCAGCCGTTCAGATTGCAAAACATCCTTGTCCACGCTGGCATGTAGCTACTGCCAAAACGGATGGAAATCTTAGTCAAAAAGAAATAATGGGAATGGTACATTTTCTTGGGAGTAATACAAAGAAAATGTAACCGTACAACATAGGAAATAATATCATGACAACTTTAGAAGATAAGATCTTTACTTTAAAACAGAATCATTTAATGAAAAAAATGAAAGAAATTCATTTTTTAAATAATTTAATTTCAGATTCTGAAAAAATCATTCCATATCCACTCTCATGTGAAATAATAAATCGTACTTTTCCCCCCTATAGAAATATAGAATTATCAAAGGAAAATTTTAGTTTATCGATAAAAAATGAAATATTAAATTTTCTTGCACCAGAGGAAAATGACATTGCTTATGTATACTTTTATGGAGGAATAAATGATTCGGCTAAAATACCAATAGAAGTATTCCCCTTGTTTATTATCAAAATAAAAAATATTAGCAATTGGCTAGAATTAATAAACAAACCTAATTTTTATTGTTTAAAATTCTTTAGTCATAAAATAGATAAAGTTATCGATATATCTCTACTCGACAATGAGGAAGATGTGTTATCTATTTCTATTGGAATGAATGCTTAACTATTTTAAAAATAAATAAACTATTCCAGCAGAAGCAATCCTTTGCTTTGTATAACTGAAAGGTATTTAGCATGAAAGAATTATTAGAAAAACTTGAAAATAATAGTTTTATTTATAAGGTCAGAATGGATCTTGAATTCGATGTAAAGGACTATCAAAAATTATTAAAAATTTTAAATGAAATAAAGTATTATACTCATAATCATAATCTAATTGAAAAAAGACTAGCATCTATTTTATATGAAATACCGAAATTAACACATATTTGGTATCTCAATTTAAAAGACGATCCAAATAAAAATGAATCTTCTATTGTTAATCAACTTGAAGATGCATGGATAGAGTTAGATTCAATAATTGGAGAAGAAATTCTTGGTCAAGGACAATAAACTCCTCTTAACAAACATAGAAACTCTAAATTTAGCAAAAGATAACCGTTTTGGGAAACCAAAGCATGCATGTGCAACATCTAACCCTTTGCTAGCTATATTAAGAATTACTGCAACAAGTGGATAAATAAGAGAAATCAGATGGAAAAATAATTCTTAGAAATTATCAATTTATTAATTGATAATAATACTGAACAAATTTATAGAAAGATTATGCTTTCTATATTAGATATTATTATAGAGAATCCAATTTTATGTATAAGTATCTATAAACCTTATGTTGATAGCGCAGAAAATTATTGGAGATATTATGATGAAACTGTTGATAACTTAGAAAAATACCGAAAGGAAGTTATTGAGATTGCACTATTAAAAAAATGGTCAACTTTAAATAAAAAAGATAAAAAAAATATAGAATTAAATTATATTTATCGTTTGATTCTTACTCCATTTAAATCAGAAGAATTAGATAGAAATTGTGATAATCTATATTGGTTTATTGAGTGTATAAACCATTATGGTATAAGCTCTTATAAGGCAATAAATTATTTCAAAAGATACTTTTAATACTCCTATCTTTGCTAGAAGGCAGTAAAAATAACGAGGAGATGGTTTTATTAGTTTAGTAAGAATCCTGATAATGTCTGAAGAGGCCTTCGTCTATGATATTACTGGCCTCCTAAAAGGGCTGGGAGCCTTTAGATAGCCCACCGGATTGGTCCACCTCTTGCAGGAAATCCAACCGGACGGCAGATATACCTATATCTACACCAATCTGTATTCCTACAATCCTTTAGCACAAGTTCGCGATTGGACAACCGAAGACGGAGAAGGCGTACAACAAGCCTACTACTTTCACTGCGACCAAATCGGTATCCCGAGAGAAATGACTGACAAGGACGGTAATTTGCTGTGGTTCGGCAACTATACCGACTGGGGGCGTCTGAAAGAGGAAACCAAGGTAACGGATAGCGCATACCAGCCCTTCCGCCTGCAAAACCAATATGCCGACCGTGAGACGGGGTTGCATTACAACTTCTTCAGGCATTATGAGCCTGATGCTGGGCGGTTTGTGAATCAAGATCCTATCAAATTGAAGGGTGGGAAAAATTTTTATCAATTTGCACCAAATACAACGAAATGGAATGATCCATTAGGACTAATGAACAAATGTGATAATTGTTCAAAAACTGGGGTGGACATAAACCTTATGCAAGATGAAGCAAAAACTTACGTTGATAACATCCCGAGAGAAAATTTTCCCGAAGGTGATTTTTAGTGGGAGCACATGGTAATAGTAGTATTGTAGCCACTAATGGACCCAATCAAAATTTGTTTACCCTAAGACAATTAGCAGAGTTAATTAAACAACATCCCCAATATTCTGAAGGGAAATCAGTAACATTAGTTGCTTGTCAAACAGGGAAAGGGGACAATTCATTTGCTCAAAAATTGGCTAATGAATTAAAAGCACCTGTACGTGGTGCAACAGAAAATGTTAGTGCAGTTACAGGAGAAGTATTAAATGGAGGTAAATATGTTACATTTAAGCCATAAAATCCTTAAATTTATTTTTTAAAGTATTTTTCTAACGTCTTATAATAACTCATACAGTAAGGATAGAGACATGAAATCTAATGCCAACATTTCAATAAATGACAGTATGTATATTTCTAAAACTGATCTGGAAAAGTTAAAAATTGATGCTTCCTCTGGCAATAGTCAAGCAGCATCAAAATTAGCTAATTATTTTGCTTTTTATGAATTTAACAATGATAAATTTATATTTTGGTTAATTCGATCAGCCGAATTAGGTAATACTCAAGCACAATATGATTTGGCCTATATATTCTTTGATCATTACCAAGACAGTAAAGACAAAAACAAATTAGACGAAGCGGAAAAATGGGCTCTACTTGCTCAAAAAAATGGGATGTCTATTACTAACCTACTCACTGATATACATAATGAAAAGCAGAATTCCAAAAATAAACATGAAAACAAATAGTTAAAATAAAAAACTAACCAAGCTAGCGTATAAATCCCTGAGTAAACGTGGGGTGAATCAAACAAGCCGTAGCCCGCATGAAACCTCCAATCCCGACGTAGGGTGCGTGCGGTACGCACGCGGTTTCTGTTCAAATGACCTCAGTCTCTTCGGATTACCTGAAAAAGTACAGGCTACTTCGACCCCGCGCACAATATCTTGTCCGACAACAATAGCCCTACCGTCCCGGACAACCGCCTGAAAACCTACAACGGAACAACCTATTACTACGACCACTTCGGCAACCTGATCCACCGCGAACTGACCGACGACGAAGTGCAGAACTATTTCTACGACCTGCATGACCAACTGGTTAAAGCCGAAATCTTCAAGAAAGTGGCCAACAACCCCACTACTTCCACTGCGACCAAATCGGTATACCGCACGAGATGACCGATAAGGATGGCAATCTGGTTTGGTTCGGCAACTACACCGGCTAGGGTCGTCTGAAATATTTATTCCGTAACAATCTAAGCCAAAACAGCCTATGAATACGGCCAGGACGGTCATGCTCAAAAAATACAAGAACGTAAAAACAGATTAAACAATAAAAAAAGAACATAAAGAAAATTGCGTCACGTGCAATAAATAAGATCAAGATATTAAATTTATCAATTTACAACTATAGGTATTATTAATGGAAAAAGAATTGTTATGTATTTTAAAAAAATATGAAACGCATCCTGATTTCTTGGGTGACACTATTGAAGATATAAATCAAGTAGGAGGTATGGATGATACAGTTTTGCATATTGCTGCCAGAAATAATTCTTTAAATGATGCTCTTGTATTTCTTCAAAATGGAGCATTGATCGATCTTAAAGGGGACTTAGGATATACACCCCTACATTATGCATGCATGTTTGGAAATATAGAAATGGTGAAAATACTCCTTGATAATGGATCTGATAAAAATATACAAAATGAATTTGGAGAAAATGCCGTTAGAATTGCAATTAACTCATCCAGCGAAAATAAAGAGAAGATAGTAAAACTATTAAATAATTTTAAAAAGCGTAAATAAAAAATAGATAATAAATCAATCAAATGGTGCCATACCTTAAAATGTAGAAAGTAAGACATGAAAAAAAACAATCTAATTCTATTAATTAAAAATCAAATGTCAGATAAACAAAAAAATGAAAATGCCTTACATTTAAATACACTTTTACTAAGTTCAATAGAAAACCCTAGTATGGATAATGATAGTTTCATAGAATTATTTAGCTATTATTCTAATATATCCCAAGGAGAAGTAAGTGAACTATTTGATTTACTGCAATCTTTAACCCAAGATGAAATCAATATAATTTATGATTTTTTAGAATATATTTCAAAGTTTGTCAAAGACTTAGGAGTATATTGTGAATTTTAAAAATTTCTTACGGAGGTAAACTATATACAAGAACGAAATTATCTAGAGGAAAAAATTAGGACTACTTTTCCAATTTTCAAAGTTGATAAAAACAATATCATAAGTTTTGATGATAGTGATAACTTTTATATATTTTCTATAATGCAACTATCTACTAAAACTTGGATTGAGATAACATACGATGATTTTCTCTCAATACTTGAATCACTAGAGTGGCAAGCTTATACTAATAAGGCTATATTATATTTTACTCCCTGCTGTTTAAAATATATTTTTTCTAATTTATCTAAATTTTATTTATATGGTTACGTTGTTGAATTTTTATATATTGCTCTAAGAAACAAAAGTACGACATTTAACACTAGTCAGATCAACTTAATCATTGATTTTTTAAAATTAATCCAAAATTTTAACCAGGAAATTAGTGTTGAAACACAAAAGAAAATAACAAGTACTATCCAACTTTATATATAATTTCCCGGCCGTAAAGGGGGCGGTTGGCGTCGGTCGGCCGGTGAATCCGATACATGGTTTGAAATTTTTGGAGGGTGAAACCGACTTTGCTTTTGAAGGCATTTTGCCATTAAATTCAAAAGCAGTGAGAAGAATGAAAAATATTAACGATATAGTATTGAAGGAAATATCTTTCTATCAAGCAAAAAAATTATGGAGTATACTTTTATGTTCAAATCAAAATTATTTCCCGAGGATTTTTTTAATATATGTATTAAGCGTAAAGTAGAAATTAAAAAGTTAGATAAACTTCCTAAACTGGATAATAACTATTTGTTATTTATTACTAAATATCAGGAGGTAGAGATAATACCTGATATTTCTCTTTTTAATTATGAAGAGGCTTTAAATGAAAATAGATACTTAGAGTGTAATTATCCCGAAATATCAAGGTGTTTTTGGAGTATTGGACAAGCAGGACAGGGAGATGGATGGTTTCTAAATAAAATAGATAATACCATTTTTCATTATAATCATGATACTGGAGAATATACCAAATCTGGATTTACAAATTTAGGGATAGGTTTCTCACAATTTATCCAATTGGCTTTGTTATACAGAGATTTAGAGCACCTATTAGATGAAGGAGAGACACTTACGGATAATATAAAAACTGAGTTTATATATTCAGTAAATAGTATAAGTAATAATTTATTTAATGTTTATCCATTTAAGTATTTTTAATTGAAATATTCAATAAATTTATTAAACAAACCGTAGTCCCGCACAAAACCTTCAGTTCTGACGTAGGGGGGGACCGCACGCACGCTGTTTCTGTTTTTCAGACGACTTCGAAGAAGTAACCGGATTCGTTCGAGACGGCAGCCATCTACTGCAAGAAGTCCAGTCGGACGGAAGATATACCTATATCTATACCGATCCCGACAGCTACGAACCCTTGGCACAGATACACAACTCTTTATTACAGAAAGTTTTCATAGAGATAAAGCACAAGCTGAGGTGCACGATAAATTTCGTGAGACCTATTGGAAAAACGTGCACGGGATTATATTGAAAGTTGTAAAAAACTCATATTGAAAGGACTAATCATGAAAGAATTATCAAGCATAGAAAGAAATTTAAACATCTTATTTCCTCAGTCATATAAAAATACCCTTGATAAATTTAAGTTGTTTATGGAAATAGAATTTAAAGATTATGAAATTGATTTATTTAATAATAATTTATTGTTTGACGAGTTGAATTCTTTTCCAAGATGGAATTATATGGAATATTTAGTTGAAATAAACAAGAAAAAACAAAAGGCAGAAAATATTGTACAAAGGTATGACTCCACAGAATTTGTAGACTCTGAACGCGTAAAAAAAGGTTTTATGTTTGGAGCTTCTTCAAATGGGGGACGCTTATATTTTGATTTAAATGATAATCTATCAATCTGGGAATATTGGCTAGATGATGGAAGTGTTGGAAAAGTAGCAGATACTTTTGATGAAATTCTTGAATATGGAAAAATTATAGATTTCGAGTAAATGTAAATTGTATCAAGGTTTAACATACCCCTAAGGTTGTCTGAAATATTGGTTCTTTAACAACCTCATCAGCATCACCGCCCCCGTCTGTTACACCACAAGCTACAGCTACAACGCCCAATGGCTGCCCGAAATTATTACCGACAATTACAATACAATAGCTACGACTCCTTGGCGCAAGTCCACGACTGGACAACCGAAGACGGCGAAAGCTGACAACAACCCCACTACTTCCACTGCTACCAAACGGTATTCCAAAAGAGATGACCGATAAGGACGGCAACCTCTTGTGGTTCGGCAACTACACCGGTTGGGGTCGTCTGAAAAAGGTCGGTCGGTTTGTGAATCAGAATCCGATTGGGTTGTGGGGTGGAAATAATTTCTATCTATATAGCTTGAATTCTTCCGTATGGATTGATTTTTTAGAGTTGACTGGTGCTAGAGTTACATGGACTGGACCAAATGTAGTACCCGGAGGAACAATAACTGGCCTTAGCACTGGAGAGGGGGAAAGGTATTACTCATCCCGTTGTTCAAGAAGCATACGATAATGTCCCCAATGATAAACGTTCTGATCCTCGTATGCATGGTAGATGTGCTGAAGCAGAGGCTATCAATAAAGGGGCAGAAAAGGCAAATATTACCAATATGGAAGAGCTTAGAAAATTAGCAAAAAATTCCATCTCTACAGCAAACAGAAACGACAAAAAAGGAAAACCTATGCGTGCATATCCTTCCTGTAGCCACGTATTAAAAACTCTTGGAATTCGGGACGGTAACGGAGATTAAAATGACTAAAGTAAATAGACCTGATGTTATAGCAGGACGAAAATTAACCGATACATTTGATATTGATGCCATGAATTATCATGACATTCAGATAATTACTCATGATTTTATCAAAAACGTACTTTTATCTAGTTCTTGTATTCATAATCAAATACCTGATACTTTAATAAAATTAGCAGAAAATACATGTCGTAAAATTCTATTGAATTTATCCAATGTCTTATCAAATGATGAATTGAAGAAGGAGCGTATAAGAGTTTGGAAAATTTATGATTCACAAACATCATCACATGAAAGAAACTTTACTCAACTTATACTAGGAGGGTTATCAGATGAAGAACAATTCACTGATGCACTTGAGAACTACGCTACAGTATCCGATATACTACTTCCCACATTCTTTAATGTATATAAATTATGCGGAGAGGAACTTTGTAAAAAATATCTAGAATTTCTATTGAATCATCCTATTTTAAAGAAATATCGTGTTGAACATTTTTGAACCAAAAGTTGGATATAATGATTGAATTTCCCCAAAGCAAGCCACAGTCAGCACACTTCCTACAATCTAGAGGTATGAAGTGTGCGGTACACACGAACCTTTAGCACAAATCCGCTATTTGACAACCGAAGAAAGCGGAAGCCAGCAACAAACCCACTACTTCCACTGCTACCAAATCGGCATCCCAAGAGTTAACCGATAAAGACGGTAACCTCTTGTGGTTCGGAAACTACACCGGCTAGGACCGTCTGAAAGAAGAAACCAGAGTAACGGATAACACAACCCAGCCCTTCCGCCTGCAAAACCAATATGCTGACCGTGAGACAGAGCTCCACTACAACTTCTTCAGGTACTATGAACCTGATGCGGGGCGGTTTGTGAATCAGGAAAAGATTATGCTATGGATGAAGAAACGGGGCGTTGTAAAGAACATGATAATCCAAAAGGAACAGGACATGTAAAATACCCGCATATAAATATTAGATTCCGGATGGAAAAGAAGTACTTATTGATATTATAGGAAAATAGATATGTTAAATTTAACTAATTTACAAACAAAAGGATATGATGAACTTATTGAAATTGATGGAGAAGTTGTTTATCAAGTATTTGCTATTAAAAAAAGTAATGAAATTTATATTACATATTACTATACGGTTCCCAAAAATAAATTGGATCAGGCTGAAGATTATGAGATAGAAGAATTCAATGAATTTAATGAATTTGAATTAGCTATAAAACATATTCAATCAAAAGGAGCAAATCTATCAAGATTTAATGTATTTAAAGGTAACAAGCCTCTTTAAGACCATTTTTAGACCATAGGTTGGGTCGACGAGACCCAACAAAACATCAAGGTCGTCTAAAATCAATTCTCAGACGAGCTTCCCTATGATTTTTATCCAAAAAATACTGACAAAGGTATGCCTGAGAAAATAGTCGGTTAGCCATCACCAATGAAAACAGTGCGTGCTACCGCTTTGACTACGACGTACTCGACCGCCTGAAAACCTACAACGGCACGACCTATTACTGCGACCATACCGGTAACCTGACCCACCGCGAACTGGCCTGCAACCAGATATCGTCTATCGTGAAGATGGTCGATTAGAATAGAAAAACATCCTGTAAGAATTCGGCTCTATAATTTCTGTAGTGGGTAAAACCACCACAGGAATTACAGAGCCTATTTTGTTGTAGAAAAAAAGTCCCATAAGACCTATAATGAAAAGTGATCAAACCATCATTAGAAAGAATCCTATGGAACAATTAAATTTTATCACAAACTTACTAGGAATTAAAGATATGAACATCATAATCTTGGATTATCTAGATTCTATAACACATAAAGAAATTATCGCTAAGCTAGATTATCCTGCACCTAAATGTCATCACTGCCTAGGACAAATGGCCAAATATGACTTCCAAAAAAATCTAAAATCCCCTATCTAGAGTGTGCAGGATATAAGACGCTCATTCCATTGAGAAAACGTCGTTTTCTTTGTAAAATCTGCGGGAAAATGGCTGTCGCAGAGAGTTACTTAGTCAAAAATAAGCACCAAATATCAACAGTCGTCAACCAGAAAAGCACTCAAAAATTAATCAAGAAAGTCCCTATGACAGCTATCGCAGAAAGTCTATCTGTCTCTACTTCGACAGTCATTCGTAAATTGAAAGAATTCAAATTCAGGACAGATTTATCTTTCCTTCCAACTCACATGTCTTGGGATGAGGACAGCTTCAAGAAAGGGTTGATGAGCTTCATTGCACAGGATTTTGATTCCAGAAAGATCGTAGCTATCTTGGATGGGCGGACTCAAGTAACTATTCGCAATCATTTCCTTCGTTTTTCTAGACAGGTAAGAAGTCACGTGAAAGTCATTAACATGGATATGTTTAGCTCCTACTACGATATTGCTAGAAAACTTTGCTTTCGAATTTCTTGGCTCAGGCTGAAACAGTCTCCCAGACTGTTTTACTCCCTAATGCTATAATCGTTCTGGATCGTTTTCACATTGTACAACATCTAAGTCGTGCTATGAACCGTCTTCGCATCCAAATCATGAATCGTTTTGATAGAAAATCGCACGAATATAAGTCACTAAAACGTTACTGGAAACTCATTCAAGAGGATAGCCGTAAAGGCAACTCTAAACGTTTTTATCAAACAACTTTTCAATCACACTTGACCAATAATGAGATTCTCGAAAAGATACTTGCCTACTCTCAAGAACTTAGACAGCACTACAACCTCTATCAACTCTTACTTTTTTATTTTCAAGAGAAACAAGCTGACCATTTCTTTGAACTGATTGAAGATACGATTTCTTGTGTAAATCCTATTTTTCAAACTGTTTTTAAGACTTTTTTGAAAGATATGGACAAGATCATGAACGCACTGGAGTTGCCATACTCAAATGCAAAACTAGAAGCTACCAATAATCTTATCAAAGTCATCAAACGAAATACTTTTGGCTTCCGGAACTTTGACAACTTCAAAACTAGAATCCTTATCGCTTTGAACATTAAAAAGGAGAGAACCAAGTTGGTCCTCTCCATGTTATAACTTTTCATCAACCCACTACAGTTGACAAAGAGTCTAAAAAACTATGAAATATTATTTTTTATCTAGAAGATGATACTTTGTGAAATAATACTTCAAAGAAATGTCCTTCTTCTGGACTATTTGGGTTAGCTTTAAAGTACAAATAATCAATTTCTCTTTCTGAAGGTACTTCAACGTAAATCTATTTTCTTATCTCTCCATTTATCGAAATTCAATCAACATAAAATATATTGTCTATAACTTCCCAAGGCCCAGTGCTATTATCTGAACTACTTTCTTCGCTGTACATAACTTTATGATCTGATGGCAAAACTATTGTCTGATCTTCGTCGTCGGAAATATAGGTTCCTGGAATCGAATCTTCATTACCAAATTCAGATAGCAATATAACAAGCAGTATAATTAAGATCATAAAAATCTAATTTCTTAATTTCATAACTATTTCATCTCCCAAATAATTTATATTACGAGAACATTATTCATTTTCAACAAAATTAACACTGGGATTATTTTCAACACTTAAATCATTAATTTCTTTTAGGGCTCTATTAATAATAATAAAAATTATAATCCATGCTAATATTCCCAAGGCTATGTACTGAAGGTATAATGTTGGAATAATATTTGTATCCCAAGCCCCATGCAGTATAATTACCAGAATTAGGAATCTTAAACTTTCTCCCGTAAATATAGAACTCCAATTAAATTCTTGTTGCTTTTTCAAAACCATCATTATTCCTGCACCAGATATCGCTGCCCAAGCTACATGACCACCAAAGGCCAATAAACCTCTTAAAATAGCATTTGTCACAGCATTTTGGGGATTCATATTAAATACATGGATTAATTGATCTTCCATTTGAAATGGTAATAATGATGCATTAAAAATATAACCTGCTGTTTCAAATACTGCAAATCCAGCTCCAACTGCTCCTCCAATCAATAAACCATTAAAAATATATCGCTTATATTTAAATTTACTAATAAAATAACCTGTTGCTAATATTTTCGCAAGTTCTTCGATCAATCCAGTCATCATAGATGGGATCAACTCTCCAGCACCACTTGGAAAAATTGTAGTTAAAACGTGCGTTATTACTAAAGACAATATCCCACCAATAAAAAATATTTCAAAAACTGTCATGATATCAATATTTCTAGGTGAGTTACATTCAAAATAGAAAAACAGTACTGGCATAGCTCCCGTAAGGGCGGCAACAAACATTAATCCTGGAAAAGCAATTCTATTAAACCATGTAACATATATAAAATATAACATAAAACTTGATACCAAGAGTAACAAAAATACTCTAGCAAAATACCATGGTTTAGGCCATTCTTTTGAAATGTTTTCAGGTAGGGGTGTAGTTGTTTTTGAACCACAAGCAAAAATATTTTCCGCCTCTTCACGTGTATGTTTTTTAAAAACTTGACTAAATAAGTCCCTCATTTTTAACTCAACAACACCCTCACCACCGGTAAAACTGTTAATTCTATCTGCAATAGAACCAGCAATATTACTAGCAGTATTTATCATCCCTGTTCCGTCCATTTTCGTACCACAGTTAGGACAAAATATTGAACCATTTTCATTTTTACAATTACATTTTGGACAGACCGTATATGTTGAATTTGAAACTGTGCTGTTTGCTTCTTCTAAATTATTGACTTTATTAATTGATTCAATATGTATTGAGAATTCACCTTTTTCTTTTGCTTCTTGAAACTCTTGAGCAGTTGGAATTCTACCATTTACTGCTTCGAAAAATTCAACCCATTCCTCTTTTGTCATTATGAACCTCCCATTCCTCTATTTTAATTTTTTTTTTGCTACTAAACCAAATCCTGCTAGTATAACTCCTAAACTGAGTATCATTAGATTTTCTTCTGAGCCAGTTATTGGAAGTGTCGGAATTACCTCATATTTAGATTTTGACCCTTGATAAATATAACTACTTTTTGAAACATCATTTATCGTTCTATGGATTACTTTTTGATTAATATTATAACGAGTGTATTCATCAGTAGGAGTATGGCATGAAAAAGTTTGATGGTTTACTATTTGTGCCTTCTGATATGCAAGTAAAACAGCCTCATACTGAGCTTTGGCATCCAATTGGTTTTGGAGGAGAGTGTTTAGTTTTGCTTGTTCTGCTTCAAGAGTTTGAAGAGCTAGGCGGTGTGCCTCAAGAGCTTTTTCGTACTCTTCTTTTGTGACTTCGTAGTTCTCAGAAGCGTGGATTAGGCTATCAAGGAGAGTTTCCATCTCTTTGATGCTGTCTTCGATTTTAGCAATCTCTGCACGAACTGCCTCTTCTTGAGCTTTCAAGTCGTCTAATTGAGCTTGGATAGTTACTAGAACTTCTTCCTCTTGGGCTTGTTTTGCTTTGAGTCCTTGAAGGACAAGCTCTTCTTGTGCAAGTTCAGCTTGTGCTTGTGCCAAAGCTTCTTGTTTAGTCTTGACATCAGCAGTTAGGTTGGCAACGGCTACTTTAGCATCTGCCAATCGTTTTTCAGCAAGTTTTTCAGCTTCAAGAGCCTCTTGGTAAGCTTTTTGAGCATCAGGAGTTAAGTCCTTGGTTGCTTCTAGTTTCGCAATCACTTTACGAGTAGCTGTAAGCTCATCATCAGCTTTCTTATAAGTAGCTTGTGCCACTTCAAGTTCAGCTTGTGTTGTTTTAACAAGACCTTCAGCATCTTTCAAAGCTTGAACGGCATCTGCCAAGGCTTGGCGTTTTTCTTGCAAGCTTGCGTTTAGGTTAGCAACCGCTGTTTCCGCATTTTCCAAGCGAGTTTGAGAAGCCTTGTAGGCTAAATCTGCTTGGTCGAATGTAGCTTGAGCTTCAGGTGTCAAATCCTTAATTGCAAGGAGTGAAGCAAGACCTTTTTTGATGTTTGTAAGCATGCTTGTCGCTTTAGCATGTGCTGTTTCTGCATCAGTTTTCTTAGTTTGAGCAGTAGTGTTAGCTTTCTCAGATTCTTTAAGTGCTTGAATAGCATCTGCCAAAGCTTGGCGTTTCACTGCAAGAGCAGCGTTTAGGTTGTTGACGGCAGTTTCCGCATTTTCCAAACGAGTTTTAGCTGTATTATAGGCTTGTTCTGCTTGGTCAAATGTAGCTTGTGCATCAGGAGTCAACTCTTTAATGACATTTACTTTATAAAGAGCATCTTTTGCGGCATCAAGCGCTTTAGAAGCATTGTCTTTAGCAGAAGTTGCTTCTTTAAGAGTAGTTTGTACATCCTTGTCAGTTTGTTCTGCTTGGCGTAATTCTGACTTAGCTGTGTCGAGAGCTTCACTTTTTGCCTTGATTTCGTTATTAAGGTCAACCAAAGCTTTCTCAGCTCTTGTAAGTCGTTTTTCAGCGGCTTGATGTTCTGCTTGTGCAGCATCAAATTTAGCTTGTGCATCAGGAGTCAAGTCCTTGATTGCTTTTGTGCGTTTGATAGCGTCTTTAATGCTGTTTAGTTTATTAACCGCATTGTCGTGTGCAGTCGTTGCTTTTTCAAGACTTTCTTGTGCAACCTTGTTAGCGATTCGTGCTTTAGACAAAGCTTTTTCTGCCTCTTTGTGAGTAGCACGTTTGTCTCGAATCTCTTTTGTGAGATTTGCATAGGCAGTGCTTGCGTTTGTGTTACGCAATTCAGCTTGGCTTAATTCTGACTTAGCAGTATTAAGAACACGCTCTGCATTAGGTGTCAAATCTTGCGTGTTAAGCAAGGTGTTAAGACGGTTTGTAGTAGTTGCAAGTTCAGATTTTGCAGTTTCATCTGCACGTTTAGCAGAAGCCAAACGATTTTGAGCATTGTTATTTGTCGCAATGGCAGAAACTTGAGTTTTCTTAGCTTGCGCCAAGTCTTTTTCCATCTTGCTAGTATCAAATGGAGTTGGGAGTGGTTTTGCGATACCCTTGTCGTAGTAATCGTCAATGTAAACAGAAGTACGTTCCCCAGTTGCAGAGTTAACGGTTGTTTCTGTATGAGCATTTTTACCTGCGAATTGAACAAAATGAGTACGCCCAACTTTATCTTTAGTGTAACTAATATTACCCCCAACTGCACTTGGATAAGTTGGTTTAACACGCCCTACCATTCCTTTCATGTGTCCAAAGTTGGCATGGATGTCATTAGTCATAAAGTCGATAACAGAATCATAAACTTCACGATAGAGCTGAGACATAGTAGCCTTGCGAGTTTCCCTAACATTGCCACCACCCAAATCATGTGATGTTGCTAAAATCCATGCGTAATTCATTACTTCGCCATAATACTTAACAGCTTCTACTCCATGGTTATTTAAAGCTGTGTGGCTATGTCCACTGTCGTAAGATTTGTTTTCATTGGCATAATTCTTGGCAATATTTTTAATTCCTTGAACAGATTCTTCAGTAACGATGAAGTTATGTGTTCCCCAAATTTGGTCTTGGAGGTTGTTTGCCATAAGCACATAGTAGTGACTCAAGGCTTTAATTTGTTCATCAGTGATGTTGTCTAAATCGACTAGAGTATCATCGATTGGAAGAACAATGTTATTGTTGTCCCAACCAGTAAAGATGTTCTTCTTAGTCTCTGGATTCCAAACAAATTGTGGTTTTCCAAAATCATACTTGCCACCCTTGTACCATGCTTGAATAGCATTGTTCAAAGCATGTTTGTTTGCCTCACTATCATCATTCAAGTAGGTCTTGTAAGCCGCAATGACATTTTGTGGCAATTGAGGAATGGTCAAGTTTTTAATAGCAGAGATTTGTTTTTCAAGAGTTTCAACAGCTTTATCTGCTTCTTTTTTCGCATTCTCAACATCCTTAGCGACAGATGTTGCCTCAGACAATTCTTGAGCAGTCGCACTTTTAGTAGCTTCTTGTTGACTTTTTAAAGTCTTCAAGTCTTGGATGCTAGAGCGTTTTTGAGCATCTGTGTTTTTAGCCTCCTCTAACTTACGTTCCGCATTGTCTTTAAGAGACTCCTTAGTTGCTAAGTCAGACTTGACATTGTCACGTTCTTCTGCAACACCTGGCAAACGATTTTCAGATGAAGCAAGACTGTCTTTCGCTTCTTGTTCGTTTTGAGTTGCTTCTGTAAGTTTTTTCGAAGCTAGATTTGCTCCACCTTGAGCCTTAGTCAAAGCTTTTGCAGTTTTAGCTTCTTCATCTTCAGCCTGAGTTTTAGCTTTATCTAACAAAGCAAGTTGTTCTGCTTTTTTAGCATCCGCACTCTTTGCTTCATTCAAGTTCTTTGTAACACTTGTAAGGGTAGCTTCTTTTTTAGCTAAATCAGACTTAGCATCGTCACGCTCATTTGTAATGCCAGCTACTTTCCCTTTAGAAGCATCCAAGGTTGATTGAGCTGTTTGTTCCGCTTTTTTCTTCTTCTTCAAGTCGTCAGAAGCTTGGTTTGCGGCAGTTTGAGCGTTGAGTAAATCACCTTCTGCTTGCTTCAGCGTAGCAGTCGCTTGTTCTAAGTTAGTTGTAGCTTGTTCCAATTGTTCAGCTTTCTTAGCATCTGCACCTTTCGCATTTTTCAAAACTTCAGTCGCGTTTTTAAGATTTGCTTCTTTAGTAGCCAAATCAGTCTTCGCACTGTCACGTTCGTTAAGGATAGCTGTTGTCCCAGTTCCATTGAGAACAGATTGAGCATTGTCCTTGTTTTGTTTGGCAACAGCGAGGGCTGATGCAGTTTCATTTGCTTTATCAGTTGCATCTTGAAGTTTTTTAGCAGTAGAAGCGTTTGTCTTTTCGGCATCTACCTTTCCTTCTTCCAACTTAGCAATATCCCCAGCCTTTTTAGCATCCATCTTCTTGGCATCTTCCAATTTCTTAGACGCATCTGCAAGACTTGCTTCTTTAGTAGCTAGGTCAGCTTTGGCATTTTTACGTTCATTAAGGATAGCTGTTGTCCCAGTTCCATCTAAAACAGCTTGGGCGTTGTCTTTATTTTTTTGAGCAACAGTTAAAGCTGAAGAAGCTTCATTGTGAGCCTGCGTTGCATTTGAAAGAGCATCAGTTGCTTGGTCAAAAGTATTTTTTTGCCCTACTTCACGTTCTTTTGCATCACTCAACTTGCGAGCTTTCGTAGCATCTGCGTTTTGTGATTGTTCAAAAGCTTTCTTGGTATCTTTCACAATAGCTTGTTTAGCTTCTAAGTCTTTCTTAGCATCTTTTTCTTCTTTGATAACTTTATCAGCACCAGTTTCATTTAAAGTATCTTGAGCGTTCTGAACTTTCTTCTGGGCATCAGCAACTTTATCAACTTGCTTATTTGTAGCTTTCGTAGCATCTTTTACAACAGCTTCTTGTGCATTTTTCTTTTCTTGCACTTGA
This sequence comes from Streptococcus xiaochunlingii, assembly GCF_006385805.1. Classification (GTDB taxonomy): domain Bacteria; phylum Bacillota; class Bacilli; order Lactobacillales; family Streptococcaceae; genus Streptococcus; species Streptococcus xiaochunlingii. The sequence continues at coordinate 870,898 of NZ_VFSG01000001.1, forward strand.
TTTTGTTGTTCTTTCAAAGATTCAATTTTTTCTGTGTGTGTCGTTACTTCTTTCTTAGAAGCGTCAATCGCATTTTTTGTTCCTTCAATTGCTTCAGGAGTTGCGGCATTTTTCTTCTGTTCAGCTTGTTCAAGAGCTTGTTTGGCAGAGTTTTCTGCCCCTGAAGTTGCATTTTCTTGTTCTTTAGCTTTTTCAACAACAGGAGTCTGAGTTTCGACAGCTTGGTCAGCTTGATCTTTAATTTCTTTTGCTTTTCCAACAACTGCTTCAGTTGGTGTTTTTGTCACAAGAGCAGTTCCATTTGAAACTTCAACACCCTCAACTTGAGTGATAGATGTTGTAGACGAATTTTGTAGATGTTTCTCTTCAGCTACTGTATTGTTTGTCGATTTCACATCAACTTGTTCATCTGCTTTTACAGATAACGTTGAGAAACTTGTTAATGCAACTCCTGCCGCTAAAGCAATAGTTATTTTTTTATTCTTTTTGCTTTTTCTTGATTTCATTTTTACCCACATAAATTTGAAGCGTATCTGCTCCAAACCCAAGTCCTTTACATAATATTACAAACGCTCTCATTATACCATCTTTATTTACTATTGTAAATTATATTCCTTTTTTCTAATACTATTGTTTATATAAATATCAACAAAAAATATATACAATAATTAAAAGGAGAATTTGTAAATGAAGATTGGAGAATTAGTCAGAGAATATCGACTAAGTAAAAAGCTAACTCAGCAAGAGCTTGCTGAAAAAAGTGATCTTAGCTTGCCTTTTATTAATCTAATTGAAAACAATAGAAGAAATTTATCTGTCGATACTCTACTAAAAATTTTATCTGCCATGGAAATAGATCCTTCTGATTTTTTTAGACCACTTTCCGAAACATCAGATGATAATCTTCAACTTTTAATTGAAAAAATTCAACTCAATAAAAATCGTACTGAAATTATTGAACTTTTTCTCAACATACTAAATCTAAATGAAAAATAAAAAAAGTAGGTAAGTACCTACTTTTTTCTTCAAAACCTTGTCACTACGTGTTTTTTAAAGATTCTGGGACAATAGTCCTTTAGCTCCAAAAATGATGATGGAGCAAAATATTTTTGAAAATACAACAAAAAGACAAACGCCAAAAATGATGTTTGTCTACATTCAAAAAACTCATCTCAATGAAGATGAGTTCTTTTGCTTATATTAAGCCTTCTAACAAGCCACGCATAAAGTTCTCAGAGTTGAACTCACCGATATCATCAATTTTTTCACCAAAACCAATTAATTTTACAGGAATATCCAACTCTTCCCGAATTGCAAGGACCACTCCTCCTCGAGCTGTTCCATCAATTTTAGTAAGGACGATTCCAGTAATAGGCGTGATCTTAGAGAATTCCTTGGCCTGGACCAAAGCATTCTGTCCTGTAGAAGCATCTAAGGCCAAGAAGGTTTCATGAGGGGCCGTAGGGTCTACTCGCTTGATAATACGACCAATTTTTTCCAACTCAGCCATCAAGTTTTCTTTGTTTTGCAAACGACCGGCTGTATCAATCATCAAAATATCGACTTGCTCTGCCACAGCCCGTTTCATCCCATCAAAGACGACACTTGCAGGATCTGACTTTTCAGGACCAGTGACAACAGGCACATCCACACGGCGTCCCCATTCTGCTAACTGAGCAACGGCACCTGCTCGGAAGGTATCTGCTGCGACTAGCATCACTTTTTTCCCTTCCTTCTTGTACTTATGAGCTAGTTTTCCAATAGAAGTGGTTTTCCCAACGCCATTCACTCCGACGAAGAGCATGACGGTCAAGCCGTCCTTAAAGTTGATTTGCTCATTGTATTGGCCATCTTTTTCATAGAGATCCACCAATTTTTCAATGATCACTCGACGCAAGGCATCCGGTTTTTTGGCATTTTCCAAGCGTGCTTCATAGCGGAGCTCTTCGGTCAGATTCGAAGCGACTTGGACTCCGACGTCACTCATGATCAAGAGTTCTTCTAAGTCTTCAAAGAATTCTTCATCGACAGAACGGAAGTTAGCAAAGAATGCATTTAGGGCAGCACCAAAGCCAGTCCGAGTTTTCTTCAAGCTTCGATTGTATTTTTCTTGAACCGTTTCTGTTGGTTGAGCAATTTCTGGCTCACTTGTCGTTTCTTCTACTTCAGTCTCTTCTTCAACTTCTTCTGAAATTTCAGTAGTTGCTTCTTCAATTACTTTCTCAGGTTCTTTGGAAAAAATTGAAGTCTCATCTTCTGTTTCATTTTTTACAAGAACTTCTTCTTCAAGGACTTCTTGGACAAGATCTGATGAAGAATTCAGGTGCACTTCATCAAGACTCTCTTCTTGTAACGTTTCTACTTCTATAGTCTGTTCTTCAGGAACAGGAGCAGGTTCGGTTACTTCCTCAGGAGAGGTAGCTTGCTCTAGTGGAGAAGAGCCCTCTTCCTCGATAGCTGTTTCCTGATTTACAGGCTCTTCTGTAGGAACTTCTTCTTCAATGGATGCTGTCGACTCTTGCGATGATCGCGCTGATTCGGCAGCCATTCGCTCTTTTAATTCTGCATAGTAGGCTTCCATTGCCGAGATCTTAGCTTCATCACTTTGTGAAGCCTTTTGTGATACAGGTGCAGCTGGGGAACTTACTTTCTCAGGGCTTTCCACAAGCTCTTCTGTAAGATCCTGAACTTGTGGTTTTGTTTCTTCTTTTCTTCCAAATAGTCGGTCAAATAATCCCATTATTGACCCTCCTTCAATACATATTCTTCAATCGCTCTTCCGACTGCATCTTCATCATTGGTGTAGTCCGAGACTAGAGTGGCAATCTCCTTCACCTCATCCACCGCATTGGCCATGGCGATTCCTAGTCCTGCCCATTTTAACATGCTGGCATCGTTGGCTTCATCTCCACACGCCATGACTTGGCTAGCATCAATTCCTAAATACTCCACCAAAGCTTCCAAGCCTCGATCCTTTTGAACGCCTTTGGGGCACCATTCCAAGAGCATGTCTCTGGATTTAAAAATCTCAAAACGCTCCCTTAATTCAGGAGAAATCTTTGGAATAGCGCCATCCAAATAGTCCTGTTGAAAGGCCGTTACACACTTATTGTAGGAAATCTGACTGGACAAATCTTCAATAGAAACGGGAATAAAGTTCAAGTAAGGATTATAGAGAGGGTAAAGAGATTCTTGATCAGATACAAGTGTATAAACAACCCCTTCGCTGATGGCATCTAGGGGCAAACCAAGGGCCTCTGTCTCCTCATAAATGCGGACGACATCATCACGAGAGAAAACTGTCTTCGCAATGATCTCCCCTGTATTCTTTTGTACCAAGCCTCCATTAAACGTAATGGTGTATTCATCTGACAAGCCGGCAGTCCCAATCTCTTGAAGCAGAAAATCCATAGCCTTGAGGGGACGACCCGTCGTCAAAACTACCTTGACCCCTTTTTCTTGAGCTGCACGAATGGCAGCTAAGTTCCGAGGGGAGATTTTCTTCTCTGAGTTTAAGAGAGTACCGTCCAAGTCTAGTGCGATAACCTTAATCTGACTCATAATTCTTCCTCCATGAAACGAAGGACAGATCCTGTCGAATGGTGAGCTAATACTTTTTCAGCCAATTCCAAAATCTCTGGACGGGCATTTTCTGGCGCAATTGGATGGCCAACAACCTGCATCATATGAAGATCATTGAGGTTATCCCCAAAAGCTAGGACTTGATCTCGGCAAATGCCTAGCTGATCCATTAGGGCCTGGATGGCGACTCCCTTGTCCACATAATCCAAGACAATATCAATGCACTCATAACCAGTGGTCATAGCCTTAACACCCTCAACATTTTGGGTAACCCAGGCTTCCCCTTCCGCTAATACTTCTTGGTCAAAATTGGTGGTCATCTTAAAGACAAGATCATCAATTTCTGAAAAATCAGACACCATTTGAATATTTTCATTGTAGTTTTGCGAAGCAGCTAGATAGTCTGGATCAACGGTCTTTAAAACATAGCTACCGCGTTTTCCCGTTAACAAGCACTTATTTTTATCGAAATAAGGACTTTCTTGTAACTTGGCAAACAGAGCTTGGTAAAATTCAGGACTCATGGTCGCTTCATAGACATCTTCACCATGAAACTCAACAACACTGCCGTTTTCAGCTATAAAAATAATTTGATCCTGAACCTCTTTAAAGATTGTCTTCAAAGAGAGGAGAGACCGACCACTTGCTGCGGCAAAGTAGATCCCTTTTTCTTGAAACTTCTTTAATACCTTTAGGAATAAAGCTTGATCAAATTGATGATTTTCATCCAAAAAGGTCCCATCCATGTCTGTTGCGACTAATTTAATTTCCATTATCCATTCCTTCTATATCTTTCAGCTTCACAGATACAATCTTAGAGACTCCAGATTCTTGCATGGTTACTCCATAGATGGAATCTGCTGCAGCCATGGTTCCCTTACGGTGGGTGACCACAATAAACTGACTTTCCTTATCAAAACGATTGAGGTAATCCCCAAAACGTTTAACATTAGCCTCGTCTAGAGCCGCTTCTACCTCATCCAAGATGACAAATGGAATAGTCTTGACACGAATGATTGAGAAGAGCAGCGCCAATGCTGACAAAGCTTTCTCCCCACCACTCATCAAATTCAAGGATTGAATTTTCTTACCAGGCGGTTGAACAGAAATCTCGACCCCAGCTGACAAGAGATCCCCATCCGTCAAGATGAGATCAGCGGATCCTCCCCCAAACATCTGTTTAAAGGTTACTCGGAAGGATTCACGAATCGCTTCAAACGTAGACTTAAAGCGTTCTTTCACCTCATCATTCATGTCATTAATGGTTTCAAGAAGAAGATTCTTCGCTGCCAAGACATCTTCTCGTTGACCGGAAAGGAAATCAAACCGAGTCTTGACCTCATCGTATTGTTCGATAGCATCAATATTGACAGGGCCTAAGGCTTTAATCGCTTTCTCTAAGTCTTTTAAGACTTGCTCAGACTGGGCTAGATTTTCTAGTTCGTTGGCCTGATTAGATGCCTCTTCAAAACTCATCTTGAATTCGTCTGTCAGTGCCAACATGAGTTTATTCAATTTGTCTGCCAATCGATCGCGATTGGATTCTGCTTTGGCCTGTAGGCGAATCCACTCCTCATTTTGACGACGGGCTTGCTCCATATGACCCGCTACATCTTCAGACTGGCCTTCCAAATCCTCTAATTCAAATTGCTTACGAATCACAGCTTGCTCCAGAGCAGTTTTCTCTTGAAGGGTTGCTTGCAATTGTTTTTCAAGGACAGAAACATCGATTTGCTCATGTCGATCTTCTCCCTGCTCAATCGCATATTGGAGAGCTTGGATTTCCCGTTCAGTAGAAGCCAACTCTTGCTGCAAGCGTTCAGCATCTGTTTGGTCATAAGTCAATCGACTCTTCAACTCTGTTTTCTGTAATTGGAGCTTGGCAATGGCTGCTCGTAAATTTTCAATTTTCTCGACAACGACATCTTTATTGAGCTTGACTTCTTCAATCTCAGCAGTGACTTGCTCTTTTTCCGCCTCAATTTCTTTCAGTCGCGCTTGCAAGTGATCCCGTTTTTGGAGAAGCTCCTGGTCGCTACCTTCATCCAGCTCTGTACGGATAAGTTCTAACAGTTCTTGGGCATCCAAGAGTTGCTGGTGAGCTTGCTCAAAAGCCAATTGAAGGCGTTGCTCTTCTAGTCGCGCCCCTTCTCCTTGGCCTTTCAAAGATTCTAGTTTTTCTTGTGATTGGCTCACTTGGTCCTGTTGCTCTTGAACCTGCCCTTCTACTTCTCGCAAATTCTTCTGAAGAGAGGCCAATTCTTGGTGCAAGCGATCCAGTTCTGGCTTAATAAAAATCGAATTATTGCTTCGATTTGCACCCCCTGCATAGGAACCACCTGTGCGCAGTTCAGTTCCATCCAGCGTCACGATACGAACTTGGTAGGCAACCTTGCGAGCAGCCGCCTTGGCGTGCTCAATCGTATCAAAAATAGCTGTGACACCTAAAAGGTTTTGGAAAATCGACTCGAGGGAAGGATCATAGTCCACCAAACTGCTAGCCATCCCTAGGAATCCTGGACAGGCTTCAATCAGTTCTTGATTCTTTCCTGCAAGGTAGCGTGGTTTAATGGTTGTCAATGGAAGGAAGGTTGCCCGACCCGAGCGATTCTTCTTCAGATGTTCGATTGCCCGTGTTGCTGCTCCTTCGTCTTCTACGATAATATGCTGACTGCTAGCTCCTAGAGCAATCTCTAAGGCAGTCTGATACTCTGGTGAGAAGGAAAGTTTTTCACTGACAGCTCCCACGATTCCACCTAAGCGAGACGCTTCTTGCAAGACACTCTTTACGCCCGCATAAAAATTACTATGATTTTTTTGAATCGCCTCTAAACTGTTAATGCGAGCCTGTTTTTCCTTGCTTTGATCCAGTAAATCAAACATCTTGGCTTGCGCTTCTTGATAAGCTTGGTGAGCTTCCTCAAACCGTTTTGCCTCTGATTGATAGGTCTCAAGCAAGTGTTTCAGATGCTCTTGAGCTCCTTGATAAGCTTCTTGAGCAACCTGCTCTTTTTCCTGCAATTCTGTCACCATTTGGATTTGATTTTGGTAATCTTCCTTTTTACTTTGTGACAATTGAGCTGAGGCTTCCAATTGATTTTCAATGGTTGTTAATTCGTTTGATCGCTCCGCTTCATCCTGCATCAAGGCCACGTATTTTTCACGTAAATAATCGATCACCTGATCTGGATCTTCTGAGAAGCTGGCCAACTCTTTCTCCAAACCTTCCAGAGCTACTTGGCTCTTTTGTAGTTCTTCTTGAAGACTCTTTGTATTAGCTTGTTTTTCTTCCAACTGGGTCCGAAGAACTTGTAGACGCTCTTCCAGACTATTGACCCGCTCTTGATTTTCCTGACGACTTCGAGCGACCTGTTGCGACTCCAAGCGTGCCAATTCGATTTGTTTCTCCAAATCACTTAAGAGACGAGTCAATTCCAAGAGGCTAGCTTGATCATCTGACAATTGGTGTTGAAGGGTCTGGCGACTCTGTTTCAATCGGAGACTTTCCGCCTCATACTCTTCTCTTTTCTGGTAATAAGCCTTTAATTGCTCTTGAATGGAGGCTTCTTCCTGGACAGCTTGATCATAGTCTTTTTTATTGACTTCAATTTGTGCAATCAAAACATCCAAATAAAGAACTTGGCGTTGTTGATCCAATTCTAAGAAACGTTTGGCCACAAGGGCTTGCTTCTCAAGAGGTTTGATTTGCCCCTCTAACTCAAAAATAATGTCTTCCAGACGGTCCAAATTATCCTGGGTCTGAACCAACTTAGATTCTGTTTCCTTGCGACGCGTTTTAAATTTAAGAACCCCAGCGGCTTCCTCAAAAATAGCCCGTCTCTCTTCTGGTTTGGAGTTGAAGATTTCTTCAACCTTCCCTTGGGAAATAATAGAGAAAGAATCTCTCCCCAGTCCAGTATCCATAAAGAGATCATGGACATCTCTCAAACGGACTTTCTTGCCATCAATCTTGTATTCACTATCACCCGAGCGATAAATATGACGCTCCACTCGGATTTCTTTAGCAGCTTGTTTGATAAAGCCATCCCGGTTATCCAGTACTACCGTTACGCAGGCGTAGTTTAAGGGTTTCCGAGTTTCAGTCCCTGCAAAAATCACATCCGGCATCTTGCCACCACGAAGGCTCTTGACACTCGATTCCCCTAAGGCCCAGCGCAGACTTTCCGTAATGTTCGATTTTCCAGATCCATTAGGGCCAACCACTGCGGTTACCCCTTGGTCAAAGATGACTCGGGTCTTATCTGCGAAAGACTTAAATCCTTGAATCTCAATTTCCTTTAAATACATGAGGGATCCACCTTATTCTCCACTGCTTTTTTTGCTGCTTCTTGCTCTGCAGCCTTTTTAGACCGGCCATGTCCTTGACCGATGATTTTCCCATTGACAGACACTTGCACTTCAAACTCCTTGGCATGAGCCGGTCCTGATTCACTCGTCACCTCATAGGTAATCAAGACATCCCCATGGATTTGAAGGATTTCTTGCAAGCGCGTCTTATAGTCAATCACTTGCTCAAATTGACCTGCCTCGACTTTAGGAATCATGACTTGCTGAATGAAGTTCCGCACCATCTCCACTCCCTTATCCAAGAGTAAAGCGCCTAAAAAAGCTTCAAACAAATCTCCTAAGATGGTATCTCGGTTACGTCCACCAGATTTTTCCTCTCCCTTGCCAAGTTTGATAAATTGATCGAAACCACAATCACGTGAAAAACCTGCCAGGCTTTCCTCACGAACAATCATGGAACGCATTTTTGACAAATCTCCCTCTGGTTTACTTGGGTAGAGGGCAAATAAATATTCGGAAATCACTAACTGGAGAACAGCGTCTCCTAAAAATTCCAAACGTTCATTATGTGAAATTTTTAAGAGGCGATGCTCATTCGCATATGAGGTATGTGTAAAAGCTGTTTCCAACAATTCTGTATCGTCAAAAGTCAGCCGAAATTTCTCAGCAAGAAGGTTATATAAGGCTTGCATCACGTTACTACTTTCTTTCTTCATTTATGCATCTGGATTGAATCCTGTGACCTATTCCGTCCAAAAGATACACCCTTCTATTATATCAAAAAAGAGTGCGTCTCGCACTCCTTTCCCTTGTTTTCACGATAGGATTTAGGACCTATTCTGTCCTTATATCATTCTTCCTTATCCGGAATCACTTTGAACAAATAATAACTGATAAAAATAGTTAATCCCAGTAGACCTAATTTCACAAACCAGAGTGGTGCCAGGTAAATGGAAATCCCCATCAAAAGATAAATTTGTAGAATAATTCTTTTTTTCCGCTTTTTAGAGATCGACTTGGTTTCCCGATAATCCGCTACATAAGTTTGGTACAACTTGGTCCCATGCAACCATTTTTCAAAGCGTTGAGAACTCTTGGCAAAACAAGCCATAGCTAATAAAAGAAACGGGGTCGTTGGTAAAATAGGTAATGGAATCCCAATAATCCCTAATCCTAAGGAAATAAACCCTACTGTTATATACACATATTTCAAACTAACTGCTCCTATCCTTCCACTCATTTTAAGCCTACACTACTGACCTAAAAAGGAGATGAGCTCATCTCCTCTTTTAATCATTTAGATATCTACTAATGGAGTCGCTGTATCTGGAGATGTATCCAAGACGTCAAAATCGTGCCCCACTGCTAGATCTGCTCGAGCCAGTTGATTAACCATGGTCATATGGGCCAATTCCTTGATATTGTTTTCCTTGGATAAGTGGCCCAGATAAATCTTTTTGGTCTTATTGCCTAGGGTCCGAATCATGGCATCTGCACCATCTTCATTAGAGAGGTGACCCAAATCGGATAAGATCCGTTGCTTTAATCGCCAAGCATAAGAGCCTGCCCGTAGGATTTCTACATCGTGATTGGACTCGATCAAATAGCCATCTGCATTTTCAACAATCCCTGCCATTCGATCACTGACATAACCTGTATCCGTCAGCATGACAAAACTCTTCCCATCTTTCATGAACCGGTAGAACTGGGGAGCCGCAGCATCATGGCTAACACCAAAACTTTCCACATCCAAATCCCCGAAGGTTAAGGTCTTGCCCATTTCAAATAAATGTTTCTGGGAATCATCGACCTTCCCAAGGTACTTGCTTCCCTCCATGGCCTTCCAGGTAGCTTCATTGGCGTATAGGTCCATCCCGTATTTACGAGCTAGCACACCAACGCCATGAATGTGATCCGAATGTTCATGTGTGATTAAAATAGCATCAAGATCTTCGGGTTTGCGATCAATCTCTGCAAGCAAACCTGTAATTTTCTTCCCGGACAAGCCTGCATCTACTAGAATTTTCTTCTTAGGAGTCTCTAAGTAAAACGAATTACCACTCGATCCTGAAGCTAAAATACTATATTTAAACCCTTTTTCATCCATTAGTTTTCTTATTCATCCTCATTATCCCATCCATCATCCAGGATAGCATCTTTATCATATGGTAGGACAATCGTGAAAGTAGATCCTTTTCCATATTCACTCTTGGCCCAGATAAATCCTTTGTGTTGCTTGATAATTTCCTTGGCAATGGCCAGTCCTAAACCAGTCCCACCTTGGGCGCGACTGCGTGCCTTATCCACACGATAAAAGCGGTCAAAAATTCGTGGGAGGTCCTTTTTAGGAATCCCTAATCCCTCATCCGAAATCGAGATAATCAATTGGGCATCTGTCGTTTTCATTCCCACACGAATTTCCCCACCATCTGGGGAATATTTGATAGCGTTATTTAAGATATTGTCTAAGACCTGTGTCATCTTGTCTGTATCAATTTCAACCCAGACAGGCGAAATTGGATAATCACGAACAATATCATATTTCTTCTCGCCAGCCTGGTTCTTCATCTTATCAAAGCGGTTCAAAATGAAGGTGATAAAGGCTGTAAAGTTGGTCAATTCAACATCCAATTGACTGGTTTCATTATCGATCCGTGAAAGACTTAATAGATCCGTCACCATCCGCATCATCCGGTTGGTCTCTGTCAAAGACACTTTGACAAATTCCGGTGCAACTGGCTCCGAAATGGCTCCGTCATCCAAGGCTTCCAGGTAAGATTTAACACTGGTCAGTGGTGTTCGGAGTTCATGACTAACGTTGGATACGAATAAACGACGTTCCCGCTCTTCCTTGTCCTGTTCGGTTGTGTCATGCAAGACGGCAACCAGACCAGAAATAAAACCAGACTCTCTCCGGATCAAAGCGAAGCGAACCCGTAAAGAGATGTACTCCCCATTTTCATCCTGCGAATCGATAGTCAATTCTGGAACATTGGTAATCAAGTCACGCAGTTCATACTCTTCACTAATGCCAAGCAGATCTAGAATACTGATGTTCATGACCTCTTCGACCACAACATTGAGTTGTTTTGCCGCCATTTCATTGACCAAGATAATCTGCCCCCGACGATTGGTCGCTAAGACCCCATCTGTCATATAGGAAAGAATACTGGTCAAGCGCTTGGTTTCTTGTTCCAGATTTTCATGCGTCAAACGAATCACTTCAGATAAATCATTGATACTGTTGGAAATCTCTGTTAGTTCTGGACCCCCTTGTAAATCAATGATATCGGAATACTCTCCAGCAATCAAACTCTTAATTTTATCATTCAATAAGCGTAGCTTCATGTTGTCTCGCCGATTTTCCAGGATCAACAAGGCGACAACAATAATAAATCCAAGAGTAATTAGGACAAAGATAAAATTATAAGAGGTTATGACTTCTTTGATGTAATTAATCATTGTTTCTCATATAGTAACCGACACCACGGCGCGTTAAAATATACTCCGGACGACCTGGAATATCTTCGATTTTTTCACGCAAACGTCGAATCGTTACGTCCACTGTCCGAACATCACCAAAATAATCGTAGCCCCAGACTGTTTCCAGTAAATGCTCACGAGTCATGACTTGGCCTACATGGGTCGCCAAGTGATAGAGCAACTCAAATTCGCGATGGGTCAACTCAAGCTCTTTGCCTTTTTTCTGAGCAAGGAAGGCATCCGGAATGATTTTCAAATCCCCAATCACAATCTCTGAATCTGATGTAGACTCTGTTTGTGATTCTACCGTTAATTCTGTCCGACGCAACAGGGCTTTGACACGCGCTTGCAGCTCACGATTTGAGAATGGCTTGGTCACATAGTCATCCGCCCCAATTTCAAGACCGATGACCTTATCAAATTCTGTATCTTTTGCAGATAAGACAATAATCGGTACATTACTGGTCTTTCGAATGGTACGCGCTACTTCCAAACCATCAATTTCAGGAAGCATGAGGTCCAAGATCAAAATATCTGGGCTCTCAGCTTCGAAAACAGCCAGTGCTTCTTTCCCATCGAAGGCAGTCAAGACTTCATAGCCTTCTTTTGCCATATTGAATTTTATAATATCCGAAATCGGCTTTTCATCATCTACAACAAGAATTTTCTTCATACATGTACCTACTTCTATTTTTTTCTTTGCTTCTTCAAATCTCTGTCCTTTCATTATAGCAAATTTCTTTGAAAAATGGGAGTTATACTTTGATTTGTAAAGAAAGAGAAAGAAAAAGGTTGTGCAATAAAAAAATGATAATCACAACATAGAAGTCACTAAAATAGTGCTTGAATAATTATTTTCAATCCACAAAAAAGCTAGGTTTGAAGCCTGACTTTTCTATCTGTTATTTTCTCAACACGGGATTTGTTGGCGATGTCAGCTAGGATTGCTACAACACACTCATCATGTTTAAACATTAATACGGTATCTTCTTTCAGAGGAGACACCGTTCTTCCTTCTTTGAATAAGGAATCTAAAATTTCTGACTTTCTCTATCTGTTCAACTGATAGATTTCTTCAGAAAAAGGCTGTAAAATTTTTGATATAATGTTAAGGATGGATTGATGGATATTTAAAAGATAATGTTCAAAAGAATTACAAATGAGAATTAAAAATATGTCAAATTGGACAGAAGTTTCTCTACCATCATCCATTCAGAAACAAGATTATATGAAATAAAAGGAGTAACCAATGACCAGGAACTATTCAACACGTGAATTCCGCGAGAAACTATATGATGACCTTCATGTTCGATTAAGAGATACAGTGATTTTGATGTGTTCGATTTTTATTGCCTCTATAGGTCTAAATATGAATTCAACAGCTGTCATTATTGGAGCCATGCTGATTTCCCCTCTTATGACACCGATTATTGGACTGGGGTTTGGTTTAGCTATTTTTGATACGCGTTTAATCAAGCAATCTCTAGGGGTTTTATTTACTCAAGTATTGGTCAGTTTGCTTGTCTCGACTCTATATTTCTGGATTTCTCCCTTATCTTATGCAAGTAGCGAATTGATTGCACGAACCTCTCCAACCATTTGGGATGTTCTCATTGCTATTGCTGGTGGGATAGCAGGCTTTATTGGTTCAAGGAAAAAAGAAGCAAACAATATCGTGCCAGGAGTAGCCATTGCAACTGCTCTAATGCCACCTATCTGTACTGCAGGTTATGGTTTAGCTAATGGAAATGTACGGTTCTTATTTGGAGCTCTCTATCTTTTCTTGATCAACTGTGTCTTTATCATGCTAATCAACATTGTTGGAACAAGAATATTGATGAGAAAATCTCCCTTAAGTTCATTTAATGAGCTAAACATTAAAATGAAAATTGGGTTGATATCCTTGATTGTATTATTGGTCCTTCCAGCCAGCTATTCAGCAGTCACTCTGACGATGGATCAAGCGCGAAAAGAAGGGATCAAACAGTTTGTAGGAAAAGAGTTCGCTAATCATACGGTCATTAATCAAGTCTACAAGTCGAGGAATAATGAATTGGTCTTGACGGTTGTTGGAGATCCGATTTCAGAAGAAGAATTAGAAACCATTCGCCAAAAACAAGCCTCTTACGGTATTCAATCTGTTCAATTGAAAGTCAATCAAGTCCATAATTCGACAAAATTAGATAGTGAGACGACCAAGGAATTTTACGAAAACATTGACAAGTATATCGATCAAAAACTCTCTGAAAAAGATTCACAAAACGATCTCGTAAAAGAAAATGAGGCAAACAAGGATTGAGGATAGTCAATTTATCTAACTCATGGAAGCAAATCTTGGGGGGATATCCTATATCCAAAAGTTAATGGATAGAAAGGATTGTTGATGAGGATACTATTTGTGGTGGTTTGACCAATCACTACTAGCTCAGGTTAAACAAAATATAAAAAGGCGGTGGGACAGAAATCGATAGACAAAGTCTCGATTTCGTAGTCCCAGCCCAGCGAGGATGATTAGGAGCTTTTTGGAGTCTAAAAGACGAACAAAAAGTTCAATCAGCTACCGCGTCAAAGTTTGATTGCTAATAAAAAGTGAGGTCGGGATCTTTTGTCCCAACCTCTTTTTTAGGTAGCTGGAATTTTTATCCCAGGTTTTATCGTTTTATTTCTCAATACGAGATTTGTTGGCGATATCAGCAAGGATTGCTGCTACAAACTCATCTACTGACACAGTGTTTGTTTCTTTTTGTCCATAGCGACGAACGTTGACAGTTCCGTCTTCCATTTCCTTGTCACCAACGATTAATTGGTAAGGAATCTTGCTAGTTTGTGATGCACGGATCTTGAATTGCATTTTCTCATTGCGTTCATCCACATCAGCACGGACACCACGGTCACGAAGCTTCTTCGCTACTTCCCAAGCGTAGTCCACGTGTTTTTCGTTAGAAACTGGGATAAGAGTCACTTGGTGTGGTGCAAGCCATGTTGGGAAGGCACCCTTGTAGTTCTCAATCAAAATCGCTGTGAAGCGTTCCATGGTTGAAATAACTCCACGGTGAATCATAACTGGGCGATGTTCTTCACCATCAGCTCCAATGTATTTAAGGTCAAAGCGTTCTGGAAGCAAGAAGTCAAGCTGGATCGTAGAAAGGGTTTCTTCTTTTCCAAGGGCAGTCTTCACCTGGATATCCAATTTTGGTCCGTAGAAGGCTGCTTCCCCTTCAGCTTCAAAGTAGTCAACGCCCATCTCATCAAGAGCAGCACGAAGCATGGTTTGGGCATTTTCCCACATTTCATCGTTATCAAAGTACTTGTGAGTATCTTGAGGGTCACGAAGAGAGAGGCGGAAACGGTACTCGTTTAGGTTGAAGTCTCCGTAAACATCGATAATCAACTGAAGGGCACGTTGGAATTCTTCTTGGATTTGTTCAGGAGTTACAAAGAGGTGACCGTCGTTGAGAGACATTTCACGCACCCGTTGAAGACCTGTCAGGGCACCAGATTTCTCATAGCGATGCATCATTCCGATTTCAGCGATACGGATTGGCAATTCACGGTATGAGTGAACATGGTGTTTAAAGACTTGGATGTGGTGTGGGCAGTTCATTGGGCGAAGGACGAATTCTTCCCCATCTCCCATATCCATAGTTGGGAACATGTCTTCTTGGTAGTGATCCCAGTGACCAGAAGTCTTGTAAAGCTCTACAGAAGCAAGTGGTGGAGTGTAAACGTGTTGGTAGCCAGAAGCTAACTCCTTGTCGACAATATAGCGTTCCAATTCACGACGGATTGTCGCACCATTTGGCAACCAGAATGGTAGACCTTGACCAACTTCTTGAGAAATCATGAACAAATCAAGCTCTTTACCAAGTTTACGGTGGTCACGTTCCTTAGCTTCTTCACGCATTTGAAGGTAGTTTTTCAAGTCTTTCTTGTCAAACCAAGCTGTACCATAAATCCGTTGCATCATAGCATTGTCGCTATTTCCACGCCAGTAAGCACCAGCTACATTGAGAAGGTGGAAGATTTGGATACGGCCTGTTGATGGGACGTGTGGCCCACGGCAAAGGTCTACATATTCACCTTGACGGTAGATGGTCAAACCACCTTCGTCTTCAGAGTGTTCTTCAATCAATTCCAACTTGTATGGATCGTTTTTGAAAATTTCACGCGCTTCATCCTTAGTCACTTCCTCACGGATTGATGGGAAGTTTTCTTTAACGATCTTTTGCATTTCTTCTTCGATACGAGGCAGGTCTTCGTTAGAGATTTGACCAGCTTGGTTGTCTGTATCGTAGTAGAAACCATCTTCAATTGCTGGACCAACACCCAAGTGGATGTCTGGGAAGAGACGACGAGCTGCTTGGGCAAACAAGTGAGCTGCTGAGTGACGCAAGATTGGAAGAGCGTCTTCGTGATCAGGTGTCACGATTTCGATGCTTCCATCTTCAGTGATAGCACGAGTAGTGTCAATTAATTTGCCGTTAAATTTACCAGCAAGAGCTTTTTTAGCTAGGGAATTGCTGATGGATTGAGCAATGTCAAAAGTTGTAACGCCAGATTCGAATTCACGAACAGCGCCATCTGGGAAAGTAATTTTAATCATGGTTTTCTCCTTTTTTGTGTTTCATAGTTTCTATGCATTGACTTTTTATTAGCTGACTACTTCCTAGTCTGAATGTTCAACTGCTTTTCTTTATCAGAGAGGAAGTTTTCCATTTCCGTCAGGATGTCTATATCCAAACGTTGAGAAAGTTCTACTAGCCACCAGATATTTTCTGAAAGTTTATGTTCCAGTGTGTAAGGTGTTTCATCATAGTAGCGTCCTTGCTTGGTCATCACTAATCGTTGGAAATTCCCAATATCATTCGATAAAGCCAAGAGGTCTTCTTCTACCGTCCACTTGGAATCATGATGCTTAACTTCCAGATCGTGATAAGCTTGTCGGATCGCCCAACTGCGCTCCACTAATTCTTGCAACTCCATAGTAAGTCTCCTCATAAAAAAATTGCGACATCCTAAAAAGGACGTCGCAACGTGGTTCCACCTTCATTTATGTTCCTCAAAAAAGAGGAACACCTCTGATTGGCTCTAACGTGGCCACCGTTTTATGTTTGCATAAAAAGTTCACCGAGTAGTCCCAAACCTATCCTCTACGCGATTTCCAGCCCCACGCGTTCTCTATAAGATTTCCTAGATTTGATATGTCTCTGACTAGTATTATAGCACGATTGAAATATTTTGCAAGAGGAAAAAGCTTCCTATCCCCTATGCCAGGAGCATTTCTTTAGGACCCCTAGCTTTTGAGATGAACTCTAATCCAATAGCTTGGTAATGTTGCGTATCTTTTTCACCTGTTTAAAGGAGCCCTTCATGATTCTCACAGACCCATTCACAGGCATAGCGATAACCTTTTGCGGAATTTTCACAATAGACTTGGTCACCCGTTTGGTACGGCTTTCCTCAGGATGACGTTCATTGTAAAAATCTTTCGATATAATAGCGTCTAGATAGAACTCATAGACCCTGCGACCAAAATTTGTCGAAGAAATTTCATAAAGCTTCTCCTCCCACTTAGCCTCATCCTTCTCTGGTGTGGCTAAGGTCGCTTCTAAAATAGCTGCTGCCAAATCTTCTTCCTGGTCATACAAGATTCCGAACATCCGATCATTGATCACATTATCTAAGTAAGGATTACTCTGAGCAATTAGGGGTGTCCCACTAGCGATACTCTCTAAATAGGTCAAGCCTTGCGTCTCACTAGTCGAAGCTGAAATGAAGAAATCTGCTGCTTTATAGTACAGAGCTGTTTCGTTTGGTGGAATCATCCCTGTGAAGACGACCGTATCTGATACACCAAGCTTGGCCGCTTGTTTTTTTAAATCATCCAGATAAGGCCCATCTCCAGCCACAATCAATTTAATATGCGTATTTTCTTCTAGCACTTTAGGCAAAGCCGCAATAACGGCTTGGATATTTTTCTCGTAAGAAACCCGTGACAAGCTCAAGAGCATAATTTCACCCTTTTGAATCCCTAATTTTTCACGAAGGGCTTGCGTCTCCACTTGTGTGATTTCAGGTCGTTCAAACTTCGCCAGCTCGATTCCTGTTGGAATAATCCGCTTTTCAGCCTTGACCTTGTATTTCAGCAAGAGATCATAGACAATCTCACTCGGACAGATGACCCCATCCAAGTCATTCATATAACCACGAACAATGTATTTGACCATACTTGGTCGGATAACCATCCCCTTGGCAATATAACGCACATAATCTTCATACTGGGTATGATAGGTATGAATTACTGGAATCCGAAGCTCCTTAGCAATCCAAACCCCGAGTAGTCCTAAAGAAAACTCCGTCTGTGTATGGATCATATCCAGTTTGTATTGTTTGGCAATGGCCAAAGCCTTGGTAAAGCCGCGATAAGCAATCCGCCGATCCTTAAAAGCAAAGAAAGGGATACTTGGAATGCGGATAATTTGCCAGTCTTCATAGCGGTTGACATCCTTATCCGTCGTCGTAAAGATAAAAACAGTATGTCCCAACTTCTCCAATTCTGTTTTCAGGGTTCGAATACTGGTCGCAACCCCCGATACCTGTGGAAAATAAGTATCTGTAAATAATCCAATACGCATATTACATCTCCAATACTTGCTGATAGGCTTTCACTAGTTGATCCGCTACCAAATCAATTGAGCGACTTTGAGCTACTCGATCCCCTGCATCGCGCTTGTCCACTTGACCAGACAAGACTTTTTCAAGAGAGTCCACAAACTCATCCACTGAATGACACAATTCTGCTGACTCTTGGTCCACCCAACCATGATAAACTGGAATATCCCGGAGAACGACATGCTGGTGACCCGCTAAGGCCTCTAGGACAACAATTCCTTCCGTTTCCTCGTAAGACGGGAAGAAGAAGGCATCCGCACCTGTCATGGCCCCTTGGAATACAGCTCCCTTAAAATAGCCAGGGAATTCAACATTGCTCGGATGATCTTTCTCGACCAGACGACGAATAGCCCGAGGAATCAACCATTTATTAATCGATCCCAACCAAATAAAGCGGACATCTGGCATCCGACGAGCCACTTCTACAAAGTCTTCAATCCCTTTTCGTCTAAAGTATAGACCCGCACATAAAACGACCTTCTCTCCTTCTTGGATATTAAAGTGCTTCCGAAAAACCTCTTCTTTTTTGGGATCTTTTTTATATTTAGACAAATCAATCCCATTGGAAACAGCGACAATTGGAGTCTTGACCCCGTAAGACTGAATCAGCTGTTTCGAATACTCTGAAGGGGTTATAATAAAATCGGCTTTTTTATACATATGAGCCAAGTATTTGCCAAATAAGGGAGCAAATAAATTGGACCCGATAAATGAATTTTGGAAATCTTCCCGTGTGGAATGTCCATGCATAATGACCTTTTTCCCCCGACGTTTGGCAGCATGCAATAGCAACAAACTCCGAGGACCATAGGTATTAATATGAACGACATCGTAGTCCCCTAAAATATCTGTGGTGTAGGGGATTCCAGCCAAATCCAAGGCATGCATCTGGTGTTGGAGGGCACGACCGATCCCCGATTTTTGTAAAACGGATTTTCCTTCTAAATACAGTAATACTTTCATACCCTCTATTATACCTAATTTAGCAGGCCCCTTCAAGTTTTACCGGAGATTCATACTGAGACAAGAAAAAAGGAAGCCTTGGCTTCCTTTTGTTTTTACTTCTTCGTAGTCCCACGATGATTGATGGTATGGGCAAGAAGAACTTCTCTTTCTTCCAATTCTTCCTTATGCATAATTTTTGTCAGCATCCGCATACTGATAGCCCCCAAATCATAAAGTGGTTGGCCTACAGTTGAAAGATTTGGACGAGTGTAGCGTGTAATTTGTGAATCATCACTGGTAATCAACTCAAAATCTTCCGGTACGTTCACACCTTGATCAGCTAGACCATTAAGCAAACCTGCTGCCAATTCATCCCCAGTTACAAAGGCTGCTGTCGCTTTAGATGCAATGATGCGTTCAGCCAAGTTATAGCCTTCTTCATAGCGGTACTTAGACTCAAAAACCAAGCCTTCACTGTAAGACAATTTTTTTGCTTTCAAAGCATCTTTGTAGCCAGCCAAGCGAATCTTACCGTTGATATCATCTACTAATGGTCCACTTACAAAAGCAATCTTTTTATTTCGTTTAGCCAATAGTGTAACCGCGTCTACTGTCGCTTGCTTGTAATCAATATTGACACTTGGCAATTGATGTTCGACATCAACTGTCCCAGCAAGGACCACCGGTGTCCGAGAACGAGAGAATTCTGAACGAATCTTTTCTGTCAAGTGATAACCCATGAAGATAATCCCATCGACCTGTTTTGAGAAAAGAGTATTGACAACAGAAACTTCTTTATCATCGTCTTCATCGCTGTTGGCAAGGACGATGTTGTACTTATACATTTCAGCAATGTCATCGATCCCCTTTGCCAGAGTAGAGAAATAACTATTGGTAATATTTGGAATCACAACACCTACGGTTGTGGTTTTCTTACTCGCAAGTCCACGAGCTACTGCATTCGGACGATAGTCCAAACGTTCAATGACTTCCAATACTTTTTTACGAGTATTTTCCTTAACGTTCTTATTTCCGTTCACGACACGGCTAACAGTCGCCATTGAGACACCCGCCTCTCGGGCAACGTCGTAAATGGTTACAGTATCGTCTGTATTCATAATACTTCCTTTCTTTATTGAAAATTTCGTTTTCAGTCTTCTATAACAACTATTCTATCACTTATTGTAAACACTTTCAAGCATTTTAACATCTTTTTGCAAACTCTTGATTTTTTAGGGAAAATCTGACAAAATATTATCAATAGAAAGAAGGTAGCTTATGTCTAAATTAGATCAAATTGTAGCATTTCTTGAAACTGAAAAAACAGAGGTTGCTGTTGTATCCGATCCTGTCACTATCAATTACCTAACTGGATTTTACAGTGATCCCCATGAACGTCAGCTCTTCTTGTTCGTCTATCCAGACCACGAACCGCTTCTTTTTGTCCCTGCTCTTGAGGTAGAACGGGCGACTGCAGTTGTGGATTTCCAAGTGGTAGGGTATGTGGATTCTGAAAACCCTTGGGAAAAAATCAAAGGGGCTAGCGCTAATCCAGAAGCCAAAAAGGTCGCTTTGGAATTTGATAATTTGATTTTGACCAAGTACCATGGGCTTCGTTCAGTCTTTGAACAAGCAACATTTACCAATCTCAGCCCTCGAATTAACCGCATGCGCTTGATCAAATCTGCTGATGAGATCCAAAAAATGTTGGTTGCCGGTCAATATGCGGATAAGGCTGTCAATATGGGATTTGACGCCATCTCTCTGGATAAAACCGAGACTGATATCGTCGCAGAAATTGACTTTGGCATCAAACGCTTGGGCTATGAAATGAGCTTTGAAACTATGGTCTTGACTGGTAACAATGCAGCCAACCCTCACGGCATTCCTGGAAGCAACAAAATTGAAAAAGATGCTCTTCTTCTCTTCGACTTGGGCTGTATGGTGAATGGCTATGCTTCAGATATGACGCGAACAGTCGCTGTTGGAAAACCAGATGATTTCAAAAAAGAAATCTACCACTTGACTTTAGAAGCTCAACAGGCTGCCCTAGATATGATCAAACCAGGTGTAACAGCACATGACGTAGACCGTGCTGCCCGGAGCGTTATTGAAAAAGCAGGATACGGCGAATACTTCAACCACCGCCTCGGACACGGTATCGGAATGGATGTGCATGAATTCCCTTCTATCATGGAAGGAAATGACATGGTCATCGAAGAAGGCATGTGCTTCTCAGTCGAACCAGGCATCTACATTCCTGGAAAAGTCGGGGTTCGAATTGAAGACTGTGGCTATGTGACAAAAGATGGCTTTGGCCTCTTTACCGAAACCAGCAAAGACTTGCTCTATTTTGATTAAGATAGGAAATAAGGAAATTATTTAATTATTGTTTGGCTTGGTAAAGGCTTGCTCGTTCCCCATGGTCTTATGATTGGAGGAGCTTTGGCGAATATGATTTATTCCTTCCTGCATCTTAATGTAAATAAGAGTACAGATAGTATCATCTTAGGATGTATGTTGGGGATTCTTGCTGCAGCAGTCAATTATTTGCTAACAAAAAAATTTGTTTCCGATCAGGTTCGGTATATGATTGATGAGGAAACAGGGCAACGCATTGCTTTGCGCGATCGTTCTTCCTTTATGTTCATTCCTAATCGTTACTGGACATGGATTTATGCAATTGGATTTATTCTAGTTAGTGTCTTATTTATTAAAAAATAAAAATTAGATAAACTTTAAATCATTTCATTCAACAAAAAAGGCCTTTCAGTATATACTGAAAGGCCTTTTTACATCACGTTTCTTACAAACTCAAATCAAGAAACGGTTGCTAGCTCCATTTGTTTCTTGGTTTGCTCCACCACTTCTTTGAGGCTGGTCTGAGACATTTCCTTTTCCATAGCTAACTGAATCTCTTCCAGCCTCCCATCTAGGACGCCATGGATGCTATTTCCAATCGGACAAGCTGGATTTGGATGCTCGTGGAAGCCAAATAATTGACCAGTCCTCCCAAGGCATTCAACCGCCTGGTAGATATCTAACAAACTTATGTCTTCCAATTCTTTGGCCATCTCGGCCCCACCTGTTCCACGCGCCACATGGATCATGCCTGCCTTTTTTAATTGAGACAAGGTTTTCCGAATAATGACCGGGTTCACCCCAACACTGCCAGCAATCATATCACTGGTCACCTTGGTGCAATCTCCTTTTAAAGCAATCATGACTAATACATGGGTTCCAATGGTAAAACGACTTGAAATTTGCATGGATACTCCTCTCTTCCATCTAGATAGGGATGTCTTAAACTGGATCTAAAACCATCAGTAACTAGATACATTTACTCTTCAGACGTTAAAGTTCTTTCTTTTAGTCTATTATACCCTTATTTGTTGTAATGTCAACTGTTACACTAATTGAAAAAGTCTCTCAACCATGCGTCTACTTCTACATTGTGTCCCTCTCGCTGGGCTATTTCATGTAGAAGCTCATGATTATGAGTATGGTGGACCCCATTGACTAAACTTTCATAGTAAACTTGGAAGTAAGGGAGTTTCAGATCCTTAGCGAGTTGGAGTTCTTTCTCAATGTCATAGGACACCCGCCGAAAGTCAACATCTTTCAAACCCGATTCATCAAACTCTAGAATAGCATACATGGCCCGTAGATCCTTTCGAAGATTGGCTTGCAAAAAGAAGGGTTGGCCGATAGACCCCGGATTCAAGATGAGCTCTCCACCACTTCCATATCGGAAAAATTGTTGGTGGATATGACCATAGACTGCTATATCACAAGGGGGATTGGTTACGAGGCGATCAAAATCTTTCTGGTCTCCTATATGAATTAATTCGCGTCCCCAGTTTTTGTCTGGCAGATGATGGGTGATGCCCAATCTTAAGCCCGAGACTTTCCGATGCACTTGCATGGGCAGACTTTGCATGGCCTCTATTTCTTCTGGACGAATTTCTTCTAAGATATACTGACAATGGCGCATCAAATAGCGGTGACTAGCCCTTGATGGATCCAGCATCCCCTTCATCGCTCGCCACAAGCTATCTTCCCAATTTCCTAAAATCTGTACGGTGATGGGCAATTCTTCAAGTAGGTTCAAAAGATGTCGTCTACCAGTCCCCGGCATAAGGACATCCCCTAATAACCAGTATTCTTCTACACCTGCCCGCTTGGCATCTTCAAGCACAGCCTCTAAAGCAGTTGTATTCCCATGTATATCCGAAAGCAAAGCAATTTTTGTCATGTCTCTTCTCCTTCTTTCATTATACCAAAGCTCTAAAAAACTTCCACCCTAGGGTAGAAGTTTCTTTTTTATTCAACAGATTTCAAAGCCTCCAGCATGTCTACCTTGCGAAGATGATGATTAACCAAGATTCCTAAGCTAGCTAGGATCAGAATGACGCCAGCGATAGGATAAAGATAGACACCAAGGGCCACCCGCGGATAAAAGAGAATGGCATCTGGGGCAATCATGGCGATCAAAAAGCGATGGAGATAAAAACCTCCTAGTAAACCCAATCCTATCCCTACAAGAGACAAGAGGATGGTTTCTCGATAAATATAAAGGGTAACTTCTTGATGATGAAAACCTAATACCTTAATGGTGGATAACTCACGGATTCGTTCTGCCACATTGATATTGGTCAAATTATACAAAATAACCATCGCTAGCAAAATAGATACCAGAACTAAAATCATCATGGTCTTATTCAATGATTGGGCTACAGAACTGAAGAGAGAAATCAAGGAAGTATTTTGCGTAACAGCAAGCACCGCCCCTTCTTCCATCATGTCCCGACTGACCTTCTGGACGAACTGCTGATAAGAAGACTGTAATCGGACCAAATAGGCATTCATCTTAGCACTTTTTCCATAGGTTTTCTGATAGGTCGCTTGATTCATATAGACAAAATGGCCTACATAATTTTCGGTAATCGCAGCCACCCTAATCGTATGGCCATCTATCCGCAATTCATCCCCAACGCCCACCTTGGCCAGCTGCGCTAATTTACTGGTAATCACCGCCCCATTGGATAGGTCGAGTCTTCCCTCTTCTGAGCGGAGATTGATAAAGGGTTCCAAGCTGTCTTTAGAGGACACCATTAAGGTCATGCTTTGTTTTCCACGTCCGGAAGGATAAGAAGCCTCCACTTGTTTGGTAAAGATGGCTTCTGTCTCTTTAATATCTGCTTGCTTCAAGCGCTTCTTCAAGGATTCTTCCTCTTCGTCTGTCAGACTGGATTTTGTTGAGAGAATCATATCATACTTGAGGATTTCCCCAAACTGGCGTTGGGGCACACCACCGACTGAGGATTGAATACCCAGACCCGCAAAGAGAAGAGCAACCGAACCAGCAACACCAAAAATGGTCATCACCATCCGCTGTTTGTAGCGAAAAATATTTCTAGCGGTCACCTTTTGGGTGAAACTCAGACGTTTCCACAAAAACGGAAGGCGTTCGAGCAAAATACTGGATCCGGAAACTGGCGGTTTTGGAAGGAGGAGGTGACTGGCTTCTTCCTTCAACTCTCTCTTAGCGACTAGATAAGCTGGAAAGACGCTAGAAAGAAGGGAGAGCCCCAAGGCTAATAAGCTATAGGACCCATAAAAAAACTGTTTACTAGTTCCTACGACCATCCCCTGCGTAATAATTTGCGAAATGGTTCCAGATAAAACATAATGACCGAGAAGAGTTCCGATGCCTGTCCCAACTGTTCCAGCAACCAAGCCATACAAGAGGAACTTTGCCAAGATATCTTTTGTTCGATAGCCCAAGGCTTTGAACAAGCCCGCATGGCTCCGTTCTTCGTCAACAAAACGAGTCATGGTCGTAAACGTGACCATGGCAGCGACTGCGTAGAGTACCACAGGAAATAGATTGCCTACGGCGGAGATACTGGCACTGGCATTACTATACATGAGGTAACCCTGGCCACCTGGAATGGTTTTTCGATCATAGACATGATAGTTTGGTTGCTCTAGATTTTTCAGATCTTCCTTGGCCTTTTCCAGGTCCTTCTGTTTAGTTGCTAGTTCCGATTCACCTGTCTGAATGTTGACCAATTGCTGATCTAGTTGCTTTTGAGCTTTTGCCAACTCGAGTCGCCTTGTTTCTAGTTCTTCCTTGGGCAAGAGTGTAGACAGTTGATTCAGTTTATTGGATTGCTCCGTCAATTGTGTCTGTGCTTGACCTGCCTTTTCGCGTGCGTCTGCTAACTGTTTGTTGGCAGCATTAAGTTCTTCTTGCCCTTTTTGGATCTTTTGTTTCCCATCAGCCTGTAGCTTTCGATAGCGCTCCTGACCATTTCCAGCTAAGAGTTCTTCCAGGTCCTTTTGATGGGAGGCAAGACGATCTTGATAGCTGGTTGAGAATGGATTGAACCCCCTCAAATCATCAAACCGAATCCGAGCAAGGCTATAAACAGGACTAGTAAAGGCTTCTTTTGAGAGGACACCATAGGCATCCAAGGAACCACTCCCACTCGTAGCTTGGCCCAAGTCTTTTTCGGACCACATCTCAGCAGACTTTACAAAGCCAACAATTCGATAGTTTTTTGTCTTTAAAACAGATGGACTTCCAGCTTTTTCATGTATCCTTAGCTGATCCCCAATCTGGTAACGATCTTTCCAAAACGCTGCTAGAGCGACCTCATCTTCCTTCTGCGGAAGCCGTCCTGAAGTCAGCAGAAAGCGTGAGATGGTTTCTGGATTGGAAAAAAGTCGAACAGCTTCGTCCTTTCCGTCAAGCGTCACATCTGTCAGGTAGGAAAATTCCAAGCTGGCCCCCGTCAATCCTTGTAGCTCTTCTTGGTCAGTCTTATCCAAACCAAGATCTCCCATGACAGCGAGGTCCAGCATCTCTTGTTGGTCTATAAAGCGCTGGGCAGTCCGATGCATATTTGGGGTCGTTACTTTTAAACCGACCAGGGCTAAGGTACCCAGCATCATCAGCGTTAAAATGGACAAAAAGCGCCCTTTGGAACTGGTAAAGGAATGACATAGATCTTTCCAATATACTTTTTGCTTCATGAACAACCTCCCTAATACTCTAGGCTATCAATATCTAGTGGAGTGTTATGGATGGTCACCGATTTTACTTGGGCATCATGCATCTGAATGACACGATCGGCTATTGGCGCTAAAGAAGCATTATGAGTGACGATAATCACTGTTGCCCCTTTTTTACGAGACATGTCCTGAAGAATCTTTAAAACCTGTTTACCGGTTTGGTAGTCTAAAGCCCCTGTTGGTTCATCACAAAGGAGAATCTTAGGATTCTTCGCCACTGCGCGCGCAATGGCTACCCGTTGTTGTTCCCCACCAGATAGCTGGGCTGGGAAGTTGTTCAAACGCTCACCCAATCCAACCTCTCTCAAGACTTGTTCAGGGTCTAAGGCATCAGAAACAATTTCAGAAGCCAGCTCAACATTTTCCTTGGCTGTTAAATTAGGGATGAGATTATAAAACTGGAAGACAAAACCAACATCATTTCTGCGATAATCCGTTCGTTGGTGCGAGGAGAAGCTTGAGATGGCTTTCCCATCCACTAGTACCTCCCCTTCATCATTGGTATCCATACCTCCCAAAATATTGAGAACTGTTGATTTTCCTGCGCCTGATGCCCCCAAAATAATGACCAATTCGCCTTTATCAATTTCAAAAGTAACATCTTTATTGGCAATGATGTCAGTTTCTCCTGACGGATAGCGTTTATAACTATGTTTCATTTCAATATAAGCCATATCTTTTCTCCCACTTAAACACAAGTTCCTATCTTTATTATAGTCCTTTTTTACCGGAAGACCAAGAACAATCAATCCCTTAAAACTACTAAAAAACAAGAAATTTGTGAGGGATGCATTTCCTCTATTTTATGAATAAAGCCATCCAAGAAACTAATACTTTTCTATGCAAAAATAGACAAGGAAAAAGCTTGGTCTTATCTAGTTCCCGATATAGAAATCTCCAAGCATCATCTGCCCTCCTCTCCTTAGTTTGTGATATAATAACAAATAAGTATGAATGATTATTTGCGTTTAAATAACTGATATTTCAAGTTTTTCTTTCATTTTTATATAATAGCCCCTTTGAAAGTAGATCTGGGAAAAAATTTTATAATCCTTCCAAAATGGCTTTCACAGTATAAGAATAAGACCTGATTTTAAGCTATTTAGACTTATAGAATGATACTAAAATTTTATTCTGTTGATGAATAAATTTGATTTCTGTATAATATGATGATTAGTGAACAACATTTATACCAAACTACATGATAAAGGAGGAACTATGACCCGAAAAAAGAGAAAAACGAATTCTAAAAATGCTATCCGAAGCGCCCTATCACGCCTGCTTCTTGAACAGTCACTTGAAAGCCTTACAATTAGCCAACTAACAAAGGAAGCCGGCATTAATCGAGGTACCTTTTACCTTCATTATGTAGACAAACAAGATATGTTCAACCAGCTAAAATCTGAACTTTTAGGCGAGTTGGGAGAACTTTTCGCTACAAGCACCGTCAATCGAGCAAATTTTCTTGCCTCACTTCAATATATTCAAGATAATTATGACTTTATCTATGCCTTGATGCAGATGGATTACCAAGAATTTCATTTTCTAATGAAAAATTTCACCCTGCAACTTCTTGACGATACTCCACACGCCAAAGACCACTTGGTTAATAAATTCCAAGTTCCTTATAAGTATGCTGTTGAGATTTTTGCAGCTACGATTGAAGCCGTAATCACAAAATGGTTGTCAACTGGTGCAAAAGAAGAGCCGATCGAAATCGCGACAGTCGTATTAAGTGTGACTGACTTTACCACTTGGAACCAACCCATAACAGAATAAGAAAATGAGAAAACGAAAGTTTTCTTTTTTTATGGATAAGAGCAACTAGCTGGAACCTCAACGCTCTCACAAGATTATTTGCCCAACTATCAGAAAACGTTTTCCTTTTCTTTCCTTTTTAGCTATAATATTTAGTATGCAATAAAATAGAAATGAGGACCGTTTATGAAAAAGAAGAAACTTCTTTTGCCGATCTTATTGCTTGCTCCTGCCTTCCTAGCTTCTCAGGTAGCTGCAGATGAGCAAACAGCTACAGAAACTAACCTTGAAGCAGCTGCTACTTCCACAAATGCTACAGATGCTGCTACTCCTGCTTCAACAGAAGCTAATACAGCTACTTCAGAAGGTGCTACAGAGAGTTCAGCTGACTTACCTGAAGCAAATATCCTTCATACCAACGATGTTCATGGTCGGATCGTCGAAGAAAAGGGTGTGATTGGTGATGCTAAATTAGCCGCAGTCATCGATGAAGAACGTGCGAAAAATCCATCTACTTTGGTCGTAGATGCTGGAGATGCCTTCCAAGGACTACCGATTTCAAATAGTTCTAAAGGTGAAGAACGAGCTAAAATTTTGAACGAAATTGGCTACGATGCCATGGCAGTCGGAAACCATGAGTTCGATTTTGGTCTGGATGAAGCTAAAAAGTACAAAGAAATCTTAAATTTCCCACTTCTCAGCTCCAACACCTACATCAACGGTGCTCGCTTATTTGAGGCTTCCACCATCGTCGATAAAGATAAGAATGTCGTTGGGGATGAGTTTGTCGTCATCGGGGTGACAACGCCTGAAACAGCCACTAAAACTCACCCTAAGAATGTCCAAGGTGTTACCTTTACAGATCCTATTTCAGAAGTAAACAAGGTCATTGATGAGATTGAAGCACGCGCGACTGCTGAAGGCAAGACTTACAAAAACTATGTTGTCCTTGCTCACTTGGGAGTAGATACTACTACACCAATCAAATGGCGAGGATCTACCTTAGCTGAAGAACTTTCTAAAAACTCAAAACTGAAAGGAAAACGTGTCACCGTTATTGATGGGCATTCCCATACTGTTCAATCAACTACATACGGAGAAAACGTGACCTATAACCAAACTGGTAGCTACCTGAACAATATCGGTAAAATCACCTACCAGGCTAACCAATTGCTTGGAAACCCTCAACAAATTTCAGCAGCTTCAACAAAAAATGTCGTGCCAAATGCCAAAGTAGCTGCCATGGTCCAAAAGATCAAGGAACAATACGATGCTGAGAATGCAAAAATCGTTCGTGACAATAGTCCGGTAGAACTAAACGGTCAACGGGAAAATGTCCGTGTCCGTGAAACCAACCTAGGAAATGTCGTGGCAGATGCCCTCTACGAATATGGTCAAACTGGTTTTAGCCATAAGACAGACCTTGCTGTAACCAACGGTGGTGGCTTACGCGAAACCATCGCTAAAGACAAGCCAATCACCAAAGGAAGCGTCATTGCTGTTCTTCCATTTGGGAATACCATCTCTCAAATTAAAGTAACTGGTCAGGATATTGCTGATATGTTTGCTAAATCTCTTGGATCCATTTTACAAGAAAAAGATGGCAAAACCGTTCTTGACGAAAACGGTCAACCCCTTCTTGAACCAAGCGGTGGCTTCCTCCAAGTCTCTGGAGCAAAAGTTTATTACGATACAACCCTACCAGCTGAAAAACGCGTCCTCTATATCGAAATTAAAAACCCAGAAACTGGTCAATATGAACCGCTCAACCTTGCTAAAGATTATTACTTGACTACTAATGACTTCTTAGCAGCAGGTGGGGATGGCTACACCATGTTAGGTGGAGCTCGTGAGGAAGGTCCTTCCATGGACGTTGCCTTTGCAGATTACCTTGCTAAGGCAGATCTCACAGCCTATGCAACCATCAATCCAAATTCTCGTACCATTTCTATTTCTGCTAGCAAAGATACAGATGGAGATGGTGTGGCAGATATTGAGGAAATCAAACAAGGAACAGATCCTGCTAATCCTAAGTCCTACCCAGGAAGCAATAACCAACCAGTTATCCCATCTACCGGTAAAATGGATCAAACATATATTCCAGCTCTAGTTGGTACGAATTCTCCTAATCAACTAGCTAGCCAAACAAAGAATACTTTTACATCTGCTAAGGACGATACACAGATCAAGGCCAACAACCATCACCTGTCCTTCACCTCAGCAAAAACATTTAAACCAGCAGCTGCTACTCTACCAGAAACAGGAACTTCCGACTCTCCTGCTATCTACATGCTCGCTCTGTTGACATCCGTCTTAGCCTTCTTTGGTCTAAAGAAAAAAGAAGAAAACGAATAGTCACTGTAAAAAATAGTCTGGGACAACATTGTTCTCAGCCACAAAAAAGCTAGAGATTTCCAATTATGGACCTCTAGCTTTTTAATTTTGAGTAGTTTTCTTATTGTATTTGAGGAGATTATTGGCCATGAGTACTAATCCCATGTCATTTATTACCTGACGCTTGGATTTCTTTTACTTTTAAGAGCTGATACCTCTCATTCACATAGAGCCCCTTTTATGGAGCCAAGTCAGCTTGTTCTGCCTTATAAACCATATTTTCCTGTCTAAAACCTGTTGTGCTATGCCTATGTTTGAGGTGATCAAACTGGTATACCCAACTCTCTGGATGGGTGTAGGTATCAGTTGTTTCATCGTAAGTCCAATTATCCAGATTCATATCAGATTCTTTGTATTTTTCTTCTGTTCCTTGTCAAAAAGACTATATTTAATAAAATGCTCAATACCCATCCTATCTAAGGTAAGAAGAATCTCCACGCTACCGTATCCCGCATCGGCGACAGCTCTTTTTAACTCATGTGTATAGGTTTCTAAAAATGGCAACAGCGTTCTGGTATCTGTTGGATTTTGATAGATGTCATCGTGAAGGACGAACTGATTTTCAGTAGCGATTTGTAGGTTGTAAGCAGGTTTGAGTCCTACGCTTAAATAAGCTTCAATTTCCCTCGTTCAGCTTCAGATAAGTACTTGTAGGATTGATTTGTGGTAGGATAATTAGCAGACATGTTCATCTTCCTTTATACTGTTTTTCGAAACTCTAGTATATCAGATGAACATGTATTTTGTGTTGCACTTCATTTTACAACAGAGCATGTGGTCTGTTTTCAGAAAAGGTAATTTTCTAGACAAGTAGTTGTTGAATAAATAAGACAGGTTCTATTCATTAACCTATCAACCAACTCTTTAGTTTGTAAGTTGGCATCTTGTATACTGAAAAAGAAACAATACTAATCAATTCAACTTACTTGACAAAAGCGTTGCTTAGTGGTTTAATATACCCCATAAGGGTATATCGGAGGTGCCTATGTTTCACTTATTTACAAAAATTGATAGTATTTCTACCAGCGAATTAGAAGCTAAACTCAAGGAACCAATTCAGCTACTGGATGTGCGGACGCCTACGGAATTCCGTAGAGGCCATATCAAAAACGCCAAGAATGTTCCTCTAACCGAAATCGGAGCTTACACACCTGCGACA
Source organism: Streptococcus xiaochunlingii (assembly GCF_006385805.1). Lineage (GTDB taxonomy): Bacteria > Bacillota > Bacilli > Lactobacillales > Streptococcaceae > Streptococcus > Streptococcus xiaochunlingii. The sequence continues at coordinate 902,279 of NZ_VFSG01000001.1, forward strand.
AATGAAACACTTTATGTCATTTGTCATTCCGGTGTTCGAAGCAAGATGGCTGCTAAAAAGCTCAAGAAAAAAGGCTATGATGTTATCAACGTCCGAGGTGGTATGAGCGCTTGGCCTGGTGATGTTGAATAAATAAAAATCAAAAAGAGCAATTGGTCTAATTTCAAGAAAACCAACTGCTCTTTTAATCATTTGTTCACTATTTAAGAGAAACGTATGTTTTTTATTACTTGCGTTTAATCAAGTATTTAACCGCCTTTTCCAATCTTTCCTTCTGTGCTTGAGGATCCTCTAAAGGGTCGTTAATACAAGTTGTTAAATTCTCCGTTATCATCAGTTCAATAATACGATCAACACTGGACCGCACTGCTGTTAATTGAGTAATGATATCAATACAATCACGCTCTTCCTCCATCATTTTTTGAATACCTCGCAATTGACCTTCTGAGCGTTTGAGGCGTGTAATGTACTTTGATCTTGTCATATCTTTATCCTAAAACGATTTTTCTACATTATATCTCTAATACAGTCCTTTGTCAAAAGGAGCATTTATCTTAAAGACAAAGACTTCTAGTTCTCCACTCTGACTCTCGTTATAATTCCATCTTTATCTGTAATGGAGAATTCAGAAAGAGAAATCCAGTGGGTTCTAGCCTTGTTTCTCTGAGCTTGCGTAAGCAAATTGACCAAAAACTCTTTATTCTCAACTTCAACCAAATAGTAGGCAAGACCTACCATTCCATTCTCACGAGGAGCTAAGTTTTTACCACCCCATTCATTTACTGCTAGATGATGGTGATAATTCCCTGATGCTATCCAACTGACATGTGGAATCGTGAATTTATCCTCAAGACCTAGAGACTCTTGATAAAATGCATATGCCTCTCGGCTATTTTTAACAGATAGGTAAACATGGCCCATGCGAGTGCCTTCTGCGATCACAAAAGGATCAAGTTCTTTGCCTAATTCATAGATTTCTTGCGCAGACAGCTCTTCTGTGATTCCAGTAATTCGACCATCCTCACGAATATCCCACTCGTTCACAGGCTTGTCTCTGTTGAGTTCAATGCCATTGCTCTCTAAATCTTCTAGATAGACAGCTTCACTATAGCCATGATCAGCTCCGCCAACTAGTGGAACCTTTAGGTCTAACAAGCGTTTAAAAATATTTGCCAGATCTTATCAACTTGGATAGGATGGGTATTGAGCATTTGATTAAATATAGTCTTTTTGACAAGGAACAGAAGAAAAAACACAAAGAATCTGATAGGAATTTGGATAATTGGACTTACGATGAAACAACAGATACCTACACCCATCCAGAGAGTTGGGTATAGCAGTTTGATCACCTCAAACACAACCATACCACAACAGATTTTAGACAGGAAATTAGGGTTTATAAGGCAGAACAAGCTGACTTGGCTTCACAAAAGGGGCTCTATGTGAATGAGAGGTATCAGCTCCTAAAAGTAAAAGAAAGCCAAGCGCTTTTATCTGTCGAAGGCAGTCACATCTTTGCCCAACGCAAGGTTAATGTGGAACCTGTCTTTGGGCAGACAAAGGCTTGTTTGGGTTACAAGAGATGTAATCTAAGAGGCAAATGACAGGTTAAAATTGACATGGGATTGGTTCTCATGGCCAATAACCTCCTCAAATACAATAAGAGAATGACTCAAAATTAAAAAGCTAGAGTTCCACAATTGGAAATCTCTAGCTTTTTTGTGACTGAGAACAATGTTGTCCCAGACTATTTTTTATTTCCTGACTACCAAATCCATCTCTTACTGTTTCTTTAAAAGGTTTAGATTCGGATTTTTATGAGTAAAGAGCACGACCTCAATAAAGGTTCCCACTTGGAAGGCAAAGAGCAAGCCTACCAAAATATTGACCCGATGGTCTGTTTCATAGAATGGGGAATTCCATAAGAAGTGATTGGTCACCGTGGAAACTACACACCAGAGACCAAAGAGCTTTTCTTTTTGCTTGGTGCACTGAGACAGGATGAGAAAGGCTCCAACAGATACAACAGCTGTGTAGACTGCATGAGATGCTAAACCACCAGAAATGCGGTTCACTGCCTCTGTTACTGCTGAGAGGTCTCCAGTTCGCGTTTGACGCGCCACATAACCTAGATCTTCAATGATTTGGAAACCAAGACCAGATCCAAAGCCGGCAATTAAAATCGATTTCAAATCCTTACGACCCAAAATCAAGAGGATCCAGAAGGCCACCAGAGCTTTGAAAAATTCTTCAGAAAAAGGTGCTGTCAAAGCATCTGTCCATTTATTAAAGGTACTAACATCCTGAATGAGATGACTATTGAAATGGTCAATGAGGCTGTTCCCTGAAAAACTGAGCCAGCCAGCAACAAAAGCACCACCAAACATGGTCGCCCACAAAACAAGAAGAGGAACCTCAAATCTTTTTGCAAGTCGCTTAATAAAGAGATAAAGAGGAACGACAATCACCGCTAAAACGAGCAGATTTAATACCAAATCTCTTCCTGCTACTTGTTTAAATTCTTGTTGAGAGAGAGAGCCTAGCTCAAACTCCATCCCAATCCCTGCTAAGACCAAAAATAGGAAGAGCAATATTCGTTGAAACTTATTCATCCTTCTTACCTCCCTTTGCTTTCTTTGATTTAATGAAGAAAATTCCTACTCCTATCACTGTCACAAGGGCTAAGCCAATCGTGATGACGAAGTCATAATCAAATGGTACCAAATTGATTTCTTCTTCTTGGTTTGCATCTTCTTCATCTGTTAAATCGTCAATAGCACCTTGTCCATATTGAGCAATCACCTTTTCTTCTGCTTCTTGACGAATTTCTTGCAGACGATCGAAGGTCTTTTGAGCTCGAGTCATGCTCGTTTCTGTCGCTTTTAGGCTCGCCTGCTCTGGCTGCGAAGCGAGGGCAATTTGTTCTTGGTCACTGATTTCTTGCTCAGCCATCCATTGAGATTCTAGGCGTTCCATTTCAGTACGGATGGCTCCATCTCCGAACAAATCAGGATATTTGGCAACTAAATCATTAATGCGAGACATGGTCCAATACCAAGATTGGGGATTATAGGCTGTCCCTAATTCTTGATAGGCTTGGTAGGTATTGGTGATATTGCCATAGTAAGGCAGGTAAGGAGCATTTCGTGGGCTTCCCATCGCTAACCACATAGTTCCCCCACCAGCACTATCAGGAACATTGTCCTTTAATTGGAAAATATGGGCTTCCATGACATTCGGGTTCGAAATCGGGTATTTATAGACTTCATCAAACTTCCCTTTTTCTGGAATCCCTTTTCCATCTAACTCCATTTGATCTTGTGGTTTGAAGTCTGTTCCTTCTAACCGATTGCGTTGGAGATTCATCGCATCACGTAGCGTCAATTTCCGATCCGTTGTATGCATCAAGTCAAAATACTCGTCATCGTAGTTCACATCTGCATCTGGATCCAGTGACTTAATACCAGACCAAACACGAGAACGATCTGCCTCATGCAAAGGTGGATTGTAGGATTGAGACACATGGAACTGGCCATCGATTTCTTTATAGGTTCCTGCATCACGGGCGACTTTTTCAACATCCTTCGAGGCAATAGTCCGTTCCTTATCTGAAAAATCAACATGTCCTAAGAAGAAGGTATTTGGAAAGACTGCATAGCGATCTTCTGGGAAGAGAATCGCTACATATTGGTGACCAGAAAGGATCTCCATGTACCAGATACCTTCCTTGTCCGCGATCGTCACAATATTTCCTTCTGCTGCCCCTTTTTCTTCCACAATTTTCGCAATGAGCTCGACTCCTTCACGAGCCGTTTTGACACTTGGAAGAACGACAGTGGTGAGGGCAGACTCAGCCAAGCCGTCCTCTACATAAGGATCGACCTTTTTAATGTTGTCATTTGCTGAAGCTGAGACGGTCGCCGAGATGGACACACCATGCTCATTAAAACCAGCTTCATCAAATACACCCTGTTCTGGTGTAACATCTGGGACAGCTGTATATTTATAACTTACTTCTGGGAGCTCATACTTAAAGCCATTGGTGGCATCTTCAAAGACCTCCCCTTTCTTGTTATAAGTTCGTTCTCTGACCACAAAGTTCTTATTGTGGTTTGGTTCTAAGTCCTCCGTACGTCCGTACAAAGCATTCCCATCTGCTGTTAACTTTTTACCGATGATAAAACCTGTACAGGCCTCTACCGGTTGGGCAAAGAGGAAGAGAGCAGTGATCAAGCCCAAGGCTGATCGAGCATAACGTTTCTTCATATTGAACTCCTTTAACTAGATATTAACCGTATAACCTCTTTTAGTATACCTTTTGAACCAAAGTTTGGCAAGCGCTTACAACGACTGTAATCAATTAGTAATCTATCTGAAAATTGTTTGACCTTCAAATTATTAAACAACCTTCTCTATCTAACTGTATACAAAAAAGCTCGGAACTTCTTCCAAGCTTTTTCTGAATACTCTCTACCTTTTTAGGAAAGAATCAGGCTCGCGACAAGGGGACTTATAAAGACGTAGAAAACGCCAGTTATCCCAATTGCTAAGCCACCCATAGCTCCGGCTACTTGACCATACTGAAAGGCTGTACCAGTCCCCACCGCATGACCTGTACCCCCAAGGGCCAAACCAATGGCAACAGGATCCTCTACTTTTAGGAACTTAAGAATCGTTGGTCCTAGGACACTTGTCAGGATACCTGTCGCTACAACGACAACTAGGGTAATGGTAGTTATTCCCTGCATTTTTTCAGAAATCCCCACTGCCATGGCTGTTGTCACAGACTTAGGAAAGAGGGAAATAGCTAGAAAGTACTTCATCCCAAAAAGCTTAGCCAAGACAGCTGTAAAAAGCGTGTTGACTACTACTGCTAGAAAACTACTAAGAAGAATACTCTTGGCATGGTGCTTCATCAAATGGAAACTCTTATACAAGGGAATTCCCAGGACAACCGTTGAGGGCACAATCAAATTACTGAGGTAGGTCCCGCCAATATTATAGGCCTTATAGGAAATCCCTGTCAGCTTTAAGAAACCAATGATCAAGACCGTTGCAACTAAGAGGGGGGTCGTGATGGGATGGGGAAAACGACGAAAAATCATCATCCCAATCAGATAGGCAAAGACTGATAAAGAAATCCCAAAGAGAGGATTTGACCACAAACTTTCCATTATTTTTTCCCTCCTTCATAATCCCCCTCATACCTTGTCTTGATAAAACCGACAACTAAGGCAATAAGGGTTACATTGATGATGATAGCCCCTAAAATAATCAATACGATGGGCAATAAATAAGGCTGGATAACATCAAACTTATCCATAATCCCAACCGCTGGAGGTAAAAATAAAATCGTCATATTGGCTAAGAGAAAAGATCCGACCAGATTCACATGGCGGATACGAAGCCATTTCAACTGCAAGCAAAGAAATAAAATCAGTAGACCGATAATACTTCCTGGAATTGGCAAATGAAAGAGGGTCGATATCCCTTCCCCAATCAAAGAGATGGTAAAGATAATCATCAGTTGAACATATAGTTTCACGCGCTTCTCCTCAAAATTCTTGAAAGATACACTAACAGTCTACTCCTTTTCTGTAAAAAATCAAGTATTTTCAGAAAGTTTTCAGATATAAAAAGACAAGGACGACTGCAAGGGTGTCCTTGTCTAGAGAGCTATTTATATTTTCTTGGCTAGCATGGTCGCAAAGCGTAAGGCAATTCGATTGCCATTTTCATCACGTCGGTGCAGATGCCCTGGATTTTCATTGTATTTAACGAGTTCCCAATCTTTGTAGTAGTCTGCTAGCTCGCCTTCCTTAAAAGTAAAGGAGAAAGGAACCTGGCAAGGATAGTCCTCTGTATCCATGGCACAAACGATCAAGTTATAGCCACCTGGATTGGTCTGGTCTTGCATATTTCGAATAATCGCCGGAATGCGATCCGCTTGCAAGAACATGAGGACAACCGTTGAAACAATCAAGTCATAACTTTGTTTTAGGTTCGCTGAGTTGATATCATAGAGTCCCACAGTCATTTCCAAATCTTCTTGCTCTACAATACTTTGTAGGATCTCTAGGGCCAATTCATTTTGATCGACTGCTGTCACTTCAAAGCCATGTTGGGCTAAAAAGAGAGCGTTTCGTCCTTGTCCACACCCCAAATCCAAGGCCTTGCCTGGAGAAAGGGACTCCATGGCTTCTAGCACTTCTGAATGGACGGGATTGCTATTATATTTTTTGGGAAAATAATCTTTGGGTTCACAGTAGAATTCCAAAAACCATTCCACATCATCTGTAAGGGCCTCTACGCGGTGCCAAGCTTGAGGTTGTGCCATCGGGTTATCCGCACCTGCCTCAAACACATGGCTGGCTACTTCTTCCCCATCTTCCGTCAGCTCAACAAACTTGAGTTTTCCTTTGAGAACGGTAATCTTTCCCCAAGTACCTACTTTGGTATTGTGTTTTCTTTGGACTGCTTCAGGCATGGTATCCTTGGTCCACAAAGGCATCCGTTTATAAGCAATTAATTTTTCAGGCATCCGTTTCTTCTCCTTCTTTCTATCTATCCCTATCATACAAAAATTGCATGCAAATAACAATAAAAAGAGTGGAATTACAAGCTTCTTTTGTGAAGACTTCTATTCCACTCTCATAGAATCCAGTTGAGGCAGGATGCTGATTTAGCAGTCTCAGTCTACTTATTCTTCATTTTCATTCTTTTTTGATTTTTTAAAGTAGAAACCTGCCAAGCCAAATCCTGCAATAGCCAAAACTCCTAAGACGGCAGATAAACTGCTGTTTGAATCACTTGCCTTGCTAGATGATTGACTAGAAGCTGTTTCTTCCTTCTTTTCTGTCTCTTTCGATGCATCTTTTTTAGCTTGAGCTGCTGCGACCAGATTGGCCTTGTTATAGCCATCATAAACAAAGTCTGCTTCCAAACCTTTTTCTGTACGAATCTTATCTTCCATCTCACTTTCAACTTGCTTGATTTGTTTGAAGATAGTTTCCGCACGTTTAAGTGAGTCACTTGTTACTTCGTCTGCAGTAGCTTTCGCTTGGTCATCAGTGAGTCCACTGTATTTTTGATCCAAAGCTGCTTGTTCTTTGATCCAGCCTTTTTCCAATTCTTTCCACTTCTCTTGGATGCTATTACCAAATAGATCTGGGTATTTCATGACCATTTGGTCAATATGCCAAACAGCCCAATACCAAGAAGTTGGATCATATTTGGCAGAGCGAACTTTGAATGGTGCGTAGGTATCGTTGACAATACCATAGAATGGCACATAAGGCGTGTTCCGGCTTTGAGCGAGACCTAACCAAACAACACCACCAAATGGTGTTGGCAAGTCCTTCTTAATTTGGTATACGTGGGCGTTAATGACGTTTTCATTTCCCAAAGCATATTTGTATTTATTGGTATCGACTTCTTTACCTGGTTCCACTAAGTCATCTGGTGTGTATTGTTTGAGGTGTTCGAACCGGTTCCGTTGTTCAGCGAAAACATCTTCTAGACTATACTTTTTAGAAGGATCCGTTGGTTTGTGCAAGAGGTCAAAGTGCTTATCATCATATTTGATGTCCGCTTTAGGATCCATCAAGGTAATCCCTGCATAGGTCCGTGAGCGGTTGCGTTCGGTATATTCATCTGGACCATATGAGTCTGCAATATGGAAGTTACCATCTTTATCAGTCTTGTAGTGGTCTGCCTTTTTAGCAACTGCTTCCACATCTTTTGAAGCAATGACATTGTCCTTGTCCTTGAAATCCACATGTCCTAGATAGTAGGTATTGGCAAAGATGGCATAGCGGTCTTGAGGGAATTTAATGGCTACATATTGGTGACCAGAGAGGATTTCCATGTACCAGAGTTCATCTTTATCTGCTACGACAATGATGTTTCCTTCGGCAGATCCTTTTTCATCAAGTACCTTGGCAACCAACTCAATTCCTTCACGAGCTGTTTTGGCACGTGGGAGAACCAAGTCTACCATAGCAGCTTCAGCCAAGCCATTTTTCACAAGTGGATCTGCTTCCAAAATCTTATCGTGTGGGGTTGCAGATACGGTAGAAGTCATGGAAACGCCCGCTTCGTTAAAGCCGTGTGCTCCGAAATTCCCGTTGGAACCATCTCCATGGGCTGCATCATAAGTTGCGGTATATTTCATTTCATGACTCAAGTGGGGATAAGCAAAGCCGTTGGATTCGTCCTCCAACATATCCCCATCCTTATAGTCTTTGGCAGGTACCACTTCGTAAGTTTTATTGTGGCGACCACCATCGGGAGCATAAGGATAGTCTTCAGTCCGCCCAAAGAGCATGGAACCATCTGTCGTGAGTTCCTTCCCAACAATGAAGGCTGAGCAGGCCTGCGCAACTTGAACTGGAATCAAGGCAAAGGCCATCAAAGCAATCATCAGTTTGACCAGTAGTTTTCTCATAGTCGATCTCCTTTATGACTACAAAAGAGGCTAGAAAATCATTTTCAAGCCGACGAAAAACAACTATACCAACGCTACCTTCAGTATACTCTTATCCAGATAATAATGCAAGCGGTTTCAAGAAAGGAAATTTAAAAATAGGAACAGTTTTCAGCCCTTGCTTCAGCTGTTCCTATTTCTTACTTTAACGCGTATTGTATTGCTTCATGACACGAGCAATGTCACGATTTTGCTCCCGCCGTTTGATGGATTCACGTTTGTCATAATCGTGCTTCCCTTTGGCTAAGCCCAGCAAGAGCTTGGCGTAGCCATCCTTAAGGTAAACCTTAAGGGGAACTAGAGTCATCCCTGTTCCTTTAGTCTCCTGCTCCAACTTTTGAATTTGCTTCTTATGCAGCAAGAGTTTGCGACGACGCTCTGGGTCTTGGTTCCAGATATTGCCTTCCTCATAGGGAGCAATATGAACATTGCTGAGCCAGACTTCCCCATTTTTGACTTGGGCAAATCCATCCTTGAGGTTGATACGAGCTGCTCGAACACTCTTGATTTCTGTACCAGTCAGGACCATTCCTGCTTCAATGGTTTCAACAATTGTATAATCGTGGCTTGCTTTCTTATTTTGTGCGACGACCTTTCCCTCGCCCTTTGCCATGCTTAGCTCCTTTCTTAGCTACTTCCTTGTAAAAAGGTTTCTTACTCTTTTTCTTCTTGTCTTTTGAAGAATGCTTGCGCTTGTTCTCTCTAATGCCTCCTTGCTTTCGTTCTTCTTTCTTAGAAGAAGCGCGCTTAGAGTGTCCATTTCGATCTTTACGACCCGATGTTTTAGTGACTTTTTCAATCAAATCCAGCTCACTTGGGATATAAGAAAAATCAATCTCGCCAGTCATCTTATCCGCTCTTTCGACCCTGATTCGGATCTCCTGACCGACACGGAAGGTCACGCCTGATTTTTCCCCACGCAAGGTCAAATCTCGCTCGTTAAAATGATAAAAACCAGGTAAGGTGGTGATGTGGATCAAACCTTCTACGGTATTTGGCAATTCAACAAAGAGACCAAACTTGACGACACTGGACACCAAAGCATCGTACTCTTCGCCAACATAGTCTTCCATGTACTCTGCCTTCTTCATGGCTTCTACTTCCCGTTCGGCATCAATGGCGCGGCGTTCCCGACTAGAGGATTGGCTAGCAATATCTGGAATGACCTGTTCAAAATGACTAGCTACTTCAGAATCTTTTCCATACTCTCGCACCATGCGGTGGACTAATAAGTCTGGATACCGGCGAATCGGACTGGTGAAGTGAGTATAGAACTCAGCTGCTAGCCCATAGTGGCCGTGGTTGTGCTCGGAATAACGCGCTTGTTGCATGGAACGAAGCAACATCATAGACAAGACATCAGCATAGGGTTCCCCTTCTACCTTCTTCATGATGTCCTGCAAGGTTTCCTGACTCATGGAACTAGCTGTCCCATAAATTGGAAGGCCAAAACTAGAAGCATAATCGATAAACTTTTGCACTTTCTCTGCTTTGGGTTCTTCGTGAATCCGGTAAATAAAGGGAAGTTTTCGTTTGGCAAAATGCTCTGCTACTGTCTCATTGGCGATCAGCATGAAGGATTCAATCATCCGTTCTGCAACCCCACGTTGGCGCAAGACGATGTCTACTGGTTTTCCTTGAGGATTGACTAGGATTTTTGCTTCACTGGTATCAAAGTTCAGAGCTCCTCGTTTTTCCCGCATTCCTTCTAAGATCTGATGAAGAGCAACCATGGCTTCGATACTTGGCACAATAGCTTGGTATTCCTCACGCTTCTCCTGGTCCCCAGCAATGATCTCATTGACATCGCTATAGGTCATACGGAAAGTCGTTTTAATGACCGTTTGGGTGATCTGGTAGCGAAGGACCCGACCACGCTGGTCGATCTCCATAATGGCTGATTGGGTCAAGCGATCCACTTGAGGGTTTAAGGAACAAATCCCGTTTGATAGACGCTCAGGTAACATGGGCACGACCCGGTCTGTGACATAGACAGAGGTCGCGCGGTTGAGGGCTTCCTTGTCCAAGGCAGAACCTTCGGTTACATAATAAGAGACATCTGCTATGTGAACGCCAAGCTCAAAATTCCCACCTTCCAAGCGCTTGATGTGAACCGCATCATCCAAGTCCTTGGCATCGGCACCATCAATGGTAAAGATGATTTCATCTCGAAGGTCCAAACGTCCCTCCATATCCTTCTCACTAGGCTGGTCTGGGATGCTTTCTGCTTCTTTGAGGACTGCTTCTGGAAATTCTGAGACGATATCCATAGACTCTAAAACTTCCAAGACATCGATCCCAGGATCTGTCACATGCCCAACCACATCTTGTACTGAGGCTATAAAGTAGTTGTGCTTCCGACTTGGATACTGTTCAATAGCTACCTTGAGAACTTCCGTTCCCTCTAATTGTAGGGCAGGTTTTTTCACGTAAATGAGTTGACTAATCTTTTGATTCTTTGAAAGGATGTAGCCTGCATATTTGGGTTTTTCCTCATCCAAAACGATTTGGCCGACGACTGTTTGGAGGCTGTGCTCCAAGACATCAATGATTTTCCCCTCTGCCGCGGTCCCCTTTTGCCGATCGGCTACCTTGGTGATGACAACCTCAACTGTATCCCCATCAATGGCATGGTTGACATCATTTCGTCCAATAAAAAGGTCCTCTTCTTCCCCCTCTAAGCTGACAAATCCAAAGCCACTCTTATGAGCATGGAAAATCCCTTTCACAGTAATGACGCCTTTTGGCTTGGCATCAAGGAGACTTAAAAAACCATTTTCTTCAAAGGTTAGTTGACGACGTCGCTCCATCAGCGAAATGGTCTTAATCAGTTCACGAAAACCTTTGGCGTCAGTACTCCCAATGGCTTGAGCCAATTGATCAACCTGAGCTTTTCCCTCCTGTTTTAAATAATCAATAATTTTACTTTTCATATCTTGTGCTGGTCACCCAGCCTCCTTTATTTTCTTTCTTTCAGAGAGATTTCTTTACAAGTGACAAACTCCCTATCAAACGACCCATAGATGAAAAAATAGGCAAAGACAATGTCTAAGCCTATCTTATTTACTGGATAATACCATTAGAATCATCGCAATCAGTAACCAAAGGAAAATCATGACTCCTGTTAAACGTTGCATGACTGCTTCGAATCCACGAGCTTTTGAACGTTCGAATAAGTCATTTGAGCTTGCATCGAATACGTTGCTAGATTGATTTTTAGTTGGTTGCATGAAGATAGCAATAACAATTAATACAGATAGTACCAATAAAATAGTAATCAACGGTTTAGTCATAATTAAAAAACTCCTTAAAATCTTATCTATTTTACCATAAAAATCATTTTGTTTCAAGATGTAATGTCACTTTTCTCTCTTTGGGACAATACTTCAAAACTTCAATTTTTTCAGGGTGTGTCTTCATATTTTTACTTGTCAAATAATTCTGACTACCACAGCTCGTGCAGGTTAGTTGTACTTTAATGCGCACTGATTTCTCTCACTTTCAAATACTTTCTAAAGATGAATAAAAGGAAGGCCAAATCTATAAAGGCTAGGATAGCAGTCCCATAGAATACCCAATGGTAATTGACATGCATGGCAATACTAGAGCCCATCAGGGGACCAAGAACTCCCCCAACATAAAAGAAGAGCTGATTGTAACTAAAAATCCGAGAAATTCCTTCCTTGGGAGTCATGCGGTTTAAGAGAGCCGTCACTCCGGGCATTAAGGCTCCTGTTCCAATTCCAAATAGGAAGCGAAGAAGGCCTAATTGAAAAGGGGTCTGAGCAAGGGCACAGAAGATGTAGAGGATGCCACTATAGAGAAGAGATAAAAGTAAGAGGCGATGGTTGCCAATTTTATCTCCGAGCTTTCCCATCCATCCCGATGTTAGGATACTGGAAATCCCCATCGCTGATACGATCAGTCCAGATACAAAAATAACATTGTCGCTCTGGCCAAGTTCTCTCACATAGAGTGGAAGAATGGGAGAAATGGACTGACCGATCATCTGAATGGTCATACTGGTCAAAAAGAGGCCCAGTAAAATGTCCTTATGCTGGATAGAAGCCAGTAATTCCCAGCTTGAAAGGTGCTCCTCTTTCGATATTTGTTGGTAGTCTTCCTCAATGCCCCACCAAGTCAAGACAGAGACAAGAAAGAGGAAAAAACCAACGAGGAGAAAGACATTCCGCATACCAAATTGCTCTGCGATCAATCCCCCCAACAAGGGGCCCATCAAGGTACCGGCAACGGTTCCCGTCGATAAGGTTCCTAGAGCATATCCAGATTGATTCTTTGGTACCTGACTGGCAATGAGAGCCGTGCTATTAGGCACAAAGCCTGAGAAGACACCATTTAATAAGCGTAGGAGCAGCAACCAAAAGACGGAAGGGACAAAAGCAATTCCTCCCATGGTCAAGGTCATAGCAATCGAGGCTCTCAACATCATGGGTTTCCGACCATAACGGTCCGCCAAACTCCCCCAGATTGGGGCCATTAGAGCGGAAGTCAAAGAGGAGGAGGCGACTGCAATCCCAGCATAAAAAGGAACTGCCGGACCTTTCACCCCCAATTCCTCCACAAATAGAGCCATAAAGGGAACCACTAACGAAAGACTAGCACCTACGAAAAAGCAGCCAATCCAGGCAATAAAAAGATTTTTACGCCAATTGATTTCCAGTGAAATAGGATCATCTTCTTTCTATTTGTTCTAAAGCACGATCGATTTCCTGATAGAGGTGATCACGCTGGCTATTGTTATCGATCACGAGATCGACAAGAGTTTTTTTCTCATCTAGAGGCATCTGGGCTGCTAAACGATCGCGCGCCTGGACCTCTGTTAAGGCATTGCGCTCCATCAAACGTTCTAACTGAGTATCTTCCGTCACATATACCAGCCAGACTTGGTCAAACCAGTCCAGATATCCCTGCTCGATTAACAAGGGGATATCCATGAAAAAGATGTCTTCTGTTGCAGCTTGTCGGTCCCGTTCTCGCGCCAGAGCTTTGCGAATGATGTCCCCTTGTACTTGGTTGGACCAGGCAATCTCTTTCTGGCTTGAAAAGATGCGTTGAGCCAGAGCAGGACGATTCAAGTCTCCTGTATCTAGAAGGATGTCCCTTCCAAAATGATCTACCAAAGCTTGATAGAGTTCTCCACCTGGTGCCTGCAAATCATGGACTACTTGATCAGCATCAATGACAGGATATCCTTTTTCTCTCAAATAGGAGGTGACAGTAGACTTTCCTGAAGCAATTCCTCCTGTTAATCCGATGATTCTTGCCATCTAGTTCTCCTTTTGACAGTGGGGGCAAAAATGGGTTCCGCGTCCCCCCAGCTGGATTTTCTCAATCGGAGTCCCGCAGCGCAAACAAGGCTGGCCTGTTTTCCCATAGACCTGGTGTTCTTCCTGCATGGTGCCATCCTCACCAAATGCATTGCTGTAGGAGCGAATGGTGGAACCACCCTTTTCAACAGCCTGAGCAAGCACGGCAATCGTTTCTTTGCGAACGGCTTTGGCTTCTCTAGCAGTCAAGCTTTGACCCAAACGGGCTGGATGAACCTTGGCTCGATAAAGAACCTCATCCACATAAATATTGCCCAAACCAGCTACTAATTTTTGGTCTAAAAGAGCTGATTTAATGGGTTTCTTTGATTTTTTAAGAGCTGCTTGGAAGGCTGGGTCTTTAAAATCCGCTTCCGTCGGCTCTGGACCAATTTTTTTCGCCAAAAAATAGCTGTCGACAAGCTCAGGTACTAGGACTTCCATGGTCCCAAACTTGCGGACATCTTCATAGACCAGAGTGCTACCATCTGTAAAATGAAAGAAGACATGGGCATGCTTGCGAAGAGGAACCTCGTCTGGATAAAAGAAATACTTGCCTTCCATCCGCAAATGCGAGATGAGGACCAGATCCGTCAGATAAAATAAAAGGTATTTCCCACGGCGCCCCATGGCCCGAATTTCTTGACCTGGAAGATCTTGACAAAAAGCATCTAGATCCGTATGAATCATCTTTGGATACTTTACTTCCATTGACTGAATGGTTTTTCCAAGAATTAATTTCTCAAGACCGCGTCGGACAGTCTCTACTTCTGGTAATTCAGGCATAGAACTCCTTTCAAAAACAAGAAGCAGGCTTCTGCCCACCTCTTTTTAATATTCTTTTTCGTTGTATCCGAAATCGGCAAGATCCAATTTCTTATCCCGCCAATTTTTCTTGACCTTGACCCAGGTTTCTAGGAAGACCTTATCCCCTAGCATGAGCTCGATATCCTTACGCGCAAGGGTCCCGATCTTCTTGAGCATGGCCCCACCTTTTCCGATGACAATGCCTTTTTGGCTATCGCGCTCGACCATGATGGTTGCACGGATATGAACCTTATCTGTCTCTTCATCCCGCTTCATAGAATCCACCACTACGGCAACAGAGTGGGGAATTTCTTCCCGCGTTAAATGCAAGACCTTCTCACGGATCATTTCAGAGACCAAGAAACGCTCTGGGTGGTCAGTGATTTGATCAGCAGGGAAATATTGGAAACCTTCTTCTAAGTTTTCGCTCAAAATATCAATCAAATGCGAAACATTGTTTCCTTGAAGGGCTGAAATCGGCACAATTTCTTTGAACTCCATCTGACTACGGAAGTCATCGATTTGCGCCAAGAGTTGGTCAGGGTGCACCTTGTCGATCTTGTTGACCACCAGAATAACCGGCACCTTAGCAGCCTTGAGGCGCTCGATGATCATGTCATCGCCTTTCCCACGTGGCTCATCTGCTGGCACCATAAAGAGAACGGTATCGACTTCTCGAAGGGTGCTATAGGCCGACTCTACCATGAAGTCTCCAAGCGCTGTCTTGGGTTTGTGAATCCCTGGGGTATCGATAAAGACGATCTGTTCCTTATCGGTCGTGTAGATTCCCATAATCTTGTTGCGCGTTGTCTGCGCTTTATCACTCATGATGGCAATTTTTTGCCCCATGACGTGGTTCAAAAAAGTTGACTTCCCGACATTGGGACGTCCTAAAATGGCTACAAAGCCTGATTTAAATGTCATAGTTTCCTTTCATGAGGGAAGTCTCCCTCTTATCCAAATACCAAAGCCCACAACTTGGGCACAAATATGATGAGACCTGTCACAAAGGCAAAGCCCGAAATAACGAGAACCGCTCCTGCGGCCATATCCTTGGCATTCTTTGCCAGCATGGAGAAATGGTAATCACTCGCCAAATCCACTACATTTTCAAGAGCAGAATTCATGATTTCAAAGGCAATGACCAAAGAAACACTTAAGAGTAGAAAGAGCCACTCTGTTGCTGAAATGCCAAAAAGGAAGCCTGCAACAATCGCTAAGATAGCTGAAAGTGCATGCTTACGCATATTTCGTTCCTCTTTAAAGGCTGTGAAAATCCCTGTTAAAGCAAATTCAAGACTGGCAATCAGTTCTCGATTTTTCCATTTTCGTTTATTGTCTTGTGAGTCCATAGGCTGTCAAAATCTCTTCCTGTAAGCCAAACATTTCCTTCTCTTCTTCCGGCGTATAGTGATCATAACCGTTGATATGAAGGAAGCCATGCACTGCTAAAAAGCCCATCTCGCGCTCAAAGCTATGGCCATACTCAGCAGCTTGCTCACGCGCCTTGTCTACAGAAATAAAGAGCTCTCCAATATAGGTATCAAACTCTGCCATCATTTCTGCCAATTCTGGATGGTCTTCTAAATCTTCTTCCGAAAAAGCAATGTCCATCTCTGGTTTGTATTCCAGACTGATCACATCCGTTGGGCGATCCGTATCCCGGTATTCCAAGTTCAATTCATGGCTACGTTCGTTGGTTACAAAGGTCACTGCCATTTCCTTGTCTTCTTTGCCCAATTTTTTTGCAGCAAATTCTAAAATTTCCTGGGTTTGTTTGATCATTTCTTCAGAGACTTGACCGGTCTCATCAACCATTTCAATATACATCTTGGATCACCTCACTATCATTTCAATTATAGCATAAAAATAGCGTATATACTAGAATACACGCTACTTTTACTATTTGAAGAATGCCCTTTTATTCAACCGTCTGTTGGATAGCTTGCATCTGGGCATAGATACCACCATGGGCAATCAAGTCTGCATGTTGGCCCCGTTCGACAATGCGTCCTTCTGATAGAACCAAGATCTGATCCGCATCTTGAATGGTCGATAAGCGGTGGGCAATGATAAAGGTCGTCCGGCCCTTTTGCAGGACTGCCATAGCCTTCTGAATAATCTCCTCTGTCTCCGTATCAATGTGAGAGGTCGCTTCATCCAGAATCAAAATTTTCGGATTCATGTAAAGGGTCCGCGCAAAGGAAATCAATTGACGCTCCCCACTTGAGAAGGCAGATCCCTTTTCAACCACTGGATGGTCAATTCCCTTTTCTAATCTCTGGATCATAGGCAGGGCACCGACCTGTTTTAGAGCATCCAAGACGCGATCACGGTCGATATCTGTTTGACTCATGGCCACATTGCTAGCAATGGTCCCTGAGAACAGATAGGGATCCTGTAAGACAATTCCCATATGGGACCGAAGACTCTCCCTAGAGAAATGGCGAATATTCTGGCCGTCGATCCGGATTTCCCCCTCCTGCGGATCATAGAAACGATAGAGCAAGTTCATGATAGAGGATTTACCCGAACCGGTATGGCCAACCAAGGCAAGGGTCTGACCCGGACAGGCTTGGATGGAAATGTCCTTCAGAACTGGCTTGCCTTCTTCATAGGCAAAAGTGACATGATCAAACTCCACTGCCGCCCGATCTATTTGAATCTCCTTTGTCGCATCTGCCTCTACCTTTTCATCTAGGAAAGTCAAGACTCGCTCCCCTGTTTCCAGAGAGCGTCGGATATCCGGTAGACGACGGATCAAATTGGCCATGAGATCAAAGAGCTGAATAACATAATTGAGATTGATAAACAAGAAACCTGCAGTCATCTCCAAATCTCCCCCAAGATAGGATAGGCCTGCAATGGTTAAAATTCCTGCAATGACGATGTATTTCAAGAATTCTGTCAGGCTCCAAGAGGCAATGGAGTCTGCTAGGACCAAACGATCATAAGCCACAGTCATCTTCTCAGTCGTCTGATCAAACTCCTCAATTACGCGCTCCTCTTGTCCGTAAAGTTGGATCATACTAGCTCCATGAAGCAGTTCATTTACCTGGGTATTGATCTCACTTCTGGAATCAAAGAAGTCCTTCATGGGCTTGTCCGTCATGCGCTTATACAAGGACTGAATCCCGTAAAAGATAGGGAAAATCAAGCATAAGAGGAGACCCATCATGGGATTGATAGTAAAGAGAACCCCCATGATAAAGAAGAAACGCATCAAATGAATGACCAAATACATACAGGAATTGTAAAATTGAGTCCGTAAGGTCTCTGTATCATTAACAATTCGTGTAGCAATTTTCCCAGCTGGCTTGTCATCAAAGTAGGAAATCGGTAGTTGTTGCATCACTAGGAAGGCTTGATCGCGTAGCTGTGCAGTTACCTTATTGCCTCCATGGATCAAAACCCGATTGCCTATATAACTGACAATCTGACCCACAGCCAAAACAATCAGATAGAGGACACCCATAGGATAGAGTGCTCCTAACTCTCCTCCCTGACTCAAGGCTGTCAAGGGACCATCAATCATTTTTTGCAGAATAAACGGCGATAGATCTGACAAAATCGTTGCCAGCAAAAGACAGATGAAACCTAGCCCAAAAATACCAGGAAAAAGGGATAGTTTTTGTAATAGTCGTTTTAAAATACCCATCTTATTCTCCTTCCTGTCTTTGTTGCCGTTGGTATTGTTCGTAATACCAACCTTCTTGAGCTAGTAAATCACTAGCTGTTCCTTCTTCTACAATCCGTCCTTGATCTAACACAAGGATCCAATCTGCCTGATGGACAGCTGAGAGACGGTGAGAGACTATCAAGGTTGTCTTTCCTTGTCGCTCTCTTTGAATGGTCTCAATAATGGCCTGTTCCGTCTTGGCATCCACTGCGGATAAAGAATCATCCAAGAGGAGCAACTGGGCATCACGTAGAAAGGCACGTGCCAGAGAAATCCGCTGCTTCTGCCCTCCCGATACGGATACTCCCTTTTCTCCGATCAGAGTATCCAGGCCATCCGACATCCGTTCCAAATCATCTGAGAAGGCTGCCTGAGCGATAGCATCCATGATTTCCTCTTGACTAGCTCCCTTCTTACCAAGGGAAATATTTTCTAAAATAGACTTCGAAAATAGGATGTGTTCCTGAGAGACGTAACCGATTTTTTCCTCAATAGAGCGTCTCACATAGCGTGTAACGGACTCCCCATTAATGGTAAACGTCCCTTGCCCAAGTGGGTATTGACGTAAAAATTGACGGACCAAACTTGTCTTTCCTGCTCCTGTTCGACCTACAATCCCAATGGTTTGCCCTTTATTGAACTGCAAAGAAATCTGCGAAAGACTCTCCTTCTCCGCCATTGGATAGGTAAAAGTATAGTTTTCGAAAACCACCTCATTCAGTTCCTCTAGCCAATCGTCCCCATCTCTTTCCAAATCATCATCCTCTTCGACCAATTCTGACAACTTTTTGTGGGAAGTCTTGGCTGTTTGATAGACAAGGATAAAATCTGCTAGCATCCACATCGGCTCAATCAAGGCCACTAGATACAATTCTAGACCTAGCAGTTGACCCAAGCTAATCTGCCCAGTTTTCAAGAAATGGCCCCCACAGACCAAAAGAAGGACGGTTGAAACCCCGATAAAGAAGAGAGCAAAAGGACCAAAGGCATTTTGAATAGAGGCGATCTTATCCCCCGTTTTGGCCAAACTTTCTGTCCGCTCTTGAAATTGTCGCACCTGACGCTCCTTACGGCTATAAGCCCGCATAACCCGAATCCCTTCGATGGATTCTAGGACCTCATCATTCAAGTGAGCCACCGCATCACGGTTTTCATCCACATAGATCTCTTCCTTTTTGCCGAGGAGATAGGTTGATAAAACCAGAAAGCTCATGGGAATAAAGGAAATCAAACTCAACTGCCAGGAAATCAAGAACATGGCTGGAATGATAAAGAGGAACAAACCTCCCCCATAAAGGACAATCAGCATTCCATAGCCGACCATCCCCATCATCCCGTCTACATCCGTGGTAAAACGTGTCAAGAGATCTCCTGAGCGAAACTTTTCATAAAATGGCCGTCTCATGGCTACGAGCTTACGAAAAGCTTGCCCCTGTAATCTAGCCTTGTAATGGACCGAAGCTTGAAACAACTTCAGATGCCAGTAGTAAGCGGAAATGTAATTTAAAAAAGTAGCTCCCAACAAGAGAGCAATATCTCTCGTAAAACTTGACTGAGTCAAGGTCTGCTTGCTCAGCTGGTCGACTAGTCGTTGAATGACCTGTGTAGGTATTAAAATTGTATAATCATAAATCACTAGGACCACAGCAATGCTGAGATACAGCCACTTATGCTCCCAGATGTACTTCCATAAAGCTCCTATCATCTTCTCCCCTTTCAAAATGGCACAGAAAAAACCCAAGTAGGAGCTGAGTACGTGCTCAGTCCACACTTGGGCCTTCTGATGCCTGTCACCAATTCAGTTAAGGCAGGCAAAAATGCATACAAAAAACCCAAGACAGACTCCTCCATCTTGGGTTTCATTCAATTTTTACATAGAACTCAACTGAGATTGGAGAAGCTGTGTATTCAATTGTGTCATCAAAACATCTACTTTGTTCATGATGGTTTTCTCCTTTCTCTTTGTTGTTCTAACTTTACCACGGATTTCTGTGCTTGTCAACGTTTTTTTGAAAATTGTTGAAAAAAGATCCATAAATAGGCACTAAATTAGAAATTAAAGCACAAAAAAGAAGCCTAGATCCTCTCTAAGCTTCTCTCTTCTTCTATGCTAGTTGCCGGGATTGAACCGGCGACCTCATCCTTACCATGGATGCGCTCTACCGACTGAGCTAAACCAGCAGTACCTATCTACTATATCATGGAGATAGGCCTTTTGTCAATATCCTGACTCATTTTTCTGCCAAATATTCTTCCTTTGTGAGGACATAA
The DNA here is from genome assembly GCF_006385805.1 of Streptococcus xiaochunlingii. Classification (GTDB taxonomy): domain Bacteria; phylum Bacillota; class Bacilli; order Lactobacillales; family Streptococcaceae; genus Streptococcus; species Streptococcus xiaochunlingii. The sequence goes on from NZ_VFSG01000001.1 coordinate 922,848, forward strand.
TGAACTCTCGTCACCATTCTCCCTTCTTCATGCAGGTCTAGCATCGCGTAGGGCTCTTCATGAGAATATTTCATCCCTGATTTGGCCATCACCCGTCCAGAAGCCGGGTTGTCCTGATCATGAACAGCAATGAGCTTGTTCATCCCTAACTGTTCAAAAGCCAGGGCAATGACTGCCTTGGTAGCTTCTGTCGCAAGACCTTGGTTCCAATAATCTTTATTCAGAACATAGCCGATACTCCCCTTTTTCAGAGAAAGATCCAAATCCAGTAAATCAATAGTCCCGATAAATTTTCCATTTTCTTTGAGTTCGATCCCCCATCTGCCAAGTGGGCTCGCTAGGTAAAAGAGGGCAATATTATTACGCGTCTCTTCTAGACTTTGATTGGTTGGAAAAGTGTAGCGCGTAACTGTTTCATTAGAAGCGTACTCAAACATAGACGGTGCATCTTCTAGAGTGACCGGACGCAAGTGCAAGCGCTCAGTCTCTATTTCTCGATAAGCCGCTAACTTCACATATAAATTTTCCATTTGACACTCCTTCTTTAGGGATTAGTTTAGCAAATAACATAAAGGAAGGCAAGCTCAAATTTTTCTTGCTTTTTAACCCATTTTTCTATACAATAAAATCAATCAAAACAATCAGATGAGGAGTGAAAAGGTCATTGAGTTAGGAGAGCAATCTCATGCCAATGACCTTTTCACACCTAAATCTAAGTAAGGAGAAATAATCATGTTAATTGGTATTCCAAAAGAAATTAAAAATAATGAAAATCGGGTCGGCTTGACCCCTGCAGGTGTACAAAGCTTGGTGAAGAAAGGCCATCAAGTTTTGGTAGAAACAAATGCCGGACTTGGTTCTGGCTTTGCCGATGAAGATTACGCCAAACAAGGAGCGACTATCGTTGCTACTGCGGCAGAGGCTTGGGCAGCTGAATTGGTAGTCAAGGTCAAAGAACCCCTCGCTGAAGAATACGGCTTCCTTCGTGAAGACCTCTTGCTCTTCACCTACTTGCACATGGCTGCTGCCCCTGAATTGGCTGATGCCATGGTGACTGCCAAGACAACTGGGGTGGCTTACGAAACGGTTCGAGACCTTGAAGGACAATTGCCTCTTTTGGTACCAATGAGTGAGGTTGCTGGACGAATGGCCGTTCAAATCGGGGCTCACTTCCTCACCAAACAAGAAGGTGGATCTGGTGTCCTCCTAGGTGGGGTACCTGGTGTTCCTAAAGGGAAAGTTACCATCATCGGTGGTGGGGTCGTTGGAACCCACGCAGCTCGGATCGCTCTTGGACTCGGCGCCCAAGTTACCATCTTGGATATCAGCGCTAAACGCTTGTCTGTCCTAGAAGATGTCTTTGGTCACCAAATCCAAACCCTCATGTCCAATCCATTTAACATTGAAGCCAGTGTCCGTGATGCCGATGTTGTCATCGGAGCCGTCCTAATCCCTGGAGCTAAAGCTCCTAAATTAGTGACAGACGATATGGTCAAACAAATGCGTCCAGGTTCTGTCATCGTGGACGTAGCCGTCGACCAAGGTGGTGTTATTGAAACTGCAGACCGTGTGACAACACATACGGAGCCTGTTTACGAAAAACATGGTGTGCTCCACTATGCCGTTGCCAATATCCCAGGCGCTGTCGCTCGTACTTCTACCATTGCCCTCACCAATGTAACCCTTCCTTATGTCGAAGCTTTGGCTGACAAAGGTTTCCATAAGGCCATCGCCCTTGATGAAGGATTGCGCCAAGGTGTTACTACTTACCAAGGCCATATCACAAGCCAACCAGTTGCAGAAGGGCTAGAACGCAACTTCACACCAATTGATGAATTGGTTTAATTTCTAATATTTAAAAGGCAAAGATCATAAAATCTTTGCCTCTTCTTTTATTCTGCTTCTTCTTCCACATCCAGTTTTTCTTTGAGGACTGGATTCGGAATGGGCTCGTAGGCCCGGATAATCTCTGCTACTACTGGATGACGAACAACATCCTTGGCAGAGAAATGCACAAAGTCAATCTGAGAAATATTTTTTAATTTCTCCTGAGCATCAATCAAACCGGATTTGACATTTCGAGGGAGGTCAATCTGGCTGGTATCTCCATTGACAATCATCTTGGAGTTAAAACCAAGACGGGTCAAAAACATCTTCATCTGCATGATGGTGGTATTTTGCGCTTCATCGAGGATGACAAAGGCATCGTCCAAGGTCCGCCCCCGCATATAAGCCAAAGGCGCAATCTCGATAATCTCCCGCTCCATCATCCGAGTAGTTTGGTCTTTCCCTAAAATCTGGTAGAGAGCATCATAGACCGGTCGTAGATAAGGGTCCACTTTTTCCTTGAGATCTCCTGGAAGGAAACCAAGGCTCTCTCCTGCTTCTACAGCTGGACGGGTCAAAATGATCCTCTTAACTTGACCACGCTTGAGGGCGGTGACGGCCAAGGTCACCGCTAAGAAGGTTTTCCCTGTCCCGGCTGGTCCAATCCCGAAGGTCACATCATGGTGCTTGACACTATCGACATAAATCTTTTGCCCCAGCGTTTTGACCCGAATGGGCTTGCCGTAGCTATCCTTGATGATTTCTTCTTCATACAAGGCGACGAACTTATCCAACTCATCATTACGAACCATTTGAATAGCTGTTACGACATCCGGCGTCCCGATGATCATACCACGATTCACCAAGATCAGCAAAGCCTCAATGACTTGTCTAGCTTTCTCACAATCTTCTTCTTGCCCAATGACCTGGACAATTTCTGTTCGTGCATGGATGATCACATCCAACTCTTGCTCCATCAAACGCAAATGACGCTCATTGGATCCAAACAGATGGAAGAGATCATCTGGATGACTTAATTGAATATCAATTGAATGTTCTTTCAAATAAAGAACCTCTCTATTTCTGTAAGTTTTCTCTATTATAACAAAGTGACCGAGAATTGACCATCCCCGGCTCACCACTATCTCCTGTTACTAATGACCTAAGTATTCTTCCCAGATCGCATCAAATTCTCCTAGATTAAAGGAGAAACTAGCATGTTCTTCCAGAAAGCGGCTGACCTCATCAAAATCATCTGTATGTTTTGGAAAGGCAGACTCATGAAAAGCTAGATCAGCTAGCAAGGCTTTCGGAGCATTGCTTTTGGGATTGCGCTCTGTCATCAGCCAAGTGTAAAATGATTTTCGCATAAGGCTCCTCTTAGATTAGTTCCGTTCCAAACTGGTCTTGCTTGATTTTTTTCGCTTTCATCAAGCCACCCAGAGCCTTTTTGAACTGCCCCTTGGAAATTCCAAAGGTTGCCTTAATCTCTTCTGGGGAGGACTTGTCATTCAAGGTCATAAAGCCACCATTCCCCTCCAAGTAGGCCAAAATCATCTGCGCATCGTTTTCAAGCATTTCAAACGAGCGTGGTTTCAAGGACAAATTCAAGGTCCGATCCACCTCTCGGAAACCGATGACCCGAGCATCTAAGACTTGTCCCAAACGGGGTTCGGCATAGCGCTCACTTGGATGGATAAAGCCCAGCATATTGTTTTCAGGCAGGTAAACAAAGGTCCCTGAAAGTTTTAAGCGATAGACGATGGCCGGCCAGTTCTGGTTTTGCATATTGTTGTAGGCTGGACGAGCAATTCGTTGGAAGTCTTCTTGGTAGGCCAAGACACCCCAGATCCGATCTTTTTTATCAACTTCTAGGCTAACAAAGAGTTTATCGCCTTTTTTCGGCCACAGATCCTTGATTTCTGGCAAAATATCCAGAGAGACGACAATCTCCTTATCGGGTAGACCCGTATCGACAAATACACCCAGGTCCTTGCGAACTTCAGTCACTGTCCCCCAGCCAAATTGGTCCTGACGGGCTGTGACTTCTAGGGTGGTCAGACGCAAACGTTGCTTCATATCCGTATAGGCAAAGCCCTTGACGGATTCTCCAAGTGCATGCTCTCCTTCAGACTTGTCCAAGGCATAAGTCTGCCCATCCTTCTGGACAAAGTAAAAGCGATCATTCTCATCCGTTACAAGGCCCACGATATCATGTGCGAGGTTGGTATTCATTTTTTCCTTCTTTCTGGCTAAAGCTCATCAATAGCCCCTTAATGGAAATAAAACTCAGCCAGCAGTGCCAACTGAGTTCATTTCCTCTGTAAACTGCTGGAAATGATTAAACTTCAAGCAATTCTTTTTCTTTGTGTGCTGTCATTTCATCAACATGTTTCACAGCATCATCGGTTACTTTTTGGATCTCTTTCTCAAGATTCTTCAATTCATCTTCAGTGATTTCTTTAGCTTTTTCTTGCTTCTTCGCTTCATCCATCGCATCACGACGAATGTTACGGATCGCTACTTTAGCATTTTCACCGACTTTTTTCACTTCTTTGGCCAAGTCACGACGAGTTTCTTCTGTCAAAGCTGGGATGACCAAACGGATAACCGAACCATCGTTGGCTGGAGTAATGCCAAGATCAGAAGCATTCAAAGCGTGCTCGATATCTTTCAATGAAGACTTGTCAAAAGGTGTGATCAACATCACACGAGCTTCTGGAATGGTAATCGATGCGATTTGATTCAATGGAGTATCAACTCCGTAATATTGAACATAAATACGATCCAAGAGACTTGCATTTGCACGGCCTGCACGGATACTTCCAAATTCACGTCCCAAACTTTGGTGAGACTGAGTCATTCTTTCTTTAGCTTTTTCTACGATTGGATTTGCCATTTTATTCCTCTAACTTCCTTATTTTTCTACATTATTAGAAACAGTAGTACCGATATTTTCTCCAAAGACAACGCGTTTGATGTTCCCTGGCTCATTCATGTTGAAAACGACTAAGTCAATATCATTGTCCATTGAGATGGTCGATGCTGTCGAATCCATGATACGAAGGCCTTTATTGATGACATCACGGTGAGTTAATTCTTCAAACTTCACAGCTGTCTTGTCTTTCTTTGGATCAGCATTATAAACGCCGTCAACACCATTCTTAGCCATCAAGATTGCGTCTGCTTCAATTTCAGCGGCACGAAGAGCAGCCGTTGTATCCGTTGAGAAGTATGGAGAACCAATGCCTGCACCAAAGATAACAATACGCTCTTTTTCCAAGTGACGAAGGGCACGGCCGCGGATATAAGGCTCAGCGACTTGTTGCATGGCAATCGCTGTTTGGACACGCGTATCTACTCCAACCTGTTGAAGAGAATCCGCCATCACCAAGGCATTCATAACTGTTCCAAGCATTCCAGTGTAATCTGCTTGAACGCGATCCATACCTGCTTCCGCCGCAGGTTCTCCACGCCAGAGATTTCCTCCACCGATAACGAGAGCAATTTCAATTCCAAGGTCATGAACTTCTTTGATTTCAAGGGCCATCTTTTGAACCGTTTTGATATCAATTCCGACACCACGCTCACCAGCTAATGCTTCACCTGATAACTTAATTAAAATACGTTTATACTTAGGTTCTACCATTTTGTCACTCCTTCTTTAATCTGTATTATTTTACCACAAAAAGCGTTTTTTATATAGTGATATTTATCAAAAATATTTTAAACCTTCCAACTTCAATTCCCTGCCAGAAGTTAGATATATTTTTAGAATTAAGTGAAAGAATAGTCAAAAAAGCTACCCGAAGGTAGCTTTGATTTCTAATTAAAGTGAGTTAACATCCACTTTGATACCAGGACCTTGAGTTGTAGTCAAAGTCAAGCTAGTTACATAAGTACCTTTAGCTGTAGCTGGTTTTGCTTTTTGGATAACATCGTTGAAAGCTTTGAAGTTTTCAACCAATTTGTCAGCGTCAAATGACACTTTACCGATGATCGCTTGTACGATACCTGCACGGTCAGCACGGTAAGTGATTTTACCACCTTTAGACTCTTCAACTGCTTTAGCAACATCCATTGTTACAGTACCAGTTTTAGGGTTTGGCATCAAGTTACGTGGTCCAAGGACACGTCCAAGACGTCCAACAAGAGCCATCATGTCAGGTGTAGCGATAACAACGTCGAAGTCCAACCAACCATCGTTGATTTTCGCAACAAGGTCATCTTCACCTACGAAGTCTGCACCAGCAGCTTTTGCTTCTTCAGCTTTTGCACCACGTGCAAATACAAGAACGCGAGCAGTTTTACCAGTTCCGTTTGGCAATACCATTGCACCACGGATTTGTTGGTCAGCTTTTTTCACGTCGATGTTCAAGTTGTAAGCAACTTCTACAGTTGCGTCAAATTTTGCAAAGTTAGTTTCTTTTGCAAGAGCTACAGCTTCTTCTACGCTGTATGCTTTTGTGCTGTCGATTTTTTCAAGTGCAGCACGAAGTTGTTTGCTTTTTTTAGCCATTTTATCTTTCTCCTTGTAATGTGGTCATATCGATTTTCATCTCCCACGTCACTCGTCTCATGATCAAGTGTATTGCGGGCAAATAGGATTGTTACAATTAGTCAGTAACAGTGAATCCCATAGAACGAGCAGTACCTTCGATCATACGCATTGCAGACTCAATGTTTGCAGCGTTCAAATCTGGCATCTTAGTTTCAGCAATTTCTTGTACTTGCGCACGAGTAACTGTTGCAACTTTCGTTTTGTTAGGTGTACCTGATCCTTTTTCAACACCTGCAGCTTTTTTCAAAAGAACAGCAGCTGGTGGTGTTTTTGTAACGAAATCAAATGATTTATCTTCATAAACAGTGATCACAACTGGGATAATCATTCCAGCTTGGTCAGCTGTACGAGCGTTAAACTCTTTAGTGAATCCCATGATGTTGATACCTGCTTGACCAAGTGCTGGTCCAACCGGTGGAGCTGGAGTAGCTTTACCAGCAGGGATTTGCAATTTTACAAGTTTTTCGACTTTTTTAGCCATTTCTTAAATCCTCCTTTGTGGTTTTGGCGGTAATTACAGATTTTTACCTCCCACAAGTATGCTCTGCGCATACCTTTCTATTATACACTATTTTCTTCCGAATGCAAGAAAAAATTTCATTTCCATCACACTTTTTTTACTTTTGTGATAAAATGGAGGTATGTTAATAAAAGTTGCTTCCCTTGTATTTATTTTTTTGACCCTGATTCTCAGTGGGATTATTATTCGAGTCTTTAAACTGCATCGATATGGCTGGAATTTTGCCGATCTAGCTTTTCCTCTGTTCGCGCTTGAATACTATTTAATTTCAGATGCGGCTTACTATCATAATTTGTTGCCGCAATTATTATTGGCCTTGTCCCTCTTAGCTATCGGCTTGACTATCTATTTCTTGAAAAAGAGACATAGCTTTTACTATCCGAAATTTTTTAAGTACTTTTGGCGCGCAGGTTTTCTCATTACCTTCTTCCTATACCTCATTATGACGATTAGTCTCTTTATCTGATTTTAATAATAAAATAACGGTATTAACTAGATCCAAGATGGTTTAGCTAATACCGTTTTTCTATTTGTTTCTGGACTTATGCAGATGGGTCACCAAGGTATATACAAGACGATTCATCACCCATAAGACTCCTTCCATGACTAGTCCTAGGACAAGGGTCAAGATCCAGCCAGTCAGATGAAGCTGACTGAGATTAAAAATGGAAGAAAATACAAAGACCGACAGACAAAATCCTGCTACATTTAGAAGGATAATGCCCAATTTTACATGATTAAAGGGAAGGCTGAGTTGGTATACTTTTGTAAAGCCAATCAAAGCTAGCAGGTAAATCGAGATGGTCGAAATATCTCCCTGACTTAATCCAAGGAAAGGACCCAGAACCACAAGAAAAAGGACCGATATGAGATTGGTCAAGGCAGCTGGAAGAGCCTGCTCTATCACGGTTTCAATAAAGTCTCCTTCTATCCGGGCACGATTCTTCTCCAGGGCTAGTAAGAAACCGGGGATTCCAATGGTAAATCCACTGATCAAGGACATTTGAGAAGCCTGAATGGGATAAGTGAAAGCAAAGAGAATAGCCAAGATAGCCAATAATATTGAAAAGATATTCTTGACCAAAAAGAGACTCGCTGAACGTTGAATATTGTTGACCACTCGGCGACCTTCATCCACAATCGACGGCATGTGGGAGAAGTCTGAGTCTAAAAGCACAACCTGAGCTACCTTTTTGGTCGCATCGTGTCCCGTATTCATGGCAATACTACAATCAGCTTTTTTCATAGCGAGGATATCATTGACCCCATCTCCTGTCATTCCAACCTTATGACCATCCGCCTGCAAGCTCTCTACGAGGATTTGTTTTTGCTCTGGACTAACTCGTCCAAAGACTGTGTAGGACCGTGCTGCATCTACTACCTCCTCATATGTCTTAAGCTGACTCGCATCGACCACTTGATCTGCATCAGGAATACCTGCTTTCTGAGCAACGGCAGCAACTGTCACAGGATGATCCCCTGAGATAACTTTGATGGTCACCCCTTGTTTTTTGAAATAGGCGAAAGTTTCAGGGGCAGTCGATCGTATAGGATTCTCCAAGACCAAGGCTAGAAGGGGAAGGACTGGAGCTTCTAATACTTCCGTCAACTGCTCCCCCTGGTAATGCCCCAAAATAAGGACACGCGCTCCTCGTTCGATCTCTCGCTGCCAGACTTCTTGGTAAGCATCGAGATCATCTCTGAGCAAAACATCCGGTGCTCCTAATAGGTAGATCCCTTGTTGGAACTGAAGTCCCCCGAATTTCTTCTTAGATGAAAAAGGAAGACGGTCTTGGACGGTCCAAACTTCACTTGTTTGGACTGAGTGATACTGCCGAATGGCCGTGATGGTATCATTCTGATCCTCACTGGCCTGAAGATAGTGACTTAATATTTCTTTGCCTTCTTTTTCATCTAGTGCCAAGGGGAGGAGATCACTCACCTGCATCCTGTGTTCGGTAATGGTTCCCGTCTTGTCTAAACAAAGGACGTCGATACGAGATAGGGTTTCAATTCCCTTCATACTGTTGAGTAAGACCTTTTGAAGGGCTAAGCGGGTTGCTCCAAGCACCAAGGCCAGGGTCATTAAGAGGTAGAGTCCTTCTGGGATCATCCCAATGATGGCACCAACCATAGAGGTGATGCTAACTTTGAGGGAGTCTTGATTTCCTAGATAGCTCTGCAAGAACAAGAGCAAGCCAATCGGGATGAGAATCATTCCGATCATTCGGACGAGACCATCCACCGCATGAACCATTTCGGATTCTTCGTGTCCCTTGACTTTCTTAGCAGATAGACTCAGCTGATTAATATAAGACGCATCTCCTACTTGTTCTAAGACGGCAACTGCTTGACCAGAGATGACAAAACTTCCTGACATGAGTTTCTGATTCTCACCTATAGGGATTTCATCTGCTTCACCTGTTAATTGAGACTCATCGACCATGATCGAGCCATCCAGAACCTTGGCATCCGCATAGATTTGATCCCCTGCTTGGAACAAGACGACATCCCCCTCTACCACCTGGTCGACAGGAAGATCCAGCCGTTCTCCTTCTCGAATCACTCGAGCTTTCTCCACTTGAAGGAGGCGCATCTTATTCAAAATCCGCCGAGACCGCAATTCTTGAACAATCCCAATCAAGGAGTTAACGACCACAATGGGAACAAATAACATATTGTTCCAAGACCGTACTAGTATCAATAAGATAGCTAGAATACCAAAAACCAGGTTGAAATAGGTAAAGACATTTGAATAAATAATCTCTCTGGTCGACTTTTCTGCCGTGATGGTTACTCGATTTTGTTTTCCTTCTCTGATTCTGCTTTGGACTTGCTCATTCGTTAGCCCGCTATATCGCTTCTCTTCCATATTTTCTTCTTTCTTTTTTCTGTATCTAGTTTAGCAAAAAGAATGTCTTCTGGCTTGGGACTAGAGACCGAAGATTGTGTAGACCTATTCGTGAAGTTCAAGAGGCAAGCCATCGGGATCAAAGAAGAAGGCCATTTTGCGCCCATCAAAATCATCCACCCGTAGTTCTGTATGAGGGATTCCTAATTGGTCAAACTCTGCTAGACAGGCTTGGACATCTTCCACTTTAAAAGCCAGATGACGGAGACCGGTATGCTCTGGATGAGGGAGAAAGGGTCTCTTGGGGGCATCTGGTTTGATAAATATTTCCAAGGTCAGGTTTCCTTTTCGAATATTAAAGAGAATATCCTGCTTTTCTGGTCGATGGTGTTCGTCTAAAGGTTCAAAGCCTAACTTATCTACATAAAATTCTCTGGTTTTATCATAATCGTGGCCAATAATGGCAATGTGGTGAATGGTATCGAGATGCATCTACTGTCCTTTTCTTTTTTATCGTAAACAAAACCTGCCCCTTGTACAGGCAGGTTTTTGCTATTGTCAAATATCTCATTCCTTCTTCATTTAAAGAAAGATTAATTGGTCTGTAAGACCTTTCTTGGCTTGGTTCCTTCAGCTGGTCCGATGACACCCGCTGCTTCCAAGTCTTCCATGAGGCGAGTGGCCCGGTTAAAACCAACCGATAAGCGACGCTGAATCATCGAAGCACTGGCTTTTTGAGTTTCAATCACGAGCGCCTTTGCCTCTTCAAAGAGAGGATCGCCTTCGTCTGAGCCACCCATACCTCCATCAAAGTCTGACTCAGATACTTCACCTGGATCAAAGGCATCATCATAATCCGCTTCAGCTTGCTCTTTGACGAAGTTAACAATCCGCTCCACATCGTCATCTGAGATAAAGGAGCCTTGCAGACGGATTGGATGATTTTCATCGATCGGTTTAAAGAGCATGTCTCCACGACCAAGCAGTTTCTCCGCTCCATTTTCATCCAAGATGGTCCGTGAGTCGGTCCCGGATGATACCGCAAAAGCGACACGAGAAGGCACATTGGCCTTGATCAAACCTGAGATAACGTCAACCGATGGCCGCTGGGTTGCCAAGATCATGTGGATCCCTGCTGCACGCGCCTTCTGTCCCAGACGAATAATGGCATCTTCCACTTCTTTACTTGCGACCATCATCAAGTCTGCCAACTCATCGACAATGACCACAATCAATGGAAGGGGCACTTGCTTCATCTCAGACTGGACATTGTACTCAGCCACCTTGGCATTAAAGCCAGCAATATTGCGAGCTCCCACTTTTGAGAAGAGCTCATAGCGATTTTCCATCTCATCGACAACCTTTTGTAGGGCCCGACTGGCCTTGCGTGGGTTGGTCACCACTGGGATCAAAAGGTGGGGAATATCATTGTAGACAGAAAGCTCCACCATCTTTGGATCGACCATCATAAATTTGACTTCGTCCGGACGGGCCTTCATCAAGATACTCGAAATAATGCCATTGACCGCTACCGACTTACCAGAACCGGTCGAACCCGCTACCAAGAGGTGGGGCATCCGAGCCAAATCAAAGGTCCGAGCTGAGCCATCTACAGCCTTCCCAAGAGGAATCTCAAGGAGTTTGGTAGGATCAGTTTTGGACTGTTCCCACAATTCACGGAAAGAAACGGTCGCAATCTCTGAGTTGGGCACCTCAATCCCGACCAGAGACTTCCCTGGAATCGGTGCTTCAATCCGCACATCCTTGGCTGCTAGGGCCAAGGCCAAATCATCTGCTAGGTTGGAGATGCGGTTGACCCGCACACCGACAGCCGGTTTTACTTCATACTTAGTAACAGAGGGGCCGATTTCCGCCCGCTCCACTGTCGCCTTGATATTGAAACTTGCAAAGGTCTCTTCCAAAATGCGAATATTCTGACGAACGATATTTTTCTCTTTGGATTGATTTTTCGGCTTGTCAGGTGCGAAGAGATCAATGGTTGGAAGTTTGTATTGAAGGAGTTCCTTAGGCGTGAAGTCTACAGTGACTTCTTCATCCATATCCTCCTCTTCTGCGACTTCCTCCATCTCCTCTGGGTAGTCCTCCGACCATTCTTCCGAATAGCCTTCCTCTTCATTTGGTAGATAAATTTGAGGGTAGGCCTCCTCTGCAGGCGCTTCTGTTTCGATCACAGGTTCCATGACCTCGCCTGTCTCAAGATCTACAGGATAGCTTTCTATACTCATGGGACTAGCTTCTGCAAGTTGCTCGATGCGGGCAGCCTCCTCTGCTTCTGCTTGAAGGGCCTTCTTCTCTTCACGCTCGACAAAGCGCTCTTGGCGACGAATTTCTCGTTTTTCCATAAAGGAGTGAAAAGCTGCGACAGCTTGCTCATACAAGTCATAAACCGAATAAGAACTCATCAAGAGAAGTCCTAATACGATCAAGAGTCCTCCAATGAAATAAGTCCCGATGTTCGAGAGCAAGAAGGCAATCGGCGTGTACAAGATAGCACCCAGTAAACCACCTCCTGCAAAAGAAGAGACGCGAAGGTGCACGAGGTCCCCTAAGATACGTGAGAAGGTTGGCCCGAAAGAAGAGCCGTCAAGTTTCAAGAGGGAGACAAAGTAAGCTTGATAGATCAGTAGCAAGCCTGCAAAAAGACTTAAAAAGCCAGACAAGGTCCCCTCATGCTTCTCAATCCATTTGAAAAAGAAGAGGTAGACAATAACAGCCGTCATCGCTACGTAAGCCAGACTACCTACCAAGAGACGGATAAGGTTGTAGGTCACTAAGCCTAAGGCTCCTAATCGTAAAAAGGCGAAAATGAAGACGAGAGTTAAGACAATCGTCATAATCATTCGGCGAATTGCTTTTTTTCTTTCTATTTCTGCTTTAGACAGTCGTCTTGTCGACCGTGTTTTTTTTGATTGATTATTGTTTGCCATAACCTTAATTATACCACATTTCTAGACTAGTTCTCTAGTAAAATCCTTTTCTCTCATCTGCGAAAGCAACAACAAAAAACAGCACCTCACAGGTACTGTTACTTATAGATTTTTCTTTGGGTGGCGGTCGACGATAACTTGATGCTCTTTCAACGCTTGTTTTCCTTTTTCCGTCAACTGATAGCCCCGAACTGTGAACTCTTGTGCCAACTCTTCTTCGGTAAAGTGATCCGCCAAAGCTTGGTTCAAATCGGCTGCTTTCATTTTGGACAAGCCCGCGACTCCCTTCTTTTTGAGAATGGCTTTTTTCATGGTCGCATTGATATGGTCCAGCGAATCAAAAGCGGATTCGATAACTGCATACCCCTTATCTACCAAAGCCTTCAAATGTTCCGGCGCATGAATCCCATAAGTATATTCGAAGTACTTAGGAAACCAAGTCTCCGTCGTAAATGTTCCAAAATGGATCCGCTACAAGAGAATGATATCCCCCGCAAGCAAGCCATCTTGGAGCAACTCCATATTTCGTTTAGAAACAGGCTTTGGATCCAACAACCAAGCTTCCAAGTCTCTCTCAAGCGAAATATAAGGTTTCACCTCGTAATCTGCATAAAATTTTTCTAGTATATCTGAAATAGTTGTCATCTGTTTCTCCATTTTAATCCTATCTCTCTTTACCTATTTATACCTTCATTTGGAAAAATTCTGTTTTGATTGGAGGATTTATAGATAATTCCCCTCATCCTTCAAGTATTGTTGCGCCTTTCGAACGATATAGAGCGACTCATCTTCTGAAACCAACTTGCGAAAGAGCTCTTCCGCTCTAGACTTATCGCCTTTAAGAGTAGCATTCAAGGCTTGGTAGTAGATCATTTCCAACTGCTGGTACTTGAAATCATTACATAAATCTTCGAAATAGTCATTGCTTTGGTGGGCAATGGTTAAATCATAAAGAGCGAGACAGACCTTTTTAGTTTTCTCAGCTAGTGTAGGGTCTGTAATGGTCAAACCATTTAGCCTAGCCTCCAGCTCTTCTCTAGACAAATCAGTATCTGTCAGCACGATCGAACGAATAAGATAACTCTCAAAAAAGTTCTTATATTTCTGCGGTAGTTCCTTCTGGCTGAGTGCTTCCCTAGCTTCTTTTATGACAGTATCGAAATCTCCCATCATAAAAGAATAGGCAACCGATGTCAGCTTCATATCTATCTGTAAAATGGGCTTTTTCACATTCTTGTTCAACTGAAGGTATTGCTGCCAAAAAGCTAAATCTAAGTCTACATGCAGCAAGGTGTTGCACTTTTTGGTGTAGCTCTTCTTGAGCCATTGGATGAATAAAAACAAGCCTGCAAGGACCAATAAGAGGCCAGCAGTCTGAAGAAGAGTATCTCTGACCACGAACCCCACGCAAATAATCAAAAGCATTGCCAAGACGCCTGCAGATCTAATATAGAGTCTATAGTTTTTACGTAGAGTTTTATAATCCATCATTTAGCCTCCTTTCCATGATTTGTTTTATTTTAGGAATTCGTTCATTTTCCAACAAAACGACTTACCTCCCATCATACCTCATTTTTCATAGGCCCGCAAGCTGAATATCGCCTCATTCCAAGGCTAGATTTGAATCAAATGGAAAATTAAGGTACAATAGAGGATAGACTAATGTGTTGAAAGGATTAATATGAAAAAATTAATTGCCCTACTTGTATTTTCCGGTTTAGCTTTGGCAGGATGTGGCTCTAATCAATCAGATACAAAGACATCCTCTAGCTCGGCTTCAGAAACTAAGCAAACAACTACTTCTAGCGTAGATGCTAGTGAACAAAAGAAATTAGATCAGCTTCGTAAGGATATCCAAGATGCGATGACCAATGAAAATGCGGTCTTTCCTCAGCTCTCCAACGAAGTTGCTGAAGATGAAGCTGTCGTGAAAATCACGACCAACAAAGGGGACATTACCGTTAAGCTCTTTCCGAAATACGCACCTTTAGCCGTTGAGAATTTCTTAACTCACGCTAAGGAAGGCTATTATAATGGTCTCCTCTTCCACCGCGTGATTAATAACTTTATGGTCCAAACAGGAGATCCTAAAGGAGATGGTACAGGTGGTGAGTCCATTTGGAAAGGAAAAGATACCTCTAAAGATTCAGGAGCAGGCTTTGAAAATGAATACTCCCCTTACCTCTACAATCTTCGTGGTGCTTTAGCTATGGCCAATTCTGGACCAAATACAAATGGTAGCCAATTCTATATTAACCAAAATAAAGAAGACTGGTCCAGCAAGCTTCCAACTGAGCGCTTCCCTGCTAAAATCATCGAAGCCTATAAGAATGGTGGGAACCCTACCCTTGATGGTGGGAACTACACTGTCTTTGGACAAGTCATCGACGGCATGGATGTAGTCGACAAAATCGCCGAAGTTGAAACGGACGACAAAGACAAACCAAAAGAAGATGTCAAAATTGAAAAAATGGAAATCGTAAAAGACTACGATTTCAAGAAATAAGCAAAAGAGAACCAAGCGGTTCTCTTTTTGTGTTTACGTCAATTCATTAAAGTCCCAGATTTGGTCCATCCAACCTTCATAGAAATCTGGCTCGTGGCAAACCATGAGGATCGATCCCTTGTACTCTTTAAGGGCCCGTTTCAATTCATCTTTGGCATCCACATCCAAGTGGTTGGTCGGCTCATCTAGTACCAAGACATTGTTTTCACGGTTCATCAAGAGACAGAAGCGTACCTTGGCTTGCTCCCCACCGGATAGTACCTGAATTTGGCTCTCGATATGCTTGGTCGTCAAGCCACAGCGAGCAAGGGCAGCACGAACCTCTGCTTGATTGAGAGCTGGAAAGGCATTCCAGACTGCTTCCAGCGGTGTCTGACGATTGCCCCCTTCGACCTCTTGCTCGAAATAGCCAAGCTCTAGGTAATCTCCCCGCTCTACTTCTCCAGCAATCGGTGGGATGATTCCTAGCAAGCTCTTCAAGAGAGTGGTTTTCCCGATCCCGTTGGCCCCGATGATGGCTACCTTTTGATTGCGTTCAAAGGTTAGGTTCAAAGGCTTGGTCAAAGGACGATCATACCCGATTTGAAGGTCCTTGGCTTGGAAAATGAAGCGTCCAGGAGTTCGGGCATTTTTAAATTCAAAGGATGGTTTTGGTTTCTCACTTTGCAACTCAATGAGTTCCATCTTGTCAAGCTTCTTCTGACGAGACATGGCCATATTCCGTGTAGCCACACGCGCCTTATTACGCGCTACGAAATCTTTCAAATCAGCAATCTCTTTTTGCTGGCGCTCATAAGCCGCTTCCAATTGCGATTTCTTCATTTCATAGACTTCAAGGAATTGGTAGTAATCTCCTGAATAGCGGGTCAACTGTTGATTTTCCACATGGTAGACGATGTTGATTACATCATTCAAGAAAGGAATATCGTGGGAAATGAGGACAAAGGCATTTTCATAGTTCTGCAAGTAACGTTTGAGCCAATCGATATGCTCCGCATCCAAGTAGTTGGTTGGCTCGTCCAAGAGAAGGATATCTGGTTTTTCAAGGAGCAATTTAGCCAAAAGGACCTTGGTCCGCTGCCCACCTGAAAGGGCCGTTACATCTGTCTCCATGCCAAAGTCCATGACCCCAAGAGCCCGCGCCACTTCATCTATCTTGGCATCCAAGGTATAGAAATCCCGACTCTCTAACCGATCCTGGAGCTCTCCGACTTCTTCCATGAGAGCATCCATATCCGCTCCATCTTCAGCCATTTCCATATAGAGGTCATTGATGCGAGCCTCTGCTTTAAAGAGCTCGTCGAAAGCTGTCCGCAAAACATCGCGCACCGTTTGCCCTTCTTTTAGGACAGCATGCTGGTCAAGATAGCCAGCGGTCACATACTTAGACCACTCAACCTTCCCTTCGTCGGGTTGCATCTTGCCGGTCACGATGCTCATGAAGGTGGATTTCCCTTCACCATTGGCTCCAACCAAACCGATATGCTCTCCCTTTAACAAGCGGAAGGACACATCCTCAAAAATAGCCCGGTCTCCAAAGCCGTGGCTTAAATTTTTCACCTCTAAAATACTCATGATTGACTCTCTTTCATTGATTTCACTCGTATGATTATATCATCTTCAAGACAGAATTAAAAGGGAGTCCAACTCCCTTTTTTCTTACAAACCTAAGTCCGCATATGGCTTCCGGTAGCCTACTTGAACAACTTTTCCATCCTTCACTAAGAGAGGGCGTTTGATCAGCATGCCATCGCTAGCTAAAAGGTCTGCCGCTTCTTCTACCGAAAGCTGATCCACCTTGTCTTTCAAGCCCAATTCCCGATACTTCATCCCACTGGTGTTAAAGAATGATTTGATTGGTAGGGAAGACTCCTTGATCCAGGTTTGTAGTTGCTCACTGGTCGGTGTGTCTACCACGATGTCTTGGCTATCAAACTCACAGCCTAAGCTCGTTAATTCCGATTTCGCCTTGCGACAGGTCGAACATTTTGGGTATTCAATAAATGATAACATTTTTTCTCCTTATTCTTTCCAAGATATGGCCTCATGTTGCAACAGCCAACGCTTGCGATCTAGTCCAGCAGCATAGCCTGTCAACTTTTTCTCCGTCCCCAGCACCCGGTGACAAGGGATGAGGAGGATCAAGGGATTCCGACCTACTGCTTGACCGATGGCTTGGGCCGATCCACAAGACAAGGCCCGGGCAATCTCTCCATAAGTCTGACTTTCCCCATAGGGAATCTGAGCTAGATAGGCCCAAACTCTTTGTTGAAAGTCTGTCCCTTGAGGAGACAGGGGAAAGGGCATGGAAGGATTTTCCCCTAAAAAGTACTGATCCAGCCATTCAAAGACAGCCTCATGAAGTGGCTGACAAGCTGCTTCGATATGCTCAAGCCCCTGCTCACAATTGGCTTGGTCACAAAACCAGATCCCAACTAGGCTTTCCTCATCCACCACAATAGATAGAGGTCCCAAGGGACTCTGATAGAGTTGCCGATAGAACCTAGTCATTTTGAGACTGTTCTGCACGGTAGTCCCAACGATCATCTTCGCTAATCACTTGGAAGAGGCTGGTTTCTGCCTTTCGTTTGATCTTCTGATAAGCGAGACGAACCCCATCAATTGGCACTTTTCCACAGTAATGGAAGCCTAACTTCTCTAAAAGATGTTGCATAACCTTGTTGTCAGGATGGGTATCACAGCGGAAATCTGGGCCCTTTTCTCCTTCGATCAAGCCTTGAAGGAAGGTTTGGGCTACGCCTCGTCCAGCAGCTTCTTTGGCAACAGCGATCCGGTGAAAACTGATATAGAGATAGTTATCATGTTCCCATTTTCCGTCATAAATGTCATTATAAGCTGCTTCATTTCCCTTGTAGAGAGCGGCATAAGCTACGACTTCTTGATTCTCTACAGCTACATAACCACGGCTTTCTAGGATATCCTCAAAAATGATTTCTTGATCCGGATAACCATCCTGCCATTGGTCCACTCCAGCTGCAGCTAAGCTGTCCTTGCCATCTTGAATGATTTCCATAATCCGATTGATTTCATTGGGATAGGCCATTCTAATTTCCATCAGACTCTCCTTATTCTTCCTCTTGGTGGTATCGGGCATAGAGATCACTCTTTTGCTGCCCGAATTGTTTGGCAACCTGTTTGATTGCCTGGTTCTTTTTCATGCCAGACTGGACCAGAAGATCAATCTCTTGGATCAGATCCACTTCTTCTAGATCTAGCTCCTGTTCACTGGCTCCCTCTACAATCAGAAGGCACTCTCCTTTAAGGGGATTTTCCTCCAGATAGTCCACTAACTCTGCGATGGTCCCTCGCGTGTATTCTTCATAGATCTTGGTCAGTTCTCGGACCAGCACAACTGGACGGTCTCCATATACTGCCAGCATATTTTCAAGGGTCGCACGAACTCGGTGCGGAGACTCATAAAAGATCTGAGTCTCAGGATAGGCTAGCTTTTCCTGGAAAAAGGCCTTTTGCTGCCCTTCCTTGCGTGGAAGAAAGCCATAAAAGATATGGGGCTGGGGTGCCAAGCCACTGGCAATTAGGCCGGTAATGCCGGCGCTCGGGCCAGGAACTGCCACAACAGGGATTTCTCGTTCAATAGCCGCCTTGACCAGGTCGTGACCTGGATCCGAAATACTGGGCAGTCCTGCATCCGATACCTGGGCCAGGTCCTTTCCAGACTCTAAATGAGCTAGCAAATCAGGGATTTTCTCCATGGCATTGTGCTCATGGAAGCTAGTTTGTGGTGTCGCAATCTCAAAATGCTTGAGCAAGAGTCCTGTATTGCGTGTATCTTCTGCTGCTATCAGATCCACCTCTTTTAGAGTTTGGATCATGCGGTAGCTCATGTCATCCCGATTGCCAATTGGGGTTGGCACTAAAAATAGAGTCCCTGTCGCTTTATCCCCTTTAAAACTTCGTTGAATCTGCATATTTACTCCCTAAATAACAATTCATCACAGAAAATACACTCTTCATCATTTTCACGACGTTGACCATAGGAGTCTGTACAAACATGAAATCCATCATTGTAAATTCTTTGTAAATTTTCACGACCATTGCGATGGAATTTAGGGGAGCTGGTTTTCTCCACTTCTCCTAAGCGCTCTCTTAATTTATCATTTTCAAGACGCAGAGCTGTATTTTCCTCGACAATGAGTTTGAGATTTTTCTTAATGGCTTCAACCTCTGCTAATGTAACCAGCAATTCCTGGGAGAAGCCATCCAAAGCATCAAATAATTCTTTTTTATTCATCTCTTTACCTTCTATTTTTCAACTGTAGGACCATATACTCGAGAGCATTTTGAAAACTCACATTCCGTTCCCACATCTGTTTGGCCAAGACCAATTTTTCTAGATAGTCTCTTCCTAAGGACTGACCGATGGAGCGTGCAAAGAGCAATTCCATCAAGCGAAAGGCTTGGGCCTGCTTTTCTTTATCATCCGTCTCTTGGACCAAGCGAGAGACCAGCAAGTAGACATGCGGATCTGCTTTTAGACAAGCTGTGACGAAACGCTCACACTCCCTCGCCAGATCGAAAAAGGATGTATTCTGGGCGAGACTTTGGGCCTCATGAAAACCTTGGCTAAAGTTGGCTAACAGATCTGCTTGTTGAAGCAACAAACCTTCCTGAAGGAGATACTCTTTTAGGAAATCTTGGTTTTTCGGGAAATGAACCTGCTGCGCCCGACTTTTAATAGTCGGGAGAACCAACTGCTCATCTGCTGTCAGCAGAAAGATATGTACTTCACTCTGAGGTTCTTCAATCACTTTTAGGAGAGAATTGGCCGCATTGACGTGCATCCGGTCTGCATCGCAAATGATAAAGACTTGCTTAGATCCTTCATAGCCCGACTGGGAAAAATTCTGAATCAAGTCTCGGATCCGATCTGTCTTAATGATGTGATTGACCGGTCGTACAACTGTTACATCTGAGAATTCATCCTCTTCAATCAATCGACAAGCCCGACAAGTCCCACAGGGCCAAACACCCTTCTTATCCGTACAAAAAAGACTTTGGGACAAGAGCTGGGCCATCTCAAAACTGCCAAAATCTCCTGTAAAGAGATAGGCGTGGCTCAAGCGGTCTTGTTCTAAAATAGCTTGGAAGCGATCTACTAACTGAGGTTGAAGTTTTTGCACTTGTTCTAACTTCATTCACTGATCTCCAAGACTTCTTTGAGTAGCAGCCAAGTATCCTCGACCACCTTGTCAAAACTTTGACTGGCATCAATTTTCACCACACGTTGCGGTTCTTTTTCGAGGATGGCTAGATAGCCTTGGCGGACTTTCTGATGAAGACTGAGACCTTCTAAATCCAAGCGATTGACTTCGCGACTAGCACTCTTAGCAATTCGAGCCAATCCTTCTTCTACATCAATGTCAAAATAGAAGGTCCGGTTTGGCTTAAGACCATCAGTCGCAAACTGGTTTAACCATTCAATATCCGCTACTGCTAAGCCACGACCAAAACCTTGATAAGCTACCGAACTGTCGATAAACCGGTCCATAATGACTAGCTTCCCTGCTTCCAAGGCTGGAAGGACACGTTCAGCCAAGTGTTGGCGACGACTGGCGATATAAAGAAGCAATTCTGTCTTAGGATCCATTTCCGTATGGGATGGATCAAGAATGACTTCGCGTATTTTTTCTGCTATGCCTACGCCACCTGGTTCCCGCGTGGTAATATAGGCAATTCCTGCCTTTTCCAAGCGTGGTAACAAGGCTTCTAAAACGGAGGATTTCCCTGCGCCTTCTGGGCCTTCAATTGAAATTAATGTTCCCTGTTTCATTCTCTTGTCTTAACTTTCTATACTCTTTTCTCTAACATGCATCACTTCTTTTTATTTTACCAAAAATAGGGGTAAAAATCCTGTCCGAATCCGTGAAAATTGATGAAAATTATTTCCTATTTTTCATTTTTTTTGGTAAAATGAATGATGAAAAACGATTAGGAGAACGAGCATGTTTAAGGCAAAAAATATTCTGGCCATTATTTTTGGGGCTGGCATTTTTTCTTTTGGAATCTTCTTTCTAGTAATTCCATTTCACTTTTATGAGGGAGGGGCTACAGGGATTACCCTAATCACCTACTACCTCTTTAAAATTCCCGTTTCGGTCATGAACTTGGCTATCAATATCCCCCTCTTTTTCCTAGCCTGGAAATTACTGGGCCTCCGCTCTCTCTACCTGAGCTTGATAGGGACCTTCTCTGTTTCTTCTTGGATGGCTGTCTTCGAGATGATTCCTGGGAGTCATCATCTCCAGAATGCGATTTACACTGCTTTAGATGGGGATATCCTCCTAGCCTGTATCGGATCAGGTGTTATCCTTGGAACTGGACTGGGGATTATCTTCAACGCTGGAGGAACAACAGGTGGAACCGATATTGTCGCGCGTATCTTTAACAAGTACACGACACTTTCTATGGGACGCCTGATGTTAATTGTAGATGCCATCGTCTTGACAACTGTTTTGATTGTCTTTAAGGACTTCCGAATTGCGGCCTATACCCTCCTCTTTATCCTGATTGACACCGTCGTCATTGATATCGTTGGCGAAGGAGGTTTTGCAGGAAAAGGATTCCTCGTGGTTACTTCCAAACCGGATGAAATTGCTAAACAAATCACGACTGATTTGGGTCGAGGGGTCACATTCATGAACGGTATGGGCTATTATAGCCAACAAGAAATGAAGATCGTCTACTGCGTCGTCTCTCGGAACGAAATGAAACAAATGAAAGATTTGATTAATAAAATTGATCCATTCGCCTTCATTACCATTACAGAAGCCCACGAAATACTGGGAGAAGGATTTACCTTGGATACCAACAAGCAACCCATTGCTCGCTAAGACAAATAAAGAGCCTGAGAGATTCTCAGGCTCTTTATTTTAGAAGGCTTTTGCAGATGTGCGACTAATTTCGTCCACACGGATACCATTTTCTTCAAACTTCTTCTTGATGGCTTCAGTATCGGTAATCCCATCAATCTGAACTTCGATGACGACATGATCATCTTTGGTTGGGATATTGACTGTATTGGCAATATTGTATCCTTCTTCTACAATTAAATGAATGATTTGCTCTAGGACCCCAACCTTGTCTTCTGTCACGAAGCTAACCCGCACTCCTTCTTCTCCATAACCGGATACTTCAAGGAAGGCACGGAAAATATCACGGTCTGTAATCACACCAGAAACTTGATCATTGTCCACGACTGGAAGAATGCCAACCTTGTTCTTATACATGAGGTAGGTCGCGTCTTCTAGGCTAGCAAATTTCGAGACAGTGATCACGTCACGAAGCATGACGTCCTTAACTTTGGTTTTGTTGAGTAGGTAATTCATTTCAAAAATGGAAAGACTGGTCGCTTTTGATGGACTAGCTTCTGCAATGGTACCTTCTGTCACCAAGCCGACCAATTTGTCATTTTCAATAACTGGCAAACGGTGCAAACCTTGTTCCCGCATCAAATCTGCCGCATGAGCAATTGTTGTATCTGGACTAATATACACTACTTTACGGGTCATAAAATCTTTAACAGCCATAATCATTCTCCTATGCTTTTCTTAGTTTTATTATACTTGATTTTTAGAATGATTTCAAACGCTTTCAGCAGTTTTCTCTTGTTTTCAAAATTTAGAAAAATCAAACAAGAGATGAAAAAAGAAAGGCCTTTAGGACCTTTCCTTTCAAACAAACTTTAAAAATCTTATCCACCAAGGTAGGCCTTGCGGACTTCTTCTGAGGCTAAGAGTTCTTTTCCTGTTCCGGTAAGAACGACTTTCCCTGTTTCGAGAACATAACCGCGGTCTGCGATGGCAAGGGCCTTGTTGGCATTTTGTTCAATCAAGAGAACAGTTGTTCCTTGTTTTTGGATATCTTGGATGATATCAAAGATTTCTTGGATAAAGATTGGGGCCAATCCCATAGAAGGTTCATCCAGGAGCAAAAGTTTTGGCGTCGACATGAGGGCACGACCCATTGCAAGCATTTGTTGCTCCCCACCAGATAGGGTGGCTGCATCTTGGTTCTTCCGTTCTTCCAAACGTGGGAAACGGGAGAAGACCTTCTTCAAGTTAGCTTGGTTTTCTTCTCGGTCTTTCTTCAAGAAAGCTCCCATTTCCAAGTTTTCCATAACGGTCAAGCCTGGAAAGACGTGGCGACCTTCTGGAACTTGAGAGAGTCCTGCTGCTACAATCTTTTGAGCTGGAACCTTTTGAATCTCCTGACCCAAAAACTCAATTTTCCCAGCACTTGGACGCACCAAACCTGAAATGGTACGAAGAATAGATGTTTTCCCAGCACCGTTAGCACCGATAAGAGAAACAACTTCTCCTTCATTTACCTCGAAACTGACATCACGGACAGCCTGGATCATGCCATAGTGTACAGAAAGATTTTCAACTTTTAACATAGACATTAGGCTTCACCTCCTAGATAGGCTTCGATTACGCGTTTGTTATTCTTGATTTCATCTGGCGTACCATGGGCAATCAAGCGGCCATATTCCAATACATAAATCCGTTCTGTTACTTCCATGACCAAGCTCATATCGTGCTCGATCAGCATGATCGTAATATTAAATTCTTTTTGAATGCGACGGATCAATTGGGTCAATTCTGCTGTTTCTTGAGGGTTCATCCCTGCAGCAGGTTCATCCAAGAAGAGGATTTTTGGCTCTGTCGCAAGGGCACGAACGATCTCCAAGTGACGTTGTTGTCCGTAAGCCAAGTTTTTAGCCAAAGTATCTGCTTCTTTTTCCAAACCGAAAATGGCTAACAATTCAAGGGCTTTTGCTTTCAAAGCTTCTTCATTCTTGTAATAGCTTGGCAAGCGGAAAAGACTCGCAAAGACATGTGGTTTGTGGTGGTTGGCAAAGGCAATCAAGACATTGTCCAAAACGCTCAAATCTTTAAAGAGACGAATATTTTGGAAAGTCCGTCCCAGACCACCTGCAGCGATTTTATAAGGTGCTTTACCATTTAATAGGTGACCGTCTAAGGTAATGGTCCCTTCACTTGGTTCATACACTCCTGTTAGGAGGTTGAAGAGGGTTGTTTTACCGGCACCGTTGGGCCCGATCAACCCAACCAATTCCCCTTCATTGAGTTCCATGGTCACATCCCCAACGGCTGTCAAACCACCAAAGTTTTTTGTTAAATTTTTTACTTCAAGAAGTGCCATTAGTTAGCCTCCTTTTTTGAGAGTAGTTTTTTCAAGCTGAATTCCCATGTTCCAAGAAGACCACCTGGACGGAAGATCATCACGAGAATCAAAGCCAATGAGTAAATGATCATACGTACACTTGAGAAGTCTTGAAGCACCATGTTCAAGATCCCCAAGACGATAGCTGCCACAACTGTTCCTGACATTGATCCCAAACCACCAAACACGACAATGATCAAGACATTAATAGTATTGGTGAAAGAATAATCTTTCGGAACGACAGATCCAATGAAACCTGCTTGGAGAGATCCTGCAATCGCTGCTGTGATCGCACCGAAAACAAAGGCGATGACTTTAACTTTGGTCGTATTGATCCCAACAGATTCTGCTGCGATTTCATCTTCACGAACAGAGAGGGTAGAACGTCCAATTGGACTGCGTAAGAAGTTGATGGTAAAGATGGTTGTAATCACGACAAAAAGGTAAACCAATTGCCAGGTTGTAAAGGCTGGCAAACCAAGGATCCCAGCGGCACCATTGGTGAGAGTACCACCATTGACGATCAAGATCCGGATGATTTCAGAAACCCCCAGTGTCGCAATCGCGAGGTAGTCCCCTTTCAAACGAAGGGTTGGAACCCCAACGATCAAGGCAACGAGACCTGCGATCAAAGCCCCTAAAACCATCGCACCAAAGAAAGCCCCGTAGGTTGGTGATTTAGAACCGAGAATGGCTGCAGAATAGGCACCAATCGCCATAAATCCGGCATGACCGAGTGAGAATTGACCTGAGAAACCAACAATGAGGTTCAAGCCAACTGCAAGGATAATATTAATTCCGATTTGTTCTAAAATTTGGATATAGAAGAGGTTGAGCACACCCGCTGCAACCAAGACTTGGATCAAGGCAAAACCTGCGACCAAAAGACCAAGCCAGACTAAATTCACTTTTAAATTTTGTTTCATGGCTTACACCTTCTCTTTCACATTTTTACCGAGGATACCTGCTGGACGGATGAGCAAGATCACAATCAAGATGGCATACACAATAGCATCACGGAAGTCTGAAAGACCAATCGCTGTAGCGAAAGTTTCCAATAAACCGATGACAAAGCCACCTAGGGCCGCGCCTGGAATGATTCCGATTCCTCCAAGAACGGCTGCGACAAAGGCTTTGATCCCTGGTGTCATCCCCATCAAAGGTTCGATTGAGTTGTAATACAAACCGATCAAAACCCCACCAGCACCCGCTAAGGCTGATCCCAAAGCAAAGGTAAAGCTGATGGTCCGGTTTACGTTAATCCCCATCAATTGAGCGGCATCGCTATCAACAGAAACGGCACGCATGGCTTTCCCCATCTTTGTCTTTTGGATAATAAATTGAAGAGCGACCATCAAGAAAATAGACACTCCTAAAATCATCAACTGAATGTTAGAGATCGAAATGGGACCAAAATTGTAACGAACAGTTTCAATGACTTGCGGGAAGGAACGGGTATTGGCCCCTACAAAGAAGACCATCCCATATTCAAGCAAGAAGGAAACCCCGATGGCTGTGATCAAGGCTGCAATCCGAGTCGAATGACGAAGCGGACGATAAGCCAGATATTCAATCACAACCCCTAAAATAGCTGTCCCGACCATAGCTAGAAGCAAGGCTACAAAGAAGTTAACTTTCAATGAGTTCAATAAGAAATACCCCATAAAGGCACCTACCATGTAGATATCCCCATGGGCAAAGTTGATCAATTTGATAATTCCATACACCATAGTATAACCAAGGGCTAAGAGTGCATAGACACTTC
Source organism: Streptococcus xiaochunlingii (assembly GCF_006385805.1). GTDB lineage: Bacteria > Bacillota > Bacilli > Lactobacillales > Streptococcaceae > Streptococcus > Streptococcus xiaochunlingii. The sequence continues at coordinate 949,054 of NZ_VFSG01000001.1, forward strand.
CCAAGATTAGACCGTTCACTAATTGCTGGAGCATTTGAACCATCCTTTCTAATAATAAAGAGCGAGGCCAGGAATTTTCATTCTCCCAGCCTCTTGTACAAACAACAAATGATAATTAAGGTTTAACCGACTCAACTGACTCAACTTTACCATCTTTTAAGCCAATCATAAGTGCAGATTTAACCGGATTATGGTCTTTGTCAATAGACATTGTACCAGTAACACCTTCCAAGTCTTTCAACTTCGCAAGGTTGTCTTTCAATTCGACAGAGTTCTTAGCACCTTTAGATGCTTCTGCAACCATGTAAACTGAATCATACGCCAAAGCTGCAAACATTGAAGGTTCTTCGTTGTATTTTGCTTTATAAGCTTCTACGAATTTTTTGGCTTTATCAGTCATTTCACCTTCAGTAGAGAATCCAGCTACGTAGTAGATGTCTGTAGCTGCAGCAGGTGTTGCTTGTTCAACGAATTTAGCATCGCTAAATCCATCACCACCAATGATTGGTTGTTTGATTCCCATACCACGTGCTTGGTTTACGATTTTACCAGTTTCAGTGTAGTACCCTGGAAGGACAATCGCATCGAAGTCTTTGTCTTTGATTTTTGTAAGAGCAGCTTGGAAGTCTGTATCCTTAGATTGGAAAGTTTCTGTTGCTACGATTTCACCTTTATAAGATTTCTTAAAGGCTTCAGCAATCCCTTTAGCATAGTCAGATGAATTATCGTAGTATAGAACAACTTTCTTCGCTTTCAAGTTATCCGTTGTATATTTAGCAATGATTTGTCCTTGGAAGCTATCGATGAAGGTTGCACGGAAAAGGTAATCTTGACCTTTTGTCAAATTATCTTGTGTTGCAGATGGTGTTACCAATGGAACACCTGCTTTACCAGCATTCGCAACAGCTGCGGCAGTGGCACCTGAAGTAGCAGGCCCTACAAGAGCGTTCACTTTTGATTGAGTGACAAGGTTTGTAGTGATTGTAGCTGCTTCAGCTGTTTCAGATTTGTTATCTTTGTCTGTGACAACAATCTTCTTACCATCAGCTCCACCATTAGCATTGATTTCATCAACGGCTAATTGAGCACCTTTTTGTTCAGCACTACCATATGCTGCTACTTCACCAGTTTTTTCAAAGTTAAAACCGATTTTTAGTTCTTTGCCGATTTCGTTACCAGTTGTGTTTGAACCTGAAGTTGAAACTTCACCACAGGCCGCAAGAAGAGCGACACTTGCAATTGTTAAAAATGAAAGAGCAAATTTTTTCTTCATTTGTAATAATCTCCTTAAATAATCTTAAAATAAATACATATTAAGAATATACCGAATTATCTGACAATTGTCAATATAAAAAACGCAATCCTTTAAATGATTGCGTTTTCTACTTGTGTTTCATCCTGTTGACGATGCAAACTTCCTACAAAATCACGATCCAATTCTTGAATATGGCAAATTTGAACCTTCTTTACAAAGCGTTCTTTTTTTAATTGCTGCATAATTTCAAGAACTTGAGGACTATCGACATAGACCTGGACATAGCGCATTTTTTTGGAATGATAGATCACATCCCCAATTTCCTGTAATTTCTTTGCATCTCGATTATAATACAATTTTACAATTAAGCCTGTTCTAGCTTGCTTCTCAAACATACACAATCCCTTTCTGCTTCTGTTACAAGTATAGCAAATTTCAGGTAAAAATACTATCTTTTTCTAGAAAGTAAAGAATGTCTTAAAAAAACCTCTCCTGTCAAAGGAGAGGGCTGGATGGTTAAGATTTCTTATCCGAGATTGTTGTTAGCCATGATTTCATCGATGAAACCATAAGCTAAGGTTTCTTCTGCAGTCATCCAATTATCCCGTTCTGCATCAGCGTGGATTTTCTTGATGGTTTGACCTGAATTTTCTGCCAAGATTTTTTCCAATCTGTGACGTGTTTTCAAGAGGTGTTCTGCTGCAATGGCCATATCCGTTTGTTGAGTACCGCCACCAGTACCACCCATTGGTTGGTGGATCATGTACTCAGCATTTGGCAACATGAAGCGTTTGCCTTTGGCACCACTTGATGCAATCACAGTCCCCATTGAAGCTGCCATCCCCATGACGATGGTTTGGACGTCTGATTTGATAAAGTTCATGGTATCGACGATTGCCAAACCTGCAGAGACAGAGCCTCCTGGCGTATTGATATACATATAGATATCTTTGGTATTATCTTGGGCATCCAAGAAGAGTAATTGGGCAATAATCGAATTGGCCATTTGGTCTTCTACCGGTCCTGTCACCATGATAATACGGTCTTTTAAGAGGCGTGAGTATATGTCGTATGAGCGTTCGCCACGACTAGTTTGTTCAATTACTACTGGAATCATTCATTCATCTCCTTTTATCCATTATAACCGGCACCATCTCACGAGTTTCATCCGGTTGATTCGAGAGGCTAGCTCTCCTTCCATTCTTTATAAAAGCTATTATATCCCATTGGTCAACAAAGGTCAAATTTTTACTTTCCTAAAGATAGATTGGAAATGTGCTTATTTGGTACCAAACAAACGGTCCCCAGCATCACCTAAACCTGGAACGATATAGCCGTTTTCGTTGAGCCGTTCATCCAAGGCTGCAGCAAAGATTTCGACATCTGGATGAGCTGTTTGAAGAGCTTCCACTCCTTCTGGTGCTGCAACTAAGCAGACAAATTTAATATGGCTTGCACCACGTTTCTTTAATGAATCTACCGCTAGGATTGCAGATCCCCCAGTCGCCAACATTGGGTCTACCACAAAGATTTGACGTTGGTCGATATCTTCTGGCAATTTCACCAAGTATTCAACTGGTTTCAAGGTTTCTTCATCGCGGTACATTCCGATGTGACCAACTTTAGCAGCGGGTACCAAACTCAAGAGTCCGTCTACCATCCCGATCCCTGCACGAAGGATTGGAACAATCGCTAGTTTTTTACCAGCAATCTGTTTTTGAACTGTTTTTGTAATGGGTGTTTCGATTTCTACGTCTTCAAGAGGAAGTTCGCGCAAAACTTCGTATCCCATCAACATAGCAATTTCATCTACTAATTCACGAAAAGCCTTTGTAGAGGTATCAGTCCGACGCAAAATAGACAATTTATGCTGAATCAGTGGATGTTTAATAACTTCAAGTTTTCCCATTGTGGTTCCTTCTTTCTCTATATTCATCTTATTATATCAAAAAGGAAGAAAAAGGCCTACAAATATGCAAACCTTTTCTTTTCTTATTTTAATGTCTATCTTATAGCCACTCTTTGTACTTGCCAATATAATAGTGTTTGACCAGGGTGACACTTGCCATATAAAGGAAAAGGATTCCCGCAAGTAATAGGAAGTAAAGACTATTTAGTGGCGCTACTTTCAACAAGGAAGCCAGTGGGCCATATGGTAGGAAGGTCACAAAGAGGGCGCCCAATAGGGTCGTTGCCATGACTGCAAGGGCTGGCCGACTTTGAACAAAAGGCAATTTTGGAGAGCGGAGCATATAGATGACCATAGTTTGGGACCACATGGACTCGATAAACCAGCCGGTTTGAAAGAGCATGATGAAGAGTCCCGCACTGTCTGCTCCATGGACATAGCCATAGCCTGTAATCATCGGTACGATGATAAAGTAGAGAGCGATAAAGGTCAAGATGTCAAAGACAGAGGAAATAGGACCAAACCAGGCCATAAAGCGGGTAATGGATTTTGCTTCCCAAATCCGAGGTTTCTTCAAGAAGTCCTTATCAACCCGGTCGAAAGGCAAGGCGATACAGGAAAGGTCATAAACCAAGTTCAAAACGATGAGATGGATAGGGGCCATTGGAAGGAAAGGAAGGAAAATACTAGCAAAGAGAAGAGAGAAGATATTTCCGAAATTAGAAGAAACAGTCATCTTGATGTACTTGGTCATGTTGGCATAAACTTTGCGGCCTTCTACCAAGCCTTTTTCGAGGACCATCAAGTCTTTATCCAGAAGGATAACATCTGCTGTTTCTTTGGCAATATCGACAGCTGTATCAACCGAAATCCCCACATCTGCCACTTTCATAGAAGGAGCATCGTTGATCCCATCTCCCATATATCCGACCTTGTGGCCATTTGCTTTGAGTTGCAAGATAATGCGTGCTTTTTGATCTGGAGATAATTTTGCAAAAACGGTGGTGATTTCTACTGCTTGGGCCAAGTCTGAATCAGAGAGACTGTCGATATCGCTACCCAGCAAAATGCGGTCAACATCCAGTCCCACCTTTTCACAAACCGCTTGGGTCACTTTCTCATTATCACCCGTAAGGATTTTAGTAGCAACTCCGTATTCCGCAAGGGTATTGATGGCTGGTGCTGCAGATGGTTTTGGTGGATCTAAGAAGGCTAGGTAGCCCGTCAAGATCATGTCTGCTTCATCTGCCACTTCAAAGGCATAGCCTTCCTCAAGATTTGATTTGTAACTAACCCCTAGCACGCGCAAACCTTGTTCATTCAGTTGAGCTACTTCTGCCAAGACTTCTTCCCTCACTTGGTCTGTTAGGGGGATAATCTTATCCTTGTATTCCACATAGTTAGAGACTGCTAGCATTTCTTCCAGGGCCCCCTTGGTGACCATGCTCACGACTCCCTGCTCATCTTTGACAATGACACTCATCCGCCGGCGTTCAAAGTCAAAAGGCAATTCATCAATTTTTTGGAAGCTTTGGTCCAAGCCTCTGACAATCTCATGTTTCTTAGCTTCTCTTTCTGTCCGACTGATAATAGCGCGGTCCATCAAGTTTTTGAGGCCGGTTTGGAAGTAAGAGTTGAGGTAGGCCCGACGAAGGACGGACAAATCCAAGTCCCCACGAATGTCGAGTGGGTATTCGAGTACAATCTCATCTTGGGTCAAGGTTCCTGTCTTGTCGGTACAGAGGATATCAATAGCGCCTAGATCTTGAATAGCATTGAGCTTTTTGATGACCACCTTTTCTTTGGCCATGATAATGGAACCCTTGGCCAAGCTAGCGGTGATAATCATTGGGAGCATTTCTGGAGTCAAGCCCACCCCTACACTAAGGGCAAAGACCCCTGCTTCCAGCCAGTCCCCATCTGTCAAACCATTGATAAAGAAGACGATGGGTACCATGACCATCATGAGTCGGATCAACAACCAAGAGATGGTGTTCATTTCTCGTTCAAAAGAGGTTGGTTCATCATAAGTATTGATGGTTTGCTCAATCTCTCCCATCATGGTTTCATCCCCAACGACCAAGACCAAGGCTGTTGCTCGACCTGAGATGACGTTGGTCCCCATGAAAGCTAGACTTTCACTCTCCAAAAGACTGTCCAGATTTTGGCCAGTCGCTTTTTTCAAGCAGACTTTTTCGACAGCATCGCTCTCTCCAGTCAAACCAGACTGTTGAACGAAGAAGTCTCGAGAATCTAACAAGACCACATCCGCTGGGATCATGTCGCCTGCACTCAATTTGATCAAGTCTCCCACAACGATCTCATCAATGGGAATTTCTTCTTCTTTGCCTTCTCGAATGACCGTTGCTGTATTGACAATCATGCGAGAAAGGTTGCTAGCAGCCTTGTCACTTCGCAATTCTTGGATAAAGCGAATCCCTCCAGAGAGAAGGACGAGTACGACAATGATGAGAGAGGTCGTTGGATCTTCCTCTCCTGGTTTGGCTAACCAAACATTGGTCACCAGAGAAACAAGGGCAATGAGCAGTAAGATGACCGTGAAGGGATTGATGATGGATTCAACAATCCGTTTCCAGATAGAATTATCTTGCCCCTTTGTGAGGACATTTTCTCCATAGCTATCTCGGTTCTCCTCTACCTGGTCTTCCGTCAAGCCAGACCAGCTAGATTGATAGGTTGCTAAGGTTTTTGTTTCTGCATCTTGTAATGCAGCAATGAGTCTTTCTTTTGTTGTTTGCATTGGAATCTCCTTTTAAATCAGGAGCCAAACGCTTATAGAGTCCCGATGACACAAATCAGCGATTGGCTGGCTATGTGCGGTTCGGGATGATCGTCGATTTGTATCATAGTGCTCTCCTTTTCTACTTGATAGGTTGGGAGGCTTCTTAAGCATAAGAAAAGAGCCCTCCCCTTTTACAGGTAGGACTCATTAAACTCGTCGTTTATTTTTTAATGAAAATTCTCAAAAAATAGACCGTCCAAGCTTTAGCTCCGCAAGGCAATGAAATGAGCTTAGTCTTGACCTTTGCGATCAGGACTGTTGACCAACGAGTAGTGTCTCCACTGCTTTGCGGTAGTCATCCGTATCCTTGTGGTAGCCTCACCTACCGTTATTCCCTTTGAGTATACTCCTCCCCTATAGAAAAGTCAACCCTTAAAATCAACCTTTTTTAGGAAAATTTGTTACGATCCGATCGACAATCTCTTGGACTAGGGTTTTCGGAGCTGCCACATTCAAACGGGCATGTTGCTTCCCTTCTACTCCAAAGTCTGTCCCTTTATTGAGGATGACCTTAGCCTGGTCATGAAGTCTAGCATGGAGTTCTTCCTCTGACAAACCGTAGGCAGAAAAATCAAGCCAGAGTAGATAGGTCCCTTGCGGTTTCATCACACCAATGTCTGTCTGCTCACGCAAAACTTCTATAGTGTAATCGATATTTTCTTCCAAGACTTCCTTTAAGTCCTCTAACCAAGCCTTTCCATTCTGATAGGCGACTTCGGTGGCGATAAAGCCAAGGGCAGAAATCTCATGTTGATTGTTTCGCAACTGCCGAGCTTGGAAGGATTTTCTTAGTGCATCATTTTCGATGATGGCATAGGAATTTTTTGTCCCTGCGATGTTGAAGGTTTTGGTCGCACTCGATAAGACAAGGGTGAAGTCCTTAAAGCTTGGATCTACCGTATTAAAACATACGTGCCGATTTCCAAATAGCACCAAGTCTTGGTGAATTTCATCTGAAACAAGCAAGACCCCATGTTTTTGACAGAGACGACCAATCTTTTCTAGGACTTCTCGTTCCCAGACGCGACCGCCTGGGTTATGAGGATTGCACAGGATGTAGAGCTTGACTTGGTGCTCTTCAAAGTCTTTCTCCAATTGCTCAAAATCAATTTGGAAGAGTCCATCCACTTCTACTAAGGAATTGGTCACTAATTTGCGTTGATTGAGGCGGACGCTACGGGCAAAGGGTGGATAAACTGGCGTATTGATGAGAACAGCCTCGCCTTCCTTAGTGAAAGCCTGAATAGCCGTTGAAATAGACGGAACCACACCTTCCATAAAGACAATGGCTTCCTTCTCAAACACATATCCATGCTCTGACTTTTCCCACTCCTGAACAGCTCGGTAAAGCTCTTCACTAGGATAGGTGTAGCCGTAGACCAATTGATCCGCGTAATCTCGAATGGCTTGTCGAACCGCAGGCAAGGATTCAAAATCCATATCTGCAATCCAAGCAGGAAGAAGTTCTGGATCTTGCTCTGACTCCTTCCACTTGCTAGTATGATGCCCCAAACGATTAGGGACAGTCAAAAATTGTTCTTTTCCCATGATGGACTCCTATCTAGCCAATGCTTGTTCTAAATCCTCAATCAAATCCCGTGCATCTTCAATTCCGATGGAAAGGCGAAGCAAGTCATCCGTTAACCCATAGGAATGACGAACCTCTGCAGGAATATCTGCGTGGGTCTGTGTAGTTGGGTAGGTAATCAAACTCTCCACTCCACCTAAGCTTTCTGCAAAGGTAAAGACTTGCAAGTGGTTCAAAATGGTTGGAATCTTTTCTTGGTGGCTTACTTTAAAGGAAACCATGCCTCCCTTGCCGGTATACAAAACTTCCTTAACGGCTGGATGCCCCTTCAAGAATTCCACTACCTTCTTCGCGTTTTCTGTAGAGCGCTCCATTCGAAGGGCTAAGGTTTTTAACCCACGGATCAATTGGTAGCTGTCAAAAGGAGAGAGAACAGCTCCAGTTGTGTTTAAGTTATAAAAGAGTTGCTCATAGAGACCTTCATCATCAGTCACTACAACACCAGCCAAAACGTCATTATGACCCGCTAGATACTTGGTCGCTGAGTGAAGGACGATATCTGCTCCTTCTTCAATTGGACGTTGGTAGATAGGGCTATAGAAGGTGTTGTCTACAATCACTTTTGCCCCTTTTTCATGAGCGAGTTTAGCTAATTTCTGGATGTCAAACTCCAGCATGAGTGGGTTAGTAGGCGTTTCAATATAGAGAATATCCACCTCTCCCTTCAATCCCTCTACCAATTCTTCTTCAGAATTTGCATAGGTAAAGAAAAAGCGTCCTTCTTGTTCCATTTGGTTAAACCAACGGAAAGAGCCTCCATAAAGATCTCTTACTGCCAAGACCTTACTGCCAACTGGAAAAATACTAAAAGCTAAGACAATGGCAGACATACCTGAGCTCGTCACCAAGGCATGCTCTGCACTCTCAATAGCTGCCAAGGTCTTTTCAGCGTTTACCCGCGTCGGATTCTTGGTACGGATATAGTCAAAACCAGTAGATTGACCAAACTCTGGATGCTGGTAAGTGGTTGAAAAATGAAGCGGAGTAATCAAAGCCCCTGTTGCTGGATCCGACTTGATTCCCGCTTGAGCTAGGATGGTGTTAATATTCTTTTTGTGACTCATACAAACCTCCAATGGACGTAAATTCAATTGTCTCTATTGTATCACTTCTTTAGATGATTCGGTTTTTCCTTTTTCAAGAGCTAGATATAGCTTCAAACTATAATGAAAAAAGAGGTGGGATAGCCCCAACCTCTACTGATTATGAAATATGAAATTTATTTCGAAGACTAGCTGCCTTGCTACCAATGAAGCGATCTAAGAAACGAAGACGAAGACCAAGGCCACCGTATACCACGATTCCAACACCACCAATCAGAGCTACATAAATCATGCTTGTCACTCGACCATTTGGTTTGATGACCAAGCCGAGGATAAAGCCTGCAACTAGGACCACCAAGAGCATGATCAAGGTGAGAATAGCTGTCAATAAGCTCCGTTTAAAGACTGTCTTGCAATTGAAATGAGTCACCTGATGAATTTCCTTGTACATAAGGACAATCGGAATCATGAGACCAATCGTAGTAGAAAGAAGAGGACCATAGGCTTTAAAGACATAAATGAACGGTACTTGGAGAATCAGTTTTACCAATACTCCATAGCCAAAGTAAAGAATTGCCTTCCGATTTTGGAAAAGAGCCTGGATCATTGGAGAGAGAACCGTATACAAACCTAGGATGACCGTTTGTAACATCGCTAGGATAAAGAGTCCCAAAGCCAAGGAATCTGGTTTCCCGTAAAAGACCGTATAGAGAGGCTCAGCAATGGCTACTGCTCCAATCGTCGCCGGAAGCAAGAAGGCTACTAGCATGGTCAAATTATCTTGAACCAGCTTCCCTGCAGCCCGGAAATCACCCTTGACATAGTTCTCTGTAAGAAGAGGGATTCCCACCCCACCGATCGATGTCGCAACTGCAATTAAAATCATGGTAATCTTGTTCGGATTCGCTGAGAAGTAACTGAACTGAACCAAAAGCTCTGAACGAGTGAAGTTGGTGAACCAAGACATGACATTGCTATAGGTCATCTGGTCGATAATTTGGAAGAGTTGAATGGCTGATCCTGTCACAATAAACGGAATCGCTTCACGAATGGTATCCCACAAGAGAGCCTTGGTATCAATCTGGCTATCAGACTCCGGGCGATGAATAATGTGCTGTAGAAGCCCTGTTTTCCAGAGGTAATAGACGAGGACTAGAAGACTCGCTCCCATCCCAATAAAGGCTGCAAAAGTGGACTGGGTCACAGCTTCAACGTAATCACCTGAGCCGACCTTCATAATGAAGTAGGCTGTCAAGAGCATCCAGATAACCCGAATCACTTGCTCAGCAATTTGACTGATAGCATAAGGTTTCAGATTGTTATGCCCTTGGAAGAAGCCACGAATGACACTCATGGAAGGGAAAATCAAGACTGCCCAAGACAAGCTCTGCATGACAGGGATTAGGTCTTTCCCACCTCCTGATAGGTTTGCAAAGACTGGAGAAAGCACATACATGATAATGGCAAAAACCAAGCCCAATAAAGACATGAACTTAAGGAAGCCACGAATCATGGCAAAACTGTGCTCTTCTTGTCCCTTGGTATTGTACTTGGCCACTTGCTTAGCGACTGCTACCGGGACGCCTGCTGTTGAAATCAGCAAAAACCAAGCGTAGATATTGTAGCCCATAGTGAATAGACCGTTTGCCTCTGCTCCATGTTTGCCCATCCAGATATACCAAGGGATGATATAGGCCGCACCTAAGAGACGACTAATGAAATTGCTGGCTGTTAACCAGACTGTACCTCGAAGCATCTGGGCCTGTTGATTACTTGTTTCGTTACTCATATGTTTCCTCTACTTTATAGTCTTCTTTCATTATAAACTTTTCCTTTACACTTGTAAAATAAGGTCTTTCAGTTTAAAATAGGATTATGATAAAGATAGAAACTGTACTAAACATTTTAAAAGAGGATCACAACTTTCGTGAGATCCTACAAGACGGAGAATACCACTATTCAGCAAGTGGTGTTTCTTTTAATCAAATAAGCTACGATAGTCGAAAAGTCAACTCCGAGACCCTCTTTTTTGTCAAGGGGGCAAATTTCAAGAAGGAATTTTTGGAACAAGCGATTGAGCAAGGTCTCCAGTGGTATGTCGCTGAGCAAGACTTTGAGGTCAGCATCCCAGCCATTATCGTTACGGATATCAAACAGGCTATGAGCTTGATTGCCATGGAATTCTACGGCCACCCTGAGCGCCAGCTAAAACTCTTAGCTTTTACAGGGACCAAGGGCAAAACGACTTCTGCCTACTATGCCTACAAGATTCTTGAACAAGGCCATCGTCCAGCCATGCTATCCACTATGAACACAACCTTGGATGGCAAGACCTTCTTCAAATCAACCTTGACAACTCCAGAAAGCATTGATTTGTTTGAAATGATGGCCCAGGCAGTAGCCAATGATCGGACCCACCTGATTATGGAGGTCTCTAGTCAGGCCTATTTAGTCAAACGGGTTTACGGTCTTACTTTTGATGTTGGTGTCTTCCTCAACATCAGCCCTGACCATATTGGACCGATTGAACATCCAACATTCGAGGACTACTTCTACCATAAACGTCTCTTGTTGGAAAATAGCCGTGCTGTTGTCGTTAATAGCGATATGGATCATTTTGAGATTCTTAAGGAGCAAGTCGCTGAGCAAGACCACGACTTTTACGGTAGTCAATCAAGCAACCAAGTCCAGAACTCAAAAGCCTTTAGCTTTTCTGTCACTGGCAAGTTAGCCGGCAACTACGAGACCCAACTGATTGGTCGCTTCAACCAAGAAAATGCTGTAGCTGCAGGTCTTGCCTGCCTTCGTCTAGGAGCGAGTCTCGAAGACATCCAAAAAGGAATTGCCAAGACGCGGGTTCCTGGCCGAATGGAAGTCTTGACTCAAAAGAATGGGGCCAAGGTCTTCATCGACTATGCCCATAATGGTGATAGCTTGAAGAAACTGCTCTCAGTTGTCGAAACCCATCAAACGGGAACCATTTCGCTGGTCCTTGGATCAACCGGTAATAAAGGAGAGAGCCGCCGTAAGGACTTTGGCTTGCTCTTAGAAGACCATCCTGAAATTCAAGTCTTCCTAACAGCGGATGACCCCAACTATGAAGATCCTTTGGCCATCGCTGAAGAGATTAGCAGTTTCATCACGCGACCTGTCGAAAAAATCGCAGATCGCGAACAAGCCATTCAACTGGCCATGGCAACGACCAGCAAGCCTGATGATGCTGTCATTATCGCTGGAAAAGGAGCTGACTGCTACCAAATCGTCAATGGGGTAAAAGAAGAATATCCAGGTGATGCCGCCATCGCTGAACGTTACCTATAATTGAACGAAATAGGGCTAGGAAAATTTCCTAGCCTTTTCTATTGTTTACTAAACATCAGTCTTTCCTTGTCCAAGTCCACTACTAATTCATATTTGCCTTCAGCATTTTTTCGGATATAGCCTAAGACTTCTAAACTATCGACAAAGATGTCTCTGCGCTTTTGCTGGACTTGGTCTTTTTTGAGGAACTTGAGCAAAAAGCTGGTCATATACTTAAGAGCATACTCGGGATTGACATCTCCCAAGATGGCATAGAGTTTCTCTTGATTCTCCGTCAAGGGATATTGGTGAGCCACCTTGTAGAAGTAATTGGAAAGGGTCTGTGCCTTTCGCTCGAAGTCAGTCTCCTCTATGAGAATCGCTGCATTGGTCGTGTTGCGGAGTTCCCTTTGGAAGACCTTGACTTTTAATTCTTGATAAACTGCACTGTCCTCTCGGACAAAGACCTCTTGATCCAGGTCAACAAGATCAGCTGACTCCAAGAAAGGCAGGTTGAGGGTATAGCGCTTATTTTCTCGAAGGATCAAGCCCGCTTTGATATATTCCTCCATCAGCTTATCCACTGGCTGAGCTGGAAATTTGGCCTTGATTTGCCGCAGGATCACATCGTCATGCTGATCCAAATAGTTGATCAAGTCCTTGAAAAATGGCTGACGTGTCAAACGTGTGGGGTTAATGATTGTAATCATGAATAAGTCTCGTTTATGTTTTATCGGTTAGCTCTTATTGTAACATAAAAGTAAGCTTAAGCGTAATCATTGCAAAAGGATAAATTCTTCATTTTATTGTTAATCATAAATGAGCCTAAATAGGGCTATAAAAAATAAGGGTCAAAAAAATTGCTTCGATTTTTGCGGGAGTGAAAACTGGGCAACATACTTTTCCACTTCTCGTATCAATTACATAAAAATAACCAGAGGATTCAACTAACCAGTTGCTGAAAACAAAAATTCCTATAATAAATCACTTTGATTTAATACAATTAAGAGCCATTAAAACTTCTGCTCCCTCGTCTCTATTTCTAAGCTCAACTCGGCCTTTGTGTAGTTTTGCAACTCTACATACAAAACTAAGTCCAATACCATAATGTTGCTCTTTAACCGATCTAGCTTTATCCATACGATAAAAGAGCTTCCCAAAATTAGTTAAAACTTCCTCTGGAAATTCAGAGCCATTATTCCATATACCTATTTTCAATTCCTTCTCCTCTTGCTCTACCCTAATTTTAATTTTAGGATTCTGTTTATCTGCATACTCCAAAGCATTTGTTAAAATATTTTGTATTGCACGAATCATAAGAGATGGATTTATATAATAGCTTTCAGTTCCTTTCAAATTTTGTTCAAAAGAAAACTCAATCTGATTTTTTATCAAAAAAGAGACTTCTTTCTCTAATTCATTGATAAAATCTGAAGAGGAATATTCCGTCCAGTCTGTCTCATCATCATAGTAAGTTTTAGAATAACGAATCAACTGATTAAAATAGGTAAGCAAGCGTTGACTAGCATGAACTATATCTACTAAACATTCTTTAGACTGTTCATCTTTAGTGGAAGTGTGCAAAAATTCTGCATTCCCTTTGATGATAGTTAGAGGTGTCTTTAAATCATGAGAAGCTGCTGAAACCTGAAACATCAAATCTTCTTTCTGTTGCTTTTCATCATCTAATAGCTGTCGAATACGATCTTGCATCACAATAATGCGATTACCAGTCTCACGAAATTCCTTAACTGTTAATTTTTCTGTACATTCGCTTTCAAGCCACATACTATTTTCATAAATCAAATTCATTTCATAACTTAGTTTTTTCAACAATTTACCAATGTGATAACTTATTAGAATAATCAATAAAACACAAATATATATCCATGATGACACATTGAAAAAAATTGATTGAACATCATTATTTTTGAGAGGCTTCCCATCCTCCATTATTTGTATGGATACAGAAGCTAAGGGAATAAGATAAGCTAATAATAAACCTACACCAAACTGCCAAATAATTCTCCAACAGGTTTCTCGAATTAATTGTCTAAAACTTTTGATTCTACCCATTGATATCCTCCACCGTACAAGGTTTTAATTGGATTTAATTGATAAGGTTTCAGCTTTTGACGAATTTGATAAATGTACTCTGAAACCGAACGTAAAAGAGCTTCTGAACTTTGTGGATATAAATAATTATAGATTTCCTCTATAGAATATATTTTACTTGGGTTACTTGCTAAAAGATTCACTATATCAAATTCCCTCCTTGTCAAGACGATCTTATCTTCGTTTACAAATAGTTCCTTACTATCCGTATATAGTATAAGCTTCCCAATCTTTATTTGATGAACATTTCCTTTAGTCCGTTCTTCACGACGTAAGTGCATTTTAACACGTGCTAAAAGCTCTGGCATACTAAAGGGCTTCATAATATAATCATCAGCTCCTGCATTGATTCCAGCCACCAAATCTTCATCCATATCCTTAGCAGTTATAAAACAGATAGGAACAGATATCTGCTCGCGAATCATCTGACAGACTTCTAAACCACTAACAGGCATCATAATATCTAATAAAATCAAGTCAAATCCTGTAAAATCACAAAGATCAATCTCATCTATGTTATTTCGTATGACTACTTCATACTTTTCATACTCTAGTACCTTTTTTATTAGGCGAAGAATAGCAAGATCATCATCTACCACTAAAATTTTATAAGCCATAACTCACGCTCCTAAATTATATTATATCATTAACTGAGGAAAAGACAGGATAGCCCCTGTCTTTAGCGCATATTTCTTCCTATAAGTATCAGTGTAGCAACTACAAAAACAATTAATAACCAAACTATTTGTATCCCCAGACCTTGCCAAACTGGATAATAAAGTGATAAAGGATGGATATAGTAACAGTTCATACTAGCTAGTAATGGTAAATTTCTAAAAAAAGAACTGAATTGTAGTAACATTTGTCCCAACCCCAATAAAAGGGATAGACTTATTCCCAAAATTAAGGTAAAAGATCGTAAAATAAATACAAAAATACCACTTAAAAGAGAGAATGTTAAAATAGAAATACAAACTGGAAATAGGATTGTTAGAACATTTTTAATATCGCTCAAAAGATTGATTTTATAATATCCTTCGGCAATTAGTATACATAATGATAATACAGCGACCAATAGTACAATTTCCACACATAACACAATAGCTAGTTTACATATTATAAATTTCAAACGATTTGGACATGTAAGAAAACTAGTGCGAAGGCTAGAACCTGTAAATTCTTGTCCTATAAATAGGACCGCTAGACTAATGAAACCTGCCTGACCTAAATAGAGACTTTGCAGTAGCTGTTCCAAAACAAAGTGTAGTGTCAACTGGTCTGGTTTACTATTTAAAAAAATAACCATTCCAGGAATACACAGTAGCAAAGCCCCTATAATCAACCAGTGCCAAGGATTCATCATAAACTTGAGATACTCACTTTTAAATTGCTCTTTCAACTCATTCCCCTCCTCCAACATCTGACTGAAGTAAGCGGTAAATTGCCAAAGCTAAGAATGACAAATTCCAACAAAGTAAAAGCAAAATATTTTGTAAACTATTCTGTTCTAACATTTGAGGAGATGTAGCAATCAGTCCATAGCTCAATGAAACTGGAAGAAATTTTGCAACTGATATATGATTGGCTAAGAATGTTCCTAAATTGTAGACTTGAGGAAGCAAAAACAATAGGGGAACAAGGGGTTTTTTAAATGTTAAAGCCAGAATATAGGCTAAAAGTCCCAATAATGTCCAAGCTATACTGTCCAAAAACATATAGAACCAAACTGTCCCATTTAGTGAAAAAAGCAATAAACCATCTTGTCCTAAAACATAATGTGTCATGTTAATCGTCAGAAATATTGATAGGAAGGAAATGACAAAAGAAAATACCAACCAAACTAATGTTTTTGAAACTAGGAAAGTACTTCGACTCGTATTAGAGAGGAGGCTTGTACGAATAGCAGAGCCTTTATACTCTTCAGCTCCGTAGATTGAGCCTAAGATAATCATAAAAAAAATGCCAACTAAAGTAACATCAAAACCTAAAAATTCAATAGGGGGAATAGCTTCTATTAACTCTGGGTTTGTCTCTGGTGTAGCATGGATACCAACTGAAACAATTTGAGATGCACCAATATTTGCTAAAAACGTTTGAAATACTAGTATCAAGAATAGTACAACATGAGTAGCTCTCTTATAAAGTAATTTCAATATTTCAGAATGAAGAGAGTAAATAAGTGCCATGTCACTTTCCTCCCTCTGTTAATCTAAAGAAGACTTCCTCCAGTGAAGAAAGATTTTTCATCACTTCTTGTAAAGTCCCTTTTATAAGAACTTTGCCTTTATTTATGATGACCACATCATCTGTTACTGCTTCCACTTCCGATAATATATGAGATGATAGCAAGACTGTCTTCCCTTCTTGAGCTTGTTTTTTTATAAACTCTCTAAACCACCGAATTCCTCTTGGATCCAACCCATTTGTCGGTTCATCCAATATCAGATACTGAGGATTCCCTAATAGAGCTGTTGCAATTCCCAAGCGTTGTCCTTCTCCTAATGATAATTTCCCAATTTTAGATTTTTTCTTATGGCTAATATCCACCATATCCAAAACTTGCTCAATTCGCTGGCTGGATATCCCATTACTAGCAGCAACAATTTTCAAATGTTGATAAATAGTCCGATCATCAGGAGCTCCTACACTGTCAAATGAAGCTCCTACAGTCTTTAGAGGAAATTTTAATTCCTTATAAGTTTGATCTCCAATTTTGGTAAGACCAGATGTTGCTTTGTCTAATCCTAATAAGATACGTAAGGTTGAACTTTTACCAGCTCCATTTGGACCTAGGAAAGCAGTCACTCTACCTGCTTTTGCTTCAAAAGAAATATCTTTTAAAATTTGAGTTTGACCATATGACTTACATAGATTTTTAATGGTAATACTTTGTTCCATAGATGTCTCCTGTTCAGTTTTTTTGTTTTATCGTTTTAAACAAGTATATATTAACCAATAATTTTCGGATTTTTTTCAGAATTTTACTTTCTGTGGAATTCTATTCATCAAAACAATCTCATCAGACATATAAAACAACCGATGAATTATAGATCTTAGATTATCCTTTATTCCCTTTATCATTTATATTCTTTTCAAAAGTGAAATACGCTTCAATGACCTTATTGATTTAACAGCTACAATTCGTCGTAAATGGAAGTAATCTTCTTACACATTTTAAAATAGGAAATGTTTCAAGGTTACGAGAAGGTGTTCCAATCGCTTAAGCAATTGGAACAAGCTATTATAGACTATATTGATTATTACAAAAACAAACAAATTAAGGTAAAAATAAAAAAGGACTCAATCCTGTGTAATACAGAACTAAATCCTTTTGATAAATTATTTGTCTAACTTTTTGGGATCAGTACCAAGCTTTTTTTGATTTTTCGTTTTGTTAAATGCAATATATTACATTTTATTTCAATTCAAACTCTATTTTTATCCTAAAGCATATTTTTTAAAGTAAAAAATTAAAAATTGATACATTCAAGTGTGAGAAAAATCCTTGAAACCTGAGGCACAAAACTACATCATGGAACTTCCTAGATTTCTGAAATCATCCGCTGGATAATTAAACATAACATCCACACTCACCAAAGGAAAGGATTGAATAATTCTTTTTCTTTAGTTTGATGCAACTCTTACGAACTGTATCAAAGATTCAGAATGTTGTTTTAGGAATCTGAATCATCCATATACCTTTCTTTAAAATGTAGTTGCGAAGACTGGGCTAACTGACTCGGGTTGGTCCCGGGCTGATCTAGAGGAACGGCTAGGCCGAGTTCTCTGTAGTAGGCTTTCCAAAAGGAACTAATTTCTTCTTCTCCCTCTCCAAACTTCATGGGAATGGTCTCAAAAATAGGAAGAATTTCTGCTACAAACTGGGAACAATAGAAACCATCTCCATCTGGATAAAAGGACGCATTGTAGGGAGCCCCTAAAAGACTCTCTGCTCGCTTTTTAACCTCTGTACAATCAATCTGCTCATAGCGATAAAGGTCATAGACTTTTCCAGCTTCAAAGAAGTCCTCAGGATCCTGGGCAAGGACGCCACCTTCCACCGTAGCATGATAGACCTGTCCGTCCAAAAAGATAGCCACGTGACTGTAGTTACCTGTAGAAGCCTGGATAGCCTGCCCCATTTCTGTATCTTCTCTCACAAAAATCAAATCGCCATTTTCTAACATCTTTCTCTCCTAGAAAAAAAGGAGCCTAAACTCCTTTTTAACAATGGGCTTCCCCACCTATCATTATGCATTAAAGCTTTCAGTCAATTGTGGTACCACTTGTTTCTTACGTGAAACAGCACCTGGAAGGAAAGCGTGGTTGTTTTCAAGTTTGAAGTTGAAAGCTGCTTCTACCTTGTCCATATTAGCACCAAGAGCCAAAATTTCTGAGTTTGAGTTGACGATGTCTGTAATCATCAAGACAAAGTCAGAGTAGCCATTTGCTGTATTTGCGGCTTGGATGGCTGCTTCGATTTCAGCTTGGCGTTCCAAGACTTCAGCAATATCAACTGTATTCACTTGGGCAACACGTACGTTGTTACCGTTCAATTCAAAAGTCTTTGCATCGATGTCGATCAATTCTTCTGCTGACTTGCTTGCCAAATTTGTACCAGCTTTGAGCATGGCAAGACCGTATTCTTCCAAGTTCACACCAGCTAATTCAGCCAATTCAGGCGCAATCACCTTATCAGATGGGTGAGTTGTTGGAGATTTCAAAAGAAGGGTATCTGAAATCAAACCTGATAGCATCAAACCTGCAATTTCTTTTGGAACAGCTACACCGTGTTCTTTGAACATACGGTAAACGATAGAAGATGCGGATCCAACTGGCTCCAAACGCATGTAAAGTGGGCTTGCAGTTTCAAAGTTAGCCACACGGTGGTGGTCCACCACACCATAAACTTCAACTTCAGAAATATCTGAAACTGATTGTTGGAATTCATTGTGGTCTGTTAAGATGACTTGCTCTGCACCTTCTGCTTTAGCAGATGTGATCACGCGCGGTGCTTCTACACCAAAATAGTTCAAGACGAAAGCTGTTTCTTCATTTGGAGTTCCAAGAGCGACCGCTTCTGTATCCAAACCATAAGCTTCTTTTGCAAGGTAAGCAAAAGCTACTGATGAACCAATGGCATCTGAGTCAGGGTTTTGGTGACCAAAAACAAGAATTTTTGACATGTTTCTACCTCTTCATTTTCATTTCTATAGTCACTCTATTTTAGCACGTTTTTCCGTTTAAAGAAAGGGAATAGTTGTTCATTTCGTTAGAAAAAGACAGCTGGAAGCACCAACTGTCTTAACTTCATTATCCTTTAACTCGTTTCAAGTAGTCTTGATAACTTTCAGTTTCCATCAAGTCCTTCGCATTTTGAACCCGTTCTTTTGTTGGAGGTTTGACTCCTTCTAGGGAATAAGGAATGCCCAATTCCCGCCATTTGAACTCACCCATGGTATGGTAAGGAAGAATTTCAAACTTATCAACATTTTTAAGGGTTTTGACGAATTTCCCAAGTTCGATCAAGTCGTCGTCTCGGTCTGTCAGACCTGGCACCAAGACATGGCGAATCCAAACGGGCTTGCCAATATCAGACAAATACTTGGCACAAGCCAAAATATTCTTATTCGTTTGACTGGTTACAAATCTGTGCCGTTCATCGTTAATTTCCTTGATGTCTAGCAGAACTAAATCCGTCACTGCCATCAGTTTGTCAAATTTTTCCAGGTAGCGAGGGGTATTGCGGAAAGGTAGAGCACAAGTATCAAGCGTACAGTGGATTCCCAGCTCTTGAGCCTTGGTGAAGAGGGCAATCAAAAAGTCTATCTGCAAGAGGGCTTCTCCGCCACTGACAGTGATCCCACCTTTTTGACCCCAAAAACCACGATAGCGGAGGGCTTCTTCCAATACATCATCTACTGTTCGTTCTCTAGACATGTTGGTTTCCATAGCCCAAGTATCCGGGTTATGGCAATACTGACACCGCATTTGACAGCCTTGAAGAAAGACAATAAAACGGATCCCTGGTCCATCTACAGCACCGAAGCTTTCCGTAGAGTGTACCATTCCTGTTACTTTTCCATAGTCAACTGTTTCATTTTCCATGCCTTGTCCTTCTCTCTTGAAAACGTTTTATGGTTTTATTATATCATGATTCCTTGTGAATAAAAGGATTTTAATGATTTTTTAGAAAATAAACTGTTTTTCAATTTCATTCCATTGTATTAGTACAGGCCATTCCAGTCGGTGTTACTCTTACCTATTCTCTATGGTAAAAAAAGAGGCTGGGACAAAGGTCCTAGCCTCTCAATTGTCTTTGGATTGTCGAGCAAGACGCAGTGGTTGAGTGGGCTCTACTACGCTGATTTCATCAGCTTTTACAGCCCTACTCAACTGTGCGGAGGTGGGACGACGAAATCGAATTCTAACGAATTACTGATTTCTGTCCCACTCTCTTTTTTAATAACTCAAGAAATCTTTGAAACTGTTTATTCTATCTCATCTTGTTTAAGTTAAAATGGCTAATGTTTGGTAAGGTTAAGAATTATGTTTTCATCCCAAAATAATAGCTAATTTATCTCTTATTTCTCTACTTTTTCAAGAAATAACACTCTCAAATATGCATCTTACCTAAAAGCTATTGACATTTTCCTGTTTCCCTATTAAATTGGATATGATAGAAATAAATATGAAGGGACTTGTCTTTAACTAAAAATGTAGGCGGTCTCAAAAAAATGCTTGAATTTCTAATACAAGCCGTAGATGATGTCACAATGGACCAAAGATTTTTGGAAAAATCCTGTCGTTATAGTATCCGCAAACTAACTGTCGGTACGGCTTCTGTTTTATTAGGAGCCATTTTTCTCGCCTCACACCAGGTAGGTGCTGATAGTATTGTTGGAAGTCAAAATGAAAGCAACCACCTTGAAGCTGCCCCAGCCATAGAGAGCCCGACTGACGGAGCTGGAGAAACCAAACCAGAAAATACGTATATCGCTCCTATTTCTGAAGAAGAAAGCTCGTCACCTGGTACAGAAGTTCAAAGCAAGCATACTGCCACTTCGACCACTTCAATTGTGCCAAATGAAGAAAGGGAAACTATGAAAGTTGAGACTCCCGTGGCCAAACAAACTGATTATCAATTGACCTACAATCAACCTGCTGCTGCTACCTATGATGGTTGGGAAAAACAAGCACTTTCAGTCGGAAACGGTGAAATGGGGGCTAAGGTTTTCGGACTTATCGGTGAGGAAAGAATCCAATACAACGAAAAAACTCTTTGGTCCGGAGGACCACAACCGGATAGTACCGACTACAACGGAGGAAACTATCAGGACCGCTATAAGGTCTTAGCAGAAATTCGTAAGGCATTAGAAGAAGGAAACCGCCAAAAGGCAAAGCAATTAGCAGAGCGCAACCTAGTCGGACCAAACAATGCTCAGTATGGTCGTTACTTATCTTTTGGTGATATCTTTATGGTCTTTAACAACCAAAAGAAAGGCCTGGAGAATGTTACCGACTACCATCGTGGCTTAGATATTTCTGAGGCCATCTCAACCACTTCTTATACCCAAGACGGTACAAACTTTAAGCGTGAAACCTTCTCTAGCTATCCTGACGATGTTACTGTCACCCACTTGAGTAAAAAAGGGGATAAGACCCTTGATTTTACACTCTGGAATAGCTTGACTGAAGATTTGATTGCGAATGGCGACTACTCCTGGGAATATTCGAATTATAAACAAGGAGCAGTTACGACTGATTCTAATGGTATTTTGCTCAAAGGAACTGTCAAAGACAATGGTCTGAAATTTGCTTCCTATCTCGGAATCAAGACAGACGGACAAGTCACTGCACAAGATGGCTATTTGACTGTCACCGGAGCCAGCTATGCGACCCTTTTACTCAGTGCTAAGACCAACTTTGCTCAAAATCCAAAAACCAATTATCGCAAGGATATTGACGTAGAAAATACTGTTAAGTCTATCGTAGAAGCTGCCAAGGCAAAAGATTATGAAACCCTAAAAAATAACCACATCAAGGACTATCAGAGTCTCTTCAATCGTGTTCAACTAAATCTTGGTGGCAACAAGTCTAATCAAACTACAAAAGAAGCTCTGCATACCTACAACCCAGAAAAAGGGCAAAAACTAGAAGAGCTCTTCTTCCAATACGGACGTTATCTACTCATCAGTTCTTCTCGTGACCGGACAGATGCCCTTCCTGCCAACTTGCAAGGAGTCTGGAATGCTGTAGACAATCCACCTTGGAACTCAGATTACCACCTCAATGTCAACCTTCAGATGAACTATTGGCCTGCCTACATGAACAATCTTGCTGAAACAGCCAAGCCAATGGTCAATTATATTGATGACATGCGCTACTATGGTCGTATCGCTGCTAAAGAATATGCAGGTATCGAATCCAAAGAAGGCCAAGAAAACGGTTGGTTGGTTCATACTCAGGCAACACCATTTGGCTGGACAACTCCAGGTTGGAATTATTACTGGGGTTGGTCTCCTGCTGCCAATGCTTGGATGATGCAGAACGTCTATGACTACTACAAATTCACCAAGGATGAAACTTATCTCAAAGAAAAAATTTATCCAATGCTCAAGGAAACAGCCAAGTTCTGGAATTCCTTCTTGCACTACGACAAATCTAGTGACCGTTGGGTTTCTTCTCCATCATACTCACCAGAGCATGGAACTATCACGATTGGGAATACCTTTGACCAATCCCTAGTTTGGCAACTCTTCCACGACTATATGGAAGCAGCCAATCATCTCAAGGTCGACCAAGATTTGGTGACAGAAGTGAAGGCTAAATTTGACAAGCTCAAACCACTTCATATCAACCAAGATGGCCGAATCAAGGAATGGTATGAGGAAGACAGTCCTCAATTCACTAATGAAGGAATTGAAAATCATCACCGCCACGTTTCTCATCTGGTTGGACTCTTCCCAGGAACCTTATTTGGCAAAGATCAGCCTGAATATCTAGAAGCAGCACGCGCAACCCTAAACCATCGTGGAGATGGTGGTACCGGTTGGTCTAAGGCTAATAAAATCAACCTCTGGGCTCGTCTCCTAGATGGAAATCGTGCCCATCGTTTATTGGCAGAACAACTCAGATCCTCAACTCTAGAAAACCTCTGGGATACGCACGCGCCTTTCCAAATTGATGGGAACTTTGGTGCAACCAGCGGTATGGCAGAAATGCTCCTTCAGTCTCACACCGGCTACATTGCCCCATTACCAGCCCTTCCAGATGCATGGAAAGATGGTCAAGTCTCAGGTCTAGTAGCTCGTGGTAACTTTGAAGTTAGCATGAAATGGAAAGAAAAGAATCTTGAAACGCTATCCTTCCTTTCCCATGCAGGCGGAGATTTAGTTGTCGATTATCCAGACATCGAATCGAGTATTGTCAAGATTAACGGGAAAGAAATCAAACCAACTCTTCAGAAGGGCAACCGAATTCAGATTGCCACTAAAAAAGGGGATCAGATTACCTTTGAAAAGTTATCAGAACGGATCACTCGCCTATCTGCCGTGAGAAAAGATGCTGTAACTGCTGTACTAGATTTCAATCCGGTTACGGATGCGACCCACTATATCATCCGTCGAGAAAGCAAAGATGAAAGCAGTGACGCTCCTTCGATCAAAGAATTCCTAACCAATGTGACTCATTTCATCGACCGCTCCATTGATTCTCTTCACAGCTATAGCTATACTGTGACAGCCATGATTGGGGAGCGCTCAAGGCAAACATCAGAATCTGCGTCAATCCAACCAGTTGTCGAATTGATGGACGGCAGAGATCCTCGTGTTCAATACGGTCCTGCCTTCCATAACTGGGAAGAAATTGACTTGTATTCAGGAACTGAAAAATACGCCGACCTATCCCTTGATAGCTACTCTGACAAAGATGCAACTGCTAGCATCTCTTTCAATGGGCGAGGAATTGAAATCTATGGTCTCAAATCATCTGAATTAGGCCTTGCAGAAGTCCAAATCGATGGAAAAAAAGTGGGAGATCTGGATTTCCACACATCTGGAGAAACGGAAAAAAGTGCTCTAATTGGTCGTTTTACAGGACTCCTTGATGGAGATCATATCCTAACTCTAACCGTGAAGAAGGAGCACTTAAACCGTGGGAATGAACGCTCAAAAATTTCCTTGGATTGTTTTAAAATCTATCCTGGTCAAGGCGCAACTGTTGAAAAGATGGATGACAGAGATCCTCGTATCCACTATGGTTCTTTGTTCAAAGACTGGAATGAATCAGGCTTATATCAAACGACAGAAAAATACGCGACTCTCCAAAACGTGGATCCGTCTCAGCATTCTGAGGCCAAAGCAACCATTCCTTTCACTGGTACAGGGATTCGTATCTACGGTTTAAAATCTTCTGACTATGGAAAAGCCATAGTAACCCTAGATGGAAAAGAAATGCCAAGTTTGGACTTTTACTCAAGCGCTGACTATGAAAAGAATGTATTGATTGGCGAGTACACAAACTTAAGCAATGGAGATCACATTCTCACCTTGACAGTCGACCCTAACTCTCCAGATGGCAGAAAAATGATTTCTCTGGATTCATTTGACATCTTGAAACCCTCAACCCTATCCCTAGAGACTCCAAGCCTAGCTCCAATAAAGGCAGGCGATCAGACGCTTAGCCTCACACTTCCATCTGGGGAATGGGATGCGATAGCGGTTCATTTCCCTGCTACAAAAGATCCTGTTTTCCTCAAGAAAACCGATGAACAACACGTCACCCTATCAGATGGAAATCGAGTATTAGCGATTAAGGAGCAGCAGATTGAACTGCCAATCCCAGAAACTGCTCATCAAAAACAAGATCAGATCATTTCAGCCTATGCCATCCGAGGGAAAATCATCATGAGTCCAGTCGTTTCTCTCTTACCAGCTATTGTGACAAGTTTGGGAGAGGAAAAACCACCTGTAGTGACTCTTCCTGAGTATACAGACCCAATCGGCACTGCTGGACAGGAAGCGCCTATATCGTCTCTTCCTGAATATGTCCTTCGGGTACTAAAAGACCAAGGCAGCAAGGTAGAGGTTATTAGTGGAGAGAATGAGATTGGTAGAGATAGTCATTTAGAAATTCAAAAGGTCCTTGACCAAAGGCTCTTTGGCAAGAACTACGATGCTTTCAACCTTCAACTCAAGGATAAAGAAGGGAATTCAGTTCCAGTAAAAGGCAGTGTACTGGTACGACTTCCACTATCAAAAGAAGTGAAGCAACTCTATATCTTGACTCCTAATCAAGGGCTCCAAGCATTAGAATTTACACTTCGAGAGGGCATGATTGAATTCATGGCACAAGAGTTAGGAACCTATGCCATTGTCTACAAGTCGGACTCCAGTGAAAAAATGGATCCTACTGTCTCAGAAAGCAAGGGATCATATAGCCCTGTTTCAGAGCATCCTAGTCCAACGAATACCAATGATGCTTTGATGAGTGTTCCCAACTCTAGACAAGATCAGGCTTCACAAGGACAACTTCCAAGAACGAATACTGAACACAGCAGTTCATACCTAGTGTTCTTAGCAGGTCTTAGCCTTTTTCTCGCAGCTAGCTTCCTAGAGAAAAAGAAACAGGATTAGCTGCATGTGGCTGACAACATCAATACAAAGAGGCTGGGACAAAAGTCCTAGCCTCTCAATTGTCTTTGGATTATCGAGCAGGACGCAGTGGTTGAGTGGGCTCTACTACGCTGATTTCATCAGCTTTTACAGCCCTACTCAACTGTGCGGAGGTGGGACGACGAAATCGAATTCTAACGAATGACCGATTTCTGTCCCACTCTCTTTTTCGTTTATCCTAAAATCAATTCGTCACTCACCAATGTTTCACCACTGTTCTGATGGAAAAGGCGCATCAAGTCTTCAACTGTCAGGTTCTTCTTTTCTTCCCCTTTAACATCGACTACAATCTTGCCTTGGTAGAGCATGATCAAGCGATTGCCATATGCGATGGCATGGTTCATATCATGCGTAATCATCAAGGTTGTCAAATCATGGCTTTCGACAATCTTTTGCGTCAGTTCCATGACCATTTCACTGGTCTTGGGGTCGAGCGCCGCGGTATGTTCATCCAGTAGCAAGAGTTTTGGTTTAACCAAGGCAGCCATGACCAAGGTAAGGGCTTGCCGTTGTCCCCCTGATAAGTATTGCGTATCCACTTTGAGGCGATTTTCCAAACCAATATTGAGTTCCTTCAAAGCCGTTTTAAATTCCGCGCGGTCTTTTTCCCTGACCCCCCAACTGAGGCCCCGTCTTGCTCCACGTTTTTTAGCAATGGCCATGTTTTCTTCAATGGTCAAGCGGGAAGCCGTCCCCATCTTAGGATCCTGGAAAACACGCGCAATATCTTTAGCACGTTTCCGAACACTGGTCTGCTTAATGGATTTTCCTTCTAAAAGGATATCTCCTTGATCCACTTGCAATCCACCTGCCAGAATATTCATCAATGTCGATTTACCAGCTCCATTTCCTCCGATGACGGAGATGAAATCCCCTTCTTCTACTGTTAGATCCAAGCCTTTGAGAACATGGTTTTCATTGACCGTGCCTGCTTCGAATGTCTTATGGATATCTTCAATTTTTAACAATGTTGCCATTTATCTTCTCCTTCTAGTTGCTGCTTAATTTTAATCCACGAATCTTGAGACGTTTCTGTACTTCTGGTGCGAACAAGACCAAAGCCAAGAGAATGGCGTTAAACAAACGGACTAAGTTTTGGTCTAGGTTTGGAATTTCGTAGATATTGAGGATAATGAGGCGGTAGACAATTGCCCCCACTCCAATCGAAAGCAAGCGTCCTCCAATGGTCAAATCATGGATTAGGACTTCTGCTAAAATAACAGCACTGAGACCTACGACGATGGTCCCTGTACCAGAAGTCACATCGGAGAAGCCGTCTGTCTGAGCGAAAAGAGCCCCACACAATGCAACCAGTCCATTGGAAATCATATAACCAAAAATCTTCATGGTATCCACATTCACCCCATTGGCCTCACTCATCGGGATATTGTCACCAGTAGAACGAAGAACCAAACCAATCTGGGTTTTCATCAAGAGGGTCAAAATCAGACAAACCAATAATAAACAAGAAATACTAACAGCAAAGACAGCTGCCTCATTGGATAAACCCAGCCCCATCACAGACTTGAAAATGGTACTAGAATCTCCAATGGATAAATTAGGGACACCCCCCATGATTTTAATATTGATCGAATAGAGACCTGTCAGAGTCACAATCCCTGTTAAGAGCGCTGGAATCTTCATCTTGGTATGAAGAAGACCAGAGACCAACCCTGCTAGCATCCCTGCTAAAATCGAAAAGAGGGTCGCTAGCCAAGGGTTTTGACCTGCTTGGATTTGGGACGCAACGACTGCAGCCCCAAGCGGGAAAGCCCCTTCTGCTGTCATATCCGCTATATCTAAAATGCGGAATGTTAAGAAAATACCAATGGCCATAATCGACCACAATAAACCTTCAGATAAACTTGATAATACTAAATCCATCATCCATCTCCTATTTCTTTTCATTCATACCAGAGAGATCAATTCCTAATTTCTTAGCCATCTCTTTGTTAACATACAATTCTAGATTCTTAGGGGCCTCCACTGCCAGTTCGGCTGCCTTTTCCCCTTTTAGGATACGAATCGCCATCCGGGCAGATTGACGACCCAACTCAGTGTAGTCTGTCCCATAGGTATAGAGCCCTCCTACTTGGGCCATTTCAATCGAACCTCCAATAACTGGAACCTTATGTTTCAAAGACACTTGTTTAATGGTTTCCATTGTGGAAGAAATGATGTTGTCTGTTGGAATAAAGACCAGATCCACTTCTGACATCAAACTGTCCGCTGCCGCTTTCACATTATTACTGTCTAAAATGGTCTTCTCTACGACACGGTATCCTTTGGCCTCAAGGACCTTCTTGGCCTCATCTTTCTGAACGACAGAGTTGGGCTCGCTTTGCGTATAGAGAATTCCGACTGTCTTAGCTGTTGGTAAAACCTTTTGAATCAGATCGACTTGCGTAGCAATGGCATCTGAAGATTGGTCACTCGTTCCTGTCACATTGCCACCAGGCTGATCCAAGTTCTTGACCAACTTGGCAGCCAGAGGGTCCGTCACTGCAGAAAAGACTACAGGGGTCGTTTTGCTTGTATTAGAGATACTTTGTGCTGATGGAGTCGCAATGGCAAATACAAGATCACTTTCCTGTGATAATTGATTTGAAATATTTTTCAAATTTCGCTGCTCCCCTTGGGCATTTTGATAATCAATTTCAATCTCTTCTCCATCTATATAACCTTGTTTGGCTAACTCTTCCACAAACCCTTTTCGAGTCGCATCAAGAGACTTATGAGTAATATACTGGGAAATCCCAATCTTGATTTTTTGATGCTTAGAGGTCTTCAAGTGGTGGAGGGTCAAGAGGGAGGTCATCAGTAGACCAACTACCAGAACCGGGGCAATTAACTTCTTTACAACTTTCATGAAACATGTCTCCTTCTCTAAAACATTCAAACAGAATACAAAAAACCGTTTAGATGATTCTAAACGGTTGGTATCATTCCTCACAAACTTAAAAGTATGCCAGCATTGCCGTCCATTTAGATATCATCTATATGGACCACAATCAAAAATCTTAGCCACATAGATACAAACAAATTGCTCGTTTCGTTTGCATCCATGAGTTCATGTCTACAAAAACTATCTAAAGTAGCTAAAGTAAAAGTTTTGATTCAACAATGTGGAGTTCGTGTTTTTCATAAGTTTCTGCTTTCGTTTTTTTTATGTTGACTATCTTACCGAAAATTTTTCAAGCTGTCAAGCCTAAATTCAGAATTTTTTTAATTATCTTATTTTTTTCTACGTGTATCAACAAAAAAAGCGCCCGATTAGGGCACTAAATAAGCGAATATCTTATTTTTTAAAGGAGTATTCAATTCCATAATCATTTCCATCCACGGAAACTTTCAGCGTTCCATTTTCAATTTTATACTTGAGATCGTATTGAAGGAAATGACTCGCATCTTCATCCTGAATGAATCGGTGATCTTTTTCATCCACCTCACCTTCAAAGGCTACCATTTTAAGAGTGCCTTTTTTCACATCGATTTCGAGTCCCATATCCTCTAAATAGGAATTCTCACTGTTTTCCTGGATATAGTCTAAGGCATCCTCAACAGAGTAAAAATCATTGTCCCCATCATCATAGAGTTCCTTTGCAGCTCCCTTGAAATCAATCTTACCAATCACACTGATGGTTACTTTTTTCCCCTTTACCTCTACGATCATATCCACATCTTTTACAAATTCACTAGAAATATCTGATGTAGTAGAGAAAGTACCTGAAAAAGCAGACTTCATTGTCTTTTTCATCTCAGGAGTAGCTGACCATTTCCCTTGAATACTATTAGGATTTTTAGCAAATAAGAAAAATGCAAGCACAGATAAAACTGCAACGGCGACAAGACTAAATAATCCAATAATCAGCCCTTTCTTAGACTTCTTACCGGGTATTGGGGCTTGTCCCATATATGGGGAATTAGTCTGGTAATTCAGTTGCCCATTGTTTGGATAACCTCCCTGCATCTGAGCATTGTTATAGGATGTGAAGGGCGCTCCTGCTTGAGCCGACTCCTGAACAGGAGCTTGTGGCTGAGTTCCACCTTGCCCAAAAGCTTGTCCTTGATGTTGAAACGGACTTGTTCCACCTTGGTATTGATTTGGAGCTGGGCTTGCACCTCCAACTGGGGCTTGGGCCGGATCTGAACCTCCGAACTGTGCTTGTTCTGGTGATGGCGTCGCACCTCCAAATAGTGTTTGCTTTGGGGCTGGCGCTGCTCCTCCAAATGGTGTTTGCTCTAGAGTTGGCGCTGCTCCTCCAGACTGTGTTTGTTCTGGGGCTGGTGTTGCACCTCCAAATGGCATTTTCTCTGGTACTGGCGCTGCTCCTCCAAATTTGGCTTGTTCTGGAAACGGTAAGTGACCTCCAAATTGTCCTTGATTGGAAACAGGTGCTACACCTTCAAATGGAGATTGAATTGGGTTTACGGGCGTATTCGGTGTCACTTGTGTTTCAGGACTTCCAAACGTACCAAAAACCTGTTGGATCTCCTCTTGATTAGCTGGTCGACCATGGGCTCTCTCAAACTCTGCTAACCATTCTTCTTGTTTCATTGCTATCTCCTTATAACCACTAATTATTTTATTATAAATTAATTTGGTTAAAGATGCAAACTCAACTAAAATGAATATAAAAAAATCAGGGAAACTCCCTGATTTAATGTTCTTTATTCTTGAACTTTTGTCGCTTGCTCGTCTTCATCGACTAGATCACTGACCTCAACCTTCACCTTGGTGACACGACCATTTTTCACCTTATCGTTTGTAAGGATCAAATGCTTCTTCATGCTGTCTACTTCAAAACTCAATCGTTCCTTGTGACCTGGAATCCGTCCGACACCGGTCAGGTAGTAACCTGCAATGGTATCCACATCATCACTTTCCAGCTTCACATCAAAATACTCATTGAAGTCATTTAAGGTCACAATCCCCTGCACAATATAGAGATTTGGTTCAATTTCAAATACGTCGTTTTCAGCCTTATCGGTCTCATCATCAATTTCACCGACGATTTCCTCCAGAAGGTCCTCCAAGGTTACCAGACCAGCCATTCCTCCATACTCATCGAGCAAAATGGCCATCTGATTTTGTGTATTCCGGAGCTCCTTTAAAAGATCATCCACAAAGATTGTTTCCGGTACAAAGAGCGGTTCCTGAAGAATCTTGCGAAGAGCGATGTTATCAAATCCATTCACAAAACCTTCATTAAGCAAACGTTTGGTATGAATCAGACCAATGACATTGTCCTTGTCATCATCATAGACAGGAATACGAGAAAAATTCTGTTTTAAGATACTTTCGATGATTTCTCTGGTATCATCTTGGATATCCACCATAAAGGCATCCGTACGAGGAACCATTAGCTCACGCGCCATCAGCTCATCTAGTGAAAAGACTCCTTGCAACATTTCAATCTCGTCAGCATCCAGACTCGTTTCACTCTTAGCCAGCATATAGGCAATCTCATCCCGTGACATCTCTTCGTCTGCATCATCGAATTGCATAGGGGTCAGACGACTGACCAGATTGGTTGATGCCGATAAGAGCCAGACAAAGGGGCTAACGATTTTTCCTAGTAAAATAACAATTGGAGCCGTTCGAATAGCCAAGCTATCTTTCAGATTCATGGCAATACGCTTCGGATATAACTCACCAAATACAATCGAAATATAGGTCAAAAAAGCCAGTGAGAGGAAGCTAGCTATCGCACGTGCTGTCTCCGTATTTCCCATCCAAGAAGCGATTACTTTCCCAAGATTATCTGCTAGGCTTGCCCCAGACAAGATGGTAATCAAGGTAATACCAACCTGAATCGTAGATAAAAAGTGGTTGGGATTTTCCAATA
This sequence comes from Streptococcus xiaochunlingii, assembly GCF_006385805.1. Classification (GTDB taxonomy): domain Bacteria; phylum Bacillota; class Bacilli; order Lactobacillales; family Streptococcaceae; genus Streptococcus; species Streptococcus xiaochunlingii. Next base: position 980,591 of record NZ_VFSG01000001.1, read on the forward strand.
CCTTTAAGAGACGAATATATTTCTTATCACCTTCCTCAGCCTTTTGCTCTACGCGAGAACGGTTCAGCGATACCATCGACATCTCCGTTGCAGAGAAAAATGCATTTAATAAGGTCAATACAAATAGTAAAACAAATTGCAGTATTAAATCCTGACTGCCAGGGTCTTCCATGGATATTCTCCTCAATGTATAGTAATAATGCCCATTATATCATATTTTTTAAAATGGTGCATAGTCGCAAAAATTTCCCTCCTAAAAGAGGAGGGAAGGCCAGTTATACTCCATAACGTGTAAAATCATAAAAGAGTACATTCAGTTTTTCTACAAGTTCCAAAAGGGTCAAACTACTTGTACAAATAAATTTTTTCCCTTTTATATCCGGAATCATAAAGTTGGCAACAATGACATCATACTCAGTGTGCTCTAATTCATGAAGTTTAAAGTCATGCTTGATGACCTGTGAAAACTCAAAGTTATCCGTACAATAAAATTTTAAGAAATCAATCATGGACTTAGCATGGTGGTCATCGTATCGGCTAATGATTAAGACCTTGACAGCTGTCCGTCTCCTTAATAGTTGAGGCAATAGATTTTCCCAATGTGAAAATACGGTATAAATCTGATGCTTGAGGTTTTCAGGATTTTCATGAAAGCCCATCTCTTTGAGATAGTGATACAAACCAGTTTCAACATCCTGATAAAATTTAGGGAAGAGGGTTCGATAATCCTCATTGGTATAGCTCTTAGTATCATAGAGAAGAAATTCACCAAAGATTTCACGTCGCTCCAAATAGGCAGTGTTGTGAATATGCATGATCATCTCTTCATAATTCTCAAGTTCTAAACCATAAGATTCACTCAGGTGATCAAGAAATTGAGAGGCTAAAATATAGGATTTTTTTGTAACAGCGTCTTCCTCTGTAGCGTCAATCAGACCCTGTGGAGTAAAATAGAAGCGTTTCTGCAAGAAGATAATAAAGAGTTGTTCAATGGTTTCTTCATTAAATTCTACCCCCAGCTGCAAACCAAAATAACGAAGCATCTCATTGATTTTTGGGAGCTCTTGATAGAGATAGGCGTATTGTTCAAAATTATTGGCCCCTTCAATTCGATAACCTTGCTTAATCCGGTATAGGTAGACCGTCAGCATAATTTTATAGGAATGGAAGATCGAATAAGTCAGTGGTATTTCTGTCAATTTATAGAAGAAGGTGATGAAATCAATAATGACTTGCTCTCTGATATCTGGAAATGGCCACTCTAAATAATAATACCGCTCTGCAAAATACTGGGAATAGAAAAATCGAATATCGACCTCGTCCCCCACAACATTCAGAGGATTCAAGGTGATTCGGATATTGTACTTTTCCTGAATAATTTGGTTGATATTTCGAATCAAGCGATAAAATGATTGCTGGCTGAGATTATACCGTCTACAAATTAAGTCACTGGAAACATCCTTATGGAAGAACAAGTATTCCAAGAGGGAGAAAGCTGTAGATTCTTTAAAGAAGTGATGGTACACCACCTCAATCCCAATCGAATCGTCATAGCTAATCTTAATACCATTTGTCGAAGATTCAATCAAAAATTCATTAAAGACCGTCCGTAAATTTGAAAGATCCTCCTTTAATGACCGCTCTGTACAATCTAACATTTCAGCGAGTTCCTTCAAATGAAACCAGCGCTTTTCACGAATTAATGTTTCTAGCAAACGCATTTGGCGTCGCTGCTTTTTGGCAAGCAATTCTATCATCTTATAGAAACTCCTTGATTTTGTATCATTACTAATTCATTATAACATATTTTCTTAAAGGAAAGCTAAAACTTTAAGATTCAAGTACTTAGCCTATCCTTTCTAAGTCCATACTCAAAAAGGAATGGTCACCCATTCCTTTTTTAATGTAGACATACTATTGTTTTACATAAAACAGCTAGATAATTTTCAAAAAATGACTCTTATTTTTTGAGTCATTCAAGTAGAGCTAAAACTTTCCGCTGTGAGAAAAGTGCCTGAAACAATTATGTTTCAGGCACTCGGAATTATTGAGACCTTAGGCTCAATAATTAGTCATGGAACTTCGACGAAGTTCGCTGACGTCCCTACTCACCTAAGGAAAGTTTTTTTAGAAGACTTTATCTTCAATTTGAAAGGAATGGTCACCCATTCCCTTCTAATTTATTCTGTTAGGATTTATTGATGATTCCAAACTCTTCTTGCTTGCGCTGTTCCTTTGTCTTTTTATGATTTTCATACAAGGCCGCGAGGAATTTCACGATCTCTTTACCGATCGAATAAACCGGAATCGCCACAACCATCCCAATCACACCATAGATGTTACTGGATAAGAGCAAGAGGACCATGATGGTAATGGGATGCACCTTCATCACTCCTCCCACAATCCGAGGGTAGAGGATATTTCCGTCAATCTGTTGGACGATGAGCATGAAGATAACCGCTTTGATCATCATATTGAAATCCGTGAAGGCATAGGTAACCACCATAGGAATCAAGCCAATCGTCGGTCCAATATAGGGAATGAGGTTGGCCAAGGCTGAGAAAATGGCAAAGACCAAGGCATACTTCAAACCGATAAAACTGTAGCCAATAAAGGCTAAAGTCCCGATGATTAAAGCATCGATAGAAATCCCACTAATATAGCGAGAAACTGTTTGGTTGAGACTCACTAAGAGAGAGGTAATATTACGCCGGTCATTTTTTAGGATAGTCCGCTCTAACATCGGTAGCAGTTTTTTCCCATCAATCAAGAAGTATACCAAGAATATCGGTGTCATCACCAAAATGAAGAGTGTATTGACAATCGTTGACACCACACTACCTAAACTATTGGTCACACTGTTTAAGATATTTTGTAGAATATCCACATAAGACAGGTTTAACTGCTGAATGGTTGATTGAATATTGATACTCTGAAAGGCCGGATTTTTCGATAACTTCGTCACAAAACTTTGCACTTCCCAATACAAACCTTGGGTTGAATTAATCAAGCTTGTCAACTGGTTGATCAAAATAGGCAGGATATAAACAATCCCATAAATAATCAATCCAAAAAGGGTTACCAGAGTTAATAGAATGCCCCAAATTCGATTCAGATGAAATTTCTTTTCCAAAAACTCTACGATTGGATTGGTGATATAGTACAAGAAACCAGCAATCAAAAATGGAAGAATAATGGTATTCAGAACGGATACAAAGGGAGAGATCAGACTTCCCATACTTCCCCAAATATAGAATATAATCGTTAATAATAGGACTTCACACGTCCAGAAAAATAATTTACTTTTATGAAACATCCCTTTCCTCCTATCTGCTATTTTATCATATTTATGGTAAAATAGAGAATATTTTTATGAAGGTTAAAAAGATGAAAGAAAGCTTAATTGAACTGAAAGACGTCACTCTCAGAAAAGAAGGAAAAAATCTCCTTTCCCGTTTGAATTGGACCGTCAATAAGGAGGAAACCTGGGCCATCCTTGGACTGAATGGTGCTGGCAAATCGACCCTACTCCGTCTCCTAATGGCGGAATATTGGAAAACGGAAGGGGAGGTTTCTGTCCTTGGAACACAATTTGGACAAGGGGGCATTCCGGAGCTCCGCAAGCGAATCGGGGTGGTCAGTTCCTTTATTTCTGAGCGCATCCCTGAATCTCTATCCCCAGAAGAAATCGTCCTCACAGGGAAATACAAGAGTAGCATTCTCTATACAGCTTATGGAGAAAAAGAACTCGAGGAAGCACGATCCATGCTGCGTCGCATCGGTGCTGCTTCTTTGATTGGGCGAAAATACCGGACCCTCTCTCAAGGGGAAAAACAGACGATTCTTATTGCCCGAAGTCTCATGGAAGAACCCGATCTTCTCATCTTTGACGAAGCCTCCAGTGGGCTTGACTTATTTGCTCGGGAAGCGATCTTTCAGCTGATCCAACAGATCAAGCAGATGGAAAAGGCGCCGACCATTCTCTTTGTCACCCACCATGCAGAGGAAATCACCAAGTCCTTTAGCCATGTCCTTCTCCTCAAGGAGGGACAAAGTTTTGCCCAAGGGCCTAAGGAGGAAATTCTCACTCAAGAAACGCTATCAGCTTTCTATGGAGGAAAGGTCCAGCTGATTCCAATCGGGGAAGAACGCTATTATATCCAGCCAGAGCATTAAAAAGAACCTACTAAGATACAAAACAAAGAGATTGGGACAAGCGTCGCCAATCTCTTTTCTTTTATTAAGGCGGAAACTCACTTTTACCGATTCCGAGCATAATTGATCATGTCATAAGGAAGAGTATTGGCACTTTCTCTTAAGGAATAGTTTTCCAATTCGTTGACATTTTGGCGCATGCGACGCGCATACTTGGCCGAAATCAAGTGCTGCTCCTCATATTCGAAAATCAATTTTCTTTCTAAGTAATAGCCTCTTAGCATCTCGTCAATATTATTAGGCTTGATGCGATTGATAACCCGCTCTACAAAAGCACCACTGGTAATCAACGATGTTTCTCGCAGACGAGATTCTTGAAGGAAGGAAATCAAGGTACTCCGATAAATCCCTTTTAGGTTTTCCAAACTCTCGATAATGATTTCCGTATTGGCCAGATACAAGGCAGCAATCTGGTCATAGTCGATGGCTTCAAGCTTGTAATTCTCTCCATTTTTCCATGCCCGAATACCGGAACCAAAGGTCACAAGCTCGTGCAACAGCAGGCGGAGCAGGCGGAAGAGCACCAAGAAATAATAGGTCAGGCGCGATGATAGATTGCGGTTGACCTTCTGCTCCATGGCCCGAAGATAACGTTGATAGACATGGTAACTTCTATCTCGAATCTTTCCTTCTTCATAAGCCTGTTCCAAACCATCATTCTCAATACTGAGTATAAGGAGTTTTAGTTGTTCCCAGTCTCTTTGGGTCGCTTTATCCTCCTGACTGAGAATCATATTTTCTATCCGCCCATGATAATTATCAATCGCAGCATAGAGAGGTCCCTTCTGCTTGGTCACCGTCAAGTCTTTCTCCAATAGCATGACGACATCATTCAAGATAGCAATATGCATCAAATGATCATTGGATTCCTCTTTGTCCTCGGATAGTTTTGGTAGGACGAGAAGTCCGATTAAGAAACTACACAAGGTGACCCCTGCTACTAAAAACAAGAGAACTGGATATTCTGCTTCTAGATGCGTCGGTATCAAGAGAATGGTCGCGATGGACACTGTTCCTTTGACCCCTGAAAAGGTCAACAAGAGGGCATCTTTTAGATACTTATCAATGGATTTTTTCAATCGGAAACCCCTATACCAGTAAAATCCATACACCATCAAAAAGCGAATCAGGAACAAGAGCCCCGTCAATAAGAGAACAGTCACAATCAAGAGCAGATTGTTGTAAAAGGGAGTCCTCAAAATTGGCTCAGAAATCATCTCCAGCTCCATCCCCAAGAGGACAAAGACAGACCCATTGAGGACAAAATTGACTGTATTCCATACCGTATGCGTGACCGTATCCACCTTGGCTTCTAGTAGGGTAATTTTCTTAAAACGACTAGCCTTTAGGATCCCAGCCACGACAACCGCAATAATCCCTGATACATGGATCTCTTCTGCGATAAAGAAGGTCAGTAAGGGGAGACTCAATTCTAAAATGAGTTCACTGGCAATATCCGTTGCCCGAACACTGAGCAGTAATTTTTGAAGCCCACGGTTGACAGCAGCTGTCACAATCCCGACCGCAAACCCTCCTAAAATAGAGATGACCAAGTCCCAACTAGCTTGGCCCAAGGAAAAGACTCCAGTGGTCCATGCAGCTAGGGCCACACGAAAGGCCACCAAGCCTGAAGCATCGTTGAGCAAGCCCTCTCCTTTTAGAATATTGGAGATTCGTTTTGGAAAGGTAAAGCGTTCCGAAAGGGAGGCAAAAGCCACCAAATCAGTCGGCCCGAGCGCTGCCCCTACTGCCATACAGGCTGCTAGTGGAATTCCTAACCACAAGAGATGGGCCAACCACCCCAAGCTAAGGGTCGAAATAAAAATAACCGGGAAGATTAAAAAGGCGATAATGCGCCAGTGCTTCAGAATCGAGGTAATGTCTGCTTCTTCTGCTTCTCGAAAGAGCAATGGTCCAATAACCAAGGCCAAAAATAGCTCGGTATCTAAGTGGTACTCCGAATTGGGTAAGAGAAAGCCAATCCCAATCCCCAATAATATCTGGATCAAAGGGAGGGGTAAAGTCGGAATCAACTTATTGGTCGCATTGGAGACAATCAGGATCAAGGAAAAGACAATGGCGTATACAAGAATCTCCATCCCTTATCCTCCTGATCGTTGGTTACAACAGTCCTCAAAGAGTTGCTTTTGTTCTTGGATCTTTTGATCAATCTTTGTCAGATCCTTGTGCTCAATTTTCTTCTGGCAACGTTCCATTTCAAGAGAAACCAGCTTCTTCTTGATTTTGATCATCTTTTTGCTCATCCGTGCTTCATCTAAAAAACCAACGGCACGTTCATGAGAGGTGGACTCCACAAAATCGTGGCGAAGAGCATCAATTTTATTTTTTAAAAATTCTTTATCCATGACGGTAACTTTCTAATTTTTCGATCATGACCAAAAATGGGGGATGGTTGATCTGGTTCAGGGTCCGGTAAGTAGTGACCGTAAATTCTTGTTGAGGAAGTTGGGAGACAAACTCCAAGACAGCATCTTTTTCTAGGTCCCCACCCTCATGACCATAATAGATCATAATGGCTATTCGCCCTCCCTTGATCAAGCGGTGACAGAGTTTATCAATGGCTTGAATCGTTGTTTTAGGCTGGGTAATAATCGACTTGTCTGCTGAAGGAAGATAGCCTAAGTTGAAGATAGCCGCCTTGACCTGGTTTACATAGTGATCTACTTCTTCATGCCCCTTTAAAAGAAGATGGGCATTGGAAAGTCCTGCTTCTTCCAAGCGCTTTTGCGTATGGACCAAGGCCTGTTCTTGAATATCAAATGCATAGACTTCTTTGGCTAATTTCGCCAAGAAAAGGGTATCATGCCCATTTCCCATGGTCGCATCAACCACAGTATCTTGATCTGTAATGATCTCCCTAAGAAAATCATGGGCCATCTCTAATGGTCGCAACATGCTACTCCTCCTATTTTCCTACTTTACAGCCTTGAACACTTCCACGACGACGCATCTCAGCTTCAATGGCATTCAGTACTTCCCACTTATTGAGACTCCACATCGGTCCTATCAACATTTCGCGTGGAGCATCTCCTGTAATCCGGTGGATGACGATCTCCTTGGGAATGATCTCTAGTTGGTCACAGATGACCGACACGTATTCTTCCTGACTCATCAATTGCAATCGCCCTTCATGGTAGTCTCGTTGCATCCGGGTATTGGTCATGAGATGGAGCAGATGCAATTTAATGCCCTGGATATCGTTGTCTGTTACACAACGGCGGACATTCTCCACCATCATCTCATGCGTCTCCCCAGGAAGACCGTTGATTAAGTGTAAAACAATCTCTGCCTTAGGGACCTGTTGGCGAATCCGCTTCACCGTTTCCACATAGAGTTCATAGCTATGGGCTCGGTTGATCAATTCAGATGTCGTTTCATAGGTCGTCTGCAAACCCAGCTCAATAGTCACATGCATGCGCTCTGTCAATTCTGCTAGATAGGCCAACGTTTCATCCGGCAAGCAGTCTGGTCGTGTCCCGATGTTAATCCCTACGACACCCGGTTCATTGATGGCTTGCTCATAGCGCTCCCGAATGACATCGACGGATTCATGCGTATTAGTGAAATTTTGAAAATAGACCAAATACTTTTTGACATCGGGCCATTTGCGGTGCATAAAATCAATTTCTTTGTAAAACTGATCCCGAATAGGGGCGTCTGGTGCTACGATGGCGTCCCCAGAGCCAGAAACTGTACAAAAAGTACAGCCCCCACGAGCAACAGTTCCATCACGATTGGGACAGTCAAAGCCCGCATCGATTGGGACTTTAAAGGTCTTTTCTCCAAATAAGGTTCGGTAATAATCATTTAAGGTCGTATAGGATTTCATACCCCTCATTATAGCAAAAAAGCAGAGTGAACTCAAAGTTGAGTCTCCTCTGCTTTCCATTTGTATTTCTTAAGATCCACACAACCGTTGGATTTGCATTCCACCCCTTCTGCCCAGAGAAGCGTGCCTTGCTCTTCCCAATCAGGAGCCAGGCGACCAGTAGAGGTCACGACCCGATGACAGGGATAGGTCACAGCTTTAGTAGAAGTGGCCAAGACCTTGCCGACCTGGCGAGCATGGCGAGGATAGCCAATGAGTTGGGCAATTTGACCATAGGTGGCCACACATCCCAGGGGAATCTGAGCAACGACTTTTAGGACCTTTTCTTCAAATAAATCGTTCATGCTTTACTTCTGCTTACTCTTAAAGCGCCATTCAAAACGCAAACGGTCGTAATAAGGAAAGACCATTTGCAAAAGACCAAATCCCAAAAGCATACTTCCTGTGACGTCTGTCGGGTAATGAACCCCAACATAGACACGAGATACAACGATGGTCGCCATACAAAGGAAGAGGGCAAGCTGAGCTAGGACTTTCCCAACTTGAGAGGTCATCCGTTGCCCTACCACAATGATCAAACTACCGAAGACCAGGGTGGCTGCCAAGGAGTGGCCACTTGGAAAAGAATAGCCCCCTTCTTGGACCAAATGTTGAAGTGCTGGTCGTGGGCGTAAATAGATGTGTTTCAGGATTACCACGAGTAATCCAGTTGTAACCAAACTCCCGGTGAGGAGGAGGGCCTCCGTATACCATTTCTTCCAGACAAAGAAGAGGACAATGACGCCAACCCAGGATGCAACAACGGGTGTGTTCATCAGCACTGTTACACGGGTAAAGAAGGCTGTCAAATAGGCTGGTAAATCCCCGCGAATAGCCGATTGAATCGGTTGATCGATTCCGACTAAATTTTCCGGATAAAATTTGACTACATAGCCCAGAATCATAAATAACAAAAGGGCAAAAGAGCCCTTTAAAAAATGAGATTGTTTATTTTTCATAGATTTTAAGTAGGGGCTGTACGACGGTATATACCATCCAGAAGGTTACAGCCCAAATCAGTCCTTCTATTAGATTAAAGGGAACAACCATACTGAGAAGATACTTTTCAACTCCGACCATCTTTGCGATGTCAAAACCAACAAATTTGGCATAGAGAGGGATGGCATAATAGTAATTGACCAGCAGCATGGAAATGGTTAAACCAATGGTCCCAACTAGACTAGCAATTACAAACCGAACCTGGCTTTTCTTCTTATTCCAAATGACTGCAAATGCTAAGACAAAGACTAAGACACCAATGATATTAATCGGTAAGCCAACCAAGGTCTCAGCTCCTCGACCATTCAAAACCAACTTGAGAACAGATCGAATCAAAACCACCACAACTGAGCTCTTCAAATCTAATAGAACTAAGGCGAGTAAGATTGGGATCGTACTAAAGTCAACCTTTAAAAAATCAATCCCTATTGATAGTTGATAAAACATCAATAGAAAAGAAAGTGCAGATAAAACAGCCACTAGGGTCAGTTTACGAGTATTTGTCATCACAGGTTCCTCCAATTTTTACTAAAATTAGAAGAAGTTGGAAAGATTCCCTTAACCTTATTCTATTTCAATCGTTTTAAAGAAAACTTAAACAGTTCCTTGGTACTTGATTAAAAAAGCCCTGATGCTACAAGAAAAAAGCACAAAGACTGATTTCTTATAAAATCAACAAAATTTCCATCAAGTCCATCGTCAAAAAGAACAGGTTTGTTCCTCTCTCGTCTTCTCCCATCCAGACTATACTGTCGGTTGTGGAATCACACCACATCAGCTTGCGCTCGCGGACTTCTTTTAGAGTATGGAAATGGATATTTTTCTTTTAGACGAGGCGACAAGCTCTAGGCATAACTTCTAGTTAGGCAAAGCTTGGCAACAAAGTAGAAAAGGAAAAGAACGTTTCCTAGTAAAAGTCACCGCCGGTCGGGAATTACACCCTGCCCTGAAGACTCCTTAATCATAACAAAAAACACCTGCTATTGCAAGTGTTTTGTAATATCAAAAGTTACAACGAAACTCCTTTTGCAAAGAGCCTCTTCCTACTTCAACTTATCTCCCTCATACTGATGGACCAGCTCTAAGCCTGCAAACTCCTGTTGTCTGAGGGCTTCGTAGACAATCATACAAACTGTATTGGAGACATTCAAGCTTCGAACATGCTCATCATTCATCGGAATCCGAATCGCCTTTTCAGCATGAAGCCGCATAAAATCCTCCGGTAAGCCTTTGTCCTCACGACCAAAAATGAAATAATGTTCTGCATCATCATTGTAATCTACATCTGAATAGGTCTGGTCAGCAAATTTTGAAACCAGGTGGACCTTTCCTCCAGCTGCAGCCTCCATAAATTCATCCAAGCTGTCGTAAAAGCGAACATCTAACTTATCCCAATAATCCAGTCCCGCACGTTTCATCTTCCGATCATCGATAGGAAAAGCCATGGGCCGAATGATGTGAAGGGGAGCATTGGTAGCTGCACAAGTACGAGCGATGTTCCCTGTGTTTTGGGGAATTTGAGGTTGATAGAGAACTACATGGTTTTTCGATTTGGTTTCTGTATAAGCTAATTCTTCAATATTCATCACGATCTCATTTCTGGCAAAAAAATAGCCACACTGCCCGGAGTCAAGCTCAGCAAACAGCGTGGTTACGACTTCATTAACTTAACTCACAACAGGTTTGAGGTAAATCAATGAGGTTACTGTATCAGTATACCACTTTCATGCCTCCTGTCAACTATTTCGACAAAAAAATTTCACTTTTTTACATTCTCTTTCATGTAGTTTAGAGAATCTGGCTCTTTATGCCCTATTTCCACCATTAAGAGGTGATTTTTTTTTGAAAATAGAGTAAGATAGAATCATACTTTGGAGGAAATATTCATGAAAATTATTGTAGTTGGAGGCGGTAAAGTCGGAACAGCGCTCTGTCGTTCCCTCGTCGCAGAAAATCACGATGTCATCTTGATTGAACAAGATGAAGCCGTCGTTAATCATATTACCAAACGCTACGATATCATTGGTATTGTTGGAAATGGTGCCAACTTTAAGATTCTCGAACAAGCAGATGTAGCCGACTGTGACATCTTTGTCGCCCTAACAGAGCAAGACGAAGTCAATATGGTATCTGCCGTCTTAGCCAAAAAAATGGGAGCCAAAGAAACCATTGTCCGGGTCCGCAATCCGGAATACTCAAATTCCTATTTTAAAGAGAAAAATATTCTCGGCTTCTCTCTAGTTGTCAATCCTGAGCTTCTTGCTGCCCGCTACATTGCTAATAGCATTGACTTCCCAAATGCCTTATCTGTTGAGCACTTCGCTGGTGGGCGAGTGGCCTTCATGGAGTTCAAAATCAAGGAGGAAAGCCCGCTCTGCCAGATGACTCTTTCTCAATTCAGAAAGAAATACGGAAACATCATTATCTGTGCTATCGAACGGCAAGGTCAGTTAACGATTCCAGATGGCGACTTCACTTTACAAGCCTTTGATAAGATTTTTATGACTGGAAATCGAGTGGAGATCGTAGACTTCCACAATAGCATTCGACCGCAAGTTGTTAAAAGCCTGCTTCTGATCGGAGCTGGCAAGATTTCCTACTATCTCCTAAATATTTTGGAAAATAGCAAACGGAAGATCGACTTAAAAGTCATTGAAATCGATCAAAAACGGGCAGAATGGTTTAGTCAAGAATTCCCTGATCTATATGTTATCCAGGGAGATGGGACATCAAAAGATATTCTAATGGAAGAGCGCGCCGGTAACTTTGATGCTGTGGCGACTCTAACAGGGGTCGATGAAGAAAACATTATCGCTTCTATGTTCCTAAATAGTGTAGGTGTTCAAAAGAATATTACCAAGGTCAACCGAACCAGCCTACTGGAAATTATTGATCGGCAAGATTTTTCAAGTATTGTGACACCCAAAGGAATTGCGGTGGATACCATCATGCACTTCATTCGTGGTCGCTATAATGCCCGCTATTCAAATCTTGAAGCCTTGCACCACGTCGCCAACGGTCAAATCGAGACCCTTCAATTCCAGATTCGCGAAGAAAACAAAATGACGGGCAAACCTTTGGCACAACTGAAATTGAAAAAAGGTGTTCTCATCGCAGCCATTATTCGAAACGGGAAAGCTATTTTCCCAACTGGGGATGACCATCTTTTGATAGGGGATCGCATTATCGTTACTACCCTAATCAGCAACATCACTAAAATCTATGATTTGTTAGAGGGGTAAGCCATGAACAAAAGTATGATTCGCTACCTTTTAGCAAAACTCCTTTTGATTGAAGCCATGTTGCTCTGTGTGCCGATTGTGGTTGCACTTCTCAATCTAAAGAACGATTTTGTTGTCAAGGATAGCCCGACTGTCTTTATCTCCCTATTTGCAACCATTGCCATCCTCCTTGTATTGGGAGGGATTGGTTCCTTTTTCAAACCCAAAGATTTTCACATCTATGCCAAGGAAGGCGTTCTGATTGTGGCTTTGTGTTGGATCCTCTGGTCCTTCTTTGGTGCTCTTCCTTTTGTCTTTTCAGGACAAATCCCAAACATCATTGATGCATTTTTCGAAGTTAGCTCTGGTTTTACGACTACAGGGGCAACCATTTTAAATGACGTCTCCGTCCTCAGTCCTTCCCTTCTTTTCTGGCGTAGTTTCACTCACTTAATCGGAGGGATGGGGGTGCTGGTCTTTGCCCTAGCTATTATGGACAATAACAAGAACAGCCACCTCGAAGTGATGAAAGCAGAAGTGCCTGGTCCCGTATTTGGTAAAATTGTATCCAAATTGAAGAACACAGCTCAAATCCTTTATTACCTCTATTTGGCCCTCTTCTTCCTCTTCGTCGTGATCTACTTCTGTGCTGGCATGCCTCTTTATGATAGCTTTATCATTGCTATGGGGACTGCTGGTACTGGTGGGTTCACCGTCTTCAATGACGGGATTGCTCACTACCATTCGACCCTCATCACCTATTTGGTCAGCTTTGGAGTCTTGGTCTTTGGGGTCAATTTTAACCTTTATTACTACATCATGCTTCGCAAGTTCAAAGCCTTCTTCGGTGATGAAGAACTTCGCACCTACCTGATGATTGTCGGGGTTTCTTCCCTTCTGATTGCCTGCAACATTTTCCATCTCTATCATAATTTTGCAGATAGTTTTGAAATGTCCTTTTTCCAAGTCTCCAATGTCATTACCACGACTGGATTTGGTTTTGGCAATACTGTTGATTGGCCGCTCTTTTCTCAGTTCCTCCTTCTCATGCTCATGGTGGTTGGTGGATCCGCAGGATCAACGGCCGGTGGACTAAAAGTGATTCGCTGCTTAATTCTAGCTCGGATCGGGAAGAATCAAATTCGTTCGACTCTCTCACCCAACCGGGTGATGACCCTACATGTGAATGGCACTGCCTTGGATAAGGACACCCAGCACAAAATCTTAAAATATTTCGTAGTCTATACCTTGATTACGATCGCCCTCATTGCGGTTGTCAGCTTTGACAGCAACAATTTTATGACGGTTGTCAGTGCAGTCTTTAGTTGCTTTAACAATATCGGACCGATGATTGGGACAACGGATACCTTCGCTATCTTTAGCCCCATCTCTAAATTCTTACTATCAATTGCCATGATTGCAGGACGGTTAGAGATCTACCCGATGTTACTACTCTTTATGCCTCGCACCTGGTCAGATCGCTAAAAACAAAAAGTTTTGGAGAATTTCCAAAACTTTTTTCTTTGCTCTGAGTATGACTTCTTATAGAAGTTTGCTCTAACTTAATTTTCGCTTTTCTCTTCTTCTAGGTGGCTTCTCAGACTGAAATGATCTGGAACTGGATCTACTCCAGTCTTGCTCCAGGGATGGCAACGAAGAATCCGGGCAAGCCCCATCAGAATCCCTTTTAAACCATGCCGTTCAATTGCCTGGATCATATAGTTGGAACAGGTAGGACTATAGCGACAGGAAGGTGGAAAGAGGGGAGAAAGAAGGCGTTGATAGAGACGAACAAGGCCAATCGCACATTTCTTCATTATTTTTTCGTCTTTGTCACTGCAAGGGTATGCAATTGGCTAATTTCTTTTTTATTGAGACGGCGGTATTCACCAGGACGAAGTCCAGAAACGTCTAGATTTCCAAATTGGGTCCGGGACAATTTATCCACCAAGAGGCCAACGGCTTCAAACATCTTTTTGACTTGGTGATTGCGTCCTTCATGGATGGTCAATTGGACAACTGAGCGATTCTTTTCTGGGTCAACTTTAAGAATCTCATAGGTTGCTGGCTTGGTCTTTTTGCCATCGATGGTCACACCACGAGTCAAGGGACGCAAGTTTTCTTTGTTCGCCAATCCCTTCACGCGCGCAACATAAACCTTATCAATCTCATTACGCGGGTGGATCATTTCATCCGTAAAATCACCATCATTGGTCAAAATCAGGACACCAGAAGTATCCCAGTCCAAACGACCGACAGGATAAATCCGTTCCTTGACTTGCGGTAACAAATCAATAACAGTTGGTCTCCCTTTATCGTCTGATACACTGGAGATGACCCCTCTTGGTTTATTTAAGAGGTAGTATACCTTCTCCTCGTTGTATATTGGTTGACCTTCTACTTCTACCTTGTCTCCAGACTTGATCGTCGTCGCCAATTCACGGACCACTTGGCCATTTACAGTGACAAGGCCTTGCTTAATCAATTCCTCTGCTTTGCGGCGGCTTGCGACACCAGCATGAGCAATATATTTGTTAATTCTCATCAATTTCCTCAGTTCTTTCTGTAAATAATTGGCTTTCTTGACCGATTAACTCAGTCTCTTCAACAATTGGTAGCTCGTCTAGATGGTTTATCCCCATGTAATCCAAAAAGTAATCTGTCGTCACATAGAGATTGGGTCTCCCAATGACTTCTTTCTTCCCATCTTCTCGAATCAACTCAAAAGAAAGTAATTTTGAAATAGCCCCACTAGAGTTCACCCCTCGAATATCATCGACTTCAATCCGAGTAATCGGCTGTTTATAGGCAATGATGGAGAGAGTTTCCAAGGCGGCACGAGAGAGGCTTTGATTCATTGGTGACTTTGAATACTCACGTAACAGCTCTGCATATTGGGACTTGGTCACTAATTTATAGGTTGACGCTGTCTCTAATAAGGCCATACTAGAATCTTGATCCTGCTCATATTTCTGGGCCAATTTTTCTAAACTTTGAATCACCCCTGTGGGAGGAAGGGATAAGAGATCGGCAATCTGTCTCACCGTCAAACCATCTTCTCCTGCAACAAACAAGAGGGCCTCCATCTCTGCAATTTTACTCATTCTTTAATCCTACTAAAATAATATCTCCAAATGGTTCTTCCTGAAGAGCCTCAACTTCTTGTACTTTAATTAATTCCAATGTCGCCAAAAAGACTGTAATTAGTTCATTCACATCCTTGGCTTCCTCAAAAATATCTTGTAGCAAGATTCTCTTACCAGGTTGACACAACTGACGAACAACATTCATCAAGTCTTCAATTTTATACTCGTCTCGAACAATGGTCGTATGATTTTGTCGAAATTCTTCCTTCTTTTTCGTTAGCAATTTTGAAAAGGCCAAGAAAAGATCTATCGTGGTCTTGTCATGGACCAATTCAGCATCATCATAGACTAATTCCGTTTTGGGTTTTGAAAAGTACTGGGCTCTCTCCTCGTGTTGAAGGGCCATCTTTTCACCCAATAGTTTAAACTTCCGGTACTCTTCGATTTGAGATAGGAGATCCTGCTCCAAATCTTCTTCATCCGTTGCTTGCTCCGCAATTTTTGGAAGGAGACGCCGACTCTTAATTAAGGTCAACTGACTGGCCATCAGCATGTATTCACCAGCAACCTCAAGCCGCATGGCTTGAAGGGTCGTTAGATAGGCCAAGTACTGCTCGATCACCTCAATCAGAGGAACCTCATAAATATCCATTTGGTATTTTGAAACGAGGTGTAAGAGAAGATCCAAGGGACCTTCAAAATCCTTTATTTTAATATCCATTACTTATACTTTTCTAAGGTAACAAGAGTTTTTAAACCGAGCTCGCGGGCGATGCTAAACAGATCCATCCCCTGTTCTCTTTGTTTTAAAATGTATTGTTCCCGTAAGGATTGTGCCGAAAGATTCTCAAACCCTTTTTCCAATAGGAAGGACTCTAATTGACGGAAGCCCCACTGACGCGAGTAGGCCTTGCCCTTGTTATCAAATAAATAAGTCCCCGTCATCAAATCCGTCAACTCTCCTAGAAGAGCATCCGGAATACGCAAGACCCGTTTTTGTCCTTCTTTTCCTACGCGTAAAACCTGAAAATCGAGCTCGATATCAACGATTTTCAACTGAAGAATTTCACTAGGCAACAAGCCCATCTCGACAATCAATAGAGCAATCAAGCGACCTTGGGATAGCTCTGACCCTTCCCACAAGAGGGATAAGTCCAATAGTTCTTGATCGTGGCTTTTCGGCACAGAGACTTTTGGAAGAACTAAGCGATGGTAATCCTCAATAACTTGATGTTGATAAAGATAAAACAAAAATTGGTTGACGGCTGAAAGCTTCCGTTTTTGAACAGCTGGTTTAAAATCTTTAATCGAAGCTTGATAAATTCGAAGATTGGTATCTGAGACATGGTTATGAACAGTATCCACGAACTGATCCAAATCATAAGAATAAGCCGTCTGTGAATTTTCACTTAAGTCTTTTTCTTTGATAAAACTAGCTATGTATTCTTTCATTTTTTCCTCATCTCATATTCGTGTGAGAAATTGTGCATGAGGGAGTTGATGGCTTTTAAAATGGATTTTCGAGTGATGATTCCTTCAAAGACTCCATCCTCTGAAACAACCGGTAGAAAGGATTCCTCTACCAATTTATGCAAGACTTCCGTCACAGTATAGTCTTTTCCAAGGCTCTCCCCATCCGTTTTTGTCATATGAACGATGTCCATGGATGAAAAGACTTCATCAGAATAATCATGTTTCATTTGGTAAGAAAGAATATCTGTTAAAGAAATCGTCCCTACGTATTTCATTTGATCGGTCACAACAGGAACGCGAGTGTAGCTAATTTGACTCAGCACCAAGATGGCATGATCCACATTATGCGTATCAATCAAGACAGCCAAATTGCGCGCTGGAGTCAAAAAAGTCTTTTCTTCTCGGAGAATAAACTCCTCAAATTCCTTGGCGATCATCGATCAAACTCCTTTGTAAGAGGTTCATAGACCTCATGTTTCCGATTTAAAAATTCAACTCGATAGGAATCTGCATCAATTTCCACTTTAGCATAGAGGCACTCTTGAATGGGCCCCCTCGGTAAACTGACTGACCCAGGGTTCAGAAAAAGGGTACTCCCTTCCTTCCAAGCATCCGGAATATGCAGATGGCCATAGAGGCAGATATCTGCATCTTCTTCCTGGGCCCACAAATCTAACTTTTGAAAACTAAAATTAATTTGGAAAAGATGACCATGGGTTTGAATAATCCGAGTAGGACCCAATTGCGTCACCAGACGTTCAGGGTACTCCCCATAAAAGTCCATGTTCCCTTTGACAACATGAATGCCTTCCCATACAGGGTCGGTACTTTCTAACTCAGAATCCCCGTTGTGAAAAATGGCATCGACCTTTCCTTTATAGTGGTTTTTGATCTCTTCTACGATCTGACGATCTCCATGAGAATCGCTCATGACGATAATTACTTGTTCTGCCATGCTGGGAATACCTCCACTAATTTCTTCACGGCTAAAGCACGATGCGATTGTTGATTTTTCTCCTCTAGAGTTAGTTGAGCAGATGTCTTACCTGTTTCTCCTACTAAAAAGAGGGGATCATAGCCAAACCCGTTCTCACCTTTTGGTTCAAAATTGATATATCCTGGCCAATCTGCCTCCACAACAAGGCTCTCCTTACCAGGACTGGCAACCACTAAGGTTGTATGAAATTTTGCTGACCGATCCTTCAATTCAAAGACCATCGCCAACTCATGTAAGAGCTTGGCATTGTTCTCTAAGTCGGTCGCTCCCACACCTGCAAAGCGAGCAGACCAGACACCTGGTAAGCCCCCAAGGATATCGACCATGAGTCCTGAATCATCTGCCAACACCATTTTCCCTGTTAGCTGTGAAATTGTCTCAGCTTTTAGGCGAGCATTTTCTTCGAAAGTCATTCCTGTTTCAGCGACTTCTGGAAGATCTGGATAGTCATTGAGATTCTCGACTTCAAAACCCATTTGTTCAAAGATCTGACGAAACTCTTTGGTTTTTCCTTCATTCCGAGTAGCGATTAGCAAGCGATCCTTAAGACCTTCCTGGCCCAAAAAATCTGCAAGTGGAAGACCATTTTTTGGTAGATAAACAGAGAGCAATTGCTCTCCTTCTACAATGAGAAGAGCTCCTTGACGCTGCACGATTTCAATTTTGCGACCTAGTGTTTCCTCAACGATTTGAAAGAGGAAGGTCAAAAACTGCAAACTAGAGGCGTAACGAACAACCGTTACATTTAGGGGAAAGCCCAAGTCTGTGTCTCCAACTAGTGATTCTACTAAGTCAACAAGCTCAGAAGCTTCTGAAGAGACTTCACTATATTCGTTATAGTCACTCCGATCTCCCCATTCAGCTAGAAACCAATTTAAGGCATCTTTGTATTCATATATCTTTTGGTTCATAATTCTACATGCTCCACATGAACAACTTGATGCAACCAAGTCTTGGCAATCGCTGCAAAACTGGCTGCATTGGCCGTTGTATAAAACTGATGGTGGCAGTCCTCCAGTTGACGACTGCGATTAATCTCAAAGTAGTTGAGCAAGACCGAGATATCCCGGACACACTCAGCACCGCTATCAATTAATTGAACCTCTGGTCCCATGACATTTTGAATAATGGGGCGAAGGAGAGGATAATGGGTACATCCCAATACCAGTGTATCCACTTTTCCAGCCAAAGGTTTCAATGTTTCATAGACAACTTTTTTTGTAACACTGGACTGCAACTCGTTGGATTCAACCAGAGGGACAAATTTCGGACATGCTAAACTCTCTACTGCCATTTCTGGTGACAGGCTTTGAATTTTTTTCCGATAAATATCTGAGGCGACCGTCATTGGGGTCCCAATGACTCCAATTCGTTTGCTTTTTGTCGCCTTGATCGCTGCGGAAGCTCCTGGCAAAATCACTCCTAAAACAGGGATATCCAAGGTTTCTTTCACCTCTTCCCATACAACAGCTGTCGCCGTATTACAGGCCAAAACAATCATCTTCACATTTTTCGTTAGGAGAAAACGAACCATCTCCCAAGTATAGTCACGAATTTGATCTGCTGGTCTCGGGCCATAAGGTGCTCTAGCGGAATCACCAATATAGACCACCTCTTCATGGGGAAGTTGCCGCATCAATTCGCGAACAACGGTTAACCCTCCGACACCCGAATCCAAAAAACCAATTGGTCGATTGTCCATCTGCCTTCCTTTCAAAACAAGGGACCAAGAAAAATCTTAAAGTCCCCCTACTTATTTTATTGTGTCATCTGTTTTGCTTTTATTTCTTCTTCGTATTCAAAGATGCTTTTTGTTGATTCAGAATTTGACGGTAAACTTGTTGCACCTTCGCTTCACTTGGACGTTGACCACTAGCTCCCAATAATGTACGAACCGCTTCAACATTCAAACGTGGGTTTGATGCAAATTCTTTTTCAAACTGCTTGCGAAGTAGGTACATACCAGCCAACATTCCACCAAAGAAAGCAAGGATAATCAATAAAATTGTCAAAAATGTAGACATAAGTGTTTTTCTCCTAAATTCAATATTTACACATTTTCTATTATACCAAAAAGGCCCTATTTTTCAAAGTCAAAGCCATACAATGTTGCAAAGTAATCCTCTGGTTTTTCGGCCCGTCGAATGAGACGAGTTTGGCCCGATTCTTCTAATAAAATCTCCGCAGAGCGGAGCTTGGCATTGTACTGATAGCCCATGGAATAACCATGCGCTCCCGTATCATGGATGACCAAAAGATCCCCAATCTCAGAAACAGGAAATTCCCGGTTCTTGGCAAACTTGTCATTATTTTCACACAAACTACCAACAATATCTACTACTTCTGTCTCTCCATCTGGACGATCGAGATTAGTAATATGGTGGTAGGCCCCGTACATAGCGGGACGGAGGAGGTTGACAGCCGAAGCATCTACTCCTAGATAGGTCCGATAAGTCTGTTTCTTATGGGTGACATGGGTGATCAATAGGCCATGTGGTGCTAGCATAAAGCGGCCTAATTCTGTATAGATTTTCACTTGATCCAAGCCTGCTGGAACTAAAATGTCCTCGTAAGCCTTACGAACACCCTCCCCAATCACGGCAATATCATTTGGTTGGTCTTCTGGTTTGTAGTTCACTCCAACCCCACCAGAGAGATTGACAAAGTCCAAGGTAACCCCTGTCTTTTCAACCACTTCTACTGCCAACTGGAATAATTGCTTAGCCAATTCTGGATAGTAATCATTGGAGACGGTATTCGAAGCTAAGAGGGCATGGATCCCAAATCGTTTGACTCCTAAATCTTTCAACTCCGTAAATGCTTGGATTAATTGCTCCTTGGTCATGCCGAACTTAGCCTCTTCAGGATGGTCCATGATATCCGTTCCCAGTTCAAACACCCCTCCTGGATTATAGCGGCAAGAGATGACCTCCGGTAGTGTCGCAACAGATTGTAGAAAGGCTACATCTTCGTAAGCATCCAAGTTGATAGTCGCTCCTAGCTGACGGGCAAAGACCATCTCTTCAGCCGGTGTATTGTTGGAAGAAAACATAATTTCTTGGCCTGTAAACCCTAATTTTTGTGCCATCAGCAATTCTACATAACTGGCACAGTCCACGCCACAGCCTTCCTCTTTGAGGATTTTTAGGATGGCTGGATTAGGGGTCGCTTTGATAGCAAAATACTCCTTAAAGCCTGGATTCCAAGAAAAGGCTTGATGGAGAGCACGAGCTGTCTGCCGGATCCCAGCTTCATCATATAGGTGAAAGGGAGTTGGATAGGTTTCCATAATTTGTTTTAATTTTTCTCTACTAATAAATGGACGTTTCATGTGAAGATTCTCTTTTCTATCAATTTTCTTTAGTATATCACAAGTTTTCCAACAAAAAAAGCCGGTTTCCCAGCTCTTTCTATTAATCGTTGCGTCCAAAAATACGTAAGATATTGATGAATAAGTTGATGAAATCAAGATAGAGTTCCAAAGCCAAAGCAACAACCCAACCATTGGTTGGCTGACCATTGGATTGTTCATAGACATAACGAATCTTTTGGTTATCCCAAGCAGTCAAACCTGCAAAGATGATAACACAAAGAATGCTAAGGACATAATCCATACCAGAGCTTTGTAAGAAGATGTTTGCAATCGAAGCAATGATAATACCAATCAAGGCCCCCATAAATGCTCGTCCCATTCCAGACAAGTCTTTTTTGGTCACACGACCAATGGCAGACATGATGAAGAACATCAAGGCACTAACGACGAAGGCTTTATAAACTGTCGCTTGAGCATAGCGTGCAATGATAAAACTCAAGGTAAAGCCATTCAGAGCTGAATAAGTTAAAAAGAGAGGCAAGGCCATGGGATTGTTTTTCACAGATTGTCTCGAAGCGACCAGGACCAAAATCAATTCAACAGCAATGGCAATATAGTAGACCCATGGAGCCTGAGTTAGAATATATATGAAGGTTTCTTGGAAAAGTGTCATCATCAAAGCTGATACAACAGCTGAGATTCCAACTCCAACTCCAACTAGAGAATAAATTTTGCTATAAAAGCTATTAAGACCACTTTGTTCGTGGATAACGGTTTGTTGATTCATCATCAATTATTCCTTTCAAACTTAAATTATTATGATTTTAACATTTTTCGATGGAAAAGTCTCCTCTTTGACCACTTTTTTCTCATTGGTTCTGAGACTTCTTTGATCGCCCAGTATTTATCGACCATGGTCACGAGGAAAGATTCTTTGTAGCGAGGTAGAGCAAGCGTCAAGCCCCACATATGTTTGAGGATGATGTCCTCTTCTTTTTTATTGAGGCTTGTTATCTTTTTGGCATTTCGGACAGCTATCCGAGGATGTACCCAGGCATGGCTCTTGTTAAATTTGACCTGCCGCCAGTCGTAGTAAAAAAGATCGTGTAAGAGAGCTCCCCTTGCTGTACTTTTGGTATCCCAGCCCATCTTCTTAGAAATGCGGTAGCTAGTGTAGCTAACGTGAATAGAATGCTCCAAACGGTTGGAATGAATATGGTGGGGAATTTCCTTTAATTTTTGAAGTTTGGGATGCTGGATCAAATGTCCGACTTCAGCCATATATTCTTTGTCTTGTCGATACATGCGTATCACCTCCTCTATCTGACTAACGCACTATTCTTCGATCATAGAAAAAATCAAAATCCCTGCAGCAACAGCGACATTCAGACTCTCTGCCTGACCTGGCATGGTGATATGAACCAGCTGATCTGCCTTCTCAGCCATCTGATCACTAATACCTTGTCCTTCATTTCCCATGACCAGCACAAAAGCAGGGACTTTCTCCACTTGCTTATAGTCGATAGAATCCTGAGACAAGGTGGTCGCATAGATGGGTAGCTGACTTTCTTCAATGGCTGTTAAAAGTTGCTCTTTTGGCAGACGGATAACAGGAAGATGAAAATGACTCCCCTGCATAGAGCGCAAGGTTTTCATATTATACAAATCTGCTGATTGATCGGTTAGAAGCACCCCGTCAAAGTTTGCTGCGTCAGCAGTCCGAATCATGGTTCCGACATTTCCTGGATCTTGAACATCCTCTAACAATAAATACCGTCCTTGAGCCAGCTGAAGATGCTGGATTGGCTGTATCTTAATTTCAGCCACGATTCCTTGAGGGCTTTTGGAATCAGCAATTTCCGCTAAAACCTCAGGACTTACGATGGTCACCTTCGTATCTTTTTTGATCTTATCTACAAACTCTTCTAAAACAAAGACTTGTTCAATCGGAGCCTGATGATTGATAGCTTCTTCATAAAGATGCCAGCCTTCGATCAGGTAGGAGTCGATTCGGTATTTTTTTTGATGAAGTTTTTTAACTTTTTTGATCCCATTATTGGACTTAGAGGTTATAATATTCATAAGACTATTATACCACATTCACAGGAGGAGCTTCTCCGTCCTGAGTAGGAATTCAAGCACAAGGAGAACAAGCATGCAAAAAGTTGAAATGACGGCCCAAGGTCGAGTTCAAGGTGTTGGCTTCCGTTGGGGAGTTTATAGCTTAGCACTAGAAATTGGAGGCATTACAGGTCGGGTCTGGAACAATGATGATGGAACGGTCACTATCCTTGCCGCCTGTGAAGACAATGCCCTCATGGCCAAATTTATCCAAGAAATACGAAAAGGTCCTACTCCTTTTTCAAAGGTTTCTTATCTGGACGTCCATCTGGCAAACTTCGAACCCTACAAAGATTTTAAAATTTCAAATTAAGTCCAGAGAACTATTGTTAATTTGATAAAAAAACAGTAGAATAGAAAGGTATTATTTAAAATTAAAGGATTATAACTCGTGAAAAAATATAAACGTTATCTACTTGCTGCTCTCAGCTTGTCTGCCCTCCTCCTCTTAACAGGATGTGTCAGCATCGACAAGACAACCAAACAACCAACTGGTTTCGTCTGGAACCTCATTGGAAAACCGATGGGGGAAGCCATCAATTTCTTTGCGACAGATCTTGGCCTTGGCTTTGGACTGGGGATTATCTTAGTAACCGTAATCGTTCGAATCATCATCTTCCCTCTAGGTATTTATCAATCTTGGAAAGCAACCTACCAGTCTGAGAAGATGAACTACCTCAAACCAATCTTTGCGCCGATCCAAGAACGCATCAAAAATGCGGAGACTCAAGAAGAGAAATTATTGGCCAACTCTGAATTGATGGATGCTCAAAAAGCAAATGGTGTCAGCCCATTCGGCGGCATTGGCTGTTTGCCTTTGTTAATTCAAATGCCTTTCTTCTCTGCCCTTTATTTTGCAGCTCAATACACTCCTGGTATTAGCAAGGACTCTTTTCTTGGCATTGGTCTCGGTTCAAAAAGTCTTGCTTTAACCTTAGTTGTTGCTGTTCTTTACTACATTCAAAGTATGCTCTCTCTCCATGGTATCGAAGATGAAAACCAAAGAGAAACTATGAAGAAAACAGCTCTCGTAAGTCCTATTATGATTGCAGTCTTCTCTTTGATGGCACCAGCTGGTGTCACTCTCTACTGGGTAGTCGGTGGTTTCGTACAGATTATTCAACAATTTGTCATCAACTACCTCATCCGTCCAAGATTGCGCAAACAAGTTGCTGAGGAATATAAAAACAATCCTCCAAAAGCTCCAGCATCCAATGGACGTCGTGTAAAAAAAGATATCACACCTACTAATCCAACCAACGCTAAACGTTCCCTTCCAACTAACGGAAACAAAAAACGAAACGCTGGAAAACAACGCAACCGTAACTAACACTAGCAAAAAGGCCGAGATATCATCTCGGCTTTTCCATTACTATAAAAAAAATGAGAGTGGGACAGAAATCGGTAATTCGTTAGAATTCGATTTCGTCGTCCCACCTCCGCACAGTTGAGTAGGGCTGTAAAAGCTGATGAAATCAGCGTAGTATAGCCCACTCAACCACTGCGTCTTGCTCGACAATCCGAAGACAATTGAGAGGCTAGGACTTTTGTCCCAGCCTCATTTTTTATTCTGTTTTTTCAACGTTTAAGATTTTCACTTGGTAGCTTCCTGCTGGAGTTTCAATCGTCACAGTGTCCCCTGTTTTGTTACCAATTAAGGCATGACCGATTGGACTTTCATTTGAGATCTTACCAGCAAAAGCATCCGCTCCAGCTGAACCAACAATAATGTAAACATCTTCTTCGTCTTCGCCAATTTCTTGCACGGTAACTGTTTTTCCGATCGCTACTTCATCAACAGCGACAGCATCGCTGTCGACAATTTCAGCATAACGAATCTTTGTTTCTAGGCTGGAGATTTGCCCTTCAACAAAAGCCTGTTCGTCTTTAGCTGCTTCGTATTCACTGTTTTCCGAAAGGTCTCCGTAAGAACGAGCAATTTTAATCCGCTCTACAACTTCTGGACGACGAACTAATTTCAATTCTTCTAATTCTAGTTCTAACTTTTGCTTTTCAGCTAGGGTCATTGGATAGGTTTTTTCTGCCATATTTCATTCTCTTTTCTATTATTTTTTCGAACTAAAAAGGTGTGGCATGCCACATCCTCCTTAGTTTGAGCTGCTTTCTGTTAATTTGCTATTCACGTGTTCTTCCACGTTTTTAGTGTGTTCCTCATAAGTTTTTGCAAAATAGACTTCCCCAGTCTCTACATTTGCTACAAAGTAGAGGTAGTCTGTCTTGCTTGGGTTAACGGCTGCTTCAATTGCAGATACTCCTGGACTATCTACAGGACCAGGCATCAAACCAGTATTCTTGTAGATATTATAAGGTGAATCGATATTGGTGTCAATCGTTGCGTCTTCTTTTAGTGTCGTCTTCTTGCCTAATTGGCCTTGTGCGTACAAGATGGCAATATTACTTTGAAGAGGCATATCTTGATTCAAACGGTTATAAAAGACGCTTGCAATATCCTTGCGGTCTTTATCTGTAGCACCTTCTTTTTCAATCAAAGAAGCCAGCGTCAATGCCTCATTGACATCAATATTTTTAGCTTCCATAGTGTCATAGTAGGCTGAAAGATTTTGGTCCATTGCAGCTAACATCTGGTCTACAAGATCTTCCATTTTACTATCTTTTCCATAGCCATAAGTAGCTGGGAAGAGATATCCCTCCAAGCGGTAGCGTACGCCACTTTCTTTGGACGGCAAGGTTGCTAGTAACTTAGGATATTTGGCTACCATCTTTTCAATAAAAGCATCATCTTGGATGACTTTTAAGAATTCTTCTTGCGTATATGGAGTCTTGGCACCAGATTTGGAGCTTGCATCCACAGAGACAACTTTCGCGATTTGATCAATCGTGTAACCCTCAGGAATCGTAATTTTTCCTAAAACTGGTGGTTCTGGGGTTTTAGTCCCTTGCTCTTGCAATTTTTGAATAATGGTATCGAGATCCATACTCTTTTGTAGATTGAAATAACCGGATTGGAAGTTCCCATAATTCTTGAACTTGGTGTAATAGTTGAAGAACTGACCATTCTTAATCAAGCCTTTTTTCTCCAAAATAGTTCCAATTTCACGATTGCTAGAACCAGCAGGTATTTCAACGGTTACAAACTCTGTAGCCTTGGCATCCATGGCATTTAAGTTAGATTGAACATAGGTCACTGCAAAAATTCCAGTTGCAATTATTAAAACTAAAAGAATTCCTAAAACCGTCAAGACAATCCGCTTCGCAATAGTATTCTGTTTTTTCTTTTTCTGAACGCGTTGGTCACGATCCTTGCGCGAAACACTAGATACCGGTTTTTCTTTTCTCGAAACAGCTACAGGCTGACTTGAACTTTCTGCTTCTCGAGTTGGCTCTTCGATTGGTAGAAGGGTTTCTTCTTGGTTCTCTTCGGCTACTTCCTGAATTGCAGGGACCTCTGTAACCTCTGGCACTTCTACTCTTTCTACTTCCACTGGAATCTCTACGGTTTCCTGAACCTCAGACTCTTCTGACACAAGCTCTGGAAGCGTTCCTTCCATCTCGCCTTCTTTTTTTTCTGGAATAGAGATTTCTTGAACAGGTAAGTCATATTCTTTTTCAACCTGTAAAATCTGCTTATTGGCTTCTTCAAGATCACGGAGAATTCGCTCTTTAAAGCTTAATAATTTTTCATTCTCTTGTTGGTTATCAGTCAAATACTTGACCTCCCTTGTCATAATCCTTAATATTATATCTTAAAAGGGATAGAAAAGCAATAGGAACGAGGCTTGAGCGCCTCAAATCCTATTGATCAGTTACTTGATGGGACCTCCAATACTAAATCGTACCAAACTTCTCCAGCATAGTTAGAGTCCGAGCGTCCTTCGTTTACAAAGCCGTTCCTTTCATAATACTCAATCAAGTAATCATGACAGGTCAAACTAACCCCTTCCCGTCCTTCTTCTAAGGCAAGATTCTTCATGGCTTCAAGTAGGGCTTTCCCGACCCCTAAGCCTTGGGCAGACGGGGAAATCGAAAGACTCGTAAGGGTAATATAACCTCCTGGTAGATGGGACTCGTCTTTTACGTCCGCTGTAAAAGAGCGGTCCTCGACATATCTAGTTTGTGTCACTGGGCCTTCTAAATAGCCTAGGAGTTGGCCATCCTTGTCAGCGACTAAAAAGCTATTATTAAACGTTTCAATATGTTTTGCAAGCACCGTCTTATCTATTGCCTCTTCTGGACTAAAATTTTCCAGTTCTATGGCAACGATGGCTTCTAAATCCTTCATAGTTGCACGACGAATGTTCATTTTTCTTCCTTTCTATAGGGATAGGTGCCACATTAGGTGATAGCCCTCCACTCCTTCTTCCTTATCCACTATCTCTAGTTGGAAATCATTCATTTCAAAATACGGAATCAACTCCTCCTGGCAGGTCACATGAATCTCTAACAAGGATTCTTGAGCTACAAGAGACTTGAGTGTGGCGAGTAGCAAGGTGCCAAACCCTTGTTTTCTAAAGTCTGGAAGAATTTCCAACCACAATAATTTTAAAGAGGGATTTTCGAACTGCTCCTCCATCTGAATCAGGCAACTTCCAATCACTTGCCCTTCAAATTCCAAGACCAGAGTTCTAAATCCATTCAGTTCTTGCTGATTCGCTCTTTGAAAAGAAAAATTTTGGGACGTGATCTGTTCGATCTCATCCCAATCATTTTCTTTAGCAAACCGAATCCTAACGCTTGGTTGCATGGTATCTCCTTATTGAACGTTATTGGTCAAGTTCCCAAGCAAACGTTCAAATGAATATTCATAGGTCTGGATATCTCCTGCTCCCATGAAGACATAAACGGCATTGTCATGATCCAATAGTGGAGAAACATTTTCAGCTGTAATCACACCGGATTTCTTAATAATTTTCGCTTCTAGATCTTCTACTTTGACATCCCCATGATCCACTTCACGAGCTGATCCATAAATCTGTGCCAAGTACACCGCATCTGCCTGATTCAAGGCATCCGCAAACTCATCCAAGAGGGCAATCGTCCGAGTAAAGGTATGAGGTTGGAAGACCGCTACGATTTCCTTACTTGGATATTTTTGACGGGCCGCATCCAAAGTGGCAATAATCTCAGTTGGATGGTGGGCAAAGTCATCAATGATGACGGTATCGTTGACAATCTTTTCTGTAAAGCGACGTTTGACCCCGCCAAATGTTTTTAAGTGTTCCCGAACCAAACCAAGATCGAATCCAGCGATATAAAGCAAACCAACGACCGCTGTTGCATTCATGATATTGTGACGTCCAAAGGATGGGATTTGGAATTGTCCCAAATCTTCTCCACGGAAGTGAACACTAAAGATTGATCCCGTAGTAGAACGCAAGAGATCACTGGCTACAAAATCATTACCTTCTTTTTCAAATCCATAGTAGTAAATCGGAGCCTTGGCTGTGATCCGACGAAGTTCAGGATCTTCACCATAGATGAACAAGGCTTTGGAAATTTGTTTGGCATAATCATTGAAGGCATTAAAGACATCTTCTAAGCCAGTAAAGTAATCAGGATGGTCAAAGTCAATATTGGTGATAATCGAATACTCTGGGTGGTAAGGCATAAAGTGACGTTCGTACTCGTCTGATTCAAAGACAAAGTACTTAGCACCTTTCGAACCACGACCAGTTCCATCCCCAATCAAATAGCTAGTATCTGTGATATTAGACAGAACATGAGACAAAATTCCTGTAGTAGAGGTTTTCCCATGAGCTCCTGCTACTCCCATGCTGACAAAATCACGCATAAATTCACCCAAGAATTCATGGTAGCGTTGATAGGTATAGCCTTGAGCATCTGCATAAGCAATCTCTACGTTGTTCTCAGGTTTAAAGGCATTCCCAGCGATTAAGATTTGATCTCCAGTAAGATTTTCTTCGCTGAATGGTAGGATAGTAATCCCTGCTTGCTCCAGACCTCTTTGGGTAAAGTAATATTTCTCTACATCAGATCCTTGTACAGTGTGTCCCATCTGATGGAGCATGAGTGCCAAGGCACTCATACCAGCTCCTTTTATTCCGATAAAATGAAATGTTTTTGACATAGTTTCTCCTCTCGCTAGTCCAGATTGGTCACATTGAGTTCTTGTTTAATAAGTCTCGTTGGAATGTTTTGTTGATCCTTGTTATAGATTTGACTCTTTTTCAAGAAATCATAATTATTTTTTTGGGGTTTCTCTTTTTGGTGGGATTCTTGAACTGGATGTTCCTCAGCACCTTCTAAAAGGATTAATTGCTCTTGTTTCAGTCTCTCGCCGTATTTGATCAATTCACCTGGGGTTTCTTTTCGAAATGGAGCTGTTGGCTTCCCTTTTGGCATGAAAGAAGCGGTGAATTTCTTACGATTAGACTTAGATGCAATATCCGCCGTCAAATACGGAGCCGTCCGCTTCTTTTTCAAATCCGCACGCGCTGCTTCACGAGCTTCTTCTGCGTAGCGATTCGCCGGGCTCTTTTTATCAACAGGCTCCTTGAAATCAGGAGTCATTGGCTGCCTTCTTGACTTAGGCACTTCAAATGGTTTTTGAAGGGATTTTTGTAGATTTTTTTGATAAGGTTGCTCTGCTACCTTTTTAGTTGCAATTGGCTCCCATTCTAAATAGTTTTTATCTGTATACTCCCCAAGAATATTACTAATGAAGTCCCCATCATCATATAAATTCATATGGGGCATTTGAGTTAGCATCAATTCATCATCTGCTACTTGAGGAAAATGCTTATCCGTCATCCTATTTCTTCCTTTCGACACTCCATTAATTATAAACTATTCATTTTATTTTTCAAGTTATTCTACCGAAATACCCAAAATTTCCCGAATTTCTTCAATAGAAAGGCTGGAGCGCGTTTCGGTGCCATCTAATATGGTAGAAACTAAATGACGTTTGCTAGTCTGGAGCTCTTGAATTTTTTCTTCGATGGTCCCTCGAGTAATCATCCGGTAGACCTCAACATTCTTATCTTGTCCCATTCGATGGGCACGGCCAATGGCTTGATCTTCTACCGCAGGGTTCCACCATAGGTCAACCAAAATAACCGTGTCAGCACCTGTCAAATTCAAGCCAACTCCACCTGCTTTCAAGGAAATGAGAAAAGCATCTCCTTGACCGGAGTTAAAGGCGTTGGTCATATCTTGGCGCTCATTAGCTGGCGTAGATCCTGTGATTTTAAACGAAGTCATCTTCAGAGCATCCAACTCTTTTTCAATGATATCCAGCATGCCCCTAAATTGTGAGAAGATCAACACTCGTTGGTTTCCATCTTTGATCTGCTCTAGCAATTCTCGAAGGCTATCTAACTTCCCACTATCTCCAGTATAGTCCTCTAAAAAGAGGGATGGAGTATCACAAATCTGACGAAGACGCATCAAACCAGATAAGATTTCCATCTTACTGCGATTGAGTTCCTCTTCAGAAGAGCTTAGAATGCGGTCTTGCATTTGTTTCAACTGGGCTAAATAGATCGTTTTTTGATCGTCAGCCAATTCATTCTTATAGGTCATCTCAATCAAATCTGGAAGTTCCTGCAAGACTTCACTTTTTTTCCGTCTCATGATAAAGGGCTTGACGTATTGAGAAATAGTCGCTGGACTCAATTGTTTAAATTCTTTTTTACCCGGAAACAAACCAGGAAGAACAATTTGGAAAATCGACCAGAGTTCCTCTACATGGTTTTCTATTGGCGTTCCCGACAAAGCAAAGGTATGAGGAACATCGAATTTCCGTAAGTATTGAGCAATCTTGGTTTGGGAATTTTTCATGACCTGGGCTTCATCCAAGATTAAGTATTGGTACTGATTTTTTTCGTATTGCTCTACGTCCTGGCGGAAAGAAGCGTAACTGGTAATCGCTACCTGAGGGTTGCTTGCAATCACCTCGTCGCGACTTGCTTTGAGGCCATAGATAACCTCCACTTTCATTTGTGGAGCAAACTTTTCGAACTCCTCTTTCCAATTATAGATTAGACTAGATGGGGCTAAAATCAAAATCTTAGAATCCGACGTCGCAACACTTGAGAGAAAGGCAATGGTCTGGAGGGTCTTTCCAAGCCCCATATCATCTGCCAAAATCCCCCCAAAACCATAGTGATTGAGCATGGATAGCCAGCGGACTCCGACTTCCTGATAATCTCGAAGTTTAGCATTTACTTGTAGCTTACCTAATGGAAATTGCTCTGGATGAATCAAATCATGAGCCAAGTGACGAAACTCTTCAGAAAATTGGACATTGTCAGCTGACTCAAATAACTCGGAGAGCTGGAAGGCTGCAATGCGATTGGTTTGTAACTGACCTGTTTTTGTCTTCTTTGCACGAAGATTCAATAAAGTCTGACTGATCCGCTTGGTTTCTTCATCAAAGATTAGAACCTTTCCTGATTGACTGATATAATAGTCATTCTTCTCAACCAAGGCACTCATCACTTGCTCAACCTCAGAGGGATCAATGGAGTCAAATTCAAAACCAATCTCAAGGAGACGACCACTGGTTTGAATGGCAATCTTTGGCTTTTCAACCTGATACAGATCTAACAACTTATCCGAAACTTCGACCTCTCCCAGTTCTTCAAACAAGGGAAGGGTCTGCTGAAAGAAGGGATAGATCTGCTTGGGAAGGAGAGGAGCTCGTTTTGTTTGAAATTGATTGGTAAAGCCAGCTGTCAAGATGGTTTCAAAAACCAAACGTTCCTTATCAAAATTACTGGAATAAGGCAGATCCTTAAGTTCTTTCTCAGAGCGAACGATACGGTCCTCGTAGACAAAAACTAGATCCAGCAGCACTTCTCCTTTCTCCGATAAATCAAAAGCAAAGTGAGGTTGAAAATCGTGAATATAGAAATTACTTGGTGCTTTCACCTCACCAATTTTCCTAAATTGCTCTAAGCTATAAGTTAATTTGGTCTGATCAGACAAATCAAATTGAACATGTCTTTTCTGATCACTGGAGAGGGGTAAACTCTGCACAGCCTCAATCAAAATCTTTTGAAGCGGTGATATTTGATAAAAATGGCCATTTGCCAAAAGAAAGCGACCTTCCACCAATTTATAGGAAGCCACTTGGACCTGTAGTTCGATAAACTCCTTCATTTCCACTACTTGGAAAGAAAACAAGCCTGAATCTTCCTGGAGTTCTTGAAAGAATACTTCCTGATAGGTATCCAGTCCAACTTCAAGGGTAAAGGACGGTAGGTCCATCAATAATTGCACAGCTTCTTCAAAGAAGCTCATTGGAAAGTAAAGATGACGTCCACCATTTGGAAAGAAGAGGGCATCATGCACCGTATCTCCCGATAACAAGCCTTCTAAGAATCGAATCAAGGAACGACTTTCAGGATCAAAGGCTGCGTAGGAAATCGGCTCGTAATAACTTTTTCCAATCGCAAAATGGGACTGTTTTCTGATGGCTTGCAAAAAAGCTACAACATCCCGCACCACATAAGTTCTCTCATCCGGTCTGCGATAGATACGAAGGGTCCACAAAAACTGACCGGAATAGTCGTCTACATGACCGGTTGCTGAGAGACCAAAACGGACTTCTTTGCTTTCAATTTTTGGTAGGACTTGATCTAAAAACAAACTTCCAAAAGATACTTTTTCCTTTGTTTCTTGACTTTCTGTTGCATCTTGCTCCAAACCAAGCAAGAGTTCCTTCCCTTCTTCATCATTTTTTAAAAAGGCTTCTCCTGCGGCTAAATGCACACAGAATTTTTTCTTCTGGAAAAACTCACAACTACAAAAAATTGCTTGATCATCTAGACTATAGCGGAGGGACTCATTGTCAATTCTGAAATAGAGGTACTGATTCTTCATTTCCTGTAGGGATACTTTCCCGTTTTCATAGAGAAGGATTCCTTCTGAACGGATTTTCCCAGGAATTAATTTTGCCATATTTACCACCTTATGTTTATCCCTTTATTATATCATATCCCCTCTAAAATAGAAAAAAAGACAAAGAATTGTAAAGAATTCAATGCCTGATTTTACTATCACCTACTCTGCTTTTTTTCCATTCAAATTAAAGAAGAGGTATTCTTAGAAACTTCCCGTAGGTGAGTACGGACGTCAGCGAACTTCTATGAAGTTCCATGACTTAGTTTTGGACCCAAGGTTCCAAAACTCCCGAGTGCTAGAAACAATCTTGTTTCTAGCACTTTTCTCACGGCGGAAAGTTTCAGATCTACTTGAATGACTCCAAAAATAAAAGTCATTATTTGAAATATAGCTAGCTATTTTATGTTTAAAATGGTTTGTTTACATTCTAAAAGGAACACCAAGTGTGTTCCTTTTATTTTATTCTCTTATAGCCTTCTTTTTTGAAATTTTTGATATGTTCTGAATAGTTGGCCAGTTCTCCAAACGTTTTTTTCTCATCGTTGGCTTTATTTAAGGCTTCAACATCTAAGTCTTGGTAGACAATCTTGGTATGAATCATCAGTCCACCCTCTTTCGTCCGACTCACATCTGTTGTATAGCCCGAAATTCCTTTTTTAGGTTCAACAATTTCTTTTTTAATATATTCGAATTCAGAATCATCTTCAATATTTAAATTAAAATTATCAGCCCAAAACTCTTCAGAGATCATTTGATTGGATCTATGTCGAATCGTCACTCGAACAAGACTATCTGTATATTTTTTCTCGTAGGTCTCTTCTCTTTCAACACTACAAGCTGTTAGTCCCAGAAATACAAAGAATGAGACAAGCAGCATGAGTCCTTGTTTCAAAATTTTCATAAACACCTACTTCCGTTTCCGAGCGATCAAATGGATTGGGGTCCCTTCAAAGACAAAGGCTTTCCGAATTTGATTTTCCAAGAAACGTAGGTAAGAGAAATGCATGAGCTCTTCTTCATTGACAAAGACCACAAAGGTTGGTGGCTTGGTAGCAACCTGAGTCGCATAGAAGATTTTTAGACGTTTTCCTTTATCTGTCGGGGTCGGATTAATGGCGATGGCATCCATAATAACATCGTTTAAGACAGCTGAAGGAATCCGTGTATTTTGGCTTTCACTGATCTGCTTGATCATATCTGGTAACTTGTGCAAGCGTTGTTTGGTCAAAGCAGAGACAAAGATAATAGGTGCATAAGATAAGTATTGGAATTGATCTCGAATATCATCTTCCCATTGCTTCATGGTGTGGTTATCCTTTTCAAGGGTATCCCACTTATTGACCACGATGATCATCCCTTTCCCAGCTTCATGGGCAAATCCGGCAATCCGCTTATCGTACTCGCGGATTCCTTCTTCTGCGTTCAAGACCATCAAGACCACATCCGAGCGATCGATAGCCCGCATAGCCCTCATCACAGAATATTTCTCTGTATTTTCATATACTTTACCAGATTTTCGCATTCCGGCTGTATCAATCATGGTGTACTCTTGGCCTTCTGCATCGGTGAAATGGGTGTCAATCGCATCCCGCGTAGTCCCTGCTACAGGACTGGCAATGACGCGGTCTTCCCCAAGGATGGCATTGATCAGACTAGATTTTCCGACATTTGGGCGGCCAATCAAGCTGAACTTAATGACATCTGGATTTTCTGGCTCCCGATCCGTCGGAAGGTTTTCAACAATAGCATCCAAGACATCCCCTGTACCAATCCCGTGCACAGATGACACTGGCAAGGGTTCTCCCAAGCCAAGAGCATAGAAATCATAGATGTCAGTTCGCATCTCTGGATTATCGACTTTATTGACTGCTAAAATGACTGGTTTATGGGTCTTGTAGAGCATCCGAGCCACATACTCATCTGCATCGGTAATCCCTTCTTTTCCAGATACGACAAAGACAATGACGTCTGCTTCATCCATGGCAATCTCCGCTTGGTGCTTGATTTGCTCCATGAAAGGTGCGTCCACGTCATCAATCCCGCCAGTATCAATAATACTAAATTGATGGTTGAGCCACTCAGCCGTTGCATAAATACGGTCCCGAGTAACCCCTTCGACATCCTCGACAATGGAAATCCGCTCACCGGCAATCCGGTTAAAGAGCGTTGACTTCCCGACATTTGGACGTCCTACAATGGCAACAGTAGGTAAAGCCATGGTGTCCTCTTTTCTCTTATTTTTCTAGTTGGTGTTTCTTTAATAATTCTGCCGTAGCAGCTGGTTCTTCCTGTCCAAATTGGGCAGCCAAACGTTGGCTCCAAGTATCCGTTGCCCGTGCCCCAGCATAGGCGGTCTGTACTCGATCAAAGGCTTCAATCACTTCAGGAGTCTGCTCCTGGTAACTTTCTTCGAAGACAACAGCTTCCAAAGGAAGGCGGGGCTTCACAGGATGGTTCTGATTTGGCACTCCTAAAGCCATCCCAAAGACAGGATAGGTGTAGTCTGGTAAGTTAAATAGTTTCGCCACTTCAGCTGCTTCATACCGAACCAAACCAATAACGACTCCTCCGTAGCCTAGACTTTCAGCAGCCAGCAAGGTATTCTGACCTGCCAAGGCAGCATCTACAGAAGTAATCAATAAATTATCTGGTCCTTCTGGATGGAATTGATCCGTATGCATCCGAACCCCTTTTTCAGCTCGGTTGAGATCTCCTACAAACAGTAAGAAAACAGAGCATTGACGAATCGCCTCCTGAGGGACGAATTGGTAAAGCGCCTCTTTCTTTTCCTGGCTTCTCACTAAGATAATGGAATAAGACTGGAAGTTCTTCCAAGAGGAAGCCATCTGTCCTGCTGTTAGGATCGCTTGAAGGTCATCCTCTTTGATGTCCTCCTCCTTAAAGCGACGGACAGAAGAATGAGATTTCATCAAATCAATTATAGTATTCATCGGCGATTTTCTCCCTCTAGGCGGACTTCTTTAGCAAGGAACTTAATTCGCTCCATGACACGTTTGGCTTGCCAAGTCTCATCTCCATTCCGTGATGTAGCAAAATGACGTTCTAAATCTTCAAAATTGAAATTCGAAGTAAAGAAGGTTGGAAGAATCTCCTGCATCCGGTGTTGCAAAATCACTTGCAAGACTTCATCCCGGACCCAAGGCGACATCTGCTCCGCCCCAATATCGTCTAGAATCAAGATTTCAGCCTTCTTGACCTGATCCAACATCTCTTTAACTTGCCCTGTGTTGATGGCATTTTTGACATCGATGACAAAGCTTGGAAAATGCAAGAGGGTTGAAGAAGCCTGCCGTTTTTCAGACAAGTCATGAGCAAGAGCTGCCATCATATAGCTTTTCCCAACTCCGAAATCTCCGTATAGAAAAATTCCTTTACGAGCTTGAGGATAGGAAGCAACAAAATTGGCCAACTCTTCAAAGGCTCCAAAACGTCCCCGATCATCCAAGTCGACTTTCGCTAAGGAAGCTTCCTTCAAGGTACTTGGCAAGTTAATCAACTGCAAGCGTTTATTGATAGCAGCTTGTTTTTGTGCCTCAATCAACTCAGGTGTCTCTTCATAGGAAACATCCGCATAGCCCTCATTCATGACCAATACAGGCTTATACCCTCTTGCAATATAATCTTCATCCCCTAGGACAAAACGATTCCGTTCACTGATGTATTGGTTAAATTTGGAAATGCTGCGACGGATTTCTGCTTCCGACAAGGCTTCCTTTTGAATAAAGTTTGCAATCTCAGGTTCGGCGAGAATTTGAGCTACCAATTCTTCATAATTGAACTGCTGTGATCGATTCATCTGGGATATGGTTTTCCCTACGCTCTCCATTTACTCCCCTCCTTGATTTAATTTCTCGAGCAAGGCCCGTTTTTGTTGTTCCAAATCAGCCTGTTCTTCCTGGCTGGTCTGATTGGTATAGTTAGGCTGACTCCACTTAGGAACATTGGTTTTTCCAGTCGCTTGTCCACTCTTAGTTGCTTTCTCTTTTGCTTTTTGTGTATGAGAGTCTTGGCGCTGGCGGATCTTCAGGACAGCCTCCTCGGCCGTTTTAATCCCCTCATACGCAAAATCATTCCCAACCTTTAAAGCATATTTTTCATTGAGATTGGCAGAAGCAACCTTATTAAAGGTCAACAACAAGATTACGTTTATGACTTCATCTAATAGGCCTAACTGGGCCAAATCAGAAATCACTTGACGCTCAGATTGGGTAACGACAGCCTTACGCGCTTTTTTAATTCCTGCTAAAAATTGGAGACTGGACTTATTTTTAGCTTCCCGGATAATGGCTCTTTCCTGTGGAGTGAACTCATCCTTACCTTTTTCCTGTGGTTGTTGGGTTAGTTTCTGTCTCATCCGCTTGGTCGAAATGATCAAATTAGCCGCTGTCTCCTTGGCCAAGAGATAGGTCTCATACCAAGTCCAATTCTTCTCTTCTGTGATGGCATAGAGAACCAAGAGGTCTTCTTGTTCGTTCTCAAAACGGAGACCATCTCGCGCCATTAATTGTTTAAAGTGCTCCAAACTGAAGGAAGATGTTTTCTTCTGATGGGTCGAAACTCCATCAATCCCAAAGACAGAGGCAAAGTTCACCTTCCGTT
The DNA here is from genome assembly GCF_006385805.1 of Streptococcus xiaochunlingii. GTDB lineage: Bacteria > Bacillota > Bacilli > Lactobacillales > Streptococcaceae > Streptococcus > Streptococcus xiaochunlingii. Next base: position 1,018,371 of record NZ_VFSG01000001.1, read on the forward strand.
TTTCGCCCTCTGGTTTTTCAGGAAGCAAGTCACGAACTGCCGCTTCTCCTATTTTTTTCTCCAGCAATTTCTGATAAGCAACATTGGCAAAAAATTGATTTGCTTCTAGCGGAGGCACAAATCGGAACTGAAGTCCTTCTTCTGTTTCATAAACCTCTAATAAATTCATGGCAATCAAGCGGTCTAGACTTTCGAGAAAATGAGCGAAACCTAGATCCAGATGATTTAAAATGACAGCAATCAGCCGTTTTTCTTTCCCCTGATCATAGAGACTCAGCAGAAAAGTATATAATTGACTTGCTTGAACACCTAATATTGGTCCATACAGATGCGTAAAGGAGGCTCCTGTAGGCGCCAAATAATTATTCTTCAAGAAAGAAAATGAAGTATTGGGCTTCATCTATTTTTCCTTTTTCTTCTTCGTTCCTTTGGTAATCTGTTTTAAGAGACTTTCCAATTCACCAACATCCTTAAAACTACGATAGACACTCGCAAAGCGGACATAGGTAATTTCGTCCAACTCTGCTAACTCGTCCATGACCAGTGATCCAATATAGTCACTCTGGATCTCATTTTCACTCTGGCTTCGAATCTTTTGTTCGATGCGACCCACAATTTCCTCAATTTCGTCACTCGATACGGGACGTTTCTGAGCTGATCGAATAATCCCATTAAATATTTTATCTCTAGAAAACTGTTCTCGGGTGCCATCTTTTTTCACCACAACAAGAGTCCGCTCTTCTACTCGTTCATAAGTGGTGAAGCGATGATGACATTCATCACATTCTCTTCTTCTACGAATCGTTTTCCCATCTTCTGCCTGGCGACTATCTACAACACTAGACTTGTTTCCGCCACATTTTGGACACCGCATGTACACCCTCCTTATCGTTTCTTAATACTTTATTCTATCATATTTAGGGCTAAAGTGAAAGCAAGCGAAACAAAGAAAATCCCTAGCCTCCTAAAGGCGTAGGGATTTGAATCTTATGGTAAATACAAGTCAGCTGACAAACCATAATGGTCGCTGACGAGAGGTTGGTTGGAACCATCAAATACAACTTCTAGTCGTTCGATAACCCATTCTTTTGAAGTGAAAACATAATCAATCCGCAAAGGTACCTGATTATCATCCCATCCATCAATTCCAGGACCTACTGTGTAAGTCCCCTTGGTCTGACGGGCTTCAATAAAGCTATCTTGAAGAGCTAGCGGACTCGCTAAAATGGCCTCATAGCCTTCTTGCCCAGCAGGATTATTAAAGTCTCCAGCTAAAATCAAGGGTTTTTGCAATTGGCTAAAGCGCTCTTCTAAACGTGTCCACTCTTGTTGGAAACCTTTATTCCACCAAGAGAAGTGGACACTGGCAACAGCAATTTCTTTCCCATCAACTTGGGTTTCTGCAATGGCAATCCGTCGTGTATGATAATCTGTTGGATCATTCACATCTGAAACCAAGAGTTCGCTTGCCTGGATTGGGGTACGTGATAGAACCGCCACGCCTTCATGATAACGGTCATAGCCGATATGGTTGTAAGCCCAGGTCCAGTGATAGCTCAATCCTTCTTCTTCTAATTTTTCAACTAAACAACGAACATAGTGATCCTGATGGATCGGCTCCGCAGAAGGAGTTGGATGATATAAGTCATTAACTGGAACAACTGGACTTTCGATGGCCTGATTGATTTCTTGGAAACAAATCAGATCGTATTGCTTTTCAATAATGTCTGTTAATAAGTCCTCAAATTTTTGTTGGGGATTTTCTTCCATCCAACTATGAGTGTTCAAAGTCAAAAATTTCATGATCCTACTCTCCTAATAGAGAATTCCCTGTATCCGATGGATACAAGGAATGACTCTCATAGATTATAATTCAACCTTGGCAACCACAGCATCTGCTGGAAGTTGACCAGTTTGTGTAAGAGTGACAGATTGAATAGCTGCAGCATTTGTGAAGACTACAACTGTTGACGTTGCACGTCCAGCTTCACGAATAGCATCCAAATCTGCTTCTACTAATAAATCTCCCGCTGCCACTGTTTGGCCTTCTTCTACCTTCACTGTGAAAGGTTTTCCTTCCAAACTTACAGTATCAAGACCGATATGAACGAGAACTTCAAGACCAGATTCTGTTACCAAACCAAGTGCGTGTTTGGTAGGGAAGACGCTTGTCACCTTACCAGCTACTGGTGAAACAATCTGACCATTTGCTGGTTCAACTGCAAATCCGTCACCCATCATTTTTTGTGAGAAGACTGGATCTTGAACTTTTTCTAATTCAATGACTTGTCCTTCAGCAACTGAGTGAACTTCTTCTGTCACTCCTTTAAAGCTGACTTCTGCTTGTTGAGAAGATGCTTTTTGACTTGGGAGAGTTTCAGGAATCACTTCACCTGAGTCTAACAAATCTTGGATATCTGATTTCAATACGTCCGCTTTTGGACCGTAAATCGCTTGAACCCCTTGTCCTTTCATGACAAGTCCCATCGCACCTTCAGCCTTCCACTGTTCTTCTGTTCCAACTTTAGTTTCGTCTTTAACAGTCACACGAAGGCGAGTCATACATGCATCCACATCTACGATGTTGGCACGTCCACCAAGAAGGTTGATAACGTTAACTGCTTGTGAAGCAGCGGCTACTTTACCTGAAGTTTCAGATGCTTCTGAATCTCCTTCAGCTTGTTCGTAGTTTCCGTTACGTCCAGGAGTTGCGTAGTTAAATTTCTGGATCATGAAGTTTGCAATGAAGTACATGATCACTGCAAAGAGAACAGTTACCCAGATGAAGTTAATGATATCCATACCAATACCCGCTTTAATGGTCATTGGTGTACGAGTTAAGAACTCAATTGATCCAAATGAATGGACACGTAGATTGACGATATCTGCCATCGCGAAGGCTGCACCTTGTACCACTGCATATACGAGGTAAAGAGGCATAGCTACAAACATAAACATGTACTCGATTGGTTCTGTAACCCCTGTAAGGAAGGTTGCAAGAGCAGTCGCTATCATCATCCCTTTGTATTTGTGTTTCTTATCAGGGTCTACATTACGATAGATGGCAAGGGCAACCCCCATCAAGATACCAAATGAACCGATCATTTGTCCCACTTTGAAACGAGCAGGTGTGAAGGTATCTAACAAGTGTTGGTAAGTAGCAGGATCAGAAACTTTTGTATTTCCTAAGTCAGTCACCCAAGCTAACCAAAGTGGGTCTTGACCGAATACAGTCGAACCTTTTGAGATACCAGAAAGCACTTCATAAGTACCACCCAATTGTGTATAGTTGATTGGGATGGTCAACATGTGGTGAAGACCAAATGGAAGCAAAAGACGTTCTAGAGTACCAAAGGCAAATGGTGCAATAATTGGTGCTGACTCTTTTGAGTTAGCGATCCAGATACCAAAGTTGTTAATTCCTGTTTGGACTACTGGCCATAAGAATGACAAGACAAGAGCCACAATTACAGAACGAAGGATAACGACAAATGGAACAAACCGTTTCCCATTAAAGAATGATAGGGCATCTGGTAACTTGCGGTAGTTGTAGTATTTATTAAAGGCTGTTGCTCCTACAAAACCGGCAATAATACCAACGAAAACTCCCATATTCAAGGCAGGTGATTCTAAAACACTCGTAAAGTAATCAGCAACCTTGATAGATCCACCAAGAAGAGTATGAACTTGTGCTTTTGGATCTTTAAGCATATCTCCTGTTACACCGAACATCACACCAGTGATACGGTTAATCAGGATAAAGGATAGACCTGCTGCAAAGGCACCACCAGCACGTTCTTTTGCCCAGCTACCACCGATAGCCAATGCAAAGAGAATGTGAAGGTTAACGATAACTCCCCAACCGATTTGTTCAAGAACACCACCGGTAGTTACCAAGAAACCAAGTTCTGGATTAATCATTGCAATCGTTTTACCAAGACTGATCATCAGACCTGCCGCCGGCATAACTGCAACGACCACCATCAACGCTTTACCGAATTTTTGCCAAAATTCAAAGCTAAATAGACTTTTGAATGATTGTTTATTCATCATTCGACCTCCTTATAAAATTGAAATGCCCGAATATAAGAAAACGTTTGCATATCACGATTACTATTATACCACTTTTTTTTCATTTGTAAAGCCCTTACATCTATATTTTTAATTCACAATCTTTATAGATAAAGGCCTTGAAAAGCCTATAATATAAGCAAACGTTTGCTTCTTTCACAATTTTTTAAAAATTTTTTTAAAAAAATTTTTAAAAATTTCTTCTTCCTTCCTTTTCCTTTTTGACAAACAAAAAATCCCTTTGAGATTTCTCATCAAAGGGAATGTTGTTATTCTTGCATTTGGTAGCCGACACCTCGGACAGTTTTGATATAGCTCTTTTGTCCTGGGAGATCTATTTTTCCACGAAGATAGCGAATATAGACATCAACGATATTGGTTTCTGCTGTACTCTCATACTTCCAGACACGCTCCAGCAATTGCTCCCGACTAAGGACATGCTTACTTCCCATCAAAGTCGCTAACAAATCATACTCACGACGTGTCAAGTCAATTACTTCCTCTCCCCGATACACCATATGATTCTCGAAATCAATTCGTAAATTCCGATAAGAAGTAGGAACTTTCATCTGATTACAATGTTGGTCAATAAAATCACGGCCTCTAAAAATAGCGATGATTTTCTCAACTAAATCACTGATCACGAATGGTTTGATAACATAAGACACTGCAAATCGTTGGATACTCTCCATATGCTCAGAAATTTTCTCACGACTATCTAAGACAATCAAGACTGCTGCAGGACGAATCTTACTCAGGCGTTGAGCAAAATCTTCCCCACTCATATCTTCTAGTTCGTAATTGAGAAGAATTAAATCATATTCTGTAGCCTGCAGGAGTTTCAAGGCGATTTCCCCTTGTTCTACCAAATCAACTACATATCCTGCTTTTTGAAGTTCTAAATCAATAAAGCGCGCTAAATTCTTTTCATTTTCTACTAGTAATATCCGCTTTGTCATAACCTACAATTATTTTTCGTCGTACCAAGAATAGTGGAAGGTACCTTCTTTGTCCTTACGTTGGTATGTGTGAGCACCAAAGTAGTCACGTTGCGCTTGGATCAAGTTCGCTGGAAGATCCGCTGAACGGTAGCTATCAAAGTAAGTGATGGCTGCTGAGAAGGTTGGTACTGGTACACCTGCTTGTACAGCAAGAGCTACAATGTCACGAACAGACTGTTGGTACTTAGCTGTTACATCCAAGAAGTACTCGTCCAAAAGAAGGTTAGCAAGATCTGCATCACGGTTGTATGCATCTGTGATCTTTTGCAAGAAACGAGAACGGATGATACAGCCATCGCGCCAGATAGATGCGATGTCTGCAAATGGCAAGTTCCAGTTGTTTTCTTTAGAAGCGACACGCAACTGCGCAAAACCTTGTGCGTATGAGATGATTTTTGAGAAGTAAAGGGCTTGGCGGATCTTTTCGATCAACTCAGCCTTGTCTCCTTCAAATTTGAAAGCAGCTGGTTTTGGAAGCACCTTGCTAGCGTGTACACGTTCTTCTTTGTAAGTGGAGATGTAACGTGCAAATACTGACTCAGTAATGAGTGACAATGGCACACCAAGATCAAGCGCTGATTGGCTAGTCCATTTACCAGTTCCTTTATTTCCTGCAACATCCAAGATGTAGTCAACGATTGGGCCATCTTGACCTTCGTCGTCTTTGCGTCCAAGGATATCCGCAGTGATTTCGATCAAGTAGCTGTCCAATTCACCCTTGTTCCACTCAGTGAAGATTTCAGCCATGTCTTGAGCTGAAAGGCCAAGCAAGTGTTGCATCAAATCATAGCTTTCTGCGATCAATTGCATGTCCCCATACTCGATACCGTTGTGGACCATTTTCACGTAGTGACCAGCTCCATCAGGACCGATGTAAGTCACACATGGTTTACCATCTTCTGGTGCTTTTGCAGAGATTTCTTCAAGAACATCTGCTACCAATTCATAAGCTTCTTTTTGTCCACCAGGCATGATAGAAGGACCTTCAAGGGCACCTTTTTCACCACCAGAAACACCTGTACCGATAAAGTTGATACCTGAGTTCGCCAACTCTTCATTACGACGGATTGTATCTTTGTAGAACGTATTTCCTCCGTCGATCAAGATATCGCCTTTGTCCAAATGTGGAAGAAGGGCTTGGATAGTTGCGTCAGTACCAGGTCCTGCTTGAACCATGAGCATGATCCGACGTGGTTTTTCGATTGAGTTTACGAAACTCTCGATATCATAGCTTGGCACGAAGTTCTTTTCAGGATGGCAAGCAACAACATCTTCTGTTTTTTCTTTACTACGGTTATAGATAGCAACTGTGTATCCACGAGATTCAATATTAAGGGCAAGGTTACGACCCATTACGGCCATACCAACAACACCAAAGTTTGCTTTTGTCATGTGACACTCCTCTTTATAGTTTGCCTATATTCTACCATTTTTTGACATCAAATGAAAGTAGAAAATCATCTCCTGCCCCTTCATGTAGAAAGATAGCTCCTATCTACTTTGAAGCAAAAAACAAAAAGTGCCTGAGTTACAATCCTCAGACACTTTCCAATCGATTCTACTCATCTGCTTTAGAAGTTCATTCATTGGCTTCAAGAATTTTCACTACTTGTTGATCTGCATCATTTCTACCTTTGACTTACTGCCAGAAAAGGACATTCAATTTCTGTTCCAGAACCCTATCTTCACCTTCCTTCAGCGAGCCTCTTGTCAAAGATTACTTTTCTTCATCAAATAAACCTTGGAGACCAGCAAAGGGACTGTTTTCTTCTTTCTTGATCGCTTGAGCTTCTTGGTACTCTTCCTCTGTCATGATTTTCCAATCATTGCCCTCGATAAAGCCTTTACCAGCCTCTTCTTCTGGAGTGAGAACCTTGAGAGGAATATTGAGCAGGATATTGTCTGCCACACTCTCACTTAGGTCAATCTTGCCCCCTTCAATGGGAAGAATCAGATCTTCCTCAAGAGCTTCGATATCTGCATCAGACTGTACATCCTCAGCGAACACCTCTGTCACAGGGTAGCTTTCTTGGAGTTCAACAGGTTCCATGCTTCGACTAGATGCCAAAACGATGGTGTAGTTCAACTGGTAATCCAAGACATAAAGACCTGTATCATGAGCTACTCGACCTGTCGCTGTCACATGTTTCAAATCAAGAATTTCTGGATTACGCTTTTGCAATTCTTTTAACAAATCCAACTCTTGATCAAATGCAAGTCCTTCAGGATTTTTACGGATTTCTTGTGTAAATAAGTTCATTCTGTTGTCCTCAAATCTTCTAGATATTACTAGTATATCATGAAGCTGTCCCTTCAACCAAGATGTCTCCTCAAAAATTTGTTATAATCATAAAAAAATACAGAGACTAGGCAAATTGGTGTTGTACACAATGGTCCCACATCTCTTGAACAAAAGATGGTCACTTGCTAGTGCATTGATCAATGTTAGATAGAGGAGAATTCATGAAAGAAATCGGAACAGTTTTTCGGCAAATACGTGAAAGTCGCCACATCTCTTTAGAGGAGGCTACGGGTGGCGAATTTTCGCGCTCCATGCTATCTCGATTTGAAAGAGGGGAAAATGACCTGACGACGCAACGGTTTTTTCAGGCCCTTCAACAAATCAAAACCAGCCTCAGTGAGTTTTCCCATCTAGCTGGAATCGATCAGCACTCTTTTATTCCCAAATTGTTGAAAGAGCACTATGAAAACATGAGCTTGGAACATGATCAAGCCTTGTACCAAAGCTACCAGCTAGCCTATCAGAAAGATCACAAAAAAGAAGACTTATTAGCCAGCATTATTCTCAAGGCCCAAATGCTTGGCAACTATCCTGAGGTAGAGTTTGCTGCTAGCCAAGAGGAACTAGAATTCCTCTATGACTACCTCTTCTCTGTCATGGTCTGGGGAAATTTTGAGTTAAGCCTATTTTCACTGACCTCTCCTCTTTTCTCTAGTCAGCTCTATCGACAATACACAGAGGAGTTGGTCCAACGGGAGGACTTCAAGCTTCTCCTAGATTCCTCTCGTCCTGCCATCAATTCTATTTTCCTTAATGGCTTTTTTCTCGCCATTAGTTCAAATGAATTTGAAGATGCAACCTATTTTGATCACCTGATTAACAACCACTTTTACTCTGAGAACGAAGCCTACCTTCGGACGGTTTATCTCTACGCCAAAGGAGAATTTCTCTATCGAAAGGGAGAAAAAGAAATCGGTCTTGAAAAGATGGAACAGGCCATCCAGGTTCTCTCTATTCTGGATTGTAAGGACAGTGCCAACTACTACAAACAGGGCCTGCAAGAACTGATCAATAAATCCTAAAAACTCACAGATCTACTCCGTGAGTTTTTGTTGAAAATATGCAACATTAATTTTTTCTTGCTTTTTAGGTTTACAATAGGATCATCAAGCAAAGAAAGAAGGTTCTTCCCATGATGACCAAACTAAAAAACTACTTCCTCCGCTTTCTTCTCTCACATACCAGCGTTTATCTGAAGGATCAGGAACTTCTTCTCTCTGATGATGAGAAACTAGACCTCTTCAAACAGATCGTTCGATCTATCAAACAAGTCCTAGCAACTGATCACGTGAAGGAGGAAGGCTTATGAAACTCTTAGCTCGTAATAAAATTTTTGCCTTACTCAGTCTTTCTCGCTTTTTGAATACCCTTGGTGCCGCCATCTACAATCTGGTCTTTGTGGTCTTTGCTGCCAGCATGCCTCAGCCTAGTCTGGCTGTTGGCATTGCCAATCTCATTGTATTTATTCCCAGCCTCTTTACCATTTTTGTCGGCATGAAGGCTGACCACACGAAGAAAAAAGCTAACTGGTTGATTCGCATCGGCTATCTCCAAGCGATGCTCTTCATCCTTATTGCTCTCATGACCAAGATTCCGGGTTACCTAGCCTTTTCGATTGTTTGCTTCTTAAACATTGTTTCAGATTGTTTGAGCGATTATCGCGGGGGCCTACAACTCCCCATCATGAAAAAGAACATCCCCGACGAGGATTTGATGGAGGCCTATTCCTTCAACCAACTACTTAGTATGGTCTGTTCGATTTCTGGACAAGCCCTAGGAGTTTGGTTACTAGCCATCAGCCATCAACATTTTGCTCTGGTCGCTTCGATCAATGCCGTGACTTTTCTCCTGTCTTCTACCTGTCTCCTGATGAGAAACAAACAGCTGACACATGATCCCGTTATTGAGCCCAAAAGTAAGAATTCTTTGGTACACGAATGCCAAGAGATGTACCAGAACGCCAAAAGTATTTTTGCAGATGAGGAGGTCCACCACTTTGGCAAGTTGCTCTTCTCATTGGTTCTCATCAATGCTTTAGGGGGATCCATCTCTGGTATCTACAATTTGCAACTGCTTCACTCCCCCTTCTTTCAGTTGAGCTTTAGCCAGTCGCTCTTGATCTTAGAGGCTGTGACTATTTTAAGCATGGTCTGGGCTAGCCTGACACCCCATGATTATTTTTCCAAGCAATCACTCCACCATATCCTCCTGTGGATAGCAGGTGGGCTGACCATGCTTGGGCTCACAAATATTCTGGTGCACTGGGATTTCCTTTCCCTTCTACTCATCACTTTCCTTGGTTATCTTGTTGCAAAAATCAACCCAAAAGTTTCCAGTCTCTTAATGAGTAAATTACCCGCTGAAAAATTAGCGTCTACCTCTAGCTTTTTGGGACTGATGGTCAGCTTTGCCATGCCCATTGGAACAGCTCTCTTTTCTAGTCTAGCTATCTGGAGCCTTCCCCTAGCTTGGGGGATCTATGCCATCCTTGGTTTCACTACCCTCCTCTTAACAACTAAATAAAAAAACCACCATTGGGTGGATTGAGCGTAAAGACAAAGTTATCTTTTATACAATTCTATTAACTTCTATAAAGATAAATACTTTTTTATCTTTATAGTTATTCAATCATCTACTGAAACTTTCCGCCGTGAGAAAAGTGCTAGAAACAAGGTTGTTTCTAGCACTCGGGAGTTTTGGAACCTTAGGTCCAAAACTAAGTCATGGAACTTCTTCGAAGTTCGCTGACGTCCGTACTCACCTAAGGAAAGGTTCTAGATGATTGTGTCTTCAATCTGAATCCACTATTTGGTGGATTTTTTACATGTTTCTTAATCTTTCAACCCGCTCAGCAATGGGTGGGTGGGTATAAAAGAGCTTTTGAAAGCCGGATTCTTTTTTGGGATCGTTGATAAAGAGAGCACTACTTGCACTATCAACTTCTCGCTGCATGGGTGCACTATGATCCAGTTTCAAAAGAGCATTGATCATTCCTTGAGGATTCCGTGTCAATTCAACACTTGAGGCATCCGCTAGGAACTCTCGTTGACGAGAAATGGCTAACTGAACCAAAGTCGCCGCTAATGGAGCTAAAACGATGGCAATCAAGGAAAGGATCAGAATAATAATTTCTAAACCACTGCCTCCTTCTCGATCATCATCTCGTCTACGACCACCGCCCCACCACATCATCCGTCCTCCAATACTAGAGAGCATGGTGATGGCACTGGCAAGGGCAACCGCAATCGTGGAGATGCGGATATCGTAATTTCGAATATGGCTGACTTCGTGTCCGATGACTCCCTCCAATTCCTCACGGTTCATCACAGCCAGAAGACCTGTTGTCGCTGCAACGGCTGCATTTTGAGGATTGGATCCTGTCGCAAATGCATTCATCGAAGGATCATCTACAATATAAACTCGAGGCATAGGGATTTGAGCTACCATAGCCATATCTTGTACAATATGGTAGAGTTGAGGGGCTTGCTCTTCCGTTACCTCACGAGCCCCGTTCATCCGCATGACGACCTCGGTTGATTGGAAAATCATGCTAAAGGCATAAATCCCACCAATAATCAAAGCTAGGATGACGCCACCAAGTGAGGAGCCTAACCAGAGGTAGCCAACGGCCGCTCCGATGAGAGCCAAGAGTATGAAAAAAGCAATAAGGAGAATCCAGGTTCTCCTTTTATTGCTTGCAATTTGGTCAAAGAGCATATTAGTCTCCTAATCCGCTAAAGTCCACCTTTGGTACTGCTTTTTCTTCTTCAGGTACTTGAAGGAATTCGGCTTGTTTGAAGCCAAACATTCCAGCAATCACATTTGTTGGGAAAGTTTCCAACTTGACATTGTAGTTGCTAGTTACACTATTGTACAATTGACGAGCATAAGAAATTTTGTTTTCTGTGTTAGTCAATTCTTCTTGCAATTGCATGAAGTTGGTGTTAGCCTTCAAGTCTGGGTAGTTTTCAGCCACCGCAAAGATACCTGCCACTTGACGTGAAAGAGCATCACTGGCTGCCATTGCTTCTGCAGGTGAAGATGCTTGAGCTACTTGTTGGCGAAGTTGAGTTACTTTTGCTAGTGTATCTCCTTCGTACTTAGCATACCCTTTAACGGTTTCGATCAAGTTTGGAATCAAGTCATTCCGACGTTTCAATTGCACATCGATTTGACTCCAAGCTTCGCGAGTCTGCATCCGACTTTTTACCAAGCCGTTGTATACTCCAACAACTAATAATGCGAGGACCACTAGGACCCCAAGAATAATCCAAATCATTTTATTGAATTCCTTTCATTTCTTTAGTACCAGTATATCAAATTTCCCTTATTTTGTGGTAAAATTATCTTATGAAACCAGAAGAATTTTATGACCGTTTAGCCGACCTCGGCTTCCCACTAACTGATCGACAAAAAGAGCAATACGAACGCTATTTCGAGCTCCTCGTGGAATGGAATGAGAAAATTAATCTCACCGCTATCACCGATAAAGATGAAGTCTATCTCAAGCATTTTTATGATTCTATCGCACCCATTTTACAAGGTTTGATTGAAAACCAACCCATCCGTCTCTTGGATATCGGCGCTGGTGCTGGCTTTCCGAGTCTACCAATGAAGATCCTATTCCCTGAGCTAGATGTGACCATTATTGATTCCCTCAATAAGCGAATCAATTTCCTTCACTTGCTAGCTGAAGAGTTAGGCTTGAGCGGAGTTCATTTCTACCATGGACGAGCTGAGGACTTTGCACAAGACAAGGCCTTTCGTGCCCAATTTGATATCGTAACTGCCCGCGCCGTTGCCCGCATGCAAGTCTTGTCTGAACTGACCATTCCCTATCTGAAAGTAGGGGGACAGCTTCTTGCTCTCAAGGCTAGCAATGCTCCAGAAGAGTTGGATGAAGCCAAAAACGCCCTCAATCTGCTCTTTAGCAAGGTTGAAGACAATCTACAGTATGAATTGCCAAATGGGGATCCACGCTATATCACTCTTGTAGAAAAGAAAAAAGAAACCCCAAATAAATATCCAAGAAAAGCAGGCATGCCAAATAAGCGTCCGTTATAAGATGATACTAAAAAGAAGCTGACAGTTTGTCAGCTTCTTTTTGAATAAACTAATTTTTTTAACTCTTGCTCTAGGGTATGGTAGTAATGGCGCTCTAAATGAACTCCCTTGGTCGCCACAACCATACTTGCTAGATGGTTAGCAAAGGTTAGCGCTTCTTTCACATCTAGCCCTTGCAAAGATGCCACTAAAAAAGCCCCCAGATGACTGTCTCCTGCTCCTACGGTATCACGAACTTCTGTCGGAAATCCGACCACCTCGTAGAACCTACCATCGTATGCGATCGCTCCTTTTTCTCCCAAGGTGACGATGACTAACTGTCCCGTTCTTTGGTAGAGCTTCTTAGCTGCGTCAGCAATCTCTTCACAAGCTGAAAAAGCCTTGGCTTCTGCCTCATTGACATGAAGGATTGGATGCAAATCATAGATAGCTTCCAAACGCTCCTTAGGAATCAAGAGACCTCGAGGTCCTGGCGCAAAAATGACTTGGCCTTTGACTTTTGACACAGATTGAATCAGTTCCAATCCAGTCGGCTCTTCTACTTCAAGGCCACAGAGATAAATAAATTCGTAGCTTTCCTGCTCCAGAGACTGGAGCCATTCCTTCTGAAAACTATATTCTACTCCATGATCTGATAAAAAGGTTCGTTCACCATCCGACTCGATAAAGCAATAACAACAACCATTTGCCCCGGTTACTGAGATTGGAGTATGTATACCCAGCCTCTCGAGTTCTGCCTTGACAAAGTCCCCGTAGACACCCGTCCCCACTGGCGAGATGAAGTCAACATTTTGATCCAAAGCATGAAGTACGGAGACCACATTAAAGGCACACCCTCCAAGAGACCAAGTCTGCTCATGGATATGGGCGTCTCCTTCCCGACTCGGTAGTCGATCCAGATAGACCATAACATCACAAACAGTAGATCCAATCACTAAAGCTTTTGACATGGGTTTCCCCCTCCTATTCTCTATTCTCAACATGGAAAAATAACCAGCACCGGATCGTGCTGGTTAGTAAAACTAATCACCCCGATAGATCGGTTGCGGACCAAAGGTTTGGGAAACCGGCATGATTTCAATCCGGTTGACATTGAAATGCTTGGGTTGTTGGATGAGCCAAGCTACAGTGTTGGCAATGTCTTCAGACTGAATGGCTTGGGCGTCTCGATAGAGAGCCTCTACCCGTTTTTCATCCCCTTTAAAGCGAACCATCGAAAACTCGGTCCCTTCACAGAGACCTGGCTCAATGTTGGTCACCCGAATCTGTTTTCCAGCCAAGTCCGCACGCAGATTTAATGAAAACTGTTTAACGAAGGCCTTGGAAGCACCATAAACATTGGCCCCTGGATAAGGCACTGTCCCAGCAGTTGACCCCATATTGATGACATAACCATCATTTCGTTCCACCATCTGAGGCAAGATTTTCCTTGTCAGATAGGTCAAGCCGATAATATTGGTCTGAATCATGGTCAACCAATCTGCAACCTCTGCTTCATGAGCTGGAGCGAGGCCTAGGGCCAAGCCAGCATTATTGACCAAAACATCCACTCTCTCCCAAGCTTTTGGCAAACTAGCAAGTGCAAGATCCACCTGAGAAAGATCCGTCACATCCATTTGAAGGGGATAAAAAGCTTCTCCCAGCTCTTCTTGAAGAGCCTGTAATTTTTCAATGCGTCTAGCAGCACCAATCACGCGATGCCCATCGGTAACTAAGCGGCGGCAAATCGCTTGACCAAAGCCAGCAGATGCTCCCGTTACTAAAATTGTTTCTGCCATTTTCTTACCTCCAAGGATTATAGAAGCGACCTTTGTTTACCCAAATCAGGACGATACTCAAGACTACCATGAAGATTGACCCCAGGATAATCAAGCGATCACGAGTGGTCATCTCCTGATAGGTGTACCAAGTTCGTTTTTTATTTTTACCAAAGCGGCGCAGTTCCATGGCCGTAGAGATCGTTTCAATCCGCTCCAAAGAACTAAAAATCAAGGGAGAAATCATCTGAAGATTTCCCTTCACCCGTTGGACAAAGTTGGCCTTTTTGGACAACTCCAAGCCTCTTGCTTCTTGCGAGAGCTTGATAATCTGGTATTCCTCCTGCACATCTGGAATATAGCGCAAGGTTAAGCTCACTGAGTAAGCAATCTTGTAGGACACCCCAATCTGGTTGAGACTCGAAGCAAACTGACTGGGATGGGTGGTCATCAAGAAAATGAGAGCTAAGGGAATGGTACACACATACTTCAAAGCTAGGTTGAAGAGATAAAATAACTCTTGGGCTGTAATACTATATGCCCCTAAACCATCTAGAAGAACTGTCTTTGCTCCATAGATTTCTACCCCATATTGAGGGGCAAAAAGATAGACCATCAAGACATTTAGCAGGGCAAAAGCTAAGGCAAAACTCAGAACAAAGGAGATGTCTTTCAAACGAATGCCTGAGGTTGCAAATAAGGAGAGGGCACCTAGACCAATGACCAACAATAAGCGAGTATCGTAACTCAACATGGCAGCTAATGATACCAACAATAAGAAAAGAAGCTTGCTAGCGCCTGATAGGCGATGCAGAAAACTGGTTCCGGCATGGTAGCCGACTAAGCGATTATTCATGACCTTCCCCCTTCTGATTCATATAAAACTGGGTCAAGGCAAGAGGATCGACACCAAGTCGATTTGCCAAGGCGAAAATAGATGTTTCTTTCAAATTAGCCCGTCTCAAAATTTCTGGTTGGGTCAAGAGCTCTGCCGGTGTCAAATCAGCCAAAACCTGCCCATCCATGACCACGACTGCCCGGTCCGAATAATCCAGCATGAGCTGCATATCATGGGTAATCATGACAATGGTATGGCCTTTTTGATGGAGTTCATCAAGGAAATCCATAATTTCCGTATAGTTTCGTTGGTCCTGACCAGCCGTCGGCTCATCGAGGACCAGAACATCTGGTCCCAAGACAAGGATAGAGGCAATGGTCACCCGCTTTTTCTGGCCATAAGACAGAGCAGAGATCGGCCACTTACGAAATTCGTAGAGACCACAGGTTTTCAAGGCTTGATGGACACGACTTTCGATCTGGTCCTCTGGAACATTTCTCAAGCGAAGACCCAGGGCCACCTCATCAAAAATCATGTTGGTCGAGATCATCTGGTTAGGGTTTTGCAGGACATAGCCCACGCGCTCTGCCCGCTCCTTGACACTATCCCCCTTGATATCCTCTCCCTTTGAGAAATAGGTTCCTTCCGTCTGGATGAAGCCACAAATCGCCTTAGCAAGGGTTGATTTTCCAGCCCCATTTTTACCAACAATAGCCAACCGTTGGCCTTTTGGAATGGTTAGAGAAAGATCTTTTAGAATGGGCTGGCTTTCTCGATAGGCAAAGTTCAAATGACCAAGTTCTAGGATTGTCTCTGCCTCTGCTCCTTTTTCAAAATGAGGAGTTGGGATATCCACTGATAAATCCCCAAGTGGTAATTTTTCTACCTTGTCCAAATGCGGTAGCTTGCTGATATCCTGGCCTAACTGGCGAAGAGTCGTTAAATAGAGGGGTTCACGAATCCCATTTTCAGCCAGCAGTGTGGTCCTCAACAACTCATCTGGGCTCCCATTAAAGAGAACTTGCCCTTGATTGATCAAGATGACCCGATCAATGGGACGGTAGAGTACATCCTCCAAACGGTGTTCGATAATAATGGTTGTCGTTCCCTGCTCTTCATGAATCTGATCAATCAGATCTATGATATCCTGACCCGATTTGGGATCTAGATTAGCCAGTGGCTCATCAAAAAGCAGGATCGGACTTTCGTCAATCAGGACACCCGCCAAGCTGACCCGTTGTTTTTGCCCACCGGATAAATCTTGAGGCCGATGGTCCAAGAGCTTGCTCAAATCTAAGCGCTCAGCCCAGGTATGAACCCGAGTTTTCATCCTTTCCAGCTCCACCATATCGTTTTCAAGGGAAAAAGCTAAGTCTTCTGCAACACTGAGACCAATAAACTGACCATCTGTATCCTGCAAGACCGTACTGACCAAGTGAGATTTCTCATAAATACTGAGATCAAAGGCTTCTTTCCCCTGAATGAGGAATTGCCCACTACTGGTTCCCTTATAAATATTAGGGATAATCCCATTTAAGCACTGGCCAATGGTTGACTTCCCAGAGCCAGATGGCCCGGCAATCAGGACCTTTTCCCCCTTATAAATGGTTAAGTTGAGATTTTTTAAAGTTGGCTCAGACTGTGCCTTGTATTGGAAGGAAAAATCCTTCAATTCAATCATTGCTTCTTTCATTTAGTTCGCCTTTTCCCATAAGAGCGCAAATTGGATGGCTAAATCCGCGATTCGATCCTTGCTATCTAAATCCTCATGACTAGATAAGGTTCGGATATCCCATTTTTCTTCCGAGAGGTGGTCTGCTGCGTAGAAGAAATGGCAGAGCTCAAAGTCCCGAAAAGCTGCTAAGGCAGCTACTGCAGAACACTCCATATCTACACAGATGGCTCCTGCTTCCATTCGTCGCTTCATCTTGTCGATAGTTTCCCGGTAGGGAGCATCTGTCGTCCACACTTTTCCTTTCTGATAGGAAACCTTGTGACTATCCAGAAAAGCTTGGAAGAGAGGAAGAGTTTCCTTATTTACTTCCACTTCATCACTAGCCGGAAGATAGTGGTAGCTGGTCCCTTCGTCTCGAAGAGCTGCTGTTGGAATGATGATGGAGGTCGCCTCAATATCTTGGTCCAAAACCCCACAGGTCCCAAAGAGCACCAGTTTTTCCATCCCAAATTGAATCAAATCCTCTATAATCCCTACACAGGAAGCAGCCCCAACTGGTGCATTAAAGACAGCAATCTGTTGGTCTTCAATCGAAATCCCATAGACAATGACTTCAAAGTTGGCCATGGAAGTTCTTGTAATGACCTCATGTTCATAATTTTCAAGGAGGCGCGCAAAAGTTACTCTTGAAAAGCAAGAGATGACTACTTTGGGAAATCCTTCAATGGGACCATGTAGGTCTTGTGGGTTGATAATCGCCTGTCGATTGGCATCAAATTCTTCTAACAGCATCTCTGACTTCTCTTTCATTCATTCTACTTCTAGTCCTCTATTATACCACAAAATCGGCCTCTTTCCTTCTAACAAAGGGAAAAGCAGGCTCACTTGTTCGCCTTTTGTAGTAGAAAATGATACCGAATCTCTCAAAAAGTAAAAGAAAATGGACCACTCAACCACTGCGTCTACCGTTGACCTCTTTCCTAATACAAAAATGAAAACTTTAATGATTTCCTCCTCGCTCTCTTGTTTCTTAGCTCGGGAAAAGGGAGAGGGACAGAAATCGATTACCATTTAAAACGACGGTTTCGTCGTCCCTCCCCCGCAAAGTTGAGTAGGCCCGTCCAAGCGAGAATTAGAGCGTGGGAGGGGCCACTCAACCACTGCGTCGATCGTTAACCTCTTTCCTGATACAAAAATGAGAACTTCAACGATTCCCTCCTCGCTCTCTCGTTACTTGGCTTGGGAAAAATTCGTTTACAAAACGAATTTTTTCTGCTATACTTCTTAGAAGCAAAGGTTTTTAATGTCATCCTGTGAGGTGACAAAGACACAGAATATGAATAATCTGAGGGCCCTTGCTATGCAAAAAAATCATGGGCTCTTTTTTGGTGCCCAAAAGTGAGGTTATTATGAAAGAAGAATCAAGTGTTGATTTGCTCCTGGATGTCGACCAAAGTCCGGCACCCCTGAAAGGAATCTTATTAAGTTTCCAACACGTTTTCGCCATGTTTGGGGCTACCATTTTGGTACCACTCATCTTGGGCATGCCCGTATCCGTTGCCCTCTTTGCATCAGGTGTTGGGACACTGATCTATATGACTTGTACCGGCTTTAAAGTCCCTGTCTACCTCGGATCTTCCTTCGCCTTCATCACAGCCATGGCTTTGGCGATGAAGGAAATGGGAGGAAAAGTCGATGCAGCCCAAACAGGGGTTATCCTGACCGGTCTGATCTACGTGCTAGTCGCTGCAGGGGTTAAAGTAGCAGGCACTCGCTGGATTGACAAATTGCTTCCTGCCGTTGTTATTGGACCTATGATCATCGTCATTGGTCTAGGACTTGCAGGATCCGCTGTTAAAAACGCTGGTTTTGTCGAAGGGGGAGATTGGAAAAATGCCCTTGTCGCTGTCGTAACCTTCCTGATTGCCGCCTTCATCAACACCAAAGGAAAAGGTTTCTTCAAAATTATTCCTTTCCTCTTTGCCATTATCGGTGGTTATGTCTTCGCAGTTTGCTTGGGCTTGGTGAACTTTGATCCGGTCCTCAAGGCTAACTGGTTTGAAATCCCTGGTTTCTATCTTCCTTTCAATACGGGTGGGGCCTTCAAACAATACAACTTATATTTCGGTCCTGAAACCATCGCCATCTTGCCAATCGCTATCGTAACTATTTCAGAACATATCGGTGACCATACCGTGCTTAGTCAAATCTGTGGCCGTCAATTCTTGAAACAACCGGGACTTCATCGTACCCTTCTTGGTGACGGGATTGCAACATCTGTATCAGCCTTCCTTGGTGGTCCAGCCAATACCACTTACGGTGAAAATACAGGCGTTATTGGGATGACTCGCATCGCTTCTGTTTCCGTTATCCGAAATGCAGCCTTGATTGCTATTTCCTTGAGCTTCCTTGGTAAATTTACTGCTCTCATTTCTACCATTCCAAACTCTGTTCTCGGTGGGATGTCCATCTTGCTCTATGGGGTAATCGCAAGTAATGGTTTGAAAGTCTTGATCAAAGAACGCGTTGACTTCAGCTTGATGCGCAACTTGATTATTGCAAGTGCCATGTTGGTTCTTGGACTTGGTGGAGCAATTCTGAAACTCGGTCCAGTGACCCTTTCAGGAACAGCCCTCTCAGCTATGACAGGAATCATACTTAACTTGATCTTGCCACATGAATCAAACTAAAAGAAAAAGTTCTCAACACTGAGAACTTTTTCTATTAGAGTTGGGCTAATTGCAACAAGCGTTCTTTGGACAATTTTTTAATTTCAATTTGATTAGCATCCAACAATTCAAATTCACTCGAGTCCAAAGCATCCAGTAGGGCTTCTAAATTCACAGCAGCCACCGGCTTATAACTCTCTGGCATATCAGGATTTCCAGTGATTTCCACTAGGTTCACTTTCCAGTCGATGACCTCATCCATATTGACCTTCTCTACAAACTCAGCAGGTACAAAAGGCACACGTGGCAAGACAGTATCCGTATCTTCTGTTAGACTGTAACTGCCAATAATGCCTCCCGTTTCGTTCTGACAGTAGAAACGAACTTGACTAAAGAAGGCGGAGCTGTATTGAACCTTTTTAACCACTTGACTGAACTCCTCTAAAGGTTGAGCGGAGTCTAAAATTTTACGAAGGAGCTCACGATCCAAGATCACAGAATGAGCAAATCCCTGAAGTTGATATTGATGAAGGTCTGGATCTTTTTCTAGATTCTGTAGATTCTTCAGCAAATAGTTCTCATAGTCAAAAGAGAAAATAGAATCTGCGTCATAGCTGGTTCCTAAATTATCGTGAATCTCATTCCCCAACTGACGAGCTAGGGCACTGAGCCATTCCAAGATGAGTCGCCAATCTTCAAGGGTGGCAAAATCTGCAAGGATGAACTGATAAGCATGCTCTTGATCCAGATAACGAAGGATGATCGGCAAGCAGCTCTTGCCATAGCGGATACACATCATGGCTGGAAAATCTTTGAGAGAGCGACCAAGCATGGCTTCCTCAAAACTGTAGGTAAGAACTCCCTCTACCAAATTCAATACATCTTTAGCTGGCATCACTTTTTGATAGCCAAACATACTCTTTTTATTTCGAATTGAAAACACAACTGACATTTGTTTTCTCCTTTTTGTAATCGCTTACCAAATTATAGCACAAATTTTCACGACTTTCCATAGAAAAAACAGCCGAAAGTCTGTTTTTGAATGTAGACAAACTATTGTGCTACATTAAACAGCTAGATGACTTTCAAAACATGACTTATATTTTTTTGTCATTAAAGAAGATGAAAAACTTTCCGCTGTGAGAAAAAGTGCTTGAACCACAGTGGTTCAAGCACTCGGGAGTTTTGAAACCTTAGGTTCAAAACTAAGTCATGGAACTTCGTAGAAGTTCGCTGACGTCCGTACTCACCTAAGGGAAGTTTTTCAAAAGACTTTGTCTTCAATCTGAAACAGCCAAAAGGCTGCTTTTAACTTATGCAAGAGTTCCATCAAGCGTCTCACCGATAACGGCCAAACGTTCAGCAACTTCTGTCTGTGACAAGTTGTGTTCTTCTACATAGCGATTGCGTGGATGAACACGACACTCATGGGAGCAGCCACGGAGGTACTTGTCTTCGTTTTCTTCTGAAGTCAAGATGCGACGGTTACAGAAAGGATTTCCACAGTTGACATAGCGTTCACATGGTGTTCCATCAAACCAGTCTTTTCCAACAACGCTTGGATCGACATGGTTGACATCGACAGCAATTCGCTCGTCAAAGACGTACATTTTCCCATCCCATAGTTCTCCTTGAACTTCTGGATCTTTTCCGTAGGTTGCAATTCCGCCGTGCAATTGACCGACATCTTTGTAGCCTTCACGCACCATCCAGCCTGAGAATTTCTCACAACGGACTCCACCTGTACAGTAAACTACGACACGTTTGTCCATGAATTTTTCTTTATTATCACGGACCCATTGTGGCAACTCACGGAAATTGCGGATATCTGGACGAATAGCACCACGGAAGTGTCCAAGGTCGTACTCATAGTCGTTACGAGTATCAAGGACAACTGTATCTTCATCTAGGAGGGCTTCTTTAAATTCTTTTGGAGACAAGTAAGCACCTGTCGTTTCAAGGGGATTGATGTCGTTATCGAAGTTATCATCCTCTAATCCAAGGTGGACAATCTCTTTCTTATAACGTACAAACATCTTCTTGAAAGCTTGCTCTTCTTCCTCATCAATCTTGAACCAGAGGTCTTCCATACCTGGAAGGCTGTGAACATAGTCCATGTATTTTTGCGTCGTTTCGTAATCACCAGAAACGGTTCCGTTGATTCCTTCATCAGCAACTAGGATACGTCCTTTGAGGCCAATTGATTTACAAAAAGCCAAGTGATCAGCCGCAAATTGTTCTGCGTTTTCGATGGGAACATATTTATAGTAAAGTAAAACACGAATAGGTTTTGCCATAAGATTCTCTTTTCTAAGATTAAATTATCAGAATTTTTCATTCAACTATACCAGTATACTCTCCCGAGAAAACGAATGCAATTTATTTGACTGAAAAATAAAAGCCTGGGGGCCAGACTTTAGAATATAGACAAACTATTTTAAAGTAAGATAAGTTAAGCGATTCTGCAAAGAAATAAAAATGAGTTCCAATTTTTAAATCGATTCAAAAAAATACCAAAACTTTCCGCTGTGAGAAAAGTGCCTGAAACAATAACGTTTCAGACACTCGGAATTATTGAGACCTTAGGCTCAATAATTAGTCTTGGAACTTTGAAGAAGTTCGCTGACGTCCGTACTCACCTAAGGAAAGTTTTTAATATGACTTTGTCTTCAATCTGAAGCCTGGAATTCCAGTCTTTTATACAAATTCTTAAATAACTTTTTAAGCTCTCCCCTTAGTCCTCTAACTCTGCCTCGATCTTCTTTTGTTTTTTCCGATTGATAAGAGCAAGTGGTTTCTCTAACAGATAAGTCAAAAGGGCAAAGACTAAAATGGCAAGAACGATTTTGAGCAGATACTTGGGGCTGAACATAAAGCTCATCGTTTCGCGCTTCCCAATCACATCTGTTGCGATCACAAATAAGGCAAATAAGACGCCTGCCCCGATGCGGCTGAACCAGCTATCTTTTTCTAACATATCTCGAATGTCGATCCCTGAGCTGATCCTTCTCACAAAGGCATAAACTCCCATGACAATCAAGAGAATAAGTTCGGGCATGTAGGCTACTAGGGCTAAGTCCAAGATACTAGCTTTCACAAAGGCTGATAAGGCGATAAAGCAGGTCATTCCTAGAACAAGTTCCCCTGCAATTTTTCCATCAAGCAACATGGTCCGTTCATCTTTTACAATTGATTCTTTCTTTTGTTTCATATGTTTCCTCTTTCTATTGTTAAAACTGTTACTCCCAGAACAGTTGATCCAGTGTCTTATCCAAGGTCTTACAAATAGCAAGGCAGAGGCTGAGGGTCGGGTTGTACTTCCCCGCCTCAATCAGGCCAATGGTCTGGCGTGTCACCCCGATGGCATCTGCAAGATCCCCCTGGGTCATATCATGCTCGACCCGGGCCATTTTTAATTTGAGATTTTTCGCCACATGCTTTTCCTTTCTTGTTTTTATAACTCTATTATACACTATATTTTCTATTTTGCAACATATATCTTACATTTTGTAAAAAATATTTTTTCTCACAAAAAAAGCCTGGTTTCCCAGGCTTTATCTTCTTAGTTATGATTAATCTTTAGACAAACTTCCGTCTTTTGTTTGGGTACGAGCATAGGCAATCAAGAGGAGTGAACCTGCAATAGCTACCACTAAAGCATTGACAGAACCTGCTACAACACCTTGTAGGAAGACCTTGTTGGCACTTTCTTTGTAGATCATCACATCTCCAACCGGTGCAATCAGTCCCCAGATGACAAGATTAGCTACGATTTGAACGACGTTAAAGACGAGCAATTCTTTCTTGGTCACTTCTCCTTTTAGGTTACCGATTTGTTTGCGGAAGATACCAACAAAGAGTCCAAACAAGCCACTAGAAATAATCCAAGTCCACCAGAGGCCATAAGTCATCGCATCTTTAATGGCATGACCGATAAAGCCCATTAAGAAACCAACAATCGGACCAAAGATCACACTAAAGAGGGCTTGAAGAGCGTATTGCAACTGAATGTTGGTATTTGGAGCTGGCGCTGGAATTGGGATCATCGCAATGACCACAAAGAGGGCCGCTCCAACCCCGATGGCTACAACATCCTTAATTGTAAAAGCTTGTTTTTGTTTCATATTTTATCTCCTATTAAATTTCCATTTTTCTAATTTCGATATGCCAAGAAGCCCCAACTCCTACATTATAGGCCTTGGCAAAGGATCCCTGGTTGATAGCAAGACCAACACGGTAGAGGGAATTGATATACAAAATCGGCTGTCCAATCCGCACATCGGCGAAAGACTTGCCGTAGGTTACTTGGTTTTGGTAAACCAGCATGTCATTGTTGTAGATGGTCACTTCAAAGCGTTCCCCAAATTCAGGTTCCAAATGATTGAACTCTTCTCGGGTAATCGAAGTCCAGAGAGAACCAAAGCGTACATCCAAGATGTCAACGGCTCCTTTGACAAGATTGTCCTCCATAACAGTTTCAACCACAGGGATTTCTACAATGTGTTCGACACTGAGTTCTGGTCCCACTTCCTCAAAGCTGATATGGCCACTGGCTAACTTAGCTCCTGTATAGGCATAGACATCACGCCCATGGAAGGTATAAGAAAACTCTGTATTGGCCCGGCGGTTCTTCACCTCTGAAATCTCACGGATAGCAACAATCCCTACATGTTTTTTGATGAAAGAGAGGGTTCCATTATCTGGAGTAACAATGTATTGATTCTTCGCCGTTTTAGCTACGACGCTCTTTCGTTTGGAGCCGACACCCGGATCGACCACCGAAACAAAGGTTGTCCCTTCTGGCCAGTAGTCTACCGTCTGAAAGAGGCGGTAACTTCCTTCAAAGATATTGTAAGGGGTAATGTCATGGGTCAAGTGGTGAATCTTAAGGGTGGGTGATTCCTCTAAAGCAACCCCGATCATAGCAGAGACAGCCCCATCTACCAGACCGAAGTCTGACTGAAGGACTAGTAAATTATTGTGCATATTTCTTCTCCATCATATCATTTTCTATCTAGCTTTTGATAGACCAATTGTCCCAGAAGATAACCTAGTAGAGCTCCAAGAAGAAGGGTCAGTAAAAACCAGCTCACCGTCTCCATATTTGACGGTACCATAACGCGTTCAATATAATCCATCGATTTCCCACGGGCTAGTAAAGAAGCACGGTAACTAGCTGGTTGGAACCACATCATAAGGATAGGCCCTGTCGTCGTAAAGGAAAAGAGGAGGAAAGACACCGCATTGCCTAACTTCGACTGGTAGTGGCCACGGCCTGCGACCAATTCGGCCAAAAGCCCCCCAACAAGAGCAGGAAGAAAGGCTCCAGCTCCATGACGAGTGAAAAGGAAAAAAGCACCAATCACAAGAGCAACTATTAGAATAGCTCCTGTCCGTTGAATTTTCCCAACATAGACGCGATAGATCCCTCCACCAACTAGGGCAGAGAAGGCTGGAGCATAAAACATATTCCCTCGATGGTCAACCAGACTTCCAAGTAGGACACCTAATCCAATGGCAAGAAAATACAAGCCTGCAAAGGCTGCAACCTGCTTAAATTGATGTTTCTGTATCATGTTCATATACTTCACCCATCCTTACCGGTGACTAATTTTCTTGGTCAAGAAATCACCGATAAACTGAATAAAGAAGATCAAAAGCAGAATCAAGAAGGTTGCTAGCAAGGTGACATCATTATTAAAGCGTTGGTAACCATAGGAAATAGCCACGTTTCCGAGACCACCGGCTCCAATCGCACCCGCCATGGCTGTTTCACCAACCAAGGAAATAAGAGTAACAGTTGTGACACGAATCAAATCTGGAAGACCTTCACGAAGATAGACACCTACAATATCCCAGAAGGTCGCTCCACTTGCCTGTGCTGCTTCAATCACACCTCGGTCAAGCTCAGATAAAACGACTTGAACTTGGCGGGCAAAGAAAGGAAAGACGGCTAAGGATAGGGGAACTAAGGCTGCTGTAGGACCGATCCCAGTTCCGACAATCATACGAGTGAAGGGATTGATCAAGGCTAGCAAGATGATAAATGGAATCGCACGGAAGATGGAAGTGATTTTATCCAAGATATGGAAAACCAATTTATTCTCGATAATCCCGCCTGGTGCTGTCAAGACTAATAATAATCCTGCAATGAGTCCCAACAAACCACCAATCACAAAAGAGATAAAGGTCATGTAAAGGGTCAGATAAATTGCTGTTCCCCATCCAGCTTGGCCACTCCAGCCCATCCGGTAAACATTTGGTAGATAGGTTTGAATAAAGTCAATCATGCATTACTCCCTTCTTTTAAGACACGAACAGAAACACCTGCCGCTTGTAAATCCCGTTGGGCAGCAGATAGATTCGCTGCTTCTCCAGTCAGGATAACAACCAACTCTCCAACAGGGGTATGATCCAAAATTTCAATATTCCCGTGTAGAATATTTGCAGACACTTGGTACTGTTTATAAATATCGTTGATAATCGCCGTGTCTGTCACCGAACCAGAATATTTCAAATGAGCTAAAACAGAATCCGCTGGCAATTTCTGAACAATTTGTTGCTGGTTGATTTTCACCATAGCTTCATCGATTCCTGTTGCTGTTGTGATGAAGTCTTGCGTCAATTCATTCTTAGGATTAGAGAAGATATCTAAAACAGAACCTTCTTCAATCAATTCACCATTTTGCATGACCGCAACCCGATTGGCAATGTCTTTGACAATTTGCATTTCGTGGGTAATCAAGACTACTGTCAAGCCCAACTTCTGATTCAGCTCTTGTAGAAGAGCAAGGATTTGTTTGGTCGTTTTTGGATCTAGGGCAGATGTTGATTCGTCAGAAATCAAAATCTTTGGATCGTTGGCGAGCGCACGCGCAATCGCCACTCGTTGTTTTTGTCCACCTGACAATTGAGCAGGATAGTTGTCCGCCCGATCTGATAGTCCCACTAGTTCCAACAACTTGGCTACTTTTTCAGCCTTTTGCTCTTTAGACAAATTTGAATGTTTGAGGGCGAAAGCCACATTTTCAGCTGCAGTCATTTGGGCCATTAGATTGAAGTGTTGGGAAATCATACCAATGTCTCGGCGTTTTTGACGTAAAGCCGCAGCATTCAAGGTCACCCGATCTTGATAGATGACATCACCATCTACGGTGATAGTACCTGCTGACGGTACTTGCAAGAGATTGATGACCCGTACAAGAGTTGATTTCCCTGCACCAGAATATCCAACAATCCCGTAAATATCCCCTTCATTGATATGAATGGTCACATCCTTCACGGCTGCAATTTCACGTTTTTTCTGATGAAAGGTAACATCGATATGGTCAAGTTTGATAATTTCTTTACTCATAACTTGTGATTAACTCCTTAATTAATTCAATATGGGTATAGTAGTCTGCAATTTTCACATTCTCATCCCCACCATGATCTCGACTATTGGCATTTCCGATACCAAAGGCAGCCATTGGAGCTTGCAAGGCCTCAAAGACCGTATGCATGGGACCAGTACCTGCAGTTGTCGGAAGGACACAGACTCCTTCTGGATAAAAGCGTTTGGCCAGATCAATCACATTGAGAATAGACAGCGCACTCATATCACTCCGATAGCTCATTTCCCCTAGTGTGAAAACAAGTTCAATCTTCTCATAGCCATTCTGATCCAATTGTTTACGGATCAACTCCAAGACTTGTTCAGGCTCCAAGCCTGGCACCAATCGAACTTCCATCTTGGCTCGAGCTTCCGCAGGGAGAATCGTCTTGACTCCTTGTCCCTGATACCCCGTTACCAAGCCTTCAATGTTCATAGCTGGCTCAAAATAAAAACGTTTTAAGAACTCACTTCGTTCCTCTTTTAAGATAGGCAATTGGAGATTGTAGATTTCTGTCACATCGTCCGCCGTTTTATTGGCATACCGATCAATCAGGGCCAGTTCCCGCTCGTTAGGTTCCTCAATCAAATCATAGAGGCCATCCACCAGGATGCGACCGTCTTTATCTCGAAGACTGGACAAACCATTGAGCAGATACCAAGATGCTGATTCCACCACTCCACCATAGCTAGAATGGATATCTACATCTGCACTTTTGACCACCATGTCAAAGGTCACAATCCCCTTGTTTCCACCTGAGATTTCCAGTTCTCCTTGTTGGTTGCGGGTCCCTTGTTCCCAAACTAAGAGATCTGCTCCACGCAAGTGTTTTTTGTGCTTGGCTAGATACTTGTCCAGATCCGTTGAGGCAGATTCTTCTGCCCCTTCGATAATGAAGGTAATGTTAACCGGAAGGTCGCCATTTTCACGGATATATTTTCGAATAGCCGTTAACCGTGCAGTAATATGACCCTTGTCGTCATCTACCCCTCGGCCATACATGGTCCCGTAATGGACCGAAAGGGTAAAGGGATCACTCGTCCAAGGTTGGTCACCATCTGCTGGAACTGTATCGTAATGGTTGTAGAAAATGATGGTCTTCGCATCCGGATTAGGTGAAACAAATTTAGCAATGACAAATGGTGCTGTGTAGCTGTCATCCACAGCTACCTTAGCCCCCGCAGCTGTGAAGATTTCTCCCAGGTAGGTTGCTACTTCTTTTAAACCAATCTGCTGGGCAAAGATAGACCGCTTGGAGATGAGGGTCCTCAGGACTTCAAAATAATGCTGAGCCACCTCATCATTTTCAAATTTGCGTATTTGTTCTGTCTCTCTTGGATTGGACATCATTTCCTCCTACTATACACGATAAGAGGTAGAGAAAACCTTCTCCACCTCTCTATTCATCCTCTTGATTACCAAACTGGTTGGTCCATACCGTCTGAAGATTCTTCAATGACTTTCTTCACGTTGTCAGTATGGTAGGCTTTAATAATGGCTTCGATTGCTTTTGCTTTATCAGATGATTTCCAATCTTTCTTAGCTGCAATCAAGTTGTACCATTGTTTAGAGTTGCTGTTTGCTTTTTCTACAAAGAGAGCTTTCTTGTAATCAATACCTGCTTCACGAACAAAGGTGTTATTGATGATTGCTGCATCAACTGATGGAAGTGAAGAAGCTGTTTGAGAAGCGTCCAACTCAGAAATTGTCAAGTTCTTTGGATTGTCTTTGATGTTGCTGATGGTAGCCAATTCCCCATCTTTTGTATCCAACTTGATCAAACCAGCTGATTCCAATACATACAAAGCACGGCTTTCGTTTGTTGGGTCGTTTGGTACTGCAATGGTACCTTTTTCAGGAATGTCTTTCACATCTGTGTATTTGTTCTTTCCATCTTTTGTACCAGAGTAAAGACGGATTGGCGCAATATAAGTATCTGCTACAGAAACTAGGTCTGCACTGTTTTCTTTGTTCCAGTTTTCAAGGTAGTTGTAATGTTGGAAAGCGTTGATATCCACATCCCCATCACGAACAGCTTGGTTTGGTTGAGAATAGTCTGTAAACTCAGTGAATTCCAATTTGATGTTTGCTTTTGCATCATCTAAGTTCTTTTGCACTTCTTTCCAACGTGCTTCTTCGGTATCGCTTAAGCTTATCACTCCAACTTTAACAGTTGTCACACCATCTTTATCAGATGATTTTGATGAGTTTGAAGAACCGCATGCTGCTAAGGCAAAGGTTGCAACGGTAGCAAGAGCTGCTACACCAAAAAGTTTTGTTAATTTCATATTCTTTTCTCCTTATGATGTTTTTAAATAACCTTATTTAATATCAGAAGCTTCTGGAAGGTAAGTTCCACCGAAGTACTTCTTAGACAATTTTTCCAGTGTCCCATCTTCGTACAACTCTTTGATCCGTTTGTTGACGAAGGTTTCCAATTCTTTCTCACCTTTGGCAAGGATTGGGTATACGTATGGTTGTTGATCACTTGGAAGTTCAATCACTTCCAAATTGTCCAAGCCTTGGTCCTTGATCAAGGCCTCAACTGTCAAACGTTCAAAAATCTTATAATCTGAACGGCCATCGCTCAAATTAGCCAGAATGGATTGGATGGTCCCATCTGTATATTTGAGCTCTGTTGGATTATCCTTATGTTCTTCATTATAGGCTTCCAATTGTTTCGCTGTAGAAGTTCCTTGGATGACTTCTGTAGACTTGCCACCGATATCGTCTAGTGATTTGATGCCTGAATCTTTACGGACTACTAAGACCACTGGGTTCTTAGCGTAAGGATTTGGGTACAAGTATTTCTCCGCACGTTTTTTATCGTAGCTAAGGTTGCTGACACCGATTTGGTAACGATCTCCGTCTAAACCAGCAAAGATAGAAGACCACTCTGTCTTATTAAAGTTGACTTCATACTTATCTGATCCTTTGAAGATTTCACGCATGACTTCGATTTCGTAACCAGTCAATTCCCCATCCTTATCATAGGTGAAGGGTTTGGTTGTCCCAACTGTTGCGACTTCAATGGTCCGTTTTCCGCTTGATTTACTTGATGACTTGGATGAGCAGGCAACCAAAGTCCCAACTGCAGCTAAGCCCACAAGGCTCAAAGCAACATATTTGATGAATTTATTCAATTTCATTTGTTCTCCTTTTTCACTAAAATTGTTTATTCCTCTGTAAAAAAACAGCTTTTTCCATCATATCAAAATTCCTAACTCTTGGGTATTATATTTTCTTTATAGAGGTGATAGGTTTTATCTATCACCTCTCATTTGGTTGAGAATTTTTCCAGCAAAGCGAGGGCATTTTCAACGTAATATGGAACCGATACCGCAAAAGCCGCGTCATCTATGACCATGCTATCATGGTGAAGATCCGGTGCATCCGCTGCACCATTGGATCCTATAAAAGCAAAGACTCCCGGGATCTTCTCTTGATAGAAGGCAAAATCTTCACCCGCTGTCGACGGCTGAGCCTCCACAACTTCTGCGAAAGACTTGGACCAGCGAAAGACTTTTTTAGCCAAGACCTTATCATTATAGGTAACCGGTGGTGTCTTGCCCCAATCAAATTGGACCATGACTCCGGTACTGTTAGAGATCTGTTCGATCACGCGAATGAAATCCGCCTTGAGACGTTTCTGGAGATCCGGATTAAAGGTTCGAATGGTTCCTTCAAAGTAACCCGACTTGGGAAGAACATTCCAGGTTGAACCAGCTTCGATATGGGTCACCGATAGGACAGCTGTCTCAAATGGCGAAACCGTACGAGAGACCAAGGTCTGCAACTGCTGGACCATACTAGTAATCGCTACAACAGTATCCAAACCGAGATCCGGTCGAGCCGCATGACTGCTCACTCCAGTGACAGTCACCTTAAACTTTTCAACTCCTGCCATCATGGCGCCTGGACGCAGGGCCAACTGACCCGCAGGCAATGACGGCATGTTGTGAAATCCAAGGATGGCTCGGACATCTTCGAGGAGTCCGGTTGCTAATACCGCAGATGCTCCCTCAGAAGTCTCTTCAGCCGGCTGAAAGATCAACCGAACCGTTCCCTTTAAATCAGCCTCCATACCCTTTAGGACTTCTGCAGCCCCTAAGAGGCTGACCTGGTGGAAATCATGGCCACAGGCATGCATGACACCAGGGTTTTGGCTTTGGTAATCGAGATCCGTGTTCTCCTGAATCGGGAGGGCATCAATATCTGCGCGCAGGGCAATAACCGGTTTGCCGCTTCCGATTTCAGCAATCAGACCAGTTTTTAATCCACTGTTTAAAATGCGTACACCTAGCTTTTCCAAATAGGCTTTGAGATAAGCTGTGGTTTGGTATTCTTGTCCAGACAACTCTGGATGCTGATGCACATAATGCCGAACGGGCACTAGATGTTCATAGGAAAATGATACCATTTCTCGTCCCCTTTCTAGCATAGTTCTATTCTATCACTGCCTCCCCTATTCGTCTAATTCCTATTTTTTTCTCTCAGTTATAGCCAGGAACTATATCATTATTTTTTGGACCTCTGCCTTCCTTCCTAAAAATGCAAACCTAAAGAAAAAAACCTTTGAAGAAATTATCTTCAAAGGTCTATTTCTATTAGAATCCATCTACGTTAGTGTAGATCTTTTGCACGTCCTCATCATCTTCAAGAACGCTGTAAAGTTTTTCAAATGTTTCCAAATCTTCACCTGACAACTCAACTTCTGATTGAGGAATCATTTCCAATTCGGTTACTTGGAATTCTTCGATACCAGATTCACGCAAAGCAACGATCGCCTTGTGAAGGTCAGTTGGAGCAGTGTAAACAGTGATTGTTCCTTCTTCTGCTTCAACATCATCTACATCCACATCTGCTTCCAACAAAAGCTCAAAGATGGCATCCGCATCATCACCTGCAAAGACGATGACCCCCTTGTTGTCAAAGAGGTAAGATACAGAACCAGAAGCTCCCATGTTCCCGCCGTTTTTACCAAAGGCAGCACGCACATTGGCCGCTGTACGGTTAACATTTGAAGTCAAGGTATCAACGATCAACATGGAACCATTTGGCCCAAATCCTTCGTAACGTCCTTCTGTAAAGGTTTCGTCTGTGTTTCCTTTTGCCTTATCGATCGCTTTATCAATTACGTGTTTTGGCACTTGCGCTTGTTTGGCACGGTCGATAACGAATTTCAAAGCAGTATTCAATTCTGGATCTGGCTCACCTTTTTTAGCGGCTACATAGATTTCTACTCCGAATTTCGCATATACTTTTGAGTTAGCGCCATCTTTGGCAGTTTTCTTGGCTACAATATTGGCCCATTTACGTCCCATGAGGATTCTCCTTGTGTTTGATTCATATTATTTTCAATCTTTAACATTATATCACAAATCGTCCACATTAGACTAGATTTTTCTATTTTTAACGGGGGAATTCATGCGAATTTTCTATGAGTTGGAAACTTTAAATAGCTAGTCTAACTATAAAAAAGACTCTCTTTTAGAAACTTAGTAATGGTCTTTAAAAGAGAGAAAAGCGACACCTGACTCATCTAGCATATAAATCAGGCGATTCTCTGCATCAATCCGTCTTGACCATGCTCCTTGAAAGTCATATTTCAAGGGCTCAGGCTTACCAATCCCAGTAAATAGATCCCTTTGGATCTCTTTAATAAGGCTATTAATCCGCTTCAGTGTTTTTTTGTCCTGACTTTGCCAGTAACAATAATCCTTCCAGGCCTCTTCTGTAAATTTGAGTAACATCCGTTACCCCTCAATCTCATGGAGTTGAACCTGACCAGCTCGGACTTCTGCCATACCCCGCAAGACCTTATCTGACAAGTCCTTGTTATGAGCTAGTCTCAGGGTTTCTTGTAGGCTGTCCCACTCGCTCTTAGAGATGACCACAATATCTTCATCAGGATTCTTATTCACGACTGTCAAAGGCTCAAACTCATCGTTCACCTTCTTCATATAATCCTTCAAATGATTGCGGAATGTTGAATAAACGACTGCTTTCATGACCATACCTCATTCTACCTCTTTTCTATTATTATACATGAAAAAGAAAAACTTGTCAGGAACTTGTACAAGTTTTTCCCTCTCTACCTAATTATTCGAAAAAAATTTTAAATTTGGCAAAAACAAAAAAATCCATTGTCTAAAAAAATTTTTAGTCAATGGATAAACACTATTTTCGTGCATCATAACGTTCTTGCCTTACGTGAATGTGGGCAGAAAAAATTTACGTGAAACTTTCTATTCTTCCACTCTCACTGGCACCCGGCCCCAGATTTGTTCAGGCAATTGGGGGTGACCTAGCTGATACACCTGATCCGCTTGCTGGCTCAAAGCATCCCAAGGTTCCTTACCGATTCGGGTCACGATTTCTACTGATTTTTTCAAGCCTTTGAGGTGGGCTTGTCCCTTTGCGGAAAATCCTAAGACATGAATGGCATCGGGAAGAGCTTGATCCATCACCCCTACCAAGATGTAGGTCAAAATGCGGCGCACGCGCGCCTTGGTATAGCGCTTGGTTGCGACTTTCTCCACCAGGTCTTCCACAGAACTAGCACTTCGAACCGCATCTTTTATCCGATTGGCCAGTTCTTCATTGACTTGAAAAATCTGTGTCAAATCCGGATGGGTTAGGATTTGATAACGGAGCAGTTGGTCATAATCCTCCCAAGACACCTGCGGAGCCGACTGAAAGAGCTGGCTATTGGGCATGAATTTAGCGACAAAGTCCTGATCTTCCTTGTGCAGGCGTAGACTAGTCGCAGAAGCATAGTCCCCTTCTTTTTCTTCTGAATGGTAGCCTGCTCCCTGGCGTTGAATAGGCTTGAGCGCAATCCCCTTCCCAGCACAGGCCTTGGCATAGGCCAAGCCCAGAATATGGTTAGGAGTATCTCCTGTGAACTCCACTCCGGCAAAGGTTTCCCACATTTTTTGGGTCTTTTGTGGATAGGATAAATCATCAGGAAGGCTTCGCAGGAAAGCTTCCATTTCCGATGATTTCTCCGAGTAAACTGTCGCAATTGCTTGGTAATCCAAGACTTCTTCTGTCCCAAAGGTCAAATGGTCGATTCCCAGACGGGACAAAATCTCTACCGCTCCCTTGGCAAAATGATCAGCAGACTGAACAGCCACGAGAAAGGGGAGCTCGACCACCAGATCCGCTCCATTTTCCAAAGCCATCTGAGCCCGTGTCCACTTGTCTACAATGGCAGGCTCGCCACGTTGAACAAAATTTCCAGACATGGCGACGATTTTCACCCCTTCTGCCTGTTCCAGCAGGTACTTGTGTCCATTGTGAAAGGGATTAAATTCAGCAATAATACCTGTAACTATCATGCCGTCCTACTTCTGCGCTACGAAGAACCAACGTTTGCTGGTCTTTGTTGGCTCCTTATCTTCAAAGTCTGCGTACAATTTGAAAGATTTAAAGCCAGCCTGCTCCAATAAGATGTCATAGGTTAAAACTTCATAGGTGCGTTCCTCATGAACTTCATCGAGCCGACTAAAGGAGCCATCTTCTTCTTGGACAAAAAAGGTCAGCTCATGGACGATGGAGTGGGGGGCTTCATCCTCATAGGTATCCCAGAGCATTGCAAAATCTTCCGCATTTTCGTGGTAAGAATAGCCTGGGAAGACCTCATCTGTCTGGTAGGTCGAATGGACATCAAAGATAAAGACTCCGTCCTCATTGAGGGCATTATAGACTTCTCTGAAGACATCCCCTACTTCTACCTCGTCCTGCATATAGCAGATAGAATCCGAGTAGCAGGTCACGAAATCATAAGTGCCTGCTTGCGACAGGTCCAGCATATTTCCCTCGATAAAATCAATCTTCTGTTTGGCTGAAGCAGCTCTTTTTTCAGCAATTTTCAGCATGTCAGCACTCAGGTCTAATCCTGTCACATCAAACCCAGCTTGAGAAAAGCGAACAGATTGAATCCCTGTCCCACAAGCCAATTCCAGTAATTTTTTCCGATCCTTGCTTTTAGGAAGGTGCCGGAGAGAAAAATCCGTCCACAAATCATACAGACTGTCATCCATGACCGCATCATAGACCGCCGCAAACGTTTCATAAGTCGCCATAAATCAAGATACAAAGAGCGTTAAAAGCAAAGAGAAAATTTTTCTCTTTCTTAAAGCTTTTAGCTCGTGTTCAGTTAGAAACCTAACCAAGCACAAGGCTCCATCCTTTCTTTCCATAGAATTTCAATTTAACCAACAAAACTCAGTTGATACCAACTGAGTTTACCTGCTTATGCTAGGGCTGCTGAAAGATCGACAACACTTGCTTCGTGCCATAGCTTTTCTAGGTTATAGTGGGTACGCATTTCTTCTGAGAAGACATGGACTACTACACCACCTAAGTCAAGAAGGACCCAACCTCCAGCTGAGTCACCTTCGACGTGACTGGCATTGCCACCAGCTTCAACGACTTTCTCACGAATATTCTCTGCGATAGCTTCCAACTGACGGCTATTCATAGAGCTTGCGATGACAAAGTAATCTGTCACGCTGGTCAAGCTTTGAACATCCAAAGCCACAATGTCTTCCGCGCGCTTTTCATCGGCAGCTTTAACAACAAGTTCAAGTAGTTCTTTTTCTTTCATATAATCCTCTTTCCTTAAAAAATTGATTTGTAATCTAAGACATCCGCAAAACGTCCTGCCCAAATATTTTCATAAAATTCATTAAGCGTTTCTGCCGGAATATCCTCTCCATCAAAGGTTGTGACAGCTCCTTCTGGAACAACCAACTTATAGCCGTATTCAAACCCCACTTTGACGGATGTATCGACACAATATTCTGTCTGCATGCCACACAGGACCAGTTGTTGAATTCCTTGTTGATCCAAGTATTCTTTTAATCCTGTCTCCTTAAACATGCTATTGTATCGCTTCTGAAATACCTTTTCATTCTCCTGTCTTTTCAACAGAGGAGACAATTGCCAATCTTCCGAAGTTAAAGCCTCTGGCGTTTCAATATGCTGAATGTAGATGATTTCAATCTGCTGTTTTCTAGCCTGATCTTGCAAATAAGCAATCTTCTCTAGGAGCTTTTCTGTCTCAAAACCTGATTCCACTAAGATATTTTGTACATCAATAATGATAAAAGCTGTCTTCACTTACTGCTCCTCTTTCAAATACTTCACAAATGCGTTATAGGTTTCAAGGGTTTGGGGATAAATGGGCAATCCTTGGTGGGCCAGGTGTTCGACTGTGCGAGCCGTCTCATAGGCCACGGCACGATCCAAGGAGACTTGGGCGATGTCACGTGCTTGCTCTACCCCCGGAAAGGCCCGGTTGTGTTCAATATAATCTGCCACATAGACAATCTTATCTAAGGTTGACATCTGTCCACTCCCCACGGTGTGAATCTCAATACTACGAAGAATGGCTGGATCTATCAGTCCGAGATCTTCCTGAATCTTATAAATGCCGACCATTCCATGCCAGACGTTATTGCCCCAGTTTTTTAATTCTGGATCAAGACTATAGCGATCAATCAAGTCTAGAAATTCCTGATCCGATAATTTCTTGGCATAGTCATGCAAGAGACCTGCTAGTCCAGCCTGTTCTTCATCTGCTTCATAGCGTTTGGCCAAGTCACTCGCAGCTTTCTCAACCCCTAAACAGTGGGTTAGGCGTTTTTCTGGCAAGATTTGACCCATTTTTTCAAGCAAGACTTCACGAGAAAAGCCGAGATAGTTTTCATAGGTCATTGATACAAACCTTCTTTCTTGATGTAGTCCAAGACTGGCTTTGGCAACATAAAATTCGGCGTCCGACCTTGGGCGATAAACTCTCGCACCATGCTAGAAGAGATGTCCATAAGAGGAACATCAACCCAAATCACAGGATAGGAGGTTCCTGCCTTGTAACGGGGACGTTGAACACCGACAAACTGCACCATCTCCACTAATTCGTCAATCCGATACCATTTTGGCAGGTAGTCTACCATATCCGCTCCAATGATGAAGTAATAGTCTGTATCTGGGTCTCGCTCATTGAGCAACTTCATCGTATCGTAGGTATAGGAAATCCCTTTACGCTCTAGCTCAATCGTCTCGATTTCCAGACCTTCAATGCCCTCAATGGCTAGTTCCAGCATTTTCAAGCGATGGCCTTCATCAATGGTTTCTTTTTTATCCACATGCGGAGGCTCATATTCTGGCATGAGAAGGACCTTATCCAAGCCTAGTTGCTGGCGGACTTGATCTGCAACTACAAGATGGGCATTATGGACGGGATTAAAATTCCCTCCGAGGATTCCCACTTGTTTGCGTTTCTTATCTTTGATCTCTGGCTCTAACTCCACCTTGGTAAAGGGGGTTAATAGTTCAATGGCCATATACCTGCTCTCCTGTGTCTCTTAGATTTCTTTTACTTTGACTGAAATCTTCCGGTTTTCTTTTTTGCTTGATTGTTTGTATAAGATGAGGATGCGTCCAATTTTTTGAACTGTATCCACACCGATTTCTTCTTCTAAGATTTCCGCTACTTCATGGATATTCTCATCCGTATTTTGAAGAAGGGTCACCTTGATCAGTTCGCGTGCATCTAGCGCTTGGCGCA
This sequence comes from Streptococcus xiaochunlingii, assembly GCF_006385805.1. Lineage (GTDB taxonomy): Bacteria > Bacillota > Bacilli > Lactobacillales > Streptococcaceae > Streptococcus > Streptococcus xiaochunlingii. The sequence continues at coordinate 1,055,700 of NZ_VFSG01000001.1, forward strand.
CACTGGTTTTGATTTGGTCATTGAGCCCGTTTTTCCCGATTTGGATAATGGGTTTGAGGCTGTGGGCTTGGCTGTTGAGGAAAGCCCGTTGTTTAGATGTTAATGTCATATTTTTACTTCCTTTTTTTTGATCGTTATTTTAAGTGGTGGGGACGGCCGGAACTAATTTTTCAAAGATCTCATCTTTGAAAAATGGATTTCCTCACCTCAAAATGGAGCCTTGGTCTCCATTTTGCCCTTGCCAATCTCACGATTGGCAACTACACCACGGCAATAACGATCTCTTTATGAGCTCACTTTGTTCGCTCTTTAGATATATTTTTTCCTGTTTTTTTAAATAATAGCTTTGCGGGTGACGACGGCAACGCCTTCTGGTGCCCAGACGGCTACTTTGGCTTCCCCATTGACGCGGATCCAGCCGAGTCCAGAGATGACGAGGTCTGTCTTGTCCTTGATGGTAAACTCATGAGAAACCAAGGGTGGGAACTCTTCTTTTTCTTTGCTATTAGGTGGAGTTAGCAAGCCACCAACATGCTTGTCATAAAAAGCGGTCGCTCCTTCTAGCTTGGTTCGATGAAGCTTGAGTTCGTTATCAAAGAAGGCAGTAAAACCTTGCTTTTCCCCCTTGATAAAGTCAAAGCGTCCCAAGCCACCCAAGAAGAGAGTCTGCTCTGGATTGAGCTGATAAGTCTTGGGTTTGATTTCCTTTTTAGGGCTGACATACTTGAGGTTTTTCGCAGTCAAGTAGTGAGCCATCTGGTGGCGATGAATAATCCCCGGTGTATCGTAGATGTAGGATCCATCGTCCAATGGGATTTCAATCTTGTCCAGTGTCGTTCCTGGGAAGCGAGAGGTCGTGATGATATCCTTGTCACCAGTGATTTCCTGGATAATCGCATTGATGAGGGTCGATTTCCCTACATTGGTTACCCCCACCACATAGACATCACGACCCTTACGGTACTGTTCAATCTTTTCCATCAAATCCTTGATGGCACTCTTGTTTTGGGCAGAGGTGAGGACCACATCGACAGGACGCATGCCTTCTTCGTGGGCCCGCTCCATCAACCAATGCGTCACTTTGCTATCCTTGACAGACTTGGGCAAGATGTCTTTTTTATTTCCGACCAAGAGGACATCATTACCTGCTACAAAGCGCGGTAAGCCAGGAATGACAGAGCCATTAAAGTCAAAAATATCGACTACATTGACCACGAGAGCATCACTATCTCCTACTTCGTGAAGGAGTTTTAGGAAATCATCATCTGTCAGATGCACATCTGTGATTTCATTGTAGTGACGTAGACGGAAACAGCGTTGGCAATAGACTTCGCCTATTTCCAAGCCCTTTTCAAGAGCTGATTGGGGAGTATAGCCTATCCCCTCTTTGGTTTCTGTCTGAATGGGCGCTCCACAGCCAATACAGAATAATTCTTCCATTCTTAAATTCCTTTTTTGTATACAATCGGACCATATTTTTCGGCCATTTGCTTCATGACACGGCGTTCACGCGCCCGGTTGATCTTGGTCTTGATGGAGTCATGCTCAACCAAAGGCTTGACCAAAATCGAGCGAATGCCTGCACGATGGGCAGCCCGGATATCCGTCATCAGTTGATCCCCGACCATGACCACTTCATTTTTCTCATAGTGGAAACGTTTAAGGGCCCGATCAATCCCAAAAGTAAAGGGCTTGAGCGACCAAGCTTCATAGTCAATATCAAATTTCTCAACAGCGCGCTTGACCCGTTTGGGGCTATTATTGGACACCACGATAACCCGAATTCCGCCATCACGAAGGTCGTGCAACCACTGGCGCATCTCAGGAGTACCATCCGGATTATTCCAAGCAATCAAGGTGTTATCCAAATCCACAAGGACCGCCTTAATGCCTTGTTTTTTCAAGTCTGCAACGGTGAGATCATAGGCTGCTTCCACCGCAAAATCTGGTTTGTAATTTTCGATTGACACGTTTTTCTCCATTTTTTATATTCTCTTCATTGTAGCATAAATAGACGCATTTTGCACTTGCTTCGTTGTCTCCCCTTTGTAAGAGGATCCATTCTATCTCTTTGATATTCCCTAAAATAGACAAAAACGTTACAAAGTTCCAAAAACGTGGTATAGTAGAAGAAAAAAATACGCGGAAGAGTTATGATAACAAAAGAAAAAAAATTGAGGGAGGTCTCCCCTCTCCTCCAAAAAATCATTAATTGGTCCTCCATCATTGGGGCCCTGGCAACCCTTGCTTTCTGTATCTGGGCCTACTTTGCTGGCATCCTCCAATCCAAGGAAACCTTGTCGGCTTTTATTCTCCAAGCAGGTATCTTCGGTCCACCTCTCTTTATCTTTCTTCAGATCCTTCAAACAGTGGTGCCTATTATTCCTGGCGCTCTTACGTCTGTCGCTGGTGTCTTTATCTATGGCCACATCATTGGGACCATCTACAACTACATCGGCATCGTCATTGGCTGTGCCATCATCTTCCACCTCGCAAGAATGTACGGGCCTAAATTTGTCCAGTCTATGGTTAGCCAGAAGACTTACGACAAGTATATTAACTGGCTCAACGAAGGTAAGCGGTTTGATCGTTTCTTTATCTTCATGATGATCTGGCCCATCAGTCCAGCGGACTTTCTCTGCATGCTAGCTGGATTAACCAATATGACCTTTAAGCGCTATATGACCATTATTATTCTCTGTAAACCGATTACTCTGGTCATCTACACTTATGGTCTCACCTATATCATCGACTATTTCTGGCAAATGATGTAAAAAAGATGTTGGGAAAACACCCAGCATCTTTTTTATAGAATTCCTTTTTCTTTTTGAATAATGAAGTCCTTTAGAGTGATCAGGAGGACCGCTAACAGAATCATGCCCATACCCAAGAAGTCAATCATAAAGAAATGCTCCTTCATAATGATAAAGGCAAAGAAAACTGCCGAAATTGGCTCAATAGAGGCTAATAAGCTTCCCTTTACAGCTCCGACCAAAGAGGTCCCTTTAAGAAAGGCTGTGTAGGCAAAAATCGTTCCAATAACAACCAAACCAAAAAAAGCCATCAAGGTATCCAGTCTGTAGTTTCCAGAAAAAGAAAGAAGACCACTAAAAGGAATCATCAGAATTCCTGGAATGACCATCCCAACTCCAATCACCAGCATACTTCCCCATTTTTTAATTAAATTAAGAGGAAGGACAATATACAGAGCATAAGCAAAGGCTGAAACCACTCCCCAAGCCAGACCTTTTGGATTAATGGCCAGTTGGTTGACTTGACCGTGTGTTGCAATTAAGAATGTGCCACCAATCGCTAACAGCATGGAAGCTACTTCCGCAAGAGTAGGAGCTACTCTATCCTTGATACAGGTATAGGATAAAATCCCCACTGGACAGAGATACTGCAAAACGGTGGCAGTCCCAGCATTGGTTTCTGCAATCGCCTCTAAATAGGTCAATTGAGTTAGTAACAATCCTAAAAATGAAAAAACGAGAAGGGGAAGGTAGGAAGATTTATCTTTAGCAAAGGCTAATACCTTCTCTTTATCCGCTACGTAAGATAATATAATAAGGACAATGCCTGAAAAAAGTAGACGAAAATTAGTTAACCCTATAGCTGAAAAACCATGTGCCATCAAATATTGCCCGCTAACACCAGAAAGCCCCCAAGCAATTCCAGCAATCACAGTCATCAAGGTTCCTTTGAAAGATGTAGACATGTTGCCTCCACAAATATTATTTACATCCTAATTGTAACATAAAAACCAGTCCAAATGGACTGGTTTTATTCATAAAATATACTAATTTACGGCTCAACCAAAATCTTGATTTGAGATTTATCTTGCGTTAATTCGATAAAGCCATCTTGAACAATGTTTTCCAATTTGATTTTCTTGGTAACCAATTTTTCAGCAGAGAAGTAGCCTTGTTCCATCAATTCCAATACTTTAGGGAAGATGTGGCGATAAGCGATAATCCCTTTAAGGGTCTTTTCTTGAATGGCGAATTCATTTGGATTGATGCTCGCTTCGCGTTCCCAAATAGAAACAACCATACATTCACCAGCCTTATGGACAGCTGCCAAAGCTTGTCCAAGAACAACAGGAACCCCTGTTACTTCATAAGACACATCCGCTCCACCATCCGTCAAACGATGAATGGCTTCAACGATTGATTCACCTTCTTCTGGACGAACAACAATGGCACCCAACTCTTCTGCTTTGGCTTGACGTTCTGCAGACAATTCAACCGCATAGATTTTTGAAGCACCAGCCGCACGAAGGGCTTCCACGATCAAGAGACCAATAGGCCCCAAACCAAAGATAACAGCTGTATCTCCTGCCTTAATAGCAGATTGACGAACTGCATAAACGGCTACAGCAGCAGGTTCTGTAAGCGCTGCTTGCTCATAGCTCAAGCTATCTGGAATCACATGGACTAAATCTCCATCTAGGACACAGTATTTAGCAAACCCACCATCTGCCGCAAGGCCGACGAAGTTCAAGTTTGGATCAAGGTTATAGTCACCAATTAAGTTGTGTTTTGCCAAAATTGGCTCAATTGTCACACGATCACCGACTTTGACCCGAGTCACATCGCTTCCAACCTCAACAATTTCTCCAGCAAACTCGTGACCGAGGGTAACGGGTGCTTTTTGACCAGAATAAACATGCTCTTCTGTTGGAATGAAAATTGGTCCATCCAAGTATTCATGCAAGTCTGTCCCACAGATTCCTGTGAATTTGACCGCAACCTTTACTTGATGAGGTTGTACTTTAGGGACTTCTACTTCTTCGATACGAACGTCCTTCTTACCATGCCAGCGGGCAGCTTTCATTGTTTCCATATGATTCTCCTATTTTTCCATGAATTGCAATTCCCTTTCAGGAAACCCGATAACCATATTGTAAACCCTTTCACAAACTTTGTCAAGAAGAAACAGACGGTTAATATCTTAATCATCGGCCCGAGATGACTCTAGTTTCCAACCGACAATCCAGCCCAGAACAAGAAGATAATTTTCAAAAGCTCCAATAGCATTTACTGGCAAATGATAGTTGAGATAAGCAAATAAATGATTAGTCCCAATTCCGATGCCACCAACAATCAAGGCCAATAAAACCGTACGAAGATAAAACCAATCATATTTGAAATTAACAGCAATGAGAATCACAAGAACTGCCACATTCCAAATCCCAATTTCCCGTTGCCAACCGATAGAAATACCATATCTCGAATGACTTCCCATATAAGATGGAAAGAACAGCTGGAAGACAATCGCTCCAGACATGGCGATGATAACCAGGATAAATAAGACTCTTAAAAATTTGTTCATGTAACTCCTCCTAATGCCAGTTGATATGTAATGATCTTTCCTATTCTAACACAATTTTATGGATAGTAAAAACCAACCTCTCGGCTGGTTTTTTTCTCTATTACTCTTCTTTCAACTTCGCCAATTCTTGGGCAAGTAACTTGAGGGCTACTTGTGGGTTGGCTTGGCCTTTAGTTGCTTTCATGAGGAAGCCAGTGAAGGCCTTGTCCGCATTCCGCTTCCCTGACTTGAAGTCGGCTACTGCTGCTTCGTTGTCTGCAAAGACTTGGTGGATGATAGGGATTAAGACTTCAGGATCTGAAATCTGTACCAATCCAGCTTTTTCGACGTATTCACGCGCGCCGCCACCGTTTTTCGCCAAGTGAACGAAGACTTTCTTGGCAATCTTAGATGAAATCGTTCCATCTTCGATGATGGCAATCATTTCCACCAAGTTTTCTGGTGTCAATTGGATTTCTTCCAGCGTCTTACCTTCTGCATTCAAGAATTGTGCGACTTCTCCTTGGAGCCAGTTAGAGACTTGTTTGGCATCACCACCAAGGGCCACAGCTGCTTCAAAGAAGTCAGAAGTGACTTTCGTCGCTGTCAATTGGTTGGCATCATAGTCAGACAAGCCAAGCTCTGCCACGTAGCGAGCACGACGGACTTTTGGAAACTCTGGCAACTCTGTGCGCATTTCCTCGATCCACTCATCTGAGATTTCAAACAAGGGAAGGTCTGGTTCTGGGAAGTAACGGTAATCCGCTGCTCCTTCTTTGACACGCATAAGAATGGTGCTCTTATTCGCTTCATCATAACGGCGTGTTTCTTGACGAATGACCCCACCTGATCGCAAGATTTTCGCTTGGCGCTGTACTTCGTATTCAAGACCTTTACGGACGTTTGAGAAGGAGTTCAAGTTTTTCAACTCCGTCTTGGTACCGAATTCCTCTTGGCCGTATGGGCGAAGGGAAATGTTGGCATCCACCCGCATCGATCCTTCTTCCATCTTGACGTCTGAAATACCAGTGTACTGGATGACTTCTTTCAAAGCTGTCAAATAAGCGTAGGCTTCTTCTGGAGAACGCATATCTGCTTCAGATACGATTTCGATCAATGGGACCCCTTGACGGTTGAGGTCTACATAAGAGAAACCGTCTGTTCCGTGGGTGTTCTTACCGGCATCTTCTTCCAAGTGAGCCCGTTCAATCCCGATTTTCTTAGTTGAGCCGTCTTCCAATTGCACTTCAATCCAACCGTTATATCCGATTGGCTCGTCAAATTGCGAAATTTGATAGGCCTTTGGATTATCAGGGTAAAAATAGTTCTTACGGTCAAAGTGCATGTGCTGATGGATATCCATATTCAGCGCCAAAGCAGCCTTGATGCCAGCATCCACAACACCCTTGTTCAAGACAGGAAGCACCCCTGGGAAAGACCAGTCGATCACATTGGTATTGGCATTTTGCTCGTTCCCAAAGTGAGCAGAGGTTGGTGAGAAAATTTTTGAGTTTGTATTCAATTCAACGTGGACTTCAAGTCCGATGACTGTTTCAAAGTTCATTAATTGTCACCTCCGAAAATAAGGGGTTGTTGCTTGTGGTAATCCGTCGTTGCTTCAAAGGCCGCTGCAGCTTGGTAGATGGTTTCTTCAGAATACTTGGGACCAATCAACTGCAAACCAACTGGAAGACCTTGCGCAAAACCTGCAGGAATCGAAATCCCTGGAAGACCTGCCAAGTTGACTGGGATTGTCAAGAGGTCAGCCAAGTACATGGCAACCGGGTCGTGGTTGAGCGAATCCAAATCAAAGGCTACACTTGGAGCGGTTGGACCAAGGATAAGGTCATAATCTGCAAAAACTTTTTCAAAGTCTTCGATAATGAGCGTGCGGACTTGGCCAGCTTTCTTGTAGTAGGCATCGTAGTAACCAGATGACAAACTAAAGGTACCCAGCATGATCCGACGTTTAACCTCATCACCAAAGCCTTGGCTACGAGTGTTCACATAGATATCATCCAAGTTCTTGGCATCTTCCGCACGGAAACCATAGCGAATACCGTCGAAACGTTGCAAGTTTGAAGAAGCTTCAGATGAAGCGATGATGTAGTAAACGGCAACCCCGTATTTAGAATGAGGCAGGCTGACTTCTTCGACAGTTGCTCCCAATTTTTCAAAGTGTTTAGCCGCATTGAGGATGGTTTCTTTGACTTCTGGGTCAATCCCTTCACCGAGGTATTCCTTAGGAAGGGCAATCTTCATGCCTTTAATGTCTTGACCAATCTTAGAAGTAAAGTCTGCTACACGAACAGGCGCAGATGTTGAATCTTTGACATCTTCACTGGCAATGACATTGAGCAAGAGGGCATTTTCCTTGACCGTTGGTGCAAATGGTCCAATTTGGTCTAGTGAGCTACCAAAGGCAATGAGACCAAAACGTGAAACTGTTCCATAAGTTGGTTTGAGACCAACAATCCCGTTGAAGGCAGCTGGTTGGCGGATAGAACCACCAGTATCTGAACCAAGGGACAAACGGACTTGACCTGAAGCTACAGCAGCTGCTGAACCACTAGAAGATCCACCAGGCACCTTACTGTGGTCCCATGCATTCTTGGTTGGTCCATAATATGAAGTTTCACCAGATCCACCCATGGCAAATTCATCCATGTTGGTCTTCCCGATGACAATCATATCTTTAGCTTTGGCATTGGCAACAGCTGTCGCATCAAAGATTGGCTCGTAGTTATAGAGCATTTTTGATGCCGCAGTCGTCAAGATACCATCTGTTGAGATATTGTCTTTGACCGCGAGCGGAATCCCTGATAGGAGGTTGTCTGCATCGATTCCTTTTTCATCAATAGCTTTGGCTTGTGCAAGGGCAGCTTCTTCGGCCACCGTTACAAAGGCATTGATTGCTTCTTCACGCGCCTTGATATCATCAAGCGTCGCTTGGGTCAATTCGGTTGCTGAAATTTCCTTAGAGACAAGGAGGTCGTGCAACTCTTCAATGGTTTTATGGTTGAATGACATTAGGCATCTCCTCCATCTTCTAGGATAGCTGGTACCTTGATGTAGTAATTATCTTTTTCAGGTACATTTTTAAACAAACGGTCACGGTCCGTCCCTTTTTCAGCAACATCCGGACGCAATACGGTCTTACGATCCGCCATGGTCGTTGTTGGAGCCACACCGGTTGTGTCCACTTCTTCCAACAATTCCACCATGTCGACAATTTTCGATAAGGTTGTCGCAAACTCAGCTGTCTCTTCTGGAGAGAATTTCAATTTTGAAAGATTGGCAACGTGGGTTACCTCTTCTTGCGTAATTTTCATCTTGCTTCCTTTCGTGAAATGATGATTTTTCAATACCTTCTATTTTACCATATTTTTAGTATTTATGCGGTAGTTTGGCAAGAAAATAGAGTCCAAGGAAGGCTAGGCATTAGGCCATTCTCCTCGAACTCTAATCTTACAATTCTTCTAATTGTTCATTCACCACTTTTGCTCCCAAAACATGTTTGAAATGATTTAAAGCAAACTGGTGATTTTCAGGAGTGAGCGATGCCACTGCAGGCGCGACCACTTCGATCTGATAGCCCAGATTATAGGCATCTACTGCTGTATGGAGGACACAAATGTCCGTTAAGACTCCCGTCAAAATAACCGTATCTACGCCACGTTCCCGGAGGCGGATATCCAGATCAGTTCCTGAAAAAGCAGAATAATGACGCTTGTCCATCCAAAAGACACGTGGATCCGCTTTGTGCTCCCGATAAAAATCAGCTAAGGGACCATACAAATCCCGTCCACTAGTCCCAATGATATTATGAGGTGGGAAGAGCTTGCTTTCTGGATGAAATGGATCGTCTACATCATGAGCATCAATCGCAAAAAAGACATAGGCCCCTTGGTCAAAGGCTAGCCGGGTCACCTGAGCAATGCTCTCAGAAATAGCTTGTGCAGGAGCTCCTGCCGTTAGCTTACCTTCATCCGCTACAAAATCAACGGTGTAGTCAATCGAAATTAACGCTTTAGTCATTAGTAGTCTCTTTTCTTTATTTCTTCAAAAATATCTGGGATCAAGACTTTGAGGTAGGTTCCCTTCATCCCAAGAGAGCGGCTTTCAATAATACCGGCTGACTCCAGTTTCCGAAGTGCATTGACAATCACAGAGCGGGTAATACCAATCCGATCCGCAATCACGGAAGCAGTTAACTGCCCTTCATTTCCCTTCAATTCACTAAGGATAGCGGAAACTGCCCGCAATTCTGAATAGGACAAGGTATTGACAGCCATATTGACCGCAGTCCGGCGACGAATATTTTTCTCATCTTCCTCTCGTTGGAAGTTCAACATTTGAATTCCAACTACGGTACTAGCAATCTCAACCAAAATCAAATCATCATCCGCAAATTCCTTATCATTGCGCCAAATAATCAATGACCCCAAACGAATCCCAGATACATGAATAGGAGCAATCGTTGTCAACCCATCAGGAAAATCAGACTTTGTCTCTACTGGAAAGATACTTAAATCGTGATCTACATCTAAATTCGCCTCTGTATCATAGACTAAACTGGCCGCTTTAGCATAATCTTCAGGTAATTTTTTATTGTCAAAAAAAGCCTCAACCCGATCATTATTGGTTTTGTAGCGCATGAAATAACCTAGAAGAGTTCCCTTGCTATTAATAATACAAGCGTTACAATGAATGATGTCAGCCAGTTGACGGGCAATTGCATTATAAGGCATTTCATCTTGCAACTGTTCTTCAGAACGTTTCAAGATAGATGTAATTTTTCTCGTTTTTTCTAATAATTTAGCCATAATAAACCTCGCATATAGTCAGCTAAAGTATATCATATAAGTGGGGGAATTTCAATCAAATTATCTGAAAATTATTTATTTTTTCTACAATTCTATTCAATTCAGAAAAATTAGCCTTATGTAACAAAATATTCGCTGGATTCATTCAAAAAAAAGAAACCGCCTATTAGCGATTTCTCTTACACTTATCGTTTGTATTGTTTTAAGAAACGGGTCATCTTCTCTTGAATTTGAGCCAATTCTTCTACTCGAGGAAGGTAAACAATCCGGAAATGATCTGGCTCTTTCCAGTTAAATCCACGTCCGTGAACCAAGAGAACCTTTTCTTGTTTTAAGAAATTCAAGACAAACTGCTCATCATCATCTACCCGGTACATTTCACGATCAATCTTAGGGAAGATATAGAGACCAGCTTTTGGTTTGACAGCTGAGAGTCCTGGAATATCATTGATAGCCTTGTAGATAAAGTTCCGTTGTTCGTAGATTCGACCGCCTGGAAGCAAGAGTTCGTCCACTGACTGGTAGCCTCCCAAAGAAGTCTGGACCACTTGTTGGGCCAAGACGTTTGAACACAGACGCATATTGGAGAGCATATTCAAACCTTCGATATAGCCCTTCACGTGGTGTTTTGGTCCAGATAAGACCATCCAGCCCACACGGAAGCCCGCTATGCGGTGTGATTTGAACAAACCGTTCATGCTGACGCAGAACAAATCTGGCGCGAGACTAGCAATGGCTGTGTGTTTGGCGCCATCCATGACCAAGCGATCATAAATTTCATCTGCAAAGATAATTAAGCCATGTTGACGAGCAATTTCGACAATTTCCAACAAAATCTCATCTGGATAGAGAGCTCCGGTCGGGTTATTTGGGTTAATCACGACGATAGCCTTGGTGTTTGAAGTGATTTTCGACTTGATATCATCAATATCAGGATACCACTCAGCCTCTTCATCACAGACATAGTGTACTGCATTTCCACCTGCTAGGCTGACTGCTGCTGTCCAAAGTGGATAGTCTGGCATTGGCACAAGTACTTCATCGCCATTATCGAGCAAGCCTTGCATGGACATCACAATCAACTCACTGACACCATTTCCGATATAGATATCATCAATCTCAACATTCGGAATCTTTTTCAATTGGCTATACTGCATAATAGCCTTACGGGCAGAAAAAATTCCTTTTGAATCTGAATACCCTTCACTATCCCGAGCATTCATAATCAAATCATGAATGACTTCGTCGGGAGCTGTGAACCCAAATTCAGCCGGATTTCCTGTATTTAAGCGAAGGATTTTCTCCCCGTTTGCCCGCATGCGCATCGCTTCTTCTAAGACTGGACCACGAATATCGTAAGCAACGTGCTCTAGCTTGACGGACTTATTGTATTCTTTCATGATTTTTTCCTCACTTTATCAAACTGCTTCCATTATACCACTAGTTAATCTGGAGTACAACTGAGCAACCTCGTTCATTCTCGATGAAATCCTATAGATATCTGATTTGACCTTTACTTTCTATGGTAAAAGGTTTAAAATATAATTATAGGTAACATAAATGGGTTCTTCCATTTCTTTTCACGTTTTCAAGCAGTAAAGGAGGACGGAACATGTCTCAAAAATACGAAAACATCATGGTCGCAGTTGATGGATCTCGCGAAGCTGAACTCGCTTTTGAGAAAGGGGTCAATGTTGCGTTGCGAAACGGATCTAAACTTACCCTTGCTCATGTCGTTGATACACGTGCCTTACAAAGTGTCTCTAGTTTTGATGCTGAGGTGTATGAAGGATTCCAAACAGAAGCTAATGAACTATTAGAAGGGTATATCAAGCGTGCTAAAGAAGCCGGTGTCCAAAACATTGCTTCGGTGATTGAAATGGGGAATCCAAAAGTCCTCTTAGCGACTGATATCCCTGATGCAGAGGGAGTTGATCTCATCATGGTTGGGGCAACTGGTCTCAATGCTTTTGAACGTTTACTAGTCGGCTCTTCCTCTGAATACATTCTCCGCCATGCCAAAGTCGATTTGTTAGTGGTTCGTGAGACAGAAAAGACCTTATAAACTTTATAAAAACCAAAAGGTGTGAAGGAAAACGAATTTCCTCACACCTTTTTATTTTCTTCAGATTCTGCTGTTTTTTCAGAGCAGTGTTTTTGATAAGCTTTGATTTGCCTTTCCAACTCTTTTTGAATGGCTGGCTCAGGTGCATACTTTTCTTCCCAGTCGTCCGGTTTTAAAATTTTATGCGTGACTTCATCAAAGTGCGCCTGACCATCTGGGAAAATCTTTCCCATATTGGCGCGGTGAACAATCTCAAAGACCTCTTCAGGATCGACCCCCATTAGAACAAAACTACCATAAGTCAGATAGAGCGTATCAATCAAGGCATCGACCTGCCCCACCATGGAGATCTCAGCTGGATGCTTGCTACGAACCTTATTGGCTGCTTCATCTAAGGCTTGATGCAAGCTTTCGATTGAACGATCAAAGGTTGATTCATCCTTGCTCGCTGCCCGAATAAATTCTACCAATTCCTCCTGCTTAAACATGGTTCGGTAAAGAGCCTCTTGATTATCCCAGGCCTTTGGTTCTTCCTGAGTTTGACCATCCATGAGTTGATGGAAGGCTTTGACCTTATTAAAGTGATCGTCACGACTAACAAAAAGTGACTGATCCGTGATAATGCCAAAATGTTCAAGCGCTTTTTGGATCCCGTCTTTGGTATTACTGGTCGTCGTATGCTGAGCTACTTCTTTGACCCTGCTAGTTCCATTGCCCATCGCAATCGATAAGCCAACACCCGAGAGCATCTCTAAGTCATTATCCGAATCTCCAAAGGCCATCACCTGGTCCATCGAAAATCCAAATTCTTCTCCTACGATCCGAATCCCTTCCAATTTTGAGTTGTCTGGATTAATGACATCCGCCGCAAAGGGGCTAGAACGCGTAAATTTTAATTCAGGAAAAGCTTGCTCAACTTTCTGCGTGTCCTTAGGACTAGCTAATAAGAGAACCTGATAAACTGGTCCCTGGGCAATTTGTTGCAGTTCCTTTTGATCCTGAGGGACAGCCTTGCTAACCACCTTGTTGAAGCCCTGACTCACTGCCTTCGAAAAGCCTTTTGGTACAAACCGTGCAGACCATAGAGAAATCGGACTCAGACCAAAACTCATAATGCGAGAGCCTTCAACTCCATCTTCTGTTCCTAAGGCGATCTCAATCCGATGTTTTTTTGCGTAGTCAATCAAGTCATGCAGATTCTTCTTATCAATTGGAGAAGCAGATAAGACCTTGTCCTTGGTAAAAATATACTGACCATTATAGGTGACCGCAAAATCAAAGTCATAGCGCTCGATAAAAGGACGGACAAAGAAGGGTCCTCGCCCTGTTGCCAAACCAACAAAAATTCCTTGTTCCTTTAAGGCGCGAATGGCTTTTTCAGTTGACTTCAAGACCATTCGACTATCATTGACCAAGGTTCCGTCAATGTCAAAAAAGACCGCTTTTATTTCCATGATGACTGCTTTCTTTCCGTTTTATGATACAATAAATTATAACACACATTCCAAGGAGACACACATGATTAAGAAAATTTTGGCCCTTCATACAGGAGGGACCATCTCCATGCAGGCAGATGCCTCTGGAGCTGTCGTGACCAATTCATCCAACCCCATGAACCATATTGATCTGTCACTGGCAGGGATTGAGCTTACTTCAGAAGATTTTTTAAATTTACCCAGCCCTCATGTAACTCCTCAGCACATGTTGCAACTCTATCATAAGATTCAGAAAGAGGCTTCCCAGTATGATGGGATTGTCATTACCCATGGTACCGATACTCTTGAAGAAACAGCCTACTTCTTAGATACCATGGACTTGCCAACCATTTCGGTAGTCCTAACAGGAGCTATGAGAAGCTCCAATGAATTAGGAAGCGACGGCGTCTATAACTATCTGACTGCCATCCGAGTAGCAGCAGATCCCAAATCACAAGACAAGGGTGTCTTGGTCGTGATGAATGATGAAGTCCATGCAGCCAAGTACGTGACCAAAACACATACCACCAATGTCAGCACCTTCCAGACCCCCACACATGGCCCTCTAGGCTTGGTCATGAAAAAAGAAGTTCTTTTCTTCAAAACAGCTGAACCCCGTGTGCGTTTTGATTTGCAAGAAATCAAGGGAGTTGTCCCCATCATTTCAGCCTATGCTGGCATGAAAACAGAAGTCCTTGACCTACTAGATGTCCAACAAATGGATGGTTTGATCATTGAAGCCTTTGGTGCAGGAAATCTTCCTAAGGAAGTAGCTGAGAAACTCTTTGAATTTCAAGAGGCTGGCCTTCCTATTGCCTTGGTGTCCCGTTGCTTCAATGGAATTGCGGAACCTGTCTATGCTTACGATGGAGGCGGAGTCAAACTTCACGAGCACGGCATCTTCTTTGTCAAAGAGCTCAATGCAGCTAAGGCCCGGCTGAAGCTCCTGATTGCTCTCAATGCCGGATTAAAAGGCGATGAATTAAGAGGCTATATAGAAGGGTAGAATGACAATAGAAGGTGTGATGGTGGATACATCCGCCTTTTGTATTTAAAAATAGCTCTGATGGACTGAGATAATGATTGACAAGATGAATTTCAACATGGTTCGCATAGCTAGGACCTCTTTTCTATTTTTTACGATTATAGGTCCATAAACTTAAAATAAGATAAAAAGAGAGTGGGACAGAAATCGGTAATTCGTTAGAATTCGATTTCGTCGTCCCACCTCCGCACAGTTGAGTAGGGCTGTAAAAGCTGATAAAATCAGCGTAGTAGAGCCCACTCAACCACTGCGTCTTGTTCGACAATCCAAAGATAATTGAGAGGCCGGACTTTTGTCTCAGTCTCTTTCTTATCACTTCTTAATCTAAGTGTTCTTTCTGTTCCAAATGTAGAGACAGACAGTGCCAATCTGGATGCTCTCGCCAATTAGGAGTTGCGACCACCTGAACAGCTACCTTTCGTGCCTCCTCTAAGATTGGATAATCTTCAATGAGGTTGGCCACTTGAAATTCTGGTATACCTGATTGACGTGTTCCAAAGATTTCCCCAGAGCCTCGTAGCTTGAGGTCTTCTTCTGCCAAGACAAACCCATTGGTGGTTTCGGTCATGATTTTCATCCGACGCTTACCAGATTCTGTTTTGGGATTGGCAACTAATACTGCGTAAGACTGCTTATCACCACGCCCTACCCGACCTCTCAACTGGTGCAATTGGCTCAAACCAAAGCGGTCTGCATCCATGATAATCATGACGGTAGCATTGGGAACATTGACGCCGACCTCGATTACAGTTGTAGAAACTAGTAAGTCAATTTCTCCCTGCTTAAATGCCTGCATAATGGCCTCTTTTTCTTCCCCCTTCATCTTACCATGAAGGAGAGCAATACGGGCTCGGTCTCCAAAATAAGCAATCAATTCTTCCTCTAGAGCAATAGCATTTTTGAGGTCCAAGGCTTCCGATTCTTCAATCAAGGGAGAAATGACATAGGCTTGGGAACCTTTTTGGATTTCTTTGACCAGCCAATCCAAGACTAAATTTAACTGTTGATGCTTAACCCAGCGGGTGATAATCTCTTTTCGACCTGCTGGCATTTGGTCTATTATCGAAACATCCATATCTCCAAAAGCAGTGATTGCCAGAGTCCGGGGAATTGGGGTCGCTGTCATCATCAAGACATCCGGATTTTGGCCTTTTTCACGCAGGATCCGTCTTTGGGCTACACCGAAACGGTGCTGCTCATCAATAATGACCAATCCGAGATCATGAAAATGAACCCCCTCCTGAATCAAGGCATGGGTTCCCACAATAAGGTCCACTTGCCCTGTCTGAATCAATTCCAAGCGTTCTCTTCTCTCCGCAGCTTTTAGACTGCCTGTTAAAAGAAGAATTCTAAGACTAGGAAAGAGAGAGGTCAAACTTTGTAAATGTTGCTCAGCTAAGATTTCAGTTGGGACCATCAAGGCCGCTCGCTTGCCAGCTGTCACAGCAGCATACATGGCCAACCCAGCAACGACCGTTTTCCCGCTTCCGACATCCCCTTGCAAGAGACGATTCATGTGGTAAGGAGAACGCATATCTGCTAGAATTTCGTTCAGACTTCGCTCCTGAGCTTCTGTCAACGTAAAAGGAAGCTTAGCTTGAAGTGCTTTTAGCTTCTTCTTATCCCAATCCAAGACGATTCCCTGTCCGACGGAACGATTTTCTTCCTTCAAGACCTGCAGTTGCAATTGGAAAAAGAGCAATTCTTCAAATTTCACTCGTCTCAAGGCCTGCTTATATTCTTCAAGATCCTTGGGAAAATGCATGGCCCTGACTGCTTGTCTGCGAGAAAGCAAGTGGTACTTGTCCATTAAGATTTGAGGGAGATTTTCTTCCAATAGCTGATCCAAGCCTACTTCAAAAGCCGTCTTGATAACCTTTACTAAAGCTGACTGGCTCACCCCTTGAGATAAGCGGTAGACCGGTTGAAGGTCATCTTCGACTTGGGCTAACAGCTTCATCCCTGTCAAAGCTCCCTTGGCCTTATCCCATTTACCAAATACAGCTACTGTTTGCCCTAGTTCAATCTTGTCCGCTAGATAGGGCTGGTTAAAGAAACTAACTGCTAGGACCAGCTCCCTTTGTTTAATGGTAAAGCGAAGACGGTTACGCTTGTAACCATAATACTGGACATTGGCTGGGGTGGAAACAATTCCAGAAACAACTGCTTTTTCTCCATCTTCCAGATCTAAAACATTTTTTGATTTAAAATCTTCATACCGAAATGGGAAGTAGAGCAAGAGGTCCTCAACCGTTTCGATTCCCAATTTCTTGTATTTTTCTGCTGATTTCGGTCCAATTCCTGGCAGGACAGAAAGTGGTTGGTGTAAGTTCATTCTTTCCTCCTAGATAAGAAAGGAGGCTGGGACCACCGTCATCAACCTCTTTCATCTCGAACTTTTTATAAAAGGAAGCTGGGAAAAGACAAACAACTTACTTCCCACTGTCTTCCTTTGTTGGACGATAAACTCTTGGTACGCGATCACTCAAGACACAAACAACCTCATAGTTGATCGTGCCTCGATAGACTGCTACATCCGTTGTCGTTATAGCTAAATCACCATCCCTTCCGATCAATACTACCTTAGTCCCAATCGGGTAGGCCTTCGGTAGGCGAATGGTGATTTGGTCCATGGATACGCGACCGACAATCGGGCAGCATTGCCCATCAACAAGGACATGAAAACCTTGCATATCTCTGGTCCAGCCATCTGCATAGCCAATTGGAATGGTCCCAATCCACTCTTCCTCACTAGTCTGATAGGTCGCTCCATAGCCAACTGTCTGCCCCACTTCTAGTGGTTTGATATGGACCAATTCTGTTTCCAGACTCAGAGCAGGACGGATGCTATAGGGAAGCTCTAACTCTCTTCCACTTGGATTGAGACCATACATGACATCGCCCAGTCGGACAGCATTAAAAATGGTATCAGCATGCCATAAAGTTGTTGCTGAATTGCTGGCATGAACGATTTTAGGAGTATAGGGCAAGAGCTCCAATAAGTTCTTAAATCGTTGCAATTGGCCTTGGAAATGCCGGTCATCTTTCTCATCAGCTGTAGCAAAATGAGTAAAGATCCCTTCCACTTCTGCTCCATGGTCTCTTAATAGGATCATGGCTTCCTGCAAGTCTTCTGCCGAACGAAAACCAATTCGTCCCATTCCTGAATCCACTTTAATATGAACCTTCAACCCAGTCAAATCAGACTTTTCAGCCAACAATGCTTTCAACAACTCGAGACTAGCTACTGTATAACGAATTTCCTCTTTGATGGCAATCGCAACGTGTTCTACTGGTGCAACGCCCAAAATTAAGATCGGTTTTTCACCTGCTACTTGGCGAACTTCCAAGGCTTCATCTAGGTTGGAGACACAAAAAGCATCTACTAGTGGCAATAAACGTTCTACCACTGGCTCAACTCCATGGCCGTATGCATTTGCCTTGACAACTGCAAAGGTCAAGGTCTCTTTCGGAATATGGGCTTGTATTTGCTGAACATTATAGGCAATAGCCTCTACATCCACATATGCTCGCGTTGGTCTATGTATACTAGCTTTCATTTCTTTCCTCCAAAATGACACTGGTCGAAACTAAATCGCCTGAGTGACTAATCGATACCCAAATCTTTCCACTAAAAGGAGCTTTTGAAAAATAGGGAGCTCCTTTTTGATTGGTCAGAATTTCCAGATCCTGAAATCCTACTGGACCAATTCCTGTTCCCCAAGCCTTGGAAAAGGCTTCTTTGGCAGACCATCGACCTGCCAGGTATTCCATTTTTCTTTTTCCAGATAATTGGTCGAACCGTTCTCGTTCCGTCTCTGTCAATACCTTGGAAGCAAATCTCGGATGCCTCTGGTAGGCTTGTTCAATGGATTGGATCGATTCGATATCTATCCCATGTCCAACAATCATATCTTTTCCTCTTTAATGATTTTCTATCAGCAACTCTATTTAAGAAGGAAAGGGCTGAGAATATTTTCTCCAGCCCTCTCCTCTTATTCAGCTACATACTGATAAATTTCTCGTACTAAGCTTTCTGTCTTTTCCCAACCCAAGCATGGGTCTGTGATCGATTGACCAAATACTTCTGGTTGATCTTGACGACCGTCCTCTAGATAAGATTCAATCATAAATCCACGGACTACATCATAGATAATTGGATTCCAGCTACGATTTGTAAGGGTTTCTCTGACAATGCGAATCTGCTCAGCAAATTTCTTCCCAGAATTATCATGATTGGTATCAACCAGGATAAATGGATGTTGCAAGCCCAAGGCCTGGTAACGATGCGCAGCTTCTAGCAGATCTTCATAGTGGTAGTTTGGAATGTTTTTCCCATTCGCGTCTAAAGCTCCACGCAGAATAGCATGTCCGAATGGATTTCCACTTGTCTCCACAGAACGACCATTATAGAAGAAATGGTGCCCATGTTGTGCAGCATAAATTGCATTAAACATAACCGACAGATTTCCAGACGTTGGATTTTTCAATCCAGTTGGGACTGAGATGCCACTCGCCACAAATCGATGGCCTTGATCTTCTACAGAACGTGCCCCAATGGCAACATAAGAAAGGAGATCCTCAACAAATGGGTAAGTCTCTGGATACAACAGTTCATCTGCTGTTGTCAAACCAGTTTCGGTGATCACTCGATGATGCAGGCGACGAACCGCCTTTAAGCCAGCTACAAAACTAGGTTCTGAAGCAGTATCCGGCTGATGCATCAAGCCTTTATAGCCATCTCCATTGGTCCGAGGTTTAGCAGTGTAGACCCGCATCACAATGAAGACCCGATCTTGAACTTCTTCTTGAAGGGCTGCAAGGCGACGAGCATATTCCATCACTGCTTCCTCATTATCTGATGAACATGGTCCCATCACAAGCAAAATCCGCTTGTCTTCCCCCTTCAAAATAGAGGCTAGTTCACGGTCACGCGCTTCTTTGCGAGCTAAATGTTTACCTTCTAAGCAATAAAGAGAGGTTACTGCTGTTTCATCAATGATTGGGCTAGTAACTGTAAAAGACATAGGCTGATCCTTTCATCCGATTAGAGTTTTTTACCGTGGCAGTTTTTAAATTTCTTACCAGATCCACATGGACAGATGTCATTGCGTTTAATTTGACTCAAATCAAGATCTTCTGGTAAATCAGTTTTTTGAGCGGCAATATTACGAGTCGCTGTCGTTGAAATACTGTGTTCTGTACGTGGACGCTCTTGTTCATGGATTTGAGCTTTCATCATCAAACGAGTCACATCAAATTCGATGGAGCCAATCATATCGTTGAACATACGGAATCCTTCTGATTGGTATTCAACCACAGGATTGTTTTGTGCATAACCACGGAGACCGACAGCATTACGCAATTGATCCAAGGCATCGATGTGATCGGTCCATTTGCTATCCACAACACGAAGGATCAAGACTTTTTGGAATTCTCTGACTGCTTCTTCATCGCGTAATTTCGCTACTTGGTTTTCATAAACCTCTTCAGCACGTTTGTACAAGTAATCAATCACATCTTTATCAGATTTGCCTTCAATATCGCTCTCAGAAATAGTATCTTCAGGGACCAAATTGTATTTGGCAAAGTTCAGAATAGCTTCGATCCGCTCTTCCTTGCTTGAGTGGCTAGCTCCTTCAACGATCCGTTTAATGGTCCGTTTGATCATGGCCTTGATTTCTGGCGCCAAATCACGATCCGCTGTAATGACATCATAGCGTTGAGAGTAGATAATCTCGCGTTGTTCCCGCATAACATCATCATACTGAAGGACTTGCTTACGAGTGTCATAGTTGTTCCCTTCCACTCGTTTTTGAGCTGCTTCAACTTGGCGTGTAAACATGTTAGATCTGATAACAGATTCTTCTTCGCTTAGTTTGAAGCGGTCTAGCAAGGCTTTGATGCGCTCTGAACCGAAACGACGCATCAACTCATCTTCAAGAGAAAGGTAGAATTGAGATTCACCTGGATCCCCTTGACGTCCAGAACGTCCACGCAACTGGTTATCAATACGACGGCTTTCATGACGCTCTGTACCAATCACACAAAGTCCACCGAGTTCACGAACCCCTTCACCGAGCTTGATATCGGTACCACGTCCGGCCATGTTGGTCGCGATGGTAACGGCACCACGTTGACCAGCGTTCATGATGATTTGCGCTTCTTTGTAGTGGTTTTTCGCATTCAAGACTTCGTGAGGAACGCCTGCTTCAACCAAGAGGCGGGATAGGTAGTCACTGGTTTCAACGGCAACGGTACCCACCAAGACTGGTTGTCCTTTTTCATAGCGAGCTTTTACATCTTCTACTACAGCTTTAAACTTCGATTTCAAGCTTGGGTAGAGAAGGTCCGGATGGTCAATACGAGCAATCGGACGATTAGTTGGAATTGGAATAACGCGAATGTTGTAGATTTCACGGAATTCTTCTTCTTCTGTTTTACCAGTACCTGTCATCCCTGAAAGTTTCTTATACATCCGGAACAAGTTTTGGTAAGTAATAGAAGCTGATGTTTTGGTTTCTTCTTGGACTGGTACACCTTCTTTAGCCTCAATCGCTTGGTGCAAGCCGTCAGAATAACGACGACCTTCCATGGTACGACCTGTAAATTGGTCGACGATCAAGATTTCTTGATCTTCACTGACTACATAGTCGATATCCAAAATCATGATGTAGTTAGCACGGAGGGCATTGTCGATGTAGTGTGTTAAGGCAACATTTTCAATGTCGTACAAGTTTTCAAGATTAAAGTAACTTTCAGCCTTATCAATCCCAGAATCTGACAAACCAATCGTTTTTGAAGGGACATCAATAATATAGTCTTCTTTTTCCAAAGATTTTACATAGGTATCCGCCATGTGATAGAGTTGACTAGTTTCTGTAGAAGTCTGACCTGAAACAATCAATGGCGTACGGGCTTCATCAATTAAGATGGAGTCTACCTCATCAACCAAGGCATAATTCAAAGGACGTTGTACCATATTTTCGGCACGAACAACCATGTTGTCACGCAAGTAGTCAAAACCTATTTCCGCGTTGGTTGAATAAGTGATGTCACAAGCATAAGCTTCTTGTTTTTCAGACGGTGATTTTGCAGCCAAGTTGATCCCAACTGAAAGACCTAGCCATGAGTACAACTCACCCATCTCAGTCGCATCACGTTCTGTCAGGTATTCATTGACAGTGACAACGTGAACTCCTTGGCCAGATAGGGCATTCAAATATACCGGCATGGTCGCAGTCAAGGTTTTTCCTTCCCCTGTACGCATTTCTGGAACGTCACCATGGTGAAGAACAATACCCCCCATGACCTGTACTTTATAAGGGAACAAGCCCAAGACACGCTTGGCACCTTCGCGAACTACCGCAAAAGCTTCATACAGAAGGTCATCCAATGATTCACCATCTTGGTAGCGTTGCTTGAACTCTTCTGTTTTCGCTTTCAGTTCATCATCTGACAAGGCAGCCATTTGATCTTCGTATGAGAAGACCTTGTCTGCCATCTTTTCCAATCGTCTTAATTCACCTTTATCATTTTCGATAATTGTTTTTAATAAATTAGCCATTAGTTTCCTTACTTTTCAAATTTCTTAAATTTTAAACGTTCTCTTTATTGTAGCATTTTTTAAACATTTTTTCAAGATTAAGGCTGTATCTTACAAGACTTTCGAGTGGTTTTTTCGTGTGAGAAAATCCAAAAAGATGGCTGCTCAAGCAGACATCTGAAAGTGAAGACAAACTGTTCATTGATACAAATCTAATAAATTCTATAAAAATTATACTCGTTAGAATTATTCAATCATCTACTAAAACTTTGTTTTTAATCCGAATCACCTCTATAGTAGACATCTCTTCTTTATGCGATAGTTATTCAGACAAATGGTAAGAATAGCTTGCCACAACCACTTCTTCATGCCAACGAAGCGCATACTTCAATTTCAAACTCATTTGGTTGTGGAGAATATTTTGCCAATGTTTTTTAGGGATGAATTGAGGAACTAAGACTGTGACGGTGTTCCCTTTTTCCTTGGCCTCCTCAGCTACTTTTGAGACAAATTCAACTGTTGGTTGGATAATATCCCGGTAACTTGTCATAACATTTTCAAAGCGAATATGAGGGAAATAATGTTTGAATTCTTTTGCTACCTCTGCATCCTTGACCTTGGTTTCTTCCGTTGAGACGTGCATGGCTATGACATCGTTTCCTAGGCTATTTGCATAACTCATAGCTCCCACACTTACCTGAGTGACATTCCCAACAAGGACAATGACAGTATTGCCCGCGTAATTTGTCTTTTCGATCTTCCTTCCCAAACGCAATTGAGCCGCAACTTTATCATAGTGATTGCGAATACTTAAGAACATCCAAAGTAAAAGACCGATTATAGGGAAGAAAGGCCAAATCTCACTCAGACGGAACAACAAGAGGATCAAGACAATCCCATAACAGATAGCAGCCCCGAGGATATTAGCCAGCGAATACTTGAGAAATCCTTTTTGATATTGGCGTTTCCAATGAATGACCATCCCTGTTTGAGAAAGGGCAAAAGGAATGAAGACCCCAATGGTATAAAGCGGAATCAAGCTTTCTGTTTGTCCATCAAAGATCAAGAGCAAGACGATGGCACCAATCGCCAAGGTCAAAATCCCATTGGAATAGCCCAGACGATCTCCTTTTTCCATATACATGTGTGGCATGTATTTGTTTTTAGCCATGTTAAAGGCCAACATTGGAAAGGCTGAGAAACCAGTATTCGCCGCTACTGCCAGGATCAAGGCTGTTGATAATTGAAAGACGTAAAAGAAGGCTTGACCGACTGGGGAATTCCCTAAGATGGCTTGGGCCATTTGGGCTAGAGTTGTTACCCCTTTTGCCGGAACAACACCCACCCAGTAATTAAGGAAGGTAATCCCTGCAAACATGATCCCCAAAATCAAAGCCATAATGGTCAAAGTAGAGGCAGCATTCTTTGCTTTTGGTTTCTTAAAGAAGGGAACCGAATTGGAGATGGCTTCAACCCCTGTTAGGGAAGCCGATCCACTCGTAAAGGCCCGCAACAAGAGAATAATGCTAACCCCTGAAATAGTTTGGCCAACATGCGCAGTCGCGTTATAGGCCAAATGCCCTGTCAAAATTTGGATCACGCCATAGCCGATTAAGGCAATGGTACTGACAATAAACAGATAGACCGGAATCATCAAGGATGTCGCTGATTCGCGTAGCCCCCGAAGGTTCATCAGCATCAAAATCAAGACCAACAAAATGGAAATGTGAAGATTATAAGGATGAAGAGATGGAATCGCTGACGTGATGGCATCTGCACCGGAAGAAACAGATACCGCTACCGTCAGCATATAGTCAACCAAAAGACTTCCACCAGCGATCAACCCCGCTTTGGGAGACAGGTTCTCCGAAGTCACCATATAGGCTCCTCCCCCTTGAGGGTAGGCATGAATGACCTGACGATAAGAAATCGTTAAACTGGCTAGGAGAACCAGGACCACAATCCCAATTGGAATTGACCACCAAATGGCTCCTGCTGATACGGTCATCAAGACCAGGATAACTTGTTCTGGACCATAGGCAATAGAAGAAAGTGCGTCACTAGAGAGCATGGCCAAGGCCTGCATTTTCCCTAGCAATCCTCCTTCACCTTCTGCACCAGATTTCAACGGACGGCCAATAAACCATTTTTTCAATGTTGAAAACATAAAAAACTCCTTGAAAAAAGATCATGAGGCCGGGAATTCCCTGCCTCTTTTCATAAAACAGGGGTTATTCTACTCCTTTTTTTCAAGACTGTCAACTTAAATTGTGAAATTTTCATAAAGTTTTCATTGTCTTCATTCATTCGAGCTCTCTTAGATCTGCCAGCTTCTTTTCAAATTGATCCAAGCAAAAAACGAGGCTGGGACAAAAATCCTAGCCTCTCAATTATTTTTGGATTGTCGAGCAAGACGCAGTGGTTGAGTGGGCTCTACTACGCTGATTTCATCAGCTTTTACAGCCCTACTCAACTGTGCGGAGGTGGAACGACGAAATCGAATTCTAACGAATTACCGATTTCTGTCCCACTCTCACTTTTTTATTTTGCTTGATTTTCGACATAAAAGGCAATGACATCCGAAGTGTACTGGGCTGTACCAGCGCCAAACTTGTCGATGTTTTCCTTGAATTCTGGATTATAGGCATAGCCTTTGCCGATATGGCCAAAAACCTCTATAGAGCAGTCAAATCCATACGTTCGAATCGTATCTAAAAGTTTGGTTGCTTCTTCTTGATTTTCCGATGCTGTTACTGGCAAACCAGCCTGGAAGTTTTTCGCCAAGACTTGGAAGACTTGATTAAAGGCTCTTGTCGCCTCCTCTTCTCGACCTTTTTGGCGTTCAAGCGCTTGGTCCATGACTTCTTGACCGTACTTGTCTACCGCCTCTTGATGGTATTTTTTAGTATCTTGGTAACTAAATCCAGTAAATTTTTCCTCAATGGTCATTTTTCTTTCTCCTTTTTGTTCCTGAATGGTTTTTTGCAAGGTGGAAATCAAGGTATCCAGGCGTTGCCTTTCTTGAGTCAAATAGTCCAACTGTTTGGTCAAATGGGGCAATAAGTTAGATTTTTCTTCGGCTAAGAGTTCTGCTATTTGGTCTAAGGAAAACCCTAGATACTTGTAGTAGAGAATCACCTGTAATCGTTCTAAATCTTCTTGATTGTATGTCCGATAGCCATTTTCAGATTTCACAGGGACGAGAAGTCCTATCTTGTCATAGTGGTGCAAGGTCTTGACAGAGACACCTGACAGCTCTGCAGCTTCTTTGATATGGTACATGATTTCCTCCTTACAAAGATAGTATAATCCCTCCCCTTAGGTCAGAGTCAAGACTTAACATAAAAATAGTTTTCAGATAAAAAAGGGTTGAGTTGTCCACAGCTTTTAACTCAAACCCTTTCTTTTTTATGGATGACTCACGATCAATTCTAAATCTTGCCCTTCCAAAGTCCAAGATTCAACATCACTCGTTAAGACAAAGTGATCTCCTTTTCCAATCGGATAATCTACCCCATCCACCTGAAGGCTTCCTTGCCCTGAGAGAACGCTCAACAAGCTATAATCATGGGTCTTTTCAAATCGAACTTCCCCATTGACTACCCACTTGTGAACCCCAAAGAAGTCATTGGCCACTAACAAAGTAGACGACAAGTGATCGACTTTTTCCTCAACCGGTCGGCTATTCGCTGGAGCCCCTAAGTTCAGCACATCAATGGACTGTTCAATGTGCAACTCACGTAAATTTCCTTGATCATCTTTGCGATCAAAGTCGTAAACTCGATACGTCGTGTCGCTTGATTGCTGGGTTTCCAAGATTAAAATACCCGAACCGATGGCATGCATGGTTCCACTTGGCACATAGAAGAAATCTCCCGCTTTCACAGGAACCCGCGCTAACAGATCATCCCATTCTTTGGCTTCGATCATTTGGCGCAATTCTTCCTTAGACTGGGCGTGGTGACCATAGATAATTTCTGCCCCTTCATCAGCGGCAATAATATACCAGCATTCAGTTTTCCCAAGTTCTCCTTCATGCTCCATTCCATAGGCATCATCTGGGTGAACCTGAACACTAAGCCAGTCATTAGCATCTAGAATCTTTGTCAACAAAGGAAAGACCGGTTCCGGTCGATTCCCAAACAATTCGCGATGCTCTGCATATAGTTGGTCTAAGCCCATTCCAGCATAAGATCCATTCTTAACAACAGAAACACCATGTGGATGGGCCGAAATAGCCCAGTATTCACCAACATGATCGCTCAGGATTTCATAGCCAAACTCATCTCGTAATCTAGTTCCACCCCAAATTTTTTCCTGCATAACTGATTGTAAAAATAGCGGTTGTGACATACCTGCCTCCATATATCCTTGTATTCAATACCTTATTATACCAAATTCTACTTGTTTTTGAAAGCCCTGCCAAGCTCTTTAGCCCCTTTTAAATTTTTTGCACGTTTTTCGCATTTTTACCGGCTTTTCGCTATAATAGGAATATGAACCTCAAAGAATCCATTATTGAATTGGCTCACTCCATTGGTATTTCAAAAATTGGCTTTACCACTGCGGATGATTTTTCCTATTTAGAAAAATCCCTCCGCCTTGCCGTGGAAGAAGGCCGAAATTCTGGTTTTGAGCACAAAAATATTGAAGAACGAATCCAACCACGTTTAAGTTTGGCTTCTGCTAAGACGATTATCTCCATTGCCGTTGCCTATCCCCACAAGTTAAAGCAACAACCTCAGAAGACGGCCTATAAACGCGGAAAATTCACCCCCAATAGCTGGGGCCTTGATTATCACTATGTCTTGCAGGATAAATTAGACCGCCTAGCACGAGGGATTGAAGAATTAACCGCCGACTTTGAATACAAGGGCATGGTGGATACCGGTGCCTTAGTGGATACCGCGGTTGCTCAACGAGCTGGGATTGGCTTTATCGGAAAGAACGGCCTCGTCATCTCAAAAGAATACGGTTCTTATATGTTTTTAGGGGAACTCATCACCAACCTAGAGATCGAACCCGATCAAGCCGTTGACTATGGTTGCGGAGATTGTAACCGCTGTGTAGAAGCCTGCCCGACTTCTTGTTTAATCGGAGATGGCTCTATGAATGCCCGACGTTGCCTGTCCTTTCAGACCCAAGACAAGGGGATGATGGATCTGGAATTCCGTAAAAAGATTAAAACGGTCATCTACGGTTGTGATATCTGTCAAATCTGCTGTCCCTACAACCGTGGTCTGGACAATCCGCTAGCCACTGATATCGATCCTGAACTAGCTCACCCGGAATTAATCCCCTTTATCGAGTTATCCAATGGACAATTCAAGGAAAAATTTGGAATGGTCGCTGGTAGTTGGCGGGGAAAGAATATTCTCCAGCGCAATGCTATCATTGCTTTGGCCAATGCTAATGACCGGTCTGCTATTCCTAAACTGTTAGAAATCATCGAAACCTCGCAAAACCAGATTCATATTGCAACAGCCATTTGGTCACTGGGAGAGCTTATTCGAGAAGTCACACCTGACTTGGTTGATTTGTTAACTTCCCTCAAAAACCCAACTCCAGCTATTATAGAAGAACGTGAACGGTTCTTCCAAAAATTCCAATACCAAAACTCACATAATTAAAAACTGCCTAACAAACTTAGGCAGTTTTTAATCATTTCTTTCTTCTCTCATACAGCCTCTCTCAGAAAATTCCTAATAGAGAAAAACTGACAATTCCCCATAGGAGTGCAACGACAAATCCGACTACGACATCACGGACAAAATGGAGTCCTGCCAGAACACGAACTCCTGCCAATAGCAGAGCCAAGAAGAGACCTATGCTCGATAGAAGAGGATTCACTCCCCAGGCTACTGTCGAAATGATTACCGCCGAAAAGACATGCCGACTTGGCATGGAACTCCCCTTGCCTTCTCTCTCTAAAAGAGGCGGAAACGCGCCAAGCTCATAAGGACGGGGCCAATTGATTGCTTTTCGAATGACACTCAGTAACATAAAGCCAGACGCCGGAACCAACAGATAGCCAAGAACAACCCAAATCTCGGAAGCTTTCAGATAAGCTGCCCAAAGAACATAAAAATAAAGGAGTGGCATCAGCAGGGTGACAAGGCGGTTGACCCACTTTAATAAAGAAAGATAATAGGGATGGGACACCAAAAATGGTCTAACCCGTTCATAGAACAAATATTCTTTATTCATCAACAATTTCTCTTCGATCGATTCCTTAACAAGTAGCAACTGGACCTAGATCAAAATCCCTTCCAGGTGATCTAGCTCATGCTGGCAAATTTGGGCCGCAAAACCTTCTAAGCTTATGAGCTGAGGCTTCCAATTCATGTCGCGGTAGGAGACTTGAATCTTTTCAAAGCGGCTCGTTTTTCGGCTCCCTGCCAAAGAAAGGCACCGCTCTTCTGTCTCATAAACTCCTTCTTTCTTGACTAGAACAGGGTTAAAGAGAACCAAGGGCATCAAACCAAATTGGATAATGATCACTCGCTTGCGTACCCCAATCATATTAGCCGCCATACCAACACAGGAATCCTGGTGAGCTCGTAAGGTATCTTGTAAATCCTGCGCCAAATACAAATCTTCTTTTGTCGCTTCTTCAGACACTTGACTCAAAAAGAAGGGATCCTTCATAATGGCTTTTTCCATCTTTTCTCCTCTCTTGCTTAAAAAAGAGAAGGTCATTCATCCATCTTCCCGACGAAGAACTCCCTCCCCTAGCATTTCATGCTTTTTGTTGTTTCAGCCTTACCTGATTAGTCTTTTTTGCTGACTTGTTTTGCTAAGACAAAGTTACCCAAGGTTGCTGAACCATTTCCAGCTACCGCAGGAGTCACGATGTAGTCACGAACATCTGGAACTGGTAAGTAGCCGTTCAATAATACTGTGAATTTTTCACGAACGCGATCCAACATGTGCTGTTGTGCCATCACTCCTCCACCAAATACAATCACATCTGGGCGGAAGGTTACAGTCGCATTAACAGCAGCTTGAGCAATATAGTAGGCTTGGATATCCCATACAGAGCTATTGAGCTCGATATTTTCCCCACGAATACCAGTACGAGCTTCCAGGCTTGGACCAGCCGCAAGACCTTCTAAACAGCCTCTGTGGAATGGACACACACCGTTAAATTCTTTTTCAACATCCATTGGGTGTTTGGCAACATAGTAATGGCCCATCTCAGGATGTCCTACTCCACCAATGAATTCACCACGCTGGATGACACCTGCACCAATTCCTGTACCGATTGTGTAGTAGACTAAGTTTTCAATCCGTGCACCCGCGTTATTACGAGCGACAACTTCACCATATGCTGAGCTATTTACGTCCGTTGTAAAGTAAATCGGTACATTTAATGCACGACGGAAAGCACCTACTACATCAACATTCGCCCAATGGGGTTTGGGAGTTGTTGTAATAAAACCATATGTTTTTGAATTTTTATCAATGTCAATCGGTCCAAATGAGCCAATCGCTAAACCAGCAAGAGTTTCAAATTTAGAGAAAAATTCAATACATTTATCAAGGGTTTCAATAGGAGTTGTTGTTGGAAACTGTGTCTTTTCAATGACGTTATTATTTTCGTCACCTACAGCACAAACAAACTTTGTTCCACCAGCTTCAAGACTTCCATATAATTTAGTCATATCAATCCTCTTCTTCAATTCTCTTTTTTTCTATTATATCATAAAGGAAAACGGTTCACTTCTATTCCTTAAAGAAAAAACTACTCTTATTTATGTTTCAACATTAGGTGAGCAACTTTTTCATTCCAAACCTCATCTCCAAACAAAATTCAAGGACTGGAGGATACCCTAACCAGTCCTTGAGCAATCATATTTTAGATTATGCTTTTACTTCAATAATCGCATCGCCTTTAGCAACTGCACCAGTAGCTACTGGAGTTACTGAAGCATAGTCAGCTGTGTTTGTGACGATGACCATTGTTGTATCATCAAGACCAGCTGCTGCAATTTTAGCAGAATCAAATGTTCCAAGAACATCTCCAGCTTTGACCTTGTCACCTTGAGCAACTTTTTTCTCAAAACCGTCACCATTCATTGAAACAGTGTCGATCCCAACGTGGATCAAGATTTCAGCACCATTCGCTGTCTTCAAACCGAAGGCATGTCCAGTTGCAAAAGCAATCGTTACTTCAGCATCTGCAGGAGCATAAACGACACCTTCAGATGGCTTCACTGCAATCCCTTGACCCATAGCACCGCTTGAGAATACAGGGTCATTCACATTTTCTAAAGCAACAGCTTGCCCAACGATTGGAGAGATGATGGTTTCATCTTGAAGAGATGCTGGAACAGTTCCAGTCACAGCTTCCTCAACAAAACGATCTGTTGTAGCACTTTCAGTTACAGTTGCAGGTTCTTCATCTTCAAAACCGAACATGTAAGTAAGAGCAAAACCAAGTGCAAATGATACTGCAACCATAAGCAAGTATTGGAAGAGTTGACCATTACCAATGTAAAGCATTGTACCTGGGATAATAGTGATACCATTACCAGTACCAGCAAGACCAAGAAGTGAAGCCAATCCACCACCGATGGCACCAGCGATTAATGAAAGGAAGAATGGTTTACGGAAACGCAAGTTCACCCCGAAGATCGCAGGCTCAGTAATACCTAAGAAGGCAGAAAGAGCAGCCGGGAAAGCCAAAGCTTTCAATTTAGGATTTTTAGTTTTCACACCAACCGCTACAGTAGCAGCACCTTGAGCAGTCATGGCAGCTGTGATAATAGCATTAAATGGATTTGCGTGATCAGCAGCAAGCAACTGCACTTCAAGCAAGTTAAAGATATGGTGAACACCAGATACGACGATCAATTGGTGAACGCCACCGATGAGCAATCCGCCAAGACCTAATGGTAAGCTAAGGATTGCTTTTGTACCAATTAAGATATAAGTTTCAACTACGTGAAAGACTGGACCAATAACAAAGAGTCCAAGAATAGACATTACAAAGAGGGTTACGAATGGTGTTACCAAAAGATCAAGAACATCTGGAACAACTTTTCGAAGTGATTTCTCAAATTTCGCACCAAGGACCCCGATAATAAAGGCTGGAAGAACAGATCCTTGCAACCCTACGACTGGAATAAAGCCGAAGAATTTCATAGCAGTCACTTCACCACCGGATGCAACCGCCCAGGCATTTGGAAGCGAACCAGACACAAGCATCATACCAAGAACGATACCAACTGCTGGATTCCCACCGAAGACACGGAAGGTTGACCAAACGACAAGACCTGGCAAGATGATGAAGGCCGTATCCGTCAAAATTTGAGTATAAGTCGTAACATCTTCTGGAAGAGTCACACCAAGGGCATTCAAGAGTCCACGGACACCCATGAAGAGACCTGTCGCGACAATAACTGGGATGATTGGTACAAAGACATCACCAAATGTACGGATAGCCCGTTGGAACCAATTTCCTTGTTTAGCGGCTTCAGCTTTCATTTCATCTTTTGATGAAGTTGGCAAACCTAGAGCCACTACTTCATCATAAATCTTATTTACAGTACCGGTACCAAAGATGATTTGGTATTGACCTGAGTTAAAGAAAGCCCCTTGAACTTTTTCAATATTTTCGACAGCATTTTTGTCGACTTTTGCTTCATCTTTGACCATCACACGAAGACGAGTCGCACAGTGAGCAACACTGCTAACGTTCTCAACTCCACCGATCGCATCGATGACTTTTTTTGCAATTTCTGTATTTGACATTTGCAAAAATCTCCTTATTTTTTATTGTTTTGAAAACGGTTCACCCGTCTCTACGCATTTAATTGTACCACTTATTAAGAATATGTCAACCGTTTTGCAGAAAGTTTTTGGCATTTATTTGCAATTTTTGATAGTTTGAAAGAAGCTCTTTTTATTTTCATTTAGCTAAACACCCTTCCGCTATGTGCTATAGCTATTATCCAGTTTTTGGATTTTCAAAAACTTTCATTCTTTCATTTGTTTTCATAAACTACATCTAGCCTTCGCTCCGATATTTTATGATAAACGTTTGACATTTTTTCTCAATTCTTTGGTCAAAGTCTTGCTTTTTTTTATAGAAATCGGTACTATGGAAGTAAGAAAAATTTTGGAGGAGTCAAATGGAATGGACAACAGAACTTCGGTACAAACAGTATGAAGACTGGACCGAAGAAGAAAAGAAACAAATAAAAGAAAACATGGCTAATTCTCCTTGGCATACTCATTACCATGTCGAACCCAAAACTGGCCTTTTAAATGACCCGAATGGTTTCTCCTATTTTAATGGTAAATGGATTCTCTTTTACCAGAACTTTCCCTTTGGAGCCGCTCACGGATTGAAGTCTTGGGTACAACTGGAAAGTGATGATTTAGTTCATTTTAAAGAAACTGGTCTTAAGGTTTTACCAGACACACCTTTGGATAGCCATGGAGCCTATTCTGGTTCGGCTATGCAATTCGATGACAAACTTTTCTTATTCTATACAGGAAATGTACGAGACGAGAACTGGATCCGTCATCCCTACCAAATCGGAGCCCTCTTAGACCAGGATGGAAACCTCGAAAAAATCGACCAAATCCTCATTGATCAACCAGAGGATGCTACCGATCATTTCCGCGACCCACAAATTTTTAAATTCAAAGATCAATACTATGCCATCGTCGGTGGTCAAGACCTTGAGAAAAAAGGATTCGTTCGCCTTTACAAAGCGGTGAATAACGATTATACCAACTGGGTTGAAGTAGGCGATCTTGATTTCAACAATGATCGTACAGCTTATATGATGGAGTGTCCTAACTTGGTCTTCGTCGGCGAGCAACCTATCCTTCTTTATTGCCCTCAAGGTTTGGACAAAGCAGTCCTCGACTACGACAATATCTACCCAAATATGTATAAGATTGGGGCTTCTTTTGATCCTGAACAAGCTCGTCTCGTTGACGTATCTGAATTGCACAACTTGGACTACGGCTTCGAAGCCTATGCAACTCAAGGCTTCAATACTCCTGATGGAAGAGCCTTAACGGTTAGCTGGTTAGGTTTACCAGATGTCGCTTACCCATCCGATCGCTTTGACCACCAAGGAGCCTTCTCTTTGGTCAAAGAGCTAACTATTCAGGATGGTAAACTTTATCAATATCCGGTCGAAGCTGTAAAAGAGCTTCGCTCCACCTCTTACGAATTTACAAACAAGGAAACAACCAATAATTGCTACGAGTTAGAATTAGCCTTTGAAGCCAATAGCAAAAGTGAGATTGTTCTCCTAGCCGATAAAGAAGGCAAAGGACTTTCTATTACCTTTGATATTGCAAATGGTCAAGTCATTGTCGACCGTAGCCAAGCTGGCGAACAGTATGCCCAAGAGTTTGGAACTACTCGTACTTGCCCGATTGAAAACCAAGCTACAACTGCTACAATTTTCATCGATAACTCGATTTTTGAAATCTTTATCAACAAAGGAGAAAAGGTATTCTCTGGTCGCGTCTTCCCGCATGCTGATCAAACTGGTATCTTGATCAAATCCGGAACACCTACTGGAACATACTACGAACTAGACTATGGTCGCAAAGCTCACTGATGTCGCCAAATTAGCTGGCGTCAGCCCAACGACAGTTTCACGAGTCATTAACAAAAAGGGCTATTTATCTGAAAAAACTGTCTCAAAAGTTAAAGAGGCCATGAGAGAATTGGGCTACAAGCCGAATACGATCGCTCGGAGCCTACAAGGAAAATCAGCCAAGTTAATCGGCTTAATCTTCCCAAAAATCAGCCATGTCTTCTATGCAGAATTAATCGATAAACTGGAAGAAGAACTGTTTAAACATGGGTATAAAACCATTATTTGTAATAGCGAGCATGATTCGGAAAAAGAACGTGAATACATCGAAATGCTAGAAGCCAATCAAGTGGATGGGATTATTTCTGGTAGTCATAATCTAGGGATTGAAGATTATAACCGGGTCACAGCTCCTATCATCGCCTTTGACCGGAACCTCTCCCCTGAGATTCCAGTCGTCTCTTCAGATAACTACGCTGGGGGCGTCCTTGCTGCAGAAACCCTTGCCAAGACTGGGGCAAAAAAGATTATCATGATTACAGGGAATGACAATTCGAATTCCCCAACTGGTCTTCGCCATGCTGGCTTTGCTTCCGTCCTACCAGAAGCACAAATCATCAATGTTTCCAGTGATTATTCACCTATTCGCAAAGAAATGGAAATCAAGTCCATCTTGACCCAGCAGAAACCGGATGCTATCTTTGCGTCTGACGATCTAACGGCTATTTTGGTAATGAAAATCGCTGACGAACTCGGCATTGCTATTCCGGAGGACCTGAAGATCATTGGCTACGACGGGACCTACTTTATTGAAAATTATTTCCCCCGTCTCACCACCATCAAGCAACCCTTACAAGAGATTGCTCGCCTGACGGTCGACCTTCTTCTTCAAAAAATCGAAGGAAAAGATGTAAAAACAACAGGCTATTTTCTCCCTGTTAGTGTTTTACCCGGCAAAAGTGTTTAAAAGAGAGTAGAACAGAAATCGGTAATTCGTTAGAATTCGATTTCGTCGTCCCACCTCCGCACAGTTGAGTAGGGCTGTAAAAGCTGATAAAATCAGCGCAGTAGAGCCCACTCAACCACTGTGTCTTGTTAGACAATCCAAAGTCAATTGAGAGGCCGGACTTTTGTACCAGTCTTTTTCCTTATCATGATCAAGCGAAGCTCTATACTCAAAAAGAAACCACCCTCAAAGGTGGTTTCTTTTCTATCTTATTCTGCTTCCGTTACGAATTGACTTAAGACACCATTCACAAACCGAGCAGATTTTTCATCTGAAAATGTTTTAGCTAATTCAATTGCTTCATTCACTGCAACCAACTGAGGGGTATCAAAGGAAGTGATTTCAAACACACCCAAACGAAGAATGTTTTTCTCCACTAAAGTCAAGCGTTCGACGGTCCATCCAGTTTTCAAGTGTTGGGCAATCTGTTGATCCAATTCATCCTTTGATTGACGAACACCAGATACCAAATTGAGTAGAAAAGCTGGAATTTCCACTTCCTGGTCAGTCTCCTCTTTGTCATGAGTAAAAGCAAATCGACACGCTTCTACAACATCCCCTTCATACTCTAAACTCATTAGAGTTTGAAAGGCACGCTCCCGTAGATCACGACGTGATTCAAATAAAATATCAGTCATTGAGGAAATCCTCATTAAACAAATCTTTCAAATCAGGTTTCGCTGCTTTTTCAGTCACGATTCCAACCACATGGATATTGACATCATCCAAGGTCACATCTGCCATATTGTAGACAGCTGTTTTTACTGCCTTTTGGATCGCAACCGCTACTTTAGGGACTGCTACACCATACTCTAGATAGAGGTAAATATCAACAGAAATTTGACCATCTTCTTGTGTACGAAGGTAAACCCCACGTCCAAGAGCACGTTTTGAAAGGCTATCCGATACACTCTTATTTTCAAGAGAATGAACACCATCTACTTTTGCAGTCGCAATCGCAATAATTTTTTCTAGCACACGAGGTGCAATGACGATTTCACCGTATTGTTCAGTTGCCATAGAAGTTCCTTTCTATCAGACCTATTTTAGAGCTGATTAGGCACGAGAAACGTAAGTTCCTTCAGCTGTATTGATAATCAATTTTTGTCCTGCTTCGATGAAGTCTGGAACGTTTACCACAAGACCTGTTTCCATTGTAGCTGGTTTACCAGAACCTGTCACTGTAGCACCTTTAATAGATGGTTGAGTTTCAGCAACTGTCAATTCAACAGTTGTAGGAACAGTCACCCCAATCACTTCGCTTCCGTAGAATTGAATTTTCACTTCTGAGTTTTCAAGGATGTAAAGCAATTCGTTCTCAACATTGACAACAGGAATTTCATATTGGTCGTATGTTTCAGTATTCATGAAGTAAGCTGTGTCATCCATTTTATACAAGTATTGAGCTGGTACAGTTTCAATAATAGCTTGCTCAAATTTTTCTTCTGGACGGTAGCTTGTATCAAAAGTTGAACCAGTACGAACATCACGCAATTTCATACGCATGATCGTGTTTCCTTTACCTGGTTTGTGGTGGCTAGCTTCCAAAACGCGGATCAATTTTCCATCAGCTGTTTCAAAGGTCATACCAGCTTTCAACTTACTTGCTTCAATCATGTTTTCATACCTCTTTTTAAAAATATATTACTCTTTATTTTATCACAAATGCTCAGATTTCTCAAATCTGTCTCTGCAAATTTCCTTAGATCACAATCAATTCTTTTGGTGCCAAGGTCAAGACTTCACAACCGGTTTCCGTAATCAGGAGATCATCTTCAATCCGGACACCAGATAGGCCTTCAATGTAGATCCCTGGCTCATCTGTCAAGACCATGCCGGCCTTGATAACTTCTTTGGAAGTTTGACTGAAATAAGGCTCTTCATGGATGTCCAAGCCAATTCCGTGGCCAATTCCATGAGTAAAGTACTGACCGTATCCTACAGCCTCAATAATATCTCGAGGAATTTTATCAAAATCACGGAAACCGAGTCCATCCTTGGCTTCAGCAATAAGGGCTTGGTTGGCTTTCAAGACCGTTTCGTAAATTTCTCTTTCCTTGTCGCTGACATGACCTGCATAAATGGTCCGGGTCATATCACTGACGTAATGGTTATAGAGACAGCCAAAGTCCAAGGTCAAGGCATCCCCAGCAGAGATGATGCGATCACTTGGAGTCGCATGGGGCATAGCAGAGCGCTCTCCCGCAGCGGAGATGATATCAAAGGATACACCTGAAGCCCCCAATTCCCGCATTCTGAAATCTAGGAAGGTCGCCGCTTCTAACTCTGTTGTTTGGCCAACCTTGATAAATTCCAGCACATCTAGAAAGGCTTGATCTGAAATACTGCAGGCCTTGCGGATCGTTGCTACTTCTGTCTCATCTTTAATCAAACGAAACTCCATCACAAAATCAGACAAGGCTCTTAGAGCGACTCCTGAGAAAGCGGTCGCTAGACGGGTATGGTAGGCAACTGTGATCTCATCCTCAAAGCCAAGTTCTTGGATCGCTGCGTCTTTGACAATTTTTGCTGCTTCTTCCAATTCATTGCGGGTTTCAACAATCTCAACAAAGGGGAAACAAGTCGCATGGGCATGAATGGTATAGCGCGAATCGGTGAAGAGGACCACGCGCTCTTCTGTCACCAAAACAGTCCCATTTGATCCCCAGAAACCTGTCAAATAGTAGACATTTTTCAAGTTGTTAATGAGGACAGCTTTTAGATCCTGTGCCTTCATTTTAGTTCGTAGATTTGTAATTCGTTGGTTCATTGTAATTTCCCTTTCAAATACTGTCCTGTAAAGCTAGCTGGGTTGCTGGCTACTTCTTCTGGTGTTCCTGTCGCAATAATGGTACCACCACCGACACCACCTTCTGGTCCCAAATCAATGATATGATCCGCTGTCTTAATGACATCCAAGTTGTGCTCAATGACCAAAACGGTATTGCCATCATCTACAAAGCGTTCCAAGACCTTGAGCAGACGAGAGATATCCTCTGTATGTAGACCTGTTGTCGGCTCATCCAAGATATAGAAGGACTTACCAGTTGAGCGCTTATGAAGTTCTGAAGCCAGCTTCATCCGCTGGGCTTCTCCACCAGAAAGCGTCGTTGCCGGCTGTCCCAGGGTCACATAGCCCAAACCGACATCCTTGATAGTTTGTAATTTGCGATTAATCTTTGGAATATGTTTAAAGAAATCCACCGCATCATTGACGGTCATGTCCAAAATCTGGGAGATATTCTTTTCTTTATAGTGAACTTCTAGGGTTTCACTGTTGTAGCGTCGCCCATGGCAGACTTCACACGGTACATAGACATCCGGTAGGAAATGCATCTCAATCTTGATGATCCCATCTCCCGAACAAGCCTCACACCGACCTCCTTTGACGTTGAAACTAAAGCGGCCTTTTTTATAGCCTCTAATCTTGGCTTCATTGGTTTGGGCAAAGAGGTCACGAATGTCGTCAAATACACCTGTATAGGTAGCCGGATTGGAGCGTGGAGTGCGGCCAATCGGGCTTTGATCAATATCGATCAGTCGATCAATGTGCTCAACTCCTGAAATAGTCTTGTATTTCCCTGGTTTCTCTGAATTGCGATTCAATTTTTGGGCCAGTGTTTTTTTCAAAATACTGTTGACCAAGGTGGACTTGCCTGAGCCAGAAACACCTGTTACAGCAATGAACTTGCCCAGTGGGAAGCGTGCTGTCACCTCTTTTAAGTTGTTTTCAGCTGCCCCTGTCAGTTCGATAAAGCGTCCGTTGCCTACCCGCCGTTCCGTTGGTACGGGGATAGCCCGTTTGCCAGAAAGATACTGACCAGTGATGGATTTGCTATTGCGGGCTACCTGCTTAGGTGTTCCAGCCGCAACAATCTCGCCTCCAAAGACTCCGGCTCCTGGACCGACGTCGATCAGGTAATCAGCCTCTCTCATGGTATCCTCATCGTGTTCGACAACGATCAAGGTATTGCCCAAATCACGCATCTTCTTGAGGCTAGCAATCAAGCGATCATTGTCCCGCTGATGAAGACCGATCGAAGGCTCATCCAGGATATAGAGGACACCTGAGAGGTTGGACCCAATCTGGGTCGCCAAGCGAATCCGCTGACTCTCTCCCCCAGATAGAGTCCCGGCCGAGCGAGACAGGGTCAGATAGCTCAAGCCAACATTGTTCAAGAAGGTCAAACGATCCTTGACTTCCTTTAGAATCGGTCGCGCAATGGTCTCCTCATTCTTGGTTAATTTTAGATCAGCTACCACCTTAAGATGGTCCTCAATGGACAAGTCAGAGATTTGCCCAATATGTAGCCCCTTCTCTCCTCCTACTCGGACAGACAAGGCCTGGTCATTCAATCGATAACCATGGCAGGTGACACAAGTCAATTCATTCATGTAGGACAACATCTGATTGCGAGTAAAGTCACTAGACGTTTCGTGGTAACGGCGATTAATATTGGTAACGACCCCTTCAAAAGGAATGTCAATATCGCGAACCCCACCAAATTCATTCTCATAATGGAAATGGAATTCCTTGCCCTCAGAACCATAGAAAACCAAATGCCGCTCTTCTGGAGATAAGTCTTCAAATGGCTTGTCCATATCAATCCCAAACTGGATCATTGCCTGCTCCAACATCTGAGGATAGTAGTTAGAAGAGATTGGATTCCAGGGTGCAAGTGCTCCTTCACGGAGAGTCTTGCTAGCATCTGGAACAACCAAATCCAAGTCCACCTCTAGCTTGATCCCCAGTCCATCACAATCTGGACAAGAGCCAAAGGGGGCATTAAATGAAAAGAGACGAGGTTCCAACTCAGGGACGGTAAAGCCACAAACCGGGCAAGCGTAGTGTTCTGAAAAAAGTAGTTCATTTTCATCCATGGTATCGACGACCACATAGCCATCCGCGATCCGAAGGGCCGCTTCGACCGAATCAAAGAGACGAGAACGAATGCCATCTTTGATGACAATCCGGTCTACAACAACCTCAATTGTGTGCTTCTGGCTTTTGGATAATTCTGGGACCTCTGTCACATCAAAAATATCGCCATCCACACGCACCCGGACATAGCCGTCTTTTTGCACCTTTTCGATGATGTTCTTATGCTGGCCTTTTTTCTTACGAACGATCGGTGCTAGAATTTGTAGGCGTTGGCGCTCCGGAAGTTCCAAAACTTGGTCTACAATTTGCTCGACCGAAGAAGCGGTAATCGCCCCATGGCCATTGATACAGTAAGGAGTCCCCACACGAGCATATAGAAGACGTAAGTAATCGTTGATTTCTGTAGTCGTTCCAACCGTTGACCGCGGATTTTTGCTGGTTGTTTTTTGGTCAATGGAAATGGCTGGACTTAAGCCATCAATCGAGTCCACATCGGGCTTTTCCATATTTCCTAAAAACTGACGAGCATAGGCTGACAGACTCTCTACATAACGTCTTTGTCCTTCCGCATAGAGAGTGTCAAAGGCTAAGCTCGATTTCCCAGAACCTGATAGACCAGTGACCACGACCAGCTTATCTCGAGGGATTTCAACATCAATATTTTTTAAATTATGAGCACGCGCTCCATGAATGACAATTTTATCGAGCATTTCTTCCACTTTTCATCAATTTATTTATCCTTCATTATATCAAATTTTTCAGCATTCTTTTATCCAAAAGCGTGCTTTTTCTGTTATAATGTTAAGGTGTAAAAAAACAAGGGGAGGCACCATGAAACAGGTCTTTTTATCGACAACGACTGAATTTAAAGAAATAGAGACACTGGAACCCGGTAGCTGGATCAACCTTGTCAATCCTTCCCAAAGTGAATCGATGGAAATCGCCTCTGCTTTTAACATCGATATTGCCGACTTACGGGCACCGCTCGATGCGGAAGAAATGTCCCGTATGACCATCGAAGATGAATATACCTTGATCATCGTAGACGTTCCCATCAAGGAAGAGCGGAACAATCAGACCTACTATGTCACCATCCCTTTGGGAATTATCCTAACAGAGGAGGCTATCATCACCACTTGCTTGGAAGAGTTGCCTCTCCTAGACACCTTTATCAATCGTCGCTTGCGGAATTTCTATACCTTCATGCGATCCCGCTTCATCTTCCAGATCCTTTATCGCAATGCTGAGCTCTACTTGACCGCACTTCGTACCCTGGATCGTAAGAGTGAACAGATTGAAAGTCAACTGCACAAATCAACTCGTAATGAAGAGCTGATTGAGCTGATGGAATTAGAAAAAACCATCGTCTACTTTAAGGCCTCTCTGAAAACCAATGAGCGCGTAATCAAGAAATTGACCAGTGCCACCAGCAACATTAAGAAATACCTGGAAGACGAGGATCTGTTGGAAGATACCTTGATCGAGACTCAACAGGCCATTGAGATGGCGGATATTTATGGAA
Source organism: Streptococcus xiaochunlingii (assembly GCF_006385805.1). GTDB lineage: Bacteria > Bacillota > Bacilli > Lactobacillales > Streptococcaceae > Streptococcus > Streptococcus xiaochunlingii. Next base: position 1,096,950 of record NZ_VFSG01000001.1, read on the forward strand.
ACATTCTCCACTCTATGACCGATACCTTCGCATCGATCATCTCCAACAACCAGAACAATATCATGAAAACTTTGGCCATGGTGACCATCGTCATGTCCATCCCAACCATGATCTTCTCAGCCTATGGCATGAACTTTAAAAACAATGATCTCCCCCTCAACGGAGAACCTAATGCTTTCTGGCTCATTATCTTTATTGCCTTTGCCATGACCGGATCGCTCGTTGTCTACCTCATCCATAAAAAATGGTTCTAACACCTACTAATAACACTAAGGAGTATTTATGTCTCAATTTGATTTGACCCAATTAAGTAAAAAGAATCAAGAATTCGTTCGCATCGCTAAACACCAATTGATTGAAAACGGCAAAACAGAAGAAGAGGCTACTAGCCTGATTGAAGAAATTCTTCCAGCTATCTTTGAAAACCAACCAAAAGGAGTAACGGCGCGAACTCTCTTTGGAGCGCCAACTGTTTGGGCCAATGCTTTTAGTGATCAGGAACGCTACGAAAAAGAGCATCCAAAAGAGAATGATGCTCCTCATCTCATGATCACAGATTCTTTCCTTCTCGTCTTTGGTCTCTTTGCTGCCATTTCAGCCTTCATGAACTTATTTGCTCCTCAGGGAACCACTTATGGACTCCTCACATTGACTCTTGGTAGCTTGGCTGGTGGGGTTGTGCTCTATTTGATGTATTACTACTTCTACCAATACTACGAAGTTTCTAAACGTGGAATGAAACGACCTGCTTTAACCAAGTCACTTCCTATCCTAATGTTGGCGATGATCCTTTGGGTTGTGATTCTCATGGTCACTGCTTTACTCCCACAATTCCTCAACCCGCGTGTACCAAACTGGTTCATGCTCTTACTCGGTGGTGGGGCTCTTCTCCTCCGCTACTATTTGAAGAAAAAATACAATATCAAGAGCGCCAATACAGCACCTCAACGACGCTAAAAATAAACGGATGAAGTTTTCATCCGTTTTTGTTTTACTGCATGTTCTTGTTCAATCTTTTTGAAAAATAGAGGACTAAGTCATCATTGTTTTCACAAGAACTGTAAGGGGCCAAGGGCTGATCCCTAAACCAAACTCCAGATCCATCTGGGATATAGTCCCGTTTGACATACAGTCTTTGAGCTGGACCATAACCCGAGTGTAAACCAACCCCTAAAGTAACAATCTCTGATAGTAGCCGGACTCTTTTTTCCGCCTCTTCTAAGAGTTGATTCCCAATTCCTCGATTTCTAAATGGCTCAAAAACATTAAAATCAGATAGTTCAGGATAGACTCCCACGAAAGGGCCGTGCTTGGCAGCAGGCAATATAGTGATATAACCTGCCACAAATCCATCCGACTCAGCTACTAATACGTCTCTCTTTCCGTTCTCCTGATCCTGAAAATAGCTGGCCAAGATATCCTCTCTACCCGGCCACCCTTGATGGATAAAGGCTTGAGAGATCCCTTCAATATCATACTCCATCATGCTTCTGATGATTATGCATTCCTTCATGTTGCGCTCCTTGATACCTTTCCTCTCATTATAGCATAATTAGATCTTGGGAAAGGGCAAAGAGGGCCACCCGGACCTGAAAAAACCGTAAGGGTCTTACTCGCTCTCTTGTTTTCAAGCTCATGAAAAAGAGGTCCACTGGACCTCTTTTTTAATCTTCGTTTACGAAAGGCATCAAAGCCATTACGCGAGCGCGTTTGATAGCTGTTGTTACTTTACGTTGGTTCTTCGCTGAAGTTCCAGTTACACGACGAGGAAGGATTTTCCCACGTTCTGAAACGAAACGGCTAAGAAGCTCAGTATCTTTGTAATCAACATATTCAATTTTGTTTGCTGCGATGTAATCAACTTTTTTACGGCGTTTGAATCCGCCACGACGTTGTTGAGCCATGTTTATTTCTCCTTTATAGTTTTAATTCGTTAAACCCATTCTTAGAATGGTAGATCGTCATCCGAGATGTCCATTGGATTAGCTCCGAATGGATTGTCATCACGTCCAAAGTTTGGTGTTGCGTTTGATGGTTCAGATCCTCCAAAGCTTGGAGCTGCATTTCCTGCAAATCCTCCAGCTGAAGCATAACCACCACCTGCTTGTCCTTCACGATTCGCGCGGCTTTCCAACAATTGGAAGCTGTCCGCTACGACTTCAGTGACATAAACACGTTGACCTTGCTGATTCTCATAATTACGAGTCTGGATACGACCTGTAATCCCAACTAAGGCACCCTTTTTAGCCCAATTCGCTAAATTTTCAGCTTGTTGACGCCAAATCACACAGTTGATAAAGTCCGCATCTCGTTCACCATTTTGGTTTTTAAAATTACGGTTAACCGCGAGTGAGAATGTCGCAACAGCCTGATTTTGAGGGGTATAACGAAGTTCAGCATCTCGAGTCATACGACCTACAAGTACAACATTGTTAATCATTAGTCACCTTCTTTATTCGTTAGGGCTTACGCGTCAACTTTTACGATCATGTGACGAAGAATGTCACCGTTGATTTTTGAAAGACGGTCGAACTCGTTAAGAGCTGCATCGTCGTTCGCTTCAACGTTTACGATGTGGTAAAGTCCTTCACGGAAATCTTGGATTTCGTATGCAAGACGACGTTTTTCCCAATCTTTTGATTCAACAACAGTTGCACCGTTGTCAGTCAAGATAGAGTCAAAGCGTGCTACCAAAGCGTTTTTAGCTTCTTCTTCAATGTTTGGACGAATAATATAAAGAATTTCGTATTTAGCCATTGATATGTTCCTCCTTTTGGTCTAATGACCCCAAGTCTTTGCAAGGGGTAAGTGAGGTTTGCTCACAAGAAACTATTATACCAGACTTTGGGATAGAAGGCAAGTGAAAATACCTTCTCTACATTCTTTTCGAAAAGTTTTATTTTTCTTCTATTATTTTCTCTCCTTTTTTACAACAAGGAAATCTCTCCCTTTCCTTAAAGAAAACTGATATCAGTTAGCTTTAAGAAAGGGCCGTTATACTACCTTCATCACAAACAAGAAACGAGGAACGCTTATGAATTATTTAGTCACCCCCGCTTATCAACCCGATCAAAAACTTCTCAAACTGGTAAAAAAACTGAGAGAAAAATGTGACTTCTCCATTATCGTTGTGGACGATGGTAGTTCTGAGGACTGCCAAGCGATTTTTGAAAAATTAGACGGGCTAGCTACAGTCCTTCACCACGAAACCAACCTTGGAAAAGGAGGGGCTCTCAAAATAGCCTACACTTACATTCAAGAGCAAGGGCAATACGGAACAGTCATCACTGCTGATGCTGATGGTCAACATAAGGTTTGGGATATCTTCCGCGTAGCCAGTCAATCGCAAGAAAATCCGAACCAATTGGTTCTAGGGGCACGCGCCTTTTCAGGCAAGGTTCCTTTGCGTTCTGCTTTTGGAAATAAATTGACCCGCTTCTTGTTCAAGCAACAAACAGGGGTCGCTGTGACAGATACGCAGACTGGCCTTCGAGCCTTTACAACCAACATGATCCCCTTTATGTTAGATATCGAGGGACAACGGTATGAGTACGAAATGAATGTGCTCCTCGCAGCTAGCAAGGCCTTTCCCATCTTGGAAGTTCCGATTGAAACAGTCTATATCAATGACAATGAAGGGTCCCATTTCCGTCCTATTCGCGACGGTCTCATGATCTACAAGGACATGTTCAAGTTTGCCCTCTCTTCCCTGAGTAGCTTTATCGTTGACTACCTGGTCTATGCCTTCTTCCTTTTCGTGATGATGGCTGTGCCGATTAGTCTTCGGATCCTCCTTGCAAACGGGATCGCTCGTGTGGCCAGCTCCATCTTTAACTACTCGACCAACAAACGGCTAGTCTTTAAGAACAAAGACAGCCTGGCTCGAACCGGAAGTGGTTACTTGGGACTTGCGATTGGACTCTTTATTCTCGATACCCTCTTGATTCGACTCTTCTATGCAAGCTTTGGTCTCCATTTGCTCCTCAGCAAAGTGATCGTCGGACTCTTGCTCTTCGTCGTCTCATGGTTGATTCAGAAAAAAATCATTTTCAAGGAAAGGACTACACCTACTCATGAAATTCTTTAAAAAATCTTATACCTATGCTGCTTGTTTCGGCATCCTGCTAACAAGCTCCTTCAGCTATTCTATGCTCAAAACCTTTGTCTTATCCGATGCTATCCAAACAGTCAAAGCTACGACTACTGATACCAAGGCGGCTAAGGAGGCAGCAGCCTCTGCTACTACAACAGATACCAGTTACTCCGATGACAATATCCAGGTGAGCCTGACAGAAAAAACAGTTGAAAACACTCAAGTTTACATTGCAGATATTACGGTTAGCTCTTCTGACTATCTAAAAACTGCTTTTGCTCAAAATACCTACGGGACAAACGTGACAGCTAAAACTTCCGTCACTGCAACTGAGAACAATGCCATTCTAGCCGTCAATGGAGACTACTACGGAGCTAATAGCACCGGCTATGTCATCCGAAACGGAGTGGTCTACCGTGATACGGTTCGCGAAGACTCTAGCAATGGCGACTTAGCGATTTATAAAGATGGTTCCTTCAAGGTTATCTACGAAGATGAAATCTCTGCGGATCAGTTGGTCAAAGACGGGGTTGTTAATCTCCTTGCCTTCGGACCTTCCTTGGTTGAAGATGGAGAAATTACAGTCGATACTAACTCAGAGGTGGGACAATCCATGGCGTCTAATCCACGTACTGCCATTGGGATCATCGACGAAAACCACTACATCATTGTCGTCTCGGACGGCCGGACTTCAGAGAGTGAAGGCCTATCTCTCTACCAATTAGCGGAAGTGATGAAATCGTATGGCGTCAAAACAGCCTACAACCTAGACGGGGGTGGATCTTCTACCCTCTACTTCAATGGCCAAGTTATTAACAAACCAACTACAAATGGTACTATCTCAGAAAGGGCGGTGAGTGACATTGTCTACATCGGTTACTAATCCTATCAAACAACGGTTGAAAAAGACCATTCTCTGGTACACTCTGATTTCAGCTTTCTTTTTCGTCGGAAGTCGCATCTACGAACACTTTAGTTTTGGCGAAACCTCTGCCTTCATGCACTACCTCTTCTTGATTCCTTTGATTGGTGGGTCCTTGCTCGTAGCTCTGCAACTAGTGGTAAAAGGCCTTTCTCGAATCACTCTTAATCTTTGGAACTCAGCTCTTGCCACGGCAACTGCTGGAGCCCTCTACCGAGGCATTGTTAACCTCTCTGGTCGTTCTACAACTCTCGACCAGCCCTACTATTATGTTGCAGGGATCTTCCTAGCCCTTGCTCTCATCAGTATCTTCTTTGTCCGCAGTGTCTGGGTGGAAAAAACAAAGTTAAGTACTTAATATTGAAAGCTCTTATCCAATTATTATGGATAAGAGCTTTTAGATTTTTTACAATACTATCTATCAAAAAAGAAACCAGAATAACTTCTGATTTCTTTTGGAATAAACTTATTTATTTACGTTTTCCCATTTCCAGTTGTGTACTTCTGGAATATCATCACCATGTTCACGGATGTAAGCATTGTGGAAGGCAATTGTTTCGTCCATTTGAGCTGCGAATTCAGCTGCTTCTGCTCCAAGAGCTGCATTGGCTGCATCTTGTGCCAAGTGGAAGCGATCCAATTCAGACATCACACGCATATCGAATGGTGTTGTGATATCTCCGTTTTCACGGTAACCATGCACACGCAAGTTGTGATTGTGACGGTTAAAGAAGATGTCACGGATCATGCCTTCGTAACCATGGAAGGCAAAGATTACTGGTTTATCAGTTGTGAAGACTTTATCGAACTCTTCATCTGAAAGTCCACGCGCATCAACGGATGGGTGACGCAATTTCAAGATATCTACCACATTGACAAAGCGGATCTTCAATTCTGGGAAGGCCTTGTGCAAGATTGTGATGGCAGCAAGAGCTTCAAGGTTTGGCTCTGTACCTGCAGCTGCAATGACAAGATCTGGATCTTCATCTGCTGACACAGTTGATGCCCAATCGATCACCTTGTATCCTTCACGAACCAATTCCTCTGCTTCATCAGCTGAGTAGAATTGAGGACGTGGGTGTTTAGAAGAAACGATCAAGTTAATCATATCTTCTGCCTTGAAGGCTTGGTCCATCACCGCAAGCAACGTATTCGTATCTGCTGGCAAGTACTCACGGATGTATTCTGGAGTTTTTTCTGCCAAGTGAGTCAAGATACCTGGATCTTGGTGAGTGTAGCCATTGTGGTCTTGTTGGAAAACAGTTGAAGTCGCAATCAAGTTTAAGGCAGGGTAGTTTTTACGCCATGTCGTGTGAGTCTTAGATTTACGCAACCATTTAAAGTGTTGAGTAATCATAGAGTCTACGACACGAAGGAATGATTCGTAAGAAGCGAAGAAGCCATGACGACCTGTCAAGACATATCCTTCCAGCATACCTTCTGCTTGGTGCTCTGACAATTGAGAGTCAATGACACGTCCAGCAGGGCTCAAAGCTTCATCGTAGTCTGGTTTCGTACGTCCTAACCATTGACGGCTTGTACGAGTGAAGACTTCTTGAAGACGGTTTGATTTAGTTTCATCTGGTCCAAAGATACGGAAGTTATGTGGGTTCGCATCCACAAGATCTGCCGCATACTTACCAAACTCGATCATATCTTGGGCCATGATAGCACCTGGTGTTTCGATCTTGAAGGCATGTTTCTTCCAATCAGCAGTGTCCATTGGTTTAATGACACCTGCGTTTGTGATTGGGTTCATAGCCATGCGACGGTCACCTTTTGGTGCAATTTCAGCAATTTCAGGAAGCAATTTACCAGTTTCGTCGAACAATTCAGCTGGACGATATGATTCCAACCATGAAAGAAGAGCATCCACATGCTCCATATGGTGAGCATCTACTGGGATTGGAACTTGGTGCGCACGGAATCCACCCTCGATTGGTGTACCTTCCCAAGCTTTTGGTCCAGTCCAACCTTTAGGAATACGAGCAATCAAGACAGGGTATACTGGTTGAGTTGCTTCTTCTGCAGAACCTTTACGAGCTTCTGCTTGGACTTTCTTGATTTCTTCAATCGCTTCGTCTAATTTTTCTGCAAACAAAGCATGAGCTGCTTCGTGGTCGTCAGAAATAGCGGTTACGTCTGCAAAGATTGGTTTCCATCCAAGACCTTCAAAGAAAAGGGCCAATTCTTCGTCTGTTTTGCGTTCGAAGATTGTTGGGTTGTGGATTTTCCCACCGTTGAGGTAGAAGATTGGAAGAACAGCACCATCGTTAACTGGGTTCAAGAAGGTATTAGCCAACCAACCAGCCATCAATGGACCAGTTTCCCCTTCACCATCACCGATTACGGTTGCAGCAATCACATCTGGATTGTCCAAAACAGCTCCAGCTGCGTGAGAAAGAGCATAACCAAGCTCTCCACCTTCGTGGATAGATCCTGGAGTTTCAGGTGCCGCGTGAGAGGCAATCCCTCCTGGGAATGAGAAGATTTTACATAGGTGTTTAAATCCTTCTTCATTTTGTGGGATATTTGGATTCAATTCTGTGTAAGAACAATCTAAGTAAGAGTTGGACACCATAACTTGTCCACCATGACCTGGTCCTTCAATGTAGAACATATCCAAGTCGTATTTGTTGATGGCACGGTTCAAGTGAGCATAGATAAAGTTTTGTCCTGGTACAGTTCCCCAGTGTCCGATTGGGTGAGCCTTCAAGTCGTTTTCAACCACTTCACGTTTCAACAATGGGTTGTCTTTCAAGTACATTTGAGCAGCCGAAATGTAGTTGGCTGCACGCCACCACGCATCCACTTTATCCAAGTAAGCTTTGCTGTTAAAATCAACAGTCATATTGTCTCCTCTCAAATTCTAGCTATGATTCTGATGAATTAGAATCCAGTGCAAGTATTTAGGTTATAAACATTCTGTTTCATTCATATTAAGACAGAACGAACGCGAACCAAATTTAATTCAATTCTTTTCTATTCTATCAATAATTTAGCTTTTTGTATATAGAAAAAATTAAAAAAAATATAGTTTTTTATAAAAAGTTGCAAATCTCTTTTAAAATCAAAGCATTTTTCAATCATTTTACAAACAAGTTTTTGCTTAAACCTCTCAAAAAGCCTTTGAAATCAGCTATCTATAAATTCCCTTGTCACATAAAACCTTTCATGATATACTTTAGATATCAAACTAAAGGAGATCGTTATGATGAAGGAAAAACCTAACAAAGGATTTGTTTCAGGTCTGGTGCTTGCCCTTGTCTTTCTTGCATTCGCAGGATTAGTATTTTCATTATGGATGGGACGCCAGAACCCTTCTACTAGCTTTGCGAAGGCAGAAAAGTCTGGGGATCCTGTAACGATGCAAGTCTATGATATTACACAAGAACCTGTCGGAACTGTGGACAACGGCCACGTCCTCTATATCGTCCAATATGATAACCAAAATGATGGTAAATTTGCAGGGATCGAAGCCAAAAAAGACGATGCGACGATTAAAGAAATCGTTGATAAGGCAAAAAATGGGGAACTGCTGACCAAACCTTATCAACTAAAGGGAACGCAATTGGCCCCTTTGGCAAAGGATAGCAAAAATACGTCTCGTAACGGTCGCCTTGTCGGCTATAGCGACTACATCCATTCCCTTCTCGACCCGACTTCTGTCGTGTCCCTTAATATGACGACCAGCTATTACTTAAGCCTTACAGAGTACAACAAAGACTCCTTATTCCTCTTGATTGGTTCAGCTGCTCTTGCTGGACTTTCTATCATAATGGTCGTAGCCAGCTTCTCCGTTCGGAAACGGACCATTGCTTCCTATCAGGAACTCCACCAAAACTATCCCGAACTCCAAGGAGATCTGTCCCGCCTGTCTGATGGAGCCAGCTACTACAATCAAGACTTAAAAGTTATCTTGTACAAGAATCATTTGATCACCTATTTCAAAGGAACGCAAACGATTGATTTACGAGAGGTTCAACAACTATACTTACATGTCACTCGAGTTCGTCAATCAGGGATTGCTCGCTCGATCTTCCAATTGTGCTACATCCGCAAGGACAAACCAAAGAAACAGCACCGCCTATCCATTAAGAATAGGAAGAACGCTGAAGAACAACTCTACACTCTTTTTGCACAGGTGTCTGAGAGATTCCCAGATGTCAAAGTTGGCATTTAAAGATTTTCCAACTCCCTTTGGAAATACTGTTCTAAGCACTAAAATCCCCTCATCAGAATCAGTTGATGAGGGGATTTTTACTATTTAGGTCACGTTTGAAACGAGAGGATCAAATCACTTTTTTACCATTTTTATAGACATCTGTCACTAGGTTGGTCGCGAAGAAATAGAAGAGATAATCTAGATTTGGTGCATCGTAAATCGTGATGTCAGCCTGTCAAACAAGATCTAAGCTTCCGATTTTTAGGATTACTATAAAAAAGTGTATCTTCGCATGTATTTTTCTTAAACAAAAAAATCAAAAGGGAGAGGAGCAAGAGGGTACTTTTGAATTCCCTCTGTTCTTCTCCCTATTTTTTGATTTCTCAACTCACTTCAAATTTGGTTTTGTGGTGGAAGAGAGCTTCCGTAGCCTTATACACTTGATGAGCTACTTCTGCATTATTCATCGTGTATAGATGAATTCCTGCTACATCTTGAGTAACCAAATCCACGATTTGGTCTACAGTATAGGCAAGTCCTGCTGCTCTGAGAGATTCAGGGTCATTCTCATACTTGTCCAAGATAGCCTTAAACTTACGTGGGAGATGAATGTTCTCACAAGTCTTCAGTAGACGAAGAGCTTGGTTACGGTTAAGAATCGGCATGATTCCCGCATGAATTGGAACATCAATACCTGCCAAGGTACACTTGTCTTGGAAATCATAGAAACGCTCATTGTCAAAGAAAAGTTGCGTTACGAGACTGGAGCAGCCTGCGTCCACTTTCTTCTTGAGATTTTGAATATCCGAGATCTGATTTGGAGAGTCAGGGTGCCCTTCTGGGTAGCAAGCGCCAACAATATCAAAGTGAGGAGCTTGCTCCTTGATGAACTCAATCAAGTCTGTGGCGTAACGAAAATCCTTTTGAGGCTCAACACCCGGAATGATATCTCCACGAAGAGCCAAGATTTTCTGAACCCCAACCTTATCCAAATCTGCAATAGTCTCAGCCACCTTATCCTTAGTTAGGTAGATAGCTGGCAAGTGAGCAATGGTCGGAATCTCCAAGTCATTTTGGATATAGTCTGCCAAACGAACCGTCGTCTCTTTGATATTAAATTTATTATTGCTGGCAGTCACACTGATGAAGTGGGGAGCCAAGCCCTGCATATCTTTTAGGGCTGCAATAATTTTGTCATTGCCTACTGCTGGGTTTGGAGGGAAAACTTCAAATGAGAGTGACGGTGTTTGACGCGACATATGTAATAACCTTTTTCTAGTTGATTTCTTACTGATCAACCAAGTATGGAGAACTGCTTTTCTTACAATTTCTCACGTGCAACTTTCGCAGCTTCTACAAGGCGGATCAAGCTTTCTTTCGTTTCTTTAATTCCACGTGTTTTCAAACCACAGTCAGGGTTGATCCAAACTTTTCTGCTTGGTACTTTCGCAAGGATTGCTTCGATTGTGTGGTCGATTTCGCCTTCGTTAGGCACACGAGGTGAGTGGATATCGTAAACCCCAGGTCCAACTTCTGTTTGGAAGTTTTTCGCTTTGAGTTCGTCCAAGATTTCAAGGTTTGAACGACTCGCTTCAAATGAGATGACGTCTGCATCCATGTTGTCGATGGCTGGGATGATATCTGTAAATTCTGAGTAACACATGTGAGTGTGGATTTGTGTGTCTGGTGCTACTGTTGAGTGTACCAAACGGAAGGCTGGAATAGCCCAGTCAAGGTAGTCTTCATACCAGTCACTACGACGGAGTGGCAATTTTTCACGAAGAGCAGCCTCGTCGATTTGGATGATTTTCACACCTGCAGCTTCAAGATCAAGAACTTCATCCTTGATTGCAAGAGCGATTTGAAGAGTTGAATCCTTGATAGAGATGTCTTCACGTGGGAATGACCAGTTAAGAATTGTAACAGGTCCAGTCAACATCCCTTTAACAGGTTTGTTAGTACGGCTTTGTGCGTAGCTAGACCATTTCACAGTAATAGGGTTGAGACGAGTCACATCACCCCAGATGATTGGTGGTTTCACCCCACGCATACCGTATGATTGTACCCAACCATTTTTAGAGAAGAGGTAACCTGACAAGTTTTGACCGAAGTACTCAACCATGTCATTACGCTCGAATTCACCGTGTACAAGTACATCAAATCCAACTTCTTCTTGCCATTTGATCCATTCGTCAATGGTTTCAGCAAGGAAGGCATCGTATTCTTCTTGTGACAATTCACCCTTACGGAAGGCCAAACGTTTCGCACGAACTTCTTTCGTTTGAGGGAAGGATCCGATGGTTGTTGTTGGAAGAGCTGGAAGTTTGAAGGCATCTTCTTGGATTGCTTCACGTTCAGCAAAAGCTGGCAAACGAGTGTAGTCTGCGTCTGTCAATCCAGCGATACGCGCACGAAGTTCTGCATTTGCTCCGACACGTTCAGTCGCAAAGAGTTCTTTGTTTGCTGCAAGAGCTTCTGCTCCTTGACCGTTGCGGATAGCATCCAAATCACGGATTTCATCCAATTTTTCAACTGCAAAAGCAAAGTGGTTCAAGATAGCTGGTTCAAAGTCTTCATTAGCAGTTGTAAATGGCACATGAAGAAGTGAGCATGAGCTAGTCAAAACGATGTTTTCAGCTGGGATTTGCTCAAGAATAGCCAAGCTCTTTTCATAGTTGTTGCGCCAGATGTTCTTACCATTGACGATACCTGCATAAAGCGTCTTGTCAGCTGGGAAGCCACCTTTAACGAGTTCAAGAGTTTTCTTCCCTTCAACGAAGTCCAAACCAATCGCATCTACTGGCAAATTCACAAGGGCAGAGTAGATGTCACGAACATCACCAAAGTAAGTTTGGATCAAGACCTCAAGACCTTTCTTGTCAGCCAAGAGCTTGTTGTAGAGGTTCAAGAAGAGCGCTTTTTCTTCAGCTGATAAATCTTTAACAAGAGCTGCTTCATCCAGTTGGATACGAGTCGCACCAAGCTCAGCCAATTTAGCAAAAACATCTTGGTAAGCAGCTACTAAGCTATCAACGAAGTCTTCTGCTTTTACGCCTTCTTCAAAGTCTGATAATTGAAGGAAAGTGAATGGTCCAACCACAACTGGACGAGTGTCAAGACCCAATTCTTTCGCTTCTTGGTACTCATCAAAAATCTTGTGACCAGCCAATTTGACTTCTGTTGTTTTTTCAAATTTTGGAACGATGTAGTGGTAGTTGGTGTTGAACCATTTCTTCATTGGAAGAGCACGCACATCCCCTTTTTCTCCTTGGTAACCACGCGCCAAGGCAAAGTAGCGTTCAAGGTCAGACAAGTCCAAGTTTTGAACAGATGTAGGAACCACGTTGAAAAGGAAGGCTGCATCTAGGAAGTTGTCATAGTGAGAAAAGTCATTTGATGGGATTTCAGTGATACCTTTTTCTTTGACAATATTCCAGTGTTTGGCACGCAATTCTTTTGCAGCATCCAACAAATCTTCAGCTGTAATTTCGTTTCTAAAATATTTCTCAGTTGTAAATTTTAGTTCGCGGAATTCACCCAAACGAGGGAATCCGATAATTGTAGTTGACATGTTTTGTCCTCCAAAAATTCAAGTTGAGTCTATCTTATCAGAAGAAGCGCCTTCTGTATAATTGCTTTTCAATGGTTTATGGTATAGCCAGAAGCTATAACCTTATAGATCAAGGGTTTCCGCCACTTGTCATTGAACAGAACTAATAGACCTTATAAAAAATAACTATAAGGCTTCTACCAGACAGACTGAGACCCCTCCCATAGGACAGTCCTCATTCCCTCTAAAACAAAAAAAGAAGCTATCCGCTTCTTTTTTTGTAGAAACTTATGCTCAAGTTAGTTGCACACAAAAAGCATCCCAAGGTTCCAATACTTTTGTCTGTTTGACCTGCTCTACATTGGTATTGCTAATGAGGACCTCCTGATAGTCTTGCTTCAGTTCAAAGCTCTGAACTTGACTAGACAAATTGACCACAATCAAATAGCGTTGATTCCCATCTACTCGTTGGTAGGCAAAGACCTGATCTGCTGTATCCAGTAGTTCAAAGTCGGCAGATAACAACCAATCTTGCTCCTTACGGAGGGCAACCAATTGTTGGTAGGTATAGAAAACGGATGAGGAATCAGCCAAAGCCGCTTCTACATTTATTTCCTGATAGTTTGGATTGACAGCTAGCCATGGGCGACCGGTTGTAAAACCAGCCTGTGGCAGATTGGACCACTGCATAGGGGTTCGAGCATTGTCCCGGCCAATATGTCGGATCTGGTCCATAATGGTGTCGAGATCCACTCCCTTTTCGAGGCTTTCCTTGGCGTAGTTAATAGACTCAATATCTTCGATTTCGTCTAGGCTCTTAAAAGGATAGTTGGTCATGCCAATCTCTTCCCCCTGGTAGATATAAGGCGTTCCTCTCATCAAATGAAGAAGAATGGCTAGGGCCTTAGCGGACTTCACCCGATAGGCTTGGTCATCTCCCCAGGCAGAAATAATCCGAGGGAGGTCATGGTTGTTCCAAAAGAGAGAGTTCCAGCCTTCGTCCATGCCCAGCTCCGTCTGCCACTTGTTAAAGATTTCTTTCAACTTAGGAACATTGAGTTTCTTCGCATAGTGCCATTTGGGCTGACCCTCTTGGAAGAGAAGCCCGATGTGTTCAAATTGAAAGACCATTGACAATTCCTCGTTGTCAGGACCAGAGTATTGCTTGGCAATCTCAGGTGTCGCTCCCCAGGTCTCCCCGACCGTTAACAAATCCTTATCCCCGAAAGTCGCTCGATTCATTTCTTTCAGATAAGGGTGGAGCATGGGACCATTGGCTACGATCTTCTGATCAGGAATTTTCCCAATCATGTCGATGACATCCATTCGAAAACCACCAATCCCCTTGTCGATCCAAAAGTTCATCATGTCATAAATCTTCTGCCGAAGTGTCTCATTTTCCCAATTCAGGTCCGGTTGCTTCTTACTAAAGAAGTGCAAATAATACTGCTGGGAAGCCGGATCAAATTCCCAAGCTGACCCACTGAAGGTAGAGAGAAGATCATTGGGTTGGTCCCTCCAAATATAGTAGTCTCGCTCTGGACTGTTTGGATTTTCCTTGGCCTCGATGAACCAGGCATGCTCATCAGACGTATGGTTGACCACCAAATCCATGATCATCTTAATACCGCGCTTTTGCCCCTCCGCAATCAATGTTTCCATATCTTCCATGGTACCAAAGATGGAAGCAATATCCTCATAATCAGATATATCGTAGCCATTATCATCCATAGGGCTTTGGTAGATAGGAGACAGCCAAATGGCTGTAATACCTAACTTCTCCAAATAATCCAGCTTACTGATGATCCCCTTGAGGTCACCGATTCCATCTCCATTGCTATCTAAAAAACTCTTGGGATAGATCTGATAAATCACGGCATCATGCCACCATTTTTTCTTCATGTGCTTCTCCTTTTTGGTTTCACTTGTAATCCCTTACATCATAACCAAACTGGAAAAGAATTGCAACCCTCAGCTGACCTATCTGTCTCCCTTAAAATAAAAAAGAAGTCTCTCTAGAGAACTTCCTTTTCAAGACTTCTGTTTTTCTCTTCTTTTTGCCAAGAGTGATAAGAGAGCATGGCCAATCCAAAGAGATGACTTCCCAACAAGGCCGTCACAAAAATCAACTTGCCCCTGTCTGGATAAGAAAGCGGAACATTGCTAAAGCCATAGCGAGCCCATTCGATAAAGATCGGATGCGAAAAATATAACGCCATGCTCATCTGCTTTAAGTACTGCAAATCATAGCTTTTCAAAAAGGACGATCTCAGGCAAGCATTAACCAAATAGACCGTCACAAAGGGAAGGAGCAAGAAAAAGTTCTTATCGATTCCTTCATGTTGAAAAATGATGAGGCCTTCTAAACAGAACAGTCCAAAGGCAAGGGCTACTTTTTGCCAACGGTGAACCCTAAAGGTTTGTGCATGAAAATGGTCATAGAGATAGTAACCCATAAAGATAAAAATAGGCGTGTAAAAGAGACCATTTCGCGCTGTGAAAAATAAGTTGCTGTAGAGTTGGTAACCCTTGAGAAGACTCGTGGTGTCCAGATAAGCTGAATAGGTCTCGATCAAACCCCAGCAGTATAGAAGAAAGGTGATCAACCCCGTCCAAACCATACCTAGGCGTTTGACCAATTGATTGACCAAAAACAAGCCCAGCAAAAAGGCTGGGATATACCAGAGTTGGTAGCACATTCCCAGATAGAGAAGAGCAATCAGAACGCCTGCTGGAAAGAGATAGACAGGGAGATGAAGACTAGAAAAAAAGACCCAGGCATAGGGAAGATAGACACAACTCCAAAATAAATAGGTTTTTACGATTTTGACCAGATAGGTCTTCATTTTCCTTGCATCTCTTAGTGATGGCTTGAGGAAAAAGCTGGCACAGACGATAAAAAATGGCACCGCTAGCCGGCCGAGCATACTCTTGAGACCAAAATGTACTGGCTCATAAGAGGTCAAGCGACCACTATGCACCAATATCACTGCAATCGCAAAGAGGTATTGAAAAAGACTAATATTGGAAGTGTTATAGAGGGAATTCTTTTTCATGGTCCTACTCCTTCGCCAAATGCAGATTCTATGGTTATTTTAGCATGAAAGAGAGGACCAAGCAAGGAATCCTTGCCTCCTTATCTACCTTTTTTCCTCTATTTTTGATATACTCAAAGCATGCACAAACAAACGATTATTGATTTTAAAGAGCTTGGATTGCGACACATTTTCACCAAGCCGCTAAAGGAATTAAAAACAAGAGACCTCGACCAAGTAGAGACTCTTCTGAGAGAGGCGGAAGCCTATCAGGAGGCTGGTTATTATGCCGTAGGCTATGTCAGCTATGAAGCCGCTCCTGCTTTTGAGAAAAAATTAGCCGTCCACCCAGCACCACTCATGGGAGAATATCTCCTCTATTTCACCATCCACGAGAAAGTAGAAACCCTTCCTTTCCCAGAGGACTACGAGGCAGTGGATCTTCCAGCCAATTGGCAGGAAGAGGTAGAGGCGCCTGCTTATCGAAAAGCTATCGAGACCATCCAGCACCACATCCGTCAAGGGGATACCTATCAGGTCAACTACACCGTCCAGCTTTCTCAAGAGCTAAAAGCTGACCCTTTGGCCATCTACAATCGCTTGGTGGTAGAACAGAAGGCCCATTACAATGCCTTTATCCAGCACGATGATGTGTCCATCCTCTCTATTAGTCCTGAGCTCTTTTTTGAACAAGATGACCGGCTACTGACCACCCGCCCTATGAAGGGGACGACTCGTCGTGGGCTTACCAACCAAACAGATCTTCAAGAGGCTGCTTGGCTAGAAGCTGATCCCAAAAATCGAGCAGAAAACATGATGATTGTGGATCTCCTGCGTAATGATATGAATCGCATTTCGGAGATCGGAAGTGAGCAGGTGACCCATCTCTGCCAGGTGGAGCAATACTCTACTGTTTGGCAGATGACCTCGACCATTGAAAGTCGCATACGCCCCGAAGTCGACCTAGTCCAAACCTTCCAGGCTCTCTTTCCTTGCGGTTCCATCACAGGGGCACCGAAGATTTCCACTATGGAAATTATTCAACGGACAGAGGTTGCTCCTCGTGGCGTCTACTGTGGAACAATCGGTATCCTTCTTCCAAAAGGGAAACGGATTTTTAATGTGGCCATTCGAACCCTTCAAATGCAAGGGCATCAAGCCGTCTATGGCGTAGGTGGAGGCATCACTTGGGACAGCAAATGGGAAAGTGAATACCAGGAGACCAAGCAAAAGTCTGCTGTCCTCTACCGACAAGAACCTCGCTTTGACCTCTTGACAACTGGTCGTATCCACCAAGGAGAGTTGACCTTCCTGGAGCAACACCTGACCCGTTTAAGAGAGGCCAGTCGCTACTTTGCCTATCCTTTTGATGAGCCAAAACTCCTGAAAGAACTTCAAGAAGAGCTTGCTCGTTTGGACTCCAACCTTGACTATCGTTGTCGGATTGCCTTACAAAAAAACGGGGCCTTCCAGCTGGCTATCACCGAGCTGAAGGACTTGCCCGCTAGCTATCTGCAGGCTCAACTGACCGAGCAAAAGCTTGATTTAGCGAAGCCATTTACTTATTTTAAGACTAGCCAGCGAGCCCATCTAGTAGCTAAAGATCACGAGCAGATCTTCTATTTAGAAGACGGGACCTTGCTAGAGACGACCATCGGAAATCTCATCCTAGAGATTGACGGCCAGCGCTACACACCTCCAGCCCACCTCCCTATCCTCGACGGGATTTACCGCCGCTATCTCTTAGAAACTGGACAAGTAGAAGAAAAACTGTTAACGCTGAAGGATTTAGAAGTCGCTGACCAAGTCTATGCCTGCAATGCCCTGCGTGGCCTCTATCCACTCGATTTCACTAGAGAGGAATCAGAATGAAACTTATTTTTTTACATGGCCTAGGCCAGGATGCCCACTCTTGGCAAGGGGTCCAAGATGCACTTTCCCCCTTGCAATCTGAATCTTTCGCTATTTTCTCCCGTCCAAGCGAAAGTTATCAGGAGGCCAAAGAAAGATTGACGGAGTACCTCCAACAAGAAAGCGAACCCTTTATTCTGGTTGGACTCTCACTGGGAGGCGTTCTCGCTCTCGATCTCTCCAGCCGAGACTTGCAACAACTCAAGGGCTTGGTGCTTTCAGGGACGCAATACAAACTCAACACCAATCTCCTCTATAGGCTCCAAATTCTCCTTTTTCGTCTGATTCCCAAGCGTGTCTTTGAAAAGCAGGGGGCCAATAAACAGCACATGTTGCAAATCTTTACCGAATTAAAAAGTCTCAATCTAACCGATACCGCTAAAACCTGCCCTCTTCCTAGCCTAGTGATTTGTGGCAGCAAAGATGGGGCCAATCAGGCTTCTTCTAAAAAGTTGGCAAATCTCCTGCCTAAAGGTCACTATCTAGAAATCGCAGACGGAGGCCATCTACTCAATACTCAGAAACCCCATGAACTGGCACAAGCTATCAAAGAGTTTGTTGGTGATTTTTAATAGGAACAGAGGCTGGGCATAAAGTGTCCAGTCTCTTATATATGATAGTTATAACTGCAAGGCGCAGTAGCTGATTGCTCAAAGCACTGCTTTGAGGTGGTGAATAGAACTTGCGAGCAAGTTTCCTAAGTCTTTGTTCGCCTTTTAAGCTCCAAAGATGACCTAATCAGCCTTGCGGGGGTGGGGCAACGAACGATTTTTAGTCAAAATTCGTTCTGTCCCACTCCCGTTTTTTTAGAAATATTTTAGAATTGCTTGATAGTTATTTGAAAAGCAAGCTGTATACTAAGAGTGTAAAGAAAATAACTAGTCATTTGGACGAAGGAGAAAACCATGGAAAAAGTATTAGAAATTTCCCATTTGAGTAAAAAGTTCGGTCAACAATACGCCTTAAATGATGTGAATCTGAGCATTCGCAAAGGCGACGTCTACGGCCTGATCGGTAAGAACGGGGCAGGGAAAACCACCCTCATCAAGGTCATCACCCAGCTGATTCAAGAAACTGACGGAAGCGTCTCCCTCTTCGCTTCCACGAATCGCTCTCAGTGGACACAAGCCCTGAAACGGGTTGGTTCCGTCATTGAGAGTCCTGTGGCTCACAAGCATATGACCGCCTACCAAAACTTAGTCTACTATTGCAAGGCTCGCCATATTCCCAATCCCGACCAGGTCATCAAAGAAACCTTGAATTATGTTGGCCTGAATAATACGGGTAAGAAGAAATTCCGCGATTTTTCACTCGGGATGAAACAACGGTTGGGAATTGCGATTGCGCTCATTGCCAAGCCCGACTTCCTCATTTTGGACGAACCCATCAATGGTCTCGATCCCGTCGGAATCAAGGAATTCCGTCAGATGATCAAGCGCCTCAACGATGAACTCGGTATGACCATCCTCATTTCCAGTCATATCCTTTCCGAGCTTTATCTGGTTGCCAATCGTTTTGGCATTGTCGACCAAGGACGCCTGATCAAAGAAATTAGTAAGGCTGAATTCGAAGAACAAGGAGAAGATTACATCATCCTCAAGACCAGCCAGCTAGCCCTTGCGAGTCAACTGATCCAGGATCAACTCCATCACCGTATCAAGGTCATCGATAAAGATGGAGAAATCCATATCTTCGGACAGACTCACGATATTAAAGTCATTGTCAAAGCCCTCGTTCAAGCGGATATTGACGTGGACGAAATCTACTATGCCCGCCAAGATCTGGAAAAATTCTTTACGGACTTGGTAGACTAGTCAAATCACCGCCTTGTTTTACTTATCCCACATATTTCATTTAGGAGATCTATCATGTTGCATACCATTCAAGCAGATTTTTACAGACTTTTTCGCTCCAAAGGCTTTTGGATTACAGAAGCCATTCTCGTTCTCAACATCCTGTCTGGAGTCATCTTTGGAGCTACCGGCCACGTCGGCGTCAATACGGAATCCAAATTACCCCAAGCAACCGAAGTTTGGACGGGCTTTAAAGCCTTGACCAACTACTCTTCCAGCATCAGTGTGACTATCCTCTTTACCATTATTGTCATCACCTTGGTTCTAGGAACAGACTTAACGCAAAACTTATACAAGAATAGTCTGGCCTATGGGGTTTCGCGCACCAGCTACTACTTTGCCAAAAGCGCCGTTGTCCTGACCATTGCCCTCTTCCAATTTCTCGTTTCTTATGGTCTCGTCTTCTTGATCGCGACCCTCTACAATGGACTTGGAACCATGCCAGAGCACTTCCTTGCTCATTTTGGTCTGACCGTGCTGATTCAGTTCCTTTCCACCCTGGCTTGGGTCAGCATCATTTCCTTCCTCCTTTATGCTAGCCAATCCATCACCCTAGCCTTCGTTGGCTACTTCGTTGGAAATATCCTCTTAAGTCTTCCTGCGCTTTTCTTTAAAGATATTGATATCCTCCACTATCTAAACTTGGAATTCCAATATTCCATGGTCCAAAGCACCACAGCAACGAACAACACCCTCTCGATTGCTCTTGGATTCATCCTTGTTTTTGGCTTCCTAGGACTCGCTACTTTCAAACACAAAGATTTATGACAAAAAGGCTTGAGCGGTGCTCAAGCCTTTTTTCTCAGTGTAATGGTCAAGATAAACCAATCTGCCTCTGTTGCCAGTTGCAAGTCGCCCCCTAAGATCTCTACAAAATTTTGAATGATATAGAGACCCAAGCCAGATGATTCTTCTGTATCCGATAGATTTTCTGAGTAGAAGCGACTAGCCAACTGGTCTAAGTGCTGGATCGGTTGTTGCACAATATTGCGTAGCTCGACCCGAATCGTGTCCTCATCCGACATCAAGGTCAAGCGGGCCTGATCCTTCCCATGCTTGAGGACATTGCTGAGCATATTTTGCAAGAGGCGCTCCCAGAGCTCCGGATCCGTAGCATAATGAAGATGCTCCTCCATCTCCACTTCTAAGGCAATCCCCGCCTCAGACAAGCTATCATAATACTGGAACAACTGCTGGGTCAGGACTTGGCTGAGATTAACGTCTGTAAGCCGAGGCTGAATAGCTCCCTCCATCAAGCGTCTGTATTCCAAGAGAGATTCCAGGCGTTTTGAGACGACTTGAAGATTGAAAGCAATTTTCTTCAGCTTTTCCTCTTCCTGCGTCCCACCCTTGATGATTTGTTGGGTATAGCCCGATGCAATGGTCAAAGGCGTCCGGATATCATGAGCAATATTACTGATGGCCATATCCAAGGTCTTTTTCTCTTGAAAGGCAATCCGATTGGTCCGCTCGATTTGATCAAAGAGATCACTGACCTGCTTGGTCAAGGCGACCATTTCTTTTTTTGAAACACGTGACGTTAACCGTACCCCACTCCCATTTTGGAGCTTCTGTTGAATCTGCTCCTGCAAATCTGTGAGAGCAGAGAGTAGGCGAAGGTAACCCAGTCCCAAGAGAAAGACAAGGACGACTAGAATTAGAACCAATCCCCACATTACTTGTCTCCTTTCAAGCGAACGCCCAAGCCCCAGACGGTTTCAATGTAATCCTCATCTGGGTCTAGTTGGGCAATTTTCTTCCGGAGATTACTCAACTGGGCATTAAGGGTATTGTCTCCAGGCAGATAGACCTCTTCCCAGACCGCCTCATACAATTCTTCCTTGGTGAAAATCTTCTTTGGATGAACCAGCAAGGTCTCAAAAATTTGAAATTCTTTTTTGCCCAAGCGAAGCGTCTGTTCGCCAGACTCCAGTTCAAAGGTTTCTGGATTTAAGACCAAATTCTTAAAGGATAGCTTTTGCGGCGCTTGAGCTTCCTGTGCTACCGTCGTTTGATTTCGCAGCTGCACCGTCACACGAGCTGCCACCTCATCCAGATTAAAGGGCTTGACAATATAATCATTGGCACCGGCAAGGAGGTACTGGCTAATGAGGTGTTTGTCTCCAAGAGCCGTCATCATGATAACCGGCACCTGACTCTGCAAACGGATCTCCTCCAGGACCTGGTCCCCATTTTTCCCTGGAAGCATGATGTCCAGGAGGACCAAATCAACGGCTTCTTGCTGGAAGAGTCGCAACCCTTCTGTACCTGAAAAAGCCTGAAGGACCTCATAGTCTTCACTTAAGAGACTGTATAAAATTTCTTGGATATCATTATTATCCTCGATTAATAAAATCCGTGCCACTTGCCTCGCTCCTTTTTCCTTTGAACTCCAAATCATTTCTATTCCCCTAGCCTATCAAATAAAAGCTCCTTCGTCAATGAAAATATGAGAAAATTCTATAGTACCCAGGTAGATCTGCATGTTAGGTTATCACAGGATGAACTTGACTATCCTTTCTTTCAAAGGGTATAATAGGACCAATGACAGAATAGGGAGAATCATCTATGAAAAAAAATGCCAAAACGAAAATCAGCCTTGTATCCATTCTCGTTATCCTGGGCGTTGCTGGAAGAATGATGCGAGTCATCCACCGACACCAAATTAGAGAGCAAAACAGACAAACGACTAAAAAGGTTGCAGAGTTTCAGAAAACACTAGACGAGGAAGAAACGAAGAAACGCAACGAAACCTTCAACAAGGTTTTTAATGAATCCCTAGTTCAGAAAAATTTTGAAAATTGGCAAAAAGTCGATGAATTTCATGGTTTGGGACAGAGAACTGGACAATTTTATATCTATAACTTTGAAAAAAAGGAAGAGATTCTCCTAGAGAATACAGATCAAGCATTTGTTCTACCCATTCGAGACAAGAGTGATAACGTCACATTTCAGGCTATTTTTGCCCACAAGGACGGCCAGTGGCACATCATGAAGCCAGACGGAAGTTCGCAGTTGCAACTAGGAGAAGCCAACATTTCCGCTGAATCTAAGTTTGTCATCGAGAACAATGTCTTAGACTACGACCAGTAAATCCATAATGACTTGGTTTAACTACATACAAAAAGCTTAGGACCCCAGCTTGTGGTTGGGATTCTAAGCTTTTTAGTTTATAGGGGAGAGTCGGCCAGCAAGGACCGAAAACTTTTATTCAACAGAAGCCCCATTGGTCGCAATGACGTCTTTGTACCAATAGAAGGATTTCTTACGTGAGCGGGCCAAGCTTCCCTTGCCTTCATTGTCCCGATCGACATAGATAAAACCGTAGCGCTTCTTCATTTCTCCAGTCCCGGCAGAGACCAGGTCAATACAGCCCCAAGTCGTATAGCCCCAGAGGACAACACCATCTTCATGAATGGCATCCCGCATGGCCTTGATGTGGGCTGCCAGGTAGTTAATCCGGTAGTCATCCTCAATCTCCCCGGCTTCATTTGGAGTATCAACGGCGCCTAGTCCATTTTCTACGATAAACAGAGGCTTTTGATAACGATCCCAGATGGTGTTGAGGGTAATGCGGAGACCAAGAGGGTCAATCTGCCAACCCCATTCTGAGCTTTCTAGGTAGGGGTTCTTCAGAGAGGCAAAGATATTGCCTGCTGTTTTCTCCCTTTCAGCTGGATCCCCTGAAGCGACCCGACTGGCATAGTAGGAGAAGGAAATAAAGTCCACTGTATGGTCTTTCAACAATTGAAGGTCCTGCTCGGTCATCTCAACCGTGATTCCCTGACGCTCCCACTCTTTCTTAGCATAGTTTGGGTATTCCCCACGCGCCTGCACATCGATGAAGAAATAGTTCTTGCGGTCTTCTTCTAGACCAGCCCAGACATCTCGCGGAGCACAGGTATGCGGATAGTTTTGCCCAGCTGCCAACATACAGCCAACCTTATTGTTAGGATCAATCTCATGGGCTAGCTTGGTAGCAATGGCTGAAGCGACCAACTCATGGTGAGCCGCCTGGTATTTGACTTGCTCCTCATTCTCCCCTTCTTCAAAGCAGAGACCCGCTCCCATAAAAGGCGCATGAAGGATCATATTGATTTCATTGAAGGTCAGCCAGTAGTTGACCAAGCCCTTGTAGCGAGTGAAGAGGGTCCGGCAGAGACGTTCATAACATTCCAACATCTTGCGACTGCGCCAACCTCCATACTCAGTAATCAAATGCATGGGACAGTCAAAGTGGGTAATGGTCACCAAGGGTTCAATGCCATACTTGTGACATTCCTTAAAGAGATCTTCATAGAACTGTAGACCTACTTCGTTTGCTCTAGTTCATCTCCTTTGGGGAAAATCCGAGACCAGGCAATGGACAAACGATAGGTTTTAAAGCCCATTTCCCCAAAGAGGGCAATGTCTTCCTTGTAGCGATGATACATATCAATGCCATCCTTAGCCGGATAAAAATAGCTCTCTTCAAAGTCGAACATCTTTTTCTGACCCGTGATAATGGTGTGACGGTCAGGCCCAATCGGTACCACATCCACATTGGCCAAGCCACGGCCGTCTTCATTATAAGCTCCTTCACATTGGTTGGCAGCCGTCGCCCCACCCCAAAGGAAACCATCTGGAAATTGAAGTCTATCGGACATCTCTCTACCTCACTTGATTTGATAGTTCTATTATACCCTTCTCTAACCCAAAAATCTTACAGCATCCTAGGAAAAACTGATACTATTCTAAGGTATCTACCACACTCATACAAGAAAACAGATCGGACGAATCCGATCTGTTAAAATGCATACTCTTTTGCCAAATATAATATTTGGCTTTCTTAAATCTAATAAATTCTGTTAAATATAGAAAAATTTTATTCGTTAGAATTATTCAATCATCTACTGAAACTTTCCGCCGTGAGAAAAGTGCTTGAAACACGATTGTTTCTAGCACTCGGGAGTTTTGAAACTTTAGGTTCAAAACTAAGTCATGGAACTTCCTGGATTGCTGAAATCATCCACTGGATAATTTCACCTAACGTCTGTACTCACCTAAGGAAAGTTTCAAAGAAGATTTTGTCTTTAATAAAAAAGACCGGATGGCTCCAATCTTTTCTATAGTTCATTTTCTCAAATTCTATTTTAAGAATAGCTAAGGTTGGCGTTAAATGACCACGCCTCCTATTTCATACGATAAAAATCAATCACTAGACCTGCTGGACCACTTACTAGCAGGGATTCGGTTCCCCAATCAGTTACAGCTGGACCATTTAAAACCTGGATACCAAGATCTTTCAACCGTTGGTAGTTCTGCTCTACATCCTCAACTTCAACGTGAAGAATGATTCCTGACTGGAAATTTTCCAAAGGTATCAAATGGTTTTGGGATAACATGAGACAGTGACTGCCAATCGTGAACTGAGCAAAACTTTGGTCAACATAGTCCGCCTTTTTGTCCAAGATACGCTCCAAGCTAGCACATACTTGGGGAACATTTGAAACGATAATATCTAATTGATTTAAATTCATTTACTATCCTCCAGAAAAAGACCGGATAGCTCCGATCTTTTCAAGTTCTGCTCTAAGAAAATCAAAGTATAAACAAGGCATCGAACCGCAGACAGTACTGGAGTACGGCAAGGTGAAGATAACGCAGTTTACATTTGATTTTCGACGAGCAGGATTATTTGATTGCGCGTGATTGCAACCCTTCTTCTTCCAAGAAGAGGCGGAATGGTACAAGCTCTTCAGCTTCGTATTTTTCTTTGAAGGCTTTAATAGCTTCTTCTGAGTGTTGTTTTGGATCCAACTCAAGTACTTCTACTGGAAGTGGACGATGTGGAGTGATGTGAGCATCGATAACAACAGTTTTACCTTCTTTGTTCAATTTAACAGCTTCAGCAACGACTGCGTCGATGTCTTCGATACGGTCAACTGTAAATCCAATAGCTCCTTGAGCTTCAGCGATTTTCGCATAGTCAGCATTAGGGAAGTCACAACCAAACAAGTGTTTGTTTGTGTCTTCGTATTTGTCCTTGATGAAGGCATATTTACCATTTGAGAAGACAACGTTGATAACTGGAAGGTCGTATTGAACGTTTGTGATAACGTCTGGGTAGCACATGTTGAATGCACCGTCACCCATGATGTTCCATACTTGGCGATCTGGATTGTCTTTCTTAGCAGCGATACCACCAGGAAGGGCAATACCCATTGTCGCAAAGAGTGGAGATGTACGCCACATGTTCTTAGGTGTCATGTGAAGGTGACGAGTTGATGTTTGAGTAGTGTCACCTACGTCGATTGAATAGATAGCGTCTTGATCAGCATGTTTGTTGATTGCATTGTAAACTTGATACAATTGCAATTCACCCTCAGTTTTACCTTCGAGTTTGTTCATGTAATCACGCCAGTTTTGGTTATTCTTAACGTTTGCACGCCACCATGGAGTAGATTCAACTGGATTCACTTTATCAAGGATTGCTTTCGCTGCTTGACCTGCATCACCAAGGATTGAAGCGTCTAGGGCATGACGTTTACCAAGTTTGTAAGGGTCGATATCGACTTGGATGAATTTTTCAGTGTTCTTGAATGCTTCGTATACTTCAGCAAATGGGAAGTTTGAACCAAGGAAAAGAACTGTGTCTGCTTCAAAGACAACTTCGTTGGCTGGTTTCCAACCAACACGGTAAGCAGAACCTGTCAAACCTTCGTAGTTCCATTCGAACGCTTCAAAGTTTTTACCAGTTGTGATGATTGGTGCTTTGATTTTACGTGACAATTCAGTGATCACTTCACCAGCTTTAACACCACCGTAACCAGCATAGATCACTGGACGTTCAGCATTGTTCAAAATTTCAACAGCCTTGTCAATTTCAACTTCGTTCAAAGCAGGAGCGATGAATGAACGCTCGTAAGAACCTGATCCGTAGTATGAGTTTTCGTCGATTTCTTGGAAACCAAAGTTTACTGGAATTTCAACGACAGCTGGACCTTTTTTAGAAACGGCAGCACGGCAAGCTTCGTCAATCACTTTTGGCAATTGCTCAGCGTAAGCTACACGTTTGTTGTAAACAGCGATACCGTTGTACATTGGGTTTTGGTTCAATTCTTGGAAGGCATCCATGTTCAATTCGTTAACTGGACGTGATCCAAGGATAGCAAGGAATGGAGTGTTATCCATAGCTGCATCGTAAACACCGTTGATCAAGTGAGTTGCACCTGGTCCACCTGAACCAACTGCAACACCGATAGATCCGCCAAATTTAGCTTGCATAACCGCTGCAAGAGCACCTGTTTCTTCGTGACGAACTTGCAAGAAACGGATATCTTTGTCTTCAGCCAAAGCGTCCATAAGTGAGCTAAGTGTTCCTGATGGGATACCGTAGATAGTGTCTACGCCCCATGTTTTCAATACGTTGAGCATTGCTGCAGATGCAGTAATTTTTCCTTGAGTCATAAATATAACTCTCCTTCAATAAAAATAATTGTCAGTCTTTGAACTGAATTCGACAAAGAGTGAAAACGTTTCAAATAACTTTACTATATCAATTTATCACGTTTTATTGTCCTTGTATAAGAATATGCTCACTGAATGCCTGGAACTATTACATAACACAAAGCAAATATCTGTTCTGTTTCTGCCAACTATTTTATAACAGAAGTCACAAACCGCATAAGGGCAAGGTTTTTGCTTGTTGTAGAATTAGTACAAAATAGAGTGTTTCCCCAAACTGTTTTATAGAAGACATTAAAAAATCCTAGCTAGAAAATCATTTTCCTAGCTAGGATGGGTTATATTTCTCTTTGAAGAGCCTTACTCAAGACCCTGTATCCTTCAATTGTTAAATGAAGTCCATCTGTTGTATAAGCCGGTTTGAGCTGACCATCTTCTCCAAGCAAATGATCAAAAACATTGATAAATTCAACATTTATCATCCCTTGGGCCAATTCGTGGTAGGCCTGGTTCAAGGTCTGAATCTTCTGATTGGTCCGGATATAGACTGTCCCCTTGTAGGGCTCTCCCTCATTCACAGGAAGAACCGAAACGAGTTTGATTTGCGCTAAGGGCAAGAGTCGCACCATCTCCTGCAAGATGATGCTCATGTTTTCAATGGTTTCCGACAGGGGCATTTCCTTACCAATGTCATTAGTTCCAATCAGCAAAAAAACCTTATCCACTGCTTGACCGAAAATATGGGCATCTAGATGCTCTCTTAAGAGGTCTGTCTTGTAGCCTCTAATCCCCCGGTTCACCATATATTGATCCGTCAACAGCAACTCTTGAAGGGGATAGTATTCGACGATAGAGTCTCCTATAAAAAGAATATCGGGTTCCTTCAAAGGATTTTGATTCAGTTCTCGGTAATTCTTCTGTATTTTTGCCTGTTCTTTCAACAGCCAGGTTTCTAATAATTGTACAGCCATAAAGGCTCCTTTCGATTCGTATAGTAGAAACTGTGCAAGGTAGGATAAGATCCTAGTCGAAGCTGAGCCTTCCATCCAAATAAGCTTCGATGACTTCGTAGACTCCATGATTCTGATGAGAAGGTGCCGTATAGCGGGCTGCTTGTCGCGCATGGGGATCCGCATTTTCCATTGCATAGGAATAGGTCGCTAACTCAAGCATCTCGACATCGTTTTGGCTATCCCCAAATGCCATCAAGTGTCCACCATCCACGCCCCAGCGTTCTTCTAAGAATTGAATGGCCGTAGCCTTATTGACACCCGGTTGCAGAATATCAATGGCCCCATAGCCACTAGCTGCAGGAAGCAGGCGCTCTCCAAACTTTTCTCTCAACTCTTGTACAAAGGCTTCGACTTTTTCAGTCTCCGTGACGACACTTAGTTTCAAAACTTGCTCTCCATGTTCATGGGCCAAATAATCCACAAAGCGCATCCGTTTGTAAAAAGCAGCCGCTAACTCAGGCGTCATCAATTGCTCTAAAAGAGGAAACTCTGTTCCTTTCTTAGCATAGCCTCCCGATAAGCTACTAACGACCAGATGGAGTTCTTCTTCTCGGCCTTCTAGATACTGCAAGACCTCCTGCACCAGCTCTTCCGGCCAGCTACACTCTCGGATGAGCTTTCCCTTCTCTAATATCCGTGCCCCATTGGCCAGCACCAAGGTGACGCGATCTTTCAAGTCTCCCAATACATGAGCCATACGGCTATAGCCGTTCCCTGTCGCAATGACAAAGGGAATCCCTCTTTGGTCTAGCTGATCCAAAATACGGCTCAAGCGCTCATGGTCTACTTCTCCTTGCTCGTCCATCAGAGTGCCATCCATATCTGTCGCAATCATTTGTAGCATACTGCCACCTCTTTCCATCTTTCCCCTATTATACACCATTCCCTCATCATTTTGGAGACTTCTCTCCCTTAAATCGCCCCTCTCCTCCTTCCTTAAAATTTAAGAAATTCCATCGAATCCTCTTTAATTTTTGGTCCAATTTTATTATAATATAGATAGTAGATTTTCCCTGTATGAAGTAACTAGCAGACCCTTTCACACACCTGGTAAAAACGTCTGCTACTCCCGAAAAAGATCTAAGAGGTAGGCATGAACACAAAGACTTTATACCGCCAAACATCCTTTACCAATAGCGATTTCCCTTTTTCAATCAAACAGATTAGCACCCAAAATGGACAGCCAGATATCTTATTTCACTGGCACACCGATATTGAGATTATTTATGTCAATGAAGGGACTGCTCAGTTCCATATCGACTATGAATATTTTAATAGTCAGCCTGGTGATATTATTTTGATCCGCCCCAATGCCCTCCACTCCATCCACCCCATCCAGAGTTCTTCTCATACTATGGATGTCCTGCATTTTAATCTGGACCTGATTGGGATTACCCATAAAAATATCGCCACTCTAAAATATTTACAACCCCTCTACAATGGGGATTTTGAATTCGTCCGACGCATTCAAGCCCAATCACCCGGTTACGAAGAAATCAAACAGAGCCTCTTAACCTGTATGGCAAACGGAAGAGAACAAGGCCCCTTCTATGAACTCCGACTTAAATCCCAGCTCAATGAACTCCTCTATCTCCTCTTCTCCCATAACTATATCGTCGAGAAGAAGTTCTCAACGGACGCTTACCGGAGAGAAGAAAAAATCCGTTTGGTCCTCGACCATATTTCAAACCATTACCAAGAGGAGCTCATGATCGAGCATTTGGCAGAGCTGTGCCATTTTAGCCCGACCCACTTCATGAATTTCTTTAAGAAACAATTAGGGCTCTCTTGCATGGAGTATATCATTCAATATCGACTGAAAAAAGCAGCCCATCTCCTCCAGCATTCCGATCAGGCAATCATTGATATCGCGAGCCAATCCGGCTTCAACAACCTCTCAAACTTTAATCGCCAGTTCAAGAAATACTATCAGGTTACTCCAAGCCAATACCGAAAAGCTTGTCTTTAACCAATAGAACAAATAATAAAAGCACATGAAACACAAGTGAAGTTTGCGTTTTATGTGCTTTTAATGTTTTTCAACAGAAGATCTGATACAACCTAGCAACCTTCCTCTTTATCACTCAACATTCTATTTAAAGACCATTTCCCTGTTTTTTCATATTGTACAATTAATTCTTGGGAAGTTCGAGTGATTTCCGAAGGAAAATAGAGGCTTTTTAATGTATTGACCGCATTCTTCGTTACTGCTGCTCCCTGCTTTATCTGATAATCAAAGACGATTTTCCCGTCAACATAGCGACTGTCAAAATGATAATTATCATTTACTGCACCAGATGCTGCAACTAGCTCAATATCATGACTCGAAATCATATACAAGCAATCGTGTCTCGATAGCCAGCGGACAATCCCTAAGCCAGACCCAATTCGCTCAATGGTATTGGTTCCCTTAAAGAGTTCATCAATAAAGAAATAATGAAAACCTGACTTTTCCAGACTCTCAATCATTCGGAGAATTGTTTTACTCTCTGTAATAAAATAACTATCTCCAACCTCGATATCATCGCTGACATCCATAGAGGTCATGACATGTCCATAAGAAAGCTCCAAACTGTCACCATAAGCGAAGCCCAAGCCCTGCGCTAAAATACAGTTAATGGCTACCATTTTCAAATAAGTGGATTTTCCGGAGGCATTATCTCCACTGATCACCATATTTTTTTCAAAAGTGACGTCATTAGCAACCGGATCCGCTAGTAAAGGATGGTAGATCCCCTTTCCTTTAATCCCAGCTTCTTCCTTAAAATTGGGATGACAAACCAAATTACCATCACGCTTATGGCGTAGAAGGCTGATGGCTACTTCCAATTCCCCCAAAAGATTGATTGTTCCCTGAGCTTCTTTCTGATGAGTCCTCACTTGCTGGTAGATATAGATTTGGGCAATCTGCGGAATTAAGAAAAGAAAATTAAGATAAATCAGGATAATTTCCATCTCGGAGCTTCCTGTTGGACTTTGTAAGATGCTGGAAATGACTTTCGTCTTCTTAAATGGTTGGACAGCCTGTTTGAAGGCTTCTTGTTTTGGTAGCGCTAGACGGCTCAGCTTTTCCGCTGAAGCAAAGATGCGAACCAGGTAACTAACTTGATCCAAGCGCATTTTATTCGACCAATTCCGAATGCTCGAAAAAATGATATTAAACGTCACACTCGCTATCAAGACTGACATGGCTTGAATTTGAAAAAACGGAAGAAAGAAAAGAGAGAGGACTGGCAAACACGCTAAAAAAAGATAGAGAGAAAGATAGATCCTCGAATCTTGCTTCCCTGGATTCGCCACAATACTTCTAGCCATATTGTGGTTCTTTTTTCCTAACTGGTTCATAACAACCTGAACCTTCAGACGAAGATCCGGGTGATGTTCAAAGAAATCTTCTAACTCCTGCAAAGATGCATCTGGTTGAAAGTTTATCAAACGCATCTTCTGATACAAGGCCTCAGCCCCTATACTAGACTGTGTATAGTTTAGCTGATCAAATACTCTATGCATGTCTAAATCATGCCAAGTTTGACCATCTACTTGACTATCCGTTGGCTGGAGTGTAGATGCCAAAAGCATCGTTTCCACTAAACTCTCTTCACTATCATTTTTTATAAAAAAAGGTTTTCCCTCCCAAGCCTTGGCTAATTTTTTTCTCAGACGAATCGTTGATATCCAATTTGTTAGAACCATAATGATGATCAGTCCAACAAATCCAATTGGTAACCATCCAAGTTTATCCATTCCTACATTCGCCCCTTCCTACTGCCAATTCAGATTCACACGTTCCTTCACTTCTTGATAGGCTGTATCAACACGCGCCTTTGTTTCATCATCCAATTGGTCCCGATACTTGCCTCCTTCAATCCAGTCCTCCAAGATATAGGTCTGGAAATGATAGAGTTCATAGCCTTCAGGAGAATAACTGTCCTTTGGAGTCCGGCTGACCCAAGTAGGATGAGCTGTAGCCGTTTTAATCCGTGTCTTGCGCCCTACCTTCTCAATGGTTATATCCATCAGGACACCCCGTTCGGTCCATTGCGCATTGTCTATCCCTTCCATGGTTTCCATGCGCTGGTTGGAAAGGAAATTCCCCATAGAATAAACAATCAATTTCTGTTGCCCATCCTTATCCACAATCTCAGCAGGTTGGACGACATGAGGATGGCCACCCAAGACAATATCAGCTCCCCAAGAAACCATCTTATGGTATAGCTCCTTTTGTTCCTCTGTTGGCTCTAAATCATATTCAATCCCCATCTGAGGCATGACAATGGTAATGTCCGCTTCCATCTCAGCTTTTTGGATTTCTTGACGAATCCGCTCCTCATTGAGGTCCGATAGACGATTGTCATAATCCTCTTGTTCCAGATTATACTCCATCCCATTAAAGCCATAGGAATAAGCCAAAATCGCAATCTTGATTCCATTTACTTCCTTGATCAGAATAGGGGCTTGATCTCGTGTCTCATGCGGATAGACACCAACCGTTTGGATCCCTGCGTCTTCAAAGGCTTTCGCAGTCGAAAACAGCCCTTCCAAGCCAGAATCGAGGATATGGTTATGTCCCAAGTCCATCACCTGATAGCCTGCATCCTTGATCGAAGCTACGACCTCTCCAGGGGCATTGAAAAGTGGATAACCCGAAAGTCCATAATCCGAATTGATAGTCCCTTCAAAATCCCCCAAGACTAGATCCCCTTGCTTCAACCATTCCTGAGCATAGTGATAATTCTCAGAAAAATCATAGCTTCCATCTTCCTTGGCTGCACTCATATAAATCAAGTCATGGTAGAGTTGGTCTCCATTTGCCATGATCCGAGCCGTATGTGGCAACTGATCCGGATGGATTTCTTCTTGTTTTTCAACAACTTCCGGCATTTCTAGTGCTGTTATGGGAAAACCATTCCATTTTTGAATCCATAAAACCAGATTCGCGGCCGCAAATACTGTAATCAGCAAACCATAGACAAACTGTTCGTTGGTCAAGCGGAAAGCTGTCACCTTCCCCAATCCAATATCAAACCATTCATTGAGCATCGTGAGGATATCTTTCCCGACCTCACTCCATCTCTTTAGGAGATCCTTCCAATTTTTCATCTTCTTCTCTTCCTATCCATTTCTCTTTCTCTTGTCAAAGGCCTCTCCGTCATCTGTCAGGCCTTTTTTTCATTGTAACACAATTTTGACAAAAGAAAACAGACCGACCTAAACTTCCACGAATAGATAAATGAAGTCAGACGTAGAAATAAAAAAGAGGGCTCAAAACCCTCTTCTCCATCATTCTTTTAGTGCATCTGCCTGAGTAAGTCCCCGTATCCCTCTGCCTCCATCTCCTCTTTAGGAATAAAGCGCAGAGAGGCCGAATTGATACAGTAGCGAAGGCCACCTTGCTCTCTTGGCCCATCGGTAAAGACATGGCCGAGATGGGAATTGCCTGAGCGGGAACGAACTTCAATCCGCTCCATCCCGTGGCTATGATCCTTGTAATAATGAACGACATCTTTGGCAATAGGGCGAGAGAAGCTTGGCCAACCACAGCCAGACGCAAACTTATCCTTGGCAAAGAAAAGAGGCTCTCCAGTCGTAATGTCCACATAGATTCCCTCTTCAAAGGTCTGGTCATAGGCATTGTGGAAAGGTCGCTCTGTTGCACTCTCCTGAGTGACTTGGTACTGCTCCTCTGTCAATCGTACCTTTAATTCCTCTTGACTGGGCTTGGGATAGGTTGCCGGATCAATCATGGGTTGGTCAGCATCCGTCACATCGATATGGCAATAGCCCCCAGGATTCTTCTTGAGGTAGTCTTGATGGTAGTCCTCCGCCAAAATATAGTGGCGCAAGGGTTCCAACTCAACTACGATCTTACTTCCAAGTTGCTTTTCTTGCTCCACAAACACTTGGGCGATCACCTCACGGTCCGCATTGTCCAGGTAATAGACACCCGTCCGGTATTGGCGACCTCGATCATTCCCCTGTTTGTTCATGGACAAGGGATCAATCACCCGGAAATAGTAGAGCAGAATCGCTCGTAAGGAAATCTTATCTGGATCATAGATGACTTGTACGGTCTCTGCATGATCCGTTTCCTTAATCAGTTGGTAATTGGTCGTTTCTACCTGGCCATTGGCATAACCCACTGTTGTCTTTTCTACACCAGGAATCCGTGAAAAATACTCCTCTAAGCCCCAAAAACAGCCACCTGCTAGATAAATCTCTGCCATCTTTTTTCCTCACTTCCTGCATTCCCTACAGGGAACGCTTGACATCTATTAACTCCATCATAATCCAAGAGCCTCAGATTTTCAAGGATTCTGCATCAAAAATCCCTTCTACTAGATGCTAGTAAAAGGGATCAGACTACTTTTATTTTTCAAGGAAGAAAAACAAGGAATAATAAAGGTTCCATAGAGATAAACTTAACTGATGAAAAAAATCATGCATGAGAGACATGTCACACACCTCCTCTAAAGAAATCAACTCTTTTCTTAAGCAAACACTCAGTGGCTTACAAGATCATGCTTGGTCCATATACCTGTAACCGAGACTTCACAGCTTCGTAGTGCCAGCGATCATAAGCCCGCCAGGCTTGAAAGGACTCTTCCTTCAAGCGCAGGGCACTTAAACCGATCAAGAAGCTCGCTCTTTGATAGAACTTCTCTAGCTCCATTAAGACACGATTGTCCACACGCTCTGCCTTTTTTAAATAACGAAGGATATAGTCCAGATTTTCCTGAAATCGGACTGCGTCTGGACTGGGGGTGAAGTCCCTAGAAAAGTTTATTTGAAGAGTTTTGATCATCGTTCTTGCTTCTTGAATCACATCCCTTTCTTCCATATAAATCACCTTCCTTCTCACCTCCATTGTACTCCTTTTTCTCTCTATATAAATGGAGAATTCCTAAAACTAGGAACAGAATACACTCTCTGGATAAGAAATCTAAAAAAACTTCCCCAAGAATCTACTTGAGGAAGTTCTTTTAGAAAGATTAGTCAATGTAGTGCAATTTCCCACGGAAATCCTCTAGGCTTTGGTAGCCTTTTTCTTCCATGATGGCTTTGAGCTCCGAAGTGATGCGGTCAAAAGCTCCTACTCCTTCTTTATGAAGCGTTGTTCCGATTTGCACCATACTAGCGCCACAAAGGATATGCTCAAAGGCATCGTTACCAGTCAAGACCCCACCGGTTCCCACAATCTGAATCTCTGGATTCAGACGTTGGTAAAAGGCATGGACATTAGCCAGAGCAGTTGGTTTGATATATTCTCCACCAATTCCACCAAAACCGTTTTTAGGACGAATCACAACAGATTCATCCTCGATGTAGAGACCATTTCCGATCGAGTTGACACAGTTGACAAACTTGAGCGGGTATTTGTTAAAAATGGTTGCTGCTTGATCGAAGTGGACAATATCAAAGTAAGGTGGCAACTTGATGCCAAGAGGCTTAGTGAAATAGGCAAAGACCTCTGACAAGATCCGATCGGTCGTATCAAAATCATAGGCAATCTGAGGTTTCCCAGGGACATTGGGACAGGATAGGTTTAACTCTGTCAAACCTCTAAAATCACTGTCTTGCACTTTTTTCAGGATGGTATGGGTCTCTTCGGGAGACATGCCGACAAGAGATAGAAAGAAGGTCCGATCTGGATCGCTTTCTTGCAACTCTAACAAGTAATCCAAATAATAGTCCAAGCCTTGGTTGGGAAGACCCATCGAATTGATCGAGCCAAGTGGCACGTCTTGGTAGCGTGGCTCTGGATTTCCAGCACGGAACTCCAAGGTTGCTGTCTTGGTCACAAAAGTCCCAGCAGCTGAATTCTTCACTTCCTCTAATTCCTCAGTAGTCATACAGGCTACCCCTGCCGCATTCATCAGGCAGTTGTCAAATTCAAAACCAGCAATTTGCGTCTTTGTCGATACCATCTTCTACTCCTTGAAATAAATTCTTACAGTCATTATAGCATGAAAACGACCCCTAGAGTTCAGAAAACTAGAAATTAAGATAGAACGTCCGGAAATAGAAAAATTGTCCTCTATTTCTCTCTCTTTCTAGAGATTATTGAAAAGAAAAACCGTACATCTTCAGGTGATTGTTACCTATATGAAGCTATTTAAGCCGGCTCAAATTCAAGTCGTGAAAATTTTCAGAAAATTCAACTTTTTTCTTTACAAGTCAAAAAAAGTCTGCTATAATTGTCCACGTAATAAAACATGACATTGCTTCTAGCAGTGCCTTCATACTCCAGTAAGACAGAAACCTTGCTGGCATTCGTTTCAATAAAAAAAGGAGAAACAAGATGACAACTGCAAAAGAATATATCCAAAGCACTTTCGAAACCGTAAAAGCTCGCAACGGCCATGAAGCAGAATTCCTTCAAGCTGTTGAAGAGTTCCTTAGCACTTTGGAACCTGTATTTGAAAAACATCCAGAATACATTGAAGAAAACATCTTGGCCCGTATCACTGAGCCAGAACGCGTGATTTCTTTCCGTGTTCCTTGGGTAGACCGTGATGGAAAGGTTCAAGTGAACCGTGGTTACCGTGTCCAATTTAACTCAGCTGTAGGTCCATATAAAGGCGGACTTCGTTTCCACCCAACTGTAAACCAAGGGATCTTGAAATTCCTCGGCTTCGAACAAATCTTTAAAAACGTCTTGACTGGCCTTCCTATCGGTGGAGGTAAAGGTGGATCTGACTTCGATCCTAAAGGCAAAACTGATGCTGAAGTGATGCGTTTCTGCCAAAGCTTCATGACAGAATTGCAAAAATATATCGGACCATCTCTTGATGTCCCAGCTGGTGATATCGGGGTTGGTGGACGTGAGATCGGTTACCTTTACGGCCAATACAAACGCCTTAACCAATTCGATGCCGGTGTCTTGACAGGTAAACCTCTTGGTTTCGGTGGTAGCTTGATCCGTCCAGAAGCAACTGGTTACGGCTTGGTTTACTATACTGAAGAAATGCTTAAAGCTAACGGCGACAGCTTTTCTGGTAAGAAAGTCGTAATCTCAGGTTCTGGTAACGTAGCCCAATACGCTCTTCAAAAAGCAACTGAACTTGGTGCAACTGTCATCTCAGTCTCTGACTCAAACGGCTATGTCATCGACGAAAACGGTATTGATTTTGACCTTCTTACAGACGTCAAAGAAAAACGCCGTGCTCGTTTGACAGAATACGCTGCAGAAAAACCAACTGCTACTTACTACGAAGGTTCTGTATGGACTTACGCTGGTAACTATGACATCGCCCTTCCATGTGCGACTCAAAACGAGATTAACGGTGAAGCTGCTAAACGTTTGGTTGCTCAAGGTGTTAAAGTTGTTTCTGAAGGAGCCAACATGCCTAGCGACCTTGATGCTATCAAAGTATACAAAGAAAATGGTATCCTTTACGGACCTGCTAAAGCTGCCAATGCTGGTGGGGTTGCTGTATCTGCTCTTGAAATGAGCCAAAACAGCCTCCGTCTTTCATGGACACGTGAAGAAGTGGATGGTCGTTTGAAAGATATCATGACCAACATCTTCAACACTGCTAAAACAACTGCAGAAACCTACGGTCTTGGTAAAGATTACCTTGCTGGTGCCAACATCGCAGCCTTTGAAAATGTTGCAAACGCGATGATTGCCCAAGGTATTGTTTAATTTGATTCTTTTGCCACACCTCTGAATCCTTTGATTTCGGAGGTGTTTTTCTTGATAAAAAAAGAGAGTGGGACAGAAATCAGTAATTCGTTAGAATTCGATTTCATCGTCCCACCTCCGCACAGTTGAGTAGGGCTGTAAAAGCTGATGAAATCAGCGTAGTAGAGCCCACTCAACCACTGCGTCTTGCTCGACTATCCAAAGACAATTGAGAGGCTAGGACTTTTGTCCCAGCCTCCTTATTTTTATAAATCATCCAAGGCATCTTTCACCTTATCAAAGAAGCCTTTTTTCTTTGGACTTACCTTGATATCACCAGCTTCCGCAAATGCACGAAGGGCTTCTTTTTGCTTGTCATTTAGACCTGTTGGTGTCACTACATTAACAGTTACATATTGATCTCCCACAGATCCACCACGCAAGCTTGGTGCTCCTTTGCCACGGAGGCGGAATTTCTTACCAGTCTGGGTTCCTTCAGGGATGACTAAGTCGACATCGCCGTGAACCGTTGGTACATGAACCGTATCTCCAAGAGCAGCTTGAACAACGTTCAAGTTCAATTTATAGTAGATGGTTGATCCATCCCGTTCGAATTTGTCGCTTGGCTCAACATTGACCACCACATAAAGATCTCCGTATGGACCTCCGTTAAAGCCAGCTTCTCCTTGACCAGAAAGGCGAATTTGTTGCCCTGTTTCGACCCCAGCTGGGATTTTCACGCTAACACTGTGGGCTTGTTTCTCGTGACCAGTCCCATGACAGGTAGTACAAGGTTCTTTGATTTCTTGACCACGTCCGTGACAGACATCACAGGTGATTTGACGACGCATCATCCCAAGTGGGGTTTGGGTATCCACATTGATAACTCCAGAACCATGACAGCGTCCACAAGTTACTGGACTTGTTCCTGGCTTAGCACCACTTCCATCACATGTCCGACAGCTGGCTTCTCGATGGTACTTCACTTCCTTCTCAGTTCCAAAGATGGCTTCTTCAAACTTGAGATTTACGCGGTACTGAAGATCATCCCCCTGACGTGGAGCATTGGGATTGCGACTCCCACCTCCACCACCAAAGAAGCTTGAGAAAATGTCCTCAAAGCCACCAAAGCCAGTGCCATCAAAACCACCGAAACCACCAGCTCCGCCACCGAAGCCACCAAAACCACCGTTGGCTCCTGCAGCACCGTATTGGTCATAAGCTGCCCGCTTTTGTTCGTCACTTAAAGTCTCATAAGCTTCTTGAACTTCCTTGTACTTTTCCTCAGCACCAGGCTCCTTATTGATATCTGGGTGATATTTTTTAGATAATTTCCGATAGGCTTTCTTGATCTCATCTTGAGGTGCATTCTTTGAAACGCCCAAACGGTCATAAAATTCAGTATTGTTCATACAAGATACTAAGAGCGAACAGAAAGCGACTGAAATTTAGGAAACCGACAAGAAATCCTGATTTCTTAGGAGGTTTATCTAATTTCCAAGCTTTCCGCTCGAGTTCAATTCCCCGAATGCTCTTTGTTCCTTTCTTTTAAATTGAATTAGAAATTTGGAACCCGTGTTCAATTCCCTGAACACTATTTGTTCCTTTCTATAATTTTTATGTAAATCTTTAGAGGGTGCTTTCTATACTTCGCTTCACTTGATCAAACTCTTCATCTGATAGAGTAAATATTAAATCCTCTTCAGCATACTCGTTCTGTTCTTTAAAATAGTTGTCCGTATTCTCTGCCAGTCCTAAGCTTAGAATCACTTTTCTTGCAAACTCTTGATGTGCAAAACCGATAGCCGTAATGATTTGTTTATCTTGCACAACCAGTTTGGGTTGGAAATTTTCACGTGGAAGAAATTCAAAATAATCAAAGAAGTTTTGCCAAATTCCACCTGTAAATTTCGTGTCCTTCAACAAACCTGCTTTCGCTAATAAAAGAGGCGCTGAAGAAATGGCTGCAATTAGGATATCTTGCTCACCAAGGTCCCTCAAAAACGAAATCAATTTCTCATCCTGTAGCGCAGGCCCTATATTTACCATTCCTGGTAAAATCACACAAGAATAATCTTCTATACGGATTTGATCCAATGTTTTCGTCGGTCGACAAGGCAAGCCATCCTCAGAGACCACCATTGAATGATCAGAAGCTACATAATCAATCGTGACGCCAAAAGACAGAGTTAAAGTACTTGTTAAAGCAGTTATCTCATAAAGAGAAAAATTTGGATAAATGATACAAAGCACTTTTTTCATACGCAACATCCTCTATTTTACCGAAAAACAGAGGCTGGGTTGCAACCTCTGAATTTCTTTAAACTATTAATCAATTTCATAATTTTCTAAAAATACTATAGCTCTATTCAAAGAAATACTTTTTAATCTCTTGTTGATGTCTTTATTATACCTATACAAAGCAATAATTGCGGCATAAATTACTACAGCTGATAAAATTACTTGAATGACGGAAGTAATAATAGGTTCAGAACTTATTTTTTTACCAAAACCGTTAAGAAGAATTGCTGTTGCGTATGTTACAATAGCAGGAAGAAAAATACCAAAGAGTAAATTATTAATAATACTTATATCATTTTCTTTATACGCATGCTCTGCTAGGATATTTACCTTATATTCTAATAGTTCTTCTTTTTGACCAGATTGAAATTTATTTTTTATCTGATTCTTGAGCTCAGTATAGTCCTCATTTGCCAAAGCAGTAAATTTTTCGTACTGTTCCTTAGAATCAACTACTTCAAAAAGATTAATATTACTACTCATCACTTTTCCTTACTTCTCCGTAAACTCTCCGTCTACGACGTCATCGCCTGCATTTCCTGTTGCTTGTGCGCCTTCTGCTCCTGCTTGAGCTTGTTGAGCTGCTGCAGCTTGTTCGTAGAGTTTAACTGCAAGTCCTTGAGCTTTTTCGTTCAAGGCTTCAAGTTTTGCTTTCATTTCTTCCAAGTTGTTGTCTTCTTGGGCTTTCTTAAGATCATCAAGGGCAGCTTGAGCAGCATCACGTTCTGCATCGAAACCTTTGCCTTCAGTTTCTTTGATTGTCTTTTCAGTCGCAAAGATAGCTTGATCTACTTCGTTACGAAGGTCTACTTCTTCTTTACGTTTCTTATCTGCTTCAGCGTTTGCTTCTGCATCTTTCATCATGCGGTCGATTTCTTCGTCTGTCAAACCTGAGTTTGATTGGATAACAATGGTTTGTTCTTTTTGAGTTCCAAGATCTTTGGCTTTAACAGATACGATACCGTTCTTATCGATGTCAAATGTAACTTCGATTTGTGGGATACCACGAGGTGCAGCTGGGATGTCAGTCAATTGGAAACGTCCAAGAGTCTTGTTATCTGCTGCCATTGGGCGTTCACCTTGAAGAACGTGGATATCAACGGCTGGTTGGTTGTCTGCTGCAGTTGAGAAGACTTGTGATTTAGATGTTGGAATTGTTGTGTTGCGGTCGATGAGTTTTGTGAAGACACCACCCATTGTTTCGATACCAAGTGACAATGGTGTTACGTCAAGAAGGACAACGTCTTTCACATCACCAGTGATCACACCACCTTGGATAGCAGCACCCATAGCAACAACTTCATCAGGGTTCACTGATTTGTTTGGTTCTTTACCAGTTTCAGCCTTAACAGCTTCAACAACGGCAGGGATACGAGTTGAACCACCAACAAGGATAACTTCGTCGATTTCTGACAAGCTCAAACCTGCATCTGAAAGGGCTTGGCGAACTGGAACTTTTGTACGTTCTACGAGGTCACGAGTCAAATCGTCAAATTTCGCACGAGTTAAAGTCATTTCCAAGTGAAGAGGTCCTGCTTCACCCGCAGTGATAAATGGCAAGCTAATTTGAGTTGAAGTCACACCAGAAAGGTCTTTCTTAGCTTTTTCTGCTGCGTCTTTCAAACGTTGAAGGGCCATCTTGTCTGTTGACAAGTCGATACCATTTTCTTTCTTGAATTCTGCAACCATGTGGTCGATGATTTTTTGGTCAAAGTCGTCACCACCGAGTTTGTTGTCCCCTGCAGTTGCCAATACGTCAAAGACACCATCTCCCAATTCAAGGATAGATACGTCGAATGTACCACCACCAAGGTCGAATACCAAGATTTTTTCTTCTTTGTCAGTCTTGTCCAAACCGTAAGCAAGAGCTGCTGCTGTTGGTTCGTTGACGATACGTTCTACTTCAAGACCAGCGATTTTACCAGCATCTTTAGTTGCTTGACGTTGAGCATCGTTAAAGTAAGCTGGAACTGTAATAACAGCCTTCGTTACTTTTTCACCAAGGTATTCTTCAGCGTAACCTTTCAAGTATTGAAGGATCATTGCTGAGATTTCTTGTGGAGTGTATTCTTTCCCGTTAGCAGAAACCTTTTCAGAAGTCCCCATCTTAGATTTGATAGAGATGACTGTATCTGGGTTTGTGACTGCTTGACGTTTTGCAGCGTCACCAACAATAATTTCACCGTTTTTGAATGACACTACAGATGGAGTTGTGCGGTTTCCTTCTGGGTTTGCGATGATTTTTGATTCAGTTCCTTCAAGAACTGCTACTGCTGAGTTTGTTGTACCTAAGTCAATACCGATAATTTTAGACATATGTTTTTCTCCTTAAATTTATCTTCTTTTTTTTTGATATTTTCCTTGCAAGCCTCCGGCTTGCGTTTTATCTTTCTTTCATAGTTTAGTGTCGTTTCGGACAAGATTTTTTAAGTTTTCTATCCTAGTTATAAACTACTACCATCGCTGGTCTTAGGATGCGGTCATGGAGTTTGTAGCCTTTTTGGAAGACTTGTGCGATGGTGTCTGCTGGATGTTCGTCATCTGCAGGCAAGGTTTGGATGGCCATGTGGTAGTTATGGTCAAATTCTCCGTCCGCTGGAATTTCTTCGATTCCTTCTTCTTTCAGAGCATGTACCAAACTTTCTTGGACCATTTCCAAGCCCTTCTTCACATCATCTGTCAACCCTTCAACGGCAAGGGCACGTTCGAGGTTGTCCAGTGATGGTAAGATCGCTTTTGCCAAATCTTGGCTACGGTATTTTTGTAATTGTTGACGTTCTTCATTGGCACGGCGCTGAATGTTTTGCATTTCTGCATGAGCACGAAGGTACTTGTTTTCAAATTCTTCGGCACGCGCTTGTGCTTCTTCTAACTCAGAAGGTTGGTTGCTTTCCTCTACAACTTCTTCAGTTGTCTCGGCAACTTCCTCTTCTTTCACGTCTTCTTTTTTGATATCTTCTGTCAAGGCATACACCCCTTTCATTTGGTCTTAATTTACTTCATAATGGTTGCTGTTGAGGTAACGGTAGTAATCCGTCAACTTCATGACCAACACTCGGCCGATAACATTGACCAGACTAATCACCCGCCTGTAATCCATCTCTACGGGACCAATCACATGCATGAGGGCCACCCCACGATAAGGAACCAAGAATTTGTGGCTAATGACCGTCACATTTTTCAAGGCCTTCTCTTGGGATTCCGCAACCAGGATCTGAGTCATTTGGTCTTCTGGCATTCCCCCTCGTAACTCCAAGGCTACGTGTTGGGGATTATCTAAGAACTGATAGGTCTGAAGATCGGCATAACTCAAAGATGAAACCTTTCCTTCTACAAAGACCAGTTCTTGAAACAGTTGCGAGAAGACGTAATCGAATAGATCCAAGACATTGTCTGTCGTTTTGAAGTAGCGCTGTACAATCTGTGGAATCTCCGTCCGCAAGCGGTAGTGGATATCCAAGACCGTATTTCCAATGAAGCGTTCTTGAACCAGCTGATGGAAGATTTCCAAGTCACTGGTTAAGAAATTCTTTGGAATGGCAAATTGTACGGTGACAGGCTTTGATTCATCCAAGGTCAACACCGCTAAGGCATCGTGGTTGGATAATGGAACAATCTCAAAACCCGTCAAGCGCTGCCGTGTCGGCTCCACATCCTGAATCACTGCGGTGTAGCCCGTCATCTGGGCTAATAACTTGGCCGTAGCATCCAAGATATCATCTAACTTAAAGGCTTCGAAATCAAAGGCTTTCACCACCTGGTAGACATCTTGTTCATCAATCAACTCTAGATCGAGCGAGTTCTGAACGAAATATTGGAAACCAGCTCGGCTAGGCATTCGGCCACTCGAAGTATGGGCTTTCTCTAGCAACCCTTGCTTTTCGAGGGCAGCCATATCGTTTCGGATGGTCGCACTACTGGATTGAATGACATCTTGTAGCGCTTTTGAGCCGACCGGTTCGTGGGTCTTGGTAAAGATATCGACGACAAGATTGAGAATCTCATTTTGACGTTCTGTAACCATGACCTCACCTCTCTTTCGTATTTAGCACTCTAAACACTCA
This sequence comes from Streptococcus xiaochunlingii, assembly GCF_006385805.1. GTDB lineage: Bacteria > Bacillota > Bacilli > Lactobacillales > Streptococcaceae > Streptococcus > Streptococcus xiaochunlingii. Next base: position 1,140,928 of record NZ_VFSG01000001.1, read on the forward strand.
AGTGCTAAACCATGATTCTATTATACACTCTCTCAAAAGAAAGTCAAGAAAAAAATCCAAAAAATTAGCACTCTTTTTTAAAGAGTGCTAAAAATCATTCTTAAGACCGATACTAGGCCAAAAAAACTATAAACCTGCTTCTTTCAGCTTTTGAATGTATTCTTCTAAGACCAGTTGGTGCTTGACCATATACTGGGCATTTTCTACACCGACGTAGCGGAAGTGCCAGTTTTCATAGTCTACACCCGTGATCGCGTTTTTCCCTTCTGGATAACGGAGAACAAACCCATATTGTGGCGCCAAGGCAATAATTTGTTGTACTACCTCTTCGGACAGCCCATTTGGGGCACTCATATCAATTGCAAGACCCGTCTGGTGCTCACTAGCTCCTGGAACCTGTACCTGAGCTTGTGCCTGACGTTCTGCTTCTTCATGAGAAAGACCAGTAGCTTCCAACTGTGCTACCTGCTCATTGTAAAGCTCTGTTTGCTCCTCCACACTTCGATAACCGGAAATCAAGGACTCCTCAGGAGCAACTGCCCTTGCCGCCGCTAAAAATTGTTTGGTTTGTTCTGCAATCCGACTATCCACCTTGATTTCTTCAACGTCGACTAACTGAGGATTCAGCTCGGCTAACTTGTTGTCTCGGTTGACCAGGACTAGGTTCCAATCCTTACTAGAAACTTGGGGAAGATCTGTTTTAGGTTTTTCTTCCTTTTTCTCAACCTTTTTTGGAATGCTTGTTTCTACTTTTTTATCTTCAACAGAGCCCATATGAAGCCATTGAGGTTTCAAATAGAAAATACCCACTCCTGCTCCAATTAGACAGATGCCTAAACAGCAGAGTACGATCCAGCTAACTTTCTTTTCTCTTTTCTTGGCAAGTTTATATTTAGTCATGATTTCCCTCTAACCATTTTGCTCCAACCTGGCGGTATGACAGATCTCCAACTGCTTCTAGTTTAAATTGGCCATCTTCATACTCAATAACAGTCACACTACCATTGTCCAAGACCAATTCTTTAAAGGCTTTTGGATCAATCAGGTAAATCAAGGTACTGATGGTCATCCCATGACTGACCACGATGGCATTCCCGCCACCCTTAGACTCGACATCCTTAGCAATTGCCGTAAAGCCATCCAAGATGCGGTCACGAAGGGTTTCCCAGGACTCTGCCCAGCCGGCTGTGTCCACTTCGACAATCCCTTCTGCCAACTCCATCAAGCTCAAATGATGGAAGTCATCAACCCGAAAGACACGTGGCAAAACGCCCAAAAAGAGTTCCCCGTCATAGGCTCCATCAAAACTTCCAAAGCACCATTCGCGGATGCGCTTATCATAACGGTAAGGAATCTTACCCGTTAACCCTAATTCTTCTAGCACAATCCCCATGGTTTGAATGGTTCGACCGGAGTCGCTGGACACGGCTTGTTGGAAATGAATCCCGGCTTCACGTAGACCAATCCCCAATTCGTGAATCCCTCGTTCGCCGGCTTCTGTCAAGGGACTATCAGACCAACCTTGGGCGCGACCAATGGTATTAAACATGGTTTTTCCATGACGGGCAATATACAATTTTGTCTTTGCCATTTTTATCCTCCTGCAATTGTTTTCTTCTTATGTAAGGTTTCTTATTTTTTTACATCAAGTTCTTCTGAGTGGGCTGCTAACCAGTTAGCACCCAGCTTGCGATAAGACTCATCTCCGATAGTCTGGATCAAGAAGTGTCCATTTTCGTATTCTACTAAGGTGACACTACCATTTTCAACCCTTGGATCCAACTCAATCTCTGGATTCAAAATACAAACAAAGGAACCGATGGTCATGCTGTGACTAACAACCAAGGCATTTCCACCACCCTTGGCTTCAACTTCCTTGGCAATCTCCTCAAAGCCATCTACAATCCGTTTTTTCAACACATCCCATGGTTCAGCCCAACCGGCTGTATCTACTTGGTAGATTCCATTCGCCAGTTCTTCCAGGGTAAGTTTCTTATAGTCTTCAATATCTAGAACCCGAGGAACGACTCCACGGAAAAGTTCCCCTCCGTAGGCACCATCAAAACTTCCAAAACACCATTCCCGGATCTTTTTGTTGAAAGTATAAGGAATCTGATCTGTGAGCCCAAGCTCGTCTAAAACAATTCCCATGGTTCGAATAGCACGACCTGAATCGCTGGAAACAGCACGGACAAAGTCCAAACCAGATTCTCTCAAACCAACCCCCAATTCACGGATACCTTCTTCTCCTTGAGCAGTTAAAGGTGTATCCGACCAACCTTGGGCACGACCTATCGTATTAAACATGGTTTTTCCATGCCGAATAATAAATAATCTTGTTTTCGCCATGTGATCTCCTTTTACGCCCTTCTATTATATCATTTTTTATAAGGAAACTGGCAGCGATGACCTCTCGATTCACTTTCACTTCCTCGACCAACATTAAAAGCCCTGAGCAAAAATCCTGCTCCAGGGCCATTTTTTAATTTTTAAAACTATGAACTGGGGCCGGAATTTGACCACCACGGGCAATAAAGTCAGCTGACGAAGCCTTGTTGACCTTCATCACTGGAGCAGACCCAAGAAGTCCTCCGAGCTCTAACATATCGCCTTCTTTTCCATAAGGAATGATCCGAACGGCTGTTGTCTTTTGGTTGATGACCCCGATTGCTGCTTCATCCGCGATCATGGCCGCAATGGTTGTAGCTGGTGTATCTGCTGGGATGGCAATCATATCCAGACCGACGGAACAGATAGCTGTCATGGCTTCCAATTTTTCCAGGTTGATATGACCTGATTGGACCGCCGCAATCATCCCTTCATCTTCTGAGACCGGAATGAAGGCACCCGACAACCCACCGACTTGGTTACAAGCCATGATGCCGCCTTTTTTCACTTGGTCATTGAGCAGAGCCAGCGCTGCTGTTGTCCCGTGGGTTCCTACTACTTCAAGCCCCATGGCTTCAAGGACACGGGCTACAGAGTCTCCAACAGCTGGTGTTGGTGCGAGAGACAAGTCTACAATCCCAAACTCAACACCGAGACGTTCACTAGCCATTTGACCCACTAATTGTCCGACACGGGTAATCTTGAAGGCTGTCTTCTTGACGGTTTCCGCCAATACATCAAAGCTAGCTCCTGGAACTTTTTCAATGGCCCGTTGGACAACACCAGGCCCTGAAACCCCAACGTTGATTACGACATCCGCTTCACCGACACCGTGGAAGGCTCCCGCCATAAAGGGATTATCTTCTACCGCATTGGCAAAAACTACGAGCTTACCAGGCCCCATTGGATCTGCTTGGGAAGCTTTTTTAATGATGCGCCCCATGTCTCTGACAGCGGTCATATTGATCCCCGTCTTGGTCGATCCGATATTGACTGAAGAGCAGACAAAATCTGTCTCCGCAAGAGCACGAGGAATGGAATTAATGAGGATCTCATCCCCTTTTTGGTAGCCTTTTTGAACCAGAGCTGAGAAACCACCGATAAAGTTGACCCCAACTTCTTTCGCCGCACGATCCAACGCCTTGGCAAAGGGTACATAGTCTGTCGCATTAGTGGCTGCCCCGATAATGGAAATCGGAGTGACCGAAACCCGTTTATTTACAATAGGGATCCCAAGTTCTGCCGCGATCTCATCCCCAACAGCCACTAAGTCCTTGGCCTTTGTCACAATCTTCTGGTAGACTTTTTCTGCCGCCTTATCGATATCCGGATCAATACAATCTAGAAGGGAGATCCCCATGGTGATGGTCCGAACATCGAAGTTCTGCTCGTCAATCATGGCAATGGTTTCTGTTACCTGTCTAATGTCCATAAATTCTCAACCCCTATCTTACAAATTGTGCATGGCATCAAAAATCGCTGCGCTTTGGATATTGATTTTCACATGAAGAGACTGACCGAATTCTTCCAACTCTGAACGGAGCTGTGTGAAATCTTTTTTCTCATCGGACGATACGACCGCCATCATGGTAAAGTATTCATCCAATACAGTTTGAGAGATATCATCGATATTGAGTCCTAATTCTGCCACTTTCGTTGCAACACCCGCTACGATTCCTTTTTGGTCTTTACCAACGACTGTAATAATTGCTTTCATTTCACTGCTCCATTCTATCTATTTGCTTCCATTGTAGCACATTCCCCTTAAAATCGCCCTTCTCAACTGGGAACGTTAGGATATTTTTACGTGTATAAACAATAAAGAGGCTGGGACAAAAGTCCTAGCCTCTTTATTGTTTTTGGATTGTCGAGCAAGACGCAGTGGTTGAGTGGGCTCTACTACGCTGATTTCATCAGCTTTTACAGCCCTACTCAACTGTGCGGAGGTGAGACGACGAAATCGAATTCTAACGAATTACCGATTTCTGTCCCACTCTCTCTATTTTGACGATTCGGTTTCATCCTTTAGGATACCTTCCTTCACGCGCACGGTACTCTCATACTCGGCTCCAGCTAGACGGTCAAAGGGAAAGCGACGACTGAGCAAGATGATGGCAAGGGTGAGGATCAGGTACAATAAGAGCACAAAGAAGAGCAATAAAATCATAGATAGAGTCAAAAGGGAATTGTCCGTCAAATCCTGATTCAAAAGCGAGATCAAATAGAACAAACCTTGGGGAATCCAGTAGAAATAGCCAACCACTAGGATTCCTCGCCAGATGGTGCGAAGCCCTTTTTGCTTGTCAAAACGCAAGCGGAATTTCAGTAAAGCCATTCCCAAGGTTTTGCCCCGCCACAAGGGAAGCAAGCTAAAGTATAGCACCAAAACCGCTACATAAGGAATCATCTCTAAACGCTCGATTACCGCATAAAGCAAGGATAGCATCACAAAGTCGATCAAGAAGGCAAGACCCATCCGGAAACCAGATACTTTCGTCCCTACTCGGAAAGAATGCTCGTCAATTTCGTCTCTTGTTGGCAATAACCAAACCAGGAACCAACCGAGCAGATAGCCCACTCCACCACCGGTGGTATTTTGAATAATGTCATCGACATCTGCTAGACGGTAAGGACCCGGATACATAAAATAGAGACCTGATAACTGGGTCAGCTCCAAAAAGAGACTAAAGAGGGCTGTTAGGAGAATCGTTTTCTTAAAACCACACTTGAAATAATAGCGCAGATACATCCCAAAAGGAATCAACATTAGGACATTAAAGGCAGGCACATAAAAAGTTGGATGCTTGATAGCCTGAAGCCAAGTGCTTGTCTGCGCTATATCAAAAGGACTCTCCTTGAAAAAATCTACCACAAAAGCAAAGGGATAAAGATTGATCATTTCCGAGTAGCTAGTATGGATCTTACTCGGATCTGGCAGAGGCAAGACCACCAAGAGATAGACCGTCATCAAGTAAAGCATAAAAGAATAGAAAATCAGCACCCGCAATTTATTGACCGAACCATATTTTCGATAATTCAAAATCATGTAGGGCAAGGTCAGCAAAAAGGCCAGGAAAGGAAAGATCTGAACAGCTGTTTTGATTGTAGAAATGTATCCCATTGTGTCTCCCATTTACCGTTATAAAATCACCTTTTGCACAATGACAAAAGGTGATTTCTTCATTGATATAGAATATTATACGGCCTAGTAGAGGAAGAGTCAAGGAAGTATGATGAAAACCTCGCTCAATAGTTGGCTCCTCTAACTCCCATTTCACGCCCGGCCACAGAGACAAGGTTATTTAACAAGAAAATGCCAGTAGATATAATTGAAGATGAAAATCCAGATCGGTTTCCAAAAAGTGAGAAAATTGCTAAAGGCATGCAAGAAGATGGGCAACCGGATATCTTTAGTTTTCTTATAGACAGCTGCGAAGAAGAGTCCTGAACAGAAATAAAGAGAAAAGGTTACAGGATCCCGATATTGATGGATCAGATGAAAGGCCGCAAAGAGAAAACCCGAAAGCAAAACATCTAAATGAAACTTACTTTCTTTAAAGAAGACATTCATCAGATAGACTCTAAAAATAAATTCTTCTATCATAGGAGATGTAACAGTTGCTAGGACAAAAAACAAAGTACCCGAAATACCCGGGCCATTTAGATAAATGGAGGATGGCAATTTGGTTTGATGAACGACAGGAACCAGCAAATCCTGAAAAGTTTGCAACACCCATCTTTCAACAAAGAACCACAAGAGCACCAGAGCAAAATACCCCAGATAGTGCCACTTCCATTTCTGTATATTTGAACGGACGACTATCTTCTGTCTTTTGAACCAAAATAGAATGCCGATGAGAAGCAAAGAGTAGAGAATCAAATAGATGAAATAAAGAAAACTTACATCACCATTGAAAACTCCAGTTAGGTAGATACCAAGGCCTTCAATCCCAAAAACAAATAGATATAACAGGAACAGTAAAGCGACTCCATGTTTGGCATATTTCATATCATCTTTTCTCCAATATCATTCTTCCATTCAATTATGTACAAGTATAGCACATAGAAAAACTTGTAAGCAAGGAAGCCCTTAATTGTACCTTCTTGAACAGAAAGTGTCATCTTCTTTTGTTATTTACTCCGCTTTGATAGGAGAAAACAACCGTTTAGATTTTCTAGCCTGACGATTCTACAATGTATTATCCCTTAATCATCTGGAGGATTTTGTTTTGAAATAGCTGAAGACCGATGTTTCTTCAAATAGAAAACAAAGCGGCGACCTATTCATCCCTCTTTTTCACGATATCGTAAGGACTCACTCCAACTTTCAGAATACCGTAGCGAATATTTGACTTTCCATTTCAGAGGGTATATACTTATATTAATCTGAACTAAATAGTTTTAATTTTTTAAATGAACTGTCTTGAACTCAGATTAAAAAACTATTTACTTAACGGAGGTGGCGCTATGTCATTAGAAGATAAATTAAACCAAGTTAAAGGTTCTGTTAAGGAAGGTCTCGGTAAAATAACCGGCGACACAAAAACAGAAGCTGAAGGCGTTGCTGAAAAAGTTGCTTCAAAAGCAAAAGAAGTTGCTGAAGACGCAAAAGAAGCTGTTGAAGGAGCTATCAACGGTGTGAAAAACATCCTTCACAAAGACGAAAACTAATCGTTAACGTGCTAAAACCACCCTATTTTCTGCAGTCCTATTTGACTGAGGGAGATGGGGTGGTTTTTGTTTATCTTTGATTTAGTTTGGGCATAAGAAAAAGAACACCCCGAAAGGTGCTCTTTGTATGTATTGTAATTCTGTTGAATGAACGTTTAGAGTGCAGTGGTTGCCATCCAATCAAACATCGCTACGCTTGTTTTCTTGGGGCAACTGTGCATAGCATATCTCTACGCGACTAAAGTCGCTAGAGCTATCCTAATTGCGCACCGCCAGTTCTGATACAAAAAACACCTTGCAAGATGCAAAGTGTTTTCGTTTGTATTCTGTATTCCAGTAACGAATTAACGTTTAGAGAACTGGCTAGCTTTACGAGCTTTCTTAAGACCTGGTTGGGGCACCACTTATTTCATCTAATTTCAAAGTGCTTTAAAATCAACGTTTTCATAACTTTTCAAAAAATAAAATTTTAACTAATTTCAATCAGTTTCATTAAAATAAGGTAAACTTTCATAAAAAATAAGCGAAAATCGAACCAGAATATCAAAAATTTACCTTATTTAGTTTTTACAGAAGTGAAATAGGGATTCAACACGAATCAATACATTAGAAAAACGCTGATTTAAAGCGTTTTTTCTTTATTTAAATTCCAAAGTAGTGCAATAAAAATCAACCTAATGACTACATTTTGTGAATAAATTAGATGTTCGGATATATAGAAAATGCTCTAGTCATATTGTCCAGAGCATTTTAGGATAGGAAATTAAGCGATTCTGTGGTAAACTGAGCCATAGGAATAAATCTCTTTCTAGAAATGTTTAACAACTCTATTATAACGGCTCTATTTCTTTTTTTATTGACACAACTTATTTTACGCTACCGTGAAATGATTATTAATATAATTATATAAAATTTAAAAATATTGTGAGGTATTATTGCATGAAAAAATATTTTAATAAAATTTGGAATTATTTTTGGATTCACTACATCTTAAATAAACCGATACAATACTCTGGTCTAAAAGGCAATAAGATGGATTATGAGTCATGGGATGAAATTGCACCATATAAGGGCAAAATTTCTAAAACCTCTTATGAAAATATGAGTGACAAAGAACGTGAGAAATATACTGAGAGAGTTAAAGAATTCGCTCATAGATATATAAATGTATCTCCAAAGAAGTATGTTCCAAATAGTAACAACAAATATACTCCAGAGTATTCAATCTGTCATTTCTCAGAAGCATTAAATAAAGATTTAAGAAAAGATTTACAAAATGAAGAAGCTTGTGAATATAGTAATGCAATTAAAAAATATAGTTTAATGAATGATATAGTTGTGTACAGAGGTATAGATGATTCAGTTCTGAATCAAACTAAAGAAGCGGCTCTGTTTATTAATGACATTGATATGTATGAAAAGGGGTTTTTGCATACATCGCTCACAAAAGCAACCATTCAAAAAACAGAACGTATTTTGAGAATTTTATTGCCAAAGGGCACATGTGCCTTCTATGCTGGAAATGTGAATGGAGAGATTGAGTCTTTCCAGGAAGTAGTGGTTCAACGTGGAGCAAAGTTAAGAATTCTTGGAGAAGATGGGATCTATATTAATTGCCTTTTAATTGATACAGAATGATTATTTTAATTTGAGCTAAAGAGATTTCAATAGTAGATTATTTTCACACTTACCGTTAGAAGCAATTCACCCCTTTTTATGATGTCATCCGATTTTTTAGAGTTTTTAAGTTTAGGAAGTGTGTTTAGAGCTGTTTTAGTACAATTTAAAGACTTGCTAATATATTTATATTTCAAACTAAGTAATAAGAAAGATTGTAAAGGTTTATAGTCAGTTAAAATTTAAAAATAATTTCTGTACTAATAAATTTTAAGTAAATCCTGAGTCTCTACCTATTTTTCAATAACAGGAAAGAATGCTGATATAATAAGGTTTATAAAGGGATTATTTAATTTTTACAGAGGTGAAATAGGGGTTCACTACACGTCAATAGATGTTAGAAACCTTGATTTTAAGCGATTCTTGAAATTCTAAATTTCACTACATTGCAATATAAATCAACCGAATCACTACCTTTTTCACTACCTTTTTTGAAATAAGAATAATGATTCGGATATATAAAAGAAGAGGAACTTTATTGTGAAGCTCCTCTTTTTGTTATGTGTTCTTTTTCTCACAGATCGTATGACCTGGTTTGGAAAGTATGAATTTCAGTTGGACTAAAAACAGCGTAATATCAAGACTTTTCTCCGCTTTTATAAAAGCGTTTTTCCAATCAAATTCAACTAATTTTATCTAAATGGTGTGGATTTTACCCCCAAAATTACAGAGAATGGAGCTGATAAACACTAAACGTTCACACCATTAGTTAAATGATTTTTTTCATCATTTTTCTTAGATGATAGAACTTCTAATTTATTTCTTATTCAAGCAAAAACAACCTGCTATAAGTAAGAAAGAGGAAGATACAAGAAAAACACGGCGTAAAAACCGATTCAGTTCATTGTCCTCAATCCTTGTCTGCTTCATTTTCTTTTACGAGATCGTTTTGTGAATCTTTTTCAGAGAGTTTTTGATCAATATACTTGTCAATGTTTTCATAAAATTCCTTGGTCGCTTCACTATCTAATGTTGGCGAGTTCTGAACTTGATTCACTTTCAATTGAACAGATTGAATACCGTAAGAGGCTTGTTTTTGGTGGAGTGTTTCTAATTCTTCTTCTGAAATCGGATCTCCAACAACCGTCAAGACCAATTCATTGTTACTTGACTTGTAGACTTGATTAATAACCGTATAATTGGCGAACTCTTTTCCTACAAACTGTTTGATCCCTTCTTTGCGCGCTTGTTCTATTGTCAGAGTAACTGCCGAATAGCTAGCTGGAAGAATCAACAATACAATCAAAGAAATCAAGCCAATTCTCATTTTAATGCTCAGCTCTTTAAATGAAGTTAAAGGAGATTTTCTCATCAAAATTCTTGTTCCAACAATGTTGGCTAGCATGATAAAGACACAGTTGATCAAGAAAAGATAGAGAGCCCCCAATAAAAATCGTACATTCCCATTAGCTAAACCATAGCCAGCAGTACAGATAGGCGGCATCAAAGCTGTAGCAATGGCTACTCCTGGCACGATATTGTTTGCTTCTTTTTTCCTTGAACCGATCACACCAGCAATCCCACCAGCAATAGCAATGAGAACATCCTAAATGGTTGGAGAGGTTCGTGCGATCAACTCGCTACTTGCATAAGACAAGGGAGAAATCCAGAAATACAGAGTCGAGACAAGCAAACTGACCAACACTTGAGTCAATAAAACCTCTAGAGATTGCTTGATTAAACGCGTATCAAAAATAGCTAAACCGAATCCCAGTCCAACAATCGGTGTCATGAGAGGTGAAATTAACATGGCTCCAATAATAACAGCTGTTGAATTCATATTTAGACCGATAGAGGCAATAAAAATTGCACACATCAAAATCGCTGTATCTCTCAATCGAACATGAAGGTCATCGTATAATTTCTCACGGTATTCCCGTGTTGAATAATTGGCAGTCATTTGTCCTCTCCTCTTTCCTTATTTAAATCGGTATAATAATTAATAATAACAGCTGATAAACAGCCAAAAAATATGAGCCCATAAATCGTCAAGAAGACACTGGTAATCCTTCCAATCAAGGTCACAGCTAGGAGATCCCCGTAGCCGACAGTCGTCGAAGTCACAAAAGCATACCAAAGACCGTCTCCGTAATTTGTGATAGCAGGTTCAACTAGGAAAAGCACGCCTCCTGACCCAAAAACAAAGGTCACAAAACTCAGAGCAAACCGAGTAAAACCCGTAACCTGTATAATATGCCATAACATTTTTAAACGTCTCATTTGTTCTCCTTATTCATACTAGCTCCTGACCGAGCCGTTTTTTCCAATAATCAAAGTGAAGATAGGACATGATCTCCATCAGAGAAAGATAGACAAACTGATAGATCTGATTTAAGCTGATTATCAACTGATATTGTTTGAAAAATGACTGGAAGAAAGACCAGATATGACTGTCTTGAATCAGTCCCTTCTTAACATCAGACAGGATATTAGCTAAAGCTCCCAAGGACTGAAACGGTAAATCCTTGACATTTATATAGATCCGGTCCACCACATCATTCAGACTGGTATCTTGGATGGCATGAAATTCTCCAAAGAGAACTCCTGCCGCTCCAAGAGTAGAAACAAATTCCACCAAATAATTTCTGAGGAAATTTTCTCAACCTTTTCCCATAATGTGTTTAGTGCCATCCATAACGATCCCAACCAGAAAAAGGAAAGAAAACAAGCAAAGAAATTTTGCCGTAAATCCCAAAAAGCTTCAAGACTTGGTGTTGTTGGTTTTTCTAACTCTAAAATCAAGATGGTCATAATAATTGCTAGAACAGCATCTGTCAATACAATTAATCTGTCTTTCTTCATCGGATTGCATCCCCTTTCTTTTTTGTAACATTCTATCTTATCGCATAATATTGGATATTCTTTCATAATCCGACTACAAACAAAAATAAACCAAAAAGTCTGTCCCTATTATGCTATATTTAACTCTAGAAGTATTCATCCATCTAATTAATAAATATATCATATTTCACAATAAATGAATACTATCAAAGATTCATCCCCTTTCACTTCATCATTTAGTGTTGCTTAGATTTATCAAAAACAACCAAATTTGTATTAATTTCAAGTATCACCTAGTTACAAAAATTTGGGGTGAACAGAAAAAGCATCCCGTATTTTTGATACGAAATGCTTTCAATAAGTGTAAATAAGTTTTAACGTTTACTAAATTGTGATGCTTTACGGGCCTTTTTCAAGCCTGGTTTCTTACGCTCAACTTTACGTGAGTCACGTGTAAGAAGTCCTGCGCGTTTCAATGAATCGCGGAAGTCTGGGTCTACTTGAAGAAGGGCACGAGCGATACCGTGACGGATTGCTCCTGCTTGACCAGCGTATCCACCACCTACAACGTTAACGAAAACGTCGTATGAACCTACAGTTGAAGTAACTGCGAATGGTTGGTTGATTACAAGACGAAGGTCAGCGTGTGGGATGTACTCTTCAACATCTTTTTTGTTAACAGTGATTTTACCAGTTCCTGGAACAAGGCGAACGCGTGCAACAGCGTTTTTACGACGTCCAGTACCTGCATATTGTGCTTGTGACATACTTTATTGTTCCTTTCCTTAGATAAGTCCTGAAATATCAAGAACTTCTGGTTGTTGTGCAGCGTGAGTGTGCTCAGCTCCAACGAATACTTTCAATTTCATACCTTGAGCGCGGCCAAGAGTATTGTGTGGAAGCATACCTTTAACTGATTTCTCGATCAAACGTACTGCATTTTTAGAACGAAGTTCACCAGCAGAGATTGATTTCAATCCACCTGGGTGGTTTGAGTGAGTGTAGTAGATCTTATCAGTTGCTTTTTTACCAGTCAATTTAACTTTTTCAGCATTGATAACGATTACGAAGTCACCTGTATCAGTGTGTGGTGTGAATGTTGGTTTGTTTTTTCCGCGAAGTACGCTAGCAACAACTGCTGAAAGGCGTCCAAGAGGTACATCAGTTGCGTCAACAACGTACCATTTGCGTTCTACTTGGCCTGGTTTAGCCATGAATGTAGTTTTGTTCATGATTTCTCCTATTATGAATATCGTTTTTGTTTACAGGGCGGATGTTCCGGTCCGCAAGTTATTTGAAAGGTTCCGGGGCCTTACAAATGGGGTAAACAATACCGCCTACTATTGTATCAAAATTCTCAGATAAAAGTCAACCGATTTGAAAAATTATTTGCGATTTTCTTTTCCTATGACAAAGCCAATCAAGGAATTAGGGCCGACGTGGGCTGCAATGACGGGCCCCAAAGGCATGATCAAAACTTGGGAGATGGCTGGATTCTCCAACAATTGAGCCTTGAGCTCTTCCGCTCCTGCTAGATCATCAGTATAAGAAACCAAAGCTGTGCTGTGGCCGATATCCTCTTGGATGAGTGAAACCATTTCCCGCACGGCTTTTTTACGTCCACGAACTTTGGCTATAGGGGCTAACTTGCCTTCTGCATCAATCCAAAGAAGGGGTTTAATGTTGACCAAACTTCCGACGATAGCTGAACTCTTAGAGAGACGTCCTCCGCGCATAAGGTGGTAGAGATCATCCACCAAGAAATAGGTCCGCAACTTAGGAGCGACTTCCATTAGTTCCTCTTTTACCTGATCCAAACTCTTGCCGGCATCACGCGCCTCAACCGCTAGCATGGACAAGTAGCCCTCTCCAATCCCTGCAGCTTTTGGATCGATGATTTCAATCACAGCTTCTGGGTAGTCTTCAAGGATTAAGTCTCTTGCCATGACCGCACTCTGGTAGGTCCCTGACAAGACTGAAGAGAAGGCGATATAAAGGAGGTCTTCCTTGCGCTGAGCATAACCCTTGAAAATCTCTTGGAATTGCCCAACATTGACCTGGCTGGTCGTTGGTTTAGCACCCTTTTGCATTTCTGCTAATAATTGGGGGCTAGTAAGTTTGTCTGGACCTACTGTCTCATAATGAGTCCCATCGACTTGGATCGACAAACCGACGATCTCTACATCATGCTCCTTTGCCCATGTTTCATCTAAATCTGCAGTTGAATCTGTTAAAATTTTAAAGGTCATTTACTTGCTCCCATCTCTTTTTGTAGTTGACGTAGGCCCTCTTGGTCAAAAGGCCGTATCGGTGGTTTTTGATCGTTGACGGCTCCTCGCGCTTGGTTCAAGTCGGCTTTAACAACAGCGACCCGTTTCTCCAACTCCCGCGCTGAAACACGGAGCGCTCCTTGAGCAAAGACTGTCCATTGCTCATTCAAGTCACTTGTCGCGACTGATACTTGGTGGAGGGGGGTATTGAGCTCTGCTGCCAAGCGTTCAATGTAGTCATCGGCGGTCTCCTCCTCCGCTGTGAAAACCACTTGGACCTGAAATTCTTCGTAGGTCTGGCGAATCCCTGGCATGTATTGGGCATCAAAGACACAAATCACGCGAATGCCTTCAAAGCTGGCATAGTGGCTAAGCTTCTCTAGGAGGATCGTTCGTGCAGCATCTAACTCACTCTTCTTAAAGAGCTGGCGGGTTTCCTGCCAGAAGGCAATCATGTTGTAGCCGTCCACTAACAAAATTTTTTCTTTCATGGATTGCCCCCTTCCTTTGATTTCTTCTATTATAATTTATTGCGAAAGACCTCATACATAAGGATCGCTGCTGCGACACTGGCATTTAGACTTTGGACATGCCCCTGCATAGGAATAGTAATCATTTCATCCACTTGTTTTTTTATATTGGCTGAAATCCCCTTGCCTTCGTTGCCAATAATGAGGGCTAGCTTCCCACTGGTATTCCATTTGTGAGATGGCGTTCCATTCATATCAGTTCCAAAGATCCAAAAACCTGCTTCTTTGAGCTTGTCCAAGGTTTGGCTAAGGTTGGTTACTCGAGCAATAGGGACATGCTCCACTGCCCCAGTTGAGGTCTTGGCAACAACAGGGGTCACCCCAACAGCACGGTGCTTAGGAATGATGACTCCCGCTACCTGGGTCGCATCTGCTGTTCGCAGGATGGATCCCAAGTTATGCGGATCGGTCAAGCCATCCAAAATCAAGAGCAAGGGATTGTCTTGATTAGCTACTTGGGTCAAGATCTCAGTCAAGTCCGTATAGGCAAATTCCGAAACCCGCAAGACAAAACCTTGGTGGACAGCTCCTTCTGTCATTTCTTGCAAGGTCTTCTTAGGGGTCCAAGAAATGGAGACCTTTTTTTCCGCTGCTAGATCTTTGATTTTTTCTACATTTTTTCCACGCAAATCATCCTGGATATACAATTTATTTCCTGTATTTGCGACTAGTGCTTCTGTAACGGCATGAACGCCATAAACAATATCGTTTTTTTCCATGAAACTAGTATAACACAATTGCCATATCTGGTGAAACATTTGGAGTAGGGCACTTTGCTTGTGGTATAATGAAACTAGTTTAGAAAAAGGAAAGAATCAGCATTATGCCACTTATTCACCGAACCATCAAGATGGTTCTCGCCACCTGTTTGGCCATCTTGCTTGCAGAGTTTTTGGGTCTGTCCTACGCCACCTCTGCGGGGATCATTGCCATTCTCAGCATTAGCGATACCCGTAGAAGTACCGCCAAACTAGCCTATAATCGCTTCATGTCCATGCTTCTTGCCCTCCTCCTTGGAAGCTTAGCCTTTCAGATTCTCAGCTTCAATCTCTGGGCCCTTGGTCTTTATCTGGCCACCTATGTCCCCCTTGCTTTCCTACAAGGCTGGGAAATTGGTATCACGCCCAGCTCTGTCCTGGTTACCCATCTCCTGCTAGAAAAATCCACTTCCCTTTCTTTATTGGGAAATGAAGTAGCTATTTTCCTAATCGGAACCAGCTTTGCCCTCCTAGCCAATCTCTATATGCCTTCTCGACAGGAAGAAATTGATCGCTATCATGAAATTGTCGAGGAGCAACTCAAGAAGATTCTCTATCGCTTTGCAGAGTTTCTAGGAAAAGGAGATGGGAGCAACGATGCTAGCTTGATTCGTGAGCTAGATACCATCTTAAAAGAAGCTCTCGATTTAGTCTATTTAGACCACTCCAATCACCTCTTCCATCAGACCAACTACCATATCCATTATTTTGAGATGCGCAAGCACCAAAATAATATCCTGCGGGACATGGCCAACAACGTAAACAACTGTCAATTAGCCGCGAGCGAGAGTCTTATTTTGGCCCAACTCTTTGCTAAAACAGCCAGCCAGCTCAGTCAGGAAAATCCAGCCCAATTCCTACTTGACGAAATCAACCGCTATCTAGCAGTCTTTCGTGAGCGACCTCTCCCTCGATCTCGTCAAGAATTTGAAACCCGAGCGACCCTTCTGCAACTCCTCCGTGATCTTGAAACCTTCATCTCCATCAAGGTGGAATTCTATCAAAATTACCAGGAGGAACTGCAAGCATGAGTTCTGCTCATATACAGAAAGAGGCCAAATGTTTCGGCTTCTTTTTATCTTTTTCTTGATCCTACTCTACTCCTTTCCTCAGAAAATTATTCTAAAACCCCTATTGAAAGCGCTGTCATAAAATGATATGATAAGTGTATATGTATACAAAGAACAAAGGAGGTCTCTTTATGCATTCTTCTTATAAGAAGCGTTTGTACACAAACGCACTCAGTCTCTCTACCGCTGTCCTTTTAGCCTTCCTCGCACAAGGCCAAGTTGCTGCGGACACTGTTGAGACAGCTAGTCCTGCCGCACCTGTCGAAAACGTCCTCAAGCCAGAGGAAACAAACGCTAGCCCGGCAACAAGCACAGAGGCTAACAGTCCTGCTCCTGCAACAGAAGCGACTGCAAGTCCTGCAGAGACTGCTCCAACTAATCCTTCTAGCCCAGTTGACGCCTCTCCTACCGCTTCAGACACTACTAGCCCTAGTGCTAAGCCAGAAAACACAGGAACAGAGCGAGCAGCAAACGCAGAGCCAGCTATCAGCCTTAGTGATAGTCCTGTTTACATGTCTGAAAAAGGAACGCTGACGGATACCGTTAAGGATCAAGCTCAGGCTGCTGGCAAGATTAGCTGGACTTTGGACGACAAACCACTGGAAGAGTGGAAAACTTGGGACATGGAGACAGGAACTCTGTCCAAAGATCCCTTCATCACAGTTGAAGAGAACAAAAACGGAAACGATTTGGATCTGACCTTTACGGTCAAGGAACTCTTTGGCGAAGATTTAAGCCTTCGGAGCCCTAATAATATCCGTCGGACCTATCGGAACTATATTGGCGAGCATACTTTAGTCGGAACTAGTTCAGATCTTGGGCTGACTATTCGCAAGAATCTAACCTTCCGTCCATATAAAGATTTCCATACCCACGAGGAAATGCTAGCGTCCATTGAGCAGACAAGGGCAGAAGCCAAAACGGACCGTCTAGTTCAGCTTGAAACTCTTGGTAAGAGCGCACAAGGACGTGATATGAAGATGGGAATCGTGAGTAAGGACCAAGCCAGCATCGATCACTACCTCTCATCTACCAATCCAAAAGCCCTCACCAAACCAAGTGAGATGTTGGCTGCTTTGAAAGACCACAAACTCGATTATAAACTACCTGTCCTTGTTCACAATACCCACGCCGATGAACAACCTGGAATTGATATTATCACGGGACTCTTCCGTACCTTCGCAACTGAAAATCAAGTCACCTTTAAGACTACGGATGAAGCCGGTAACGTCAAGAATGTGACTCTGGACATCCCAACCTTGCTCAATAAATTCATCTTCTTGTTTGACTTCACGGAAAACCCTGACGGGGACGCTCTCAACCTACGTGCTTTGGCCAATGGACTGGATCCAAACCGGGATGCCAGCTACCAAACCAACCCAGAAGTGCGTACCGTCATCCAAATGATCAACAAGTGGAATCCGATCGCTCTCTATGATATCCATGGATTTGTCAAAGAATTCTTGATCGAGCCTGCAACACCTCCACATGATCCGAACTTTGAATACGACCTCATGTCCAATCTCATGCTGGAAAATGCCCGTCATATGGGTCGCGCAGGGGTTGCCAATTCCAAATACGACAGCTACATCATTCCAAAACTGGATTGGGGAGATGGCTGGGATGATTCCTTCTCTGGTTATACAGGTGTCTATGCTGTCTATCACGGCATCTTGGGCCACACCATTGAAATACCAGAATCCAACCAGGAATCTTATTATGCTGGTCGTAATGCTGTCCTCGGCGGTATTGACTTCCTCAACCAAGATCCAGACAAACTCCTTGAGATGCGGCTCAACTTCTACCTACGTGGTCTCAACAAGATTGAAGATCCAAAAGCAGAAAATGAATTAGTAGGACCAACTGGTAAAGTTGTCGGTCGTGTAAAGAATGGTCGTCCGAAATTCTTCCCTGACTATTATGTTATCCCAATGGGACTCGACAAGGACAATGACGCCCAAGAAGCCTTCAATATGATCGACTACTTCAAACGAAACGGTGTCCTCGTTAAAGAACTCAAAGAAGATACAGGCAACTACAAAAAAGGGGACTTAGTCATTGATATGGCCCAAGCTAAACGGGGCTACGCCAACCATATCCTCTACAAAGGTTCCAATGAATCAGCATGGGCTGCTATGTATGCGGAACTTCTCGTTAACTTCCCTGATATGAAAGGCTTCAAGGCAGAACCTGTGTTCAATGACGGCCTCTTTGCTGGAAAACTTGGAGAAGTCACCACCACTCGCGCGACTAGAACCTCTGAGATTGATCCGAAAGCGCCTTACTACGTCATTGCCAATACCTCGGCTAGCGCTGTTCAAGCCGTGAACAAGGCGATTTCCCAAGGTAAATCTGTCTACCTAACAGATGATGGCTACATCGTTGATCGCGATACCTTTGCATCACTACTTCCAAACTACGCTATCTATGGCGAAGCCCTCTACAAGGTACCAAACGGTCCAACCTTGAAACCATTGAAGATCTTTTCTCCAAACTATCACTACGATTGGACCGGCGTAGATGCGCCTGCTCATACTAGTTTGGTCCTTGAAAAATTAGGTTTCCAAATCGTCGATACTCCTGACGAAGCAGATGTCATTGTGCTTGAAAACAACCGCTTTGATGCTTCCATCTTCGGCAAGAAACCAACTCTCGTCATCGGAGGGGAAGCCATGCAGAAACTGGAAAAATTGGGAGTTCTTACAGGTTTTGATGCTGAAAAACTTAAAGGTGGCAGTGACTACGAGGGCTTGATGAAGGCCATCATTGATGACCAAGATCCACTGACCAGCGGTTACAAGAAGAACGCCCTCTTCTACTCCAACTCAGGAAACTGGATTGAAAAAGTTCCAAGCAACTTCAAGACCTTGATGAGCATCGCTTCAAGCGACTACTACATTGCTGGCTGGTGGCCAAAAAATGAAGTCCTAGCCAACAAAGTCATGGCCATCTCTGGAGAACTGATGGGACAACCTCTCTTTGTCTATGCAGGAAATCCAACCAACCGTCAACACCCTGTCCACTTCTTCCGCTGGGTAACCAATGCGATCTTTGGCAGCAAGTTGGCAAGCTTGATGGATTACGTACCAGCCAAAGAACCAGATCGGGTGGTAGTCCCAATCTACAATCAAGCAGAGCAGAAAAAAGTAGAGCAGTCTCAGACTACTTTACCAGCTTCTCCTAAAGTTGAAAAAGAATCTGGTGTCGTTCATCCACTTAGCTACCAAGTAGGACAAAGCTTCCAAGAAAGTCCAGCCAAGGCACAATTGCCACAAACTGGAGAAGACTCAACTGCACACTTCGTTCTTTCAGGCTTCTTGTTAGCCGTTAGCGGCGGCTTCCTCCTCTTGAAAAAGAAAGAAGTTGAGTAAGTTCCAGGTTTAGACTTGGATGACACGAAAAGAACCTTCGCAGACGCGAAGGTTCTTTTTGGAGATAAAATATCTTTCAAAACTTTCCTTAGGTGAGTACGGACGTCAGCGAACTTCTTCGAAGTTCCATGACTTAGTTTTGGACCTAATGTTCCAAAACTCCCGAGTGCTTGAAACATTAATGTTTCAAGTACTTTTCTCACGGCGGAAAGTTTCAGTTTATCCTTGACTGATTCTAAAGTATAGAAAACTTTTATAAATTTCCCCAGAATATTTAATGAAAATACTATTCTACATTAATTTCTAACACTGATGCAAAGTTTCTCCTTATTCCACCAATTCCAACACAACCGTTTGGTAAGGGGTCAATTCTAATACTTGATCTCCTTCTTGGAATAGTCCAGCGACATTGTTTAAAATAACCGTTTTAATCGGAGCTGGCAACTCCAAGGTGGCCTGGCGATTTTGGAAATTGCTGATCACCCAGAGACGCTTGTCCCCACGGCGTTCAAAGGCGATGATGTTCTCACGGTCACGATAAGCTGGAATCATATCTCCAAACCGGATGGTATTTCTATAGAGGGGATGGCGATACAAGGCCGTCAGCTGGCGATAATAATTCAAGATGGAGTTTGGATCCTTTTCCTGGTCTTCCACATTAATAGAATAGTCTGGTTTGGGACTAATCAACCAGGCTGTTCCATCGCTGAAGCCTAATCCTGGCTCTGCTGACCATTGCATAGGCGTCCGCGCATTGTCCCGGCTGTATTTGGCAATCGCTACTAAGGCTTCTTCCTCGCTCAAACCAGCTTCTTTAGCCACATGGTAGCCATTGATGGTCGCGATATCATCAAAGTCCTCCACCGATTCAAAGACTTGGTTTTCCATCCCAATTTCTTGGCCTTGGTAGATAAAAGGAATTCCCTTACGCAAAACCTGAATGGTTCCTAGGGCTTTTTTACTGGTATCGTTTACTGGACCTTCTGCAATATAATGGGACACGCCACGAGGTTCGTCGTGATTCTCGATAATGGTCGAGAGGACCCCAATACTATCCGCGCGCTCATGGGCTTGGAAAATACTTTCCTTGAGTTCATCTGCTGTTGGAAGACTATGGTCAAACCAGCCCTTTCCTTCCTGACCTAGCATGGTTTGTTTGAAGTCAAAGATGGAAGAGAAGACACCATCTTTTCCGATGAAGAAATGTAGTTCATCATCGGTTTCATTGAAAACTTCCCCTACAGTGAAGGCATTGTACTTGGCAAAAGTCCGTTCCTTTAACTCTTGCAAGAAAGGTTCAATCGGTTGGGCATTGACCAGCGATTCCGGCACCGGGACTAGCCCATTGTAACGATCGGACGGAAGCGAACGCCATTCTAAATCCTTTTTAATATTGATGATGGCGTCAATCCGGAAGCCTGCAATTCCCTTGTCCAACCACCAATTGATCATCTTGTAAATCTCTTCACGCAAGATAGGATTTTGCCAATTGAGGTCTGGCTGATCCTTGTGGAAAGAATGGAGATAGTATTTGTTGGTGCCAGGAACCGGTTCCCAGACACTGCCTCCAAAATAACTTTCCCAGTTGTTGGGTTCCTTGTCGCTTTCGATGAAGTAAAAGTAGTCTGCATAAGGGCCATCTGGATCCGCTAGAGCCTTTTGGAACCATTCGTGATGACTGGAGCAATGGTTGACCACCAGGTCCATAATGATGGAAATGCCTCGCTTCTTTCCTTCCGCAATCAGCTCTTCCATATCTTCCATGGTCCCAAAAAGGGGATCAATGGCATAATAGTCAGAAATATCATAACCCTGGTCAATAAAAGGACTCTTGTAAACAGGAGATAGCCAGAGAATATCAATCCCTAAGTCTTGAAGGTAATCGAGTTTCTCCGTGATGCCTTTCAAATCCCCAACACCATCTCCATTGCTGTCTTTGAAGCTTTTTGGGTAGATCTGATAAGCGACCTTCCCCTTCCACCAGTCTTTTTCCATGTTTTGTCTCCTTAAAATGGAAGAGACCGAGACACATTGTCTCAGTCTCTATAGCGCCAGTAGGTATTAGTATACTGTCTTTTCAGTTTCTTTGTCGAAGAAGTGAGCTTTGTTCAAGTCAAATCCAAGTTCGATGGTTGCACCTGTTTCAAGGTAGTCACGCGCATCCACTTTCGCGATAAATTCGTTGTCACCAACTTGGCAGTACAAGTGTGATTCAGAACCAAGCAACTCAGATACAGAGATGGTTGCTTTCACGACTGATTCTGGGAAAGTTTCAAGGAAAGCAGCTTCTGTATTCACGTCTTCTGGACGGATACCAAAGATCAATTCTTTACCATCATAGCCTTTTTCTTTCAAGACTTTCAAAGCACCTTCTGGAACTTTCAAATTCAATCCGTTAGTAACGATGTGTCCACCTTCCAACTTGACGTTAATGAAGTTCATGGCAGGGCTTCCGATGAATCCAGCTACGAATTTGTTAACAGGGTTCTTGTACACTTCTTGCGGAGAACCAATTTGTTCCACACGTCCAATTGTACCAGTACCAGCTGGGTTTTTAGTCGCAGACATGATAACGATACGGTCAGCAAGAGTCATCGCTTCTGTTTGGTCGTGAGTTACGTAGATAGTTGTAGCTCCGATACGGCGGTGGATTTTCGCGATTTCAGCACGCATGGATACACGAAGTTTCGCATCCAAGTTTGACAAAGGTTCGTCCATCAAGAACACTTTTGCATCACGGACAATGGCACGACCCATAGCCACACGTTGACGTTGACCACCAGAAAGGTCAGCTGGTTTACGATCCAAGAATTCTTTCAAGCCAAGGATTTCAGCTGCTTCTTGTACACGTTTGTCGATATCTTCCTTGCTGTATTTACGCAATTTCAAACCAAAGGCCATGTTATCGTACACAGTCATGTGTGGGTAAAGAGCGTAGTTTTGGAATACCATGGCGATGTCACGGTCTTTAGGTGCCACGTTATTTACAACAGTACCATCGATGGAACATTCACCTTCTGTGATATCTTCAAGACCAGCGATCATACGAAGAGTTGTTGATTTACCACATCCTGAAGGACCTACGAAAACGATAAACTCTTTGTCTTTGATGTCCAAGTTGAAATCTTCAACTGAATAGTGTTCACTGTTTGGATATTTTTTGTAAATATTTTTAAGATTTAATTCTACCATGATGGTACTCCTTTGATTTTTATAATTCTATTATAAATGAAAACGCTTTACAAAACTATGGCAAGTCTCACAAAAAAGAAAAAGAGTTTTGTGCAAGTTGCACAAAACTCTCAATTCATTCCGTTAAATCACATCCTGTAGAACCAAATGGTAACAAAGGGCTAGATCAGTCAGATTTTTTAACTGGAGACCCGTTAGCTCTTCCCACTTATCAATCTTGTATTGGAGTGAATTGCGATGGAGATAGAGTTGCTGGGCCGCCTTGGTCACAACTGCCCCATTGTCCCAGAGGGCAACAATGATATCCTGCAACTGGTCTTGACTCCCAATCAACTGATGCAAGCGTTCTTTGATAGGATGGAGATCCAAATCTGCCTGCTCGATTCCCCATAGGTAGAGTTGAGAAAAGCGGTAAACACCTTGATGGCCTTCTCGGATCCAGGCTCGAAAGGCTGCCCGTTCTGCTCGGATGACAGGAGATACTTTCCCAGCTTTTGACTCGGTCCATACCTGCCCGACCATGATGGATAAACGAATGTTAAAATCATACTCCATGGCAGAGACGGTATCTTTTAAGATATCAGCCACAGCCAGCGACTGCTCTTGATCTAGAATGAGTACATAGTCCTGTCCACTCAGTTGCAAGACTGCCCGAAAGTTGGGCAAAAGCGTCTGCATCATCTCTAACCAGGAAGCCGTTCCTTCCGCTGTCGAGTGCGAGAGGTGGCAATAGACAAGTTGCATTTTTTGGATAACTTGAGGGGCTTCTCCCTTTCCATCGATCAGGTATTGGTACCAAGGATTGGGAACAAGATCTTCCTCACTAGCCAACCAGGCAATCAATTGTTTTTCTCGCTCGGTTAGCTCTTCTTCCCTCAGTAGCAACCATTGCTGGGCCTGCAGGGGAATGGCTACATAACCAACTGGTGGATTGGGGTGATCCGTCACCTCTGCCTGAGGGAACCACTCTCTGATATTTTTCACTATTTTGTTCCTTCTTCCACTTTTTGGATACACCAAGCTACCAATTCCTCTAAGCGATTGATTTCATCTGTCAGATGCAGGTAACCCATGACCGCTTCAAAACCCGTCGACATGCGATAGGTCACGACATCCGCATTTTTGGCCTTGGTATGGCTATTGGTATTGCGACCGCGCTTATAGATCTCGACTTCTTTCTCTGTCAAAAGCTCTTCTTCCAACATCATCGCAATCAGACTAGCCTGAGCCTTGGCAGAGACGTAGCGGGTAGCTGCCTGATGAAGTTTATTGGGCTTGGTCATCCCTTGCAAAATCAGGTGCTTGCGAATATACATAGAATAGACCGCATCTCCCTCAAAGGCCAGGGCAATCCCATTGATTAGATTGACATCAATCACGAGTCCACCTTACACCTTCTTTTGTATCCAAGAGCTTGATTCCTTGCGCAGCCAATTCATCGCGAATGGCATCTGCTCTCGCAAAATCTTTCTTAGCCCGCGCTTCCTGGCGTTCAGCGATCAAGGCTTCAATATCTGCATCCAAGACTTCTTCGACAAAGACCACTCCAAAGACTTCTAACATCTTGGTCAAGGCATCCTTGACGTCTTGATTGTAGTGACCTGAATTGATCCATTTAGCCAATTCAAAGACGACAGTAATTCCGTTCGCTGCATTGATATCTTCATCCATCGCCGCGATAAACTTGTCCACAAAGCCTTGCAAGTCTGCTGGATCCACTTCTCCTGTGAACGGTTGCTCATAGGTATTTTTCAAATACTTGAGGTTGGTCTCCGCATCGCGTACCGCTTTTTCTGTGAAGTTAATGGGCTTGCGGTAGTGCTGGGTCGCAAAGAAGAAGCGAAGGACTTGGCCGTCGATGGTCTTCAATGCATCATGCACAGTAATGAAGTTACCTAAGGACTTGGACATCTTGACATTGTCGATATTGACAAAGCCATTGTGCATCCAGTAGTTGGCAAAAGTTTTGCCTGTTTTGGCTTCAGACTGGGCAATTTCATTGGTATGGTGTGGAAACTCAAGATCGGCTCCACCACCGTGGATATCAATGGTATCGCCTAAAATCCCCGTTGACATGACCGAACACTCGATGTGCCAACCAGGACGACCAGGACCCCAAGGACTGTCCCAAGAAACTTCACCCGGCTTCGCAGCTTTCCAAAGGGCAAAGTCGACTGGATTTTCCTTGCGGGCAGTCTCTTCATCTGTCCGACCAGAAGCACCTAACTCCAAGTCTTCTAGAGTTTTGTTGGCTAACTTAGCATAGTTGTGGGATTTTTCCACACGGAAATAAACATCCCCTTGGCTCTCGTAGGCATAGCCTTTTTCGATCAAATCAGCGACAAAACGAATGATGTCGTCCATAAACTCGACCACACGAGGGTGGCGGGTTGCAGGTTTGACCCCGAGAGCCGTCACATCCTCACGAAAAGCCGCAATGTACTTGTCTGCCACTTCCTGAGGAGTAATGCTTTCTTCCTTGGCACGGTTGATAATCTTATCATCCACATCTGTAAAGTTGGAAATGTAGTTAACCTCGTAGCCACGATACTCAAAGTAGCGACGAATCGTGTCAAAGGCTACTGTCGAACGGGCATTCCCCACGTGGATATAGTTGTAAACTGTTGGCCCACAAACATACATGCGGACCTTTCCTTCTTCGATTGGGACAAATTCTCGCAAATCACGAGACATGGTGTCATAAATTTTAATCATGCGGTCCACTCCCTTCTTTATTTCTGACTTTTTCGGCTGAAAACCAGCTCTGCAAAAGGGCCAAATTGTCTGAGGCTATCCAGTTGATAAAAGCGCTGCCCTTCCTCTTGGGTAAAGAGGGGAACCCCCTTTCCTAGGATAAGGGGCGCTATCTGAATAATGAGGTGGTCGAAAAGATCCGCATCCAAGAGCGGTCCTACCAAGGAATTACCACCAATCACAAAGACATTTTTGCCTTTGTCAATCTGGCGAACAAAGTCCACCACATCCCCAGCTACTGGCTGGTAATTGCTGACAGGCAGGTGCCTATCATGCGTAAAGACATAGTTTTCCGTAGCTTGATAAAAACTTTCTACATCTTGCAAATCTTGGATTTCCTCAAAGGTCCGCTTACCCATGATGGTGATATCCATTTGCCTGTAAAAGTCATCATAGCCTGTATCCTCTATAGAAGCAAGCTGATGCAGCCAGTCTATCCTGTGCTGGCTGTCTGCCAAGTAGCCATCCATGGTGATACAGCCGTAAAAATAAACTGCCATTCTTGTAGTTACCTTTCTAGTTCCTTTGCTATTGTCAAAGCGATAGTGAAAAAAGTCATGGCATCAGCTGTCCGCTCTTCATGGCGGGCACCCCAGGTTCGGTTATGATGATCTACATAGTCAGCTGTGTAGAAGAACTGATAGACTTTACTCTTGCGAAATTGACTCCAAGCCTTCTTTCAGTTCAAGGACTACCTGGTTCAAAATAGCATCTGGTAAATCTGACAGGTCGGTTCCTCCTGTCATATTTCACTTCGATAACTTTTCCAACCTTTTCTAAAGACTTGATGAATGGTGACTGGCTTCCTTGGCGTGCTCCATCTTATTCACGTAGTATTCACGCTTTTCTTCTTCCTGGTGAATGATTGGCTCATCCTTCTTACCGTGAACACGAACAATCTTGGCAGGAACACCGACAACGGTCACATCACTCGGTACATCAGAGACTACCACTGCCCCTGCTCCTACTTTGGCCTTGGCCCCAATCTCAATCGGGCCGATGACTTGAGCATGAGCGGAGATCAAAGCTCCTTCACGAACCGTTGGATGACGCTTCCCTGTATCCTTTCCAGTTCCACCGAGCGTCACCCCATGGTAGAGCATGACGCCTTTTTCAACAATAGCTGTTTCCCCAATAACGAGGCCCGCTCCATGGTCGATAAAGACACCCGAAGCAATTGTCGCACCTGGATGGATTTCGATCTGGGTCCAAAAGCGCCAGAACTGACTGTGCATCCGAGCTAGAAGCTTAAAGCCATGATTCCACAAAAAGTGAGAAACACGGTGAGCAGCTAACGCTTTAACGCCTGGATAGGTCAAGAGGACCTCCAGCGAGGTACGTGCTGCTGGGTCATTTTCTTTTACAATATCAATGGTTTCACGCCACCATCCCATACCGTGCTCCTTTCTTTTAAATGCTTATTCTTTCGTTGCTTCGCCTGAATCTTTGGCAAAATCTTTTCTAGGTTTGTGGTGACGAGGACGGTCGCCATGACGATGACCCTTCTCACCTTTTTCTTCCGAATGTTCTGTTTTTGGCGGACGTGGCAAGAGTGCTTTCATAGAAGCATCGACACGACCTTTTTCATCAATCTTGATAATCTTGACATCCACTTCATCACCAATAGCTACCAGGTCTTCGACACGGTTGGTGCGAGTCCAAGCCATTTCAGAGATGTGAACGAGGGCATCCGTCTTGTCAAATAGGTTGACAAAGGCACCGAATTTCTCGATACGCACAACTTTAGCATGGTAGACTTCGTCCACTTTAGCTTCACGAACCAAACCAGCAATGATTTCTTTAGCGCGGTTAATAGCAGCTTGGTCGCTCGAGTAGATAGACACGTTTCCTTCTTCATCGATATCAATCTTAACGCCTGTTTCAGCGATGATTTTATCGATGGTTTCTCCACCTTTACCGATGACAATCTTAATCTTGTCCACATCAATCTTGATGGTATCAATTTTCGGAGCAGTTGGAGCCAATTCTGGACGAACTTCTGGAATCGTTGCTTCAATCACGTCAAGGATTTCAAAACGAGCTTTCTTGGCTTGGGCAAGAGCTTCAGTCAAGATTTCCGCAGTAATCCCTTGGATCTTGATATCCATTTGAAGGGCTGTAATCCCGTCACGCGTACCTGCAACCTTAAAGTCCATGTCTCCAAAGTGGTCTTCCAAACCTTGGATATCTGTCAATACGGTGTAGTTGTTTCCATCTGAAATGAGACCCATAGCAATACCTGCTACTGGCGCCTTAATTGGCACACCACCAGCCATGAGGGCAAGAGTTCCCGCACAGATAGATGCTTGAGATGAAGAACCATTTGATTCCAATACTTCTGCTACCAAACGGATGGCATATGGGAATTCTTCCAAGCTTGGCAAGACTTGAGCAAGGGCACGCTCACCGAGAGCACCGTGACCAATTTCACGACGACCAGGTGCACCGTAACGTCCAGTTTCCCCTACAGAATATTGTGGGAAGTTGTAGTGGTGCATGAAGCGTTTCTTGTACTCAGGGTCTAAACCATCGATGATTTGCGTTTCACCCATTGGTGCCAAGGTCAAAACAGAAAGGGCTTGCGTTTGTCCACGCGTAAAGAGACCTGAACCGTGAACGCGAGGAAGGTAGTCCACTTGTGCATCCAACGGACGAATTTCATCGACCTTACGACCATCTGGACGAACCTTGTCTTCTGTAATCAAACGGCGCACTTCTGCGTGTTCCATTTGTTCCAAGATTTCAGCCACGTCCCGCATGATACGGTCAAATTCTTCGTGGTCTGCATATTTTTCTTCGTAAACTGCTGTGACTTGGTCTTTGACTGCTTGAGTTGCAGCTTCACGCGCCAATTTTTCTTCAACTTGAACAGCTTTTTGAAGGTCGCTGTTGTAGGCTGCAATGATTTCAGTTTGCAATTCAGCATCCACATGAAGCAATTCAACTTCTGCTTTTTCCTTCCCAACTGCCGCAACGATTTCTTCTTGGAAGGTAATCAATTCTTTGACAGCTTCGTGTCCTTTAAGAAGGGCTTCCAACATGATTTCTTCTGACAATTCTTTGGCACCAGACTCTACCATGTTGATAGCGTGCTTAGTACCAGCTACTGTCAATTCAAGAAGCGATTGCTCTGCTTGCTCTTGAGTAGGGTTGATGATGATTTGGCCATCAACATAACCTACTTGTACCCCAGCGATTGGTCCGTCAAATGGAATATCTGAGATAGAAAGTGCCAAGGATGAACCAAACATCGCTGCCATTGGGGCAGATGCATTTTCATCGTAAGAAAGGACTGTGTTGATGACTTGCACTTCATTACGGAAACCTTCCGCAAACATTGGACGGATTGGACGGTCAATCAAACGTGCTGTCAAGGTCGCATCTGTTGAAGGACGTCCTTCACGTTTCATAAATCCACCAGGAAATTTCCCAGCCGCATACATTTTTTCTTCGTAGTTGACTTGAAGTGGGAAGAAATCCCCAGTTGCCATCTTCTTAGACATAACGGCAGCAGTCAAGACAGTTGACTCACCATAACGCACGACAACAGAGCCATTGGCTTGCTTAGCAACCTGACCAGTCTCTACGATCAACTCACGACCCGCAAAAGTCGTTTGAAACACTTGTTTTGTCATTGTAATCCCCTTTGGATTGATAAAATTATACGACTTGCCTACAAAAATCAGGATACAAAGGGCGTGAAGAATCCCGTATGAAAATAGGAGATTGACGCAGTGTGCCACGCACACCAGGAAATCTATCTTTTTCACTAGGGATTTAGCCCGTGTTCAACTATCAAGATACTAAGGCCACCCAACTCAACGAGATCGGGATTTCAACAGCCTTTCTGTATGTTATATCCTCATCTTTGTATCCAAGCACGTATAACCTTTATTTTACCATATTCAAGCCCAAAAGAAAAAGGCTTTAAAAGCCTTTTTCGAGGAATATTTGATTTCCACTTATTTTAAAATTCTAGAGCTAGATATAGCTACCGTCTATTTTCCATTCCACACATTTTCTTTACTAACGACATAGAATCGCGTTTTGTGTTCTCCACCTGAATAGTCTTTCTTGCTCCGCTTCAACACATAGCGCTCAAAAGGTTGAGAAGAGGTCTTAACTCTAGTTGTTACTGTAACTGTATCATTCTCAACGACCCACTCATCTGCTGAAGGAATAACAACCTCTGGGCCAGCACCTCCACGTCCACCTGGAACGAATTCAAAAAACTTCTTATCTTTCGAAGAGTATATCCATCCTTGTTTTCTTTCTTTCGCAAGTTGAATTAATTGATCTGTAGTCATAGATTGAATGGATTCTGATGTTTCTTGAGCTTCCAATTTTTTAATGACATCTGCAAGTTGATAGGTACCTGGAGTATAAGTATTGAAATAATCTAAAAACATGCCTTCTGTATAAGAATAGATACCGCTATGATCATTTGATAAATCTAATATAAAGGTTGGTTTGACCAATCTAGAATACATTAAAGAATAGCCATTCTCTACTACCGAGTGGATATCCTCTTGATCTTCCGCACTCAATCCTTTAACAGTAGATGCATTTCCCCCTTCCACTCTCGTCGTAAACTCAAGCGCGATCCAGCCTTGGCCAGATTGGAGCTTGCCCCAGGTATATCCATCAGCTGTAACCGTCTCAGTTATCGTGTAAACACCTTGCGGGATCATCCCGACTTCTTCCCCCTTGATCGATGCTTCTTTACGAATTCGAAGATCTGAAACTGCTACACGGACTTGGTAACTATTTGTTTGCTGCTCTGAGGTACTTGCTTGGCTGATCGCCTTCTTCCCAGTCTCTAGTTCTTTCCATCCAAATTTTGCTTGATCCAATTCTTTTGCTGTAATCCCTAAGGCTTTTTCTGGCTTCTGACCGTCCCCATTTTTAATTTGGATCTTATTGACAGTCTCCAGCTTTCCTTTTTGGAACTTGTAATGGATTAAATCTACTTCTGGTTGAAGAGACGAAAAGCTAGCATAAATGACCGAGCCATCCTCAAAAATTTGAAAACTTGAACGAGAGCCACCAGAGGAAGCCACAAAAGCTGTATGCAACAATTCTGGTTGCTGGCCTTTCAGATAGTAGATTGCTGAGACTGTTTGGCCATTCCCAATCAAGAGTTCGTCCCGCCCATCCTTATCCAAATCTGTATAAAAATAGGAAAGGTTAGGTTTACTACCCAGAGTTTGAAGATATATGGCATAGACATACTCATCCGATTGAGGATCTATTTCTTTTAGTTTGGTCTCTAGACCTGCACTATCACCTGCTTCGATCGCCCTAGAGTAGGCCTGGTAACGCTCAAGCACTGTTTGATAGTACTCATGCCCAGACGATGCTTTTTTGGAATTTTTTCCATCTGTTACTTCACTTTGAGCTGTAGAGGGTTGCGTCCGAGGACGTCGCTTAGGCCCACATGCCACCAAGGTTAGCAAGGTCATCGCTACCAAGCTAACTTTATAGAATTTCTTCATCGTATACTCCCTAAAACTTTCTCCACTTTATTATACCAAAAGAAGGTAAAAAAGCTAGAAAATCCTTGGCTTCTTATTGGATCCAGCTAGCTTTGATAAGTTCTCCTTTCACCTATCATTCTCCCCTATTTTCTGCTATACTGAGTATAGTTATTTGATCAAAAGGAGAACACTATGGAATTAAAAAAACGTTCTGAATTTCCTGAGAACGAACTCTGGGACCTCACAGCCCTCTACCAAGATCAGGAAGACTTCTTGCGCGCCATTGAAAAAACACGCGAAGAAATCAATGAATTTGTCCGCAACTACAAGGGCAAGCTCCACACTTTTGAAGACTTTGAAGCTGCCTTTGCGGTCTTTGAACAAATTCAGATCCAACTCAGTCACATTGGCAACTACAGCTTTATGCCACAAACGACTGACTTTGGCGATGAAGCTTTTGCGGAAATTGCCCAAGCGGGGATGGATTTCGAAACTTGGGCGAGCGTCGAACTTTCCTTCTTTGATGATGCTTTGGTAGAAGCGGATGAAGAAGTCCTCGAACGCCTCGGGCAACTCCCTCACCTCACTTATGCCATTCGTCAGGCTAAAATTAAAAAAGCCCACTACTTGGGAGCTGATGTGGAAAAAACTTTGACCAACCTGGGTGAAGTCTTCTACGGACCACAAGACATCTATACCAAGATGCGGGCTGGCGACTTTGAAATGGCTGATTTTGAAGTGGATGGAAAAGTCTACAAGAATAGCTTTGTCACCTATGAAAACTTCTACCAAAACCATGAGAATGCGGAAGTCCGTGAAAAAGCCTTTCGTTCCTTCTCAGAAGGTCTCCGCAAGCACCAAAACACGGCTGCTGCTACCTATCTAGCTCAAGTTAAGTCTGAAAAACTGATCGCAGATATGCGAGGCTACGACTCTGTCTTTGACTATCTCTTGGCTGAGCAGGAAGTGGATCGTTCTATGTTTGACCGTCAGATTGACCTGATCATGAAGGATTTCGCTCCGGTCGCTCAAAAATTCCTCAAACACGTAGCCAAGGTCAACGGTCTTGAGAAAATGACCTTTGCTGATTGGAAGTTGGACTTGGACAGCGCGCTCAACCCTGATGTTACCATTGATGATGCCTATGACTTGGTCATGAAATCTGTGGCACCTCTTGGAGAAGAATACTCCCGCGAAATCGCCCGCTACCAAACCGAACGTTGGGTCGACTTTGCGGCCAATGAAGGCAAGGATTCCGGTGGTTATGCCGCTGACCCATACCGTGTCCACCCATATGTCCTCATGAGCTGGACAGGACGCATGAGCGATGTCTACACCCTGATCCACGAGATCGGACACTCTGGTCAATTCATCTTCTCAGACAACAACCAAAGCTACTTCAACGCCCACATGTCGACCTACTATGTGGAAGCTCCTTCTACCTTTAACGAGCTCCTCCTCAGCGACTATTTGGAACACCAGTTTGACGACCCTCGTCAAAAACGCTTTGCCCTAGCACACCGCTTGACAGACACCTACTTCCACAACTTCATCACCCACTTGTTGGAAGCAGCCTTCCAACGCAAGGTCTACACCTTGATCGAAGAAGGTGGCACCTTCGGCGCTAGCAAGCTCAACAGCATCATGAAGGAAGTCTTGACCGAATTCTGGGGAGATGCCGTTGAAATCGATGACGATGCAGCGTTGACCTGGATGCGCCAAAGCCACTACTACATGGGGCTATACAGCTACACCTACTCAGCTGGCTTGGTTATCTCAACAGCGGGATACTTGCATTTGAAGAACTCCGAAAATGGAGATAAAGATTGGCTAGACCTCCTCAAATCAGGTGGCAGCAAGACCCCACTTGAGTCAGCCATGATTATCGGAGCAGATATCTCGACTGACAAACCACTCCGCGACACCATCCAATTCCTTTCAGACACAGTGGATCAAATTATTGCTTACAGTGCAGAATTGGGAGAATAAACTCCTCTACAGCCAACTCTAAAATAAGCTAGTAGAAATTCAGAGGTGTAGGGATGTATCAAGAATTACAAAGTAAAGTGACAGAAGAAAAACCAAGCTATAACCGAGAAGAAATCCAGTGGTTGCTGGAACATTTAGGAGATCCCTCACCAGAAATTCGCGATGATCTCGTTTTTACAAGCTTGGCTAGAGGGATTCAAGAAGAACTCTTTACACAGGAACAGTTTCATTTCATTTCTGAGACGATTATATCCGATGAAGGAGTAGAAAAAGAGATTGACAAGATTGGACTATCGACACTTGATCGTTCTTTTAGAGCACTGATTTATGCCAATCTCTTGTCTGCAGATGCCAACCAACAATCGATTTTTTATCAAAGATTAAAAGCTGATATAAGATATATTTTACTGGATCAAGGCTTACACTATCTTTTAAAAGAAAAGGATACAACAGGTTTTTCCAGCCAGTATGGTTGGGTTCACGCTTTTGCGCATGGAGCTGATCTTTTAACAGAAGTAGTTTGTCATCCAGACCTTCCTAATAACAAAGTTCATGAAGGATTGAACATACTTGGCCAAGTCTTTAAAAGAATTTCAATTCGTTTTACCGATGATGAGGATTGGCGTTTAGCTAGAGTGCTCTATGAACCTATTTTGCAAGGGAAAATCGAGCAAGAACAAGTAGCTTCTTGGATAAAAACGCTTGACTTTCCAATAGAGGAGAGGGGAGATTTTTATAAATTTTCCAACCTTAGATCCTGTCTGTTAGAAGTCTATATTCAACTTGATCAGAGAGACTTTTTACAAGATGAGTTGAAAGAGGCCATTCAATCTTTTCAATACTAACTATTGCACTTATTCTTGCAATTTATCATATAAAAAAGCACTCCCATTTTATTAATGGGAGTGCTTATGCTTTTAACTCAACTCAGCCACAATGGCCTTGATTTGTTCTGCTGTGTGAACACCAGCAACTTGTTTAACCACTTGTCCATCTTTTTTGAAAAGAAGAGTAGGGATAGACATAATGCCGAAAGCACGCGCTGTATTTGGATTTTCATCAACGTCCATTTTAACGATTTTCAAGACATCTTCTGAAAGTTCTTCAGACAATTTATCCAAGATTGGACCTTGCATACGACATGGACCACACCAGGTCGCCCAGAAGTCTACCAAGACCAATCCTTCTTTCGTTTCTGCTTCAAATGTTGCGTCTGTAATTGCTTTTGCCATTGTTTTTCTCCTTTAGTTTTTGTATTGATCGAGGTCTTGCTTCATCAAATAGAAGAAGACATCTCCGTAAGTTCCATGGTAATCGAGTTCGTGCCCATTATAGGTCAATTTTTGTACAGAATAGTAATCCGCTACACCGATCAAGCAGGTCTGTTGGGAGCGTTCAAACTCTTCATAGGAATCAAAATGCATGACTCTTTCTTGTTTTGCACCATCTAGATATGTAATATCAATCATATCGATAACCTCTATTTCTTAAGATGCGTCTATTGTAACTCTTTTAATTACATCTGTCAAACAAAACGACTTACTCAGAATCATGAATCTTGTCCGAAAAAAGATAACAAAAAAGCCCTCTGAATTCAGAGGGCTCCATTCTTGCTGTATAAAACGTTTCTAGACAAGGCGACGAACCGAAGATTGTACTAGATTTCTTCTGAAAACAAAAAATCTCCCCGAAGGGAGATAAATCTGGTCTATTTTACCTTACGATGCTAGGAACCGTAGCCGAAGATTATACTATAATTCTAGTGAAAAAGAAAAGCTACTCTACAAATAGAGTAACTTAACTTTTTTGTATTCAATTGAACACGGCCTAAGCACTTGGCAAAAAATAACAGCCCTCTGAATTCAGAGAGCTGTTTTGAGCTCGGGCTAAAATCCTAGTGAAAAAGATGAAACTCCTTGTGTTCATCGAACACTGTGTCGTTTCCCTATTTTCATACGGATTTTTGGCGCCCTTAGCATCATGATTAACGACGAAGTCCAAGAGAGTTGATCAACTCACGGTAACGGTTAACGTCGTTCTTACGAAGGTAAGCCAACAAGTTACGACGGCGACCGATTTTCTTCATCAAACCACGGTAAGTAGCGTGGTCTTTTTTGTGTTGTTTGATGTGGTCGTTCAAGTGGTTGATTTCCCAAGTAAGGACAGCAACTTGTACTTCTACTGAACCAGTGTCACCTTCGTGACGTGCGTATTGTGCAATAATTTCATTTTTTTTCTCTTTTGAGATTGCCATGATAAGCTCCTTTTCTTTATGCTCTATCCGAGTGGCAGGTTTGGCATAGCCTGCTACCAAGAAAGAGTTAGTTGTCTATTCGACCTATTCATTCTACCAAGATTTCATCTTTCTGTCAAACACTTCTGCTTTTTCCAACAGAGTTCTTCAAACCCAAGACTACAATGACTTCTCATTATATGTTGACCCGAAAGTCAGTTAAGAGCTTTATTTCTTCTGCTGTCAATCTACGCCACTCCCCCAATTCGAGACTAGGATCCAAGCTCAAGGGCCCCATGGAAATCCGCTCGAGATCGGTGACTTCTTTGCCACAAGCTGCGACCATGCGCTTGACCTGATGGAATTTTCCTTCAGCGATGCGGATCTGAACCAAGCAACTATTAGCTTCTTGATCGACCTCCAATATTTCCAACTCCGCTGGCAGGGTGGTGAAATCCTTCAATTCTATTCCTTCTTTGAAGCGGTCGATATCTTCCTGGGTCATGATTCCAGCTACTTGAGCACGGTAGACCTTGTCCACATGCTTCTTAGGCGATAGCATGGCATGAGCCAGCTTACCATTATTGGTCAAGAGGAGTAAACCATGGGTATCAATATCCAATCGTCCAACTGGAAAGACTTCCTTGTGTCTGGCCGTGTCATCTAGCAAATCTAAGACTGTTTGATGGCGGTCATCTTCCGTTGCTGAAATGACCCCTTTGGGTTTATTGAGCAGATAGTAAACAAACTCTTCATGGAATAAACTTTCTCCCAGATAGGTCACTTGATCCTTATCTGGATCAATATGAACCTTGGCAGAGGTTTCCACCTTTCCATTGACCTGAATCTTTTTTTGCTTGAGGACTTGCTTGACTTCTGTTCGGCTTCCCACTCCACAGTCCACTAAATATTTATCTAGACGCATGCTTGTCTCCTTCATTCTTCTTATCATTATACCATGAACCGGACTAGGATTCTTTCCTTTTCTAATTTACGGTCCGTCTGGTCCATTAGCACCCATCAATCAATTGGCAAACTTTCATTCTAAAAGGATTTATGATATGATGGTTTCTAGAAAAAAGGAGTGAATGAGAACATGTCTGCAATCGAAACCATTACAAAAGCTGCCCATCTAATTGATATGAATGATATTATCCGCGAAGGCCACCCAACTTTACGTGCTATCGCTGAAGAGGTCACTTTCCCACTGTCAGATCAAGACATCATCCTAGGGGAAAAAATGATGCAGTTCTTGCACCATTCGCAGGATCCTGTCATGGCGGAAAAATTGGGTCTCCGAGGTGGAGTTGGACTCGCTGCCCCTCAGTTGGACATTTCTAAGCGCATCATTGCCGTTCTCGTCCCAAATCCAGAGGACGAAGAAGGAAATCCTCCAAAAGAAGCCTACTCCATCCAAGAAGTCATGTACAATCCTAAAATTGTCTCCCACTCAGTCCAAGATGCGGCTCTAGGAGATGGGGAAGGGTGTCTCTCTGTAGACCGCAACGTTCCTGGTTATGTGGTTCGTCACGCACGTGTAACGGTAGACTACTATGACAAAACCGGAGAAAAGCACCGTATCAAACTCAAAGGCTACAACTCCATTGTGGTCCAACACGAAATCGATCACATCAATGGCGTTATGTTCTACGATCGGATCAATCCGAAAGATCCTTTCGCTGTCAAAGATGGCATGCTTATTTTAGAATAAGAAAAAAGACCAATAGGTCTTTTTTTGTTAGGGTGTGACAGAGAAAGTGGTTGGAATCTCGATGCCATTTTGTAAGAGGGCATCATGATAGAGTTTGTAATAAAGATGGTAAATGGCCACTTGGCTTCCCGACTGGACCATCATGGCGACGCGGAAGGAATAACGGCCTGTCCCCTTTTCGATTTGAGGGCCTAAAATCGTCGGACCATCTAAGATTTCTGGATGCTTTTGGGCTTGTTCATCGTTGACTTGCTGGAAGATTTGATAAATCTTGTCTAGGTCAGTTTGAGCTGAAATTGGCATATCGATGAGGACGCGCTGGTTCCCCCGAGAGAGATTGCTGACAACCATAATATTGCGATTGGGTACATAATGCAAGGTCCCATCTGCGTCTCGCACCTGAGTCGTCCGAATGCCCACACTAGAGACGGTTCCAGCGATGGTAATCGGACCATTGGTCAAACGAACGGTATCTCCGACGTCTATCTGACGTTCCAGAAGAATAAAGAACCCATTGACCAAGTCTGATAGGAAGCCCTGTGCTCCTAACCCAATGGCAACTCCGGCAATTCCTGCACCTGCTAAGAGACTGGAGACTGGTAAGCCCAAGATAGAAAGAATCCAGTAGATCAGGATAAAATAGAGGCAGTAATTCAACAGACTCTCTACCAGCCTTAAAATAGTATTCTTACGCGCTTCGTCTTGGCCTACATAATTCAGAGAAGGCTTCAAGATGCGTTTCACCAAACTATGGATTAGTTTTTTTGCAAGAAAAAATAAAACAAATAAAACAGCTAACGAAATCAATTTTGAAACCAATTCATCCATGATCTTGGTCCAATCAAACTGACTGACATAGCGGGAAAAAATATTCTTCATACCTTCTATCAATCTCCTTCTCTTTTTCTAATGGTTTGATTATATCAGATTTTAACCTTTAGAACCACTAACCTCCTCTTATGCTCACCTTGATTTTAAGACTTATCTATCGTATAATGGACGGTAAACTTTCAATAAAGGAGGTCCTTATGGTCAAACGACTCATTCAAACTTGGAACAAAACCAACCTGATGAAGCGGATTGCAATCGGAATCTTCGTTGGAGCCCTTTTAGCTCTGCTACTTCCTAAAGCATCTGCAATTGGTCTATTAGGGGAAATCTTTGTAGGAGGTTTGCGGGCTATTGCTCCTCTTCTAGTCTTCGCCCTTGTCGCTAACGCCCTCTCCCAGCACCAAAAGGGAACCCAAACCAATATGAAATCAGTCATTGTCCTCTACCTCCTGGGAACTTTTGCGGCAGCCTTGGTAGCGGTCCTGGTGAACTATCTCTTTCCTATTACCATTTCTTTAACAGGAACTAGTGCTGAAGGAACTTCTCCCGATGGACTAGGGGAAGTCATCAGCAACCTTCTCTTAAAAATCGTGGACAACCCGCTCAATGCCCTTATTCAGGCCAATTATATCGGGATTCTATCCTGGGCCGTCGTCTTTGGTGTTGCTATGAGAGAAGCGAGTGAGCACAGCAAGGACCTCCTTCAAACCCTGGCAGATATCACTTCCAAGATTGTCGAATGGATCATTAACCTTGCGCCATTTGGGATTCTTGGCTTGGTCTATACAACGATTGCAGGACAAGGATTTGATGGACTTAAGAGCTATGGCCTCCTCTTACTTCTCTTGGTTGGCACCATGTTCTTCGTCGCTCTAGTCATCAACCCGATTTTTGTCTACATCATGATTCGCAAAAATCCTTATCCGCTCGTCTTCAAATGTCTACGAGTCAGTGGACTGACTGCCTTCTTTACTAGAAGCTCTGCTGCTAACATCCCTGTCAATATGAAGCTCTGTAAGGAACTAGGTCTCAACCCTGATACTTACTCGGTCTCTATCCCTCTGGGATCTACTATTAATATGGCCGGAGCTGCCGTTACCATTAATACCTTGACCCTAGCTGCTGTCAACACCTTAGGCATTCAAGTCGATTTTGGGACTGCCCTGGTCCTCAGTATCGTTGCAGCTGTTTCAGCCTGTGGGGCTTCTGGAGTAGCTGGTGGTTCCCTCCTCTTGATTCCTGTCGCCTGCAGCCTCTTTGGTATCGACAATGATATCGCTATGCAAGTGGTTAGTGTAGGCTTCATTA
This sequence comes from Streptococcus xiaochunlingii, assembly GCF_006385805.1. Classification (GTDB taxonomy): domain Bacteria; phylum Bacillota; class Bacilli; order Lactobacillales; family Streptococcaceae; genus Streptococcus; species Streptococcus xiaochunlingii. The sequence continues at coordinate 1,179,939 of NZ_VFSG01000001.1, forward strand.
TCGGCGTTATCCAAGATTCTTGTGAAACAGCCCTCAACTCATCAACAGACGTCCTCTTTACAGCCATTTCTGAAATGAAAGATTGGCCCAAAGAAAAACGCTATTAAGACAGAAAGACCAGATCACACGATTTGGTCTATTTCTTTTTCTTAAAATATCGTTTGCTTTCCTTTAGAACAATAGGCGATAAGGCTAACAAGGCGATGAGATTCGGCAAGGCCATCAGTCCATTCACAATATCGGCAATGATCCAGACTAACTCCAACTGAAGAAAGCCTCCTACCCCCACCATCAGGATAAACAGAAGACGGTAATAGGGAATGAGTTTGACACCCGCCAAAAATTCGACACAGCGTTCACCATAATAAGACCAACCCAAAATGGTCGTCGTCGCAAACAGGACCAAACAAAGGGTCAGAATGATCCCACCGATGTGGCCAAAGGTCGAAATAAAGACCTGTTGGGTCAAATCACTCCCAACTTGCCCCACTGTTGTCCACTGGCCAGATACTAAAATAGCTAGACCAGTTAGGCTACAAATAATAATGGTATCGATGAAGGTCCCAGTCATAGAAATCAAACCTTGCTCCACTGGCTCTTCCGTCTTCGCTGCGGCTGCTGCAATCGGCGCAGATCCCAGTCCTGACTCATTGGAGAAAACTCCACGCGCCACCCCTTTTTGAACTGCCTCTTTCACCAAGGCTCCAGAAAAACCACCGATAGCCGCGGTTCTTGTAAAAGCACCTTGGAAAACTTGGGATAGAACGGTCGGCACTTGGTCCATATTCAAGACAATAATATAAACTGTCGCAAAGATATAGGCTGCAGCCATAAAAGGAACCACCTTTTCTGAAACCTTGGAAATCCAATGAATTCCCCCAAATATGACAGCCGATACAATTCCTGCAATGACCAGACTAGCGACTTGAGGAGAAAGTTGAAAACTAGTCTTCAAAGCGCCCGTAATGGCATTCACCTGGGTCATGGTTCCAATCCCAAAGAGAGCCACCAAGACACCTGCTAGGGCAAAGAAGATGGCAAGGGGACGCCACTTCTCTCCCATCCCGTGAAGAATGTAGTACATCGGACCACCAGAAATGTGACCATTGTCATCCTTGGTTCGGTAGCGAATGGCCAACAAACCTTCTGCATACTTGGTCGCCATTCCAAAGAAGGCTGCCATCCACATCCAAAAGAGGGCACCTGGGCCACCTGTCTGAATCGCTGTCGCTACTCCGACAATATTTCCTGTCCCAACTGTCGCCGCCAAGGCTGTTGCCAAGGCTCCGAAGCTAGAGATATCCCCTTCTCCTTGATCTTCTGTAAAAATGAGCCGAAAGGCTTGGGGTAAACGAAAAACTTGAAGCAAGCCCAAGCGTAAGCTCAGATAAATCCCAGTCCCCACCAAGAGGATCAAAAGGGGAGCCCCCCAGACCACATTATCTACTTGTTTAAAAAACGCCAACCAATTTGTCATCCTTATCTATTTCTCCTTTTATCATTTGTCTAGCTTTAGAAAGGGATAGCCATCCACTTCCTCCACATCATCCAAGCAATCATCCAAAGAGAAAAAGAAAGAGCACATGTCAAAACATGTACTCTGGTGCTCCAAATAAAAACCAAAAAGGCTTCTATCTTTTGCTCTGTCCTTTTACCTGAGAGTTTGAGTAGAATGCTCTACCTTGCCCCTTCGGTGCCTTTACGGTCTCTCCAGAGTTCCGTCCATTTCACAGTCATAGGAAGGCCCTACTTCTGAAAAACTTCATCCGGTATGATGTTCAATTTGTTCTATTTTAGCATAATTTGAAAAGAAAATCAATATTTTCAGAAACTATCATGAAATAGTACAACTTGGTCCAACTAGTCACTCAAAGAGAAATGGTTGGTCATCAGGTTACTAGCATCCAACAAGACCTTATCCAATAAGCAATCCGTCGCTTCTTGAATCTGATCACTCATTTCCTGATTTTCTCTTTCGAAATCAACGGTTTGTCCTGCTGCCAAGGCTTGATCCACTCGTCCAATCCGGGCATGCCCAAGGGCCATAGTGCTTTCTTGGTAATCTTCTAAATCTCCAACATGATGACTATAGTGGGCATCTGCCAGACCAGCAATGATTCGATTGGTCCAATAGAAGGAATCTGTCGTCACTTTTTCTGTCGTATTGGCAAAATAATCCGGTGTCGTATCGACCTGGGTAAAGAAAGGAACGGCCGTATTGAAAGGCATTGACCCATAGCAAAGCCATTGAATCCCGGTTGTCTCTTGAGGACGATTCGGCCGCAACTGGAGAATGGCCGTCTGGCTGGTCCGGTTAATGCCAATGGTACGGAAGGTCCGACGACTATGACTATCCCCTTCTAAAGCGTAAGGATCATAGGCTGAATCCTGGTAGTGACTGCTGAGGACATATTTGACATCTTCAATCGTAATCTTGCGGTAAGGTTTTTGACACCAAGGAAGGAAGAAGGAACGAGGATCTTGCTCCACTTCTGGGTTGAGGAATCGTTGAATATCCCAAGCCCGTGGCGTGTTGTAATGGCGGTCCTTATCTCGTTGGCTCCCAAAAGCATAACGAGGGTTAAAAGACGAACCGTCAAAATCCAAGGCCAGGTGATGGCGTTCCACAAAATCTTTCAAGTCTGGGTCACATAAAAACTCTTCCGGGCGATCAAACTCAAAGCGATCACTTCCCAATTGATTGGGATTGGTCACATAGGCATCGTCTGGCACACGGCGGGCCATCCAGTGATGACCACCGATGGTTTCCAACCACCAGATCTCATTGACATCGCTGATAGCTACTCCGTTAGACTCATAGGTTCCGTATTCTTCTAGGATTTTCCCCAAGCGAAGCACTCCTTCTCGGGCAGTCTGGACATAAGGAAGGACCAAGGTCAGCATGTCTTCCTCCCCAATTCCACTTTCCACCAGAGGGTCCGCCCCCAAGACTCGGCTATTGGTCGTAATGGTCTCTGTCTCACTCATAGCCACATTGTACCGATTGATCCCCGCTTCTCCCCAGATACCATCTTTTGGAATGGCATCTGGAACAGCTGTGTAACGAACAGGGTTATCTGGCAGGTCTATCTCAAAAGGAGATAGGACCGACCGATAATGACGGGGTTGATCCTCTGGCTGAACAACGATAAATTTCTTAGGAGTAAACACTCCGTTTTGAGAGTCTTCCGTGCGAGCTACAATGGTTGAACCATCATAACTGGCATCTTTTCCGACAAGTATGGTAGTACAAGAATCGGACGAACGATTAGGGGTCATATGCTTTCCTTCTTTCCGTTTAAACTGACTGTATTATAGCAAAAAGCGTGCCTGATTAAAAGGCACGACTGACTCTTTGCTTATTTAAAGGTCACAATTGTCGCTCCGCTTCCTCCTGCATTTTGAGGAGCGTACTCGAAGCTTTTGACATGCTTATTGCGACGGAGGTACTTGGTAACTCCTTCCCGGATGACCCCAGTTCCGATACCGTGGATGATATCGACTTGGGCCATATTATTGAGAAGGGCTTGGTCGATAAAGCTGTCCAATTCTTCCATGGCTTCCTCATACCGTTTGCCACGAAGGTCCAAGCGAGCCCGAGGTCCATTGGCATTGGAACGTTTGACTACGTGGACCTGGCGTTTTTTCGGTCGAGAAGCATCTTTTTCAGCTTTCAACAGATTAAATTCTTTTTCTTCCAAGGTCATCTTGATCAGTCCCACTTGGGCTTCCCAACGACCATCCTTGAGCTGCTTGGTAAGACTTCCTCTTTGTCCATAGCTGATGACCAAGATCTCGTCTCCGACTTTTGGAGCACGGGCTTTCTTAGCCTGTTTCAAGACCTTGTTTTTCGATAGATCGACTGTTTCTGGGGCCAATTTTTTCAACTGAGACTTGGCTTCAATAATTTCATGGGGCTTGAGTTGCGATTTGGCATGAAGACCTTGCAAAATCTGATCGCTTTCTGCTAGAGCAAGATCCACAATTTCTTGCGCTTCTTTACGCGCCTTGTTGAGCTCTGTTTCCCGCTCTCGGGTCAACTCATTGTACAATTTCTTGAGGACGCGGTTGAATTTCAGATTTTCCTGTTCAACATCTCGGATGGACTCGAGTCGTTTGCGACTTTCTAGGGTCTGAGCTTCCAACTTTTCAATGATGCGGTTGACATCCCGATCCTGATTGGTCAACCCCTGCGCTTGACGAACAATCACTTCTGACAAGCCTAGACGACGCGCGATTTCAAAGGCATTGGAACGTCCTGGTACCCCCTGCATAAACCGATAGGTCGGACGCAGGCTGTCCGTATCAAATTCCATGCTGGCATTTTGAACACCAAGTGTCTCAATCCCATAGGCCTTAAGTTCTGGATAGTGGGTGGTCGCCATGGTCTTGATCCCTCGTAAGCGGAGATCTTCTAGGATGGCGATCGCCAGTGAAGCCCCTTCCTGAGGATCCGTTCCAGCTCCCAACTCATCCAGCAAGACCAAGGATTCCTCATCGACCTGCTCCAAAATAGAGACAATATTGGTCATGTGACTGGAGAAGGTAGACAGGCTCTGCTCGATCGACTGCTCATCCCCGATATCAGAGAAGATTTGCGTGAAGACAGCTACCTTACTCCCAGCATCTGCTAGGATTGGCAAGCCCGACTGGGCCATTAATTGGGCTAGTCCCAGGGTCTTGAGCATGATGGTCTTCCCACCCGTATTCGGTCCGGTAATCACAATCTCTGTGAGGTCTTTGCCAAAGTGGATATCATTAGGAACAGCCTTCTCAATCAAGGGATGGCGAACCTGCAAGAGCTGAATCTCCCCTTGATCTGACAAGGTTGGAATAGTTCCTTTTCGGTCCTGTAAAAAGCGATGTTTGGCCCGAACGAGGTCAATATGACCGATCAGCCAAGCATTGTTTCGGATTTCCCCCGCATGAGGACGAAGGAGGTTTGAAATTTCTTCCAAGATCCGGAGCATCTCGAAGCGTTCATCTGCACGATGGTTGGCAATATCTTCATTAAGATTGACGACCGCTCGAGGTTCGATATAGACGGTATTTCCACTGGCTGAAATATCGTGCACCACACCGGCAATCCGATTGCGGTAGGTGTTTTTGACTGGCAAGACATTTCGTCCATTCCGACTCGCTACGACCTGATCAGCCAGCATTTCGGACTTGGTCTTCAACAATTCTTGTAAAATGTCTCGCACTTGGTGTTCATTCTCTTGAATCCGTCGACGAATTTTTGCCAAGGTTTCACTGGCAAAGTTTTCAATAAATCCTGCCTCATTAATGGCATGGAGACTTCCCTGCAACTGTGGAAGGTCGACTAGATTTTCAAATATCCGATCCAGTTTTTCCAAGCGGACATTTTCTAATTCATCATAAAAATTTCGCAATTCATGGGTCACGCGCAGGACTTTCTTGACCGCTAACAATTCATCGATATTGAGCGATGTTTCTAGTTCTAAACGCTTGGTCACTGGACGAATTTCTTGGATGGTGGGCACGCTAAAGTGCGGATGCTCCACAAATATCTGAGCCATATCCGCCATTTCAAGAAAGGCGGTTTCAATTGCTTCTTTTTTTGTAAGTGGGGCTAATTCCTGCAACTCCACTTCGCCCTGCTCCGTTTGCAAATAGGGCTCTACTAAGTTTTTGACTTTTTGAAACTCTAAGGTTTCGAGAATTTTTTGATTCATGTTTCTCCACAACAGAAAAGGAGGCTGATTTTGGTTTGAGCCTCCCCTTCCTTTCTATAATAACTCTCATGAACTGTTAGACATGATGAGAAGTGATTACGCACCTAAGATTTTTACAACCCAAAGTTGTTTCAAGAGGCCTGCTGTAAGGGGGCTATGCTGCACCATAAATCGAATGAGGAAACTTCCATGAAGTCGATCTTGAATGGCTGCCATGGGGATGGTTGACAAAATCGTGAATCCCATTTGCAGAACAAAGTAGGTTACTAGGACAGCTAGCACACCACTGGCAATCTGAAACGGATACTCCTCCCATTTTTCAGGCGTTGGAATCAAGGGAATAAAGAGTCCAATCACTCGACCTATCGCATAGACTAAAACAAACAAGATGAAGTAAGCCAAACCAGCGTAAAAAACTTTGTCTAAGTGAAAGAGTTGGTCTGCACCATAAAAATAGCTTTTTGAAGCTTGTGTTGCACTCGAAAATGGAATCCATAGACTAATGGTTTTTGCCAAGGACTGATAGCCTGATCCTGCGACCAACATGGCCACAATCATGGTTAAAAAATAATATCCTTGAAGCAAAATCCCTCGTGAATACCCAATATAAAAACTCCAAGCTAGGATGAATAAAATCAGGATTGAAAACATGCAACTCCCCTTAATTAGATGATCTACCGACTAGGCCATCTAGGGCCTTGCGACGAAAATCTTCCAATTCTTTTTCCTTATCGTCAAACTCAATCTCACGACTCAATTGTGTTGACAAACTATTGATTGCTAGTAAAATGGCCAGGGTCTCATCATCAGCAGCTGGCATTTGTTCTTTAATCGCTTCATATTTTTCTTTCGCGACCCGTTCAACCTCTTCCATAAAGAGATTATCATGATTAGTTGTAAGAGTCAGCGATTTATTACCGAAAGTAAATTTGTATCTATTTAAGCTGGACATAAAAATCACCTCACGATATTATATCAAAATCTAGCCCGCTTGTCAGTAGGAAAATCCCCTTCCCATAGGAAATACCGAAGCACTAGGACCACGGTTTAACTTTTTTCGACTCAAGCGTGATACAATAGAGAAAGTAGGAAAGGACGTGTAAAATGACTATCTATGATTTCACTGTAATGGCCCAAGATGGGAGCCCCTTCTCCCTCGAAGCATACCGAGGCCAAGTACTCCTCATCGTCAATACTGCAACAGGTTGCGGTCTGACTCCTCAATACCAGGGATTGCAAGAGCTCTATGAGCGCTACCATGATCAAGGATTTGAAATCCTTGACTTTCCATGCAATCAATTTATGGGCCAAGCACCGGGAAGTGCGGAGGAGATTAATCAATTTTGTAGCCTCCATTACCGAACCAGCTTCCCACGTTTCGCAAAAATAAAAGTCAATGGGAAAGAAGCCAGCCCCCTCTACCAATGGTTAAAAGAACAAGCTAGTGGTCCCTTGGGCTCCCGCATTGAATGGAATTTCGCCAAATTCTTGATCAATCGCCAAGGCCAAGTCATCCACCGCTTCTCTTCAAAAACTGATCCTCAAGCAATTGAAGCTAGCCTAAAAGAAGTTCTTTCAGACTAAATTTGACTGGTCTTTTTCTGGCCTTTCATCTAGCTTTTATGATACAATAAGGGTTATGGAAACAATTACATTGTCCCCTCAAAACGAGGACATCCAAGCATTTGTTGGTCAGCACCAAGACCACCTGCTACCTTCAAAAAATCCATATATCCGATATTTTTTTAAGGCTCCTGGTGCAACCATTTCGATTTACACATCAGGAAAGGTTGTCCTACAAGGTAATCAGGCCACGCGCTATGCTGCCTTCTTCGGTTACCAACAAGATCCGATAGACCAAGCACTTGCTGGACAAGACTTCCCCTTAATCGGAACGGATGAAGTTGGGAACGGTTCTTACTTTGGAGGGCTTGCCGTCGTGGCTTCACTGGTCAGCCCGGAGCAACATGCCCGCTTAAAAAGTCTAGGAGTTGGGGATTCTAAAACCTTAGATGATCGAAAAATTCGAGCTCTCGCACCGATCCTCAAACAAGAAATCCCGCATCAGGCCTTACTGCTGACACCTAAAAAATACAATCAGGTCATCGCCTCTGGCTACAATGCGGTATCTGTCAAGGTTGCTCTTCACAATCAAGCCATTTTTTTGCTCTTGCAACAAGGGGCAAAAGCTCAAAAGATTGTAGTCGATGCCTTTACGACCAAGAAAAACTATGATCGCTATGTTCAAGCAGAAGCGAATCAGGTCCCACAAGTCGTCACCCTAGAAGAGAAGGCCGAAGGAAAATACTTGGCAGTAGCTGTGAGTTCCATTATTGCCCGTGACCTCTTCCTCCAAAATCTGGAAGATTTGAGTCAAGAACTCGGCTACACCCTTCCTAGTGGGGCTGGTGCGCCCTCAGACAAGGTAGCTGCTCAACTATTAAAGGCCTATGGCATTCAAGCCCTTGACTACAGTGCCAAACTTCATTTTAAAAATACAGAAAAAGCAAAAAAATTGATAGAAAGATAAAGCATGAAACGTTCAAAAAAATCAAATAATCCAGTCCGTTCTTTCCTGAAAGAATGGGCGCTCTTCGGCCTCATTATTGGAGGCATTATTCTCTCTCGTATTTATCTGTGGACGCCTGTCCGTGTCGATGGCCATTCTATGGATCCGACCTTGGCAGATAGTGAATACCTTCTCGTTATCAATAAACTGCCTATCGACCGTTTTGATATCGTGGTCGCTAGTGAAACAGAAAATGGAAAAACCAAAGAAATCGTTAAACGGGTCATTGGACTCCCTGGTGAGACCATCGAGTACAAAAACGATGTCCTCTATATCAACGGCAAAGAAACTGACGAGCCTTACTTGAAAGACTACATTCAAAAATTTAAAGAAGATAAATTGCAATCAACCTATTCTGGAAAAGGGTTCGAAGAAAATGGAGAACTCTTCCGCCAAATGGCACAGATTGCCGAAGCTTTCACCGTTGATAGAGATGGAAGTGCGACCTTCACGAAAAAGCTCTTGGATGATGAGTATCTACTCCTTGGTGATGATCGAATCGTTTCAAAAGATAGCCGCCAGGTGGGGGCTTTCAAGAAGGAACAAATCAAAGGGGAAGCCGTCCTTCGCCTCTGGCCACTCCTTCCATTCCAGACTTATTAACCCATGATGAGGTTGGGACTCTTGTTCCAATCTCTTTCAATATCTTCATGAGAGATAAGCTCTCTCAGACCATTACTTAAAAGGAAACTCTGCATGGAATACTATTTCTCAGGAACCATTGAGCGGGTCATTTTTGAAAATCAAAGTAGTTTTTTCCGTATCTTATTGTTGGATATCAATGATACAGATGCAGAGGACTATGATGACTTTGACATTATCGTCACTGGAACGATGGCAGATATCGTCGAAGGAGAAGATTATACCTTCTGGGGAGAACTGGTCCATCATCCGAAATATGGCCAACAGTTGCAAATGAATCGCTATGAACGAGCCAAACCCACTAGCAAAGGCTTGGTGAAATACTTTTCTAGCGACCATTTTAAAGGGATCGGACTCAAAACGGCCCAAAAAATCGTGGATCTCTATGGCGAGGATACCATTGATAAAATTCTGCAAGCACCTGAAAAACTGGCCTCTATCTCCGGACTTTCTAAAAAGAATCGCGAGGCCTTTGTCGAAAAACTACAGCTCAACTATGGTACGGAACGGGTCCTCGCCCAACTTGCTAACTATGGCATCCCTAATAAACTAGCCTTCCAAATCCAGGATTTCTACAAGGAAGAAACCTTGCAAATCGTCGAATCAGCTCCTTATCAACTGGTCGAAGATATTCAAGGAATGGGCTTTAAAATTGCCGACCAATTAGCAGAAGAATTAGGGATTGCCAGTGATGCACCTGAACGCTTCCGAGCAGGACTGGTTCATAGTCTTTTAACCCTCTCCTTAGAAACAGGGGACACCTACGTTGAAGCCAAAGAATTGCTCCAAGCCACCATCCAACTCTTAGAAGCATCTCGTCCAGTCGAGCTCGATCCAGCCAGCGTCGCCCAAGAATTGGCCAGTCTCATCGAAGAAGACAAGGTGCAAAACATTGACACTAAGATTTTCAACAACAGCCTCTTCTTTGCAGAAGAAGGGATCCGAAGCCATATCGGTCGCCTGTTAGAAAAAGGAAAGCAAGAATCTTTCGAAGCAGAAAAAATCGAACAAACGATCGATGACATTGAAGAAGATCTCCATATCCACTACGATCCCATCCAACGGAAGGCTATCCGGGAAGCCATCCAGCAAAAGGTCTTCGTGCTAACAGGTGGACCAGGAACAGGGAAAACAACCGTTATCAATGGAATTATCGGAACCTATGCCCGCCTGCACCAATTGGATCTTCGGAAAAAATCTCAATTACCAATCCTCTTAGCTGCTCCAACCGGTCGAGCAGCCCGTCGAATGAGTGAACTGACAGGTCTTCCGAGCGCCACCATTCATCGTCACTTAGGAATGACGGGAGACGACGACACGAGCCACTTGGATGATTATCTCGATGCGGATTTTGTCATTGTCGATGAATTCTCTATGGTGGATACTTGGCTGGCCAATCAGCTTCTCAGCAATATCTCCTCCAATACCAAACTCTTAATCGTTGGAGATGCCGATCAGCTTCCTTCTGTGAGTCCTGGGCAAGTCTTGTCCGATCTCCTACAGATCCCCAGCATCCCTCAAGTCAAACTGGAACACATCTTCCGTCAAAGTGAAGATTCGACTATCGTCACTTTGGCCAGTCAGATTCGCAAAGGCCAACTGCCTCCTGATTTCACAGAGAAAAAACCTGATCGTTCCTACTTTGAAGCACCGAGTGAGCTCATCGCTCCCATGATTGAAAAAATTACCAGCGCTGCTCTTCGCAACGGCATTCCGGCTCGAGACATCCAGGTCCTCGCTCCGATGTATCGAGGTTCTGCAGGCATTGACCAGATTAACAGTCTCATGCAAGAGCTCCTCAATCCATTAGAAACGGGTGCTCTATTCTTTCAAACACTGGATTGCCAGTATCGAAATGGTGACAAGGTCATCCACCTGGTCAATGATGCCGAAAGCAATGTCTTTAACGGTGATATTGGCTACATCACCGACCTCTTGCCAGCTAAGTATACCGAATCCAAGCAAGATGAACTCACCATCCAATTTGATGGCAATGAATTGGTCTACCCCCGCAATGAATGGTACAAGATTCGCCTGGCTTATGCCATGAGCATCCACAAGTCACAGGGAAGCGAATTTCCTGTGGTCATCCTTCCTCTGACCAATCAGAGCCACCGCATGCTCCAACGCAATCTGATCTACACAGCCATTACCCGTTCGAAAAGCAAACTCATCCTCCTGGGAGAATACACTGCATTTGACTTTGCGACAAAGAATACCGGAACCGCTCGCAAAACCTATCTGATTGAGCGTTTTTCGGATGGGGTTCCTCAACGTAGAGACTCTGCCTCACAGAGCCCTGTCCACCTGGAAGAGCCCATAAAAAAAACAGAGCCCCAAAAGGAGCTCGTCTCTGTTGAAAACCACTCTGACTCATCTGCTTCCCAAGTTTCTCAACAAGGCTATCGATTAACAGAGGACAATTACTTAAGCATTGATCCCATGATTGGCCTCACAGAGGAAGAAATTCAACAGTTCTTCAAAAACTAGCTAAAAATTCCCCGTAGGTCAAGTATACCTACGGGGTTTCTTCTATTAGAGATCCTTCATGGGTTTCCCGAGACTCGGAAGAAAAATTAGTGAGGGTCACCCCTAAAAGGCGAATACCTAAGGAGTTACTTTCTAGGCTCTGGTAGAGCTCCTGGGCCAGTCTCTGAATGGCTTCAGGGTCTCTAGTTGCTTCCTCTAAACTTCGTCTCTTGGTCAAGGTCGTAAAATCGGCATAACGAATCTTTAGCACCAAGGTCTTACCAATTTTCTGATGCTTGGCCAAACTGCTCGCTACCTTTTCAGATAGGTTGGTTAATTCTTTTAGCACATCATCCTCGGCCACCAGCAATTTTCGATAGGTGCGTTCCTTCCCAATGGACTTGCGAATGCGATTGCTCTTAACCGGACTATTATGAATCCCCCGAGCCTTTCGATAGAGATCAAAACCAAAACGACCGAAGTGATCGATGAGAGTCATTTCCGGCACTTCTAAGAGATCTGCACCAGTATAAATTCCCAAATCATGAAGTCGCTCCACTGTCCGTTTCCCCACACCATGAAACTTAGCAACATCCAGCTGACTTAAAAAGTCTTGAGCTTGCTCGGGTAAAATGACGGTCAGTCCCTGAGGCTTCTGGTAATCACTGGCAATTTTTGCTAGAAACTTATTGTAGGAAACTCCGGCAGAAGCAGTTAGGTGCAATTCATTCCAAATAGCATGCTGAATCAAGCGAGCTACCTTGACAGCAGACTGAAGACCAAGCTTATTGTTGGTCACATCCAGATAGGCTTCATCAATGCTCATAGGCTCAATCAGATCGGTGTAGCGTTTAAATATTTCTCTGACTTGGAGACCGACTGCCTGGTACTTCTCGTAGTTTCCAGGGATGAAAACTGCCTGAGGACACCGTTCATAGGCCTCTTTGGAACTCATAGCCGAATGGACACCATATTTTCTGGCTTCGTAATTACAAGTCGACACCACTCCTCTTCCGCCAGACAAACGGGGATCATGGCCAATAATGACAGGCTTTCCCTTCAATTCAGGATGGTCACGCTCTTCAACGGACGCAAAAAAGGCATCCATATCGATATGAATGATTTTACGGCTCGTATCATTGACTAAAGGAAATATGAGCATGGGCAACCTCCTCTTTCATTATATCCCTATCAACGATTTTTTCCTACTAATTTTCACTTCTCCCAAGACAAAAATATAATACAGTTTATCCATATATCCCCTTCTGTATTATAAAAGAATCCAAAATCTTTTTGCTATTCCCTTTGTGAAACCGATTTCCATATGGTATACTACTATTGTAAGTGCAACAGATTTGTTGCTAGAAAGACAAAAGAGGATTTAAACATGGTTGTTAAAACAGTTGTTGAAGCACAAGACATTTTTGACAAAGCCTGGGAAGGCTTCCAAGGTGAAGACTGGAAAGAAAGAGCCAGTGTCTCACGCTTTGTACAAGCTAACTACACTCCATATGATGGAGACGAAAGCTTCCTAGCTGGCCCAACAGAACGTTCACTTCACATCAAGAAGATTGTTGAAGAAACAAAAGCACACTACGAAGAAACTCGTTTCCCATACGATACTCGTCCAACTTCTATCGCTGATATCGCAGCTGGATACATCGACAAAGAAAACGAAGTGATCTTCGGTATCCAAAACGATGAATTGTTCAAATTGAACTTCATGCCTCGTGGTGGTATCCGTATGGCGGAAACTACTTTGAAAGAAAATGGATATGAGCCAGATCCAGCTGTGCATGAAATCTTCACTAAATATGTAACAACAGTTAACGACGGTATCTTCCGTGCTTATACTACAAACATCCGTCGTGCACGTCACGCTCACACAGTAACTGGTCTTCCAGATGCATACTCACGTGGACGTATCATCGGGGTTTATGCTCGTTTGGCCCTTTACGGAGCTGACTACTTGATGGCTGAAAAAGCAAACGACTGGAACGCGATTACTGAAATCGATGAAGAATCAATCCGTCTTCGTGAAGAAGTAAACCTTCAATACCAAGCACTTCAAGAAGTTGTTAAATTGGGTGACCTTTATGGTGTAGACGTACGTCGTCCTGCCTTCGATACAAAAGAAGCAATCCAATGGACAAACATCGCCTTCATGGCTGTCTGCCGTGTGATCAACGGTGCTGCTACTTCTCTTGGACGTGTGCCAATCGTTTTGGATATCTACGCTGAACGTGACTTGGCTCGTGGTACTTACACTGAATCTGAAATCCAAGAATTCGTTGACGATTTCGTTATGAAATTGCGTACTGTTAAATTTGCTCGTACAAAAGCTTACGACCAATTGTACTCAGGTGACCCAACCTTCATCACAACTTCTATGGCTGGTATGGGTAACGACGGACGTCACCGTGTTACGAAGATGGACTTCCGTTTCTTGAACACGTTGGACAACATCGGTAACTCTCCAGAACCAAACTTGACAGTTCTTTGGACTGACAAATTACCATACAGCTTCCGTCGCTACTGTATGCACATGAGCCACAAACACTCTTCTATCCAATACGAAGGTGTAACTACTATGGCTAAAGACGGATACGGTGAAATGAGCTGTATCTCATGTTGTGTATCTCCACTTGACCCAGAAAACGAAGAACAACGCCACAACATCCAATACTTTGGTGCTCGTGTAAACGTTCTTAAAGCTCTTCTTACTGGTTTGAACGGTGGTTACGACGACGTTCATAAAGACTACAAAGTATTTGACATCGATCCTATCCGTGACGAAGTTCTTGAATTCGAATCTGTTAAAGCAAACTTCGAAAAATCACTTGACTGGTTGACTGACACTTACGTAGATGCTTTGAACATCATCCACTACATGACTGATAAGTACAACTACGAAGCTGTTCAAATGGCCTTCTTGCCAACTCACCAACGCGCTAACATGGGATTCGGTATCTGTGGATTCGCTAACACTGTTGATACTTTGTCAGCAATCAAATACGCTACTGTTAAACCAATCCGTGACGAAGATGGCTACATCTACGATTACGAAACAATCGGTGAATACCCACGTTGGGGTGAAGATGACCCACGTTCTAACGAATTGGCAGAATGGTTGATCGAAGCTTACACTACTCGTCTTCGCAGCCACAAACTTTACAAGAATGCAGAAGCTACAGTTTCACTTTTGACTATCACTTCTAACGTTGCTTACTCTAAACAAACTGGTAACTCACCAGTCCACAAAGGGGTATACCTCAACGAAGATGGTTCTGTGAACACAAGCAAATTGGAATTCTTCTCACCAGGTGCTAACCCATCTAACAAAGCTAAAGGTGGATGGTTGCAAAACTTGAACTCACTTGCTAGCCTTGACTTTGGTTACGCAGCTGACGGTATCTCACTCACTACTCAAGTGTCACCTCGTGCTCTTGGTAAAACTCGTGACGAACAAGTAGACAACTTGGTAACTATCCTTGATGGATACTTCGAAAACGGTGGACAACACGTTAACTTGAACGTTATGGACTTGTCAGACGTTTACGAAAAGATCATGAGCGGTGAAGACGTTATCGTTCGTATCTCTGGATACTGTGTAAACACTAAATACCTCACTCCAGAACAAAAAACTGAATTGACACAACGTGTCTTCCACGAAGTTCTTTCTATGGATGATGCATTGAGCTAAGATTCAAATAGATTTTTCAAACCAGTCGGAAACGGCTGGTTTTTTCTTGTCCTGTCTTGACTAAATCCGTGGTAACACTAGTACAAATCAGTGAAATTTTGATATAATGGAAGCAATCTATTAACAGAACAGGAAGAACAATGGAAGCGTCTAAAGATATGGACCGCGTGATTGATGTCCTCATGTTGGCAGGAACCCTCCTTTTAGAGAGTGGTTCTGAAATCCATCGGGTGGAGGATACCATGATCCGGATTGCTCATTCTCAAGGAATCGATGATTGCAATGCCTTAGCGATGCCAGTCGCTATTTTCTTTTCAATCGAAAATGCCAATATCACGCGGATGAAGCGGATCCTGCGGACCAATTACAATATCGAGAAGGTCTGTGATGTCAATCAGATTTCTCGCCAATTAGTCTCTGGGCACATCAATCTCGAAGAAGCCTACCAAGCCTTGATCCAATTGAAGCAGAAGGCAGTGCCTTATACCAATCCACAGTTAACCATTGCGGCTACTCTAAGTGCTCCTTTTTTCTCCATTATGTTTGGCGGGAATTTTTATGATGCGATAGGAGCAGGTATTGCGACCGTCTTTGCCTATGCTTTCTCTCTAGTCGTTGAGAAATACGTGCGCATCCCTTTTGCCACTGCTTTTGCGGCAGCCTTTGTCTTTGGATTTTTAGCCCATATTTGGGCCCGCTATAGTGGTTTTCCTTCCAATACCGATCTCATAATTGCTGGTTGTGTCATGCCTTTCGTTCCTGGGATTGCCATGACCAATGCCGTCAGGGATCTGATGAACAACCACCTCAACTCTGGGATGAGTAAACTCTTTGAGACCCTGCTCATTACTCTTGCCCTTGGTGCCGGAACGACCGTCGCTCTTGTCCTTATGAAATAGAATCATGAATCTAATCGAATTTTTAATCCAAGCCGTGGCGAGTTTGATTGCCATCATTACCTTTTTAATCGTCCTCAACGTGCAACGTTCCATGCTACTCCCTGGAGGAATTTTAGGGATGGCTATTTGGTTGCTCTACTATATCTTGAAAGGACCTACCAATGTTATCATTGCGACTTTTATCGCCGCCATTGTCGGTTCTTGTATCAGTCAAATTTTAAGTATCATCTACAAGACGCCTGTCGTTGTCTTTATGCTAGCTATTCTCGCTCCTTTGGTTCCTGGATATATTTCCTATCGGACCACCTCCTTCTTTGTTAGTGGCCAATATCAGCAAGCCGTGACCAGTGTGACCCTAGTTGTTATTCTGGCCTTGGTTATCTCTATCGGGATGGCTAGCGGGTCTGTCGTCTTGAAACTCTACCATTCTTACCAACGCCATCAAAAAAGAAAAATGACCAATGCCAACTAGCATTGGTTTTTCAAAACTTATCTATGTAATCGCTTGCATTTTTGTTTAAAAGGAGTACAATGATAGTGAAAAAACAAATCCTTTAAAGTATGTGAGGTACTGTATGATGGTAAACAAGTATATCAAGTATCTTCCTTGGGTGATTCTAGGAGCCTTCTCCTCCTATCTATCAGCGACTTACTATGCCCGCAGTTCATTTGACTTGTTCTATCTGACTTTGATCTTTCTGATTGCGGACATCGCTATACTCGTCTTCTACGAAAAAGTTCTAAGAGACAAATGCAAAGAACTCTTCATACGGGTTATGAGTAACCCTAAGAAAGATAAGCAAGCATAAGAGTTGAAAAGGCTGGGACAAAAGTCCTAGCCTCTCAATTGTTTTTGGATTGTCGAGCAAGATGCAGTGGTTGAGTGGGCTCTACTACGCTGATTTCATCAGCTTTTACAGCCCTACTCAACTGTGCGGAGGTGGGACGACGAAATCGAATTCTAACGAATTACCGATTTCTGTCCCACTCTCTTTTGTTTTTCGTCCTCTTTTTTTCAAAAAATCCCCTTGCCCAACTCGGTCCTAAGAATGATTTCCATTCTGTTCTGGCTTTTTCAAGGGAGTTTTGCTCTCAAATATGGTAAAATAGTAACGAAATATACTAGTAGATATCAAATTAAAAGAGGTTATTTATGACAATCGGTATTGATAAGATTGGATTTGCGACCAGCCAGTATGTCTTGCGCTTAAGTGACCTAGCGGCTGCTCGAAATACTGATCCAGAAAAACTCAGTAAAGGGCTCTTATTGAAAGAACTGAGTATTGCCCCTATTACAGAGGATATCGTCACACTTGGAGCAAGTGCCAGCCATAGTATTTTAACCGAAGAAGAAAAAGAAGAAATCGATATGGTCATCCTGGCGACCGAGTCAGGAATTGACCAGAGTAAGGCTGCTGCTGTTTTCGTTCACGGTCTCCTAGGAATCCAACCCTTTGCTCGGAGCTTTGAAATGAAGGAAGCCTGCTATGCTGCAACGGCCGCTTTGGACTATGCTAAACTTCATGTTGAAAAGTTCCCACAGAGCAAGGTCTTGGTCATTGCCAGCGATATTGCAAAATATGGGATCGACACTCCTGGAGAACCGACTCAAGGAGCTGGATCTGTCGCTATGCTAGTGACGCAGAACCCACGTATCCTAGCCTTTAATGATGATAATGTAGCTCAGACCCGTGACGTCATGGATTTCTGGCGTCCTAACTACTCCAGTACACCCTTTGTCAATGGGATTTATTCGACCCAACAGTACTTGGATTGCCTGAAAACAACTTGGACAGAGTATCAAAAACGGACTGGCTTAACCTTGGATGATTTTGCGGCGGTCTGCTTCCACTTACCTTATCCCAAACTCGCCCTCAAGGGCTTAAAAAAGATTCTTGACAAGAGTCTTTCTCCTGAGAAACAAGCCCAATTGCAATACAATTTTGAACAATCCATTCTCTACAGCCAAAAGGTTGGGAATATCTATACGGGTTCTCTCTTCCTAGGTTTGCTTTCTCTCTTAGAGAATCAGCCTCAATTAGTGGCTGACGACCGTATCGCCCTCTATGGATATGGAAGTGGCGCAGTCGCTGAGATTTTTAGTGCTCACTTGGTCAAAGGATTTGAGCAAATGCTCCATCCAAACCGTATGGCAGAATTGGATCAGCGAAAAGCTCTTACGATTGACGAATATGAGAAGATCTTCTTCGAAGAGGCACAATTAGATGCTGAAGGCAATCAAACCTTCCAAGGCTACCAAGATCAAACCTATGCCTTATCAGAAATCAACGAACACCAACGAACCTATGTAAAGGTAGAACACCATGGTTAAATTAACTGGTTTTTCAAAAGTAAGTCCAGCAGAGCGCATCGAGAAACTAGCTCAGGCCGGACTCCTTTCAGAAGAAGGTCTACAGACAGTAAGGGACAATGAAACATTGCCCCTTTCTCTTGCCAATGAAATGGTCGAAAACGTCCTTGGCACCTTGGCTTTACCCTTTGGACTAGCTCCTGGCTTCCAGGTAGATGGTCAGGAAACCCAGGTCCCAATGGTGACGGAAGAACCTTCTGTCATCGCTGCTGCTTCTTACGCTGCTGGACTAATCAAGCGCTCAGGTGGGTTTCAGACCCAGGTTCACAAGCGTCAAATGATCGGTCAAGTGGCTCTATATGAGGTTAGCCATAAAGAAGAGGCCAGTCAGGCGATTACAGAAGCTAAAGAAGAACTGCTCCAACTGGCCAATCAAGCCTATCCTTCCATCGTTAAACGGGGAGGTGGGGCACGAGATCTCTGGACAGAGGTGAAAGGTGACTTTCTCATTTGCTACCTATCTGTCGATCCAAAAGAGGCCATGGGGGCTAATATGCTCAACACCATGCTAGAAGCCCTGGTCAACCCTTTAGAAGATTTATCCGAGGGGCAGGGCTTAATGGCTATTCTGTCCAACCTAGCGACAGATGCCCTGGTCACGGCAAGCTGTCACATAGACTACCGCTTCCTCAGTTGCGATCCCAAGGAAGCGGCCGAAATCGCTCAGAAAATAGCTCTGGCCAGTCAATTGGCAGCTGTTGATCCTTATCGAGCAGCGACTCACAACAAGGGAATTTTCAATGGTATCGATGCTGTCGTCTTGGCAACTGGGAATGACTGGCGGGCGATTGAAGCAGGTGGCCATACCTATGCTAGTCGATCTGGACAAGCTCAAGGACTATCTAGTTGGATAGCTCATCCAGATCAGCAAGTCCTAGAAGGTCAGCTGACCCTTCCCATGCCTATCGCTACCAAGGGAGGCTCCATCGGACTCAATCCAAGTGTTCAAGTGGCTCATGACCTACTTGGAAATCCCGATGCCCAAACTCTTGCGCGGATTATTGTTTCCGTTGGCCTGGCTCAAAACTTTGCAGCGCTTAAGGCCTTGGTCAGCACCGGTATTCAGCATGGGCATATGAAACTCCAAGCTAAGTCACTTGCCCTACTTGCTGGCGCTAGTCCGTCAGAGGTAGCTCCGGTGGTCCAAGCCCTGCTAGAAGACAAACCCTTTAACCTGGAAAAAGCCCAAGCTATATTAGAGAACATTCGTCAAAGCAAGTAAAAAATCCTTCCGTGTACACGGAGGGATTTTTGTTAGTTTCTTCAAGTTAATCATGGATGGAGAGGATTTGTTCATATCCTTCTTTTACACGACCATAAAGAAGATAGGGAACCTTTCTCAAATCGGCAAGTGTCTGACAAGAAAGAGCACACATGATCAGGCGTAAATCCTCTTTCCAAGCATTGACTTGGGCGATGACCTCTTCAATCGGCTGTGTCTCTACCAATTCTAAAATGGTCCGAGAAAGACCGACCCCCTTGGCTCCTAGAACCAGTGCCTTGATCATATCCAAGGGATGACGAACGCCACCAGAGGCGAGAACCTCGACCTGATCCATCAGTGGTTGAGCCCCAAGCAGGGCTTGGACTGTTGTTTGTCCCCAGTCATTGAGATAGGAACGATTGCCTCCCCGACGGTTTTCGATATAGGCAAAACTGGTCCCGCCTCTACCAGAGATATCAACGGTCCTGACACCTAATTCGATGGCTCTTTGGATAGTTCCGGCATCCATACCAAAACCGACCTCTTTTAGCACCAACGGCACAGGTAGTTGCTTTGCATAGTCTGCTAAATGGTCTTGCCAGTTTCTAAAGCTTCGTTCCCCTTCGGGCATGAGAAGCTCCTGCATGAGATTGACATGGAGTTGGAGAAAGAGGGGCTGGGTCTCCTCAATCGTCTGCAAGCCCAGTTCAAGCGGTTTGTCAATCCCGATATTGGTCGCAAAGAGAAGATCCGGATAAAGGGCCTTGACTCGATAGGAGCTGTCCTGGGGATCTTTTAAAGCTGCACTATAGGAACCCGTCACAAAGAGAATGCCGCAGGCTTCTGCCACCTGGGCTAACTTCCGATTGATTTCTCCCCCCTTGGCACTACCACCTGTCATGGCATTGATATAAAAAGGGTAGTCCCAGTCACGACCCGCAAAATGGGTCTTCAAATCCACCTCATCTAAATCGATAGTTGGTAAAGAGGAATGAATCAACTCAACCTCATCAAAGCTATTGTAACCCGGAGTTTGCTCCAAGGCTAAGCGAATATGTTCATCCTTTCGGTTGGCCGTCATACTCTCCCATCCTTTCTGAATATAATAAATCAATCCCTACTTCTTGCCAGCGTCTGACGATTTCTTGGGCAGCAGCCTCCTCAAATGCGAGGGCAATCCCACAATCTCCTCCTCCAGCGCCACTGGATTTTGCAATAACCGCTAGTCCCTCTTCTGCCCTCTTTAATTGGGCCAGTTTTTTGGTATAAATCACCTCATTGAGAGATCGAAGTAAGTCACTGGCCCGACTGATAGAAGAGCAGGCTAAGTCTCGGTCTGCCTCTTGAAAGGCCACTAAGAGGTCTTGTACAGCCTGCTCCGTCCCCTCTAAGAAGACATGATCAATAGCTGAACGAACCTGGTTAATCAAGTCTCTTGAAATAGCGGGTTCCTGGGTCCAGCCTACTAAAAAAGTATAGGGCAACTGAGGGGAAAGAGGCTGGATTTCATATCCCCAATCCAGGGCTAAGACCTGGTTTAAATCCTGATCTTGTAATTGCTCAGCCAGCGCCCGTCGGTCAAAAGAGCGGTAGCTGACCAAGCTTTCATAGGCAATACAAGCCAGGTCTCCCATAGAGCCATTGTCTCCACGTCGAATCAAGACCAGACAGGCTAAACGAAAGAGCAAGTCTGCTGACAGGGGAAAATCATAAAGAGCCGCCATGGCTTTAAGGGTCAACAAGACCACACTACCACTAGAGCCAATTCCGAATTTCTTATCCTCTCGCTCAAATTTCCCCCCAATACTTAAATCAAAGGGAGCAAGTGCCACTCCTTGTGACTGGAGGTAGGCGTTCATCAGATTCACGGTTTCTTGGATCAGGGCATAGTCCGCCTGCGGAGTCAAATCAACCGCAAAGGAAAACATGTCCGACTGAATCCGATAAGTAGATGCTGGTTGGATATCTGCCTGCATGTAAATGGGAATAAACTGAATAATGGCTGTTTGTCCCGGTGTTAGGATAGAATATTCCCCAGCGATATACAGCTTCCCACCTGCTTGAACTGCTTTCTTATTCTTCATGGGATAGATCCTTGGTCTTGGAAACAATGATACGGTAGTCTTGTTCAAAAAGTGGAACCAATTGGTCCAGATCCTCTTCTAGACAGAGAACCTTCACATTCGGACCTGCATCCATGGTGAAGTAGCAACGTTTCCCTTCTTCACGAAGAGAGCGCACGAACTCCATGGCCTCGTAGCTCTTATCCGTCAAATAGGAAAAGGCTGGACTTGCAGTCTTGGTTGTAGAATGCATGAGAAGAGCATTCCGTTCGGTCAATTCCCCTACTTTTTCAAAATCATTGTCCTTCAGGTAACCCAGCATATCTTGGTAATCCCGGGCTGACTGGCGGATCCATTCTTGGAAATTGCTAGAGGTTTCCGTGCACCGTTTCATCCCTTCCCGACTAGAAAGAATTTTTTGTTGGTCGTTTAACACTAGCATGATCATAGCCAGTTTGAGGTCCGTTTCCACCTGGTAAATTTCCCCAGTATCCTTGTCCCAAGCAGCTAAGGGGCCAAAGAAGGAACGAGAAGACGAACCGGAGGCAAACTTAGCCGCTTGAGCTTGTTCTGCCTGCGTCATTCCCAGTTGGTAATAGCGATTGCAGGCTTTTACCAAGGCAGATAGACCACTAGAACTAGAAGAAAGTCCTGCAGCTGTCGGCATATTGTTGCTGGTATCAACCCGCACAAAGCCTGTCTCCCCTTCTGGTTTAAAACGGTCGATGACTGCTCCAATCTTGGCCTGCTCCGCTTCATTCTGGAAGACCCCATCAATAAAGAAGGCATGGGACTTGGCTTCAGGCCCCAAAGGACTAAGTCGAGTCTCCGTATACATATTTTCCAAGGTCAAGGAAATGGAACTAGTTGATGGCACCATTGCTTCACTGTTTTCCTTGCCCCAATACTTAATAATGGCGATATTGGCATACGATTTCACGCTTACAGGTTTTCGATCCATAACTCCTCCACTCCTTTATTTCTTAGTTCTTTTGCGATCATCTCTGCTTGTTCCTGGTCTGCAGCAAGGGCAATGATACAGCCACCGAGCCCACCACCACTCATCTTGGCTCCCAAGGCTCCACTCCCTAAGGCTAGTTCCACCAATTGATCCGCTTCTGGACAACTCACTCCCACTGCTTGCAAATGATGATGGCAGTCTGTTAAGATGCGTCCCAAGGTGAAAGCATCTTTTTGAGCAAGAGCTTTTTCTGCGTACTCAGTTAGAAGTCCAATTTCATGGAAACTAGCGAGGGCTGCTGTTCCCAACTCCTTGACCTTCTGAATGGCTTCTTTGGTATGGCCATGGATACCTGTATCTGCAATGACCAGCTTGGCACCCAAATTAACCTCTAATTCACTGAAGCCGACATTTCGAATGAATTTAATCGGCTGATCGCTGAGACAGGTCTTGGCATCCAGCCCACTTGGATTCACATGGGCAATCATTTCCGCTCGATTAACCAAGATTTCCAAAGTCTCTTGACTCAAATCTCGCCCAAAGTAATCAAAGACTGCTCGAATTGCCGCAATACTGACAGCAGCCGAGGACCCCATCCCCCGCTGGGACGGAATCATGGAGTCAATCCGGCAAGCGATAGCCGCCTCCTCAATCCCCAAATGCTCTAAAGAAGCGTAAACGGCCATAGATAAGCTATCATTCTCAAAAAGGACCCACGGACGCTCCGCAGGTACAATCTGACAAGTGACCTGAATGTTAAGGAGGGGCAAGGCAATGGCTGGATAGCCATAAACAACCGCATGCTCTCCTATTAAAATAATCTTGCTATGTGCTTGTCCGACACCTATCGATCTAGTCATATGTCTCTCAGTTATCTTCATTCTTTTCTGCTATAGATTGCTAGATACAATCTTCTCTCCTTCCATTTTAATATAAAAAAAGAAAAAAAGCGATGGCTAAACCACGCTTCTTTCTCCGTCTTAGGAAGGATTTTTTCCGGTTCCTTCCATTTCTCTTTTGATGAGCTCCATGAGTTGATTCCGATCTAGGATCCATTGGGCCCGCTCATCTTTTTCATAGGTCCGATTGGATAGGAAAATAGCTGCCAATTGGAGCTTGCGATTATAGAGAAGGAAGGTTCCTGTATAACCTGTATGGTCCAACCAGTCTCCTTCCAGATTCCAGGCCAGAGAGCGCATCTTCCCTTTTTCTAAAGCATAGTTCTGCGATAAAATCTCTGCAAAAGGATCCTGTAAGTAATGCTCCAGGAAAATTTCCATATCTTTAATGGTTGAAAACAGACCTGCACTTCCGGCATGGACTCCCAGTACACGCGCTTTCGGATCATGGACGACACCAGCTGGAACGCCACGAAGGGTTGGCACCGCTTGAGAAACCGGGCCAAAAGTAGTCTCCTTCATTTGCCAAGGTGCAAAGACTTGCTCCTGAAAAATCTGGGCCAAATCCTGACCATACCACTTCTCCAGAAGAAAGCCCAACAAAAGAAAATTGACATCTGTATAGTGGAACTGGCGATTGTCCTTGAGCTTCAAACGGTGCAGGGCTTCTTTTAAGCCCTCAGCATCCAAGTCATCTCGTCTAGGGATGAAAGGATCCAGCCCAGAAGTATGGGTTAAAAGCTGACGGATGGTCACCTCTGCTTGCTCCATATCCGGATAGTAGGAAGCTAAGGGACGATCGATATCAATTTGCCCTTGTCGGACCAGAAAAGCAAGAACCGTTCCAACTCCGACGACCTTACTCACACTGGCCAAATCATAGGTCAAGCCGGCAATAACTGGCTCTTGCTTGGCTGGATCAGCCAGTCCCAAGTAATACTCCTGCCAGCTTCCCTTCTGATAGAGCGCAAGAGAGGCACCTGGGTAGATGCCTGCTCCTATTTGCTCTTGAATTTTTTGGATGATTATTTCCATTTTTCTTCACTCATTTCAATCAGCCAAAGACTTGCTTAAGCTTCGAACCACCATTCAATCTTGCTTGGATCCTCAACCAAGACAAATTGTTGCCTTTTTGGTACAAAGGTCACCTGATCTCCAAAGCAGGAGGCCACTTCACTTGCTACAAATGGCTCCAGAATGACCTTGACCTGACAAAGGTCCCAAGTCTGTCCATTTGCTAGTGTGAGGTCCGGACCATCTGATGCTTCTAACTCTAAATACTCTTCCAAGCCAGGTAGTTGTTGATAGAAAGCTGTAGAAGTCTCTACATTAGGCACACGAAGCACCATCTTTTCTACGAAAAACTCCTTCAAGGTTGTAAACTCTTCATTCGCTTGAAAATCTGGAACTTCCTCAATTTCAGTTAAACTGTCCACTTGCTCTTCCGCATGGAGCAAGATACGATCTCCTTCTGGCGAAAGAGCTTCAAAGGCATAGCCATTTTCCCCTCTGAAGAGGCGATCAACTTGATGACCACGAGCCAGAAGCCACTCAATTTCTTGTGGGTTGGTCACGCGAATCTTTAAGCAAGCCAGGCGTTTTGGCCCCTCAACCTTACGGGTTCTCATACTAGGGGATTCCTCTAAATAGAGGCGATCTGTCTTCGATTGATCCCCAAGGGATAATAAAGCCCCATCTTCCAACAGGGTTTTCATTCCTAAGACCTTTTCAAAAAATTCTTGATTGACATTTCGATTGTTTGTTTTTAATACGGGTGAAATACTACTAATCTTATTTATGCACATAATTCCTCCAAGTCTTTTATATTTTAAAAGATTTTCTTTTTTTTTACAAGAAATCTTGTGCAAAAAAGACAGATTTCTCAAAATTTTGAATCTGTCTTTCTTTACTTAATATACTGTTCGTGTATGGACCCGCCCGTTTGGAGCTTCAAATTCGTATTCTAAGTAATCCTGATAGGTCCCTGGTGCAATCACTCCACGCACATCTAATACAGCCGTTCCCGCCTGTCCCACAATGGAATCTGCTAACAGGCAGCAATTCGTAGACAGAACAAAGTAAGATTTAAAACGCGAAGAAGTAAATTTATATAGCTCAGCCCCTAAATCATATTTCAATTTGTAAGCGTAGGTCGGCTGACCGTCTTCCAGTAACCTACTAGGTGGATCCCAAGGTTCTAACAACTGATCAATTTCAGCTAGACGCTTCTCTACTGCCTGATTCTCTTCTTCGGTAAGGGATAGGCTGTAGCCAAACAGCGTCTTTTGACTCTCTTTTTTACATAGTTCGATGTATGGTTCCTTATCCACTTTAAACAGTACGCCATCCCCAATCGTCCCAAATAGACGCTCTGAAAAGGGATCGTAACTTCCGTAAGAAATGACCTTCCCCTGATAACAAATATCTACATGCCCAATCGCTCCAAATAAGTTGCTGTCAGAAGTATGAACCAAAATTTCTAATTCCCTTGCCTCTTCTTCTTTTTTCACCAATCGATAAGGGCCTGTGTGTCCCGCCGAGCTCCCTTTTTGAAGAAACTGGTTAAACCGTTTTAACTCCTTAGCAGGGATAAAGGCTGCAAAGATAACCGGTAGGCTAATACGAAAGCGACGTTTTAACTCTTGGCCTTGTTGGTCTTTGTCAAATAAAATACCATCTCGAATATTAGAAATCCCCAACAAGACCAGATAAGCCCCCAAGAGGATAAATTGGAAGTGCCCATCTGAACCAGGTTCCAAGACAGTTGCTAGACCAATCCCACCGTTTAAAAGCGCATCCCATAAATAGAGCCAGCCTCCTTTTACCCGATTGGCCTTATAAAGCCAAAATGTGATCCCATAGGCAATGGCACTCCCCAACTGATATGCCCCTAAACAAATCACAACTAAGTTTACGGGCAGACTACTCAGTCGATTCAACCAGATCAACGCAAGTGAAAGAAAAATAAACCAAATAGAGTGGCTATAGGAAATAGACTTGCTACGTAACAAAAAGCGAAGAAGAAAGCTTCCTAGTCCATCAACTAAAAAGTAAATGGCTAATAGATCCAAGGAAAATTTTGTGAAACCAACACCGTTTCGAAAAATGAGGATCCCAAAAATGACGGCAAGAACCCCAAACAATAAAGTCCGTCTTCTTGCAACTTCTTCAACAGATAATTTTCTCACCATGACACCCTCCTTCAGAGATCAAAGGTCTTTAGACAAATACTATTTTATCACGTATAATATAAGAAGTAAAGAAACAGTGAAGCTGATAAAAGGAGCATCCTATGAAATTCAATCAATATAGCTATCTACCAGTCGACCAAGCAGACATTCTAAAGGAACTGAAAGAAATCGGGTTTGACCTTCCTACTCACCTCTCGGAAAAAGAACTGTTTGAAGGGTTTGTTCGCAAGGTTTACTTCACCTATAAAAACACAGACTATCCCCTCTCTAACCTCGTAGTGAATGCTGAAACAGATCTCCTGAGCTATTTCCAATCAGACCGCGAATGGTCGCCGGAGATTTTTTACACAGTAGCTCTCCAGTTGCTCGGTTTCCGCTATTTTATTGACTTTGAAGATACGGACAGTTTCTTGAAAGAAGTCCAATTTCCGATTGAGTATGGAAACTTGGTCGAAAACCTCTACCACCTCCTCAATACTCGAACAGTCAAAGGGAATTTACTAATTGAGCAGTTGGTCAGCGATGGCTTGATTCTTGAAGACAATCGCTACCACTTTTTCAACGGAAAAAGTCTAGCTACCTTTAACTGCCATAATGTGATTCGTGAGGTGGTCTATGTGGAAAGTCGGATTGATAGCGACCAAGATGGCCTTCCAGATTTGGTCAAGGTCAATATTATTCGCCCTCGCTATGAAGGAAAAATCCCAGCCGTCATGACTGCCAGCCCTTATCACCAAGGAACCAATGACAAGGCTAGTGACAAGGCACTCTATAATATGAATGTGGACCTCGAGGTCAAAGAACCTCATACCATTCAAGTAGAAGAACCTCAATTAGAATTGGTGGATCCTGTCGGTTCAGCTCAACTAGTCTCTGAGGCTGAAGAAACCCTCACTCATATCAACAGCAGTTATACTCTCAATGACTACCTGCTCGCTCGTGGCTTTGCCAATCTCTACGTCTCCGGTCTTGGAACCAAGGATTCCCAAGGCTTGATGACCAACGGGGATTACCGTCAAATCGAGGCCTATAAAAATGTCATCGACTGGCTCAACGGACGCTGTCGTGCCTTCACAGACCACAGTCGCCAACGCCAAATCAAGGCCGATTGGTCCAACGGCAAAGTTGCTACGACAGGCTTGTCCTACCTAGGGACCATGTCCAATGGACTGGCTACCACAGGTGTCGATGGCCTAGAAGTCATCATTGCTGAAGCCGGTATCTCCTCTTGGTACAACTACTATCGGGAAAACGGACTCGTGACGAGTCCTGGTGGCTATCCTGGAGAGGATTTTGATTCACTCGCTGAGTTGACCTATTCACGCGCCCTTCGGGCTGGAGACTATCTCCGCCACCATGCAGCCCATCTAGCGGATTTGGAACGGCTTAAAGAGCAAATAGATCGCAAAACAGGGGACTACAACCAATTCTGGCATGACCGCAACTATCTCCTTCAGGCAGACAAAGTCAAGGCAGAGGTCGTCTTCACCCATGGTTCCCAAGACTGGAACGTGAAGCCCCTCCATGTATACCAAATGTTCCAAGCCCTTCCAGCCAACATCAAGAAACACCTCTTCTACCACAATGGTGCCCATGTCTATCTCAACAACTGGCAGTCCATTGACTTCCGTGAGAGCATGAACGCCCTCCTTTCTAAAAAATTACTGGGCTATGATTCAAGTTATGAATTGCCAACCGTCATCTGGCAGGACAATACAGGAGAACAAAGTTGGACCTCCTTGGAAGACTTTGGCAATCAAACAGCCCAGCGCACCTTCTCGCTCGGAGATGGTGAGAAAGTTATCCAAAACCGCTATGCGACAGAAGACTATGAGCGCTATGGCAAGGCCTATCCAACTTTCCTAACGGACCTCTACCAGGATAAGGCGCAACAAGTGACCATCGATCTTCCGATTGCAGAAGACCTACACCTCAACGGAAAAGCTCACCTTCACCTGCGGCTCCAATCTAGCACTGACAAGGGCTTGCTCTCAGTCCAACTCATGGAGCTAGGAAGCAAGAAATATCTCCAACCCTATCCAGCTGTCCTATCCGTCCGTACACTGGATAACGGTCGTTACCATATGCTGGACAACTTGACTGAATTGCCATTTAAGGAAGCCGGCCAACGAGTGATTACAAAGGGGTGTCTTAACCTCCAAAACCGTCATGACCTCTTAGAGGTTGAGCCCGTAACACCAGGAGAATGGATGGAATTCGACTTTGAACTCCAACCAACCATCTACAAACTGGAGAAAGGGACCACTCTTCGTCTCGTCCTTTATACAACCGACTTCGAGATCACTGTTCGCGACCAAACGGACTACCAACTCACTATTGATCTGGCCAACTCGAGCTTAACCCTTCCTAAGATGGATTAAGGAATTTCATGCTTTTTCCTTGTCGTCCCTTCCCTTGCTTGATTTGACAGCCTTGCCTACTTATGATAATATCTAAGAGAGTATTTCATAGAAAAAGAGTTTAGAGGATATTATGGCTATCGAAAAAACAGTCAGCGAAATTGCTGAAATTCTAGGAGTTAGTCGCCAAGCGGTCAACAACCGTGTCAAGGCCCTAGATCCTGAAGATACAGAAAAAAATGATAAGGGAGTTACCGTCGTAACCCGTAGTGGCT
The DNA here is from genome assembly GCF_006385805.1 of Streptococcus xiaochunlingii. GTDB lineage: Bacteria > Bacillota > Bacilli > Lactobacillales > Streptococcaceae > Streptococcus > Streptococcus xiaochunlingii. Next base: position 1,209,241 of record NZ_VFSG01000001.1, read on the forward strand.
TGATCAAGCTAGAAGAGATCTACAAAAAAACCATCTTTGAAGACGAACCAGTCAGCGATGATGTGAAACAGCGTGAATTGATGGAAATTTTGGTAGATGAAAAAAATGCCGAGATCGTTCGTCTCTACGAACAACTAAAAGCAAAAGACGACCAGCTAAAATCCAAAGATGAGCAATTAGCTAAAAAGGATGAGCAGTTGCGTGTCAAAGATGTTCAGATCGCTGAAAAAGACAAACAGCTCGACCAACAACAACAGCTAACCCTTCAGGCTATGAATGACCGCGAAACATTGAAATTGGAATTAGATCAAGCCAATGAAAAGGTTCAAGAACAAGAGAGTAAAGGCTTCTGGAGACGCGTCTTTGGTCGCTAAAAACTGACTTCGGTCAGTTTTTTCTATGCCTTTTCCTCCCCTCAACAATTAGAAAATCCAAAAACACCCATTAGATGAAGGAGTTCCCTTGAAAGAATTAAGCCACTATGTCTCCTTTGATTTAGAATTTAATCAATTTGAAGGAAAGTACCACATTATCCAAGTTTCTGCTGTCCGCTTTGCAGATGGCCAAGAAGTTGCCCACTATGATTCCTATGCCTATACGGATAAACCACTAAAGAGCTTTATCAATGGCCTCACCGGGATCACATCTGATAAAATCCTCCAAGCTCCCCCACTCGAGCAAGTTCTAGCGGAGTTTCGAGATTTTGTTGCAGATAGCCCCCTCATTGGATACAATGCCATTAAGAGTGACCTCCCTATCCTAGCGGAAAATGGGCTGGAGTTCACAGACCAATACGCTGTTGATGTCTTTGAGGAAGCTTCTAAACGCCGGCCTTCTGACCTCCATGGGATCAAAAACTTGCAGCTCCATACAGTTGCTCAGTTTTTAGGAGTAGCTGGAAAATCGCATGATAGTCTAGAAGATGCCCGGATGACTGCCATCGTTTATGAAGCCTTTCTCGAATCAGACCGGGCCCGGCAACTCCTAACCGAACAAGAATCCTTTTCTACCTCTCCTTTTGGTGGATTGGACCTCTCCAATTTTTTTAACGACTAAAAAACCTCTATCGATGATAGAGGTTTTCTCTGTATGCTTAGAATGGTAATTTACCAGCAAAAGCTCCCAATTTTTTCTTGGTTGCTGCATCAATTTCTTCGATGGCTGCATTGATAGCTTGAACAGTCATATCAGAAAGAGTTTCTGTATCTTCTGGGTCCACGACTGCCGGGTTAAATTCGATGGATACCACCTTTTTATCACCTGTCAAGGTAGCGACGACCAAGTCCTGAGCAGACTTACCAACAAATTGAGAAGCAGCCAATTCTGCCTGACTTTGTTCCATTTGTTTCTGAAGCTTTTGTGCTTGCTTCATCATATTTTGCATATTCATCATAAGATTTTCTAGATTCCTTTCGTATCAAGGGTTTAGACCCTGTTTCTTAGTTTTTACTGCCCACTTTTGCCCATTTTCTAGCTAGATGGGAACTTCCCTTCTATTATAGCATGTTTTCCTTGTCCGACAAAGCTGATTTTTTATTTAAAGAGCGTCGTCACAATGAGTTGGACGTTTAAAAGAGTCAGAAGAGTAGCGACTCCGTAAGCTAAGTAGGTATTCCATTTTGCATTGACAAATTCTCCCATGATTTTTTTATTGGAGGTAAAGTAAACCAAGGGAAAAATTGAAAATGGTAGAGCCAGAGACAAGAAGACTTGAGAATAGACCAACAAATCATCTAGAACACTTTCCTGGTCTCCAAAGAGAAAGGCGACAATCAGGACAGGAGTGAGGGCCAACATCCGTGTAAAGAGGCGGACAAGCCATTGAGGAAGGCGGAATCTAAGGAAACCTTCCATGACAATTTGACCCGTCAGAGTGCCTGTAATTGTTGAATTCTGACCACTTGCTAACAAAGCAACAGCAAACAAAGTGGACAGAAAAGGACTTGCAATAGCTCCTGCAATGGCATTGTTTTGCAAGGCATCATACATACTAGAGAAGGCTCCAATTTCTTCTGCATGTCCAAAAAAGAGGGCCGCTCCGAGAATCAGCAAGAGTGAGTTGACAACAAAAGCCAGGGTCAATTCAATATTAGAGTCCCAGGTCATGAAACGCACAGCCCGACGAACATCTGCAGGATCCTCATAATCAACCTTGCGTGTCTGTGAAATGGAGGAATGCAAATAGAGATTATGGGGCATGACGGTTGCACCAATAATCCCCAAGGCCAGCGTCAAGGCTTGTGATCCCTTGGGGAGACCAATACCTACAATTTCTTTCTGAGGAAGAAAGCCAGCAAAAATGCCACCTATATCTGGTTTTGATAGGACCACAAGGTAGATAAAAATCCCCAGAATGGTCAATATTAAGGTGGAGACAATAGCCTCAATCTTACGAAAACCTAAGTGCATGAGTCCAAGGAGGAGGAAGACATCCAGGATGGTGACCAAAATAGAAAAGAGCAAAGGCCATCCGAATAGCAAATGGAGTGCAATCCCTGAACCAATGACTTCTGCTAAATCTGTCGCCATCAAGGCTAATTCAATCACTATCCAGAGAATATAGCGGAGCCACTTGGGCAAATGCGTCGCTGTTGTCTGGGCCAAATCTTTCCGATGGACAATCCCTAGTTTCCCAGCCATCTGTTGCAATTGCATGGCAATCAAGGAAGACAAGAGAACCACCGACAAGAGCAAGTAACGATAGTGAGCCCCTCCAACAACGCTGGTGATCCAGTTTCCAGGATCCATGTAGCCCACTGCTACTAGGCTCCCCGGACCTGAAAACAATAATAAGGTCCTCCAAAAAGAAGTTCCCTTGGGAACCTTGACAGATTGATTGATTTCTTGGAGCGATTTCCGCTCTAACTGTTCTAAACTCATGATATCCTTCTTTCCATGACGTCACTTCCCCTTGATTATAGCACAAATGAAAGATTTCGGTAAATTTTCTTTGCATTTTCAAAAAAAGATGCTCTTCTTCGTCCCCACTTCCCCATTTTCTTCGTATTCCTTTAGCGATTTTTTCTCCTTTACTCCTCCAAAATGAACCGAATAGCTTCAAAAATGAACCAAATAGATTTTTCCCCCTATCTGACTTCAAAAGCTTGTATACTATTCGTAACTGAAAGATAGCTCAGTTATTTACTCAACAGCAAAGGAAAGAAACTATGATCTATGTCATTGAATACAATTATCCCTCTAAGATGTTGGTCGAACATATTAACAACTATCTAGAGAAAAAACGGGTTCGTAATCTACCAGTCAAGCTGGTCTATAATGGAAATATATCCTATATCGACTATGACTTGAAAAACATTTACTTCTTCTCCTGTCAAGGAAATTCTGGAATCAACGCCTACAAAGAGCTCGAACGCATCCGAAGAAATGATCCCTTCGGACGCATCATCGTCCACTCTAACAAGGTGGACGGACGAAGACTCATGGACCATAAGCTACAAGTCTATGGTTTGATGGAACTAAGCCTTAGTGACTACGGAAAGCCAGACCTCTATTATCAAGAGCTCGACTTCTTGCTCGGTGATCTCTACGAAGAGCTCTGGGAAATGGCGGCAGAAGCCAAGTACGCTGCTGGGAAGAAAACCAATCAACTCTTCCCACGCTGGGGTCCTGAAATCGGCATTTACCCACCTAAGCGTTATTCCATCCACCTCCGTCAAAATCCAGACGAAGACAATTAACTCATAAAAAGTGGAGCCTGGGGACAGGGTCCATTTTTTATGTTACAATGAACTGGAAATAAAACGAGACGAGAAAAAGGAGACCTTATGAACCACTACGATACCATTGTCATCGGAGGAGGCCCTGCTGGTATGATGGCCACCATCTCCAGCGCCTTCTACGGGCAAGCAACCCTCCTCTTGGAAAAGAACCGCAAACTAGGGAAAAAACTAGCTGGGACTGGTGGAGGCCGGTGCAATGTGACCAACAATGGAAGCCTGGACGATCTCCTAGCAGGCATTCCAGGAAACGGACGTTTCCTTTACAGTGTCTTTTCTCAATTTGACAATCATGATATCATCCGCTTCTTCACAGAAAACGGGGTCAAGCTCAAGGTCGAAGACCATGGTCGAGTCTTTCCAGCTTCAGATCGTTCCCAAACAATTATTCAAGCTCTGACAGATAAGATTGCCGAGCTCGGCGGTCAAGTCCGCTGCCAGGTAGAGGTAACGTCTGTGAAGAAAATCGATGGACAATTCGTCATCAAATCCAAAGATGAGACCTGGACTGCGGACCGCTTGATTGTGACAACTGGTGGAAAGTCCTACCCTTCGACGGGCTCTACCGGCTTTGGCCACGATATCGCCCGTCACTTTAAGCACACTATCACGGAACTAGAAGCTGCTGAAAGCCCCCTCCTGACAGATTTCCCCCACAAGGCCCTTCAAGGGATTTCCTTAGACGATGTGACCCTCCACTATGGCAAACACCACATTACCCATGACCTCCTCTTTACCCACTTTGGCCTGTCTGGCCCGGCTGCCCTTCGGATGTCAAGCTTTGTCAAGGGTGGAGAGATCCTGACACTGGATAGTCTCCCTCACTATTCTAAGGAAGAACTCACTGCAATCCTAGAGGAAAATCGTGAGAAGTCCTTAAAGAATGTTCTGAAGGCCCACCTGCCAGAACGCCTGGCGGAATTCTTTGCCCAGGATTTTCCCGAAAAGGTGAAGCAACTCTCTCCTAAAGAAATCGATGCCGTACTAGCGAAAGTAAAGGAACTCCCAATCCCTGTAACAGGGAAGATGTCCTTGGCCAAATCTTTTGTAACCAAAGGTGGCGTCAGCCTCAAGGAAATCAATCCCAAGACCTTAGAAAGTAAGTTGGTCCCCGGTCTTCATTTTGCTGGGGAGGTCTTGGATATCAATGCCCATACAGGAGGATTTAACATTACTTCTGCCCTCTGTACCGGTTGGGTGGCCGGAAGTCTCCACTATTGACAGCTTTTTCAAAAGATGTTAGGATTATTTTTAGAACAAATCCAGCAACAAACATAAGAGTCATCTTCTAAAAGATTTCACTTTGCGTTTTAAGGCTATTTAGTTCGTACTAAATAGCCTTTTTCTTTTGTCTATGAAAGAGCCTTTGCTGGCCTTTGCTTTCTTCCTATATTTGAACTAGAAATGGAGAATCTAAATGGAAAAATCTCAATGGGGTTCCAAAATTGGCTTCATCCTAGCCTCTGCAGGTTCTGCAATTGGTCTTGGGGCTGTTTGGAAGTTCCCTTATATGACCGCTGCTAATGGAGGCGGAAGTTTCCTTCTTGTTTTTTTGATAGCAACTCTACTTATCGGCTTCCCCCTCTTACTGGCTGAATTTACCCTAGGACGTGCAGCTGGTGTCTCTGCCATTAAAACCTTTGGAAAACTCGGTGGCCGTCGCCTTTATGATGGAATCGGTTGGATCGGTGCCTTTGCCCTGTTTATCCTCCTCTCCTTCTACAGTGTCATAGGTGGCTGGATCCTGATTTATCTAGGAGTCGCCTTGGGAGAGTTATTCCAACTTCTCTCAGTTAGTGACTATACCCAGCTCTTTGGGGAGATTATTTCAAATCCCTGGTTGGCTCTTGGGGCCCAGGCCATCTTCATCCTCCTCAATGTCTTGATTGTTTCCAAGGGGGTGGAACAAGGGATTGAAAAGACCTCAAAATTCATGATGCCACTTCTCTTCATTATCTTCTTAGTCATGATTGGTCGTTCCTTGACCTTACCTAGCGCTTGGGAGGGAGTTAGCTATTTCCTCAAGCCAGACTTCTCCAAGATGACTAGCCAAGGTCTGCTCTACGCTTTGGGGCAATCGTTTTTCGCTCTCTCGCTAGGGGTGACAGCCATGTTGACTTATGCTTCTTATTTGGACAAGGACACTGACCTGGTCCAATCCGGGATTTCCGTCGTCTTCATGAATATCGCCGTTTCTATCATGGCGGGCTTGGCGATCTTCCCAGCCATGTCAGCCTTTCAAATCCCTTCTACTAGTGGACCGGGACTCCTCTTTGTAGTCCTGCCACAAGTCTTTGACAAGATGCCTTTTGGTACCCTCTTCTACCTGCTTTTCCTTCTTCTCTTCCTCTTTGCGACCATTACCTCATCCGTCGTCATGTTAGAGATTAATGTCGGGAACGTCACCAACCAAAACAACAAACAGCGGGCTAAATTGAGCCAAATCATTGGTCTTCTGACCTTTGTCTTTGGGATCCCGTCTGCCCTTTCCTATGGAGTACTCTCCAAGTGGACCCTTTTTGGAAAATCCTTCTTTGATTGTATGGACTTTTTGGTTTCCAACCTCCTCATGCCTTTTGGAGCTCTCTGCCTCTCCCTATTTACAGGCTATATCTTTGATCAAGTCCTAGCCCAAGAAGAACTCAAGGTGGGAGAAGAGAAAACCAAGCGCTTCTTCTTCAAGCTCTGGATTTTCTTGCTTCGCTTTGTGATTCCAATCGTCATCCTCATTGTCTTTATTACACAATTTATCTAAAACAAAATCCACGACTCCTTAGGGATTCGTGGATTTTCTTTATTTTGTAAGGGAAACACGGAAATCATTGTATTTGCTATAATCAAAGTCTTCATTAAGCCCTGTTACAAATACAATCGGTGTATAATGGCCCTCTTCTAAGATGAAGCCGGGTTTTACCTTCATATTGGCTCCCCCAAGTCCAGCAATCCCTGGAAGAAGGGCATCAAAAGCGCCAGGTTCGTCTGTTTCCCAGTAATAGACATTACCAGATGCTTGAACTGCCTTGGCTTTCGTTGTTGCAGTACGAACAGGATTCAAATCAGCTTGATAAAAGTTCGCTGTTGTAGTGACCGTACCGTCTGCAGCCACGGTCATTTGAACATCTTTGGCAATTTCAGTTGTTCCCGTCCAAGTCCCTACCAGCTCTTCTGGCACCATTTGAGACGAGTCTGTAGCCTTGTTAGTGCTTGCTACAGCAGATCCTGCATCGGTTTGACCTGAGTTTCCTGCGTCTTGAGAAGCAGCTTGTGCCCCTTCTTGCGCATCCGTTTCAGTAGCTTTTGTCTCTTTCTTACCAGAAGCTGCCTTTGCTTTTTTCTGACTAGACTTCACCGTCGTTTGTGCTTCTTTGGCAGAAGATTTGTTCTCTTCTTTTTTTGAACCACAGGCTACGAGTAGGCTTGCAGAAGTTAATCCTAAAAGTGCTAAACTTGTCCATTTTTTCATCATGATGATCCCTCACTTCATTTGATAAAAACTATTATATTACAATATTACTCAATGTCAAGTGTTTTTGAAATATTTTTGTAATATTTGTAACAAATAGCAATCTATCTAAAAATTCAGGAGATTCAGGCGACAAGCAAACGTAAGAGGGCAACCAAGACAATCCCGAATAGAACCGTACCCATTAGGTTTTTGTAGCGAAAGGCTACTATCATGGTCGGAATGGTTGCGACCAGATCCACCCACCGAACTTGAGGAAGCTGGCCTACTTTCCCCTCTATCAGACTGGAAAGGATTAGGGCAAAAATGATGGCAATGGGAAGGTACTTTAGAAAACGCAGAACTGGATCCGGCAACCCCCGGTATTTGACCAAAACGAAGGGCAAAATGCGTGGAATCCAGGTGACCACTGCGGACGTCAAAATAACCAAGAAAATCCAACTATTCACGCGCATCGCACATCACCCCCACGAAACAACCTGTTAAAGTAGCCACTAAAACGGCCAAGGATTGGGTCAAAAAGAAGGTCAAGAGGAAAAAGCTAAGGGCTACTGCACCTAAAACAAGGAGCATGGTAGCCATCTTCTCCGTCAAACGCATGCCTTGAAACTGACCTGCAAAAATCCCAATAAACATGGCAACTAAGGCGAAGTCCAGGCCGAAGGCACTAGGATTGGGCAAGAGGGAGCCTAGGGCTGTCCCCAAAATGGTTGATAATCCCCAGGCTAGATAACCGACCACATTATTGCCATGCATCCAGGGAACAGTGATCCGGTCACTTTTCAATTTTTCACTCAAATAAACCCCGTAACTCTCATCTGTCAACAAACTACCAATTCCAATATTATGGACCAGGCTAGCCTCCTTGAAATCAGGGGAGGTATGCAGACTCATAAGCATATTGCGCAAATTGATGAAAAAGACGGTTAAGGCAATATTCATGAGGGACGAATGGACGGCAATCAAAGAGATCATAGCAAACTGAGAAGCCCCTGCGTAAACCAAGAGACTCATCAAGCCCATTTCTAAAGGGGAGAGATAGGGCGACGCCACCACACCACAGGCTAAGCCAATACTGATATAACCCAAGGCCGTCGGAAGGGCATCCCTGACCCCCTGCTGAAAATTCTTTTCCACTCTTTCTCCTTTCTTTTTTGATGCTATCTATTATAACAAAAAAAGGGACGGGAATCGTCCTCCCGTCGTTTATGTTCGTTTCTCAACTAATCTAAGTCCTCTTCTATCGGAGCAAAAGCAAGGCTAGGCTTAGCATTGAGGTCTAAGCTAGCAAAATTTCCCTTATTCCATTCGCTGACACTGGCATAGGCAATCATCCCCGCATTGTCCCCGCAGAGGCGCAGAGGAGGAATGATGACCTTAACATCTGTGATCTCAGAAGCCAGGCATTCACGTAATCCTTGGTTGGCCGCGACTCCTCCCGCCACCACCAGGGTCTTAACAGGGTATCTTTCTAGGGCTTTTTTGGTCTTGGCCATCAAGATATCCATCACCGCTGCTTGGAAGGAGGCCGATAGGTCTTCCTTGGACAGACTCTCGCCTTTTTGCTCGGCATTGTGGTGGAGATTGATAAAGGCAGATTTGAGCCCTGAGAATGAGAACTCCAGATTGTCTTCCTTGATCATGGCGCGTGGGAAATCGTAGATATCCTGACCCTTATGTGCCAACTCGTCAATCTCACGACCGGCTGGATAGGTCAAGCCCATGACGCGGCCGACCTTATCATAGGCTTCACCCACTGCATCATCACGTGTTTCCCCAACGATCTTATAATCACCCGCCTCCGAGACATAGACCAACTCAGTGTGTCCTCCACTGACCAGCAAGGCCAAGAGCGGAAATTCTAAAGGCTCAACGCTTTGAGCAGCCATCAAGTGGCCAGCCATATGATTGACAGGAAGCAAAGGAATCCCATGGGCCCATGCAAAGGCCTTGGCTGCAGCAAGACCGACCAAAAGAGCTCCAACCAGACCTGGTCCGTAAGTTACCGCAACCGCTGTAACTTCTTCTTCTGTAATTCCCGCTTCTTCTAGCGCTTCCTCAATACAGGCCGTAATGACTTCGACATGGTGCCGACTGGCAACTTCTGGAACCACTCCCCCGAAGCGTTTATGGCTTTCAATTTGGCTGGCAATGACATTGGACAAGAGCTCTGTATCGTTCTTTAAGACGGCGACACTGGTCTCATCACAAGATGTTTCAAATGCCAAAATATATCTATCCTTCATATGCTTCCCTTTTCATCATAATGGCGTCTTCGGTAGGTGCATGATAATACCCTTTCCGGCAACCAATTTCTTTAAATCCTTGTTTCTGATAGAGAGTTCGAGCCGGAGTGTTTCCTTCTCTCACCTCTAAAAAGACCTCTTTCTCCTGAGGAACAGTTTCTAGTAGCTGACCAGCAATCCCGCGACCTTGCCACTCTTTTCGAACAGCAATTTGGACGACTTCTAACTCATAGAGGTTTTCTTGTATAGCCAAGAAGCCCACCAATTCTTCCCCACTGTAGGCCAAGGCATACCAATTTTGAGGTTGACCGATATCCGCTAGGACTTGCTCCAAGGTCCAGGGGCTTTGTCCATAGACATTGTCTAAGATTTCTACCAACTGAGGGGCTAAATCGAATCGCCCCGCCTCCTTCTCGATACGGATCATAGGCGTTTAATGTAGGACTGACCGGACTCTTGATGGTCCTTGAGCCAGTTTTCTTCAGCTTCTACCCGCTTGAGGTAGTTGGGGACAAAACCATGGACGGAGACAGCTTCTTTTGTAAGTCCTAGTCGACCAATCCGTACCGCATCCGGTAGGGTTTCTACCATCTGAGCACTCGGCAATGCCTCTTGTATCTGCTCGCGAAAGGCTTCTACTTCCCCAAGGAAGGTCACCTTCTCAGCTCCCTTTGCTCTTTCTAATACGGCCTCAAAAGAAAGATGAGCCTCCGGGTAGACCAGCTGATCCTCTTGGTAAAAGCCCGCATAGACATGGTTACGGCGCGCATCCATGACTGGAATTACCAGACCTTCTATCTCTTCTGGTACCAAGGCTAGTAAGCTCGACACCCCTACTAAGTCAATCTTTAGCGTTTGAGCTAGGGTTTTAGCCGTTGCTACCGCGATCCGTAAGCCAGTATAAGATCCAGGCCCTTCTGCTACTACGATACGGTCCAAATCCGTCGGTTTCCAATCAATGCTAGTCATTAAAAATTCAATGGTAGGCATCAAGGTAATGCTGTGGTTTTTCTTGATCGTCAGTGTCAACTCTGCTAATCGGTTTTCTTCCTCCAAAAGGGCAACGGATAGGGCCTTACTGGAGGTGTCAAATGCTAATACTTTCATGTTTTCTCCTCGTTGTCTGCTTCATATTATACTACAAATAGGCGCCAAACGGTAGAGGAAGCACCCCCAGACTGTGAAATCACCTGCTCTCTATCCCTTCTAAAAAAGCGCTTCCTTCTGCTCTCAGAACCCGCTTGCATCTTTTCCTTAGAGCCTATTTATGGTATAATGAATAATAATTGTATCGAATCAGGACAAAAGAAAGCAAGAATAGGTGTCTCAGCTAGCTACTAGCTGTTTCTTTTCTGCTACAGTCCGAACATGTGAAAGGAACCGAAACGAAATGATTTACAAAGTTTTCTACCAAGAAACAAAAGAACGCAACCCTCGTCGTGAAACGACTCATGCCCTCTATCTCGATATTGATGCGAAGAATGAGTTAGAAGGACGCATTGAAGCTCGTCGCCTTGTTGAGGAAAATACATCTTACAACATCGAATTTATCACTCTCTTGTCAGACCAACACCTAGAATATGAAAAAGAGTCTGGCGCATTTGAAATTACGGAGTTCTAATCCATGGCATATACCTTAAAACCTGAAGAAGTTGGTGTTTTCGCCATTGGAGGTCTCGGGGAAATCGGTAAAAATACCTATGGGATTGAATACCAAGACGAAATCATCATTGTGGATGCTGGGATCAAGTTCCCTGAAGATGATTTGTTAGGGATTGATTACGTGATTCCTGACTATTCCTATATCGTTGAAAATATCGACCGTGTCAAAGGTGTCTTGATTACCCACGGACACGAAGACCATATCGGAGGAATTCCCTTCCTCTTGAAGCAAGCTAATGTACCAATCTATGCTGGACCTTTGGCTCTAGCCCTTATTCGTGGAAAATTAGAAGAGCATGGCCTCCTTCGTGGTGCCAAACTCTATGAAATCAACCAAAATACGGAGTTGACCTTTAAGCATATTAAAGCGACCTTCTTCCGGACGACTCACTCTATTCCAGAACCTTTGGGGATCGTTCTTCATACGCCTCAAGGAAAAATCGTCTGCACGGGAGACTTTAAATTTGACTTCACACCTGTAGGGGAGCCGGCCGACCTTCACCGGATGGCTGCACTAGGAGAGGAAGGCGTCCTCTGTCTGCTTTCTGACTCAACCAACGCGGAAGTCCCAACCTTTACCAACTCTGAAAAAGTCGTTGGCCAATCCATTATGAAGATTATTGAAGGCATTCATGGACGCATCATCTTCGCTTCCTTTGCATCTAACATCTTCCGTCTCCAACAGGCTGCAGATGCCGCTGTTAAAACTGGTCGCAAGATTGTTGTCTTTGGACGCTCGATGGAAAAAGCCATTGTCAACGGAATTGAACTTGGCTATATCAAGGTACCGCCTGGCACCATTATTGAACCAAGTGAAATCAAAGACTACCCGGCAAATGAAATCCTCATTATGTGTACAGGAAGCCAAGGGGAACCTATGGCGGCACTGTCTCGTATCGCTAACGGAACCCACCGCCAGGTGCAATTGCAACCGGGTGATACCGTTATCTTCTCATCTAGTCCAATTCCTGGGAATACAACTAGTGTTAATAAATTGATCAATACGATTTCCGAAGCGGGTGTCGATGTCATCCACGGTAAGATCAACAACATCCATACCTCTGGACACGGTGGCCAACAAGAACAAAAGCTCATGTTGCGCTTGATCAAACCGAAATACTTCATGCCTGTCCACGGTGAGTACCGAATGCAGAAGATTCACGCTGGACTTGCGCGTGATTGTGGAGTAGAGAAAGATAACATCTTCATCATGAGCAACGGAGATGTTCTTGCCCTGACGGCTAACTCAGCTCGTATCGCAGGAAGTTTCAATGCCCAAGATATCTATGTCGACGGAAATCGCATCGGAGAAATCGGAGCTGCTGTCCTTCGTGACCGCAAAGATTTATCAGAAGATGGGGTTGTCCTAGCTGTTGCGACAGTTGACTTCAAGTCGAAGATGATTTTAGCTGGACCGGATATCCTCAGCCGTGGCTTCATCTATATGAGAGAGTCCGGTGACCTAATCCGTGAAAGTCAACGCATCCTCTTCAATGCAATTCGAATCGCCTTGAAGAACAAAGATGCCAATATTCAAACCGTACACGGTGCTATTGTCAACGCCCTTCGTCCTTTCCTTTACGAAAGCACGGAACGTGAACCTATCATCATCCCGATGATTTTGACACCAGATGAAGAAAATTAAGTAAAAAGAATGGATGAGGCCTATCGGTCCCATCCATTTTCTTTGTATGAAAAATGAGCCAGGTCATCAAACCTAGCTCATTTTCGGATAAATTTGCTTAGTACAAGTCCAAGTAGTTATCAATTTCCCATTGTGAAACAAAGGTTGCGTAGCTTGCCCACTCGATCCGTTTGGCTTCCAAGAAGCTGGTATAGATATGTTCGCCAAGAGCATCCTTAACAACTTCATCTTCGGTCAAAGCTTTCAAAGCATTGTGAAGGGTAGATGGGAGGTCAGTGATTCCAGCTTCTTTCCGCTCTTCTGCAGTCATGATGTAGATGTTTTCTTCGATAGGAGCTGGTGCTTCGATTTTGTTTTCAATACCGTGCAAACCAACTTCCAAGAGAACAGCCATAGCAATATATGGGTTGGCCATTGGGTCCACTGAGCGCAATTCCAAACGTGTTCCCATACCGCGTGAAGCAGGTACACGAACCAATGGTGAACGGTTGCGACCAGCCCAAGCGATGTAAACAGGTGCTTCATAACCTGGAACCAAACGTTTGTAGGAGTTAACGGTTGGGTTCATGATCGCTGTGTAGTTGTAGGCGTGCTTGATCAAACCGCCAAGGAAGTGATAAGCTGTTTCTGACAACTGCATTCCTTTTGGATCATTTGGATCAAAGAAGGCATTGTTTCCTTCCGCATCGAACAAGGACATATTGCAGTGCATACCGGAACCAGCGATCCCAAATTTTGGCTTAGCCATAAAGGTTGCATACAAACCATGTTTGCGAGCAATGGTTTTGACAACGAGTTTAAAGATTTGAATCTTGTCACAAGCACGAAGCACTTCATCGTACTTAAAGTCAATTTCATGCTGACCTACGGCCACTTCGTGGTGACTGGCTTCTACTTCAAATCCCATTTGAGTCAAGACATTGACAATCTCACGGCGAGTGTTATCAGCAAGGTCTGTAGGCGCCAAGTCAAAATAGCCACCCTTGTCATTCACTTCAAGAGTTGGATCCCCATTTTCATCGAGCTTAAAGAGGAAGAATTCTGGCTCTGGTCCAAGGTTGAAAGATTTGAAGCCAACTTCTTCCATGTGACGAAGGGCACGTTTGAGGTTCCCACGTGGGTCTCCTGCAAAAGGTTCCCCTTCTGTTGTATAGACATCACAAATCAAGCCTGCGACACTGCCGTTCTCATCTCCCCAAGGGAAAACAGTCCAAGAGTCCAAGTCTGGATAGAGATACATATCAGACTCATTAATCCGAACAAACCCTTCAATAGAAGATCCATCAAACATGGCCTTGTTTGAGAGAACCTTTTCCAACTGTTCATCTGTCGCTGGAATTTCAACGTTCTTCATGGTCCCTAAGATATCTGAGAACATCAACCGAATAAAGGTTACATTTTTTTCTTTGACTTCGCGACGAATATCTTCAACAGTAATTGACATGTGTGTCTCCTTATGAGTATAGCATTTAGCAAAAAGAATGATCAGCGTAACTGACCATATGGCGATGAGGTTGTATGAAAGCGACTTTGCTGGAGAATGTCACGGTGAAGGGCCTTGCGGACATCCTTTTCACTGACAATCTTGGCAGCTTGACGTTGAGCTTCTTTCTCAGCAATCCGTTTTTTTATTCCTGCAATATTAAGGCCTTCAGACAAATAATCCTTAATCTCCAACAGGCGATCCATATCGTTGAGAGAAAACATCCGACGATTGCCCTCTGTACGAGCTGGAGTAATGAGTTGTTGATCTTCGTAGTAACGAATCTGACGAGCTGTTAAATCTGTCAATTTCATAACACTACCAATCGGAAAGACCGCTAATGTTCGTCTTAATTCCTTTTCTTTCATACAAGACCCCCTTTCTATTCTATTATAACGCAAAAAAAACCGATGTCAAGATTAAAATGTCATATAATCTCACATGGTTTTTTTTCTTTCATTTATAAAGTCCCGAATCCGATCCACATCTGAATTGACTAAAATCGCAACGAAGACTCCGATAAAGGTTTCAAAGATGCGGGCAAAAACATATAGGAACGTTTCTCCTGTCGGAATCGAGAGGGTGATGATGAGCATGGCTGAAACACCACCGATGATTCCAGCTTTGTTGTTCATAGCGACATTGGTCATAATGGTTAACATGGTCGCAATGGGCACAAAAATCAGGGTCACCCAAAAAGCATCGTGGAAGAGAATCTTGATCATAAAGAACAGCAGGGCATAAAAACCACCGATGCTGTTGCCCATCACGCGCGAAGCACCGAAGTGAACACTCTTATCAAAATCTTCTCTCAAACTAAAGACAGCTGTCAGCGCCCCAATCTGCAAGCCCCGCCAGCCAAAGATACCAAAAATCAATAGAACCAGAAAAACGGCTATCCCTGTTTTGAAGGTTCGCATTCCCAATCGAAATTTGGAACGGTCAAATTTATGTCGTTTAAAGTAATCCATTGTCCCCTATCTTTCTATCTCTTTTATTCTAACATATTTCTAGAAAGGTTCAAGCGGGGAAATGAAGGTCGACTAGCTTCCTTCTACTCACATCCAATAGAAAAAGCACCTTTCGGTGCTTCTTCTATGGTTCATGAGAAACCGTCTTATTTTTCAGTTAATGCTGCAAGTCCTGGAAGAACTTTACCTTCAAGAAGTTCCATTGATGCTCCACCACCAGTAGAGATCCATGAGAACTTGTCTGCACGTCCAAGGTTGATCGCTGCGGCAGCTGAGTCACCACCACCGATGATTGATTTAACACCTGGTTGTTTTACGATAGCGTCCATCACACCGATTGTACCAGCTTGGAAGTCAGGGTTTTCAAATACACCCATAGGTCCGTTCCATACAACCGTTTTCGCACCAGTCAAAGCTTCATCGAATTTAGCGATAGATTTAGGACCGATATCCAAACCAAGGAAACCTGGGTCTACTGCTTCACCTTCAGTATCTTTCACTTCAGTGTAGTCAGCAAATGCGTTTGCTTCTTTAGAATCAACTGGCAAAATCAATTTACCATTTGCTTTTTCAAGAAGAGCTTTTGCAACATCCAATTTGTCTTCTTCTACAAGTGAGTTACCGATTTCGATACCTTGAGCTTTGTAGAATGTGTAAGTCATCCCACCACCGATAAGAACTTTATCAGCTTTTTCAAGCAAGTTTTCGATCACACCGATCTTGTCTGAAACTTTTGAACCACCAAGGATAGCCACGAATGGACGTTCTGGAGCTTCAACAGCTTCTTGGATGTAGGCAATTTCGTTTTCAAGAAGGAATCCAGCAACTGCTTTTTCAACGTTTGCTGAGATACCAACGTTAGATGCGTGTGCCCGGTGAGCTGTACCGAATGCATCGTTTACGAAGATACCATCTCCAAGTGATGCCCAGTATTTACCAAGTTCAGGATCGTTTTTAGATTCTTTCTTGCCGTCAACATCTTCGTAACGAGTGTTTTCAACCAAGAGAACTTGTCCATCTTCAAGAGCGTTAATCGCTGCTTCCAATTCAGCACCACGAGTAACACCTGGAAGGAAAGCAACTTCTTGACCCAATTTAGCAGCCAAGTCAGCAGCTACAGGAGCAAGTGATTTACCTTCTTTGTCTGCTTCTTCTTTCACACGTCCAAGGTGAGAGAAGAGGATTGCACGTCCACCTTGTTCAAGGATGTACTTGATTGTTGGAAGAGCAGCAGTGATACGGTTGTCGTTAGTGATCACGCCATCTTTTACAGGTACGTTGAAGTCAACACGAACGAGAACTTTTTTCCCTTTCAAGTCAACGTCTTTAACAGTCAATTTTGCCATTGGATATGACTCCTTCTATTTTTAATACATGATAATTATATCACAAAAGCTGTAAAAGAGGTAGAAAAATAGTGGATTTCTACCGCTTATTAGCAAGTCAGGAGTCCTGCTCCTCGATTAGAATCTGCATCATAAAACCTCCCTTGTTTTTACAAAGGAGGTTTACGATTCATCATGACCTTTTCAGTCAGTATCAAAACGCTTAAAAAGTTACTCTTCTTTCTTCTTGCCAGCTAAGAGGAAGCCACCAAGCGCTGCTAGGAGAACAGCTTCTGCTGCAAACGTAGCCTCTAAACTTGCCGTTGTTGGCAATTCCTTGTTAGTATCCTTGCTAGCTTGATCTTGCTGAGAAGTTCCTTCTTTAGATGGTGTTAAATAGCGACTCAAAACTTGTTGAACTCGTTGGTCCTGAAGGTCTGATCCGTTTTCCTTTTGATTCAATGGATCAGTTGGTTTCGTCGGATTCACTTGTTCTGGTGTCGGTTGATTGCCATCCGGTTGTTCTGGTTTTGTTGGATTCTCCGGCTGAACTGGTTGATCTGGTATCGCTGGTTGATCCGGTTTAGTAGGCTCCTCTGGTTGAACAGGCTGATCAGGTTTAGCAGGTTCTTCTGGTTGGATCGGTTGATCTGGTCCTTCCGTTTTTGCTGCCTTATAGACAATCGCATAGTGGGTAAAGTGAGGAGCTGTAAAGATAACGGTATCTCCTTCTCGCTCAAAGGCCAAAGATTGAGGTGCTTGACCTTCTGGGAAGAAGAGAACTTGCTCTACTTCTTTATCCTTATCCACAGGGATTTTCACAAGGGATGGATGCTGTGTATCGACATCCTTACCACTTGCATCGACTCCTTCGATATCAAAGATAGTCGCTCCTCGTCCCTTCAGCTCTTCTTTTTCTGCCTGATTGTCTTCAACTTTCGCGACTTTTAGTCCCTTAATAGCAGTAGGCTCCAAGTTAGAGAATTGAACTTCGACTCCAGTCACAGGGTCTACAAAGACCGCTGGCTTATCTTCTTTCAGGAGCGCAATCAAGGTTTCTAGACCTGTTTTTGCGGTTGCAAGCGCTTCAGGAGTGAGCTCTGAAGGGTCTAGGAGTTCTTTATTTTTCTCAACCAGTGCCTGTAAAGCGTCACCAGAAGGGTGGTTTGGCTTACTTGCTAATAGAGCGGTCGCTTCCTCTGTCAGAGCAGAAAGAGCTTCTTTCTCTTTGACTAGATTAGCTTGTCCATCCAAGGCTTTCAAGAGAGCGGTCAATTGGTTCAACTGCTCATTGACTTGATCTTGTGTACTGGTATCATGCTCTTTCAAGACTTTTTCAGAAGCAGCCATTCCAGCTAGCAAAGCTTCTTTGACTTCAGGACTGGCAAATGTAAAGTCTACTTTGGCTTTTGCAGCTTCAGCTTCAGCCAATTTTTGCTTGAGGTATTCATCGTTGAGAGCTGGTTTTGGATTAACGAGGACATCAAAGCTTGTGCTAGCTCCTTTGTAATGGATAGTGATGGTTTGACGGCCTTCCTTACTCGCATCAAATCCAGTTACTTCAACCCCTTCATCGGTCAAGGCGTGCGTTTCGGTTGTTTCGTCATCAAAGACAACTGTAAAGCGTCCGCCTTCTTTTTCCAATGCTTCTCCGACGATATATTCTACTTTTGGTTTATCGGTCAATTCTAGACCAGCAACTGCTTTTTCACCTGCTTCCTCTGCACTGACCACAAAAACAGTGAGAGTCTTATCCAATTTCTGACCAAGGTAAGAAACTTCTAGGTGTTGTTCTCCAAGCTTGCTACTGTCAAATCCATGAATCTCTACACCTGAGTTGGTGAGGTTGACCAGTTGATCTGCTTGGCCATCTTTATAATGAACTCGGAGAGTCGCCCCTTTCAAGGAAAGAGCATCCCCTTCCCGGTAAACCTTCTTGGTCAAACCATCTTCAAATTGAAGTCCCGCAATTTCTTTATCATTTTTTGGAACTTCGATCGCTAGAACATTACTGATATCTTTGCCAGGTTCTTGCGCACGATAGTAGAGAAGAGATGGGGTTGATTCAAAAGCCAGTGGTTTAAAGATCAGATTTCCAGCTTGATCGGCTGTCATGGTCGCAATTGGACTGAGCGCTTCTTTATCAGCATAAAGAGTCAGTGTGGTATTGGCTGGAACATCTTTGAAGCCGACTTGGACAAAATGATTGCCTAAGTTTTGCGCTGCAGCATGTTTCATTGGGATGTTGACCGTTTCCGTATCCAGACTTTCATACATCTTCCAGTTGTAAATCCGGATGGCTTGCCATGGGGTTCCGTTATCTGCCGTAATGACATGGAGACGCCATTCTTGAGCCTTGATTGGATGGTCGAGTGTAATGTCGGACACATGGGCTTTATTGCCACGAACTTCCTTAGCGAGCTTCCATTCACCCGCTTCATCCTTGTAGTAAAGGTCGAAGTCACGGGTATTCATCTTGCCATCGTCGACAGACTCCCCACCAGCACCGGCATGGTCCATGACCCAACGAACAATGGTCCGTGGTTGTGTCAAGCGGATATCGACGGTTCCACTCAATTGAGCAGAAGACCATTTATCTGACAGACTGGTAATGGTACCATTTAACATACCTTCGATGCCTTCACTACCATCCGCATCTGGGAAGCTCGAACCGATCACTTTGGCTCCGATGACCACGTTTGGTGCTAGAGCTTTTGGAAGACTGGTATCTGATACTGTCATACCCCAATCAAAGGCTACAGTTCCTGCATCTGAACGTTGGCCGTTCTTCCCAACTGCAACGACCTTGAGGTCCTGAGTCGTTCCTTCAGCACTTGCTGAACGGCTAACTTTTGGTAGATAGACGGTTGTCGCAGAAGACCCTGTTAAGAGACGCCAGTTGTGGCCATCTTTTTCGTAGACTTCATAATAATCTGCGTCCGCTACCCCTTTAAAATTGAGGACTACTTCTGCTTCTTGCGCATTTTGTAGGCGTTTGCCTTGCACAGTTACTTCAGAAGGAGCAGCTGGTTTTTCTTGGTTCGACGTAATCGACAATTGACCGAGGTTGAACTTGTAATCTTTGACATCTGTATCATGGTCAAAGAACATCTTAACAGCATAAATGGTCTTGCCAGCCAGGTCTCCCAAATCGAAGGTTTGAGTTGACCAATCTGCGCTTGGCGTCAATTCTTTCCATACATATTCGGAGTAGTCTTCTTTTGTAGCAACAGCTATCCAAGCAGCTGCACCGACCCCACCCTTGTGAGAGACGCTCAACTTGGTCGTTTCTGTCACGGGGATCTTGGTCGAATAGAGCATAACATTTTGACTGCTATTGGCTTTCAGATCGCCTTCAAAGGCTAGAGAGTTCCCTCCATTGTAGGCTTGATCAAAATCATAACGCCCTTTCAATGGCGTACTATCTTCACTATGTTCTACCCACCAACGCCATGTTGGAAGGTAGCCAGAGACGGATCGGTAATTCCACTCCCCTTCTTTAGAAATCTTGCCATCCACAAACCAATGTTTGCCGTGACCAGTATTGAAGGAAGTATTAAAATCAGCATTTGTGATTGGGGTTTTGTCCACAACCAAATTAGACATTCCATACCAAGATTGGTCTGCTGGTTTTCCTTTGGTTGGATCTCCTTGGAATCCAGTCCAGAATAAATCTTCATGGGTATGGTAACCTTCTCCCGTCTTTCCTAGACCTGTAATGGTATCAGGTGCATAGAGACCAAGAGATAGACGCAACTTGCCATGCTCATCTAAAATCGCATTCCAGTCTACATTGGTCTTATAAGAACCTCCTTTTTGAAGTTCCAGTCCTGCTAAAACATCATAAGGATTGCGGTTAATCCATTTGGCTGTACTAATCGAATAATCAACTTCTGATTTGCCCCAGTTAAAGTTGGCAAAGAAGGTATCAACTGGATTTTCGCCATTTTCAGGCTGCATGAAATTGTAGTTGTATTCACCCAGTGCATTTTCATGGTAGCGACCATATTCATAGGTCATGGCATCATACCAAGAGTACTTGATCGGATAGTTGACGCTCTTCGCATATTCCTTGGTATAAAGAAGGAAATCTCTTAATTTTGGCCCCAAAGGCTCTACTAAGTTCCCTGTTGTTTCTTGGTTGATAAAGTAGCCATCAAAACCATAGTACTTGGCTAGATCAACCAATTTCCGAGCAATCGGGAAGGTTTTTGAGCCTTCACTATCTTCTTTCAAGGTTTCTGCAAAGCGCTCTTGATCCTTAATGCTACTAGACCAGTTGTAGAAGAGAGTTCCGTAGATGGGAACCCCATTTCGGTGAGCCGCATCAATCACATCTGCTGAAGGGACAAGTCCTTCCCAAAAGACCATAGAATCCAAATATTGCCAGTAGTCAAAAGCATAGGCCTTAAACTCTTCCCCACCGACTGAAGCATGATCCTTAGCCTTTGAGTTCATGTTAGAAAGGGCTTGGATCTTTGCTTCTGGGTTGGCTTGCTCGTTGATTTGCTTCCCTTGAAAACGGCTAGCAAGGGGAACACTTGCTCGGTTCAAATCATCATCTACTCGTTTACCAGGTTCCCATTTCAACAAATCATCCCAAGTATCAAATTTAACCTCTTTTGGTCTTAATTGTTTTTCTTTGGTTGGTAAATCTTCCACTTTTTCTGCAGCTACTTTTGGTTGTTCCGTCGCTGAAACGGCTGAAGTATCTGTCGTCGTCGGGCTAGCTTCTGTGCTAGCAGGACCAGCCTCTGTCGTAGCTGGAGTTGCCTCCTCAACTGGTTTTGCTGTTTCTGTCGTTGGTAAGGCAGCATCTGCAGTGTAGACGCCAGCTTCTCTAATCAAATGATTGACATCTTCCGTATTTGCTGTGGAAGCTTCTAAGGGTTGTTCATTAGTAGCATGCGTCTCATCTGCTGAGACTGCCCCCGTTCCTAAAAATGCCAATCCAATCAATGCAGAACAAACTCCCACACTAAACTTTCGGATACTAAAACGTTGTTGTTTTTCAAATTGATGACCTTTCATCTTGACCTCCTCAAATGGATTTTTTCTTTTTCTTGAGCGATTTCCATTGGCTCCTTCCTCTACGACTTGTAATCGCTTTCATTTCTTTGTATTAGAAATCTCCAATCAAGAATAGGATACCGAATCCAGTTAACACTGTCAATCCATTTTGGCAAGTCCTATAATATGATGAGGAAGGTCTAAAAAAAGTACAAAAAAAGAGGAGGTTACCCTCCTCTCATCATACAGATGAATTATTTAGCAATTTTTGCGAAGTATTCAAGAGTACGAACAAGTTGTGCAGTGTAAGACATTTCGTTGTCATACCATGAAACAACTTTAACCAATTGTTTACCGTCAACGTCAAGAACTTTAGTTTGAGTTGCGTCAAACAATGAACCGTAAGCCATACCTACGATATCTGAAGATACGATTGGATCTTCTGTGTAACCGTATGATTCGTTAGCTGCTGCTTTCATAGCTGCATTTACTTCATCAACAGTAACGTTCTTTTCAAGAACTGCAACCAATTCAGTAACTGATCCAGTTGGAGTTGGAACGCGTTGTGCAGATCCGTCCAATTTACCGTTCAATTCTGGGATTACAAGACCGATAGCTTTAGCAGCACCAGTTGAGTTAGGAACGATGTTAGCTGCACCAGCGCGAGCACGACGAAGGTCACCACCACGGTGTGGTCCGTCAAGGATCATTTGGTCACCAGTGTAAGCGTGGATAGTAGTCATCAATCCTTCTACAACACCGAAGTTATCTTGAAGAGCTTTAGCCATTGGAGCCAAGCAGTTTGTAGTACATGAAGCACCAGAGATAACTGTTTCAGTACCATCAAGAATGTCGTGGTTAGTGTTAAATACAACTGTTTTAACGTCATTTCCACCAGGAGCAGTGATAACAACTTTCTTAGCTCCACCTGGGTGCAAGTGTTTTTCAGCAGCTTCTTTCTTAGCAAAGAAACCAGTTGCTTCAAGAACGATTTCTACACCGTCGTTAGCCCAGTCGATTTGTTCTGGATCACGTTCAGCAGAAACTTTAACGAATTTACCGTTAACTTCGAATCCACCTTCTTTAACTTCCACAGTACCATCGAAACGACCTTGAGTTGTGTCATATTTCAACAAGTGTGCAAGCATAACTGGATCTGTAAGGTCGTTGATGCGAGTAACTTCAACACCTTCTACGTTTTGGATACGACGGAAAGCAAGACGACCGATACGACCGAAACCGTTAATACCAACTTTAACTACCATTCGTGATTTCCTCCTTATGAAAATCAAAAAATTTTTTATGTGAAAAGAGTAACTTGATAGGTTACAAATCATCTTTCAACAATATTATTATATACTTTCTTCCCCTAAAATGCAACTGATTTCATTAGGATTAGAAATATTACACAAACTTTCATATTCATTTTCACTATCTCTTATGAGGAAGAGGTCTAAAGCTCTTTTCGAATCAAAAAAGCTTTCCTCATAGGAGGAAAGCTTTTAGCTAGACGGTAAAATTATGCTTCACCTTTAGCTTTTTTAATGATTTCTTCTTGTACTGATTTCGGTACATCTTCGTAGTGGTCAAATACCATCATGAAAGTACCACGTCCTTGAGTTGCAGAACGAAGGACAGTAGCGTAACCGAACATTTCAGCAAGTGGTACATAAGCACGAACGATTTGGCTTGCACCGTGTGCTTCCATACCGTCTACACGTCCACGACGAGCAGTTACGTGACCCATAACATCCCCAAGGTTTTCTTCAGGAACTGTGATAGTTACAAGCATCATTGGTTCAAGAATAGCTGGTTGTGCTGATTTAGCTGCTTCTTTAAGAGCAAGAGATGCAGCGATCTTGAAGGCAGTTTCAGATGAGTCGACATCGTGGTATGATCCATCGTAAAGCTTCGCTTTTACGTCAACCATTGGGTAGCCAGCAAGTACACCGTTAGCCATAGATTCTTGAAGTCCTTTTTCTACTGCAGGGATGAATTCACGTGGAACCACACCACCGACGATCGCATTTTCGAACTCGAATCCTTTACCTTCTTCGTTTGGAGTAAATTCGATCCAAACATCACCAAACTGACCTTTACCACCAGATTGACGTTTGAAGAATCCACGTGCTTGTGTAGAAGCGCGGAATGTTTCACGGTAAGATACTTGAGGAGCACCAACGTTTGCTTCAACCTTGAATTCACGTTTCATACGGTCAACAAGGACATCCAAGTGCAACTCACCCATACCAGAGATAACTGTTTCACCAGTTTCAGGGTTTGTTTCAACGCGGAATGTTGGATCTTCTTCAGCCAATTTTTGAAGGGCGATACCCATCTTATCTTGGTCTGCTTTAGATTTTGGCTCAACCATCAATTGGATAACTGGTTCTGGAACTTCGATTGACTCAAGGATAACTTTTGCTTTCTCATCAGTCAATGAGTCACCAGTTGTTGTATCTTTCAAACCAACAGCAGCTGCGATATCTCCAGAGTAAACTGTTTCGATTTCCATACGAGTGTTGGCGTGCATTTGAAGGATACGTCCGATACGTTCACGTTTACCTTTAGATGTGTTCAATACGTAAGATCCAGAGTTCAAGACACCTGAGTACACACGGAAGAATGTCAAACGACCTACGAATGGGTCAGTCATGATCTTGAAGGCAAGCGCAGCAAATGGTGCTTCATCAGATGCTGGACGTTCTTCTTGTTCGTCTGTATCTGGGTTGATACCTTTAATCGCTGGGATATCAAGTGGGCTTGGAAGGTAGTCAAGGACTGCATCCAACATCAATTGAACCCCTTTGTTCTTGAAGGCAGAACCACACAATACTGGGAAGAATTCAACATTGATAGTTGCTTTACGGATAGCAGCTTTCAATTCTTCGTTAGTGATTTCTTCACCTTCAAGGTATTTCATCATCAAGTCTTCATCAGTTTCAGCAACTGCTTCAACCAATTTTTCACGGTATTCTTGAGCTTGGTCAAGGTATTCAGCTGGGATATCTTCTTCAAGAATGTCTGTACCAAGGTCGTTGGTGTAGATTTCAGCTTTCATCTTGATCAAGTCGATGATTCCACGGAAGTCATCTTCTGAACCGATTGGCAATTGAATTGGGTGTGCGTTTGCTTGAAGACGATCATGAAGTGTGCTTACTGAGTAAAGGAAGTCAGCACCGATTTTATCCATCTTGTTCGCAAATACGATACGAGGAACACGGTATTCAGTCGCTTGACGCCAAACTGTTTCTGTTTGAGGCTCAACACCTGATTGTGAGTCAAGAACCGTTACAGCACCGTCCAAAACACGGAGTGAACGTTGTACTTCGATCGTGAAGTCCACGTGTCCTGGTGTGTCGATGATGTTAACACGAGTGTCTTTCCATTGAGCGGTTGTCGCAGCAGATGTGATGGTGATACCACGTTCTTGCTCTTGCTCCATCCAGTCCATTTGTGACGCACCTTCGTGAGTTTCACCGATTTTGTGAATCTTACCAGTGTAGTAAAGGATACGCTCAGTTGTAGTTGTTTTACCAGCATCGACGTGGGCCATGATACCGATATTACGAGTTTTTTCAAGTGAAAATTCGCGTGCCATGAGGTTTTGTTCTCCTATATTTTTTATTTCTATACTATTATAACATGATTTAACAAAAACGGATAGGCAGGACCTACCCGTTCTCATTGTTTATTCTGTTTGGTTTAGCTGATTTGAGCTCAATTGAACCCAGGCTAAAGTTAGTTAATTTGAGCCGGAACGGGATGCTGTATGGATAAGATAAACTTCCTTGTATTCATCGAATACTGCGTCAGTTTCCTATTTTCACTTTGCATCCTTTCCGTTCCTATCATCATGATCTTACCAGCGGAAGTGTGCGAAGGCACGGTTAGCTTCAGCCATACGGTGAGTGTCTTCACGTTTCTTAACAGCTGCACCAGTGTTGTTTGCAGCATCCAAGATTTCTTTAGCAAGGCGATCAACCATTGTGTGCTCACCACGTTGACGAGCGATGGTTACCAACCAACGAAGTCCAAGTGTTGTACGACGTTCTGGACGAACTTCAACTGGGACTTGGTAGTTAGATCCACCAACACGACGTGCACGTACTTCAAGTACAGGCATGATGTTTTCCATTGCTGTTTCAAATACTTCAAGCGCGTCATTTCCAGTAGCTTCTTTGATTTGCTCAAAAGCACCGTAAACGATTGAAGCTGCTGTACCACGTTTACCATCAAGCATAACGCGGTTGATAAGACGAGTAACTAGTTGTGAATTGTAAAGCGGATCTGGCAATACATCGCGCTTTGGAGCTCTATTTTTACGACTCATTTCTCTTTATCCCCTTTCCTTATGCTTTTGGACGTTTAGTACCGTATTTAGAACGGCCTTGTTTACGATCGTTAACACCTGCAGTATCAAGTGCACCACGGACGATATGGTAACGTACCCCTGGAAGGTCTTTTACACGTCCACCGCGAAGAAGCACCACGCTGTGCTCTTGCAAGTTGTGTCCGATACCTGGGATGTAGGCAGTAACTTCGATCAAGTTGCTCAAACGTACACGAGCGAATTTACGAAGGGCAGAGTTCGGTTTTTTAGGTGTCATTGTTCCAACACGAGTTGCAACACCACGTTTTTGTGGTGAAGAAACGTTTGTTTGAACTTTTTTATGACTGTTGTAACCAACGTTCAAAGCTGGTGATTTAGATTTTTCTACTTTTGATTTACGCGGTTTGCGAACCAATTGGTTAATTGTAGGCATCTACATTCTCCTGTATTTTTTTATTTTTGGTGATGATACACTTGGTGACAGCTACCATCTGTGTGTACTTTTGCAACATTTGTCAGCACGTCCCTGTACACTCTTGAGAGACCAAAAGTAAAAAGTACCGTCTATTATTGTAACATAGCGGCACTTTCACTGTCAAGATTTTTTTCTCTTTTTTGCACGATTGCTTCTTCTTAAAATCGCGCTAGATTATTGTTCAGATTGTTGCGTTACAGCTGGTGTGGTAGCATTCGAAACCTGAGGAACCTCATTGGACTGATACTGAGGGACTTCTGCTGGAACGACTTGCTGAGGTTGACCTGTTTGGCTAGCTTGATTCGTATCAGTTGATTGAGTATTCTGGTTGGTTTGCATTCCGTAATAGTCTACAATGTACTGAATACGAGCTTGAAAGGCCTGTTTTTTGGTTTCGTCCTTCACTTTTTCTACGGCCTCTTTGGCAGCGGTTAAGGTTTCTTGAGTTGCAGTCGTTTCAAAATGAGCAACTGCTTTTTCAGCCGCTTCAGCGATTTTCGCTTCCTCTTCTTCTTTGGCTTTTTTAGGATCTTTCTTCTTAATAGGAAGAGAACCTGTTTTTTTGGTTTCTCGCTTCACTACTGTAACTTGGTCTGCAGAATTTTTACGAACCGTATAAAGCCCACCGACAAGAACTCCTGTCAAGATGAATATCGTTGCCAATCGAAGCCATAGGGGACTACGATCAAAACGGTCTAAAATTGTTTTCATTTTCCTTTCTCCCTCTCCAGCTTAGTCCTTATCAAAAATATTTCCGATTTCTACATCAATTTTATTTTCTGCTACATCAATATTGGTCACACGTAGAAGTGACTTGTGATCAAATAAATCTTTACTTCTAGCCGAAGCATTGTCCGCAAAAATAGCAACTCCTGCCAACTCTGAATCGAACTCAGCTAAGAGGCTGACCATCCCACTGATAGTTCCCCCTCCTTTAAGGAAGTCATCGACAATCAGAACACGGCTTCCAGCTTTCAAACTACGTTTAGATAGGAACATTTTCTCAATCCGATCGCCACTGGAACCAGATACGTAGTTGACACTGACCGTTGAGCCTTCTGTAATTTTTAGATCGCGTCGTACAATGACAAAAGGAACATTTAAGACATTCGCTACCGCGTTTGCTAATGGAACACCCTTAGTGGCCACCGTCATGACTGCATCGATTTTTTGATCTCGGAAGGCCTTGGCAATAATGCGTCCGATATTATTTAAGATTTTTGGATCACTTAGCAAATCCGAAAGGTAGATATACCCACCTGGTAAAATCCGGTTACTTTCTGACAATTGATTGCACAAATTTTGGACAATTTCTTTTGAATCTGCATCCGAAATCGATGGTGTAAAGATGACCCCTCCACCTGCACCAGTAAGAGTTTCAATGCTTCCAATTTCCATTTCTTCAAAGGCCCGTTTAATAATGACAATGTCCTCAGAAATAGATGATTTAGCAGATTCGTATTTTTCGGCAAATGTATTTAAACTCGTCAATTCGTAGGGATGATTAATCAAGTAATTCGAGATCACAACCATCCGCTCACTTCTTCTTAGCTTCATTTTCTCTCCACATAGTTTTTTTTATTGTATTATACCATATTATACCAAAAAACGAACATTGTTAGTCTCACAACATTCGTTTTTGGTTTTTTTACTAACAAACTAAGAGCAGCTTATTTAAAGCCAGTTCATTACGAATCTTTTAAATTTGGCTTATAGAAGGAGCGATTGTCCAAGGCAAAAATCTTATTGGTCATCTCACCAGGGCCAACTAAAGCTAAGGCAGAAGTCATCATCATCATTTCTGCATCTAGGTTATCAATCATATGGATGATCTCGGCTTCCATGATTTTTGGACGAACCGGGCTACCATATTCTAGTAGACCATGGTGACTCAAAATCACATGGCGCAACACAACCACATCTTCTTTTTGATCGTCAATCTTTAACTCTTGTAAGACCTTGGTAATTTCTTCATCGATCAGAGCGATGTGCCCGATGAGGTTTCCTCGAACGGTATACTCTGTATTTTCAGGCCCTGATAGCTCCAGTACCTTGGCAAGATCATGAAGCATGATACCGGCATAGAGGAGACTCTGGTTTAATTGAGGATACACCTGAGAGATGCTCTCAGCCAAACGAACCATAGTGGCTGTGTGATAAGCTAAGCCTGTCTCAAAAGCATGGTGGTTGGTTTTGGCCGCAGGATAAGAGTAGAACTCTTTGTCATACTTGCTGTATAGCGCCCGCACCACACGTTGCCAAACTGGATTTTCTATTTTGAAAATCATCCCCGATAGGTAGTCCTTCAAATCGACTGGGTTTACTGGAGGCTTTTCCTTAAAGTCTGCTGGATTTGATGGCTCCCCGCTTTGAGGCAACCGCAAGGTCAACTGATTGACCTGGGGCGTATTGTTGTAAATTTCCCGACGGCCGCTCATATGAACGACGCGACCAGCTTGGAACTGCTCCACATTATGTGGCTGAGCATCCCACAATTTTCCTTCAATCGTACCTGTCTCATCTTGGAAGACAAAGGCAAGATAGTTCTTTCCAGCACGTGTCTGACGAAGATCTGCTGACTTAATGAGGTAGAAACCTTCAAACAATTCGTCTTTTTTCATTTGATTAATTTTGACCATCATCTTCTCCAACTTCTAAATTCAATAGGCTTTCTATATCTAGATTCTCTGACGTTTCAATGTTTCGGAGTGTACGCTCGATAGCATTTGTTCTTCGGTTTAAGAGGTCATCAATATTGCCAGAGGCATGCTTCAACTGCCGTTGGGTCTTTTCTAAAACACCTCCAAATTTTTGGAACTCCGTCTTGACGGATGCAAGGACCTTGCTAATATCATCCGCACTTCGTTGAATATTCAGGGTCTTAAATCCAACCGATAGGGAATTCAACAAGGCTGAAAGCGTACTTGGCCCCGCGACGACGATCTGCTCCTCTCTTCGGAGGCGATCAAAGAAGGCTGGGTCGCGGACCACTTCTGAATAGAGCCCTTCCGTCGGTAAAAAGAGAATCCCAAAATTAGTAGTGGCAGGCGGATAGAGGTATTTTTGATGAATGTCCTTAGCAAATTGTTTGATACTAGCCAATAGGAGTTTGCGACACCGTTCAATCTCCTCTTTCTCCCCACTTTCATAGGCTTCTTCCAGTCGGTAATAACCGTCCAGAGGAAACTTAGAGTCGATTGGCAGATAGACGTATTCCCCTCTGACCTGACCAGGCATCTTGATGGCATACTCGACGCGTTCGCTGGAATGGGGAACTGTTACAAACTCTCTTTCATATTGGGCGGGAGTTAGGATATCTTCGATGATCTGGCCGAGTTGGAGTTCTCCCATAATCCCACGGGTTTTCGTGTTAGAAAGAACCTTATTGAGACTTCCCACATCTCTAGCGACCGTCTGCATTTCCCCAAGACCTTTATTGACCGACTCCAATTGTTTGGAGACCGTCTCAAAAGAGGTTTGAAGACGACTGTGCAAGGTTTTTTCCAACTTTTCTTCGACCGTTTGACGCATCTGCTCCAAGCGCAAATCATTGGAAGCTTGAATCTGTTGCATCCGCTCGTCCGTTTTGTCTCGGTTTTTAGTGAAACTCTCAGCAAGTTCTGTTCGTAAAGCAGTCGTTTGCTGATGCATTTCTGTCCGTAATTCCATAAGACGGTCACTGATCGCCATCTCTATCTGCTGGCCAGTGATTTGCTGAGCTTGTCGCTCTCTCTCAAATCGGTAATCCAGCTGATCCGAAAGATGATCTTCTTGGTCTTCCAGTAAGTCACGGACCTGTTTGTTATCAGCTGTCCGTTGCTGGTAGAGCAAGAAGAGCAAGACAAGATTTCCCACTCCTAATACAAAAAGGATTATTTCCATCTTATTTCCCATCCTTGCTATAAATGATAAGGGCGTAGCCTCGATCAACAGTTAAGGTAATCGGCTGATTGATAAACTCGTTGGAACCATAAATAGCCTTTTTAAAATAATTGGTCTGATTTAAGGGATACTTGGCTCCTTCAATCTGGATGGAAGCTCCCTCAACTGGCATAAAAGCTACATAGGTATAGCCTGCTATAGGCAGAATGGTATGGCGGCCTGCTGGACGATAGCAGAGATAATTTTGTTGGTCCATCAAGTAAAGTTGCGACATAGAGGGTGCAATCTCTGGATCGCTGGGCAAAAAAACGCTGGCCAAGTGGTGATCCAGACGACCACCAAAGGCTCCAAAAATCAGAATGTCCTCTTGAGGCCAACGTTCTAACACTTCCTTAATCGCCAATTCCAGATCCGTATCATTTTTTTCTGCTACCGAAGTCTGTAATTCATGAGCCGCAGATTGAATACTCTGGAATTCTTCAGGCTCGACCGAGTCAAAATCTCCAACTGCTAAAGATAGTTCCAATCCTTGCTCTAATAGGAAAAGGCAGCCTGCATCTACCCCGACATAAACATCCAAGTCTAGCGGAATGGTTTCCACTCGTCCTCCAGCTACAATCGCAACCTTAGTCTTGGATGGCTGCTCGAAGGGTTTGAACTCGTTCATTCACATCTCCATTAAACACATAGGAACCTGCTACAAAGACATTTGCCCCTGCTTCTTTCGCGGCGTGAATCGTTTTATCATCAATTCCCCCATCGACTTCAATATCGAAATCCAAGCCTTTTTCTTCACGCAATTGAACCAATTGACGAATCTTATCCATGGTTTCTGGCAGGAAGGCTTGCCCACCAAATCCTGGGTTGACAGTCATGACAAGTACTTGATCTACCAAGTTCAAGATGTGTTGGATACTTTCAACAGGGGTTCCTGGATTGATGACCACACTTGGCTTCACCCCTGCCAAACGAATTTTTTGAAGGGCGCCATGGATGTGTGGAGTCGCTTCTACGTGAATGCTAATGATATCTGCTCCGGCCCGCGCAAACTCTTCGATATGTTGCTCAGGATTGGTAACCATTAAATGGCAATCAAACACTAGCTTGCTGTGAGGACGCATACTAGCAACTACACCAGCACCAAAGCTGATATTAGGCACAAAGTGGCCGTCCATCACATCGATGTGAGCGTACTCTGCACCAGATGCTTCCAATTTCTTCAATTCACTTTCAAAATTTGCATAATCTGCACTCAAAATAGAAGGGGCTAATTTGTTTGTTTTCATATTCTTCAGGTCTCCTTATTTGGGTAATTTTTTCGATACTTTTTTGTAGGTTTCACGCCTATTTTCGATCTCGCTCAAAAACTGTAAGTAATTCTCATAGCGGAAGGAAGCTATGATCCCTTCCTCAACAGCGGGCTTGACGGCACAGGATGGTTCATGTGTGTGGGTACAAGTACGGAACTTGCAAGCCTGGCTCACCTTGGCGATATCTGGAAAAGCATGATTGAGATCTTCCGCATTATCGACTTCATAATCTAGAGAGGAGAAGCCAGGGGTATCCGCAATTTTGCCCCCATTGAGATCATAAAAACTGACAGCTCGCGTCGTATGGCGGCCGCGTCCAAGACTGTCGGAGATTTCTCCTGTCTCTAGTTCCAACTCCGGAGCCAAGGTATTCAAGAGGGTGGATTTCCCCACTCCTGTTTGGCCCATAAAGACCGTCACCTGATCCTTCAAGAGAGGCAAGAGCTCTTCCTTGTCAGTGACAAAGTCATAGCCCATTTGGCGATAGACTTCCTGGAAAGGAAGCACCTCAGCTGGATCTTCTAGTAAGTCCATTTTTGAAATATAGACAATCGGATGAATCACTTTTTGTTCCAAGAGGACTAAAAAGCGGTCCAATAAATTAACATTAAAATCCGGCTCTTTGGCAGACATGATGACGACAGCCTGATCTATATTCACAATGGGTGGGCGGACTAAGCTATTCTTTCTTGGGAATATTTTTAAAATATAGCCTTCCGAATTTTCTTCAGCTGAAAATTCTACCTTATCTCCAACATAGGGAGTTTGTCCCTTTTTCCGGAAATTTCCTCGGGCGCGTGTTTGGTAAATTTCTCCCTCGCACTCCACATAATAAAAACCGGCCAAGGCTTTAACAATCGTTCCTTGCAACTGGCACTCCTTTAAAGTTAATACTACCATTATATCAAAAAATATACGATAACGCTTGCGAACCTTAAATTCTATATATATTAGGATTTTATATTACCTTAAGACTCCGTACAGAATCACTATATAAATTCTGTTACTATTTTTTCTTGGCTTTTCTTTTAAAAAGAGTATAATAGAACTATGCGGAGGTGGTGGAACGGCAGACACGCATGCTTCAGGCGCATGTGCCCCTTCGGGCGTGAGGGTTCAAATCCCTTTCTCCGCATCTTGGAAAGGTGGCTCAGCTCGGTACGGCACCGGACTCGAAATCCGGCAAAGATTTTCTTCATGCGCGGGTTCAAATCCCATCCTTTCCTTCCATCATTCAAAAAGACATGAGATTCATATCTCATGTCTTTTCTATTATTTTATTCCTGCTTCTAGAAGTCCGTCAGCCAAACGAGCGAAGTCTTCTAAGCTAAGGGATTCTCCTCGTACAGAAGGTTGCAGGCCTGCAGCTTGAATCCCTCCTTCCAGTTTGGCTTTGATTTCTTCAGTCTTGCCAAAGCGACTGGTCAAGTTGTTCCATAGAGTCTTGCGGCGGTGGACAAAGCTAGCCTTGCTGACAGAGAAGAAGAAATCTTCATCCTTGACTGCCACTGCTGGTTCTGGGCGACGCACCATCTTGAGGATGGCAGAATCGACGTTTGGCGCTGGCACAAAGACGGTGCGAGGCACGATAAAGGCTACTTTAGCGGTCATATAGTATTGGACTGCAATGGACAAAGACCCGTAAGCTTTGGTATTAGGTTCGGCTGAAATACGGTCTGCCACCTCTTTTTGCATCATAACCACAAATTCTTGGAAAGGAATCTTGGATTCGATCAAGTGCATAAGGATGGGAGTCGTGATGTAGTAAGGAAGATTAGCCACTACCTTGATCGGAAGCTCTGGATTTTTGAACTCTGCGATGTACTGGTTGAGGTCTACCTTGAGGATGTCTTGGTTGACAACCGTGACATTGTCAAAATCACGCAAGGTATCCGCTAAGATAGGCACCAAGCGGTCATCAATCTCAAAGGCCATGACTTCTGCGGCATTTTCTGCCAAAAACTCCGTCAAAGCTCCAATTCCGGGACCAATTTCGATGACATTGACTGTTTTATCAATCTCAGCCGTATCGACAATCTTTTGAAGGATATTGGTATCGGTCAAGAAGTTCTGACCGAAGGATTTTTTAAAGGTAAAACCGTGACGCTCTAGCACTGCCTTGGTCACGCTATAATCTGCAATTCTCATTTTTTCTCTTTTCTAATCCGTTTAGTGTGAGACATACTCTCTCTTTTTTCTCCGCAGGCCAGTCTAACAGTCTTCTACAAAGGCATTCTGCTCCGCTTGGTAAACATAAGCTTCCCCGTTCTTATCTAAGACGGTTTCCAACAAGGGCTCCATTTCCAAGGCGTCTTCAAGACTGATGATGGTAATCTTAGACGGATCGTCCAAGTCTTCCTGGGACTCATAACCTGTAAAGAACTGCCAACCACTATCTTGTGAATGATGAGGGACATCGTGAATCGCCCAATTAATCTCACGTCGTAGGAAGCAATCCTTGGTAATCATGGCCCCTTTTTGCGTATCAAGATTCAGCGGAGGAACCATCAGACTGGCGATATGTTCCTGGGCAAATTCCAGCTCATCTCCAAGCTGGATGGTGGTAATATAAGCCGGTTGATTGGTTAAACATCCTTTGAACTTCCCATCGCGGATTTCAGTGAGTTCGACCCACATACGCTCTGCTCGACACCCATTCTCCAAGACTGTATCCAGCACAAAGATGAGGCGAACCTGGTCCCCAAGCTTCAATTGGTTGATTTCTTCTTGACTTGGAATCAAAAAATGCCGTGGATTCTTTTGATGTTCTGCGTGAACATTCTCCAAAGAAAATCCTATCACTTTTTTCTTATCTGTAAACAGGTCGAACAATCCCATCTTCCACCTCTATCTCTTTTTTAATAACTGGCCATCGTTTCTTCGACTTGCGCTAAACAAATTCCAAACAACTCCAAGCGATTGAGCAGTTGTTTGCCATTGCAGTAGCCGATGCGCAAGGCTTCTCCTAGATATTCCCGTCGTTTGCGACTTTCACTGCCCATCAGCAGACCGAGTCGCATCAGATCTGATTTGGTAATATCAAAGAAATGCTCATCTTTATAGGAGCCCACCAGTCCAGCAAGGGCTTTTTCCAAGTCTTCAAAGCTGGCATGCTCGACTCCCAAGGAACGGCCCTTGGTTTTTGATTTGGGTACTGCTTCGCCACGATTTAAAAAGGCATGCTTGGCCTGCGGAATTTCTTGCATGATGATCTTACGAATGCGCTCCCCATTGTAATCCGGATCCGTAAAAACTATGACTCCACGCAACTCCTGCAAGGTGGCAATTCGTTCTAGGTCATCATGATTAATGGCGGATCCACGTGTCTCATAGGTATCCACCTCATAATAGCGTTTCAGATTGGCCGTATCATCCTTGCCTTCAACAACAATCACTTCTGGTATTTTTCTTTTCTCAGTCAAGGCCAAATACCTTTCTCGCATTGTCATAGGTGGCTTGAGCTACTTCTTCTGTTGTCAAGCCACGTAGTGTTGCAATATGATCCACTACATAGCGGGTGTAGGCTGTTTTATTTTCCCGGCCCCGCTTAGGAACTGGTGCCAGATAAGGGGCATCTGTCTCAACCAATATCTTATCAAGCGGAAGGCCAGCTGCCGCTTCTTGGACATCTGTCGCCTTCTTAAACGTCACCACTCCAGAGAAGGAAATCATCATTCCCAGATCCATGAAACGTTTGGCTTCTTCAAGACTACCGGAGAAAGAATGCATGATGCCACCGCGCGGGCCCACTCCTTCACTCTTGATAATGGCGTAGGTATCTTCGAGAGCATCACGCGTATGCACTACAAAAGGCAAGTCCAAGTCCTTAGACAGTTGGATCTGACGGCGAAAAACCTTTGCTTGAACGTCTTTTGGTGCCGTCATCCAGTGGTAATCGAGACCGATTTCTCCTAGGGCGACGACTTTAGGATGTTTCAACTGTTCAAGTAAATAAGCCTCTACTTCAGGACTATAGTCGCCCGCCTCAGTGGGATGCCAACCCAGGGTAAGATAAACTTCCGGGTACTGGTCGGCCAAGGCTATTGCTCGTTCGATGGTTGGTTTGTCAAAGCCAACAACATTGTGGGCATGGACTCCCAGCTCTTTAGCTAGTTCTAATTCCTCTTTTTCTCTCCCTGCAAACTCTTCAACGTTGAGGTGAGTATGAGTATCAAAAATCTGCATATGGATCCTTTTCTACGATTTTTCTCATTCTATTATAACAGAAAGCCTAGCTGAATACACTTTTGGCAAAACAAAAACCAGTAGTCTCGAGTTTCTACTGGTTTTTAGTTTTTTATCTGAATTACGCAGCCAAAACTTTGCGTCCTTTACGACGACGAGCTGCCAATACGCGACGACCGTTTTTAGTTGCCATACGGTGACGGAAACCATGTTTGCGCGCACGACGAAGTTTACTTGGTTGATAAGTACGTTTCACGATGAATACCTCCTCATAGATTTTGTATTCGTTTAGCCGGCTATAATGTGATCAGTTACTAAACATACTTTACTATTCTATCTGATTCACGTCTGTTTGTCAATAGCTATGAAAAATTTGTTGGGGCAGGTTCAATGATACCGCTTTTATTGGGCATCTCCTTCTATCCTTTGACGAGTCGCTTCATAGTAAGGAAGCAAGCTAGCCATTCCTTTTTTTAATTCCTCAAGAATGGCATCTCGACTCGTCGCTTGCGATAGATTGACATCGACTTTTACCAAGACCTTTCGGACCTGGCCAGTTTCCACACCTTTGAGAAGTCTCTGGCGATTGGCTTCTGTCCCTTGGAATCGTTGACTGACACCTTCTATTTGGGCGAAGTAATAGACTGG
This sequence comes from Streptococcus xiaochunlingii, assembly GCF_006385805.1. Lineage (GTDB taxonomy): Bacteria > Bacillota > Bacilli > Lactobacillales > Streptococcaceae > Streptococcus > Streptococcus xiaochunlingii. The sequence continues at coordinate 1,245,616 of NZ_VFSG01000001.1, forward strand.
CGAAGAAACCGGAAGAGTTAAAACGCGGTTCTGCTTTTGTAGACTCTCCTCATCCTTCTTGCGTTCGATAAAACTTACTTCCAGTGACACACCAAAGTCCTTCGCATCTCCATAAAGTCGCAAGGCAAACATCGGATCCGTTATCTCTCCCTCTCCTTGGAGATAAGCCCAAAAATGAGGGCGAAGAATTTGAGCTTGATTCATCCACTGACTGGTCCGATCTTGTTTTAAATGCGGAAAGAGCTTCTGAAAATCGCTGACCAAGTGGGTGAATTCCTGCCGAGCTTCTTGCCCTAACTCGCGATACTCTACCATTCGCTCTGCATCCTCACCAGCTTTAGCAGGAGCCAGGTACTTGATCCCCTGATAATTCAAAAAGTCTCTTATCTTACTATACATTCTAGTTTTCCTTTCTCAGACAGAAAAGGAGAGAGCAAGCTTACACCCCTCTCTCCCTTTAGCATCTTCCTTTTTTGATGGCAGATTAACCTTCAATATCGACGACAACGTAACGATTTGGTTCTTCTCCTTCAGAATAGCTGGTGACTCCATCCATTTTCGATACGATGCGGTGGATGATCTTGCGTTCGCTATTAGACATTGGGTCTGTATGTTGCGCTCGACCTTCTTCTAGAGCACGACTTGCCAATTTTTGCGCATAGCTTTGAAGGACTTCTGCACGGTGTTCAACATAATCATTAACGTTGATCGCAATGTAGAAATTCTTAGAATACTGATTGTAAAGGTAGTTCTGTGCCAACAATTGAAGGGCCTTGAGAACTTTCCCGTGGTAGCCAATGACACGGCCTGGCTCATTGGTATCAATCTGCATATTGATGGTGCGACGGTTGTAGCTGCTTGAGATGCTAGCTTCGACATCCATTTCATCAATAACGGTTTGAACATAGGCAGTGACATCAGAAACAACCTTTTCAATGTCATAGCTTTCTTCTACTTCAATGCCCAAGTCAGCAAAATCAGACGTTTGGCGGATCTCAGCTTCGTTAAGACTTGAATCGAGAATCTCTCCATGACCTTGTTCTTCAAGAATGGTTTCAGGAGCCTTCTCATGTTTGAGAATCTCAGCCTTCACTTCTTCAGAAACTTCTTGTCCTTCTTCTTCAACTTTTTTAATCGCTGCTACCACGCGACCCAAATCAACAGTCTCTTCACTGACACTCTTGACAGGTTCGTTTTGAGCATTAATTTCCTCAGGAACTCCCTTAACAGCTTGTTGATTGGCTTTTGTCACTGTAGTTTCTGCAATTGGTTCGATGTCTACCACAGCTGGCTTCTTACCAAAGAGACCGAGGAACCCTTTCTTTTCACGAGAAACGACAGTAATATGTGCTTTCATGCGCGGGATATCTAATTCTTTCAAACCATTTTGAATGGCTTCTTCAACATTGACTCCTTTATATTGGACCATCTGTCAAACTCCTTCTTAGTTTTTCTTTTTCTGTGCTTTGTTAAATGCACGTCGTTTTTGTTTTTCTATATCTTTGATTGCCTGTTGCTCTGCTTCACGCGCCGCAATAATCTTAAATGGATTGTTCAATAGGTAAGTTTGCCCAACTTGGTAAGCATTGGAAACCACCCAGTAGAGAGCAACCCCGCTGGCTGAGTACATAGCGAAGAAGAAAATCATCACGGGCATTGCATACATCATGGCTGTCATTCCACCATTTTTTTCTGGCATGGCTTTGTTGCTCAACCAGGTGCTAAAGAAGGTGAAGACGGCTGCCAAAACTGGCAAAATAAAGGTTGGGTCTGTTGCGCTCATATCCAACCAAAGAAAATGACCGACTTTTAGGAATTCTACCCGACTCAAAGCTTGGAACAAGGCCATCAAGACTGGCATTTGAATAAACAATGGCAAGAAGGCAGAGGAAGTCTTGACGCCTTTTTCTTTATAGAGTTCCCGCATTTCTTCTGACATGCGAGTGCGGCTTTCCAAATCCTTCCCAGGGTACTTGGCCTGGATTTCTTTCACTAGTGGCTGAATCTCCTGCATTTTGCGCGAGGAGGTCATTTGGTATTGGAAAACTGGCAAAAGAATGGTCCGAATCAAGAGAGTGAAGAGGATAATCCCGACTCCGATGTTGCCTCCAATAGAAAGAAAACGGATGACTTCTGCAAAGAAGTAAACGAATTTTTCCCAAACTCCTGATGATTGGGAAGTCACTTCAGACGTTCCACAGGCTGTTAATAAAAGGAGGGCTCCTCCGAGTAAGCTAGCTACTTTTAGTTTCTTTTTCACGTAATTACCTTTCCTGACGATAGACTTGCGCTAATTTTAATACATGGACTAGATTTTTTTCGACCTGATCAAAATCCAGTTCTTCAACTCCCTTTCGAGCAATCACAACAAAATCATCTGCTACAAGATGATCCTGGTGCTTCATTAAAACATGCCGAATCAAGCGCTTGATTCGGTTGCGTGTCACAGCATTTCCTAGTTTTTTACTCACGGATAAGCCGACACGGAAATGGGGCTGCTCTTGTGGCAAACGGTAGATGACAAATTTTCTATTTGCACAATTCTTGCCGCTTTTAAAAATGGCATTGAAATCTTTTTCTCGCTTGACACGATAGCTTTTTCTCAAACTCCCACTCCCTCTTTTAAATTTATTCTATTATACCATAATTTCAAAAAAAACCAACGACCTTCTGGCTCTTGGTTTAAAGCCTCCTCCAGTGCCGTCAAAACGGCTAGGAGAAGAGATGCTGGATGGTTGATAAGATGATGGGTAAGCTATAAATGAAGTTCAAGCCGATATGAGCAAGGATAGGATAATACAATGAGCTCGTCTTTTCATTCAATAATCCAAAAATAAGGGCGGGGATGGTATAGATCAAAAAACTCAAAAAAGTAAAAGGATGCTGGAGGAATTGAAGTCCACTATAGATAAGGGCTGGGGCCCATACACTCGCGTAGAAGGGCCATTTTTTAAAATAGGCTTGGACAAGCGCTCCACGAAAGATCAGTTCCACGGTCATCGGTCGAATGATGACCACTAATACAAAGAGGATGAGAGATCCTAAGGCTTCCAAGGTCACCGGAAAAGAGTGATAAATAGCTAGACGTCCTTTGGTGAACCCACTAAGAAAGTAGTCTAGCCAGTAGATGGCACAACTGGAGAATATAGTAGCGTAGATAGCGGGAAGGAATTGTTTCTTCTTCGCCCACTGAAAAACCATACGTGGACTGTATTTCTTTACCAATGAAAAAACAAGCACCAAATAACCTGCCTCTAAAAAGAGAAGGGTCCAAAAATAGCTAAGAGCTTGGCCGACTTGGTTGCTGACTAGTTGGGCCAACTCGCGAAATTGTGGCCGAACTAAGATATAGAAGACCAGTAGTAAAAGTGGATAAAAGAGCTTGGCTTTTGTCTTTAAAAATTTCATACATTCCTTTCGAGGGAGACAAAAAATGATTTATTGCATCTTACCATAATCATTCCTAGGATTCAATTAGAAAGTGAACCCAAAAAGGTCGAGACAACCGTCTCTGACCTCTAATTTCTATTGGAATGCTCGTTCTCCCCTTTTATGTAAATCACAAAGCCTACAAGCACGGACACAAGAATGGCTAGACACAGAATGGTTTCTAACCAGACAAGGGGCCTTAACAGAGAACTGTGCAATAGGCCTTGGGCCATTTTCAGGGAAGTAGCTGTGATGACCGTCGGGAAGGTTAAGGCTGAAAAGGCTGGTTGAAAGCCCTCTTTTATCATTCTAGGTAGACGCGTTAAAACGAAGAAATAAAAAGCTTGAGAGAGTCCAACCATGGTGTATAACAGCCAAACAGGTAGACTGGCTCCACCCACACGAACCAGGGCCGCTAACAGAAGAGAAAAGGGGGCACAATAGATGCCTTCTTGCCCTAATAAGTGGCTCGGTAAAGGGGCGGTCTTCAACCCCTGGTAGATCAAGGGGTAAAGAATCAAGGTTAAGACAAAGCCAAATCCGAAAGTCAGATAGGCCAGCCCAACCACTCCTACCACTGGGTAGGTCAAGGCAGCAACAGCAATCCCCACATAAAGAACGGTCCAACTAGGGGTGGCATTGGCTCTTGGTTTTGCTAATATATGGGTCTTGGTAAAGTAGAAGATCAAGCCACAATCTAAGAGGAAAGCAGTCCACCAAACTGCCTGGGCGAGTCCTCCAAATGTCGGAAAGAGTCGTAAGAGATAAGTCGATAAAACCATCCCAGCCATGGGGAAGGTCGCCATCCCAGATAGAAGGGCCGGTTCTTGTAGTTCAATCTTGGTTTCTGACCAGTAGATCAGATGGTGACATAAAAAGAAAACCCATAGGATCAAACCCGTCAAACTGAAGAAATGAGCCAGAACTGGGAAGGTATCAGACAGAAGGTTTCCAGCCCCTGCTAAACCTAACAGGCAGCCTGAAAATGCTAAAGGAATCTTTTTCATCTTGATCTCCAATCATTTTATCGCTTTCAGTATACCATAAAATACCAGGAGGGATCATCAAAAAAAAGTAGACACTAAAACTACTTCTTTTTTAAAATGCTTTAATTACTCTAGTATATAAGGAATTATGGAGTTTTTTGCTGTAAATAAGCCCCATAAATCTCTAAAGACCATTAACACATAGAACTCCCCTATTCAAATGTAAAACTGAAAGCTACCAATAACCTCATCAAAGGCATCAAGCAAAATACTGTTGCTTTCCAGAACATTGACCACTTTAAAACTAGAATTTTCATCGTTTTGAACATCAAAAAGGAGAGAACCAATTCGATCCTCTCCAAGGTGTAACGTTTCCTCACCCATTATAGCTGACAAAATACCCAGAGTCCTTCTCCAATCTCCCTCTGAGATTTTAGAGTAGCAATCTTGACACTTACTTCTTTATAATGCAATCTATAAGCCTCTGTCAACATTCTTAAATAAGAATAAATGTATTCCTATTTTGCAATTTCTTCCAACATTTTTTCAATGTGTTGGATAGATTTCTCGCGACCAAGCAAGTAGATGGTTTCTGGCAATTCTGGTCCGTGCATCTCTCCTGAAACGGCGATACGGATTGGCATGAAGAGGTTTTTCCCTTTGATACCAGTTTCCTTTTGGACTGCTTTGATTTGCGGGAAGATATTTTCTACCACAAACTCATCGTCTGACATGGCTTCGAGTTTTGCTTTGAAGGCTTCAAGGACAGTCGGAACCGTTTCACCAGCCATGACTTCTTTCTCTGCTTCTGTCAATTCTGGGAAGTCTGAGAAGAAGAGGTCTGTCAATGGAACGATTTCATCCACTGACTTCATTTGTGGTTTGTAAAGTTCCACCAATTTCTCAGCCTTGTCTGTCAAACGTCCTGCTTCTTCGAGGAATGGTTTAGCCATTTCAAAGATAGTCTCAAAATCCGCATTCTTGATGTACTCATTGCTCATCCAGTCCATTTTCTTTTGGTCGAAAGCAGCTGGAGACTTGCTGAGACGATTTTCATCAAAGAGCTTGATCAGTTCTTCGCGAGAGAAGATTTCGTCTTCCCCACCAGGGTTCCAACCAAGAAGGGCGATAAAGTTAAAGACTGCTTCTGGAAGGTAACCTTTCTTCCGGTAATCTTCGATGAACTGAAGGGTATTGGTATCGCGTTTAGACAACTTCTTACCAGTTTCAGAGTTGATGATCAAGGTCATGTGACCGAACTCTGGAGCTTCCCATCCAAGCGCTTCATAAACCATGAGCTGTTTTGGTGTATTGGCAATGTGGTCATCTCCACGGATGACGTGAGAGATTTGCATGTCATGGTCATCGATCACAACGGCAAAGTTATAAGTTGGATAGCCATCTTTCTTTTGGATGACCCAGTCACCACCGATATTGCCACCTTCAAACTCGATATCGCCTTTGACCATATCATGCCATTTGTAGATACCTGACTCATTCACTGCCAAGCGAACCGTAGGAATAATTCCCGCTGCTTCACGTTCTGCGATATAAGCTGCTTTTTCTTCTTCGCTCATGCCAAGGTATTCATTGATATAGCGAGGTGTTTCACCCGCCGCTTCTTGGCGTTCACGTTCCGCTGCCAACTCTTCTTCTGTAACGTAAGATTTATAGGCTTTTCCTTCGGCCAAGAGTTGGTCAATGTATTTTTGATAGAGTTCCAAACGTTCAGACTGGCGGTAGTTCTCATGCGTCTCTGGACTTTCATCCCAGTCCATACCCAACCAACGAAGGTTTTCCAGCTGGGAACGTTCTCCATCTTCGACGTGGCGCTTACGGTCCGTATCTTCGATACGGATGATAAAGGTTCCACCATGGTGGCGCGCATACAAGTAGTTAAACAATGCTGTACGAGCATTTCCGATGTGTAGTAGTCCGGTTGGACTTGGTGCATAACGCACACGAATATCTTTAGTCACGTATGTTTCTCCTAATTGTTCATTGATTCTGGGCTTCTCTTCTAACTGGCCCAGGCACTTTTCACTCTATTATAGCATATCTCTGCATGAGTAGCTTCCTAATCGAGTCGTTCTTCTAGTTCAAAATCAATTGGCAGGGTTGCTAAGAAATGCTCCAACTCCCGCTCCCAATAAAACCATTCATGTTTTCCTGGTCCATGGCTGTAGGTGATATCAAAACCGAGGTCCTTCAGATGATCAACAGCTGTATTGTTGGCCTCATACAGAGCATCCTGCTCGCCACACCACGCCCATAAGACCGTCTTTTTATCTGAGTACTTCTCCGCAATGCTCTCCAAGGAGTAAGGACTCGTCGTCCAATCTTCTAGCTCTCCAAAGACCCCTTGCCAATAAGCCTTACTGCCAAGGTCAGTGTCTGCCAGTTGACGTCCCTCAAAGCTAAGAGCACCAGAAAAGCTAGCAGCATGCGAGAAGCGATTGGTTTGAAGGGCGAGTTTGAAAGATCCATAGCCCCCCATCGATAGACCAGCGATAAAGGTCTTCTCCCGCTTCTTAGTCATATTGGGGAAGAAGCGTGCCAAGGTCTTAGGCAATTCCTCTGCGATGGCTGTGTAGTAGGGATAGCCATACTGGGTATCCGTATACCAACCATTATTGGTATTAGGCAAGACAACAATCAGATTGGTCGAACGTAAGATCCGTTCTACATTGGTCCGTTTCAACCAGGAGTACTGATTGCCATTCATCCCATGAAGGAGATAGAGGACCGGGATATCTTGATCATCTGGATTTTCCACCCGAGATCCATCTGGGTAGAGGACGTTGATCCCCCACTCCATTGCGAGCGCTTCTGAATAGTATTCAATCTGCATTACTGCCATCTATCTTTCCTCACTATTTCTTCTTTTCCTTGACAAGAAAAAGCCGACGATCGACTTTTCCTCTTATCTTAATCCTAGCGTACTTCCATGACGACTGGCAAGATAGCTGGTCGACGTTTGGTCTGGTCAAAGAGGTACTTGGCCAAACTATCACGAACAGCACCCTTGAGCTCGCCCCAATCGAAGCTGTCCTGGGCTAAGTATTCTTCCACACTTTGGTTGACAATCTCAGCACTTTCGCGCAAGATATCGCGACTCTTCTTCACATAGATAAAACCACGAGTGTGAACTTTTGCCTTCGAGATAATGCGTTTTTCACGACGGTTAACCGTAATGGCCACAATAAAGATACCATCTTCTGAAAGGACTTTCCGGTCACGGAGCACGACATTTCCAACATCCCCAATGGCATTCCCATCGATGAGGACATCTCCAGCAGAGACGCTACCTGCAGGAACGAAGTCACCATTGTCATATTCCATGATGGTGCCTTTTTTCGGAATGAAGATATTTTCAGGCAAAATCCCCACTTCCATCGCAAGCCGTGCATGGGCATCCAATTCGCGGTATTCCCCTTGAATTGGGAACAGATAGTTGGGGCGCAGGAGGTTGATCATCAATTGAAGATCACGCGCATTTCCATGTCCTGATACACGCAAGCTTTGAGTAATCGCTTTAACGACTCCGCCTGCTTGGTAGACCATGTTTTCTACACGTGCCATAACCGCTTCTTTGGCAATAGATGGAGTTGTTACGATATAGACCAAGTCGCCATCCTTGATTTCAACATAGCGGTGACGACCAATGGACATTTTACGGAGTCCGTTGATTGGTTCACCCATCCGACCCGTTTCAAGAATAATCAATTCATGATCCTCAAAACGAGACATTTCTTTTGGCTTGATCAATATTTTTTCGTTGGCCAAAGACAGTTTATTTAAACGAATCCCTGTCCGGACAATATTTTCTACGTCAAATCCAGTCAAAACAACCCGGCGCCCTGTCTCTGCAGCTGCGTCAAAGACTTGCTGGATCCGTGATAGGTTACTTGCAACAGCGGCTACAATGATACGGCCATCCCAGTCAGCAATCGTATCTAGGATTTCATCCCCAACCTCTTGCTCACTAGCCACTTGAATCTTACTATCGGCATTGGCAGAGTCACTCAAGAGAGCGAGGACGCCTTCTTGTCCAATCTCTGCCAAACGAGCAAAGTCAGTCGCATAAAACTCACTCGCTGTCTGGTCAAACTTGAAGTCTCCTGTATAGACGATACTTCCTTCAGAAGTCTTGATGACAATTCCTAAACTTTCTGGAATAGAGTGGGTTGTCTGGAAGAAGGAAACAACGGTTCCTCCAAAATCAATCTCTGAGTTGGCATCGATTACATGGAAATCATTGAACTTCTTGACACTGTCATTGCTCTTGACAAAGAGTTTGGCCAACTCGATGGTCAACTCTGACCCAAATACGGGAACTTTAGCCTCCGCTAAAAGATAGGGAAGGGCTCCAATGGCATCCGCATGCCCGTGCGTTAAAAAGACTCCTGCGATACGATCGCTATTCTCAAAGAGGTAGTCCATGTTGGGAATAACGACATCGACCCCTAGTTGTTCATTTTCTGGATACTTGAGACCAGCATCCAAAACAAAAATAGAGCCATTTACTTCAGCTATGTAGAGGTTTTTCCCGTTTTCACGGACTCCACCTAAAGTAATCAACTTAATGTTACTCATGTTTTCTCCTTTATGTGATGGTTCATACTTACGGTCCTTGGCTCACCAAGTCGAATTACAGTTTTGCAATTTTCTTGCATATCTAGAACATTATACTATTTTTTCACGATTTTTTCAAAAGTCAGACCAAACAAAAGCCCTCCATCATTTGATGGAGGAACCCTTATCAAAACCCAAGACGACAGCATAGAATGTCAGCTTGCTAAAGAGACGCTAGTCCGTATGATAGTCATTTTTCTTATTCTCAATCACCCGTATCGCCGCCTTGATCACATGAAATTCATTTAACAGTTCTTCTAGGTGGTGGTAATTCCGATCGCTGAGAGCCCCTTTCTTGAGGGTTTGGGACAAACTATAAAACCGATCAACATGCTCTTCAATATTGGCTAGTAACTCTTTCGCCTCTTTCAAACGGTAGCGATTCAGGAGCTTGCTTTGGCTATGTTTATAGGCGAGCACATTCTCACGATGAATATCTTGACAGACTTCCTTCTGCTCTTCATCCACCGTCAAATTGACCGCTTGGAAGCAAGTAATAAATTCTCGCTTCTTCAGATCACACACAAAGACGACACCGTCCTCTGCTACATAGGCTTCCGTATCAGGCCGTTGATCAAAACTGCTATCAAAATGATGAAGCGAGGGCACATGTTGATTGACCCAGCGTTTCAACTGCTCTTTATCGACCCCAAATCGTTCCATTGCTCTTTCTTTAAAGTGATCTCGACAGCTATATTCATGTGCGTATGGCAATCCCACTGACCTCACCTCAACTTTCTAGCATGACAGACAAAAAGACCTCCAGTCTTACGGGACTAGAGGTCTGGTCTGCTTCACTGACAAGAGGCGATTAACCATTTAGGCTAACGAAAACAACAGTTATGATTTTCATTTCTTTTCATGGTACGTTTTCACATACCAGTGGTTTTCTTTGCAATTTCTCTTTCAGTTTTGTTACAAAGCACTCAGTTGAGCATACCGAAGTTCGAAAACCATCTAAAGCTTCCACTACTATTTACACGTATTTCAATGTCATTTAGTAAGTTAAGCAGACTTACTTGACGGCTCAACCGATTTAACATTTCCGGCGTTAAGGCTCTTTTCATAAAGAGCACGAACAAGTGTCAGCGAAGACAGACCTAAAACGAAGTAACCTAATGTATGAATCTATAAGGCATTGGTATCAACCCCTTCTCCCTTATCTTCACCTATAGTATACTCCTTTAATATTGGTATTGCAAGCGATTACACGCTGAAACTAGTTTCTAAATTTACTCAAAGAAACGGTAGTAATCAGACAGGTCCATCTTAGCCTTTTCCTCTTGGTTCAAGTCCTGGATAATCTTTCCATCCTTCATGACAATCAAGCGATTCCCGTACTTGAGGGCATCTTCCATATGGTGGGTAATCATCAAGGCAGTCAGTCGATCCGTTTTGACAAATCGATCCGTCAGCTCCATCAAGGCCTGACTCGTCTTGGGATCGAGAGCAGCTGTATGCTCATCCAAGAGCAAGAGTTCAGGACGCTTCAGGGTAGCCATCAACAGGCTCAGAGCTTGACGTTGTCCACCAGATAAGAATTCTACCGCCGTATCGACATGCTTCTCTAAACCATTGCCAATCTGGCTCAAAACCTCTTTAAACTCGTCTTTGTACTGGGCAAGTCGACGAGGAACCAAGCCCCGCTTTTCTCCTCGGAATTTTGCAATCAGGAGATTCTCGGCCACTGTCATACGAGGAGCCGTCCCCATCTTTGGATCTTGGAAGACCCGGGATAGGTATTTGGCCCGTTTTTCCGGACCATAGTGCGTCACGTCCTCTCCCTTGATCAAGACTTGACCACTGGTCAGAGGCAGAGTTCCAGCCAGGGTGTTGAAAAGGGTTGACTTACCAGCACCATTGCCCCCAAGAATGGTGATAAAGTCATGCTCATGAATCTCCAAAGAGACATTGTCCAAAATGACTTTTTCTTCATTCAAGCCATTGTTCACCACGATGGTGGCATTTTTTAATTCTACAATTGCGGTCATTTGCTGAGTTTGACTCCTTTCAGCAGTTTCTCTTTAAAGGTTGGAATCATGAGACAGATCGCCAAGATGATAGCGCTAAAGATGCGAATGTAGCTGGTATTGACACCGATGGCAATCACAGCCCAAATTAAGAATTGATAAATGATTGATCCAATAACGATACTGAGCAAACGTTCTGCTAAGGTTAGTTTTGAGAAAAGGACCTCTCCGATAATCAAGCTAGCCAAACCAACAACGATGACTCCGATCCCTCGAGAAGCATCTGCATAGCCTTCTTGCTGGGCCATCAAGGCACCTGACAAGGCGATAATCCCATTAGAAACTACTAGCCCCATCAACTCCATCCGGCTGGTATGGATCCCAAAGCTTTTAGCCATCTCAGGATTGTCCCCCGTCGCAATATAGGCTTGCCCCAATTTAGTATCTAAAAAGAAGAGCATGGCAGCAATCACCAGAGTTACAAAGATGATCCCGATGATAATCTCGTTTACGCCACTCGCGATGGGAATCATATCTTGGATTTTTGAGTATCCGAGTAAACCCAGGTTGGCCCGTTGCATCACAAAGAGAATGACTGAGTTACAGGAAGTCATCACCAAAATCCCCGATAACAGCGTCGGAATCTTTCCTTTGGTATAAAGAAGACCTGTAGCCAATCCAGCCAAGCACCCCGCACCAATGGCCGCCAGGGTGGCTAATAAAGGGTGAACCCCTTTGGTAATCAGAGTTACCGCAACGGCTCCTCCTAATGGAAAGGAACCCTCTGTGGTCATATCTGGGAAATCCAAGATACGGAAGGTCATAAAGATCCCTAGCCCCAAAATAGCCCAGATCAAGCCTTGTGAAATAATCGAAATAAGCATATCTTTATCCTAACTATTGTAAATATCCTCTATTGTATCATATTGCGAGACGTGATTTCAATGCTTTCAAGAAATAACAAAAAGGCCCCACTCCTTAGAGCGAGGCCTCCTTGTGGAAAACTAAAGTATTTACGAACCTAGTGTGATTCGTTGGTTTTTACCACTTGTTTAGTCTTCGTTTTTCTTGCGTCTTGCAAGACCAGCAAGTCCTACCAAACCAAGAGCAGCACCTAACAATGCAGCAGAAGCTGATTGTTCTTCACCTGTAGCAGGAAGTTGTGGTGTTACTGGTGGTGTTGGTGGTGTCACCGGTGGTGTTGGCGGTGTTACCGGTGGTGTTGGTGGTGTCACCGGTGGTGTTGGTGGTGTTACTGGTGGTTTCGGTGGAATTACCTTGTTGTTGAACTCAGTATCTTCCGGTAATTGAGAAGTTGCTGTTAAGACTTTGCCTTCTTTAGTAACTGTTACTGTTACTGTAGCTACCATCTTATCGTATTCAACTCCTGCTTCAGTACCTTTAACCTCTTCCACTGTGTAAGTGTGAGTTCCTTCTTCTCCACGTTTGAACTCTAATGCAGAGAACTTGATGTTTCCTGATGCATCGTTCTTAACTGTTTCAATAACTTTTCCATCTTTATCTTTAAGTACGAAGCTAAATTCACCTTCTTTTAGCTCACGTCCTTCAAGTTTCTTAGTGAAGTTAAATTCAACTTTAGTTGGGATGTTAACGACACGTTTTTCTGTTGGTTTTTCTGGTTTTTCAACAGATTTCTTAGTTGGATCGTATTGGTGAACAGTTTGTGAAGCAGTGTTTTCGATATCTACACCATCTTTAGCTGTTGCTTTAATAGTTGCAGGGATCTCAAACTTGTAGTAACGTCCGAATGCAAATTTAGCAGTGTCGATTACTGGAGTGTTTTCTGCATCTCCAAGTGATTTAGTCAAGTCTGTCTTAGAAGTTGCAGTGATCACACCATTTTCAACCTTGATATCAAATTTAGCTGTCACATCTTCTCCTGTTACAGAGTCGTATGCTTTAATTTCTGCTACGTTGACGTCTAAGTTTTCGCTATCATATTTATCTGTTACACCTACAGATTGAATATTGTGAGCTTCAGTGAACTTAGTTGTATCCAACCATACTTGGTAGTATACTTTATCACCCTTCTTAAGTGTCTTCGTATTGATATTTTGAGCTTCATTATTATTAGCTTGATCAACATAAGGATTTGCATTCGTATCAGCAACCTTATCTGCCAATTCTTTATCATCATCCAGAAGTTTGTTGCCAGTGATATCGAATTTCTCTTCATTAAGAATGTATTTCTCTGGGTTGAATTCTGGAGTTTCTGGTGGAGTTACCTTGTTGTTGAACTCTTTGTCTGCTGGTTCTGTTACGTCAGTAATGAGAGCTTTCGCTGTTCCGTCATGTTTAACTTCCACAGTTACTGTTGCCTTCATCGTATCATATGCTACAGTTCCATCAGTCCCCTTCACTTCTTCAACTGTGTAAGTATGAGTCCCTTCTTGGCCCTTCTTGAATTCAAGAGCTGAGAACTTAACGTTACCAGATGCATCATTGCTTACAGTTTCAACAACTTTACCTGTTGAATCTTTAAGAACGAAGTTGAATTCGTTGGCTTTCAACTCACGGCCTTCCAAACGTTTAGTGAAGTTGAACTCTACTTGTACTGGTACGCTGTTGACACGTTTTTGAGTAGGTTTGTTTGGAGTTTCAACTTTCTTAGTTGTTGGGTTGTAGTAGTTAACTACTTGAGCCGCTGTATTTTCGATATCTACACCAGCCGCTACATCAGCTTTCACTGTTGTTGGGATGTCGAACTTGTAGTAACGTCCAAATGCGAACTTAGTTGTGTCAATAACTTGAGTGTTATCCGCATCGCCAAGTGACTTCGTGAAGCCAGCTTTAAGGGTTGCAGTGATCACACCGTTATTAACTGTAATATCGAATTTATCTGTTACATCATCACCTGTTACTGAATCGTAAGCTTTGATCTTAGTAGAATCAAGATCCAACTTAGTCTCATCGTAGTCATCTGAGATTCCTACTGATTGGATGTTGTCCTTGTTAGCTGCGTCGAATTTAGTTGTATCCAACCATACTTGGTAAACCAACTTGTCGCCACGTTTAACAGTCTTAGTATTCAAGTTTTCTGCTTCGTTGTTTGATGCATCGTCCGCGTATGGGTTGGTATTGGTATCTGCGTACTTGTTTGCCAACTCTTTATCATCATCAACGAGTTTGTCGCCTGTGATATCGTATTTCTCTTCAGAAACAACGTATTTCTCTGGTTGGAATTTAGGTTCTTCTGGAGGAGTTACCACGTTGTTGAACTCTTTGTCTTCAGCGTCTGTTACGTTTGTAACTAATGCTTTAGCTGTTCCATCATGAGATACCACAACTTTAACAGTAGCTACCATTGTATCGTATGTAACAGTTGCGTCTGTTCCAACAACTTCTTCAACAGTATAGTTGTAAGTTCCTTCATCACCCTTCTTAAATGTAAGAGCTGAGAATTTAACTTTTCCGTCAACATCATTCTTCACAGTTTGAAGTTCTTTACCTGTCGAATCTTTAAGCACGAAGCTGAATTCTTGATCTTTCAACTCACGTCCTTCCAACTTCTTAGTAAAGTTGAATTCTACTGAAAGTGGTACGTTGTTGACACGTTTTTGAGTTGGTTTTTCTGGTTTTTCAACTTTCTTAGTTGTTGGGTTGTAGTAGTTGACCACTTGAGCCGCAGTATTTTCGATATCTACACCAGCTGCAACTGATTGTTTAACTGTTGTTGGGATGTCAAACTTGTAGTAACGTCCAAAAGCAAACTTAGTTGTGTCAATGATTTGAGTGTTTTCTGCGTCGCCAAGTGACTTGGTGAAGCCAGCTTTAAGGGTTGCAGTAATCACACCATTGTTCACAGCGATATCAAATTTAGCTGTTACATCATCGCCTGTTACTGAGTCGTAAGCTTTAATCTTAGTAGCATCAAGTTCTAATTTCGCTTCATCGTAGTCATCTGAGATTCCTACAGATTGGATGTTCTCTTTGTTAGTTTCAGAGAATTTAGTTGTATCCAACCATACTTGGTAAACCAACTTATCACCGCGTTTAACAGTCTTGGTATTGATGTTTTCTGCTTCATTGTTGGTATCTTTATCAACATATGGATCAGTGTTTGTTTCAGTGTATTTGTTTGTTAATTCTTTGTCATCATCAACGAGCTTGTCACCAGTGATATCGTATTTCTCTTCAGAAACAACATATTTCTCTGGCTGGAACTTAGGCTCTTCTGGAGGAGTTACACGGTTGTTAAATTCTTTATCCGCAATGTCGCCAACTTTCGCGATCAGAACTTTAGCTGTTCCGTCGTTTGATACAGTGACTGTTACATTCGCTTTCATTGTGTCGTATGTAACGGTTGTGTCGCTTCCTTTAACTTCTTCTACTGTGTAGTTGTGAACACCTTCGTCACCCTTCTTGAATTCAAGAGCTTTGAACTTAACGTTACCAGAAGCATCATTGCTTACAGTTTCAAGAGTCTTACCTTCTGAGTCTTTAAGCACAAAGCTGAATTCGTTAGCTTGAAGTTCACGACCTTCTAAACGTTTAGTGAAGTTGAATTCCACTTCAACTGGAACGTTGTTGACACGTTTTTCAGTTGGTTTGCTTGGTTTTTCAACCTTCTTAGTCGTTGGGTTGTAGTAGTTAACAACTTGAGCCGCAGTATTTTCGATATCTACTCCGCCAGGAACATCAGCTTTCACTGTTGTTGGAATGTCGAACTTGTAGTAACGTCCAAATGCGAACTTAGTTGTATCGATGATTTGAGTGTTTTCTGCATCACCCAATGACTTCGTGAAGCCAGCTTTAAGAGTTGCAGTGATTACTCCACCTTGAACTGTGATGTCGAATTTAGCTGTTACATCATCGCCTGTAACTGAATCGTAGGCTTTGATCTTAGTAGCATCAAGATCCAATTTCGCTTCATCATAGTCATCTGAGATTCCTACTGACTGGATGTTATCCTTGTTAGCTGCGTCGAATTGAGTTGTATCCAACCATACTTGGTAAACCAACTTGTCACCACGTTTAACAGTCTTGGTATTCAAGTTTTGAGCTTCGTTGTTTGATGCATCATCCGCGTATGGATTGGTATTTGTATCTGCATACTTGTCTGCCAATTCTTTATCATCATCAACGAGCTTGTCACCAGTGATATCAAATTTCTCTTCAGAAACAACGTATTTCTCTGGTTGGAACTTAGGTTCTTCTGGTGGAGTTACACGGTTATTGAATTCTTTATCAGCGATGTCTCCAAGTTTAGCTACTAAAGCTTTAGCTGTACCATTGTGTGAAACTGTGATGGTTACAGTTGCTTTCATTGTGTCGTATGTCACAGTAGCATCAGTTCCTGCAACCTCTTCAACAGTGTAGTTGTGTACGCCTTCTTGGCCCTTCTTGAATGTAATAGCTGAGAACTTCACATTACCATCTTTGTCGTTGGTTACAGATTCAACTTCTTTACCAGTTGAATCTTTCAATACGAAGCTGAATTCGTTCGCTTTCAATTCACGTCCTTCTAGACGTTTCGTGAAGTTAAATTCAACTGAGATTGGTACAGAGTTTACACGTTTCTCAGTTGGTTTGCTTGGTTTTTCAACTTTCTTAGTTATTGGGTTATAGTAGTTGACTACTTGAGCCGCAGTGTTTTCGATGTCTACTCCACCTGCAACGTCTGCTTTAACAGTTGCTGGGATATCAAATTTGTAGTAACGTTCAAATGCAAATTTAGTTGTGTCAATGATTTGAGTATTTTCTGCATCACCCAATGACTTCGTGAAGCCAGCTTTAAGGGTTGCAGTCATCACACCATTTTCAACCTTGATGTCGAATTTGTTTGTTACATCGTCACCAGTTACTGAGTCGTAAGCTTTGATCTTAGTAGAATCTACATCAACTTTTGTTTCATCGAAGTCATCAGTGATTCCTACTGATTGAACGTTTTCTTTGTTAGTTGCTGAGAATTTAGTTGTATCCAACCATACTTGGTAGTAGATCTTATCTCCGCGGTTAACAGTCTTGGTATTCAAGTTTTGAGCTTCGTTGTTTGATGCATCATCCGCATATGGATTGGTATTTGTTTCACCATATTTATCAGTCAACTCAGCATCATCATCAAGAAGTTTGTTTTCAGTGATTGAGTATTTCTCTTCATTCAACACATACTTCTCTGGTTGGAACTTAGGTTCTGTTGGAGGAGTTACTGTATTGTTGAACTCTTTATCAGCTGGTTCAGTTACGTTAGCAACCAATGCTTTCGCTGTTCCATCGTGTGATACTGTTACAGTGACTTCTGCTTTCATAGTATCATATGTTACAGTTGTGTCTGTTCCTGCTACCTCTTCAACAGTATATTTGTGAGCTCCTTCTTCACCTTTTTTGAATTTAAGTGCTGAGAACTTAACGTTTCCTTCCGCATCATTCTTAACCGTTTGAATTTCTTTGCCAGTTGAATCTTTCAGTACGAAGCTAAATTCGTTCGCTTTAAGCTCACGACCTTCCAAACGTTTCGTGAAGTTGAATTCTACAGTGATAGGTACACTGTTCACACGTTTTTGAGTTGGTTTTTCTGGAGTTTCAACAGATTTACTTACTGGGTTGTAAACGTGAACGATTTGGTTGGCTTTGTTTTCGATGTCTACTCCACCTGCAACGTCTGCTTTAACTGTTGCTGGAATATCAAATTTGTAGTAACGTCCAAATGCAAATTTAGTAGTATCAATAACTTGAGTATTTTCTGCATCACCTAAAGATTTGTTCATAGAAGCTTTAGATGTAGCTGTAATGACTCCGTTAGCTACTGTAATATCAAATTTAGATGTTACATCTTCACCAGTTACGCTGTCATAAGCCTTGATGTCAGTAGCGTTAACAGTCAATTTATTTGCTTCGTATGTATCAGAGATACCTACAGATTGGATGTTGTTCTTGTCAGTGAAATTCTTAGTGTCCAACCATACTTGGTAAACTAATTTATCACCGCGTTCAACAGTTTTCGTATTGATGTTTTCTGCTTCATTGTTGTTTGTATCATCAACATATGGGTTAGCATTTGTTTCTGTATACTCATCTGTCAACTCATGATCATCGTCAACGAGTTTTGAACCAGTAATATCAAATTTTTCTTTGTTAAGGACGAATTTTTCTGGTTGGAATACAGGTGTTTCTGGAGGAGTTATTTTGTTATTGAACTCTTTATCCGCTGTTCCATCAGTTGCTTTACCATTAGCGTCTACCCCACCAGCAGAAACTACGTTAGTTACTGTTGTTAATGTGTGACCATTTTTAGCAACTTCTACAGTGATAGTAGCTTTCATAGTATCGTATACCATTCCAGCTTCTTTAGCTGCAGGGATAACTTCTTCTACAGTATAAGTGTGAGTTCCAACTTTAGAGTTGTCAAATGTTAATTCTGAGAATGTAACAGTTCCGTCTGCTTTGTTAGTTACTGTTTCAACTTCTTGTCCGTTTGCATCTTTAAGAACGAATTTGAATTCGCCGTCTTTAAGCTCACGTCCAGCCAATTTCTTAGTGAAGTCGAATTTAGTTTTAACTGGTGCTACAACATAGTTGTTGAAAATCTTATCATCAGCACTTGATTTGAATCCACCTTCAGCACTGTATTTCACTGCAGCTTGTAAATCACCTTGAACATTCTCCGTTACTGTAACTGTCATAGTAACTGTCATTGCATCGTAATCAACATTTGCATCTGAACCTGGTGTTTCAGTGATGGTGTAGGTATAGATACCTGCTTTGTTAAATGTTAATTTGCTGAATGTAGCTTTACCGTCTGCTTTGTTCGTTACAGTTTCTTCATATGAAGGAAGTGACTTATTTGGTTGTACTTCTTTGAGTTTGAATGTAAACTCACCGTTTGCTAATACACGTCCTTCCAATTGTTTTTCAACTTCTGGAGTTACTTCAGCTGGCTCTTGTTTGACATAGTAGTAGACCGGTTGTTTATACGGTGTCAAAGTGTTAAGCAAGTCAACGTTTGTACCGATACCACCAACTCCACGTTCTAATTGTGCGTTAGCTGAACCGTGTCCAATCCCGTCTCCTAAGAATGGTACGAATACTGTTTTATATGGAGTATATCCTGCAGCTTTTTGGAAGTCAAATGCGATTTCTTTACCATTTGGATGGTTAACTCCATCAGAACCAGTGTATGCAATTGTATTAAGAGGTGATTTCTTGACAACTAATTCTTGTGTATTATGTTCACCTGGTTTAATAGGTTTCGTTTCTGCTATCAACATGTAGCCATCAGTACTTAATGAACCATCAGAACGCTTGCTTTGTTGTCTTGGATCTAATAAGTAAACACGAATAACTACTGAACCGTCTTCTCCAACAACTTCTTTGATACGTTTGATACCGTATCGGTCCGCATCTATGAATTTAGAACCGATAGTATAAGGACGATTTACAAAGCCTGATTGATCATTTGCATTAGCTGTTTGGTACAATTTATATCCATCAAATTGGCGCTCACCAGATGCTGTGAATCTTTGTCCTTCTTCAGCTTTAAGTGTATATCTAGCTAAGTCTACTTCATTACCATTTTCTTTATAATCTTGAACAGTTTTATCCGTTTTATTAGCGTTGAAAGTAGGGTTATTTTTATCAACTACTTTATAGTAAGTTGTTTTATTAATTGTTTCTGGTATTTTAGCGTTTGAATCAGTAATTGTACGGCCATTGTAAGCTGGTTCAACAACGTTTAGAACATCTGTTGTAGTACGAGCATTATAAACCGCAGTATAAAGTGTTTGCTCTGCTGGCGTAAGTTTGTGTCCAGCAGCAACTAAATCTGTTATACTCTTTCCAACTTCATAACCATTTTGAATAAATGGTTGAGTAGTTTTACCTTTTTCAGCAGTACCTGCTTTATAATCCACTTGGAAGGTTAATTGACTATTAGACGCAGCTGTGGTAGTAGTGAATTTTTGAACACCACTAGAGGCAGTAATTGTTCTTGTTTCAACCACAGCACCAGTCGTTTTATCGATTAAATCAACAGTTGTATCTGTAGATTCATCAAATCTCTTATAGGCACGTGCATAATACTTTGTACCATAACGTTTATTGAATTCAGTTAAATCCCAAATAGCATAAGTATACCAATCTCCCTCTTTAGCAGAGTAACCAGCTGGTGCCGTTTGAGATCTTACAGTTGCACCGTTAGCATCTTTAATTTCTGGAGTTACTTTTTCCCCATCTTTTAAGTAAGTACTTACGGCTACTGGGTTAGAGTTGTGGTCTCCAGATACAGCTTCGTTAGTAGTAGCACGACGACTACGTACTTTTGGTTTGTTTGATTCGTCTGTAGCTGGTTTAGCTTCAGCTACTGGTGTAGCTTCAGTTGCTTTTTCTTCTTTTTTAGTTTCTCCTTCAGCAACTTCTGGTTTTGCTTCTTCCTTATTGACCTCTGGTTTAGCAACTTCTTCTGTAGCTGGTTTTGCTTCCTCAGTTTTTTCTGCAGTTGCTACTGGAGTTTCAGTTGCTGCTGATGTAGCTTCAGCTGCTTTTTCTTCAGCAACTGGAGCGCTCACAGCAGTATCTTTAGGGGCCTCTGCTCCTTCAGCGTTGGTACTTGCTGGAGCTGGCTGAGATTCTTCAGCTTGGGGACTTGATACTGCGACCACTTCACGTGGTTGAGAAGTAGAAACAGCTTCATCCGCAGCTACTGACGGCGCTCCGACAGCAAAAAGTGCTGTCCCTAATAATACAGAACAAACACCAATGCTATATTTTCTTAAAGAAAAGCGCTGGCGCCTATTAAACAATTCCTTCATTTGTTGTATCTCCTTTTTCATATTAATTTTTTCTTTGATACACATTGAATAGTAACAAAGAAGTAGCGTTTCGTCAACAAATTATACATTTTTGGCTATTTTGACTATTTATTTTACATAATCTTAGTCATATTGCAATAGTTTTCACAAAATTGTCACTTTATTTCCCACTTGGTACGATTTTTTACTATCTTCGAATGTGGTGGATTTCCTTTTATAGATGATGGAGCATTCGGCGATCAAGATACGTCAACTAGCCCTTTTCAGTATTCTTCTACACCACTTCATTCTCCTTTCCTTTTTGACAAGTACATTTCACGCAAAAGAAAATAAAAAGAGGCTGGGACAAAAGTCCTAGCCTCTCAATTGTCTTTGGATTGTCGAGCAAGACGCAGTGGTTGAGTGGGCTCTACTACGCTGATTTCATCAGCTTTTACAGCCCTACTCAACTGTGCGGAGGTGGGACGACGAAATCGAATTCTAACGAATTACCGATTTCTGTCCCACTCTCTTTTTAAAAGATAGTAGACCTACATGCTTAGACAGTTTCTTTCGAACGTTTCATGATAATCACTAAGGAAGTAATCGAAACGATTGATAATAAGCTACCAAGGATAAATCCTTTTTTCTTAAAGACGAACTCAATCTTATGCTTCCCTTTTGTGATTGGGAAGGATAAGAAGGCATTCCAAGATTTTTCAGTTTGGACAAATTTCCCATCTACTTTGACCTTCCATCCGTCGCTATATGGGATTGAAGTCATCATAAATTTACTATCATCCGTAATATTTACATTACCGACAATATGGGTATTTGAAAACTTGGTTACTTCTAAACCTTGTTTCTTACGATTATCTAATACTTTTTGAATTTGATCAAGATCTGCACGATAGACCCCTGCATGACTCATATCAATTTTATCAGTTCTAAATCGAAACTCAATCACAGTTTCTTGATTTTCAGTATTATCAGTTAGTTGCCAAAGTTGTCTTTGAGTAAATGTTTTATTATTTGGCAACCATTTCCCTCTCACTAAAACTGAGTAATCTTGTTTTGGAATCAACCCCGCTGGTGTGAAAAAGTAATAAGTATAGTTTGAACGTGGCACTAGCTTATATCGAATGATGGCCTCTTTAGAAGAATCTGCTCTTTTATAGATTGCCTCCCCAGTGTTCTTATCTACTTTTTCTTCAATGACATTCTCCGTTTCAATGGCACTAAAAGCTAACGGCTTAAAGTAGTCATAATAATCACTCGTTTTCTTTTGATGCCCTTCCATTGAGTTTAAAATAATATTTTGGTTTGCGATAGCATTATTCACTCCAAATTTTATATTTTTAACCAGGGCATTTGTTCCATATCCAAGAGGGAAGGAATTTGGGTTCTTATAAACAAGGAATCGCTTGTCTTCATATACTTTTTCTGTATAATAGCGCTCTAGATCAAAACGATTTGTAAAACGATGGAAGTACATTTTTTCTGGATTTGCTTCCATTTCTTTTGGATCAAAATCTTTCACCGTCATATAATAACGAACCCCATACAAGGCATCTGTTAGAGGTGTCCCATTTGTATATTCTGTAGCAGCATTGACACCTAGGTCTCCCATTAAAGCAAAGTGATCTAGGGTGCTTCTTTCTAAACTCGAACTAAAGGTACTTAAGCCAGGATAAGATACTAGAGAAGGTACCGTCCGTGAATATGCAAAAGTCGTTGCAATCCGATAAAATTCTTCGTCTGCATTTTCTTGAATATTATCTGTCACGCGTTTCACAGAAACAGCTGCATCTGAAAATTTATTGACGTCGTCATAGCCCAGAGTAACCTGAGAAAGGTAGGCATTATATCCAAATTCAAAGATACTCAAAGCCGACACGATGACTACTGAAATACGTGACAATTTAGAATTTAATAGGAGCAATAAAAGCAGATAGATTATTGCTGTTAGACTTAATTGTGAGAATAGATAGCCTTGTTTCAACAAGAATCCTGCGATCACTAAGAAAAGAGTAGTAATTCCGATTCGAATGATTTTCTCTCTTTGATTGCTCTTTGATTTTTCCCAGTAGGTATAGAAACCAAAGCAAGCAACAGCCACAAGGCCTAGTAGGTGAAGAATTGAGTATCTTGAGAAATAAGATGTTACTGCTTTTGGTTGAATTTTCGAAATAAAGGTATAGCTATTTGAATGGATGTAGATAACAGCTAGAAGCAAACCAAGTGTAATGACTAGATTAGTTAGCTTAGAGATAACTACTTTCTCTTTCATTACTTGGTAAGCCAATACCAACATGAAGAATGAGAATAACCAAGAAAAACGGAAGAAGAAACCAGCAGGGTTTTGCCCCATATGCCAAATCTTACTTACAAACTCATTGACGAATGATGTCAAGAATACAAGGGTAACAATTCCAGCAGCCCATTTCTTAACTTTTGAAACATTCTTAGAGAGAAAGTAGAGAACAAAGCCAAGAAAACCAAACGCTCCAATATAGATATTTGGTAAGTTTGGTCCTGCAGACCAACCAGAGGTCGTATCAAAGCCACCAATCACCATCTTAGCAAAAATATCCAATGGATTAATCTGGAAGGCTAAAGAGAAGGTCATCCCTCCACCAACTTGAGCTTTACTCTCTACCAAATTGAAGAATACAGGAAGGATTAGGATTGCGGCTGTCCCGATCCCAATAATAGAATAAATGACAGCCTGCAACAAAGGTTCAATAAAGTTTTTGAGCTTCGCTTTAAGATCCCCTTCAATCATCAATCTAGGAGATACATAGAAACAAGCATACAGAGCAACAAAGATCGAAATCATGTACCCCATATAAAATTGAAGTAAGACGGTCAGACCCAATGCAAAAGAATAACGGTAAGGGGCTCCACCATCTAATAATTCTTCCAAATAAACAATGACAATCGGCAGCATGATCATAGCGTCATAAAAAATGACGTTCATTTGATAAGAAACCAACATCCCTGAAAGGGCATATGCTGTCGAAAATAGCGGTACTAGCCATTTTCTTTTCTCTAATCCTTTATAGCGCTTGATAAGAAGAAAGGCGAAGGCCATTCCTATTGCGCCATAACGGAGCCAAATTGTCAAAAACACTGCAAAACCAAAATGCTTAAGTGGGGTCAAAATATAAATGATATTGAAGGGACTCATTAAATAATATCCGAGGACCCCAATCATATCTCCACCAAGGGACTTAGTAAACGAATAACTCAAACTTGAAAGATCCCCAGTGAGTACAGCATTTTTTAATAAACCAAAGAAACTGATGTATTGTTGACCAAAGTCAACTGCCATCAAACTTTTGGTTCCAAAAGGATATGATCCCATAAAGGCCCAAACAACAAGCATAATTGTCATCGGGAGTAAAGCGCTAAAAGCATATAGAAACCTCTTGGGATTCTTTTTCCAAAGCTCTTGCAAGCGCATGAACCAAACTAACATTTTTATCTCCTATACATCTTAACCTATCTTATTCTCATTGGCTTCTTTAATATTAGTATCTTCAATGATAAAATGAGGACGACGCTTCACTTCGTAATAAATTTTTCCAATGTATTCCCCAAGAATACCGATAAATATTAATTGAACACCACTAAATAGAATGATCGCAGCTATGGTTGTAAAATAGCCACTCACATAATTCCCTTGTGCAAACATGTACTTCATCATTTCAAAAGCAAGATACAGAATAGCAAGTCCCAAACAGATAAATCCAAACTGAATACAAACACGAAGGGGACGATCATTAAATGAGATAATCCCTTGAATGGCATAGTTCATTGATTTTTTAAAACCAAACTTACTCTTACCAGCTTTACGGATTTCGTTTTTATAAGGAATTACCTTCTCTTTAAAACCAATCCATTCATACAAGCCTTTATTGAAACGGTTGTATTCTGGCATAGACACAAACGCGTCAATTGCTTTACGACTAAGGAGTCTCAACTCGGATTTTCCATCCGTTAGTTTAACATCCATCGACCGATTGGACAAGAAATAGAACATACGAGCAAAGGTACTGCCGATAAAGGACTCCCCTTCTCGAGTTCGTTGCCCACTGACGATATCATAACCTTCATTATAGGCTTCTAAAAAGAGGGGGATCAGATATGGTGGATGTTGTAAATCTCCATCCATTACCATCACAGCATCACCACTTGCATATTTGAAGCCTGCTAAAATACCACTCTCACGACCAAAATTACGACTAAATCGAATATATTTTACATGAGGATTCTCTTCTGCAATGGCTGTAATGAGTTCAAATGTTTTATCACTACTTCCATCATCGACATAGAGAATCTCATAGTCGGTAAGTTCCTTCCCAAGCATCTGCTCCAATTGATCAGCTATAGCAGCATGCGTTTGAGACAGGACCAACTCCTCATTCAATAATGTAATGAGTATCGATAATTTCATCTCTATTCTCCATCTACTCTATTTCCAAAAAAGAGAGAGCTTTCGCTCTCTCCTTTATACGGAAACTCTTTTTCTATTATTTAGACATTTTACGTTTCATTACAATCGCACCTGATAGGACAAGTACTCCTGAGAATACTAGGCCAGTTGCTACGACTTCACCAGTACTTGGGAGAAGGGCTTTACGTCCACCACCGTTACCATCTCCATTTCCGCCAGGGTTTCCTGGGGCTGGAGTTGTTTTCTCTGGAGTTGTTTTCTCTGGAGTTGTTTTCTCTGGAGTTGTTTTCTCTGGAGTTGTTGACTCTGGAGTTGTTTTCTCTGGAGTTGTTGACTCTGGAGTTGTTGACTCTGGAGTTGTTGACTCTGGAGTTGTTGACTCTGGAGTTGTTGACTCTGGAGTTGTTGACTCTGGAGTTGTTGACTCTGGAGTTGTTGACTCTGGAGTTGTTGACTCTGGAGTTGTTGACTCTGGAGTTGTTGACTCTGGAGTTGTTGACTCTGGAGTTGTTGACTCTGGAGTTGTTGACTCTGGAGTTGTTGACTCTGGAGTTGTTGACTCTGGAGTTGTGGTGGTTGTAGTTGTTGGTTCCGGAGTTGTGGTGGTTGTAGTTGTTGGTTCCGGAGTTGTGGTGGTTGTAGTTGTTGGTTCCGGAGTTGTAGTGGTTGTAGTTGTTGGTTCCGGAGTTGTAGTTGTGGTAGTTGTTGGTTCCGGAGTTGTGGTGGTTGTAGTTGTCGGTTCTGGAGTTGTAGTCGTTGTTGTAGTTGGTTCTGGAGTTGTGGTGGTTGTAGTTGTTGGTTCCGGAGTTGTAGTTGTGGTAGTTGTTGGTTCCGGAGTTGTAGTTGTTGTAGTTGTTGGTTCCGGAGTTGTAGTTGTGGTAGTTGTTGGTTCCGGAGTTGTAGTTGTGGTAGTTGTTGGTTCCGGAGTTGTAGTTGTTGTAGTTGTTGGTTCCGGAGTTGTAGTTGTGGTAGTTGTTGGTTCCGGAGTTGTAGTTGTTGTAGTTGTTGTAGTAGTTGTTGTGGTTGTAGTTGTGGTTGTAGTTGTGGTTGTAGTTTCCCCTTCACCTTCACCAGACGCAGTGTAGATAAGTGTTTTAGCAGGGTAGCTACGTTCGTTAGGGAAGTTTTCAGCTTTCCACTTGATGACATTGTTAACTACATCACCTTTTTTCTTAGTTTCAGTCAACTCAGTAGTGTACTCCAAGTACATTGGCCAGTTCCAGTTGTCACCAAAGTTGATAGTGAAACCAGTGATTTGACCTGCAGCGTTCGTAGTATACTCAGCTTTCTTAGTGAAGTTGTCAGTTGGGTCAAGTTTTGTAAGTTGTTCTTCGCTTTCGATAGCTTTAGGTTGAGTTGCGTAACGTACAGCACGAAGGCTTCCTTTTACCAATACTTGTCCGTCTGCAAGCTCATCTGTGATAACCATCTTGTTCAATTTATCTTGACCAGCGTTCAAGATAACTTTCCACTTGATACGTTTTGGATTTTGTGGGTCTTGGTATCCATACTTGTACTCGTATTGACCAATTGCAGTAGAATCTGGATCATATGTCAAATTATAAGTTTGCTCACCATACTTAAATGTCTTTTTACCAGACTCAGTTACAGTACTAGCATTTACAACCACATCGTATTTCAATGACATTCTCTTATTGTTAGGATTTTTAGAGAAATAGTCAGTGAACGTTACTGTTGTTTTACCAGTAGCTGGGTCAGCAACTGCATTACCAACGATTTCAGATCCGTTTTTGATTGGGAATTCTGACTTAACTGGCCAGTTCAATTCTTTTGGCAAGTCAAGAACAAGTGTATCACCTGCATTGATCGCTTGAGAATCTGGGAAGGTAATATTGTTTGTAGCTTCCATGGCTTGACCTCTGCCTACTTTTGTATCAGCAGTAATGGCTTTACCATCGAGGGTAATAGTCGTGTTGTTGGTATAGTTTGTAACTTCGTCAGCAAAAATCGTTGTTACGACTGTCAAAGCCAAAACTAGTACACTAAAAAACGCTAAAACTCGCTTAATGCTCGTTTTTGTGGTTTGCATAATAAACTCCTTATTATTAATTTTTTATCATTGTAACATAATTGTTTCACTTTGCAAAGTAATTTTTATCTTTTTTCACTTATCGTTCGTTTTTTTGTCGATTAAAGAAACGAAAAGTGATAATTGATAAGATGAAGCCTAGGATAGAAAGGATCCAGCTCTCTTCTGTACCTGTATTTGGCAAGCGATTTTCTTGAATTTCCCCACTATCTTTTTGGCTATTTATTATAGACTCAACTTTGGTTTCCGCTTTTGGATTTGTTGAAACATGATTGAGCTCCTCAACTTTATTACCAAGTTGATTTTGAGGTTGGTCATTTTTCTCGCTCTTCTTCACTACTTTTGTACCAAGTTCAGTAATTTCAGGAACAGGTTCTTCGATCAATGTCACTTGGATTAATTCTTTCTTGATGACACGACCTTCTTGAATAGTCAAGCGGTATTTGTATTGACGCTTACCTGTTTTTCCTTCCTGCAAGAGGGCGACTGTCCCTTCTGCTTTATTAGGATTCTCGACAATAGTCTTGTCAAAGGCGACATCTTCTATCTCAATTAGCTCCTCTGTTGTAATCGTAGGAATTCGTTTTGTCCCTACCAAAATAACACGAGTAACTGCCTTTCTGATAACCTTGGTATCTACCAAGGTAGAAGAGCGTTCTTCATCATTGAAGTAGTATTTTTCAAAAGTCTTATGGATCAGTCCATCTTGGCCTTCTTGGAAGACTCTAGTTTCACCTTCTGCTAAGCTTTCGTCATTGCGATATTCTGTCTGATAAGTAATGACCTCATCCTCAGTCACCAAGACTGTACGCTCAACTCCAGTACCCACTACAACGACTTTGTTAACAGGGTGAGTCGTGATGACAGTTCTTAGATGCTCACGTTGAGTTTCTTTACCATTGACATAGGTTACTTGGTAGTAGTCAGTTTGACTTCCTTCTTGGCCTTCTACTTCGACCAAACGATAGGTCACAGGTTTAGACTTATCTTCCCGAACGATGGTGTTGTATGGGATTCCACTTGTGAAGCTGATCTCCTTGGTTTCAGTAACTTGAGAACCGATATGGATAATCTGTTCGATTGCTGGACGCAACTCTTTGACGCTAATCAAGTCCGTCTTGACTAAGATGCCATCTTTATAAGTAAGCTGATAAATTTTTTCTACTAAGCCAGCACGACCTTCTTGAACAAGCTTACGTTCACCTTTTGGCAGGTTTTCATCAATAACAGTAACTGTTCTAAAGTTAGTCTCTTCAGTTCGCGTTTCCTGCTTCACTTTAATATTTGGAACATGTTTTGTCCCTACTAAAATGATGGTCGGTACTGCTTCTCTGACAGTTTTACTTTCGATCAGTTTTGAAGAACGTTCTTCGTCATTGAAGTATTGTTTCTCGATCGTCTTACGGATCAATCCATCCTGACCTTCTTGGATAATCTTTGTTTCACCTTCTGGAAGAGTGTCGTCATTACGGAATTCCGTTGGACTTGTGATTCGCTCTTCCTGAATTTCAAACATGATACGCTCGATTCCAGAACCTTCAACTAAGACTTTATTAACAGGCTGAACTGTAATGACCGTTCTGAGGTGTTCACGTTTTGTTTCCTTACCATTGACGTAAGTTACTTGATAGTAGTCTGTTTGAATTCCTTCTTGGCCCTCTACTTCAACAAGGCTGTAACCAACTGGCTTGGTCTTGTCCTTACGAATAATGACATTGTAAGGAATTGGACTTGTAGTGTTGATTTCTTTAGTTTCAGTGACTTGAGTACCAATATGGATAATCTCGTCTTGGACTTTTTGAATTTCCTTGCTACTAATCAAGTCTGTCTTGATCAAGACGCCGTCTTTATAGGTAAGTTGGTAGACTTTTTCAATGAGACCAGTTCGTCCTACTTGGACCACCTTAGTCTCACCTTTTGGTAGATCTGGATCTTCGATGTTTTGAGTCTTATAGGCAATCTTCTCAGTTTGAGTATCCTGTTCTACCTTGATAGTTGGTACATGTTTTGTACCTACTAAGATGATCGTTGGCGTTGCTTCTTTGATTAGTTTGCTGTCTACTAATTTCGTAGAACGCAACTCGTCATTGAAGTATCGTTTTTCAATCGTTTTACGAAGGAGACCTTCTTCACCAACTTGAGAAATCTTCGTTTCACCTTCTGGAAGAGTGTCATCATTTCGATACTCAGTTGTGCTTGTAATCTTATCTTCTTGAATTTCAAAGAGGGCACGTTCTACTCCGGCACCTTCGACAATCACCTTGTCAACAGCTTCTTTAACGACTGTTGTCTTGAGGTGTTCACGTTTTGTTTCAGTGCCATTGATGTAGGTTACTTTATAGAGGTCTGACTTCTCACCGTCTTGACCTTCTACCTCAGTCACTCGGTAGCCAATTGGCTTCGTAGTGTCTTTGCGAACCTTAATGGTAAATGGAATTGGACTTGTCTCGCTTGCTTCTCTAATTTCTTTGATACGAGTTCCAACTTGGATGATCTCATCTACTGGATCTGTAGTGATGTTAGATTCTACAAATGTACGAGATGTCTCTTCTCCATTCACTTTCGTTACAGAGTAACGATTTGTTTTCTGGCCTTTCTTACCTGCCTGGATAACCTTAGTTGTCCCTGCAGGAAGTTGGTCTGAAAACTCTTTGAGAGTATTGTAATCGATTGACTCTGTCTCATCTACAAGCTCAGTTGTTTCCACGATAGGTGTCGCATTTCCGACACGAACGACACGGTTGACTGCATCTGTAATCTTATGTTCAGAAACGATGGTACGGCTGATTTCTTTACCATTTCGATAGCTTACCAAGAAAGTACGGATAATTTGTCCTGGAGTTCCTTCTTCATCGACGACACTTTCTCCTGCTGGAAGTGTATTGTCTGAGACATAAACCGTCTTGAATGGAACATCAACTTGCTCATCCACTGTACGTTCTGTCATCTTAGAAGTACCGATTACTGTGATTTCGTCTACAGCTTTTGGATCCTCAACTTTTGAGATTTCTTTACGAGCAACTTCGACATCGTCCTCATAGGTAACTTCATAAGTTGTTGTGATGGTACCAGGAGATCCAACTTGAGTAATCTTGCTGTAGCCTTCTGGTTGGGTTTCATCTTTTTCAATAACCTTGTTGAAGTCTTTTTCTTCGACAACAACTACGGATCTGATTGACACAACCACCCCTAGACCTTTAACAACGATCTTGTCCTTCTTCTCTTTAAGGACATTTTCATTGACCAAGGTACGGTCAACGAGTTCATCATTGAGGTAAGTAAGTTTGTATTGACTTTCAATACGACCTTTTTCACCTTCCTGACGGACTTCTTCGTAGCCTTTTGGTTTCGTGTAGTCGTATTCGATTACAGTTTCAAAGTCTACATCCTTGACATCAGTAGTGTATTCTACTTTTTCTACTGCACTACCAACTGTGATAATGCGTTTGACTGGTTGGTCAATCACTGTTTCAGACGTCAACGTCTTACCAACTTCCTTACCATTCAATTTTCTGATTTGGTAAGTCTTTTCAACAGAACCATTCTTACCAGCTTGATTTTCAAATTGATAAGTCTTAGGTTTTGTTGGGTCCGTTCTGATCTCAGTTTCGTATTCAACAGTTTCTTTCTCAGTAACAGTTTCAAATGTTTCTGTCGCTGTACCAATCAAAACGATTTCTCTCGTAGGCTCTTGAATTACTTCCTCAGATTCAATCTGACGACCTACAATTGTATCACCAACTTTGGTAATCTTATAAACATTAACTTTCTTACCAGGAACACCTTTTTGAACGGTTTCTTTAAATCCGATAGGAAGTTCATCTGTCTCACGAGTTTCGATGATGTACTCTGTCGTTGTTGTTGTACGAAGTGTTTCAACCGTTTTATCACCAACGATATCTACTGGAGCTAATGGCTTGCCATCTAGAGTGTTACGTCCGAGGAAGACATTATTACTCTTGGCATTCAAGTTCACCCACTCACCATTGTATAGTCTAAAGAAACCATTTTTGTTTGGTGTGTCTGCGATGAATTTGTTATCTGTAGCTGTTACTTTAACAGTATCGTTGAGACGGTTGATACCAAAGAAAGCTTGCATTATGTCTTTGATAACTGCTCCATCTGATCTACGAGTGACATCGTAACGTTGCCATGGCTCATTGTCTTTATACTTGAAGGTATTGCTATTAACATCAATAGTAGATGCGTTAGTACTTTCAATAGCAACTGCATTTTTCCATCTAGACTTAATCTTAGAAACGGTCAACTCATTGTTGTCAATGTTGATGCTTCCTCTAGTCTTGGTAAATGGTACTTTTGTAACCTTGTTGACACGTTTACCAGTTGTACGGTCAATAACACTTGCTACATAAGTCGTATCATCGTTGATGTAAATCGGTAACTGCTTGATGTCATCTACTTCAATCTTGTTTCTTGAAATAGTGATGTCACCTGAACCACCACCCTCAACACCTCTAGATGCTTGGGCTGTGTTGTTGTTAACAGAGATGATATAGTCTGTTGAATCACCAGTGATGGTATTACCTTCGATATTCAGGCTATAATCATTTGAACTTTCATTATTTCTAAAGAGAATACCAAAGGTTCCTAGTTGTCCATTTTCAAATGGTTTTGTCAAACCTTCAATGGTGTTATTTGAAATGACGTAACGACCTTTATCAAGAGGTTTGGTCCATTTATGGTTTTTCTCATTTGTCAGGATAGAGATGGCTGTGTAACCACGGTAACGAGCTGGATCATCATCATCGTTTTCCAACTTAGAGTTTGGATCTTGTGTTACCTTGTTGTTACGAATAATGACATCTGTCATAGGGTTAGCACGGTTATAAACCTCGATACCATTCAAACGGTCTCCGAGCGAAACGTTGTTTTCGATGAGGATCTTATTCCCGTCGTGAATATCCAAGCCTTTACGGTAGTTGTAGTTGGTGTAGTTACCAGTATAGGTAATGCCATCGTTATAAGACCCTGCCATTGAGGCCGCACCATATCCAGTACCACCATCCAATACATGACCGTTATATGACAAGATATTGTTGTCTACAACAAAATTACGTTGGTAACCAAACATAACACCCGCAACACGGTTGTTATGAAGGAAAGAATTGGTTACCTTGTTACCGTCCATGATTGGAACATCTGGATCTCCGATAGACTTGACTTCGTTTGAAACCTTTTCAGAAATACTGCTATAACGGATTGGTCTTCCATTGCTATCATACTCTTGAGCCGTTGCCTTACTTGAACTAAAGAAGACACCGGCTCTGTTGAATTTCATAGCACGAACATCATTGATCGTAACATTTGAAGAATCGTTTACATAGATACCATTTGAACGTCCAAAGTAAGATTTCCCTTTACGGTAAAATTCATTATCCTTAGTGTAGTCTGATGAATCATAGGCATGCTCAACAGTTAAGCGACCCACAGTAAAGTTATTCTGATTTTGAATGAGGACCGCAGACTCGTAACGGTTATCCGTCAAGTTTGTTTCAGGATCATGTTCTCCGTCTTGCTTCTTATTAAATAAGATTTTTGTGTTGTTACGACTTGGACCACTACCAATCAAACCTTTTACATTGGCATAGTTTTCATCAATAACCAAGGTATTCTTCAGCAGGACTGTCCCTGATAGCATAACAGAAGCGCCACCCTCAACCTCGTTGGCCGCAGAGAGCGCCTTTTTGATTGCTTCACTCGCTTCAACTTTTCCTGTCGTATCAAGACCAAAATCCGTTGCTTTTACATATTTACCGTAATCCGCATCATCGTATACTTTTGTATTGCTAGCTGCAGCTCTTCTACGACGAACTTTAGGAATTGGAGTTGTAGCCGTTTCAGCTTCATTTGTACTTGTATCGGAAAGTGTAGCAGGAGCAGGAGTTGGATCTTCCTTCTTTTCTGCACTATTAAGAGTTGGATCAGTTTTACTATCTTTATTAAGACTTGCTTCGGCTTCACTGTCTTTATTAAGAGAAGTTTCGGCTTTACTATCTTTATCAGAAGAAGAGGCTTCCGTCGAAGTATTCTTAGCATCCTCCTCAGAGCCTTTTGTTTCCTTTTCCGTTAAAGCTGGAGCTGGATATTTCTTATCTCCCTGATCAACTGCCGGCTTTTCTTCTGAATTTGGCTCTGTAACTGCTCTAGTTTCAGATTCTGGAATAGAAACTGGCGTATTCAATGCAGGCTGGTTTTCATCCTGATTCTTAATAAGACTTTCATTTGAATTTTCAAAAGAATCCGCACTGGCTTTTACCTGGCCTAATTGAAATGTTGTTAACACCCCAATTGCTAACAAAGAGTACTTGGTTGTTTTTTTAATATTCATGAATCCTCCTCTTTCATTTAATTCTTCCCACTTTTCTCAGTCTATACGTTTCAACTAAACCAACCTTTTAACAAAGATTCAATTATTTATTTTATAAGGTGGATAGAAATGGATTTTACTTTAATGATACTTATTGTTTGATAGAAAGTCAACTATTTTATTCTATAAATTTTTACCTAAAAGAATTCCTTTTCTATTTTCCTTTTATCCTCTATAAAATGGAAGAAAATTCACTATTTATCTTGTATCGACCTCCTATTAAATAATAAAAAGCTGCCGCATATAACCGACAGCTTTATTCAAATGTCATTAGTGATGTAACAGCATTCAAGACACTTGTATTTTGCTCTAAAATTAAGAAAAGATTCTTCAAATTACTTCTCTAACACAAGAACGTCTTCTGTAGAGAATAAGCTTTCTTTATAGCCAGAAGCTTCATATGCCTTCAAGATATCCGCCTCAAAAAATCCTTTGCCTTCTTGCCTTGTTTCTCTCGGTACAACAACATAATCAATATTTAAGTCAACTTTTTTATCATTATGATAGTAGATATCATATAGTTTTTCATGCTGTCGAAGGCTTGGAGTATAACTCCCCGTCGTTACTACTGAAGACTCAATTGGCAAATCTTTTAATACTGATTGTATCCCTTCAAAATAATCCTTTCGATTGTGGTAATATTTAATTTCAAAGTTCCATTTATGAGTGTAGCTATAGAGGATCCCTCCTGAAATCACTAAAGACGAAGCAACGAGAGCAACAAGGGCCTTCTCCCCTACTACTTTATAATTACTCAATTGATCCAACGCCAATAACCCCATAATGAATAAAAGAGTAACTGATCCATAGCTGTATTGGAAATTAATATCATATTGATAAAGCCAATCTGTTAGTAAATTAATCGCTAGCAGAGGAAGCATAAGGAAATAAGTTGATAGGCGTCGTTGGACAAGTGGCAAAAAGCCTAGAGGAAACAGAACTAAAAAGATATAGCCAAGTTTCTTAGCCGTAAACAGACTACCCAGAACATAAAGCGGATTTAAGATAGTGTTTTTCATCACCATTAACAATCCATTCTCCCCAGACATTAACAAATGACTATATCGAGAAACCATTGCACCTTCACCATATTTTGTCAATAGAAACATAGCAAATCCAAAGTAAATTACCGGCAAGACAAATGTACTAGCATATAACCACTTTTTGAAACTCGGAGATATAGAAAAACGATTCTGAAAGACAAAATAGAGTCCTAGCGATAGTACGTAAATAAAGGAATCCTCTTTTACAAAAAGGATGAGGAGAGCAAACAAGACAGTTCGCAAACGCCATTGAGAGATTATAGCGTAAAAGAGCCATAGAATTAAAGGGGGTAAAAAGCAGTTCTCATGAATGTGGTAACTGCCACTGGTTGTCATTGCTGGAGTAGCAAAAAATAGTGCGATGACTAGAGGATTTAACAGTTTTGGCAATTGTAATTTCTTCAATACCAGCCCGAGGGGGATTACAGCAGAAAATACAATAAGAATTTGTAAAATTTCTAATGTTTCTACATAAGGAAACA
This sequence comes from Streptococcus xiaochunlingii, assembly GCF_006385805.1. Lineage (GTDB taxonomy): Bacteria > Bacillota > Bacilli > Lactobacillales > Streptococcaceae > Streptococcus > Streptococcus xiaochunlingii. Next base: position 1,280,804 of record NZ_VFSG01000001.1, read on the forward strand.
ACATGTAGAATGGAAGAATCGCATAAAAGATCGGAGAAATATGGACAGCAAAGTGCGATAAAGCCTTATCTCTCTCAAGCGTTGTTATCTGTGTGAAGTCTGTCTTCATCCTCTCAAACATTTGAGAGAAAATCCCAATATCAAATGTCGAGCCTGAATTTGCCTTGACTTTATAATACACTACAACAGATAAGTAAAGGACATAACAGACTCCAATAATTAAAGTTATCAAGGTAAGTCGTTTAACCCATACTTTACTGATTTTGTCTACAGCCAACCTACTAATAATTAGTCCGATTAATAATGCAATAACAACTGAAGTCAAAATTGGCCAAATTAAAGAAGTAAATTTTGATTCAGCGATATTAAAAGAGTGAATTTTTAGGGCTTCATCTTGAAATTTCCCACTTGCTTGAAGGAGAAGCTTGGGAAAAGATAGCACCACTAATACTGGGAAAACAATTGCAAATCTTATTTTGTCTAGATAGAAAAATAAAAATAGAGCAACTGAAATCATAATCAATCCTAGAGATAAGAATAAGGTTGGACTTTTAAGAATTGCTACAAATAGGATCAAAGCTGTCAAAAAAGTATTGAGAACACCAATATCAATGAGTTTCTTATACTCACCAATAAACCAAAGAAATGGGTAAATGATGACAACCCCGATAATTGTCCCAACAATTCCTACTTCTCCTAATTTTAGAAAGAGCGCTTCAGTCGAAAATCTAAGCAAATTAAACAAAACGACAATAAAGTAGGATCCTAACAGTAACCATAGGTAGTTCATGTTGGCTAGATTCTTAATTTTTTTCATTTAAACCTCCCGTAATTATAAAATATTTTATCATAAACTGAAGAACTTGCCTATTTAAAGATAAATAAAGGAGATAATTTTTGACTGCAGATTTCTCTTTAAAATTGATTCATAAAAAACTTATTTCTCTCGAAATAAGTTCCCATAAACAGATAAAATTTCTTAATTCACCTCAGTGATCAACCCTGTATCGACATCATAGATAGCTCCTGAGATAATGACATCGTCTGGAATCAGCGGTGAGGCTTTTAATAGAGTGACATCTTCTCGAACGCTCTCGTAGATATCTTGAAAGGGTAGGAAGTCTTGGTCTCCCACATCAACTCCCAGTTCCTTCTTCAGATGCTGACGGAATCCTTCATTCTCAAAGGTTTGCGCTCCACAGTCTGTGTGGTGCAAGACGACGATTTCTCGTGTCCCCATCTGTTGCTGTGAGATGACCAAGGAACGAATCATGTCCTCTGTCACGCGCCCACCTGCATTCCGCAAAATATGGGCATCTCCCAAAGCAAGCCCCAGTGCTGGCGCCACGTGAAGACGAGAGTCCATACAGGTCACAATGGCCACTTGCGTTTTCGGTTTGATTGGGAGATGGAGGTCTCCGTGCAATTCAACATAGGCTTGATTGGCTTTTAAAAAATTCTCAAAGTAGGACATTAGGAACTTCCTTTCTGGTTGGTAAAATAGTTTGAACGCCAAATTATTTACACTCTATCTTACCATCTTTTTCCCAGATTGTCAGTTGTCAGCCTACATGAAAAAGGAGAGTAAAAGCAAACCGACTTCTACACTCCTTTCTTATCTTATGATCGTCTTGGTAAATAACGATTTAGCAAGCCAGCAAAGGTTTGAAGGTTGAGACTTTGAACATAAATCTCACCAGTCCCTCTAAAGGTATTGACAACACCTTCACCCGTTCCGATGGATTGCCAGAAACCATTTTCCAAATGGATATTATAATCCAAAGACTGGCTCCAAGCAACGACATGGGCATTATCGATGGTGATTTCTTGATTGTTTAGCTCAATTTTTTTAATGGAGCCGTAGGCATTCACCAAGAGGGTCCCTTGCCCTTGGGTCGTCATGACGAAGAATCCTCCCTGACCACCAAAAAGAGCCTTACCGATCGATTGGGTTTCCATTGTATAGTATGCTGAACCATCAAGTGCAAGGAAGGCACCATCGTTCAATCGATACTGCTTTTCGCCCAAGTAGAGAGGTACCACCTGACCTGGTGAGTCGGGTGCCAATGCTAGGTAAGCATTATTAGACTGGGCAAATACCTGAGTAATAAAGGTACTTTCACCCGAAACCATTGACCGTCCAACAGCTTTCACAAAGCGTCCCACACCAGAGCCACTTGCATTTAATTTGGTGTTGAGGGTCACATTAGGTGTATGGTAGACCATACTCCCCCGTTGAATATAGACAGTTTCACCCTGATTGAGAGATAGCTCGACCAAAGGGAACTGCACATTGTTATCTGTAAAAAATTGCAAAATAAGTAACCCCCTATGTTTAGTAAGTATAGAAAAAGTATAGCACAGGAAAAACCTTTTTGCAAACGATTCCAAGGACTGTTAAGAAAAGACTTTTTTCAAAACTTCCCCTACTGTGGAGACTGCTATCACTTGAATGCCGTCTGGGATTGCAATCCCTTGGAGTGAATTTTTAGGCGCATAAATCTTAGTGAAGCCTAGTTTCGCCGCTTCATTGATCCGTTGCTCGATCCGAGTCACTCGGCGAATCTCGCCGGTCAAGCCAATCTCACCGATAAAGGCCTCTTGCGGATTGGTTGGAAGTTCCTTGTAGCTGGAAGCAATGGCCACCGCTACGGCTAGGTCAATGGCTGGTTCGTCCAGTTTGACACCACCGGCCGACTTGAGATAGGCATCCTGATTTTGAAGAAGAAGTCCGCAACGTTTCTCTAACACAGCCATGATGAGGCTGACCCGGTTAAAGTCAAGACCCGTTGTCGTCCGTTTGGCATTTCCAAATACAGTCGGTGTCACCAAAGCTTGAACTTCCGCCAGGATTGGTCTGCTGCCTTCCATGGTGACGACAATGGCAGAGCCAGTCGCCCCATCCAGGCGTTCTTCCAGAAATACCTGACTAGGATTGAGGACCTCAACCAAACCGCCTGACTGCATCTCAAAGATTCCGATCTCATTGGTCGAGCCAAAGCGGTTCTTGACCGCTCTCAGGATCCGGAAGGTGTGGTGGCGTTCGCCCTCAAAGTAGAGCACCGTATCCACCATGTGTTCCAACATCCGAGGCCCTGCCAAAGTCCCTTCCTTGGTCACATGCCCGACGATAAAGATGGCAATGTTATTAGTCTTAGCCAGCTGCATAAGTTCAGCTGTCACCTCACGCACCTGAGAAACAGACCCCTGCACCCCTGAAATCTCAGGAGACATAATGGTCTGAATCGAGTCAATGATGAGGAAGTTAGGCTGGATGCGCTCCACTTCTGCTCGAACACTCTGCATATTAGTCTCGGCATAGAGATAAAACTCACTGTCGATATCCCCCAAGCGCTCTGCCCGAAGTTTGATCTGCTGAGCCGACTCCTCTCCACTGACGTAGAGAACCGTTCCCACTTGAGACAACTGGGTCGACACTTGTAAGAGAAGGGTTGATTTCCCAATCCCAGGATCCCCACCGATAAGGACAAGACTTCCTGGTACCACTCCTCCACCAAGGACGCGATTGAATTCCTCCATCTCCGTCTTGGTCCGGTGAACATTGATAGAAGTCACGTCCGCCAATTTCATGGGTTTGGTCTTTTCACCCGTCAAGGATACCCGTGCATTCTTGACCTCTGCGACCTCGACCTCCTCGACAAAAGAAGACCAAGAACCACAGTTAGGACAGCGCCCTAGGTATTTGGGTGAATTGTAGGCACAATTTTGACAAATAAATGTCGTTTTTTTCTTTGCGATGATAAACCTCTTTCTAAATCTCTATCTCACACTCAATCACTTGGCAAAAATCAATCTTCTCATTTGGCACAAACTGGCGTATGAGCATGCGATGGGCTACAACTACCACAGTTTGATGTTCCCGATACTTAGCCATGCATTCTAGAAAACGAGACTTCATCTCTACAGCTGTCTCATATTGAACAGGAGAATTTGGGAGCAACTCCCCCTTGTTTTCTAAAAACAGACATCTAGCTGTTTCAAAGTTCTCTATACCTGTTTCATAAACCTGCCATTCATGCAATAATGGCTCTACCCTCAAAGGAAGGCCAGTAGCACAGGATACATAAAAAGCCGTTTCTAAAGCTCGCGTCACTGCAGAAGACACCAGGATATCAGCTGAGCCAAACAAAGGATTTTTGCAAAGTTCCTGAGCTTGTTGTCTTCCTTTCTCAGATAAGGGTGCCAAATCTATCCCGAATCCAGTATAGGAACGCTCCTCTAACTCACGGTAATTTGGCTCCCCGTGACGGATAAAAATAATTTTCATATTAAGATCCCCATAAAACTATCCAATCTTGATTCCGCAATCTTGCCACTGCTTCAGTGTTTTAGAGAATTTCTTCTGGTTGGCAACTCCGACAGCAGACAAATCGACAGAAACCTGATAATTCTCCTTGGTAGCTGCCAAAACGGAAGTCTTAACACAGCCATTGCCATCTACCCCTATAAACTCTATGCTTTTAGCACCGTTTTCCTCTAAAAAATCTTTTAAATCTGGATTAGTAAAACAAGAAGCCCGACGCTTCTCAAAGATACGAGAAGATACAAGCAGCAAGCCGGTCGCAAATTTCTTCTTTCTGTCTTTTCTCCCCCGTCAAGGACACACGCGCATTCTTGACCTCTACAACCTCAACCTCCTCAACAAAAGAAGACCAAGACCCACAGTTTGGACAGCGTCCTAAATACTTGGGGGAATTATAGGCACAATTTTGACACACAAATGTCGCCTTTTTCTTTGCGATAATAAACCTCTTTCTATATCTCTATCTCACATTCAATCACTTGGCAAAAATCAATCTTCTCATTTGGCACAAACTGGCGCATGAGCATTCCGTGAGTTACAATGATAATAGTTTTATAATTTTTATATTTTTCCAAAGCTGTTAAAAAACGATGACGCATCTCTAGATCAGTTTCATAGCGATAAGGAGAATCTTCAGATAAAGCTCCTTGATGTTTTAGATAATATTCATGAGCTACCAATACACTAGTTAAATCAGAGTTAGTGCCATCTATGTCTGGACGCCACTCATGAAAAAACGGCTCCACAAACAAGTCCAATCCTGTTTCAACTGCTATATAATGTGCTGTTTCTAAAGCCCTCGTCACAGACGATGAAATAATAATCTCTGCCTTTCCAAAACATGCAGTTTTAGCAACTTCTTTTGCCAGACTGCGACCTTTTCCTGTCAATGGTGCTAAATCACGACCAAAACCACTATAGAGTTGCGGATTTTCAAGTTTATCAAGCATACTATAATCTGGCTCCCCGTGACGGACAAAGATAATCTTCATCTTAGTGCCCTGTTGACCCAAATCCACCGGTCCGCACGCCGGCTGCCTCATCTCCATCTGCAATTAAGAAAGGAGCAAAGACAGCCTGAACCACGCGTTCGCCAACTTCAAGGACGACTTCTTGGTCGGTGATGTTTTTCATCTGAGCAAAGATATGGCCTTCATTCCCTGGATTGCCATAGTAGTCTCCATCAATGACGCCGACTGAGTTGATCAAGACCAGACCTTTTTTACGAGGGTTAGAGGAACGGTCATAGAGATAGAGCACCTCAGTCGGTTGCATATAGGCCTTGACCCCAGTTGGAACGAGGACGATTTCTCCTGGAGCAATGACTGTGCGTTCTGCCACTTTTAAGTCGTAGCCGGCTGCATGGGCTGTCTCCCGTTTTGGCAGCAAGTCCTGATTGGTATAGCTTGATACAAGTTCAAATCCACGAATTTTTGTCATGATGATTCCTCTTTCATTCTAATTAGTTTCCATCTCTTCTATTATACCATCACTTTTCCCTAGCGTCTCCCCTATACTACTATTCGTATTTTTTCTGACAAACACACAAAAGCCCCCTCAACCGAGGAGACTTTTGCAGGAGATTATATGAAAAAAGTAAACTGTATCAAACAAAGTTAGGAGGTCTTTGTTGATGAGACTAGTTTACCTCTTTCTCCTTAAAAAATCCTAAAGACTTTACAATTCTTGTAACAGATAGCGAAAGAGTTCGAGATTGCCTTTTTCTTCTTTAACAAGAAACTCTGGATGCCACTGCAAGCCAATGATGCGATGACCATCTACTGCTTCGATGGCTTCAATGGTCTGATCGCGTGGATCAATGGCTGTCACTCGAAAGTTAGGCGCCAAGTCCTTGATGCTTTGGCGATGCACAGAATTGATCTGGCTAGCTTGTCCAAAGAGACGCTCCACCACACTGCCTTTTTTGGTCTCAATGGAATGAAAAGTGCCAAAAGGAAGCCCTTGCCAGTGCCCTTCCACTTCTTGATGGAGAGTCCCACCGAAGGCAACATTGACCAACTGAACTCCTCGACAGATAGCTAGGACCGGCTTGTTTTGACGGACTGCTTCTTTCAACAAGGCCAACTCAAACTGATCGCGCTCGAGATTGTAGTCATCACTCTCGATGGCGATCTCTTCTCCATAAAAGCTAGGATGGACATTTTGCCCCCCACTGAGGATGAGCTTGTCCACTGTCTCGATATAATCTTTGGCAAAAGACGGGTCCCCCACTGGGATGACCATAGGAAGGCCACCTACTTGCTTAATGGTTTCCGCAAATTTACAAGATACAGACGAATGGATATTTTTCCCATCTGGATCCACTGCACATAGATTGGCAGAGACTCCAACAATCGTTCTACACATGGCCTTCCCTCCTTTAATATTTCTATTCCCCATTTTATCATCCCAACCATAGAGCGTCTAATATGTATTTTTTAAGGGCCTGATAAAAATTATTTATCACTGGAGACAAACTGTATTTCCATCTGCATCTTCCTATGTCAACCGAGCTTTTTTCTCTATATTATGGTAAAATAGAAATGAAATCTTCATGAAGGAGAATGCTATGGATAAACAAACCGTTGCGGTCATCGGTCCTGGTTCTTGGGGAACTGCCCTTTCTCAAGTCCTCCACGATAATGGCCATGAAGTACGGATCTGGGGAAATGTCCCAGAACAAATCGACGAAATCAATCAAGAACATACTAACAAACGCTACTTTAAGGATATCCTTCTAGATCCAGGGATCAAGGCCTACCATAACTTGGACGAAGCCCTTTCTGGAGCGGATGCGGTCCTCTTTGTCGTTCCAACCAAGGTGACACGACTCGTTGCCAAGCAAGTAGCTGAACTCTTGGACCATCATGTCAAGGTCATGCATGCCTCCAAAGGATTAGAACCAAACAGTCACAAACGGATTTCTCAAATCTTAGAAGAGGAAATCCCTGCTTCTCTACGTAGCGAGATTGTGGTCGTGTCTGGTCCAAGTCACGCTGAAGAAACCATTGTTCGCGATATCACTCTAATCACAGCAGCTTCTAAGGATTTAGAAACAGCTCGCTACGTTCAAGAGCTCTTCAGCAACCACTACTTCCGCCTCTATACCAACACAGATGTGATCGGAGTAGAGACAGCCGGTGCCCTTAAAAACATCATTGCCGTCGGAGCTGGGGCCCTCCACGGGCTTGGATTCGGAGACAATGCCAAGGCTGCCATCATCACGCGCGGCCTAGCTGAAATTACCCGTCTAGGAGTGAAACTTGGGGCTAGCCCATTGACCTATAGTGGACTATCGGGAGTTGGAGACCTGATCGTGACAGGGACTTCAATTCACTCTCGGAACTGGCGAGCTGGGGATGCCCTCGGTCGTGGTGAAAAATTAGAAGATATCGAAGCCAACATGGGCATGATCATCGAAGGGATTTCCACCACTAAGGCCGCCTACGAACTGGCCCAAGAGCTTGACGTCTATATGCCGATCACACAAGCCATCTACCAAGTGATTTATGAAGGGCAAGACATTCGTGAAGCCATTAACTTCATGATGAACAATGAATTTAAAGAAGAAAATGAGTGGAACTAAGGGATTGTTCCTTACCAATCAGATTAACAACCAATTATTCTTTAGTTAGAAAGGAATTATTATGACAAAAGTTAGAAAAGCAGTCATTCCTGCGGCTGGACTTGGAACGCGTTTCCTACCTGCAACCAAAGCCCTGGCCAAAGAAATGTTGCCAATCGTGGATAAGCCAACCATCCAATTCATCGTTGAAGAAGCCCTTAAGGCTGGCATCGAAGATATTCTCGTTGTCACTGGTAAGTCAAAACGTTCTATCGAAGACCACTTCGACTCAAACTTCGAACTTGAGTATAACCTCAAGGAAAAAGGAAAAAATGATCTGTTGAAACTGGTCGATGAAACTACCGGGATGCGCCTCCACTTCATTCGTCAAAAACATCCGCGTGGCCTTGGAGATGCTGTCCTTCAGGCCAAGGCCTTCGTTGGGAATGAGCCTTTCGTTGTAATGCTGGGTGATGACCTCATGGATATCACAGATGATACAGCTACTACTCTCACCAAGCAATTGATGAATGACTATGACGAGACACATGCTTCAACCATTGCCGTCATGAAAGTTCCCCATGAAGAGGTTTCTGCCTATGGAGTCATTGCTCCTCAAGGGGAAGGCATCAACGGACTGTATAGCGTTGAAACTTTTGTCGAAAAACCGTCACCTGAGGAAGCACCAAGTGACCTTGCCATTATTGGTCGTTACTTGCTAACTCCAGAAATCTTCCAAATCTTGGAAAACCAAAAACCAGGCGCTGGAAATGAAATTCAATTAACTGATGCCATCGATACCTTGAACAAGACCCAACGAGTATTTGCTCGTGAGTTTAAAGGCAGACGCTACGATGTGGGGGACAAGTTTGGGTTCATGAAAACATCTATTGATTATGCCTTGAAACACCCACAGGTTAAAGATGATCTCAAACAATACATCATCAACCTTGGAAAACAATTAGAAGAATCAGGAAAAGGTACTGAGGAGTAAAAGATCCTCCCCCCGACTTTTCGACTATAAAGCAAAGAGACCGGACTAAATGTCCGGCCTCTTTCTATTTAGTACATAAAAAAGCTCAGCTGATTCTTCAAAAAATAAGAAAAATTTATTTTTTTTGAGTCATTGAAGAAGGAACTGGAACTTTCCGCTGTGAGAAAAGTACCTGAAACACAGTTGTTCAGGCACTCGGAATTATTGAGACCTTAGGCTCAATAATTAGTCATGGAACTTCGTAGAAGTTCGCTGACGTCCGTACTCACCTAAGGAAAGTTTCTAAGATCACTTTATATTCAACCTGAAAGAGGCTGGGACAAAAGTCCTAGCCTCTCAATTATTTTTGGATTGTTGAGCAAGACGCAGTGGTTGAGTGGGCTCTACTACGCTGATTTCACCAGCTTTTACAGCCCTACTCAACTGTGCGGAGGTGGGACGACGAAATCGAATTCTAACGAATTACCGATTTCTGTCCCACTCTCTCTTTTTGTTTCTTAAAAAGTTATTTTTTAAGCTTTATTCTGTTTGCGTTTTTCTACATAGAAGGCAAATCCAAGGGCACTAATCAAGACACCGCCGATGATACCAACCATTGAAATGGTTTGTCCAGTAGATGGCAATTTCTTGCTTTCTGTTTTTTCTTCTACCTTAGCTGCTGTTTTGTAGACAACTCCATAAGATGAGAAGTGATTGGTTGTGAAGGTTACCTTGCTCTTGTCTTCATTCAAACTGAACTGGTAGGTCTCAACCTTGCCATCTTCTCCAATGCCTACAACAGATTCCACTTCTTTCGCAGGATCAACTGGCATAGTCACAACAGTTGGGCTGAATTGATGAACAGGGCCATTTTGATTTGACAACTGAATGTCATAAATCTTATAGTCTTTACCTTTGAGGGCTTGGACATCATTCACTACAGAAGCTACCAAATTAAAGCCACCTTGGGCAAAGTCTGGGTTTTGTAGGGTGATTCCAGTAACAGGATCTACTAAAATGTAAGAATTCGTCGGAAGAACTGGACGATTGTTTGTAGTTGGAGCAGGGACAATCTTAGTTGATGTGTTTACATCCTTGTTTGGCTCAGTACTTGGTTGAGTTGGCTTGGTTTCGTTCTTGCTTGGCTCAGTACTTGGAACTGTTGTTGTGGTTGCGTCAGTGCTTGGCTCGACATTTGTCTCTGTTGTCGTAGTTGCGTCCGTACTTGGCTCGATACTTGCTTCTGTCGTCGTAGTTACGTCCGTACTTGGCTCGACACTTTGCTCAGTTGTCGTGGTTGCATCCGTGCTTGGCTCGACACTTTGCTCAGTTGTCGTGGTTGCATCCGTGCTTGGCTCGACACTTGGCTCAGTTGTTGTGGTTGCGTCAGTGCTTGGCTCGACACTTGGCTCAGTTGTTGTGGTTGCGTCCGTACTTGGCTCGACACTTGACTCAGTTGTCGTGGTTGCATCCGTGCTTGGCTCAGTACTTGGAGCTGTTGTTGTGGTCGCGTCCGTTGGTTCCTTGTAATCATCTGGGAGAGATGCTCGATACGGATCATCTGTTCTACCCGCTTCTTTCAAGGTTGCTGAAAGCTCAGCTTCATATTGTTTAAATTGTTTGAAAAGACGTTCAGAACGCGCAATTGCTTCAGCAGTTACTTGATCCTCTGCCCCTTTTGCAGCTGCTTCATCAGCTTTCAAGGCAGCGTATTTTGCATCACTCACTTTTTGTTCAATAATGAGCTGTTCTTCTAGTGCTTTCCAATGATTTTGGATAGATTTTCCAAAGAGATCTTGGTTATTGATGGCCATTTGGTCAATGTGCCAAACTGTCCAATACCATGAATTTGGATCATAAGTAGCTGTTTGAGGTTTAAAAGCTTCGTAAGTATCCTTTACATTTCCATAGAATGGAACATAAGGGGTATTCCGTGAAGGTCCCATACCTATCCATACAGTTCCACCAAATGATTTTGGAAGATTTGGATTGATTTGATAGACATGGGCATCGATTACATTTTCGTTTCCTAAAGCATATTTGTATTGGTCTTTACGAACAGTATCGTTGCTACCATCATCACCTTGTTTCTTCACGCCAATTTGATCATCTGGTACAAAGCGTCCATTCAAGTGTTCAAAACGGTTCCGTTGCAAGGCAAAAGCATCTTCTAAAGTGTATTTTTTGTTTGGATCGGTTGGTGAACGGAAGAGCTCATACTCATCATCCTCATAGGTGACTTTAGAGTCTGGATCTAGCAAGGTAATACCTGCATAGGTCCGTGAGCGGTCTCCTTCAGCATATTTTTCTGGTCCATAAGATTTAGCAATATGGAAGTTTCCATCTTTATCGGTCTTGTAGTTGCCAGATTCCTTGGCTACTTTTTCTACATCTTTAGAGGCAATGACATTTTCAGTGTCATTCAAATCAACATGACCTAGGTAGTAGGTATTTGCAAAGACTGCGTATTTATCTTCTGGCACCTTCACCGCTACATATTGGTGACCAGATAGAATTTCCATATACCAAGTTTCATTTTGGTCAGCAAAGACTACCACATTTCCTTCAGCTGAACCTTTTTCTTCAATGACTTTAGCCAGTAATTCAACCCCTTCGCGGGCAGTTTTAACACGTGGTAAGATAACATCTAGCATAGCTGCTTCTGGAAGTCCATCCGCTTTCAAAGGATCCGTTGTCAAGACCTTCTTATTTGGAATAGCTGTTACTGTCGCTGTCATAGATACACCGGCTTCATTAAAACCGTGTTCCCCGAAAGCCCCGTTGCTACCGTCACCACGAGCAGAATCATAAGTAGCTGTGTATTTCATTTCGTTAGTAGCATGCGGGTAGGTGAATCCGTTGGATTCATCCTCGATTTGATCTCCCTCATTATAGGTCTTGGCATCGACAACAACATAGTTTTTGTTGTGTTTTCCACCATTTGGATAATAAGGATAGTCCTCAGTCCGGCCAAACAGGGTCGTTCCATCCTTGGTCAACTGGCGACCAATGATAAAGCCACAACAGGCCTGAACGGCTTGAATTGGTAGGAGTAAGAACGTCATCGCTACCAAAGCTAGTTTAAACAACCATTTCTTCATCGCAAATCTCCTTTTTGCTTATTTTATGCCCTCAAGCGGTTTTTGGACACAATTAGGTTTTATATACCACCAGTCTACTCCTTTTGAATCAATATTGCAAGCGCTTTCTTTTTACGTTTTTATTCATTTATTGGTAATATTTTTTGCTTTCTCTACCTTTTTTGAGAAATATATACAAAAAAACTGAGACTTCACTCAGTTTTCAGATAATTTACAAATGTGCTACAAATCAAAAAAAGGGATGAAAGATAAAAGGCCAAGCACAAAGAAGGATAGCCCCAACTGTATAAAGGGTCAGGGCTCCCCAGCGCCAGCTTTTTTTCACGCTATCTCGCTCACCATAGACGGGAAAGACAAAGGCTAGAATCCCTCCTCCCACCAGGCCTCCTAGGTGACCGGCTAGACTGATCCCCGGCATGAAACTAAAGAGGATATTGATCAGAATCAAGGAAGTATAACGTTGGCTCAGATAGCGAATATAGGGACTTCGAGCGATAAAGCGTAAACTGGCAATAGCACCAAAGATACCAAATAAGGCGGTAGAAGCTCCAGCTGCAACAGCAAGAGGAGAAAAGGCCAAGACAAAAAGATTGCCCATTAAGCCGGATAAGAGGTAGAGGGCTAAAAAGGCCTTTGAGCCAAATAGATCTTCTGCGATTCTTCCGATAAAATAGAGGGTAACCATGTTTAAAACAAAGTGTTGCAAGCCAACATGAACAAACATGGCAGCAAGCAACCGCCAGCTCTGGCTTGGGTCCACCTGGATTTCTGCTCCTAAGACACCCCCAAAATCATAGACAGCTTGGACCGATTCATAGTCAAAGCCACGAAGCAATAACATGGATAGAAAAACGCCGGTTGTTAACAGAAGCAGGCTACTGGTCACTGGGTATTTCTTATCAAATAGTTGATCCATACACAAGAACCTCCTGTACTGGAATATCATGGGGGGCAGGTGCAAAGTCTACTTCCTGGCAAGCATAGATGGTGCTGACGGTCGCTCCGTCGAAATCTGTCAAATAGCGATCGTAATAGCCTCCACCATAGCCCAGCCGGTAGCCATCCTTTTGAAAGGCTACTCCAGGAACATGGATCAGATCAATCTCCGACTTATCTATTGCTTGGCTCCCATCCTCTGGTTCCAAGAGACCAAAGGCTGTTGGTTTCAACTTCTGCGGATCATAGACTGCAAATTCCATGCGCCCTTTGGGATAGGTCTTTGGGATGACAACCTGCTTGCCATCTTCTTGAGCTGCATCAATCAGAAAACTTGTATCCACCTCATGCGGGAAGGACAAATAGGTCGCAATCACGCTTGCTGCTTTGTAAGCTGGCAAAGAGCGCAACCGCTGGATCAAGGCTTGATCAGCCTTTCGCTTGTTCTCTCTCACCAAGCCTTTCATCTTCTTCAATACACTTTTTCGAATAGTTGCTTTCATTTCCATCTCTCTTTATTGGTTAGCTTTTATTTTTAAGAAAGGACTAATGGCTTTGACACCAAAGTGCAGGGCTTCTTCCTTGGGACTCATCTGAGGGTGATGAAGGGCATAAGGACTGTCCACTCCCAACCAGAACATGACCCCATCCACTTTTGACAAGAGATATCCAAAATCCTCTCCAGTCATGGCGGGTAGGATATCAATCAAGGTCACATCTTCTGCTTGATCAAAGAAGGTCATCAGTTCATCTGCCAAGTCTGGATTGTTTTCCACCGGCAAATAGCCCCCTTGCTTGAGTTCCAACTCTAGGTCCATATCAAAAGCATCTGCAATCCCTCTCGCAATCGTCTCGAGTCGTTTCTGGGTCAAGAGGTTCATTTCCATGGTCAGGGTCCGGATGGTCCCATGCAGAAAGGCCGTCTCTGCAATGACGTTATTGGTCGTCCCCGCATGCATGGAACCGAAGGTCACAACTGCCCCCTCGATAGGATCAACATTCCGGCTAACAATGGTTTGGACCTGGGTGACAAAATAGCTGGCAGCGACCAGGGCATCCTTGGCTTCATGGGGAAAGGCGGCGTGTCCTCCTTTTCCTTTAAAGGTCAGCTTCACTTCACAGGTCCCCGCAAAGAGCGTCCCCCGATTGGTCGCGATCTCGCCTACCTTTAAGTCTGGACGGACATGGAGGCCGTAGAATTGATCGGGCAACCAGTCTCCAAAGGCCCCATCCTCATACATGAGCATGCCTCCAGCTTCATTTTCCTCGGCTGGTTGAAAGAGAAACAAGAGATTGTTCTTCGGTTGTACTTGGACCAGTTGCTCCAACAAGCCCAAGGCTAGGGTCATGTGAACATCATGGCCACAGGCATGCATCCAACCTTCGTGGCGGGAGGCAAAGTCAAGGCCAGTTTGCTCGATAATGGGCAGGCCATCGATATCGGTCCGCCAGCCAATGGTCTTTTCTGGATTGGAGCCCTTCAAAAAGACTAAGATTCCTGTCCGCCAGGTCCGCTGCTCGACGAACTCTTTTCCTTCGGTAATTTCAGCGATACGCTCCAAGAGATAGGCTTGTGTTTTGAATTCTTCTAGTCCAATTTCTGGGATTTGATGCAGATCCCGTCGAATTTTTACTAAATCAAGTGTCATATCCATCTTCCTCTTTTGAGAAGAAGCCGAGGTATCCCCCAGCTTCCTTTTCTTATTCCTCTATTAAAGGTTACGCAAGGCATCCTCAAGTGCTGTTTTTTGTTGCGTCTGTTCGTCAATCGTCTTGATCACGCGCGCAGGCACACCTGCTACTACTACATTTTCAGGCACATCTTGGGTAACAATCGCACCCGCAGCTACGACGGAGCCATTACCAACTTGAACCCCTTCTATGACGACGGCGTTGGCTCCCACCAAAACGTTGTCCCCGATACGAACTGGTTCTGCAGAGGCTGGCTCAATGACACCTGCAAGGACTGCTCCTGCTCCGATATGGCTATTTTTACCAACCGTTGCACGGCCACCAAGAATAGCCCCCATATCGATCATGGTCCCCGCACCAATTTCAGCCCCGATATTGATGACGGCTCCCATCATGATTACCGCATTGTCTTCAATGGTCACCTGATCTCGAATGATCGCACCCGGTTCAATCCGGGCATTCAAATAACGCTTGTCCAGCAAAGGTACCGCTGAATTGCGACCATCTTGCTCTACGATATAGTCTTTGTTTTCTGTTAAGTTGGCAAGAAGGGGCTCTATCTCTTTCCAGTCTCCAAATAGGACATTGCCTAGCTTTACAACGGATGCTGGAAGCTCTCCTGCCAATTCCCCTTCAAAGGTCACTTTTACGTTGGTTTTCTTTTCTGCATTGCCGATAAAGGCGATAATTTCTTGTGCAGTCATTTTTTGTGCAGTCATGGCGATACCTCTTGTTCTATGTAGTCAGTCCTCTAGGAAGATAGGCTCCTTTTGAACTCTTTGATTTTACTATTATAGCATAATTTAATGGACACACTAAATCGCGACCTAGTCAAATGGTTACAGTTAGTTCCTGTCATTTTGGTTCCTATTGGACCACTATTTTTTTCAATCGGTATTGATCCGAATTTTCGTTAAAATACAAATAGACTCGTTTGCTATCTGTAGTTGAATAGACTAGAGCGATGGTATCCACTTCTCCAGGATTGAGAATAATAAAAATCATGGAATCTGGATTTCCCAATTGAGAAGCTGCTTCTCGGATCTCCATCCCTTCTTGCCCATCCTGAGGCATCAGAGCTTGAAATTCATCTGTGGTTTTGGTAGGTTCACCTAGCTTACTTTTATTGTTACCTACACTTAAACTAGTTATCTTTTCTGTATCATCAATCTTCTTAAAACTAATATAAACAAAACCAAATTGATCTGGCTGTTTATAGGTTAAATGTGTGCCTTGTTGTTCTGGGCTAAAATAGGAATAATTACCATTCCAAGCTTTCCCAAAGTGTTCAACCGTTTCCTCCGGCGTTACAAACTCTAATTTCTTATGATGGATCAAGTTCAGCAACTCGTCCAAACTAAAAGAGTGAACGCCATTGTTTTCATCCACATAGGGAGAATTTTCGGATGTCAGCTGCTTCGATTTCTTTTCTGACTCACTCTTCTCTTCCTTTGTTTGGCTAGAAGATTCTGATGGTTGGCTAGAGGAGGCAGATGATTGTTTAGAGGATGTTGAACTGAAAGAATGACGGTCCTGTTTTTTACTTACTGTGCTATCCTGCTCTGTCTTATTGAGAAAACTGCTTACATAACCAAGCGCTATAATGGAGAGACTAAAGACGATAACCATCCCCACAGCAACTGCAAAAAGAGAACCAAAACGGGGCAAGCCCGCTCCTCGAAAAGCATCCTCACGGACACTTCTCTTTACCCCTTTTTGATAGCTCCGAAGACTGGGACTTTCAAAAGCTTCTCCTTCAGGCCCACGATCCGAAAAGACCTCAGACACTTCCCGATTCCTACTTGGGAACCTAGTCCATTCTCTTTGAATCTGTCTACCTTTTTCCATTCCATTTTCCCTTCTTTTTACTTAACTTTGTTTCTTAGGATCTAGTTGACTCTTGCGCAACAAGGAATAGGAACCGTCTACATGTTCCAGCTCCAATAAATAAGTTTTTCCCTTCTCATCCTGATAGGATAATTGAAAACCTTCCTGTTCAGGCCCGATCTGGCGTCGGACGAAGGATTGTAGGCCCTGATAGTTGGCTAACAATGCCTTAAGATCTATCTTTTCTCCAGGCTCCAAACCTTGATAAACCTTTTCTGAAAAAGCTTTTTTCCCCTCCCGATTTAGATTGGCCAGACTCGCGTCAATCTCTTCTAGCAGATAGCTCCCATCTGCCCCCTTGCTAAAAAGCAAACGGATGGAGGCTCCCTTTCCTCTGTCGTCCCATCGATAGAGAAGAGAGAGACTGGGTTGCTTGCTTGCTGTAGATTGAAAGAGGACTTTCTCTTGGGGGTGGCCCATCTCCTTCAGAAGGGTCTCCAGGCGACTTCCAGTCTGCTTCAGGCTACCGTTTTGGTTCTTTATCGATAGAGGAATGTGCTCGATCTGTTCCAAGGTCCATGACGAATCCTTTTTTTCATTCGTTTCTTTTAAGAGTCGCTCCCCTTGAAATTCTTTCGCTTTAAAAGTTGACAAGTTCCTTATTTCGCTTATCGCTGTAGAACTTTTCGGTGGATGACTAAGGACCTCTAACCCCATCCCTAGGAGGAGCGCTAGCAGCAGGAGACTAGGAATTGTTAACTTCTTGATGACTGTATCCATTTACTCCTCCTTATTCGACCTTGACTAGATGATAGCGAGCATCATTTTGGGCTTGCAAAGTGAGAAAGACGAGCCCCTCTTGTGCACGGTAGGTCAGGACTATAGCCGTTTTGCCATCCTTATGATTCAAAAGCAATGATTGTGGCAAGCCTATCTTTTGTAAAATGTCTTCAAGCTTCATGCCGGTTTTCTCTTTCCCACTAGCAAGATTGGTAAAGGCTACCTTTTTCAGCTGTTTACTTTCCAGATGATCCTTAGAAGTTGGCTGATAGCCCTGAATAGCCGTTAGATAGTAGCCATCCTTCATATGGGTAAATTCAAATTGGTATCTATCTCGTCCATCTTGTGTCGTTCCATAGCTTAGACGAAGGAGCTGCGTTGTAGCTTTTGACTCGAGTCGAGCTTGCTTGGCTCCCCCTAATTTTTTAACCAGAGCCTCTGGTGTCGTCCCCTTGGTGCTTGGACCACCAGTCGCATCTCCTATTTTAAACTCCAGCAACTCCTCCAAATTCACCCCAACTTCTGGGTGATCTGATTTCGCCAGGAAGTCCTGCAGATAAGCTTCTTCCTGATGAAAGGTCACTTGCTGGTCTGTATTCAGCTGTTCTTGTGGCCTCCCAGAAGCAGCAAGCTCATAGCCTACTCCCAGCATTGCGAGGATTCCTAAAACAATCCCTCTTTTTTGGATGAAAACCAGGAGGGCCTTCAGATGTTTTCTTATTGTTTCCTTTACATTATCCATTCTGTGATCGAATCTGTATCCCTTTCCGTCCAACTGTTCACGCCTATTTCCTTTAGCAACATATCCTACTATACCATAAATAGCCAGTCCTAGCTAGAATAGAGAAGAGAGTGGGACAGAAATCGGTAATTCGTTAGAATTCGATTTCGTCGTCCCACCTCCGCACAGTTGAGTAGGGCTGTAAAAGCTGATGAAATCAGCGTAGTAGAGCCCATTCAACCACTGCGTCTTGCTCGACAATCCAAAAATAATTGAGAGGCTAGGACTTTTGTCCCAGCCTCTTTTTCTAGCTTTAGGAAAGTTGAGTTTCTTCCTTTCTTTTCCCTACCATTGTGAGGCAGGAAAGTGACCAATCTTAGTCGTCACCTTTTTTAGCAAGAAGGAAATCGCCGTCTGATTGTTTCACAAACGTTAACTTATATTGGTCTGAAGTTGAAGATTTAAAACGGATTGTCATGGTAGTCACAATATCATTAGTTTTGTAGTCTTCATCTGCAGACAAGGAGAGAGAATAAATGGTATTATCTTTCAACACTTCCTTGTAAGAAACGCCATCCTTACCAGTTTTGGAATCCCCGACTTTAAGCTTGTCATAGTAAGAAGAGGTCATGAAATTGTCCTCAGCTTCGTTATAATCCCCTGAATAATAGAGGTCCTGTAAATAATAGGTATCCCCCTCTTTCTTAAAGGTCAATCTCATATCACGAACGGTATGGTATTGAGAATAGGTATCATCCTGATCTTCTTTTAACTCGCCCCACTCTAAATCAATGAGATCTCTTCTAAATGAACCTTGTAAAGCTTTTCCGTGCTTATCCACAACATCTTCAATGGATGTTCCCAAATTTGAAGTTGAGTAAGTACCAAGCTCGAGGTCAGCCAAATCAGTAATGTTCCATGTAAAATCAGTATCTTCTGGATCAATATACTTTCCAGACTGATCGCGTTTTGATTCCCCTGCATCAGCTTTCGGATGAAGGGCAGGATAGGAACTTTTAGCACTATTTGCTGCACCCATAGAATGGCCGACGAAGAGACCGATAATGACTCCTAAGACCGCAAAGCCACTAATACAAGCAATTAACAGACCTTTCCCTGGCTTCTTTTGATCACCAGTTTCTGGCACACCAAATGGTGCCTGTGATTGATTCGTATTCATCTTTCATCTATCTCCTCTATATTAAAAACGTTCTGGACCAATGTATAAGAAGTCCCCATCTGGTTGTGCTAAGAAGCGTAATGTCTTATAATCGTCTCCCACTTTAAGGTTGATCTTTGCAACCACTCGAGTAGAGTCATACTCTTCTCCATCAGCAGTGATTTTTGTCTCTGTACCTATTTGAACATTTTGTTTATGTTTCTTCAAAACTTCCAATAAGGAGGTTCCACCTTTACCAGTTTTCTTATCTCCTTTTTTCAGATCTTTGAATTCTTTCGTGCTCATCTCACGATCTGTAGAAGTATCTTCATCTTCGTCGTCTTCACTCGCATAGACTTCTTCCAAGTTAAAGGCTTCTACAGATTTCAAATAATAGTTGCCATCCACTTTTTCAAATTTGAAATAAACATTCTGGTGAGAGGCGTTCTTTGCACGATCCCAAGTAAGAGTCATGCCTTTCTTTTCATAATCGACACTGGTAGCCAATCCATAAGTTTCAACAATCTGATCAGCAGTCAAGCCATAACCGTCCTTGTTGCTATAACTTAATGCAGCAAGGTCTTTTAGGGTCCAAGTAAAGATAACCTCATCCTTTTCTGTAATAAAGCCTGTCTTTGTTTTCTTAGCTTCTTCACTAGCACGGTCTAATCGTTTGGTACGTTTGGCATCTGCTTGAGGCTTAGATGAATGTCCCCAGAAATAGCCAGCTCCGCCACCGATCAAGCCACCAAGAAAGAGGGCAAGAATAGAAAAGACGATAAAGTTAGTCCGTCCACTCTTCGGTTTTGGCTGAACATTCCATTGTGATTGAAAGGCTTGAGGGTTCCCTTGTTGGTAGAAAGGATTGTTTTCTACCTGTGGCGCTTGATTTTGGAAAAATTGTTCCTGTCCTCCAGTTTGTGGTCCTTCTACTGGAGAAGACTGTTGGAAGCCTTGCGCTCCTGGTGCACCAAATGGCTCATAAGCTGTTTGGCCATTTTGTACTCCAAAAGGGTCTTGGAAGTTTTGGCCCATTGAATCTTCAAGAGGTTCTTGAGCAGCCTGCCCCCCTTGTGCTCCAAAAGGGTCTTGGACGGTTTGACCCGTTTGGGCTTCAAGAGGTGGTTGAACAGTTTGTTCGTTTTGTGCTCCAAAAGGCTCTTGAACAGTTTGTCCCTCTTGTGTTCCAAAAGGCTCTTGAACAGTTTGTCCCTCTTGTGTTCCAAAAGATGTCTTGTCTTCTGTTGTCATAATCTCTCCTTTACTAACAACCTTCGCTTATCGTTCTTTCTACTTTTTTGTGATCATAGTTTGACGTGCAAAGTATAAATATAGTAGTTCTACTATATCATAAAACAGTCTATTTTTCCACCTCATTCTGAGATATGGAAAGCGATTAAAAAACGACCTCTTTCGAGATCGTTTTGTCTGTCTATTATAGACGAGCGTTGAGTTCTTTGCTCAATTCTTCAAATCCTGGTTTACCAAGAAGGGCAAACATGTTACATTTGTAAGCTTCAACACCTGGTTGGTCAAATGGGTTGATAGCGTTCAAGTAACCTGAAAGGGCGATGGCCAATTCGAAGAAGTAGATAGTGTATCCAAGAGTGAAGGCATCTTGCTCAGGAAGAGTCACGTACATGTTTGGCACGTCACCGTCAGTGTGGGCAAGAAGAACACCGTCAGTCGCTTTTTTGTTAACGAAGTCAACGTCTTTTCCTTGGAGGTATCCAAGTCCGTCAAGGTCTTCTTCCAATGTAGGGATAATCACGTTCTTACGTGGTTTGTCAACACGAACAACTGTTTCAAACATGATACGAGTTCCTTCTTGGATAAATTGACCCAATGAGTGCAAGTCTGTTGAGAAGTTAGCTGAAGTTGGGTAAATACCTTTTTGGTCTTTACCTTCTGACTCACCAGCCAATTGTTTCCACCATTCTGAGAAGTATTGAAGAGATGGCTCGTAGTTTACCAAGATTTCAGTTGCATAGCCTTTACGGTAAAGGATGTTACGAACTGCAGCATATTGGTAAGCTTCATTTTCAGCAATCTTATCTGAAGTGTAGTCTTTACGAGCTGCGTTCGCACCTTCCATAAGGGCTTTAATATCTGCTCCTGATGCAGCGATTGGAAGCAATCCAACTGCTGTCAATACTGAGAAGCGTCCACCGATGTCATCTGGGACTACAAATGTTTCCCAACCATTAGCATCTGCTTCAACCTTAACAGCACCTTTTTGGCGGTCAGTTGTTGCGTAGATCCGTTTGTTAGCTTCTTCTTGACCGTATTTCTTAACCAAGAGTTCTTTAAAGACACGGAAAGCGATGGCTGGTTCAGTTGTTGTACCTGATTTAGAAATCACATTGACTGAGAAGTCTTTATCTGCAACATACTCTACTAAGTCAGCAAGGTAAGTTGATGAGATTGAGTTTCCAGCATAAAGGATTTGTGGAGCTTTGCGTTCTTCTTTTGTTTGCAAGTTTGCAAAGTGGTGGTTCAAGAAGTCAATGGCAGCTTTCGCTCCAAGGTATGATCCACCAATACCGATAACGACCAAAACATCACTGTCTGCTTTGATTTGCTCAGCAGCTTTCAAGATGCGGTCAAATTCTTCGCGGTCGTAGTTTTCAGGAAGGTCCAACCAACCCAAGAAGTCGCTACCAGCACCAGTTCCTTTACGGATCAATTCGTCTGCTGCTGTAACTTGTGCTTGCATGTATTCCACTTCATGTGGTGCAACAAATTTGTCTAATACTTTTGAATAATCAAATTTAATATGTGACATAGTATTCCTCCAAAATTTCTTCTTCTCTATGATATCGCTTTACCGGGATTTAATCAAGGGAAACCACCCTGTAAAACGTTTTCATTTGCTAATTTTTTTATTTTCACAAATCAAGAAACGACGCAATAGCAATCGTTTGCATATACGGACTTATTTTAAGCGGAACAGACAAAAAAAGAAGCTTCTTCCGAAACTCCATTTTCACGCTATTATTCTTTGAAACCGCTAATGAATTTCAAGATGACGCTAGTGAGTGATCGGCTACAGGTCTCGTAAATCCTATGGGTCAGATCTCCTCCTGCAGACTTGACTCTCTATATATTTCGGAACGTAGTTCTCGCTTTGCTCGAACTGCGTCAATGTACCTAAGTTCATCCGCGTCCGTTGGACTTGATTCACTAAGAACTTCATCGGTTTACAGCTTTTTCCCTAACGGGAAAAACTGCATCCATTGCTCTAGGATTCATCTACGCCTTGCAGGCTCGATTCATCAAGAGCAATAGAAAAGAGCACACAGTTCACTTCGCTTAGGGCTGCTGGATTCCTCCCCTGACCCGCTTCACGCAGAACTGTTGCTCCGATAGGTATTATAACATAATTTACTGAATTTGCAAAGGTCCGGTTTTTATTCTTGTGTTTCGGCCTTAGCTGCGAGCTTGGCTTGTTTTTTTCGTTCTCGGCCTTGGCGGAAAAAGGTCTGCATAATGGCTGCACATTCTGCTTCCAGAATCCCTGTTTCTACTTCCACCCGGTGATTGAGACGTTCATCTGTCAAAATGTCGTAGAGACTCCCTGCTCCACCAAACTTCTGATTGGTCGCACCGTAGACTACCTGAGGGATCCGGGCCAGCCCGATGGCACCACTGCACATGACACAGGGTTCAATGGTCACAAATAGGGTGGTATCCAGCAAACGCCAGCTCTCTTCGTGCTGATTGGCTTCTTCGATCGCCATTACCTCCGCATGCATGACCGCTCGCTGCAATTCTTCTCGCGCGTTGTGCCCACGTCCAATGATCTCGCCGTCTTTGACAATGACACAGCCAATAGGAATTTCCTCATGGGCCAAGGCGATCTCTGCCTCTTTTAAAGCCTCTCGCATAAAAGCTTCTTTCTCTTCTAGGGTATAGTCTCT
This sequence comes from Streptococcus xiaochunlingii, assembly GCF_006385805.1. Taxonomy (GTDB): domain Bacteria; phylum Bacillota; class Bacilli; order Lactobacillales; family Streptococcaceae; genus Streptococcus; species Streptococcus xiaochunlingii. The sequence continues at coordinate 1,303,802 of NZ_VFSG01000001.1, forward strand.
CACTTGTACACTCACTTACTTTTTATGTTCTTGTTCTATTATATGATGAAGCCAGAAAAAAAGCCACCAATGGGTGACTTCTTATAGGGAGATATTATGAAAAAAAGTTTGGATTCTAAACAAAGTTGGGAGGTCTTTGTTTATGGTCTTAGTATAGACCACAGGGCTTAAAGTATTCTTAAGACTCAAAAAAGTTGAGAGAGACTCCCAACTTTTATTGAATTATTTACTTGACCAGACACTTTCCAGGATATTGGTTTGGTCACGATCTGGTCCGACTGAGAAGGTTGAAATGCGCACACCAACCAACTCACCGATCCGGCGAACATAATTGCGGGCATTTTCTGGAAGCTCATCCAAGTGACGGACACCGGTGATGTCTTCTGACCAACCTGGTAATTCTTCATAGATTGGTTTGCAACGTTTGAGTTGCTCCAAGCTTGCTGGGTAGTGGTCAATGCGTTCTCCATCCAAGTCGTAAGCCACACAGATCTTCACTGTATCCAAACCTGACAGAACGTCGATGGAGTTCAAGCTGAGGTTGGTAATTCCTGACACACGACGGCTATGGCGCATGACAACTGAGTCAAACCAACCGACACGACGTGGACGACCGGTTGTTGTCCCATACTCATGGCCGACTTCACGGATCCGATCACCCACTTCATCAAAGAGCTCCGTAGGGAATGGGCCATCTCCAACACGGCTGGTATAGGCTTTACATACACCGACAACCTTATCGATCTTACTTGGGCCGACACCTGATCCGATGGTCACCCCACCTGCAACAGGGTTTGAGGAAGTTACAAATGGATAGGTTCCTTGGTCGATATCCAACATAACCCCTTGGGCTCCTTCAAAGAGCACGCGCTTGCCGTTATCCAAAGCATCGTTCAAGATAACAGAAGTATCGGTTACATATTGTTTGATTTGTTGACCATATTCATAGTATTCTTCGAAGATATCGTCAAATGACAAAGCCTCTGCATCATAGAGTTTGGTAAATTGACGGTTCTTTTCTTCCAAATTGATGCGAAGGCGTTCCGCAAAGACGTCACGGTCCAAAAGATCCGCAATCCGAATTCCTACACGTGCAGCCTTGTCCATATAGGCTGGTCCAATCCCTTTGATGGTCGTTCCGATTTTGTTGTCCCCTTTAGACTCTTCTTGGAGACGGTCCAATTCGATGTGGTAAGGAAGGATGACATGGGCACGGTCAGAAATGCGAAGGCTGTCTGTTGATACCCCTTCTTCATGGAGATAAGCCAACTCTTTGACCAATGATTTCGGGTTGACCACCACCCCATTTCCAATCACAGAGATCTTTTCAGGGAAGAAGATACCAGAAGGAATCAAGTGCAACTTGAACTTTTTGCCGTCAATCACGATGGTGTGACCGGCATTGTCCCCACCTTGGTAGCGAGCAATGACTTCTGCATTGGCTGATAGGAAGTCTGTAATCTTCCCTTTTCCTTCATCTCCCCACTGGGTTCCTACAACAACTACTGATGTCATATCTTTGTCTGAGCTATATAGCTCGTCCTTTCTTGAAAAGCAGGCAGGAATCTCACCTGCGATTATGTTTTATACCTCATTATATGAAAAATTTGACAATTTTTCAAGGAGGGTTCATCATTTCATTTGTTTTTTCTCTTATGTAGACGAATTACATTTTTACAAAATATGTATTTTCTGAATTTTAGTACTTAATTTAAAATAAAAGTTCGGAATTTTTGTAAAATCGTAGCGGAAATTTGCTTTCTTTTTCCGTTTGTAATAGACTAAAATAACTACCATAGGACGGTGAAACGATGACGATTAATCAATTACTGCAGAAACTGGATACATCAAGCCCTATTCTCCAAGCGACCTTTGGTCTGGAGAGGGAAAATCTGCGAGTGACAACTGATGGACACTTAGCTCAAACTGCTCATCCGAGTCAGCTTGGTTCCCGCAATTTCCACCCGACCATCCAAACAGACTTCAGCGAACAACAACTGGAACTAATTACACCTATTGCTCACTCTACTAAGGAAGCGCGGCGCTTACTGGGAGCTATCAGCGATGTGGCAGGCCGCTCAATTGACCAGAGTGAATGCCTGTGGCCTCTGTCCATGCCACCGCAGCTGACTGAAGAAGATATTATCATCGCCCGTCTGGAAAACGAATACGAACGCCACTACCGAGAGGGTTTAGCGAAAAAATATGGCAAAAAACTACAGGCCATCTCTGGTATCCACTACAACATGGAGCTAGGGAAAGATCTGGTCGCTGCTCTCTTTCAAGTCAGCTCCTATCATTTACTCAAGGACTTTAAAAATGACCTCTATCTCAAACTGGCTCGAAACTTTCTGCGTTTCCGATGGCTCTTAACCTATCTCTACGGTGCTGCTCCTCTGGCAGAAGCCGGCTTCTACAGTCAGGAATACCCGCAGCCTATCCGCTCTTTTCGCAACAGCAACTATGGCTATGTCAATGACGAGAATATTCAGGTGTCCTACACTTCTTTGGAGCAATATGTAACCGATATTGACAACTACGTTCAGTCTGGCGAGCTCAGTGCTGAAAAAGAATTTTACTCAGCCGTTCGCTTCCGTGGACAGAAGCACAATCGCGCCTATCTGGAGCAGGGTATCACCTATCTGGAATTCCGCTGCTTCGATCTCAATCCTTTTGACCATTTGGGCATTAGCCAAGAGACCTTAGATACTGTCCATCTCTTTTTACTGGGCCTGCTCTGGCTAGATGATGTAGAAAATGTTGATGCAGTATTAAAAGATGCTCATGATTTGAACCAGAAAATTGCTTGTAGCCACCCGCTGACTGCCCTGCCAGATGAGGCAGACAGCTCAGCCATTCTCCAAGCCATGGAAGGGCTCATCCAGCATTTTGAACTGCCAACTTACTATCAAACTTTGCTGGACCAGATGAGAGAGGCTCTCTTACATCCTCAGCTGACACTGTCAGGACAGCTCCTGCCCCATATCCAGCAAGATTCCTTAACAGCTTTTGGTCTAGAAAAAGCAGAAGAATACCACCGCTATGCCTGGACTGCTCCTTATGCCCTCAAAGGCTACGAAAATATGGAACTGTCCACCCAGATGCTGCTCTTTGATGCTATTCAAAAGGGGCTGAATGTTGAAATTTTAGATGAAAAGGACCAATTTCTCAAGCTTTGGCATGGTAGTCATGTAGAATATGTCAAGAACGGCAATATGACCTCCAAGGATAACTATGTCATCCCTTTGGCCATGGCCAATAAAACAGTCACCAAAAAGATTTTGGCAGCAGCTGACTTTCCCGTTCCGGCTGGAGCAGAATTTTCTTCTCTTGAAGAGGGACTGGCCTACTACCCTTTGATTAAGAACCGAGAAATTGTTGTCAAACCCAAGTCAACCAACTTCGGACTGGGCATCTCTATCTTCCAAGAGCCAGCTAGCCTGGAAGCTTATCACAAGGCTCTGGAGATTGCTTTTTCAGAAGATGTCGCCGTCTTAGTGGAGGAATTTATCGCTGGAACGGAGTACCGTTTCTTTGTCTTAGACGGACAATGCCAAGCAGTCCTCTTGCGAGTGGCGGCCAATGTCGTCGGAGACGGTCAGCATACCGTGAGAGAATTGATTGCCATCAAAAATGACAATCCTCTGCGGGGCCGAGATCATCGTTCACCGCTTGAAATCATTGAACTGGGGGACATTGAACTGCTCATGCTGGACCAGCAAGGCTATGGAGCAGATGATATCCTGCCTGCTGGAGTCAAGGTTGACTTGCGGCGCAATTCCAACATTTCTACTGGCGGAGACTCGATTGATGTCACAGACAGCATGCACCCATCTTATAGGGAACTCGCTGCGGACATGGCAAAGGCTATGGGAGCCTGGGCCTGTGGCGTTGATCTCATCATCCCTGACAGCTCTGCTATTTCCACAAAGGAAAATCCCAACTGTACCTGCATCGAGCTCAACTTCAATCCTTCTATGTATATGCACACCTATTGTGCTGAGGGGCCGGGACAAAGCATTACTCCGAAAATACTAGCTAAACTTTTCCCAGAAATGGACCTATAAAGTAAGAAAACGCAGAAGATGTCTCTGCGTTTTTGTTTTGTAACCGAGGTAGAGTTTTAGATGATAACCTAAAAAGATTAAGCATGGTCCTCCTACAAGTTTAAAATAGCAAGTCATTTGCTGTAAAATCATCCTCTAACAAGCAAATTTCAAACCTCTCCTGCATATAGCAGAGGAAATCTTCCCTTTTTCCCAAAAAGAATCATAGGCCGCGAATACAAGGCTAGTATCATCTGAACAAGTTCCAGCCAGTTACTGTTGGCTTCCATAGCCCACCATCTCAATCGCTTTAAAACTGCCTCGGGTTAAAAATTCATACGGAACCCCTAATGCATCAGCTACCGCCAAACCATAGACTGCCGCTTTCAAAGATTGGTTCATGCTAGCCTCCTTTGTTTTATTATACTATTTTTGGTCTTAAAATTCTTCCTAACCCCAAAAAACAAGCGCAGGCCTGCGCCTGTTTTTCTATTTTGTGTTAAAATAAAAGGTATGGACAAAATTATCAAAACTATCTCAGAAAGTGGCTCTTTCCGTGCCTTTGTACTAGACAGTACAGAGACCGTGCGAGCAGCCCAAGAATACCATCAGACACAAGCAAGTTCAACAGTGGCCCTTGGGCGCACCCTGATCGCTAGTCAAATTCTCGCAGCCAATGAAAAGGGAAACACCAAGATAACAGTGAAAATCCTGGGCACTAGCTCACTTGGTGCTATCATCACTGTGGCAGATACTCAAGGAAACGTCAAAGGCTACGTGCAAAATCCTGGTGTGGATATCAAGAAAACAGCGACCGGTGAAGTCGTGGTCGGACCATTTGTCGGAAACGGGGAATTCCTAGTGATTACCGACTACGGCACAGGCAATCCTTATCATTCCATGACACCTCTCGTCACTGGAGAAATCGGTGAAGACCTAGCTTATTACTTGACTGAAAGCCAACAAACGCCATCTGCGGTTGGGCTCAATGTCCTCCTTGATGAAGAAGACAAGGTCAAGGTTGCCGGTGGTTTCTTGGTGCAGGTCTTGCCAAATGCCAAGGAAGAAGAAATTGCCAGCTTTGAAAAACGGATCCAAGAAATGCCGGCCATTTCTACCCTTTTAGCCTCTGACGACCATATTGAAGCCCTTCTTACTGCCATCTATGGTGACGAACCATACAAGCGTCTCTCAGAAGAAGAGATCCGCTTCCAGTGTGACTGTAGCAAGGAACGCTTCATGAATGCCTTGGCAAGCTTACCAGCCAAAGACCTTCAAGAAATGAAGGACGAAGACCATGGCGCGGAAATCGCTTGCCAATTCTGTCAGACGGCTTATCACTTTGATAAAAACGACTTGGAGGAACTCATTCGTGACAAATCTTAATACACCTTTTATGATTGGGAACGTCGAGATCCCAAACCGGACGGTCCTAGCCCCCATGGCCGGTGTGACCAACTCAGCTTTCCGGACCATTGCGAAAGAACTCGGAGCTGGCCTTGTGGTCATGGAAATGGTCTCTGATAAAGGGATCCAATACAACAACGAAAAGACCCTGCATATGCTCCATATCGATGAGGGAGAAAATCCAGTATCAATCCAGCTCTTTGGGAGCGACGAAGATAGCCTCGCACGCGCGGCAGAATTCATCCAAGAAAACACCAAGACTGATATCGTGGATATCAACATGGGCTGCCCCGTCAATAAAATCGTGAAAAACGAAGCGGGTGCGATGTGGCTCAAGGACCCAGACAAGATCTACTCTATTATCAACAAGGTCCAATCTGTCCTTGATATCCCCCTCACTGTCAAAATGCGGACAGGTTGGTCGGACCCTTCTCTAGCAGTTGAGAATGCCCTTGCTGCAGAAGCTGCAGGTGTTTCTGCCCTTGCTATGCACGGACGGACCCGGGAGCAAATGTACACTGGTCATGCAGACCTTGAGACCCTTCATAAGGTTGCACAAGCTCTGACCAAGATCCCATTCATCGCCAACGGAGATATCCGGACGGTGCAAGACGCCAAACAACGGATCGAAGAAGTTGGTGCAGATGCAGTCATGATCGGCCGTGCTGCTATGGGGAATCCTTACCTCTTCAATCAAATCAATCACTACTTTGAAACAGGAGAAATTCTGCCTGATTTGACCTTCGAAGACAAGATGAAGATTGCTTATGAGCACTTGAAGCGCTTGATCAATCTCAAGGGTGAGCACATTGCCGTTCGCGAATTCCGCGGCTTAGCCCCTCACTACCTTCGTGGAACATCTGGCGCAGCCAAACTCCGTGGAGCCATCTCGCAAGCTAGCACTCTAGCAGAGATTGAAGAGCTTCTTCAATTAGAAAAAGCTTAATGACAAAAAAACAGCATCAAAAGGTTGATGCTGTTTAAAATATGCACTAACTATTTTTTACATAAAATAGCTAGCTAGTTTTTCAAAAAAACTGACTTAATTTTTTAGTCAGTTATGTAAATCTAAAACTTTCCGCTGTGAGAAAAGTGCCTGAAACACAAATGTTTCAGGCACTCGGAATTATTGAGATCTTAGGCTCAATAATTAGTCATGGAACTTCGAAGAAGTTCGCTGACGTCCGTACTCACTTAAGGAAAGTTTTTAGAAGAACTTATCTTCATTTGACAGCATCAACTTTTTGATACTGTTTTTGTATCTTATTGATCCGCTTGAGATTCGCTTTCTTTCCAGCGATAGGTCTTGCGCGGTTTTTTCTTAGGTACCCGCTTGACACCCACTTCTTCAACGTAAGAGCCATAGGTCACAAGGAAATTATTGGTTAAAATTTCTTTATCTGGATGGATTAGATTCACCAGCTCGGTTGCTTCGTATACGGTGAAAGGTTCTTCCAGAAGATGGAGGAAGGTTGGATTCCAAGCCAAGCGCCCTTGGATCCGCTTGATGGATTCTTGAACAATCTCATAGTGGTCAAAGGCGAAATCTTCAGCTGTCAAGACACGGCCATCTAGAGAACATTCCCCTTGTTTGAAGTCCACATCAAGGAAAAGAACTTCTTTGGCATCATCTCCAGCTCGAACCAGATTGACGGCCTCCGCAGGCAAATAGACCAGGTGGGCGATGGTGATGACCCAGCCCCGTGGGTCCCGACCAGGAGTCGAAACTGTCATTAACTGCTCGACCTTTTGAGGGGTCAACTCTAGTCCAACTTCTTCTTGAACTTCGCGGATACAAGACTGGATAGCATCCTCGTGCTTTTGCAAGAATCCTCCAACCAAGGCGACCCGATGCTGACAAGGGTGGGTTTTTCGGCGAATCACCAAGAGCTTCAAACGCCCCTCCACAAAGCAGTAGGCCACCATATCGGTAGTTACACTTGGATTTTCATAGGTAGGATGATCTTGCTCCTTATACCAACGGAGGAATTCTTCCTCGCTGACGACCGTCTCGTAGTATTCCTTTTCGTTCATCCCTTCCGGAATGCTGCTTGTTGCCATCTAAATAGCCTCCTTTTTCACAGCTTTGCTCCATTGGTACCAACCAACCAAGCTATTGAGGGTGTAGACCCAATACATTCCCTGAATATGGATGCTTTCTCCCCACCAGAGGTAGATACTGAAGAGGTTGGTCGCAATCCAGAAAATCCACTGTTCGCGATAGAGACCGGTCATGAGAAGTTGGCCGACTCCATTGGTCGCATCTGTCACACTATCACGGAAAGGTCGAGCGCTGTGGATACTTTTATAAGCATAGCCCATCCCGATCCAAATCAGGGCAGTTAGAACCAAATACTTGATCCATTCCATTAAGGTTAATTTCTTGGCTTCAAAGTGAGATTCTTCTGCCCCTCCTTGGTCATTGATCCGATTCGACAACCAGACATAGAGGCCGATTGGTTGCATCACGAAGAAGTACAGGGTAGTCAAAACTTCTCCATAGAAGTTTTTGTTCAAGGCTAGGATGAGGTAAATCGCTGAGTTTACTGCTCCAAAGAGATAGTTACTAGCCCGACCTTCTGCTACTAGTATCACACAAACGATTCCTGTCCAGGAGGCAAAGAGCCCTAACCAATCGTGACTTGCTTCCTGATTGGTAAACTCTAGGACAAAGGGCACGCTAGATAAAGCAAGCAAATAGAGCCATTGTGTCAGAGTGCGACCTGCAAATAGGTCTTTCCAAAGGAGTTTCATAATCCCTACGAAGCCACGTTTGCCAGCTTCTCGATGGACATTTTTTAAATGCTCCCCAAATGTTTGAATTTTTTCTTGTAGTCGTTTCATGCTGCTTCTCCTTTAATCAGCTTGATAAATCGTATCGATGACACGCTTTGCTTCTTCGTAATTCCCCAAGTAGTCCTGCCCGAGATAGGCTGTAGGAATATCTGCGAGATATTGGTGGCGGAGGTGATCCAGGTGATTTGAAAAACTGTTGCGAATTTCATCATCTGCCATGGTCATATCACGGAAACCATCATTGACATAGGATCCAATGGGTTGGACAAATAAGATCAGATCCCATTTTTCCTTAGCGAGGATACTAACGAATAAGTTATCAAAGGTATCCGTCATACTGGTCTCTTGGCCTTCTACTTCCATATAGTAGTCGTAATAGCCCTTGGTCACCAGAGAGTTGGTATCCGCAATGACCAGTCCACGATTGGCACTACTATCGATTAATTTTGAGGTTTGATCGTATTGTCCGAGTAGGAGATAATAATAGTCCTTGGGGGTCAGCTCATCATCCCGTACATTATTTCTGATCTGGTACTCGCGAGCATACTCCAAACTCACTGGCGCATCATAGAAGCGGGCCAAATCTTTTGCCAAGGTCGTCTTCCCGTTACTAGCACTCCCCATAATGAGGACCTTTTTGGTAAACTGACGACGGAAAGGTTGCGCAATGTATTTCCAATACTTGCTGGGATTTTCCCGGATAAGGGTTCCTGAGATGCCAAACTGACGCTCCTGTAAGTGCGCTTGAAAGCCTCTCGCTTCAAGTTCCTCTTGATACGTTTTTTCCCCAACATAGAAGATGAGTTCTTCTCTCTCAGCATCATATTGAATGGTTTCTAAGGCTGTTTTCAACCAAGGCTCCCATCCTAAGGGATAGCGAGGAAGTTCTGTCTCGTCTAATTTATAAATTTGGGTGAGTTCATCATTTGAAAAACCTTCTCGAATATAGCGAAAACGTTTTTGCAAAGGAAGGCCAACTTCTTCTCCTCGGTCACCTTTGTAACCAGAGACAATCACACAAACGCGGTCGCATTGGCGTTTTGCCCGTTGAATTAAATCAATATGACCTTGATGAAGGGGGGCAAACGTTCCAAATACTACTGCCACTTTTTCTTTCATCTAACTGGCTCCTTTATCATAATGTCAAAACATGTTTTGCTTATGATTTTATTATAAACTATAATTTCAATCTGTCAATACTTTTTTATAAAAAAATATATTTTTATAAAACAAAAATTAAAAAAGATTCAACTCTGTATGTTATTATACAGAATTGAATCTCTGATTTCAATCTTTTTTTAATTTTCTCAGTAGCGAGCCATTATTCCCGAACAAGGGCATGCACATGGCCATTTTCTGTCACTTGAACACTTGCCACTTGACCATTTTGACCAACAACTATATCCAGGCTAGCTACAGATCCATCTTGGGTGGAAATCAAGCCAGCATGGTAATGACCTTGGTCCAAGTTGTATTCATAGCTTCCAATCGCATATCCCACTGCATCGCCACCAGGATTTTGAATGGTTACTTGTCCTCCTTGACCGATCGTTACGCCTGTATCACGACCGTCGGTCCAACTACCTGCTGCTCCTGAATAATCCCCTGAGGCATAGCTCAAGACACCTTTATAGCGTGGGTTCTCTGTCTTAGAGGCTTGTTCTTTGGCAGTCGTGCGACCTTCTTCCAAGCTAGGACGTTTTTGTTTTTCTGGTGCTGGGTTCACTGCTGGTTTTGTTTCTTTGGAAGGAGTTGGAACCAGGCCTTGACTGACTTCTGGAACTCTTGGTGTCACTGAAGTTGATGGATTTTCTTGGCTCGCTTGTGTTTCTCTCGAAGCGTTGGCAGGAGATTGTGCAACTTCTGTGCTTTGTGTGGTTTTGCTTGTGGTCTTTTTCTCTTCTTTTTTACTTGTAGAGCTTTGTTTCACTTGCACAATTTTACTAGTTGAAGATGGACTGGTTTCCTTTTTCTTTTCTGATCCACATCCGCTTAAGAGAAGAGCAGCTGTTAGAGCAAGGGTAGATAGACTAAAGAAGGTTCCTTTCGTTTTCATGGCAATACCTCTCTTTTGTAACATTTGTTACATTTTGTAATATAATTGTAACATTTATCTATAGGGAAGTCAAGAGGATTTGCAAGTCTTATAAAAAATAGAAACTAGTTTCAAAAAAGAGTGAACAAATGGAGCCCTACTCCAACCATTCACTCTCTTTCTTATTGATAAACTTCTTGATAAAATTCGATGGTATCTCCATCTTGGACAGTTGTTTCTGCTGCCCCTTTTGGTGCCATCTCTCCATTGATTTTGTACATCCAATAGAGTCCCTTGCTTTCATCCTGGGCTACGCCATCGATTGAGGTGATGAGGCCACTCTTTTCCTCAATCTTGTAGTTAGCTTTCAGGACTTCCATCAGGTTGGCTTTTTCAGCAACCTTCAAGGTCTTGCTTTGAGCTTCTTGCCCTTCAGGGGCGATACTGACCGTAATGGTAATTTGTTTTTCTTTCGCTACTTGTGAGCTAGAAGCTGAGCTTTCCGTAGTCGATGGTGTACTTTGTCCGCAACTGACCAATACAAGAGCTGCTAGGACAGCAAAGAAACTATAAAGTGTTTTTTTCATAATACAATCTCCTAAATACTACATAAAGTAGAGGGTAAAAACAGGCGGTGGAAAGGGCGTGGGCCAGGTTAAAGCTAAAGCCATTCACCAGGGCATAGGTCCACCAGGGCATGTGGTAGAGAACAGCATAAAGACTGTCAATCACTATCCCGTAGAGAAAGGATAAGATGCCGACCACCAGGGTTTGAACTTGCAAAGACAAGTGGCGGTAAAGCCCCCGCCAAATAGTCAAGAGGAGGCCAAAGGCCAGTATCTGAGCGAGCACCACTGGGCTCATCCCCAAGAGAAAAGCCGAGGTAAACATGGTGACCGCCATCACCAAACAGGCAAATTGCCAGTCTTCAAATAGCACCAGTAAAAAGAAAATGGCACTAATGGGTTGGACATTAGGCAAGAAGGCAAAGGCTTGTCTCAGCACCACACAGAGGGCTGCTAAGAGGGTGATTCGGGTCAAGCGTTTGAGAGGCACTGCATATCCTCCTAGTCAATCGTGAAGTTAAGCTGACCAGACTTAACACCTACCTTGAGGGTTTGCCCTTCGGCCACTTCTCCTCTCAAGAGGATCTCTGCCAAGTAGTCTTCCACCTGGGTCTGGATGGTCCGGCGCAAAGGACGTGCTCCCATCTCTGGATCATATCCGTGAGTCGCCAGCCATTTAAGGGCAGACGCTTGGAATTTCAGAGTAATGCCTTTCTCTGCTAGAGATTGAACCAATGGTTTCACCATAATCTTGACAATCTCATGCATTTGATCACTGGTCAAGCTATGGAAGACAACCTTCTCATCAATCCGGTTGATAAACTCTGGTCGATAAGTCTTCTTCAACTCTTCGAAGATGCGTTTCTCCATATTGGCTTGGTCAAAGCGAATATCCTTGGCTCCAAAGCCAACTGTCTTATCATCTCGTAAAGCGGTAGCTCCCAAGTTTGAGGTCATGATAATAATGGTATTGGAGAAATCTACCTTGCGTCCCTTGCTGTCGGTCAAGACACCGTCATCCAAGACTTGCAAGAGAACGTTAAAGATATCTGGATGGGCTTTTTCCACCTCATCAAACAAGAGGACTGAATAAGATTTGTTGCGGACTTTTTCCGTCAACTCGCCCCCTTCTTCATAACCAACATAACCTGGAGGGGCACCGTTGAGACGACTGGCCGCAAATTTCTCCATGTATTCACTCATATCAAAGCGGATCAAAGCGGACTCGTCATCAAAGAGGACTTCAGCCAGCGCCTTCGCCAGCTCAGTCTTCCCGACCCCAGTGGGACCGAGGAAGAGGAAGGAGCCAATTGGCCGTTTGTGAGAACGAATTCCCGACTGATTGCGACGAATCGCTCGGCTGATACTTGAGACAGCCTGATCCTGACCGATCACGCGCTTATGAAGTTCTGCTTCCAATTCAAGGTATTTCTTAGCTGCTGTTTGGGTTAGTTTCTCCACAGGAATGCCTGACAATTGACTAAGCGTCTTCAGGATATCCTCTTCCTTAACTTCTAGCTGGTAGCCTTTTGGACTAGCATCTTCTTTTAGCAACTGAGCAACTTTTTTCCACTGCCCCTTGAGCAAGGCTTGATCGGCAGCTGTCAAGTCGGACTGAAGACCGGCTTGAGGCCCCTTGTTTTGCACGGTCGCTGCCGCCTCATCCAAGAGGTCAATGGCGGAGTCAGGCAAGAGGCGGCTGGTCAAATAACGATTGGCATAGACAACAGCTGTCTCAATAGCCGCATCCGTAATATGGACACGGTGGTGACGTTCATAGGTCTTCTTGAGCCCTTGCAAAATCGCAATGCTATCTGCAACAGAGGGTTGCTCAATCAAGACTTTAGCAAAGCGGCGTGACAGAGCGGCGTCTTTTTCAATGTGTTTTTGGTATTCTTCTTGCGTAGTGGCTCCTACGGTCCGTAGGGTCCCGCGAGCCAAGGCTGGCTTCAAGATATTGGCCGCATCCAAGGTGGAGTCAATCCCAGAGCCAGAGCCCATAATGGTATGGAGCTCATCAATGAAGAGGATGACATGGCCATCTTCTTCGATATCATTGATGATGTTGTTCATCCGCTCTTCAAAATCTCCACGGAACCGCGTCCCTGCGACAACATTCATCAAGTCCAACTCTAAGACCCGCATCTTAGCCAGCTCCGTCGGGACATCTCCGCTGGCAATCCGTTGAGCCAAGCCCAAGGCTAGAGCGGTCTTTCCGACACCGGCATCCCCGACAAGGACTGGGTTATTTTTCGTTTTGCGGCTCAAAATCTGAATCATCCGCGAGATTTCTTGACCCCGGCCAATCACCGGTTCCAAACTGCCATTGCGAGCCATTTCTGTCAGATCTCGGGTGTAGTCTTCCAAACCACCGCTGGTAGAGGCTGGCATGCCCATCATATTTCCCATGGTTTGACGATTGGGTTGCTGGGCCCGATAGAGCGAACGGATAGCTTTCACAGCTTCCTTGTCCCAACCTGCTCGTTGTTCCAAGCTCTTGCGAAGCTCGACGATTTTAATGCCCTCTTCCTGATCATCATAGCGGAAGCCGACATACTCCAATACTTGAGAAGCCAAGGTTCCCCGTTCTAATAGAAGTGCCAATAGGACATGCTCTGTTCCAAGACTTTTGGCATGGACTGCCTGGGCAATCTCTTGGGAACGTTTCATGATTTCTTCGACACGGAAAGAAAAAGGAAATACCTCATAGCGGCCATCCCGTTGGTAGACTTGACCCGTAATGTGCTCCGCCGCATCTTGAAAATCATCAATCTGCATAGGATAGTCACTTAAGACGGAACCAGCTACACTATAAGGATTATTGGCTAGGGCTACTAGGATATGCCAGGTATCTAGCGTTTGAGACTCAAAATGACCCGCTAAGATTTGAGCGGCTTCAATCGTTTCTAATAGGGCTTTTGAATAGTTCATAAGGAGATTACATTCCCTTTCTATCGACTTGTTGGATAATTTTTCGTAGGATATTGGCTCGTAAGCGATGGGCTTCACTGCCCAGAACCTCGTCTGTCGTCATCACTGACAAAAGCTCTGCCTCTCTCTTTGTAAGGAGTTTTTCTTCAAATAGCATTTGAAGGATATCGCCAAAAACAGTCTGACTGATTTGTTCTCCGATGCTTGCGCCAAGCTCTTTTAGCATCTGGTGTTGGTCTGAAAATTGGACCTTGCCAATCCGGATATAACCGCCACCTCCACGCTTGCTCTCTACGATATAGCCTCGACTTTCGGTGAAGCGGGTCTTGATCACATAATTGATTTGACTAGGAACAACTTGGAAGACATCCGCTAATTCGCTTCTCTTGAGCTCTGCGATGCCTGCTTGAGCCAGTAGCGACTTGATATAGGCCTCAATGCTATCTGATGTATTTTTACTTGCCATGATGCTCCTTTCTAACCTTTTCATTCTAGATAAGCTCTCTGCTTTTCAGAGGATCAAAAATGGTCTCACCATCCATGATGTCATTATTGACCTTATCTGACTATTATACAATTTTTACGCCTGTAAATAAAGCAAAGACTACGTCGTGATAGAATCTGAAGACCCCTTGTTGGTAGCCAGAAGGAGGCCAAAAAAGAGGGTAGCTATTGCTAACCTCTTGTAGAAGGGACTTTAGGATTTCCGACGAGCGTATTTCACTCTTCCGCCTAGGAAGCCTAAGCCGAGTAGTCCGATCCAAGCTAAGAAACTTGCCTTCTCTGATCCTGTCTGTGGCAGTTTTTCTTGGGACTGCACAGGGTCCGGAGTTACTGCTTCTACCACAGGAGAAGGAGGAGTCTCTTTCGAAGCCGTCGGTTTCAGAATTGGAGCAATTCCACTTTCTTTTTTGTCTTCTGGAGGAAGGAGCGGTTTCGTTTCTTGTGAGTCTTCACTTGGTTTTGTTGGTAGCGGCACTTCGGGAATAACAGGATCTTCTTCCACTTCCTTCGTCCCGACTTCCGTAATCTGGTCCTGGGCTTCCACTTCGACAAAGGCATCGACTTCTGTCCGAATTTCTTTGCCTCCTTCTTGTCGAACCTCGATCAATTTCAACCGGCGTCCGACCTTCCCTGCTTGAAGGATTCGGCTTTCGCCCTTGGCCAAGTCCTTGTTCTCACGCGTTTGACTCTCAAATGGAATCTCCTCCGCTTCGATGAGAAGTTCTGGCTTTTCAAGAATCAAATCCCGAACACCTTCTTCTGGGCGTATCTGCGTCAGCGGTTCATAATTGCGAGCATCTTCTAAGATGGTTTCAAGGGCTTCGACTTGATTAGCTGCAGCAACCAAATCTGGTCGCTCTTGATCCAACAACTGAGTCAAGTCCGTCAATTGTCCTTGAACCGTCGGTTTGAGGTCTGCTTTCAAGCGATCGAGAGAAGCAGCCTTGATCTTTTCTACTCCTTCTCTGATGATCTGTTGCAGCTCTTCTTGACTGAGCAACTGACTATCTTTCCCTGATAGGATAAATCGGTCTACCTGGATGGCTCTAGATGACTGAGGGTCATTAAGAGATGGATCCAGGTGCAGGCGTAGCTGGTGGTAGCCTTTTGCTAGACCTTGTAAATTGACCAAACTCTGGTCGATCTTGCGTTGGTCTCCGTAGCCACTGAAATAATGATCGCCTTCGATCTCATAATCATGGCCCCGACCTTCTTCGAAGGCCATTTCTTTTCCATCCAGGGTGACGCTGTAGAGCCCGTGACTTGGATCAACCACTCCTCGAACCTCCACACCTGTGCCCTTAAAGGTAATGATCACTTCAATGTGTTTCTTGCCTTCCTCATCGGTCACTTGGTTAAAGCTAGACCAAGATTCTGTGCCATTTGAGAAGTTTGGATTGTCTGTCTCGTGCTGCCAACCCTCACTGTAATGCAGTTTTGGATCTTGGTCATCTACTTCTTTGCGATTTTCTGGAAGCAGGTCCTCGTTCATCACTTGGACTGTCAGTTCTGGAATAAAGCCGACCAGGCTTCCCTGATCCGGATGCAGCAATTTGACCTTAAAGTCATAGACATCGGTCGCTTTTCCTGCAAAATCAAGAGTTGGAACTTGGACTGTTTTTTCCGTCTCTCCATCTGCGAACTCAAGGGTGACATTGGTATCTTTGTAGACCTTGCCATGAACCCCTGTTCCTGGTTCTGTGATCAATTTGAGACTGGCACTTCCTTTAGAGCCACCTTTTCTCTTGACGACGACTTGCGCTGGGTCGCCTTTCTTAACAGCTAGGATTGGCTGAGCAAACTCAAAGAGACCCTTTTCTTGGTTATTGAGGGCATAAATCCCTTCCGTTGCGATCGCATCTCCCTTGCTATTGACCAAGGTCAAGGTGTGGGATCCTGCTGCCAAGTCCGGTGTTTCATAGACCTTTTGGCTACGTTTGCGGCTTGGGCTTTGGGTATTGACGGTCGCTAGTTTTTGGCCATCGACATAGACATCCATTTCCCCATGACCAGGGTCGACAGTTGCGACCACATAGGCCTTGGTGCCTTCAAACTGATAGGTCACCGAAGCTCCTTTTTCCTTGGTCCACATAGAGGTGCCTCGGACGCCTTCTCCCTCTTCATTCCATTGGCTATTGGCCCGGTCAGCTGTCCGGTCAGAATGATAAGTCAAACCAAGTGGATAGCCATCGGTTTCTTCAATACTGGCTGGCGTCTTATAGACAGAGACTCCGTTCAAGATTGGAGTAGCTTGGGCATCGGTGATGGACACCCGGATATAGCGGCTATCAACAGGTTGTCCTTTGATCAAACGGCGGTATCCTACGGTTGAACCAGCTCCAAAAGGAACCCATTGGCCATTCACAGCCACATCGATGGTGAAGCCAGAAATCCGTTGGCCTTTCTCGATGGTTTCCTTGAGCTCGACCACATCAAAGTGTTGCTCTTTTCCAAGATCGAGCACAAAAGAGCCGGTCTTGGCATCATCTGCAGGTGCCCAACTGGTCTTTTCATCGCCATCTGTCAAATGGCTGGCTGAATAATGAGCATTGCGTCGTGTCGAGTCAGCTTCGACCAAAGCTCCTGCCGCATAGTCCACACTGTAGAGTTGGTCCAAAGTCTGGCGGAATTCTTTCAAACGGGCTACATCGGCATCCGCAAATTTCCCATCTTGATTGGGTGGAATATTGAGCAAAAGCGGGGTTCCACGGCCGACCGATTTGAAGTAAATGTCCATCAATTCGCGCAAGGACTTAGGCTCTTGGTTGTCATGGTAGAACCAGCCGGAGCGAATAGAAACATCCGCTTCTCCCACTGAGTATTGCTTCCCTTCCGGATCCCCGTGATTGAGGTAACTATTGGATGGATTGTTGCGGATCTTATCCGGATTGACCTTATGCCAAACTGGATCTCCAGCAATTCCCTTTTCATTTCCGATCCAACGAACATTGGTGGGCTCAGCCGAGAAGATGGCAATGTCCCCTTGGGCCTTACGAATAGCATCAAACCACTTGTCGAAGGTATAGGTGACTTTTTGAGCCCCATCGCCCCGCGCTCCATCCATCCAGACTTCTACGAACTTGCCCTTGTTTCCATATTTTGGATCTTCAAGGATTTCTTTGAGCTGGTTGAGATAGTACTCGTTGTATTGGTCCTCTGTATCCACATGGTAGAGCGGGCTGTGAGCATCCCAAGGCGAGAGGTAGACCCCCATATCCATGTCATACTTGCTGGCAGAAGCAGAAACCTCGGCTAGGATATCGCCTTTCCCTTCCTTCCAACCGCTTTTAGCAATGGTATGGTCGGTGTATTTAGAAGGGTACAAGAGGAAGCCATCGTGGTGCTTGACGACCATGATGGTTCGTTTGAAGCCAGCATCCTTGAGTGTTTTGATCCACTGATCGGTATCCAGATGCTCTGGATAGAAATAATAAGGGTCTTCTTGCCCATCTCCCCACTCACGATCGTAGTAAGTATTCATCCCAAAGTGGATGAAAGCTGCTAGTTCTTCGCGGTGGTATTGCATCTGAGCCTTGCTTGGAAGTGGTCCATAATCCGCAATCTCAGGCTCCTCATCTAGAGAAGGGGCTGGTTGGCTTGCTTCTGTCCCTTGGCTAACTGCACGATTTTCTTTCTCACTCGTTACGAGCGAGGAATGTTCTGATTCTTCTTGGTGCTCGTTCACAGTTTTCTCCTCCTTTCCTTGTTCTCCTGCATTTCTCGTTTCAACCCGTTCTTCACGTGGTTCACTATTCTCAGCTTGTTCCTCTGCGTAGCTGGTAGTGACTCCTAAAAAACAAGTCGCTACGACTACCGAGCAGACGCCTACTGAGAGCTTGCGAATGCCAAATCGATTTCTCTTATCAAATAATCTTTTTCCCATATTCCATTCCTTTATGTCATCAGGTAAAGAGGGTGGGGCTTCCCCATCCTCTTTCTGTTACCTG
Organism: Streptococcus xiaochunlingii; assembly: GCF_006385805.1. Taxonomy (GTDB): domain Bacteria; phylum Bacillota; class Bacilli; order Lactobacillales; family Streptococcaceae; genus Streptococcus; species Streptococcus xiaochunlingii. Next base: position 1,322,034 of record NZ_VFSG01000001.1, read on the forward strand.
TGAACTTTTCACCGTATAGTTGCTGGCTTATCCAGCTTTTTACTTGGCCTTATCGGCTCTTTTTTTCTGATCATCCAGCACAGCACCGGCAAGACCTGCTGCTAAGAGACCTGCCACAAGGCTTGCGACGCTTTCTTCCGTTCCTGTATTTGGTAATCTACCTTCGGAAACTGGAGCAGCTGAAACTGCTGGTGTTTGAGCTGTTTTCTCGACTTCCTTCCCTACTGCATCTGTCCCTTCCTGACGCACTGCTTTGACCTCAAGAGATGCTTGAGGAGTTGGGGTAGCTACTGGTCCTTCTGAGCCATGAGGATATTCTGGGTTCGGAAGCGGTTGTGGCTCTGGCCGTGGTTGCGGTTGTGGCTCTGGTTGTGGCTGAGGTTCTGGCTGTGGCTCTGGTTGTGGAGTGTCTGGAAGTACTTCTTTCGTGCCCACCTCTGTGATTTCTGCCACTGGATCTAGCTCTACAAAGGCATCCAGTTGCTTCCGGCTTTCCACACCATTTTCTTGAGAGACTTCCACCAAGCGCAATTTGCGGCCTTTTTGACCTTCTTGAACCACACGTTTCTCACCTTTTGGAAGATCCGCATTTGGACGTTCTAAGCGTTCAAAGTCCATCTCCTCTGCCTCAATGATGAGCTCTGACTTCGTATGGACCAAATTCTTCACACCATCTTCAGGAATAGCGGTTCCTGTAGGTGCTTTTGCGGATAGAGAAAGTTGATATACTTTTTCGAGCTTGCCATCTTCTGAGACAACCTTGACAAGAACCGGAGCATTGGCACTTTTAGCATCCACGACCGTAACGGCTGTTCCATTCTTGCCTTGTGCTGAAACGATTGGACGGTCTCCCTCATACTCTAGATGATAATCTGTCACATCTGGTTTAAAGCCTTCTAGGTCTTTGCCATTCACTTGGATGGTGACATCAGTTGTTGCCTGAGCCTCTTCTGTTGGGGCATAGGCACTCAATTCAATGATTCCGATACCTTTTAGATGTTCATCGCGGACCATTCTTAAACGGATGGCTTTGGTTCTGGTTTCATTGAAGCTGAGGTTAGAGATATAACCAGGCTCAAAGGCATAATCCAAGCTATACGGGATTTCTTCCCAGTTAGAGGCCTGGTTAAATGGATGATCTGGAAGATTTTTCAAATTGCCGTAATCATCTGGGACATCAAAGTATGGACCAATATAGCGTTCAAGAACAGTTTTCGTTGGCAGACCGGTTTCCTGATCTGCAAAGAAGTCGACCGCTACTTTATTGACCAAACGCTCTGTTACTCGACCATTTTTCTTAAAGATGAGACCAGCAAACACTTCGGTTTGATCCGGTTCTCTCTTCCAGTTGGTCCAACGGTAGTACTCGTTGTAGCCACCATCATTGATGTAATCGATATAGTCGATTTGATTTGGATCGAGATCGTTGGTTTCACTAGCAAATGCTCTGGTATCCTCTGCATTGTAGTCACGGTTCACAGAGAGGATTTCTCCTGTCTTTTCTGACACCCGGACGGTCAGCTGAGCTGTCAGATCATAACCGAGAACCTTTCCTTCTAACGTAAAGATGCCTTCATGAGAAAGTGCATCAGCTGGGATAGCCTGCCAGTCCACCGTAAGTTCCTTGCGTTCGTAACCTGTGTCCCCTTTGAAGTAGACACCTACTGTAGATGGTAGAACCAGATCTTGACCGACTTTCACAAAACGTCTGCCTGCTTCTACTGCTACTGGGGCAGCTTGTTTCAGTTTTTCTGCATCACTTGTGAGATGGAGGCGGTATTCTTGTAAGATAGTACCATCTTCCGCTTTATGGACGACACGGATTGGCTCACCTTCATGGACGCTTGGCACAACCGTTGCAAGACCGTGATGGCTAGCTGTCGCTTCCACTTGTGGATAAGCCCGATCACGCGCATCGATGTAGTAATCGGTCACACTTGGATTAACTCCTGGTAAAACCTCACCGTTGACACGAATGGTCACCTGGCTCTTTTCTTCTGCCGCAACCTTATTGGCAAATACCTGAATCTCTGAAATAGAGCTTCCACGTTTGCCTTCTGGTGTCTTCATGCGAATCCGAACGGCATAGGTGTCGACTTTATCAAAACTGAAATGATTCATCTTGCCAGCTGCTACCGGTTCTTCAACGGTTAGGTTGCTGACTTCTTTCCAGTTGGCTGGATTGTTAAATGGATGGTCTGTTTCGTCTTTGACGCGATTTGGATTGCTTGGAACAGTTGGGATTTGCTCCCCTACATAGTACTCAATCACGTATTCACTTGGAGCTCCAACGCCGTGGTCTTCATGGAAACCAACATGGAGGTTGTCCACTGCTCGCTTGGTCAAGATACCAGAATCTCCAAACAAGATACCAACCGAATCTTCCGCATTGTCACGGCCCCAGTTGGTCCAACGGTTGGCTGGAGCATCGGTAAAGGAGATGACCTTGTCATTGACCTTAACAACTGGATCCGCATCGTTAGAGTCACTTGCAAAGGCGAGTGGCAAGACAGATCCTGTCCATTGCTCTGCTACATTGGCTCCTTTGACTGTGGTGCTAGAAACACGAATATGAAGACGGGTTGGAAGGTTGGTTCCTTCTACACGGCCGGAGAGGACAACTTCTCCTTCTTGGGCCAAGAGTTGCGGATCGACCGCATCCCAGGCCACCTTGGCAGTATAGGTCTTGCCATTGGAGTGATAGGTCCGTACGCTTTCTGGAAGGGCTGGTTTTTCACCTACTGGAGTGGTAGTGCTGACTTCTTCTACAGCGATAATGCCTTCAACTGTGACTTGGGCTTGGGCTTCTTTTTCCACACCTTCTACATGACCTGTGATTGTAAAGCTATGGTAATCCTTGACTTGATCTGCTGTCACGGCATCCCAGGTCACACGTTTTTCTTTCGGGAATCCCTTGTCATACTCGACCAAGACTGTCTCTGGAAGAGCTGGCAAAACATTTCGATCCGTACTAATCCGTACAGGACGCACCTTGACAACCGTCTTTTCTTCAGGATTTGGCGTGATGGTAAAGGTGACTTCTCCCGTTTGTCCTTGGAAGCTAGCTTCTAAATGAACCAATCCTGCTTCCCGTAGTTCCAAACCTTTCTTGCTTGCGACCGCTTTTCCTTGGCTACCAGCTCTTGTCTTCACATCGATTTGATCTGCTTTGAGACTTGCCTGGCTACCATCTTGGTAATGGGCAATGACTTCAAGTGGTACCGTTTGGTCTTCCTTGAGTTCCTGTCCTTCTGGCAGACGCAATTCTAGGCGCTGGATCTGTGGACTTTCTTCTTGGAATTGGATAGCATAGGTCTGGACAGCTCCCGTATCCTGAGCAATCACAAAGATTTGAGCTTTCAAACCATTTTCACGGCTAGCTTGTAGGACCGTCACTTGGGCATTTTCTGCACTTGCTGTGACTTGACCATGCTCTTGCCCATAAGTCAATGGGCGGAAAATAGTATGGTTGCCACTACCAAATTTTGGAAGGGCTACTCCATCTAGTTGCACGGTTGGTTTCTTAGCCTTGCTGACTGTTCCACCTGCAACCACTAGAGTCGCTTGGACGGTTTCCCCATTGCCTAGGTGTCCTGTCGCTTTCAAACGAGCACCTGGTGTGGACAACTGATCTTCTTGACCAGCTTCCAAGGTCCATTGATCAACTTCATAGCCAACTGTCCGGCCATCTGTGAAGACCAATTGCACAGTCTTATCCACTGTCGCTAGATCTGCTCCCTGTGGGATTTGTTTGATAACTGGAAGGACTTGCTCCACACCGATCACATCGACCAGAGCTTCGACCGTCCGTCCTTGAACATGACCTGTCACACGGACTTGGCCAGCACGACTATAGTCTGCTGCATCCCATTCAACGGCTTCTTCTTGGGCCTTGCCATCACTATAGACTACATTGACCTTACTTGGCAAGGTTGGCTTTTCTCCTAGATAAGCACTTTGTCGAACAGGTTCCACACCTAATACAGTGCGTTCTGCTTGGTCCTTCTTACCTGTAAAGAGGCTGACTTGGTCTGACTGCAAGCGGTCTGAGTCTGCGTGCAGGGTAAAGGCACCTGCTTGCTCAGTCGATTTGACAATGACAACCCCTTTGCCGTTAAAGGCCCGACGTTGCCATGAGCCATCTTCCTGCGCTTTGTAGCGTTCCCGGCTAGCTTGTTCCCCGTTGTCGACACCGACAATTTGGCCTTGGCCATGCAAATGGAAATGCACCAAGTTATTGGCAGTTGGTACGACACGGCCTGCTTCATCGACAATCTCATAGGTAATATAAGTCAAATCCTTGCCGTCTGCCGCAATGGCGTGTTCTTCTTTCAATAGACGAACACCGGCTGGCTTTCCAGCTGTTTCGATCTGATCGCGGGCAATCACTTCTCCTGCTTCGTTGCGGGCAATAGCTTCCACCTTACCTGGCACATAAGGAACCAACCATTCTAGATAGAGTTCATCCGGATTTGCCCCTTCTTGGTAGGTCCGGTCATCTGCTGTGGTCTTCTTGGTAAAGGTCTTGACTCCTTGTGATTCCCCATTGACAATCAATTCCACACTGTGGGCATTGGAGAAGGCACGAACAGGAATCCGACCTTCTTCATCCATGACACGATTGGCTAATTCTGGATTGTCCCAGTTCCAATGTGGTAAGAGATGGACCATTGGATGTTTCTCAGCCGATACCCATTGACTTTGGTAAAGGTAAAAATCATTCTTTGGAAGTCCGGCAGTATCGACAATACCGAAATAAGAACTTTTCACAGGTGTGTCATTTTGGTTGTGCCATGGGGTTGGCTCGCCGATATAGTCCGTACCTGTCCAGATAAATTGTCCTGCATAGCCGGCATGATCGCGGTCAAAGGTCCAAGAGGCTGTCGCTGTCCGACCCCAACCAACCCGGTCATTTCCATAGTCTGATTGTTCATAATGGCGGTCTTCTTGGTTGCTTCCGACCCACTCTCTTTCAGGATGGTAGTAAGAGCCCCGAGTCCGCGTTGCAGAAGAGGTTTCAGAACCATAAATGAGCCAGTTTGGATGTTTAGCGCGTAGGCTTTCATAGTTGGCCTCTGAGTAGTTAAATCCAACCGCATCGAGCTCTGCCGCTACCTTTTCATGCCCTCCTGATCCATCACCAAAGCGGAATTTATCAGCTCCCATGGTGACATAGCGAGTTGCATCCACTTCCTTGATGGTCTTGACCAGACGACGAACGGTTGCGACAGACTTATCAGATCCATCTGCTTCACCGACTTCGTTACCGATTGACCACATCACAATAGAAGGATTGTTCTTGCCTCGCTCTACCATGGTCCGAAGGTCATAGTCAGACCACTTATCCCCTTTTCGAGCTTCTGGATGCGTTGCATCCTTTTCAAAGAATCGACCGTAATCGTATTGTTTCTTGCCACCATACCAGGTATCAAAGGCTTCTTCTTGGACCATCAAGCCCAACTCGGCCGCAATTTGCAGGGTTTGTTCACTCGCTGGGTTGTGGGTCGTCCGGATGGCATTGACCCCCATGTCCTTCATCTGTTTGAGACGGCGGTATTCAGCCTTGTAATTTTCCTCAGCTCCGAGGGCCCCATGGTCATGGTGAAGGGAAACACCGTGGAATTTCGTAGCCGCTCCGTTAAGGAAGAAGCCCCCTTCTGGTGTCCAGTTGAGATAGCGATAACCAAAACGTTCCTTTTGCACATCGACCAATTGCGAATCCCGATAAACCCGTGTATACAGAGTATAAAGAGCTGGGTTATTGGTTTTGACATCCCAGAGGGTTGGTTTTTCAACACGAAGGGTATGAGACAGGTTGATCTCTTGACCAGCCAAAACGGATTGCACTTCACTGCGCACCTTTTCACTGACCACTTGACCATTTTGATCGACGATTTCGTATTCCGCATACACACTGTGGGCTTGATCATCTTGGTTGACAATACGACTCTTCACAAGAGTATCGACTGCCCCATTCTGTTGTTCTTCTAACTTTGGACTAGTGATGGTGGTCCCATACTTAGCTACATGGACCTTATCCGTCACACTGAGTTTGACATCACGATAAATCCCACTTCCAGAATACCAACGACTACTTGGCTGTTGGTTGACCACATGAACCGCGATGGTGTTTTCACTTCCATCCGAATTCAAATAAGGGGTAATATCATAAGAAAAGGCATTGTAGCCATTTGGATAATGACCCACGAATTGTCCGTTTACATAGACTTTGGAATCCATGTAAACTCCACCAAATTCCAAGCGAACTTTCTTATCTAGATCTTTATCATCCAAACGGAAGGTCTTGCGATACCAAGCATCCCCACCGTTTAATTGTCCCCCTTCATTTTGAGCCGGAGAATTGTGATCGAAGTCAAAGAAGATTGACCAATCATGTGGCAAATCTAATTTTTTCCAGTTTTTGACATCCACCTGGCGACCTTCTGCACCAGGAGCTGCATTTAACTTGAAATACCAGTCCTTGTTAAAATCTCGTTCGCGATCTTGCACCATGTCCTCCGCTACTTGTTTTTGATCCTTCGCAGCCTCTTCAATAGCCCCAGCAGAACGTTCACTTGTTTGAGGTTCCACCTGTGGCTTTTCGATTTCGCTCTCATTTCTTTCAGGAGTAATCACAGCAGGTGCCTCTACGGTTGTTGAAGCTTTATCACTTGTCCCAACTTCTCCATTCGTCACCTCTGACGCTTCCCTTGTGGCTGTCATCTCCTCTTCTGTTACAGCTCTTCCTTCTTCTTCAGCTAAGACAGATGGAGCTCCAAAAAAAGATACACCGATTAATACAGAACAAGCTCCAACCGCGAGCTTGCGAATACTAAATACACTGCACTTTTCAAAAAAAGACTTTCCCATATTTAACCTCCATTTAAACAATTAATATAGTAAGCGCTTTCAATACTTTTGAAAATTGTACCGAATCTCACATTATAACTATACCAAATAATAAAGGTTAAACAAGGGATGTAATGGACAGTCTTTAGTTTGATCAAAAAGAACTATAATTTGTAGAGAATAGATAATATTCTTCGTTTTTTAATTCTGAAATACTAGATTTTTAACTTGAATAGTTGTGAATTTATATAAGATAAGGTAGAATGGAAAGGATGAATTGAAAGGATAACACATGAACTACATTATTACTTTTTTAATCGCCATGATTCCTCTGGTAGAACTTCGTGGAGCCGTTCCCTACGCCATATCTAGTGGAATTCCTCTTTGGCAAGCTCTCCTGATTGGGGTCATTGGCAACATGCTTCCTGTCCCTATTATCTTCTTTTTCGCTCTCCATATCCTGGAATGGGGGAAAGATAAGCCTGTTATCGGGAATTTCTTTACCTGGTGTCTCAACAAAGGCCATCGTGGAGGACAAAAACTAGAAGAAGCTGCAGGGGATAAGGGAATCTTTTGGGCCCTACTCCTATTCGTCGGTATTCCCTTACCAGGAACTGGAGCCTGGACTGGAACCCTCGCCGCCTCTATTCTAGACTGGGACTTCAAACGGAGCGTCCTTGCTGTTATGCTGGGAGTTGTCCTAGCAGGTCTCATCATGGGCTCTCTCTCGCTCCTCTTTGGACTAGATACCTTTGCGCATTAATCACAAAAAGGACTGAAACAGCTGTTTCAGTCCTTTTAGAATATAGACAAACTATTTTTTATAAAAAATAGCTAGATGACTTTATCTTGCAAAAAAGAGGTTTCCATCGAAACCTCTTATTTTTTATTCTTAGTTGTTAAGAGCTGCTGCCATTGTAGCTGCAACTTCTGCTTCAAAGTCATTTGAAGCTTTCTCAATACCTTCACCAACTTCAAAGCGAACGAATTCAGCAACTGAAGCATTTACTGATTCAAGGTAAGCTTCCACTGTCTTGCTGTCATCCATGATGTAAACTTGTGCAAGAAGAGTGTAGGCTTGGTCAACTTTCGTGTTGTCCAAGAAGAAGCGATCCATTTTACCTGGAATGATTTTATCCCAGATTTTTTCTGGTTTGCCTTCTGCTGCCAATTCTGCTTTGATATCTTCTTCAGCTTGAGCAACCACTTCGTCAGTCAATTGAGCTTTAGAACCATACTTCAAGTGTGGAAGAGCTGGTTTACCAACCATTGCACGGCTTTCGTTGTCTTGGTCGATCACGTGGTTCAATTGTGCCAACTCATCTTTCACGAATTGCTCATCCAATTCTTTGTATGAAAGAACAGTTGGTTTCATTGCAGCGATGTGCATTGAGACTTGTTTAGCAAGTGCTTCGTCTCCACCTTCGACAACAGAGATAACACCGATACGTCCACCGTTGTGTTGGTATGCACCGAAGTGTTGTGCGTCTGTTTTTTCAAGCAAAGCAAAACGACGGAATGAGATTTTTTCTCCGATTGTAGCAGTTGCAGATACGTATGCTGCTTCAAGAGTTTCACCTGAAGGCATTGTCAAAGCAAGAGCTTCTTCGTTGTTAGCTGGTTTACCTTCAGCGATGACTTTCGCTGTTGCGTTTACCAACTCAACGAATTGAGCGTTTTTCGCAACGAAGTCAGTTTCAGCATTTACTTCAACTACTGCTGCAACGTTACCGTTCACATAAACACCAGTCAAACCTTCAGCGGCAACACGGTCAGCTTTCTTAGCTGCCTTAGCCATACCTTTTTCGCGAAGCAATTCGATTGCTTTTTCGATGTCACCTTCAACCTCAACCAAGGCTTTCTTAGCGTCCATGACACCAGCACCAGATTTTTCACGCAACTCTTTAACAAGTTTAGCTGTAATTTCTGCCATTTTGATTCTCCTATATTTTTTTAAAAATAGGAGAGCCGGGCTAAGCCCCGCCCTCCTAGGTAATTACGATTATGAATTAAGCGTTGTCGCCTTCTACAACTTCAACGATTTCTTCGATTGAATCTGCTTGAGTTTCAGTTGCTGCCAATTCAGCTTCAACTGATGCAACTGCATCTTCACCTTGACGTCCTTCGATAACAGCATCAGCCATTTTCGCAGTGATCAATTTAACAGCGCGGATAGCATCATCGTTAGCTGGGATGATTACATCGATATCGTCTGGGTCAGTGTTTGTGTCGACCATCGCTACAACTGGGATACCCAATTTCTTAGCTTCTTTAACAGCGATTTGCTCTTTGTGTGGATCCACAACATACATTACGTCTGGGATACGAGGCATATCTTCGATACCACCCAAGAATTTTTCAAGACGAGCGCGTTGTTTGTTAAGAAGTGCAACTTCTTTCTTAGGAAGAACGTCGAAGATTCCTTCTTCTTCCATGCGTTTGATTTCTTTCAAACGAGCGATACGTTTTTGGATTGTTCCCCAGTTAGTAAGGGTTCCACCCAACCAACGGTGGTTGATGTAGTATTGACCTGAACGAACAGCTTCTTCAGCAACAGCTTCAGCAGCTTGTTTCTTAGTACCAACAAACAATACAACTGCGTCGTTTGCAGCAGCATCACGCATAAAGTCATATGCTTGGTCAGCGTATTTTACAGTTTGTTGCAAGTCGATAACGTGGATTCCGTTACGCTCAGTGAAGATGTACTTAGCCATCTTAGGGTTCCAGCGACGAGTTTGGTGACCAAAGTGTACACCAGCCTCAAGAAGTTGTTTCATTGAAATTACTGCCATGAGTAAATTCTCCTTTTTGTTTTTTCTCCTCTCCCAGACGTCAGCTTGCAACACGACCACAAGGGCAACGGTGCCACAATGGTTCCGGGATGAGTATTTATTGCTTTACGCAACTTTATCAGTATAGCAGATTTAGAAGCTTTTTGCAAGTCATTTGAGAGAAATTCCTAGACTTTCCTGCTTTTCTTCAGGTCTTTTTTCTCCTTTCTTTATGTTTTTCTACACGATTCTCATTCTTTCCCTTTCATAAGCCTTTTGTCCGAAATTTTTTCTTGACCTTATCTGATTTTTAAGATAAAATAGAATATGTTGTGGCGGTATAGCCAAGTGGTAAGGCACGGCTCTGCAAAAGCTTGATCGTCGGTTCAAATCCGTCTACCGCCTTCACAAACAAATATCAATGAGCCCAACAATGGGCTTTTTTTAATACCATCACTTGATTGGACTGCACCATCGCTCCTTTGCGAGCGATTCTGTTATCCACTCATGAAAGGAAAAGATGATTATGAAAAAAGTTACCCTATATGCTCTCAGCATCCTCTCTTTGGCCATGCTGGCTGCTTGCCAACCTGCTGCACCAGAGACTCACCAAAGAAAGCCCCTTGTTAGCAGTTCTAAAAAAACCTCTAAAAGTTCTAAGAGTTCTAGAAGTTCATATTCTAAAAAGTCAACCATCAAAAAGGATTTTTCATCAGGCTTCGATAAGGATGATTCTTATAGCTCTTCAGATTCTAACACGCGCGAGGATCCTAACTATACAATGAGCTTGATGGACCAAGGAGAGTCACTGGAAGCCATCGGTGATATCCCTGAAATGCCAAAATGGGCTGCCTTCAAAGAAATTAAAGTGGAAATCCTCGTTGGTAATGAAGCCCTTGCCCCTACTACAAAAGATGAAGCGATCAGCAAGTTAGGTCCTACTGATTCCTCTTCTGGTAATGATGGTTACTGGCATGGAGATGGCTCTGCTATCTTAATTGATTTTAATGAAAAAGGTCAAGCCACTAACAAAATTGCCACCTTGCCTAACTCTAAAAAGGTTACGAATCTCAAGGATATTCAACCTGGAATGACAGCTAAAGAAGTCATTGAAAAACACGGCCGTCCAGAAACTGTTTTCGTCTTTGGCTACGCGACTATCTTTACTTGGAAAGGTGAAGACGGGAAAGACTACTCTGTCGGTTTTGACAAAGAAACAGTCTTCCAAGTCTCTGAACCTGCATAAAAATCTCTTTTCAACAAACACAAATCCTCCAAGACCAGTGTCTTGGAGGATTTCTTTCTATCAAGGGGAAGGCCCCTTTTTTCCTCTATTACAATTCTGCGATTTGATTGAGGTTGACTTCTGCCACAGTGTCATTTCCAAACATGGTGATGATCATTTTCACCTTGTTGTTATCGATTTCTGTGATCTTACCAGTGTAATCTGCAAAGGCCCCATCGATAATGCGTACAGTATCTCCAACCTTCACATCAATGTTGAAATCTTGAACTGTTTGTCCCATCGAAATCAAGATGTTGCGGATTTCGTCTTCCAAAAGTGGAGTTGGTTTTGAACGGTTCCCGTGTGATCCAACAAATCCAGTTACGTTTGGTGTGTTCCGAACGACAAACCAAGCTTCATCGGTCATGACCATTTCGACCAAGACATAACCCGGGAAGCGATTTTCTTCGATTTCTTTTGTCTTCCCGTTCTTCTCGATTTGCACAGTTTGAGTAGGAATTTCTACACGCAAGATGTTTTCCAACATGTTATATGTTTGTGCGCGTTGAAGAAGGTTTTCCTTCACTTTGTTTTCATATCCTGAGTAGGTCTGTAGGACAAACCAGCCTTTGTCAAAACTATCCATTTTTATTTCCTTTCTTATATACCAAAAGGTGATCGTTTCATCACGATACTAAAAAAAGCCTTCTGGCTCTTGTTTTCCTAGCTCCATTATAACATAAAACCAGAGAAAGCAAAGAAGTTTCTCTTGTTTTTCTTCACCAAGGCAAGAAAAAAGCATCCACATGGGACGCAGATTTGTTTCTTTTTTAGAACATATCGATTAGCTTTAAAATACCTTTAGCCACTACTTGGTCAAACAAATAAATCAAAGCTACAAAAAAAGCGGTGTACTCTATCACTGAGATAAAATTTTTCCATCTTTCCTTGCGATTTGGCCAAGTCGTGTTTTTAAGCAAGACAAAAATATCTTTAAAAAATTTCACAACATTCTCCTATCTGGTTTCTTTATGAATTGTATATTTACTACAATGTTTACAAAACTTATTAACTTCTAGACGTTTTGGTTTTGGCGTCGCACTCAACTTGATTGAGTAGTTGCGTGACCCACAAACCGTACACGCTAGACTTGCTTTTTTTAATGCCATAACGCCTCCATTCACACTATTATAGCAAGTTTTCTACTATTTGACAAGCTCTTCCACTCTAAGGGAGCGCATTTATTTGGCTTTTCTCTATGATTTGGTACAATATAGAGGATAAATGAGAAATTATGAAAAGCGATCATCTGAAAGAAAGTAAAAACATTGAAGACCGTCGCGGACAAAGTGGCGGGAGCTACTCATCTGGCCGGTCTGGTGGGAATTTAGGGGGTGGTATTTTACAGATCCTCCTCTCGCCTGGAAGCTTTAAGAGCAAATTGATCTTGATCCTCGTTCTCATCTTTTTGAGCGGGGGCGCTGGATTGAGCGGGCTCTTTGACCAGGGGCAGACCACGCAGAACTACAACTCAGGACAAGTCACGCGCCAAAGCAATACCCAGGTGAGTGACGGAGATAGCAAATTCGTCAGTCAAGTCCTTGGAACCACTGAGGATTTCTGGGGGCAAACCTTCCAAAAAGACGGGCGGACCTATCACAAGCCCACCCTGGTTTTTTATACCGGCCAAACTCGTACTGGCTGTGGTGTAGGTCAAGCATCTGCCGGTCCCTTCTACTGTCCGACAGACCAAAAGATCTATTTGGATATCAGCTTCTACAAAGAGTTGACCACCAAATATAAGGCTAGCGGAGATTTTGCCATGGCTTATGTCATAGCTCACGAAGTCGGTCACCACATTCAAAACGAACTGGGGACTCTTCAAAGCTACCAGCAAGCCATCCGAGGAAAAAGCGAGACAGAAAAAAATGCCCTCAATGTCCGTTTGGAACTTCAAGCTGACTATTATGCGGGTATGTGGGCGCGCTATATTGAAGAGCAAGGGCTCATGGAGACGGGAGATATCGAAGAAGCGCTTAATGCTGCACACGCCGTGGGAGATGATACCCTTCAAGAACAAGCCTATGGTTATTCCGTCCCTGATAGCTTCACCCACGGGACGTCTGAACAACGCATGCGCTGGTTCAAACGGGGCTACCAATACGGCGACTTTGAACACGGAGATACCTTCAGCGTCTCCGATGAAGACTTGTAATGAAACTAAAAACAAAAGCCTTTCAGATTATCATCTGAAAGGCTTTTTTGTTACCCTATCGACAGCTGTCTGAGCATCGAAAAGTATTGAAAAAATTCTTTTCATTCAACATCTTCTCAGAAACTTTCCTTCGGTGAGTACGGACGTCAGCGAACTTCGAAGAAGTTCCATGACTTATTAAGATACAAAGGGCGTCTGCGGATAAAGTCAAAATAGGAAGTTTGACGCAGAATCTATCGATTCTAGGAGAACTTATCTTTTTGACACAATCCGCAGCCCGTGTTCAATTTGTTTTGAACCTAAAGTTTCAAAACTCCCGAGTGCTTGAAACGTAGTGTTTCAAGCACTTTTCTCACGGCGGAAAGTTTCGAGATAAAGTTGAATAATTTCATAAAATAGAAATTAACTTTTTTATTGAAGGATCTCCACGTTGTTTTATGTAAATATAGTTTGTCTACAATCTAAAAGATGGCAAGGAACCTTCCCATCTTTTAAGCATCTATTTTTTAGAATCCGAACCAACCTTTGAAAGTATCCCAGGCATTTTGTGCTTTTCCAGGAATATCTGCTTCATCGATGGCTTTTTTGGCATCGTCTACGATACCTGCAGCGCGTTCTTTGACAGTATCAAAGAAGCCCTTGTCCTCTTCTGGACTCTCTGTTTCTGTTTCTTGACCGACAGGGGCAATGCCATTTTCCTGGTAAGAATTTTCCTCATTGTCAAAGCTAGTTCCTTCTGTATAAGGAAGGACGCTATTGGCTACATTTCGGAAGATCACTGAGGCTGTCTCTGCACTAGTCCCTGTCAAATAGTGGGTTTCATCCGTCTTAGGGAAACCTAGCCACTGACTAATGACCACATCTGGCGTGTAGCCAATGACCCACTGGTCACCAGAGAGATCCGGGTTGAAGTCTGTTTCAGTCGTTCCTGTTTTACCAGCCATGGTATAACCATACGGTGCTGCGTTGACACCCGTTCCGTTGGTAAAGGTTCCCAACATCATATTGGTCATCTTCTTATTAGCTGAGCTGCTAAGCACCCGTTTTGATTTCTGACTGTGACTTTTCACCACTTGACCGCTGGCATTTTCAATCTTCGTAATGAGATGGGCATCGTTCATCACTCCGTCGTTGGCAAATGTTCCATAGGCCTGAGCCATCTGAAGAGGGTTGGTCGTCACACCAGATCCCAGAGCTACTCCGAGAGATTTGTCCACCTTGTCCATATTGAGACCAAATTTTTTCCCATAATCAAAGACAGTATTGAGCCCTAACTCATTGGCTGTCGCTACAGCTGGCAGGTTGAGAGATTCTGCCAAGGCTTGGTACATTGGAACGGTCGGACTACCTTGGATGCCACCATAGTTATCAACTGTATAACCGCCGTAGACCTTGGTCGCATTGTCCAATTCTTTATTGGTTGACCAGCCGTTGGCTACAGCTGGACTATAAACGACCAGGGGTTTAATGGTAGAACCAGGACTTCTAGCAGATTGAGTCGCATAGTTGTAGCTTCGGAAGCCAGCATCTTGGTCACTAGCCACGCGCCCGACGATCGCCCGCACTCCTCCTGTCTTAGGATCCAAGGCCACGCTACCAGATTCTGCCCGTGTACCATCTTCAGCAACAGGGAAGAGATCCACATTGTCATAGATGACCTGCATGCTGGCTTGGTAATTTTGGTCCATCTCTGTATAGATCCGGTAACCATTCTTGATGATATCTTCTTCTGTTAGACCATATTCATTGACAGCCTCGTTGATAACCGCATCGAAATAGGACGGGTAGCGATAATCTTCTGACTTGCCTTCATAGGCATCCACCAGTTGTCCATGAATGTCGACTGCGGCGGATTGATCTGCTGTAGCTTGGTCGATATAACCAGCTGCGACCATATTTTGTAGGACCGTATTGCGACGATTGGTTGCGTTCTCGACTGAATAAAGGGGGTTATAGATTTCTGGTCCCTTGAGCATGCCGGCAAGGACAGCCGACTGATCCAGAGTCAACTCACTAGCGGAGACACCGAAATACTTCTTTGAAGCATCTTCAATCCCCCAAACCCCATTTCCAAAATAGGCATTGTTGAGGTACATGGTCAAGATTTCTTTCTTACTATACTTTTTGTTAATCTCGAGGGCTAGGAAAAACTCCTTAGCCTTCCGCTCAACCGTCTGGTCCTGAGAAAGATAGGCATTTTTTGCCAACTGTTGGGTGATCGTCGATCCCCCACCTGAGCGACCGGCAGTCAAAATCGCCAGGAAGAAACGACCGTAGTTAATCCCACTATTTTTGTAGAAACTCCGGTCTTCTGTCGCAACAACTGCATTTTGCAAGTTTTCACTAATGGCATCTAACTCAACGTAGGTTCCTTTTTGCCCCGTTAGGCTTCCTGCTTGGTTCCCATCTTTATCATAGATGATCGTGGTCGCTTTGAGGGCATTTTGCAGATCTGCTACATTGGTCGTCTTGGCTATGTAGAAAAGATAACCTCCGACGACGAGACTAAAGGACAAGCCAATCAGTAGGAAGATCTTAGTCAAGTGATACTTGCGCCAAAAACGTCTGATCGGATGTTGGGAGTGAGATTTTCTCCGTGACTTGTCCGAGCGGCTATAGGTTGGAGCTTGCTCCTCCCCGTCCGTTGATAACTCAACCTCTTCCGCAATCTTCGTTGGTTTTTTTTCTCGTTGGAAATGACGAATCATTCCCTCCATTAATTCTTTTAATTTGTTCATAGTCCCTATTTTATCACCTTCCTAACGTCTAGACAAGAAAGACCCTCGCAAGAAAGGATGCTTTTAGCTTTCTTTAAGGTTCCCGTCAAGTCCACTCTATATAGGGCTTCAGCGTCTTGTTCCTCCCTTCCTCTTCCTCCTTCTCGCCTTTTCTTTCCTCTTGCTTTCTGATACAATAACACTATGCATTATACGATAACGATACCAAGCGCCTTGCCCGCTATGACGGTCAAAGAGGCCCTAGAAGATTATTTTCTCATCCCACGAAAGATTCGTCATTTTTTGCGAACCAAAAAACATGTCCAAGTCAATGGGGAGACTGTTCATTGGCAATCGATGCTTGAGGCTGGAGACAAACTGACCCTCACCTTTGATCCGGAAGATTATGAAGAAAAGGAGATCCTAGCAGGAGATGCTAGCCTGGTCCAAGTCCTCTATGAAGATGAGCATCTCATCATCGTAAACAAATCCGAAGGCATGAAAACGCACGCCAATCAACCAGATGAAATCGCCCTTCTCAACCATGTCTCTACTTATGTCGGGAAGACCTGTTATGTAGTCCATCGCTTAGACAAGGAGACTAGCGGGGCTCTTGTCTTTGCCAAGAATCCTTTTGTTTTACCCGTCCTGAATCGACTGCTAGAAGACAAGAAAATCCAACGAGACTATTGGGCCTTAATCCTAGGCAGCTTACCCAAAAAGAAGCTGGTTTATAAGGACAAATTGGGACGAGATCGCCACGATCGACGCAAACGCATTGTTGATCCTCGAAAGGGCCTCTATGCAGAAACCCATGTGACCAGCTTAAAGACTTTCAAACGCACCAGCTTGGTCAACTGCCAGCTCCAGACAGGTCGCACCCACCAGATCCGCGTCCACCTCTCTCACCATGGCCATCCGATTGTGGGAGATCCGCTCTACAACCCCGAAAGAGCTCCTCGCCTCATGCTCCATGCCCACCGCTTGCGGCTCACCCATCCCTTCACCTTAGAGAAAATTCAAGTCGAGGCTCCTTCTGCAAGTTTTGAAAAGGGATTAAAAGAGCAGACATCTCCATAGAGCCAAGCGACTGATGTTTCTAATCTAGTGGACTAGAAGAAGCTTTCAGTGTGAAGACAAAGTCATTTTAGAAAATCATCTAGCTATTCTATGTAAAAATAAAGATTGTCTACATCTAAAAGAGGCTGGGACAAAAGTCCTAGCCTCTCAATTGTCTTTGGATTATCGATCAAGACGCAGTGGTTGAGTGGGCTCTACTGCGCTGATTTCATCAGCTTTTACAACCCTACTCAACTGTGCGGAGGTGGGACGACGAAATCGAATTCTAACGAATTACCGATTTCTGTCCCACTCTCTTTTCTGTTATTTCTACATAGGTCCTAGTCCGTCGTTTCTTCACTTGCGACTGGGCTGACTTCTGTGTTTTCTGACTCTGGAGATGGAGTCTGAGCAGGATCTGAAGCTTCTTCCTTATTCAGGTTAGGATCACTCGTGGCAGGACTTTGAGGGGCTGGGGTTGCTTTGTCTGCTTCCGCCACTGCTGTCGATGGCGCCGCTAGCAAATCATCTCGAAGGGCTTGAATCGCCTGTAGCAAGGCTTTCTTGTCGCTCTTCGGATCAGCTAGTTGATCAAAGAGGGCTTCCAAGCGTTCAAACTGAGCATCACTGGCTCCTTTTTCGACCAATTGTTGGTGGAGAGCGATCAACTGGTTATAAATCTCTTGATAGAGGGCTACGTCTCCAAGTTGAGGTTCTTCTGTTTTCTTTTGCTTTTGTTGTTCAATCGTTTCACCAACTTCACGCAAAAGAGTTTTCCCAGTTGTCAAAGCCGTGTCAGCATCTGGCTCTTGGCGCACCTGTTCCAAACGTTCTTCAAAGGCAGGACGTTTGCTTTCTTCTACTTGTGGCAAAAGAGAGGTGATTTGTTCTACAAGTACTGTCAAGAGACTAGAGCGTTGACGAGACTCTGTCTTTTCATCCAGGTCACCATAGACCCCCTTGAGGAAGTCGTAAACAGCTAGATTATAGGATGGAGCATCTGCTCCCTTTTGATCCAGAACTGTTTTTTCAATTGGATAGGTTGGAGCATTTTCCTGAGACACTAGTTGGTCAATGGCTTGCTTGGCTTGGTAGAGTTCCATGAAATGGGCTTTTGAGTCCCAAGCTTCTTCAAAGGCCTGAGCCCGGTAAAGCTTCAAAGCAAGGTCCGCTGCTGTCGCCCGCAATTCTGGTGTCAAGCGCGCATCGCTTAAACTTTGGTAGAAATACTTGAGGTAGTCCACCGAAGTCACACCGGTCCGATCTTGCATCTCCTGAATGGCCTGCAACAATTTTCCTTCTTGCTCCAATCGTTGGCTATCCTTGGCCGTATAGGCTTCCTGCAACTGAGAAACGAGGCTTTCTTTCTTGAGTTGGAAGGCTTCGGTATCTAACAAGCGAACTTGTTCAAGCAATTCTTGGTAGCGACGGTCCAAGGCTGTTTCTTCTTTCGGTTTGACTTCCTGGGTCGCATGGATATATTCCTTGTCAACTTGCTCAAGACTGGCCAAATAGCCTGCTGTTGAATTGCTTGGGAAGTTTTTAACAGTTTCTAAGAATTGACCCAAGTTCAACTCAATCCGTCTTTGTTGCAGAGGGTCTGAAGCGTACAAAGTCCGACTTTCTGCTAGGAGTTGGTTGACCTTGTCCTCTACAGCTTTCTGATCCAAGTCACCTTTCTGGTAAGCTGCTTGGATGGTCGGCAGACGGTGAGCCAAGTAGTCCGCCAAGCCTGCTGAGCGCACCTTGATATAGTGGTTATGGTCCCCATGCGGGATGACAAACTGACCATTCTCGATTTGCATCGTATAAGGGGAAATACCAGAGCGAAGCGCTGTTGCATAAAGCTCGTTGATAAAGTCTAGCTCAGGATTTCCTGTTTCAAGTGGAATCCGGACATGTTCCTTCCGAACTGCATAAGGATGGATATGGGTTGGATCGTATTCTTGGTCTGGATTGTTAAAGACAAAGAAACCATTGGAAATCTTGATAGCTTCCCGAGGGACGCCGTAGGTCTGGCTAATGTATTGGATTTTTTCTTCATCCGAAGCATCGCGCGAATAGGTCGCCACATCATCTGTCAGTGGCTGCCCCTTGTCCTCTTCCTTCTTACCAGCTAATACTGCCTCTGCAGCTGCGATTTCTTGAGGTGAGAGATCCTTCTTGTAGAAGTAATGGGCATGGTCCCCGTGAGCGACCATATAGCCCTCGTCATCCTTGCTGATGACCTGATCTGCATGGAAACCATGATCATGTTCGCCTTCATGATGATGATCATGATCGGCTTCATGTTCCTCATGGTCATGCTTGTGATGAGGATCCTCCTTCTCGTGGTCCTGGTCATGATCAACTGGTTTTGTGTCTGGGCTTGAAGGTTGAGTTGGCTTTTCTTCTGTCGCTACAGTCCCAGTTTGAGACCTGAGGACTTGATACTGGCGTGCCAATTCCCGCTCTAAAGGCGAAAGCACACTATAAGGGATAAAATGGAAGTGATCCCCATGCGGATACACCACTCCTTGCTCTGTCCATTTGGTGATTTTGCTTGGATCAAAGACAGAACCATCCGACTCAACATGGCGCTCTGAAAGCGGGGTATGCTGCAACTCTTTCTGTAGGCTTTCCAGACTTCGCCCTTCTGTCGTCACTGTTGGATGGGGAAGAGGAGTGGAGAGCGCTGGAGTGACAGGTGCTGGAATCGGTTGATTCGGATTAACCGGTGCAGTCAACTGGATAGAAGGAGGCAATACAGGTTTTACCTCATTTTTCCCTCCTCTACCATTTAAGATAGATAAGGCAGCAGCTAATTCTCCAGCTGATAAGGCGCTCTTCGGAATAAAGTGGTAATGGCCACCATGAGGAACGATAAAGCCATCCCCGGTATCAGAAATCACATCCCCAGGATGGAAGACATAGCCATCATCTGTCCGGTAGCCACCTTGACTTGGCTTGGCACCTGCTGTTAGACTTGCTACTGTTTTCCCTTCTCGTAGGGCCTGACTTGGCTGACTAAAATCACGAGTTTGCCCAGCATTTTGGACGCTATCTTTCGAACCTGAAACCAGCTCTCCTTTTTTCTGTTTGGCAATTTCCTCCACCGAACGGACATTCAGCGTATGTTGCGGATCGGTTAGATAAAGGTAGTAGGTCCCATCCTTCTTGATAATATAGCCATCTCGTACCTGTGTGACAATGTCTGATTGTTTCAGTTGGTAAGTGGGGTCCCGTAAAATCAACTCCTCACTAAATATCGCATCGTAAGGGACCTTGCCATTGTAGTAATGGAAATGATCTCCATGGGAAGTCACAAAGCCCTCGTCAGTAATCTTAACCACAATCTGCTCTGCCTGGGTCTTTTCCTTCGAGTTGACGGATTCAATGCTCTCTTCCTGTTTGTTTGATTTGCTAGCTGACTTTTTCTTGTCTCCTTGTAAATACTGCACCTGATTCTGACTCTTTTTGTCTTCCTTGACTGGTGCTTGCTGACTTAAGGCATAGGCACATAAACCCAGACCTAATGTTGCTACTAATCCAATTGTTCCTTTTTTCTTCATTCTTTCTACTTACTCCTGTAATTCTTTCGCTAGACTAGCCATATTTTCTTCTAGGTTCTCCAAGAAATCTTTGTTATTTTCTGGATCTGCTTCGAGAGGATCCAAAACCTTCACTTTTGCTCCTGTCGCCTTGGCAATGCTATCGGCCACCTTGGACGAGGTATGCTTCTCAACAAAGATGGTTTGAACTTGATAGTCCTTGACAAACTGCTGAATCTCAGCCAATTGACGGGCTGTTGGTTCCTGCTCAGGCGAGATCCCTGCGATTCCTAATTGTTTCAAGCCAAAGCGCTTGGCTAGATAAGAGAAGGCTGTATGCTGGGTTACGAAGGTCTTTTGTGTCGCTTTTTCAAAGAGAGGCTGGTATTTAGCCACCAAAGCCTCACAGCGTTTTTCAAGCTTTTGGGCATTGGCCTCATAATAACTTCTATTTTCTGGATCGATGTCTCCCAACTCTTTGGCGATGATCTTCCCTTCTTCGGCAATTTTCAGTGGATCCATCCAGGTATGAGGGTCATACAAGTGTTTAGCATCCTTCCCTTCCGTATCCTCGATGTCTTCTAAGCCAGCGACCTTATCCAATTCCATTCCTTTGCTGGCTTCGATGACCCGCAGTTTCGAGTCTTGCAAGCTAGGATCTAGACGTCCAGCCCAAGATTCGAGTGTTTGAGAATGGTAGACGAAGACATCCGCATCATATATCTGGGCTGTCTCCTTGGCCGAAGGTTCGTAATCATGAATCCCAGCGCCAGACTGAACCATCCAGACCTCGTTGCGATCGCCTGAAATTTCCTTAACTAGAGAATAGACAGGATAAAAACTCGTCACAATTTTGAGACCCTTTTTAGTTGAGCCAGCTCCCGAACTTCTCTGGCTTCCACAAGCTACTAGCAACAAGAGACAGATGAATCCAATTCCTAAGGCTCTTAGTTTCCTCCCCAACATGTATAAATCCTTTCTTTTTCTTAATTGGTTTATTAAACAGTTAATTAACTAGTTAATGATAACGCTAATTTTTTAGTTTGTCAAGGATTTTTTGTATTTTTTATCACACAAAAAAGAGGCCCCTAGGTGCCTCTTCTATACTCTCGATTAGTTAGACAAGATTAATCAAGCCTTGCGCTTATTTTTTCTTCTTTTTAAGGAGATAAGCTCCGCCGCTTGTAGTACAAAGGCTAATACCAAGCTAATCAAGGAGATGGGGATACCAGTACTTAGCACTCTTGTCAAGTCCGCAAAGAATACAAAAAACCAGCCCTCTTTCAGAGCTGGTTATCTTTCTATTATAGAAAAGTACTTAGGCAAAAATGCCGAGATACTTGCTTGTTATCTATAACGTGGTGTAGCAAAGCCTCGGATATTCCCGTGTCCGATACGGTAAACATTGCGTTTTACGGTTCCAACATAACCGGAATTTCCTTCAATTGTATGAATCAGTCCATTTTCAACGTATTCAACAATTCCAATATGATCCGCAAATCCATTATTCGGTTGAGAGTCTTGGTCCCAGTTAAAGGTAATGATATCACCTGACTTCGGTGTAGAAGCCCCATTCTCATTCCAAATACCTAGATGTTTAAAGATTTGGATATGGCGTTCCACCCCACACTCACGACCAATCAAATGACTAAGCCCTTCGCGTTGGAAGACAGTTGTGACAAACACATCGCACCAATCATCTGTATTTTTCACAGGATAACCTACTGGCAACGGATGAACACTATTGTAATCTCTGACCAATTTAAGGTGCTCTGGAGATCCAGTCTCAACGCCAATCAAGCTTGATGCCGCCTTTAGAACTCGACCTAACTGACCATCTGCATCTTTTGCAGAAATATGCTTCAGATAGAGCTGATTTCTAGTTACAAAGTTCCGGTTCTCTACCTGCACCGTCGTGCCACCAACACCAACCTGACTACCATCACCCTGGATATAGTACAAATGGACATGGTAAGTACCTGTCGAAAACTTATGGTCAGAAGCCTTCACGCTTACCTTGTAAGTCCCATCGGATTGACGAGTCGCTTCATACCAAGTCAAATCATCCTGACCATTTACCTCAGACCAAGTTGGTACTTGAACAGTACGTACACCTTTAGGACTATAGACATTACTGATAATGACATCGAAAGTGCCATTATCCTTGTTATTATTTTGGATCGTAATCGTAGCAGTCGGAGTTGATTTCTGAACTTCTACAACAGTCTCTGTAACATAACGGCGCTTGTTTTCTTGATCAATATAATGAACGTGAACTTGGTACTGTCCAACTGAGTTCTTGTGGTCACTTGCCTTGATCGTTGCTCGATAGGAACCATCAGCTTGACGAGTGGCCTTATGCCAGATTAAATCATCCTGACCTCCTGCTACACTCCATGATGGAATTAAAACTTCTTTCAAGCCAGTCGGTGATACTACATTACGAACTACTGCATCAAAGGTGCCTGTACTTGAGTTGTTGTTCTCAATCGAAAGCATCCCTTGCGGCTTAGATTGACGAACTTCTACAACAGTCTCTGTAACATAACGGCGCTTATTTTCTTGATCAATATAATGAACGTGAACTTGGTACTGTCCAACTGAGTTCTTGTGGTCACTTGCCTTGATCGTTGCTCGATAGGAACCATCAGCTTGACGAGTGGCCTTATGCCAGATTAAATCATCCTGACCTCCTGCTACACTCCATGATGGAATTAAAACTTCTTTCAAGCCAGTCGGTGATACTACATTACGAACTACTGCATCAAAGGTGCCTGTACTTGAGTTGTTGTTCTCAATCGAAAGCATCCCTTGCGGCTTAGATTGACGAACTTCTACAACAGTCTCTGTAACATAACGGCGCTTATTTTCTTGATCAATATAATGAACGTGAACTTGGTACTGTCCAACTGAGTTCTTGTGGTCACTTGCCTTGATCGTTGCTCGATAGGAACCATCAGCTTGACGAGTGGCCTTATGCCAGATTAAATCATCCTGACCTCCTGCTACACTCCATGATGGAATTAAAACTTCTTTCAAGCCAGTCGGTGATACTACATTACGAACTACTGCATCAAAGGTGCCTGTACTTGAGTTGTTGTTCTCAATCGTTACGGTGCCACTTGGTTTTAAATCCTCTGGTCGTTTTCCAATAAAAACATTTGTCACGGTTCCACCAACACCCGTCATCTGTCCATTGTTCTGAACATAGTAAAGGTGGATATTGTAAAGACCGGTTGAGTTTTTATGGTCCGACGCTTTTACATTGACGGTATAGGTCCCATTTGCTTGACGGTTGGCTGTATACCAAACAAGATCATCTTGACCACCTATTTCTGACCAGATTGGTACAGACACTGTTCGAACTCCATTTGGCGCCTTAACATTTGAGACTACAACATTAAAGCGACCCGCCATTGTATCATTATTGACAATGCTGATCTTACCGCTTAAGGTACCTTCTGTCGGATCAGCTGCAGGTTTTGCATTCGCTGTAAAGCGACCGGTATAGTCTACACTGTGGTCAAAGAAGTGCTTTCCTGGAAGCAATTCCGCCTGAGAAGTGAACTGCCATGCGCCAGCTTTTCCATTGTAACGCAAACTTTTCGCATCATTTACAGATAGTTTCGGAGAAGGATATTGGGCAACCCAGAAATTCTGAAGACCAAAGTGAGCAGTGTTGACAGGACCTTTCTTGCGAAGGTTGTTTTCATCCAACCAGCTGGCACTAGTGTAGAACATCAAGTTGGTGTAGCCATTTTTACGCATTTCATCCACCCAAGCTTGAGTATTGCGGTTGATATTTGACTGCATCTTAGCATCTTCAAAGTCATTGACCATAAGAGTATTCTTTGGAAGATTCAAACGTTGTGCTGCCGCAATATAGAATCGTGCTTCTGCACGCGCCGCTTCTTCAGAAGTATAGCGAGAGAAGTGGTAGGTCGATACTTGCAGACCCGCAGCTTGTGCATTGCGAATTTGGTTCTCCGCATTCGGGTTCTTGTACCAAGTGTCTTCTGTCAATTTGACAACGACACCGCCTACGCCCTTATTAGCTAAGGTACGGTAGTCGCCAATACTAATCTCTCCGTTGTGGCTACTCACATCAACGAATGATTTTGGCTGAACTGCCACATCCGTAGAGCGACTAGCTGGAGCGTTTGAACCCGTATTGAAAAAAGTGGTGCTTCCTGCATCAGACTGAAGAGGAGTTTCTTCTGTCTTCTCAGTAGGCGCTACTTCTGTAGATTTTTCTACAGATGGTGTACTACTTTCCGAAACAGTAGTAGTACTCGTAGAAGCCACAGACTGTTCGGTCACATTTGCTGGTGCAACGTAGTTGCTTACGATAGGTGCTGCGGTCTTTTCAGAAACGGCTACTTCTGGTGCTTTTTCAGTTTGCACTTGCTTGCCTTCAGTAATAGCAGTTTCTTTGGAAACCAGCTCATCTGCACTTACTCCTTGAGTAGATGCAGCCATCAATATTGCTGCTCCCGCATAAAAAATAAGATCTTTCTTTTTCATTTAACCTTCTCTTGTATATAAATTTTATACTTTTACCATTTTACCATACGGCATCATTGATGAAAAGTTCTATGATGGCTTTTTTAAAATTAGTTTTATTTTTTTGGAGAATATAAAAGAAGTTCAAACGAACTTCTTTTACTCTCATTTTAAATGGGTTAAGGCTATCTTTAGGTAGTGACCATCTCGAATTTCCTCGCCAACACGCTTAGCATTGTCCACCAAGTCTTGGTAATCAGTATCTGAAAGATTGTCGATTGTATCCTTCAAATCATGGAGAGACTCTACTGCAATCCCACAGCCATTCTCTAAGACAAAATGTGAGAGGGCAGATTGTTTCCAAACAACCAGAGGAAAACCTGCTGCTAGGTAAAGAGAAGCTTTATGAGAATTGTTAAAACGCAGATAGTTGCCGTAAGTACCCTGACATGTTTCCGAACTATCCCCATCCCACACTAAGCCAAAACTACCTTCTAGAGCTGCCGGTAGATCATCAGGCATAAAGGCACCAAAGTAAGTGATGTTATTCAAAGCACGACTTTCATCGTACCCAACCCCATAGAGATTATAGGCATGATTCTCTGGCAAACTATATAGATAGCCTGATTTTGTTGGGTTTAAATTCCCAGCAACAATGATTGCTTGTTCTTTTTGAGGAAGAGACTTTTCTTGAAAATTTGGAATCAAATAATCAAAAATCTCTAAACTAACCATTTTATCAACTGGAAATCCTTGATTAGCTAAAACGCCCTTCATGATGTCATTATGAACAATAATCCCATCCACAGACATCATAGCTTTCTTCTCTTGGAAATAGTTTCTCAATTTATGTCTCAATTTCACTTCAGAGCCTGCTGCATGGCGCAAGGTTTCAATATCGTGAATCAAGAGATAGAATTTCGCTCCCCTTTTTTGTGCCTGCTTGATGAGCTGTGCAATCAAAAATGTATGATGGATAATTGGAAACTGAATGACCAATTCATCCCCTAAACCTAGTTGATCAAACACAGATTTAGTTGCACTATATTTGTGTTGTTGGGCCTTAAAGAAATTCATCTGATACCAGTTGTTAACCTTAATCTCTAATCCCTTATACCCTTCTGAAATCAGAATGGCTTCCACGTCATTTCGCGCCTTACTTCCTGCATTCTTTTCATGTTGATTATGCAGAAATGAATCTTTCAGATAATATCTCACTTTTCTCCCCTTCACTAGACCTATCTCTATATGCTTCCAAGTTCTTTCTCAACGACTTCCAAAGCACGCTCAATGACCACGTGCATGTCGTAGTATTTATAGTCTGCTAGGCGGCCACAGAAGATAACCTTGTCATTTTTAGCAGCTTCTTCTTGGTACTTGGCAAACATGGCGTTGTTCTTTTCATCATTGATTGGGTAGTAGGGCTCATCTCCACGTTTCCAGTCAGCTGGATATTCACGGGTGATGACTGTCTTCGGTTGGGTTCCATATTCGAAATGCTTGTGCTCGATAATCCGAGTATAAGGAATTTCACGCTCGGTATAGTTGACCACGGCATTGCCTTGATAGTTTTCCTCATCCAAGATTTCGTGTTCAAATCGCAGGCTGCGGTATTCCAACTCCCCATGTTTGTAGTCAAAGTACTGGTCAATCATCCCTGTAAAGACTACTTTTTCCGCTGATGCTTCCAGCTCTTCACGATTGGCAAAGAAGTCAACCCCAAGCTCTACTTCTACATCGCCCAGCATGTTTTCAATGATGACGTTGTATCCACCGATTGGAATCCCTTGGCAACGATCATTAAAGTAGTTATTATCAAAGGTCAAACGAACTGGGAGGCGTTTGATGATAAATGGTGGAAGGTCTGTTGCAGAGCGTCCCCATTGTTTTTCTGTATAGCCCTTGATCAACTTTTCATAGATATCTGGACCAATTAACTTGATGGCTTGTTCTTCCAAGTTTTTCGGTTCAACATCTTTCATGTCAGCCGTTTGCTCGGCAATCTTATCCTTGACTTCTTGAGGAGTCTTAGTGCCCCACATAGCGTAGAAGGTATTCATGTTGAAAGGAAGGTTGTAAAGACTGCCCTTGTAGTTAGCCACCGGTGAGTTGATATAGTTGTTAAACTCAGCGAACTGGTTGACATAGTCCCACACCTTTTTGTTGGACGTATGGAAAATATGGGCACCATACTTGTGAACATTGATCCCTTCAACTTCTTCACAGTAGATATTCCCACCGACGTGATCGCGCTTGTCAATCACTTTTACTTTTTTACCACGTTTTGTAGCTTCGTGTGCAAAGATTGCGCCAGACAAACCAGCTCCGACGATAAGATAATCGTACATAATCTCTCCTTATTTTTTTATGATACTTTTTAGTTCTTGAAAATCCAAGATTCTTAAGATTAAAACCAAGCCTCCGTAGACTAGGAAGCCAAGTACAGAACATATCAATACATTTACAACAGATGAGAAGTTGATAAAAGTTTTTATAAAATACAAAGCACCATACATCAGGAATGCTGCTAGGAGTATTTTTAGCATGGATGGAAGAATCTTGACTTCTTTTAGATAGTCACTTGTAAAGTATAGTTGGATAAGCCAGACTAAACCTTCTGTTACAACAGAAACGATTGAAGCTCCAATATAGCCTAAAGGCGGTATCAAGATGAGATTTAAGCCTACACTAAAAATAGCTGGAATGGTTGTTGATAGCATAAATTCACGATTTCGATTATGAGGTATCAAAATCTGGATTCCCATAATATTAGTCCATCCGATAAAAAACATCCGAAAGACCATGATGGCAATCGCATAACGAGCATCTTGGAAATCTTGTCCCAAGAAAAATTGAACAAAGTCGTTGTTGACAATCAAAATCCCTGCAATCATTGGAAAAATAACAAGGTTATAAACCAAGAAAGACATTTCATGTAATTTGTTAACTGCTTTTTTATTTCCAGATGAAAGAAGATTAGAAACTCGTGGAAGCATGACACTTCCCAGTGAAGTTACCAAAGTCAACAAAATATTTATCAGTTTAAGAGCTTGATCGTAAATCCCTACATCCTTAGTAGAAGACAAGGCTCCTAGCATAGTACGATCTAGCGTGATATAAAGTGAAATTGCTATTTGAGGTAAAAACAAGAGGACTACCGGTTTGATATGTTGCTTGGCATAGACCAAATCCAGATGAGGTTTGCGAATGTTTTCACGAGCAGGAAGCCACATACTCAGTTGACCCAATAAATCATAGACAACTATAAGAGTTATATACAAATATAAATCAGATGGTTTCTTTACAAAAAGAAAGATTGAAACAACCCCTAGAAGTTTGACCATGGTGTTTCGAGCGGTAATCTTTTTGAAGTCTTCAAGTCCTTGAAAGAGCCAAGAAATATCTAAACCACGAGATAACAAACCAAAGCCTAAAATATAAGCAATTGGATTGTTCATGGAAGGAACCAAGAGACATACTATGATATAGAGACTAATTGCTAAGCAAGTAGCCAGTACCTGCAAACTATAGATCCCCCAGAAGGTCTTAGCTACTTCCTTACGGTTCCCCGAAATTTCCTTGGTCCCATAGTTGGCCACACCCAGCGTTGCTAGCAAGATAAAATAAGTCACAATGGAATTATAGTAGCCATAAGTTCCTAAAGCATCCGACGAGAAGACCCGAGTGATGTAGGGGGTTGTAATGACTGGTAGGACGATGACTAAGAGTTGGTAGGATAGATTGTAGAGGTAGTTTTTAAGCACTTTCATAAATATAGAAAACTTTGCCTTCCTGTTAAATTATCGTTTAATCTTCTTTATTCAATTTCATTATCTGAATTCATGATAAATAAACGACTGATAAATAAGATCAATGGAGAATATCGAAGAACTAACATTTGAGGGTCAAACATGCCATGGATAATCATTACTCCTAAACAGGCAAGTACGATATCTTTTCGAATGGTTACAAAATATTTCATAACTTTAGTAAGAGTCAACAACATGAAGGCACTTACGATTAAGCCATCAATAACCAACAACTGCACAAACGAGCTATCTATGAAATTATAATTACTAGTAAAATTCCCGAAAATATCTAAGAGTGTGAACTTAATATGTTGTCCTAACCAAGATACTCCAAAATTGCGGAAGCCCTCTACACTTAACCGTAGCCGATTATGTGTAAATTGATCTACAAAATGGAATAAATTCCCAGATGAATAAAAACAGAAATATAAGGTAATGATTAAAGCCAAAATAAAACCATATTTTGCTATTGTTTTCATCCAGAAGTGTCCAATAATAAAGTCTTTTTTTATGATTTTCAGACTAAACAACGCATATGTAAGTATTAAAATACTTAAGTAAAATGGACTAGTTGTCGAAGTTTGTTGGTACATATAAATCGTGGCAAAAAGCAAGGAAAGTAATTCCATGTAAGAAATTTTTTTCCCACGAAACATCAGATAACTACACAATGCAAAAAATAATCTTTGTGAAGCAAACGAAACATAATTAAACCCTAGACTAAAACGATAGCCACCATCTGCCCTCATGAACATATTCGAAATCACGCCCATGTTGCTAGCAAAAATCGTCAAAACAAGGACTAGAAATGTGGCAAAAGAGAAAGTTCCTAATAACTTTCTGAAATCTATATCTCTAGCAGAAAAAACAAGTAAAAGAACATTTAAATCAAGTAACCCCTCTCGATTTTTTGCAACTATAAACATAGAAATAATGAACAATACTGCTATTAACAGTTGTTCCCAATGAAATCTAAAGTGATACAAGCTTCTTGGAAGATTCACCAACTCTTTTATCAGAATCATAGCAATTGTGAAATAGAGGACGATCCTGTACAATGATAAGGAGCCCTCTAATCTAATAAAATAAGTAGTTGTGACTAATGACGTGACAACAACCCATATAAATAAGGTGATTAAATAAATTTTTTCTGATATAGTACGATTGTTCATCACAATAGTCATCCAACCCTTTCAATCATATAATTAAAAATATTTAAAACTTTACAACTCTCTTTTATCAAATATCAAAGAATTGAACTTACCCTTTTGATTAAAATCTGTATTTTTTTAGAAAAATCACCGTACGATGCATTCTATAATTAAGTGAGAATCTAACGAAAAGATTGATAAAAGGAGTATTTTTTTGTCAAAATAACCATCTCTTTGTTTACACACAATTCTTCAAAATATTGCCGTTTCAAAAGAAGAGGTGTTTTTTTGAACTGAAATATTTTGAATATTACTCATTAGAATAAGAGATTTATTTGATCAACAAATTGTTCATCATGAATGCCCCATATTGACATCAGCTGGTTAACTTTCTCTAATTTTTCCAGTTGATATTTCATTCGATTAGGATTATACTATCCCATAGCAGAAGAGCCCCCTGCCCGAAATATAGACATATTAACAAGTTTGTGAGAATACGATTTTATTGAGACATTCGTATACAGTTCGATTGAAACGAACATCTTCTCCCAATTCATAGGTTTCAAAAACAATTTGATGTGTTTACGATAATAAAAGTATAGAAAAATTCCTGTTGCTGCTAGTATAGAACCTGCATTCAAACGTGCATCACAAAAATGAGTAACAAATCCTGCTAAGGCTAAACCCGAAAAAGTTCTTTGAAAGATAAACTTGTTTCTATAAAGATAGGAAATAACCATATAGATATAAAAACAATGAGAGGCAAAGTCTGTAGGATAAATAAAACCAAAAGAATTCCGAACCACGATACCAGTAGATCTGTATTGAACAAATTGTAAATTAGGAATAATATCAATAGCAGAAAGAAAAACAATCAACAGAACAAAGAATAAACCTAATCCTGCATATAATTTAAGAACACTCTCATATTCGACCTTGTAAAGAACAATAATTAGAAAAATAAACATCGAAGCATTCAGGGTTCCAGTCTTAAAGTAAATCATACATCCTACCAGAAACAAGAGAGGCGCAAAGATGAGAAAAGTCAAAGAGTACTCTTTAAAATAAAGAAAACGAACTCCTAAAAAGGGAATAACATTAGGGATACGAGGCAAGAGAGATGCTAACATCGAAGTGTTAAGCATGTCCATAGATACAACTAATATTAGAACCACTGCCACTAACAGTTTATCGCGTTCTATCTTTGACATTTTTTTCCTTTTCTAATCTCAAGCATCTCATATTTTACTGAAACTTTTTTAATTTTTTAAAACGATAATACAAACCCGGAGTCAAAGATAACATCATGTAAATTGCCTTGTTTTTCAGGCTAATCCGCTTATTTTTCATAACTCTACCTAGGTATGGATGAATTTTTCTTTGAATTCGAGTTATTTCCTCTTTAGAAGAATCAGTTATTAAAATGAAAATGTGAAGACTACCAATGAATAAACGAGCGATGACAGCATCGTCAAGGTTTATATTATCAGAATAGTCCTTCTTGACAACATCCTCCAAATGATTCATAGAATGATAAAAATCGTAGTGCTTACTGTTAAAGTTTGATAGAGTAATACTATTTGGTCTACGATAATAATGGTAGATACCTAAATCAATAATGCAAACTGATTCCACTTCTTTCAAGTAGTCACTAATTACATATAAATCTTCGTAGATTTTCCCTTTTGGATAAGGATATTTTTCTACAATATCTTTGGGAAAGAGTTTAGCCCAGGCAGAGACTGTAGCCATTTTACCATATAGCATTTCTATTAATGTTTCTTCAGAAGAAAGAAGGATAGCTTTCGATAATATTTCCTCATTTAATTGATAATTTTGGTAGGATTCATGATCGTAAGTATCATTGCCTTTCCCTGCGACAATACGAGCGCCTGTTTGTTTCTGAAGTTCCATCAAAAGCTCAAGGGCACAAGGTTCGAAATAGTCATCTGGATCTAGGAAAACGATCCACTCTCCTTTGGCTTTGGCTACACCATAGTTTCTAGCATCTGACAGACCACCATTTTCTTTATGATATGCCGATACCCAGTCATACTCACTTGCATATTGATCGCATAGTTTCCCAGAATCATCCGTGGAACCATCATCAACTAAGATAAGTTCAAAATCTTTATAGGTTTGATTGACCAAGCTTTCCATAGCATAGCGAAGATAGGCCTCCACATTGTAAATGGGTACAATTACCGAAATCATATTTTCTTTTCTTTCTCTTACTCAGTTAGATATTTAAATCTCAAATGAACTTTTTTCTGGGAAAAGTTGATTCATGGCTTTTATAAAGTCCACCATTACTTTCTCTTCGTCCTGAACATTGAAACCATCATTGATACACATAATTTTATATTTTCCAGAATTCAATAGTTTCCAAAAATCAGAATCCGCATTATCTAGAGAGAACAAACCTCCCAAGTCAGGATCTGCGACTTCATATTCTCCACTTGCAATCTGCCAGTATTTAAAAAGCCAAACGTTTGTATCAGATGGATTTCTAAACCGACTAGCCGATGTTTTCTCCAAGATGGCAGTTTCTTTCTCCCATACCAACTCCATGGTCGACTTTAAGAGGGGATGAGTCAAATGATTTTCCCAAAAACCACATATAAATTTACTATTTCTATAGAGTAGGCTCTTAACGATATTTTTTAAGCCTTGCTTGAAAGATAAAAATTTGCCATTTTTAAGAATCTCGTCCCTACTAAAATAACTGGTTACAATTTCCATATCGTTTACTTGGAAATGCCCCGTACCGTAACGTTCTGGGACAATCGGTGATAAGGCTGTATTATACTTTGGCAAACCGTCTTCTGAGAAGAAATCCGTTGGTTCAACTGGAGCTGTTAGATAAACATCATCATTAAAAAACACAAAATGTTCAGAGAGTCCAGGAATTCGATGGATATTGCTCTCGATAGGATTCGCAGAAAAAACAGGTAGATATTCCTTACGGATGATATCTGAATGATCGACTAAAACCAATTTTTCGCTAGTAATATTCAACCAAGACGGTTTTTGTTGGTCAGTAACGAGATAGACCTTATTGACCCAAGGAGCAAACTTTTCTACCCCTCTAAACCAGTATTTAAAGGTTCCCCAATCACGATAAGCCTTGATCGAATTCATACTTTTTTTTGAAGTATCTATTGACTTAGAGTATTCAGCCTTTTTAGCTTGCCAAACAGGATCCCCACCGTCTACCCAAATAACAACAAAATCTATTTTATTCATAATCTTAATTTTCTATATCTTATACAAATCTGAGAAATTCTTGATATAACTCTCCAACGAAAATAACTCTTTTTGGCGTTTGACAGATGCTTCACCAAATTGTTTTCTCTTCTCAGTATTGTCATCTAATTCTTGAATAGCCTTAGACAATTCTCCAGGCTGATTCGGTGTAGCAAGAAGACCGTTTTCGCCTTCCTTGACCATCTCACAGACACCACCATGACGGTAACCGACTACTGGTTTGCCACAAGCCATGGCTTCTAGCACGACTGTTGGTAATGGATCTGGATTGGTACTTGGCAAGACAAAGATATCAAACATATTATAGAGTTCTGTCGTCTTGCTATAATAGCCAATTCGTTTGATTTGCCCAGCTACTGGTGAGTCTGAAATAGCTTTTTCCAGCTCATCCACGCGCCACTCTTCCCCCTCAAATGCACTACCTGCTAAAAAGGCTACTGATTTGGGATTGGCTTGTAAGATTGGAGTAACAGCTTCCAGGAAGTCCCCTTGCCCTTTCCAGGCATTCACTCGACCAACCATTCCGATGACCAAAGCATCCTGCACGATCCCAAATTGGTCACGGACAGCACTGGCATCCATCATCTGATAGACAGCATTGTCAACACCATTATAGATGACTTGAACTTGATCATCTTTTACAAAACGAGACTGCTTGACGTGGTTGGCTACAGCATTTGAAACTGTCACAATCGTATCGGCATAGCGCCCCATCAAAAAGTTGATAAAGTCTGAAATGGCTTTTGGTTTGACGATAATTTCATGCACATGCCAAATCAAAGGAAGTTTCAACTTCCGCTTGAGGTAAATTCCTTCAAGAACCGCTGTGGTGTTGTTGTGAACAAGGGTAATCCCATTCTCCTTGGCATATTGAGCAATTTGTTTGGAGTAACGGTTATAAGAGCCAAAGTACTCAAGGATTCCTTTTGGATTAAAATATTTTCGGCGTAATATTGGGTAATCAATGACTTTAACCTTAGCACCGACCTCTTCTAAAGCACCCACTAAGACACCGTCATTAGGTAAGATGACATGAGCTTCAAAAGCATCTTTATCCAATCCTTTAATGAGCTCCATCAACACTTTATCAGCACCGTACATTTCGGCACCAGCATGGAGATATAATATTTTCTGCATTTCTAACCTTTAAATACTTTCTCGTAGTCTGTGACAATCTTTTCCCAAGTAAAGGCTTCCGCAATCCGTTGACTTGATTTTTGATTGAGATCTTCGATTGCTTGAGCGTCCAATTGTTCAGTCTGATCAATAACACTTGCCAATTGTTCTTTCTTCCAATAGAGTGCACCGTCTTCACCGACTTCACGGTTAAAGCCAACATCTAACAAGAGGTTGAGTTTAGTAGACTCAAGAGCCTCAAGAAGGGATGGATTAGTACCACCTACCTCATGACCATGGAAGTAAGCGAAGGCGTTCTCACGAATGTATTTGAGCAATTCTTGATCATAGACCGTCCCAACAAACTTCACTCGAGAATCTTGATCAAATCCTGTATCCTTACGCAACTGTTCATAGAACTTGTTTTGTTCTACATTGGTAATCAGAACAAAATCTTTTTGGGAGTTTGACTGCATAAAGCCACGAATCATGGCTTCATAGTTGTTTTCCGGTACAAAACGCCCCACGACAAGATAGTAGTTTCCTTCGGAGACTTGCTTATCTGCAAACCACGTCCGTACCTTCTCGTCCTCTTTGTTCAGGATAGACTTGCTTGTATCCGTTCCATAAGCGATATAGGTCGTCTGTGTCTGATACTTAGTGTAAGCCTTTTGAATATAAGCCTCGATATTCTTGCTATCGCAGATCAAAAGATCGGCGTTTTTAACCATGAGTTGTTCAGAAAACTTCCAGTATTTACGGACTGGAAGACTCCATTTCGCACGAAGCCATTCATGTCCATCCGGATTGACCATCAGAGTCCCTCCGATCGCCTTGATTTTCTTCTTGATACCAGCGATAAAAGGGCCGATCCGACATGCCAAAACATAGAAGATAGGGGCTTGATCCTTGTTTTCTTTTGCGATTTCAATAGCTTTATTGAGAGCTGCAATATCATAAGCAATAGCACGTGCAGGACCGATATTAGGGACATCAATGTTGTAGCAAATTGCGCCGTTATGTTCAAAAGTATCTGCAGTAATCCCTGATTTTGCAGAATTCTCCCGCATACATGCCACATAGTACTGAATCTCTCGATCTTGTTGGCACTCTGTCAGCTTTTCGACAAAAGTTTCAAAACCACCATATTTCGCTGGAATTCCCTTAGAACCAACGATATAAACTGACTGTTTCATTTTTCTCCTTACATGGAAAGGACGAAGCAGGAATTTCCTACTTCGCTCCATCTCGTTTAAATACAACTTTGATCGTTTTCAGCAAGATTTTAATATCTGACCAGATGGTCCAGTCATCGATATAGGACACATCTAAGCGAACCACTTCATCAAAGTCTGTAATTTCGCTACGTCCACTCACTTGCCAAAGCCCTGTAATTCCAGGTTTGAAACTCAAACGACGTTTTTGTTCTGGAGTATACTTCTCATACTCATCCACTGTTGGAGGACGGGTTCCAACTAGGCTCATATCACCTTTTAGGACATTAAAGAATTGTGGCAGCTCATCCAGACTGGTCTTGCGGATAAAGCGACCAATCGGCGTAATCCGAGGATCATTATCCATCTTGAACATACCACCGGTCATGG
The DNA here is from genome assembly GCF_006385805.1 of Streptococcus xiaochunlingii. GTDB lineage: Bacteria > Bacillota > Bacilli > Lactobacillales > Streptococcaceae > Streptococcus > Streptococcus xiaochunlingii. Next base: position 1,357,850 of record NZ_VFSG01000001.1, read on the forward strand.
TGTTTTGATCCATCAATTCTTTTTTCCGTTCTTCTGCATCGACATACATGGAACGGAACTTATAAAACTTGAAATAGCGGCCATTTTTCCCGACCCGCTTTTGGGCGAAAATAGCCGGTCCTCCATCCTTGCGAATCAAGGGCACCAATACAATCGCCACCAAGCCGCATAGGAGCAAGCCCACCAAAGAACCACATATATCAATTACACGTTTCGCGGTCACATGGCTAGGTTTGTAGAAGTTGGTCGAGAAGGTGACAACATTGAGGCCAGCTACTTCGCGAATTCGTTTGTTGCCGGCAAAGTTTAAATCAAAAGCATTGAGGTTGACGGTAACGTCGATCCCCATGGTCTCAAATTGTGAAACATACTCCCCAATTTCATACTCTTCACTTGGAAGATTGAGAAATACTTCATCTACCACTTCATAGGTCGCATAGGCCAACAGGTCTTCCTTTGGAACAACCTGAACAAAGGGGTGTTGAAAGTCTGGCCGGTCTAATACAGTGACCGCAACCACTTCCCCTCCGCTATCATTGGACGAAAGAAGTCGATCCAGGACTTTATCCAGACGAGAATTCGCTGTAATCAAGAGAATCTTGTGACTTCCTTTGAGACTGTAATAGAAGCGACGCCAATACCGTTTAATGAAGTAATTCATTAAATAAAGGACAAGAGTCAGAAGAAACAGAAAATAAATCATCCCCCGGCGGGAGAGGGAGAACTTCTCCTCCAAAAAGAAGCTCGAAAAACTGATGGCTAACGCGAAGCACAAGCTGTATTTCAAAGTTTGTAAGAATTCAACTAGATGCCCACGTTTGAAGTAATCTTGGTTGTAATCACTGACGTAGAAGGCTACGAAATGCAATAAATACAGATAGAAAATTGTATTAGAGTGGATTTCTGTCTCTGTCACAAAACTAAACAAATAAGCCACAACTAAGACTGGTAAGCTTTGGACAAAGGCCAAAGCAAATTTGTGAAATCCCCTTCCTTCTGTCATAATATCCCGATCCTATTCTTTATCTTTTTTTCCCGTAATTGCCATAGTTCCCATAGTTCCCGTAATTACCATAAGAACCATATTTTTCTAATTGAATATCAAATTTATTGAGGACCACTCCTAGGAATGGTGTCCCCGTCTGCTCTAGTTGCTCTTTGGCCTTTTGAACAGCCTTGCGACTAACAGCTCCTGCTGCTGTCACAATCAAGCTACCATCACAGCGTTGAGCAATAATCGCCGCATCAATCACCATCCCAATTGGTGGGGTGTCGACAACGATATAGTCATAGTGATTGCGGAGCGCCTCAATGATGACCTCGAAGTTTTTACTTTGCAAGAGACCCGTTGGATTTGGAGAAACCTGCCCTGACAGGAGCACATCCAGTTTTGGATAATCTGTCGTCGCAATTGCTTGCGAAATCTCACTCTTCCCAGAAAGTACTTCTGTCAAACCAGCAACACGACCTTGGCTCTTGAAGACACCTGTCATGACCGAGTTACGGATATCCGCATCGATCAACAAGGTACGATAGCCCGCACGCGCAAAGGCTGTCGCCAAATTCGTAGAAATGGTTGATTTTCCTTCGTTTGGTTGCACAGATGAGATGGCAACGACCTTAATATTGGTCCCACTCAACTGAATATTGGTACTCAAGGCATTAAAATACTCTTCAGCCTGAGTCATCGCTGCTAATTTGCTTTTTACAATTTCTAAGGTTGCCATGAATTCTCCCTCTTACAGTTTCTTCACACTAGGGATCACACCTAATAGAGTGATGCCCATCACTTCTTCGACATCTTCTGGTTTCTTCACACGGTCATCCAATACCTCTGACAAGATCACCAGGATGGAAATCAAGACACCCCCAAGGACAAAGCCAATAACGACATTTCGCTTAATATTTGGTGAAGAAGGGTTTTGCGGTACGACAGCCTCATCCAAAGTCGTCACGTCAGATACCTTGGTTACAGCGATAATTTTTTCGGCCGCTACATCTTTCAATCCATTCGCGATACGAGCTGCTTCTTGTGGATCTGGGTCTGAGGCTGTGATGGACAAAATCCGAGTATCCGCTGGAACTGCCACTGAGACTTTCTTAGCAAGCTCTGCTGGAGTCATTTCCAACTTCAACTCTTCAATAGCCTGGTTCAAGACATTTTGAGAAAGAATAATCTCGCGATAGTCTTTAACCAAGTAGGATCCCGCTTGAAGATCTTGGTTGGTCAAGGCATTGTTTTCTTGGTTCTGACGGCTGACCACATAGATACGACTGGTACTTTGGTAGATTTTCTTCGCCACAAATGCGCTGTACCCTAGGGCACCAATCGCAAATAGCAAGGCCGTAATCAGAATTGAGAATTTACGACGCCATAAGGTTTTAAAGAGGGAGACCACATCCAATTCGATCTCTTTGCTCTCTTGGTTTTTCATATTCACTTTCTCCTTTTCAATCCCCGTGATGGAACTTGATTGTTAAAATAATTCGTTATCCAGTAATGCTTGTTGATTTTCAATAAAGAGGGCACGCGCTCGGTTACTTCCGTAACGTTTTTCAATCAACTGATAAGCCTTTTCCATGTATGGAGGGCGCTGATCGACATTGTGCATATCGCTCGCAACAAAATGGACCAAATCCTTGTCCAAGAAATATTGGGCACGATGTTTCATGAACTTGTAGCGATCGCCAAACAATTTAGGCTTGAGCACACTCGAACTATTGATTTGGGTATAGCATCCCATTCGGATCAATTCCCGCACCCGTTTTTCATTCTTTTCCAAACAGTGGTACCGTTCAATATGGGCAACTACCGGAGTCACTCCTAAGCGCAAGACCGCACTTAAGGCTTGATGAATCTCCTTGTAGGGCGTTGCCATACTAAACTCGATCAAGGCAAAGCTGGTTTCAGCAAGCGTTGGAATAGTCCCAGCTTCCAGTTTTTCAATAATATCTCGCGTATAATAGATTTCTGCTCCAAAATGCAAGGTCATTTCCGGTAGATAGGTCGCCACCATCTCTTTTACTGCTAAGTAGTTTTGATAGATCTTTTCTTCTGGGGTTTCAAACATCCCTTTCCGACGATGGGACGTCGAAACGATGGTTCGGACCCCTTGACGGTAGCTTTCCTCGATGAGGAGTTTGCTATCCTCAATCGTCTTTGGTCCATCATCCACATCAAAGACAATGTGTGAATGAATATCAATCATTGTTTTTTCCTTCCATGGTTTGGTTTATCTTTTCTTTGGCTTGTGCCACGCTATCAGCATTCAACTCCATCATGTAAAGAGCAGATCCTGGCATCGCATATGAAGGCAAGTCATTTCGTCCTTGTCCAGTGACAGCTTGTGAAGTCACCTTGTAGCTTCCACCAGTCTCCAACTGTGTATTGACCAAATTCATAATGGTTGGCAAGGGCATATTGGTTTGCAAGGAATCTTGTAAACCAGAAACGATTTCGTTGTAATTGCTCAATGCTTTGGTCGATGTTAATTTATGGATAATGGCTGCGATGACTTTTTCTTGGTTCTTCCCACGGTCGTTGTCTCCACCTTCGAGAGAGTAGCGTTCACGGACAAAGCCAAGAGCTTGTTCCGAATCCAAGTGGACTTTTCCTACAGGGAAGTGGTAGTTCCCGTGTAGACTTGTAAACTCTTGATCATTTTCTACATCAATCCCTCCGACGAGGTCGACAAGCTTTAAGAAAGAAGTGAAATTCAAGCGGACATAGTAGTCAATCTTGATGTCGTACAGATTTTCTAAGGTATGAATAGACGCATCTACTCCGTAAATCCCAGCGTGGGTTAATTTATCCCCTTGGTTGTTCCCACCATCTGCGATCGGTACATAGGCGTCACGCGGAGTCGTGGTCAGCAAGACTTGCTTGGTCTTTCGATTGACCGTCATGATAATATTGACATCAGATCGAGAAACCGAAGTGACTGGGCCATAGGTGTCAATCCCACTGACATAGATGTTAAAGGTATCCGCATTGGCATCCGCCTTTGCCTTGGTTTCCACTTGGCGACGGATCTTGTAAGAATAGATTTTCTTTAATTTTTTCGCGTAGTCAGCATCCACACTGGCAATGGTATCCTCAAAGGTACTATTCAAAGCAATGGCTTGTGTCTTATCTTCTTGTAGGGCCTGGTAGGCTGCCACGTAAGATTCCACATCTTCGATGGTCAAGTCATGCTGGCGCGTTTTCTTCACTTCCTCTACCAAGGCTAGAAGATCATCTGCATTATTATTCCCCGTAGGCGCTGCTACACTGCTGATTTCTTTGATATCTTGGATTGGACTATCTGCTTTGACATAGACAGCCATTTCAAATTCCGTATAGTTGGCATTTCGGTTCACATTTCCAGCGACATCGACCAATTGCTGGGTAACAAATGTCCCCACGGAGGTCCCTAGCAAGCCTAAAACCAATAAAAATAGCGTCGTCTTTTTAGCCTTGCCTGCAAGGATCAAACCCAAGGTTAAAAAAAGTCCGCCAATTAACAATACCGTCACAAGAATATTCAAATAACGGAAAGCTAGGATATTGTAGCTAAAGACATTATAAAGAAAGAGCCCAGCTACAAGTAGCGTTAAAACCCAGAGACCACTATTTACAATGCGTAGCTGATCCCAACCGCTTGTTCTATTTGAATGTTTGTTTTTTCTACTTCGATTCATTTTATCCCCCATACTATTTTCTTAAATATTATAACATAAAATTGGCCTACAGATCAGAATCTATGCCCATTTCTCCACTATTAATTTTATACTATTCCTAACTTTCTGTACAGTAACATAAGAAAAAATGAGCAAATAAAAAAGGTGAGTTTCCTCACCTTTTTTATAGGTTTATACTTTATCTTTTGAGGTTGAACTTGTATCTGAATCCTTGCTAGTCGAAGAATCACTCTTTGAAGAATTGCTTCCTTTACGAGTTTCAGCTCCATCAGCAGAGTATTCGTTTACAAAGATTTCCTTACGTAGTTCAAGGAAGCTTTCATCACTAAGGATATAACGCCCTTCTTTGGTTTTTGTCAATTCCAAAGTGTACTCACGTGGTTCGATGTACCCAAAATCTTCGTTCAAACGATCAAAGGCATAGTAGAACAAGAAGTTGTTCAATAAAGACAAACGTTTTTCCAGATCTGGATCTGTGTTGTCTTCTAATTTTTTAACATCTTCAATTCCGTTTTCAAACAGACTAGATTTTGCGCGGTTGATCAAGTTAGCCAAGTCACGTGTTGCAATTGCACGAGATTTGAAGGTAACCGTCGCAATATCTCCTTCGTCTTCAACCTTGGTGATTTCATAGTCATCACCGATCGTTGCTAACACTTTGAAACGAGCTTGGTCAAACAATTCCAAGATTTTTTCTGGAGTGAATGTTTCAGTTGTGAGCTCAAGTGTGTAGTTTTCTGCTGGTAAATATTTTGATGCATTTTCATCGACAAATTTTTCGGTAATTTGTTTTTTCCACTTGTCAACTGATGTACCCATCAAAGTTGTGAAACCAGAAGAATGATCTGTAAAGATGGCACGAAGAATAATGTCCCCATCTTTTTCAATTTGTTTTTTTGTCTTTTCTTCTTTCGATTCACTAGATTGTTCTACTTTATCCTCTTTAGTTTGAGGTTTTTCAACAACTGGTTTTGATGAACAAGCTACTAACATCAATAAACAGGCTGGTAAAACACCATATTTTACAAGCTTTTTCATAAGTTCTCCTTATTTTTTATAGATTATGTTCATTATATCAAAAATAACCCTTTGAGAATTCTCAGATAAGTGTATGTAAACAAATTGTAATATTTCATTATACACTTCGCACTAACAAGCCCTCCTTCCCCTACGAAGCGCTCAATTCGCCTATAACATTGGTGCAAACAACTGCATAATCTCTTTAATCAAATGCTGGTACCAGGTGATCCGGAAAGTGTCCAACTGAATCTGCTGAGATACAGAGAATATCTCTTCAAAATCCGCTCGTATCTTGGTCAATTCTGGGCTTCGATACATCCAGACAGCATTCTCATAGTGGTGGACTAGGCTGCGATAGTCAAAGTTGATGGTTCCGACTACTGCGACTTCATCGTCGGCCAAGACTTGCTTGCTATGGATAAAGCCTGGAGTGTACTCATAAATTTTCACCCCTGCTTCCATGAGGTCTGGATAAGCCCCTCGTGTAACGATTTGGATCAGTTTTTTATCTGGAATGAAAGGAGTCACGATGCGTACATCGACCCCTCGGAGTGCCGCATTTCGAATATCTTCTGTCAAATCATAATCAATGATTAAATAAGGGGTCGTAATATAGACATAATCCGTCGCCTGATTGATGATATTCTGATAAACAGACTTACCAACTTGGGATTTGTAGATGGGTTTAGGACCGCTACCAAAGGGAATATAGAAGCCCTCACCCTCTACCGCTTGGTTTTCCATATGGTATTTATCAAAATCTTCAATTTCCCCCTGGTTGATGTACCAGTTCATGAGAAAGAGCCGCGTCAAGGCCTTAACCGCTCGACCATCTAAGCGCACTGCACTATCCTTCCAATGACCGAAGCGCTCTATCTGATTGATATACTCATCCGCTAGGTTAACCCCACCTGTATAGCCAATCTGACCATCAATGACCAAGATCTTGCGGTGGTCTCGATTGTTATAAGCCACCGTCAATCGTGGCACCACCTTGTTGAACTTATGGGCGTCAATGCCTAATTTTCGCAAGCGTCTGGTATAGTTTCCCTTAAGGGTCGCCATACAGCCGATATCATCGTAGAGCAATTTCACCTCTACCCCTTCTTTAACCTTTTCAAGTAGGATATCTAGGATACTATTCCACATCAGGCCTTCCTCGATGATGTAGAATTCGAGAAAGATAAATTTCTTAGCTGAGCGCAAATCCTCCAACAATTGCGGAAGCATCTGATCCCCTAGTGGGAAGAAAATCGAAGCTGTCCCGTTGTACAGGTCTGCATTGTGGTCCATGGATAGAATAGACTTGACCATCCCATACACGGTCTTGCTCTCTTCTTTCAACTGGAGGCGAAGCTCGTGGCTATTATCCTCACGGAACTTCATGGACTCCATATTTTCCAACTGAACCATCTCTTTTTTGGACAAACGCCGCTCCCCAAACATGAGGTAAAGAAGGGAACCAAAAACGGGGATGACGGCAATTAAGAGCCAGGTCACCTTGCTCTCTGGAGGCATATTCCGGTTAACAATCGCCAAAATGGTCGAGATATACAAGAGGACCATGATGGTGACAGACATCCAATTGGGGAACCATTCATTTAGCCAAAAGAAGGCTGCAAAGGACAACCAGAGTTCAAACCCCATAAAAAGGATACTGAACCCATATTTGGACATTAACAATCGAATTTTTCGAAAACTCACCCTCGTTCTCCTTCTTTTCTAATCCCTACTAGTATACCAGTTCTAAGAAGGGAGCGCAAACCCGATAAAGAGAAAAAAGAGGCTGGGACAAAAGTCCTAGCCTCTCAATTGTCTTTGGATTATCGAGCAAGACGCAGTGGTTGAGTGGGCTCTACTACACTGATTTCATCAGCTTTCACAGCCCTACCCAACTGTGCGGAGGTGGGACGACGAAATTGAATTCTAACGAATTACCAATTTCTGTCCCACTCTCACTTCTGCTAGTTTATTGCTTGGTCAGAACAATTGTATCATCATCATAGAGCTCTTGGTCAAAGTCTTCCAGAGTCAATTGTTGCCCCTCTAGTCGATAGCGGTAGACATCATCTCCAATGATAATCGACTGGTTGGCAGCATCTAGTTTCACTGGCTTGATTTCTTGTTCTCCGTCAGGCTCCACAGCTGTCCAAGTTCCTGTATTTTCTGTGACAACTAAGGTAATCTGGTCCGCTTCATCTACCCCTTTGTAGGTTCCATCAATATTACCTTGAGTCACTTGAGTGTTTGTAGTATTTAAACTAGATGAATTTGAGCTTCCATCAGAAGAACTTCCTTGTGTATTTGTTGTCTTTGCTTCGGAAGCAGTCACCTGAATATTAGACTGTGAAGACGATGGTGTTTGCTGATTCGAACACGCTCCAAGTAGGAGGACTGTAGCTGTTGCTAATAAAGCAGTTACTTTCTTTGCCATAGATGGTCTCCTTTCGCGCCAACTTTTCAACAGACTTCCCCGTTCATTTGTGGCTCACCTTTAGTATACGATAGAGCCTGTTTTTGGTCAATCTTAATGACTGGCCGATGAGAGTTGTTGCCTATAAAGGATTCTTTCCCTGATCTAATAGATATGCGCGAACTTCGGAAATAAAGTAGAGAGAACCAGTGACAAAGAGCACCTCTTGACCATCTTGTCGGCTATAAAAGTCTTGCAAATAATCTCTGAAATCTGCTACATAAGGATAGCCTAAGCCATCCGTCTCTTGGACCACTTCCCCATAAGCAAAGGTCGTCACCGTCAAGTCCGCCTCCGGCAAGTCGCTGGCAAAGATCTCCAACATCCCTTTGTAATCCTTACGCTTTAAAGCACCAAAGAGGATCCTCACGCGCTTATCTGAAAAGGTTCGAGCATATTCGACCAAGCGATGGATAGCATGGGGATTATGAGCGCCATCTAGATAGACGCCCTGGTCAAAATTCTCCAGACGTCCCGGCCAGCTAGTCGCTTGCAAAGCCTCCCGAACACCGTTTTCATCGACCGCCAGACCTCTCTGCTCCATGAAGAGGAGAAAGGCTTCGAGAGCCACCGCAGCATTCTCTTCCTGATAAGCTCCTTTGAGCCCAATTTTTAGTGAGTCAAACCGATGGTGCGCATCTTGGAAGACGCCCTTCACCAGTTGGAAATCTTCTCCATAGCGAGCTAGCGAACAGCCTGTTTCCTGGGCCTTTTCTATGCAGACACGCTCAGCCTCTTCAGCCAGTGGGCCGATAACAGCTGGCTTCCCGGCTTTAAAGATTCCAGCTTTTTGCCTAGCAATGGCCTCTAGGCTTCCTCCCAAGGTCTCCTGGTGATCCAGCCCTACTGAGGTGATCACTGCCACATCTCCTGTGATGACATTGGTCGTATCAAGGAGCCCTCCGATCCCAACCTCGATCAAAGCCAAGTCAACTTCTTGCTCATGGAAATACAAAAATGCCAAGAGGGTGATGATCTCAAAGTAAGAGAGTTGGTCGTGGGTCTCGAGAAGCTGAGGCTCCATCGCTTGGATGCTCTGACCCAAGCGAATCAGGTCCTGATCCGAAATTGGTTGCCCATTGATACAGATCCGATCATGCATACTAACGATATGTGGAGAAGTAAAGGTACCCACTTTTAGGCCATGCTGTTGGAATAGTTGGCGCATAAAAGCAATGGTTGAGCCCTTCCCGTTAGTCCCCGTCACATGGATCATCGGAACAGCTTCATGAGGCTCCCCTAAGAGCTTTACAGCCTGTTGCATCCGCCCCAAGCCTGACCGAAAATTGAGCCCAATTCGACTATTCATCCATTCTTCAATTTGATTCATTTCTTTCTCCTAAAAGAAAAGAGCGATCAAGCCTTCTTACTGGCTCACGCTCTGCTATTTCTTTGTTTTCTTATTTCAATTCCAGTGTATCTGGAAGTAGGGCTAATAACATCCACTGGATGTTTCAACTCTTTCTAGTTTCTAGGAGTTGAGGTGATACAGTCTCCCAGACTTACTTGCGGTTTTCATTTCCAGCGCAGGGCTAAAAACATCCACTGGATGTTTTTACTCCTCCATAAAGCTGTTGAAGACTTCTTCAATCATGTTCCATTCATCATCTGAATCTTCTGGGATTGGTTGAAGGTCGCCTTCAGTTCCGTCTTCGTTTTCAGTAAATGAGTATGCTTGGATTTCTACTTCACCGTTTTCATCTTCTTCTGCATTTGCAGGAATCAAAAGAACATAGTTTTTACCAAATTCTTCTTTTCCATCAATGGTCAAAAGGATTTCAAACAAGGTTTCGTTTCCTTGCTCATCTACCAACGTAATCAATTCGCGTTCGTCATGGTTGTGGTCATGATCATGATTGTGTGCCATCTTATTTCCTCTTTTTTCTAAAATTTTCGATCTAAATAATTTTGCAAAATCAACTGGGCAGCCAATTTATCAATTACTTTTTTACGCTTATTTCGGCTAATATCCGCTTGCTCAATCAGCATCCGCTCTGCGGCAACAGTCGTCAAACGCTCGTCCTGATACTCAACCGGTAAGTTGAACAACTCTTCAAGGCGCTTCCCATAAGCTTGACTTGCTTCCACTCGAGGACCGCTTGTGTTGTTCATGTTTTTCGGCAAACCAACGACAAAACGATCAACCCGGTATTCCTTCACCAGTTCAGAGAGACGGTCTAAGCCAAACTCTCCTTTCTCCTCATCAATCTGAATAATCTCCAGACCTTGAGCAGTAAAACCTAATGGATCACTGATGGCTACTCCGACTGTCTTCGAGCCAACGTCTAGTCCCATAATTCTCATTAGAGATCGATCCCTTGCCCTTTCAAGTAGTAACGAACCAATTCTTCAACAATTTCATCTCGTTCGTACTTACGAATTTGGTTGCGAGCGTTGTTATAACGAGGTACATAAGCAGGATCACCACTGAGTACATAACCTACGATTTGATTGATTGGATTGTAGCCCTTCTCATCCAAAGATAAGTAGACATCCTTTAATGTATCACTAATTTCTTTACGGTTTGAATCGTCAAGATTAAAACGTACTGTTTCGTCTGTAAATCCCACAATACCACCCTCTTTCTTTATATTCATACTATTATACCATAATTTCCATACTTTCTCAAACGAAAAATATTGATTTTACGGGCTTTCTTGGACTTTTTATCACTTATTTTTGAAAGCGATCTACTGCATTTTTCAATGGCTTTATTTGACTTCTTTAAAGCCATTCTTTTCCATGTTTTTGATGAAGAGTGTTGGAGAGTAGGTTTTAATCATTTTGCAAATTTCTCCCAAGTCTTCGCTGTTTTTAATGTCATCGAAGTCTACTTTATCAGGATCAATCTCAATCTCAGAAATCATTGCTTCACCTGTCCAATCTGATGTCACGGTGATTCCATCGTAGTCTCTCAATTCATCAATGCCACCTTCACCTTCGTATCCTTCGATCAAGGCTTGTTTGGCACCTTCTTTATCATCCTCAGCATCGATCAATTTCTTGACTTCATCTTTGAATTCATCCGATACATGAGTCGCTAGTTTGATAGAAACTTTCTTGTATTTCTTTCCTTGGTAGGATACGGTCACTGTAATTTCCTGTTTGGCTACCTCGTCAGCTTCATTGACATCTCTGTTAATCTTAAAGGTCCGAGTAACGACGCTATCTTTCGATAAGGACTTGCCCCCTTTTGATTGAGAGTTCCCACAACCTGCCAAGATAAGCAATCCAGCAACGACTAGTAATAGAAATTTTTTCATGTTTTTTCTCCTTATTCTTCTTTTGCTCCATTACGGAGTAGATTATTCATATATTCTGTCGGTGTCAGTTTCAATAAATCTGCAATATTGGCTGATTTGAAGTACTCTAACTCGACCGCTTTTTTAGTATCCAACTGGGTGAAATCATAAGTGATGACCGTTTGGTATTCATTTTCATTTGGCAAAGTCAGTTCAATGGTAAATCCTTGGAGAGTCCGCGCCTGTTGAAGTTTTTCATCCTTACCCATCGACTCTACCATCAATCGTTGGGCCTCTTCAAGACCAACTTCCTGAATAGCATTTTTCAATTCATCACTGACAGGAGTGGTATTGGTCATGACCAATTTTTGAAATTGTTCCCCTTGATAAGTGATGGTCTGCTCCTGGCGAATACCACTTTCATCTTTTGGAAGGACAAAGTGTTTAGTGAAAACTTGCTGTTCTTCCGCCTTCTCTAACAGATTTCGATTTTCTTTATTAAACGATTCAATTTTAGCACTGTTGGATTTTTGGACATTGGAAGAATCAGTTTTCCCATGTTTCTTCTGTCCACAAGCTGTCAGCGTCAGGAGCAAGACACCCAAACAAATAAGCTTCTTTTTCATGTTTTCTCCTTTGATAAGCTTCTATAAAGGGATTTCCCCCACAGAAGTATTGTACCATAGAATCCTCCTCAAAAACATTCTTACAAGCATTTTTTCGTGGATTCTTTGGCCGGATACAAAAGAAAAAGTCGAGATCCTGACATCTCGACTCTTCTCAGTAGCTAAACGATTGGCTACTTGTTTCTTATAGGGCTGCTCTTAAGCGAGCCTCCGCATTTTCAACATTTCGTACAGAACGTGGTAAAAAGGCCCGAATATCATCTTCCTTATAACCAACTTGAAGTCGCTTGTTATCCACTAGTATAGGACTTTTCAAGATTCGTGGTGTTTCTAAGATGATATCGATGACTTCATTCATGCTGAGGTCTTCAATATCGACACCTAGATTCTTAGCGTACCGGTTTTTTGAAGAAACGATACTTGCAATCCCATTTTCTGTTTTGGTCAAAATATCGAGTAATTCTTCTTTTGTAATTCCTTCTTTACCAAGGTTTTGTTCTTTATAGATCAACTGATGAGCATTTAGCCAAGTTTTGGCTTTTTTACAACTCGTGCAACTTGAAACTGTGTAAATTTTAATCATGTATGCACTCCTTTCGCCACACGATAATAACATTGTAGTATATTATACCATAAAAACCATCAGTCTTTCGACCTATTTTGAAAAAAATTACTCTTCAATCTCAATGGCATCATCAAGATCTAGTGTTACTTCTTCAACAAGTGGGCTTTCAGCTACTTCATCTTGTGCAACTACAGCAGTGTCATCATCGATCAAACCGAAGCGCACGCGCACTTGGTGATCAATCTCATCAAAAATTTCTGGATGGTCTGCCAAGTACTTCTTAGCATTTTCTGAACCTTGGCCAATCTTCTCACCGTTATAAGAATACCAAGCCCCTGCTTTTTGGATCAAATCAAGGTCTGTTGCAATTTTTAGCAATTCGCCTGTACGTGAAATTCCTTCTCCATACATGATTTCAACCATAGCTTCCTTGAATGGTGGGGCCACCTTGTTCTTCACAACCTTGATCTTGGTTTCTTTACCAACGTTGGTATCTTTTTGGTCCCCAGTACCCTTGATTTGAGTATTTCCACGAACATCTAGACGAACAGAAGCGTAGAATTTAAGGGCACGACCACCAGGTGTGGTTTCAGGGTTACCAAACATAACCCCAACTTTTTCACGCAATTGGTTGATAAAGATAGCAATGGTCTTGGTCTTATTGATCGAAGCTCCAAGCTTACGCATAGCCTGGCTCATCATCCGTGCTTGCAAACCAACGTGGCTATCCCCAATATCTCCATCGATTTCCGCACGAGGTACCAAGGCAGCAACAGAGTCGATAACGACCAAGTCAACGGCACCAGAGTCAATCAATTTACCAGCAATTTCAAGTCCTTGCTCTCCTGAGTCTGGTTGAGACAAGAGGAGTTCGTCAATGTTAACACCAAGAGCTGCTGCATAAGATGGATCCAAGGCATGCTCGGCATCGATAAAGGCAGCAATGCCTCCTTCTTTCTGTGCTTGCGCTACTGCATGAAGAGCAACGGTTGTTTTACCTGATGATTCTGGACCATAGATTTCGATGATCCGACCTTTTGGATAACCACCAGCACCCAAGGCAATATCAAGCGCCAAGGAACCAGAGCTCATGACTTGAACTTTTTGCTCTGCGCGTTCGCCCAGACGCATAATCGATCCTTTACCAAAGTCTTTTTCGATCAACTTTAGGGCATCATTAAGCGCTTTTTCACGCTCATCTCCAAATTTCTTAGAGATATCATCTAATTTTTTCTGTTTTTTCGCCATTCTTTTCTCCTATATTCAAAGCGTAATGCTATACAAGCTTCTTATCATTATAGCAAATTTTCATCTAATAATACAGTCCGGCGTACCAGATTAAAGGCATGGAGGACTGCAACTTTCCGAACATCCATACGACTCCGGCCAGCGATATTGACCTTGATTGATTGGACTCCTTTAGGACCCGCAATTCCAATAAAAACGGTCCCTGCTAGGTGGCCTTCTAGACTGTCTGGACCAGCAACACCTGTCAGACTGACTCCATAGTCAGCCCCTGTTAAGAGACGGGCTTGCGCTGCCATCCGCTCAGCTGTATGGGCAGAGACCACTCCATGTTCTTGCAACTCAGCTAGGGGGATTTGGAGCATTTTGCTCTTTTCCTCTATGCTGTAGGTGACGAAACCTCCTGGTAAGACTGCTGAGGCTCCTGAGAAATTAGCCAGAGTCGACTGGAACATCCCGGCCGTCAAGCTCTCTGCTGCGGTCAAAGTCAAGCCTCTCTCGCGCAAGAGTTCAAAAGCAACCTTGGCTAGGGAATTGTCATCACCATAGCCATAGAAGAGCTGGCTCAAGGCTTGACCATCTAAAGTCTCATGACGAAGGATCACTTGCTCCAACTGATCCAATTTCTGATCAGCCTGCTCTTGTGACGCAGCCTTGGTCGACAAGCGCAAGGTGACTTCTCCGGTCTTGGCATAAGGAGCCACCGTCGGGTCAGTCTGGCCATCAATCACATCGGCTAGAACAGTTACCAGCTGGCTTTCCCCAATCCCAAAGAAGCGCAAGACACGTGAGTATAGCTTCTCGTCTGTGGCTAGCAAGGGCACTAACTCATCAGTAACCATGGGTTTCAATTCACTAGGGGGACCAGGCAAGACCACATAGCTAACACCCTCTACTTCAATCAGCCCTCCCACTGCCAAACCAGTCAAATTTTGGAGCGGTGTTGAGCCTGTCACTATTTGCGCTTGTCTCAGATTGTTGGGAGTTCGGACATGGTCTGGCCGACTGGCAAAGAAGCGGTCCAACTTAGCCATTGCTTCGGAATCAAAGGTCAGGTCTTTACTTAAAAACTGGGCTAGGGTCTGCTTGGTCAGGTCGTCTTCGGTCGGTCCGAGGCCTCCCGTGAGGATGACAAGATCACTTCGATCACGCGCAATCGCAAGAACAGATAAGAGACGATCGGCATTATCTCCAACTGCAGTTTGGAAATAAACGTCGATTCCTAGACCGGCCAACTTTTCTGATAAGAATTGCGCATTGGTATTGACAATCTGTCCTGTGAGAATTTCGGTTCCCACTGCAATGATCTCTGCTTTCATAACGCCTCCACTTATACTATTCGTAATTTTTCTTCATTGTAACACAAAAATAGAAAAATCGTAGAAAAATTTTCTACGATGGATTAGCTATTCGGATTTTTCCAGTCACAATCATTCTCATGATCATTGACTAGGCCTGCTGCTTGTAGAAAGGATAAAACCGCGACTGGTCCGGTGAACTTAAAACCCCGCTTTTTGAGATCCTTGGATAATTTCTCAGATAAAGGCGTCTTAGCTGGTACTTGACTGTAATCTGGGACATCATTTACGATGGTTTCCCCATTGACAAAAGACCAAAGATAGGCATCAAATGATCCAAATTCTTCCTGGACTTGCAAAAAGGCTTGAGCATTGGCCCGTGTCGCAAAGATCTTGGCTCGATTGCGGATAATTGCTGGATTATCTAACAGAGCTTCCAGCTTCTCATCCGTCATCTCCGCGACACTTTGAAGGTGATAGCCATGAAAAGACTCTCGGAAAGCCTGCCGCTTATTGAGTACCGTTTCCCAAGATAATCCAGCCTGATAGGTCTCCATACAGAGCAACTCAAAAAGTGCTTGGTCTTCATGGAGAGGCTGTCCCCATTCCTCATCATGGTAGGCTACATAAAGCGGGTTGTTCATTTTAACCCAGCCACAACGTTTTGGCATCTTATTCTCCTATCTTTGAAACGTAGTCAGGCAAAGGAACAGTAGACTTATCCAATAAATTAATCCAACGATTAATATCTGGTGGCAGAGGGTTAAATCTCTCGTCCGTTTGATACCTTACACCATCATCTGTTTCTATTCCAGTTAATGTTTCAATCTGTTCTCGCAGCTGGTCTACAGACACCCAATTAGTCCAACCTTCAAATAAGCTTTCTGGAGCCATTGTTATCCCATACCATTCTTCAAACCATTCAATATAGTCTGCACCTAACAGGTAGAGTTTCTCGAAAGAACAAGATTCATCATTCACCTTTATACTTTCTACTATATTGTCATGATCTACTATGGCAATACTCGCACCACAAAATTCACAAGGAAGTGAGCCAACTTGACCATAGCGAGAACCGCTATGCAAGAATAATCCTGTTTGGCTCTGTTGACAATTTTTACAAAACAATGGAAAAACGGTGCAGTGTAGCCATAGTGTATCAATCTTCCCATTTTTAAACTTTATCTTGACATGGTTGCTACTGTTCTTTGCTTCAACTAGATTGATTCGGGCAATCCCCATTATTTCACCAACATCTTAAGAGCAGACTTGATATAGTTCTCTGCTGTATCGGTCGTTCCTTCGAAGAATTTCTTGATTTTCTTGAGTTCCGTTGCCTTGTAGCCCAAGGCTAACATGGCTTCCATAGCTTCTTCCA
Organism: Streptococcus xiaochunlingii; assembly: GCF_006385805.1. Classification (GTDB taxonomy): domain Bacteria; phylum Bacillota; class Bacilli; order Lactobacillales; family Streptococcaceae; genus Streptococcus; species Streptococcus xiaochunlingii. The sequence goes on from NZ_VFSG01000001.1 coordinate 1,374,377, forward strand.
AGGCTTGGTTTTCTTCTGTTACTTTGGATTTGGACTGAGCCGGTACATCTTCTAGATCAAGATTGATCTTACCTTCCAAGTCCAGCACCATCTGTTGGGCTGTTTTCTTGCCAATCTTCGGAAACTTGGTCAAGTAGGTGATGTTCTTGCTTTCGATGGCTTGGACAAGGCCTGCATTGTCATCTGCAGCAATGATGGCCAGAGCTGAGACTGGGCCAATTCCAGAGACCGAGATCAAGTTCAGAAAGAGCTGTTTCTCTTCTTCTGTCGCAAAGCCATAGAGCAGGTGAGCATCTTCCCGAACCACCTGGTGCAGATAGACGTGCACCTCTTGGTTCATTTTGCCAGAGTAGGCATAGGGATTGGCCACATGCAAGAGATAGCCGATCCCAGCTGTCTCCACCACGATGTATTTGGCGGTAATTTTCGTTAAGATTCCTTTAATGTATTCGTACATAATCTTCCTTTATTGTTTTTTTAATACTTGCCCAATTCCCGCAAACTGGTGTGATTTTCCTGAATGCGTCGGAACATCTTTTCCATATCCGACTTGGTAAAGTTAACCAAGACGGGACGGCCATGAGGGCAGTTATAAGGGTTATCACATTGGGACAGTTGGTAGATCAGGTCACGTGCGGAGTAATCGTCCAGCGTGTGATTGGCCTTGATGGAGCGTTTGCAGGACATCATGATGGCCAACTCAGCCCGGTATTTCTTGATGGACACTTCCTTAGTCAAAAGGAGCATGTCACACATTTCGTAGATACCCGACTCGATCTCTTCTTCCTTCATCCAGATCGGATGCTCCCGCAAGATCAACTGGTTGGCTCCGTACTCTTCAAGATAAACTCCCACTTCCTCTAGGAGGTGTTTGCGCTGTTGCAGGCGGATCAGATCGTCTGCAGGGAATTCAAAGATATAAGGCACCAGCAGTTGTTGCTGACTGCCGTCTACGTTCCCGATGCTCTCCCGATATTCTTCATATTTGACCCGCTCTTGGGCCGCATGCTGGTCAATGATGTAAAGGCCCCCATTGCCTTGGGCAAAGAGATAGGTTCCATGCATCTGACCGAAATATTCCAACTCTGGGAAGGTCGAATGTTCCTCCCCGTTCAACTTATCATAGGCCTTGTCTAGACTAGCTAGATCCAACTCTGGGTGGTCAAGTTGATCATACTGAGGCGACTTTCGCTCCGCAAATTTGATGGCTGGTGATTTAGCCTCCTGATTTCTCTCTTCTGGGGCAAAGAGAACCGCTTGCTCTGAGGTCAATTCACCACTTGGCTGGGATTCCCCAACCTCTGGACGGACAAAGAAGTCTCCCTTGTCTCGATCGTAATAGAGGCTATTTTCTTTTAGAGGAAGGCTGGTCTGGACTGGCTTTTCTGTTCGACGAAGCGTTGACTTGGCTAGATTTTCTAGGGCATCTGGAATCAGATCCTGCTCTTTCAAAGCGGAGACAATAGCCTGGGAGATCAAGGCCATTAGTTCTCGTTCTTTAGAAATACGCACCTCTTGCTTGGTCGGGTGGACATTGACATCGGCTAGATAGGGGTCAATCTGGATATTAATCACTGCTATCGGGAAGCGTCCGACCATAAGTTTACTGCCGTAGCCGTCCAAGATGGCCCGATTGAGCAAGAAATTCTTGATGTAACGACCGTTGATAAAGAGACTAATGTAATTGCGATTGGCCCGGGTCAATTCTGGCAAAGAGACGAAGCCCGACACTTCAAAGTCCAAATCACCTGTCTCGATGGCAACCATTTTCTTAGCGGTAGCGAGCCCGTAGACTCCTGCGATGGCTTGGCGGAGATTTCCCGTTCCTGCCGTCCGTGTCATTTCATGGCCGTCATTGATCAAGGTAAAGGCAATCTCTGGATGAGCCAGACTCAGGCGGTTGAGAATGTCGACGATATGGGACAACTCTGCCTGTTGGCTCTTCATATATTTGAGGCGGGCTGGTGTATTGAAAAAGAGGTCCTCAACTGTGATTTTAGTCCCCACAGGGCTAGTCGCTGGCTCAAGAGAAGTGATTTCCCCCCCTTTAGCCTCTAGCTTGGTCCCATGACTAGCTCCTTCCTGAGCTGTCAGGATGGTCATGACACTGACAGAGGCAATAGACGGCAAGGCCTCGCCACGGAAGCCTAGTGTCCGAATGCGAAAGAGGTCGGCTTGACTCTTGATCTTACTAGTGGCATGGCGACGAAGAGCTAATTCCACTTCCTCATGGGCAATCCCTTGTCCATTATCCGTGATTTGAATGCTCTTTAAGCCAGCTTCTTCGATCTCTACGACAATCTGACTAGCTCCCGCATCGATGGAGTTTTCAATCAGTTCCTTGACCACACTAGCAGGGCGCTCAATGACCTCACCGGCAGCGATCTGATTGGCTAGAATTTCTGGTAATTCGATAATCTGTGACATAGCTTCCCCTCTTATGTTTTATACGCGCATAGGTAGAACTATTATACCATATCTACAAGGAAGCCCTCCCTTTATAAAACCTTGTGCTCCAGCTCTATTAAAGATACCGTCTTCTACCAGATAAACAGACAAACTGACCGAATATGCGAAAAGCCTTGTCTTGATGCCTGAAAAAGTGTTTAATAGACTTGTAAGCAAGAAGTCCTGCTAGCGGATCGCTTACTTGACGTCAATATGTTAGAAGGGATTTGTATGAAAGTAACAGTTACCATTGACCCCCATTTTCAAGAAGAAGGCGTAGTCATCACAGGGCCACAACCTAGCGAACGCATCCAGAAAGTCCAACAATTCATTGAGGGATTGGACCAGAAGGAACGATTGAGAGCGAAGAAGGAGGGGGAAACCTATCTTGTAGAGACTCACTTGTTTCATCGGTTCTATATTGAAAACCGTCAAGTCGTTGGGGAAACAAAGGATGACCACTTCATCCTCACCGGCCCCCTCTACCAACTCTCTGAAGACTTACCCATCTACTTTTTAAAAATTTCCCAATCTGAAATTATCAATACCAAAGAAATCGATCAGCTGTATTTTACCAGCAGCGGATCGGTCCAAATCAATCTGAAAAACGGGACCATCACCTATTCGTCTCGTCGCTATTTAAAAGCTATTAAGGAGAAATTATCATGTTAAAGACTCATCTATCGAATGCCTCTAAAGGCATCTTCGTCGGCCTTACCCTCTCTATCGTCTTTTCTTTCCTAAACTCACCTTCCACTTACATGCCTCTCAGTCCAAGTTCAGGCGTTGGACAATGGATGCAAGCCCACGACGTGCATGGATCCCTTGTCATGCTCTATTGTATCCTTATATGGGCTGGCATCGGCTTGCTCTTCAGCTTAGGAAAAAACCTGTTCAACAAAGACTGGAGCCTCCTCCGTGCGACCCTCAGCCACTACCTTTTGATGCTCTTTGGTTTTCTACCTTTGGCAACCTTGGGAGGCTGGTTCCCAATCCAAATCAGCTTCTACATCTCCGTCATTATAGAGTTTAGCCTTGTGTACTTGGTTATCTGGGCGGTTTCTTATCGCATTTACAAGAAAAAAGTAGAAGAGATCAACCAACAGTTGCAAGGAAAAGCCTGAGGAATTCAAAAAAATGACTTTTATTTTTTAGTCATTCAAGAAGATGAAAAACTTTCCGCTGTGAGAAAAGTGCCTGAAACAACTGTGTTTCAGGCACTCGGAATCATTGAGACCTTAGGCTCAATGATTAGTCATGGAACTTCTACGAAGTTCGCTGACGTCCGTACTCACCTAAGGAAAGTTTTTAAAATTACTTTGTCTTCAATCTGAAACAGTTCGAATGAACTGTCTTTTAAATTCTCTTTTTCATCTCGGCAACTGCCATCATGACTTCCATCGGGGTCATGTTGTAAATATCGAGAGTTTTTAATTCTTCTAGTACTGGATGAGCTGCATCTGCTGCAAACAGAGATAACTGTTCTCCAAGCTCTGGAGAGGATTGCTGTGTTGGATTCGCCATCGGCACTTCGTGGCTTTGGCCTTCTAATTGACTCAAGATAGTATCTGCCCGCTTCAAGAGATCGCTTGGCAGGCCTGCAATCTTGGCCACATGGATTCCATAGGATTTATCCGCCGGTCCCTCTTCAATCCTGTGCAAGAAGGTCACTTGGCCATCCTTCTCCAAGGTGGCGACGTGGACATTGCGCAAGCGAGATAGGGTCTGCTCCAAGTCGGTCAACTCATGGTAGTGGGTGGCAAAGAGCGTTTTGGACCCTGTCCGGTCATGGATGTATTCGATGATGGCTTGAGCCAGAGCCATCCCATCATAGGTCGCCGTCCCCCGTCCCAACTCATCAAACAAGATAAGAGAAGCCGAAGTCGCTTGGCGAATGGCATTGTTGGCCTCCATCATCTCAACCATAAAGGTCGATTGGCCGGATACCAAGTCATCTGCAGCCCCAATCCGGGTATAAATGGCATCAAAGAGAGGGAGGGTCGCCGCTTGAGCCGGTACAAAGGAACCAATCTGAGCCATAATGACAATGATGGCCAACTGGCGCATATAGGTGGACTTCCCGCTCATATTAGGTCCCGTAATTAGCTGGATATCACAGGTCTCATCCATAGAAATGCTGTTGGGGATGTAGCTTTGAGCTCCCATCACCTTTTCAACAACTGGGTGACGACCCTTCTCAATCCGGATATCACGCGCCTCTTGGAAGACTGGCCGGGTCAGTTGTTGTCTTTCAGCCACACAGGCCAAGCCTTGCAAGACGTCCACCGTTGCTAGGGCTTGGGCTAGGGACTGCAGGCGCTGGATGTACTTGCCGACTTCCTCTCTGATCCGTAGGAAAATCGCATACTCTAGACTAGTCGACTGTTCCCGAGCTTCTAGCATCTCCCCTTCGATCCGAGCCAGTTCTTCTGTCCCAAAGCGCTCAGAATTTTTCAAGGTTGCCTTGCGGAAGAAATGAGCTGGCACACGGGATAATTGGGAATTGGTCACATGGAAATAGTAGCCATCTTTTTTGTTGTAGTCAATTTTAAGTCCGGTAATGCCACTGGCTTCCCGTTCTTTGGCTTCGATCTCTGCAATCCAGCCAGTCCCTTCTCGGAGGACGACACGGTACTGGTCCAGAGTCGGGTCGAAGCCGGTACGGATGATATTGCCTTCTGTCAGAACGATCGGAGCATCCGGATCAATGGCTGCTTCGATGAGACGGCAAAGCTCTGGTAGCTCATCTAACTGGGCGATGAGGAGGTCTAGCACCGGCTCGCCCATCTCGACCAAAAGCGATTTGATCAAGGGAACATGGCGCAGGGTTTCTCCCAACTGCAAGAGGTCCTTGGGAGTGGTCTTTCCAAAAGAGACCCGACTGGCCAAGCGCTCGATATCATACACACCCTTGAGACGATCTGCCAGATCGCTTCGCTCAAAGAAATGGTCCAAGAAGACTTGGATAATCTCTTGACGCTCTTCGATCCGATGGCGGTCCATCAAAGGCTTCTGGATCCATGCCCGCAAGAGACGGCCTCCCATGGCTGTCTTGCTTTCATCTAGGAGCCAGTAGAGGCTGCCATGTTTTTTGCCAGTCCGAGCATTTTCTGTCAAGTCCAAACTCGCCTTGGTCGCATAATCCATCTGCAAGAAATCACGGACTTCATAGTGATGGGCAGGCTTGATATGATGGAGTTCCCGCTTCTGGGTTTCCTGGACATATTGGAGCAGGCCTCCTGCCGCTATTCTCTCCAAATGAGTCAACTCAACCCCTAAAAGTTGGACATCCTCCGCCACTTCTGAGATAGGGGAGAGCAAGAGATTCATTTGGCCAAGAAGGACTCTTTCTTCCATTTCTGACAAGGAGTAGGTCAGGACAATTTCCCGTGCCCGTAGGTTGCGGATCTCCCCACAGACCATGGCAAAATCATTTAGACTGGTAACCTGAAACTCCCCGGTCACTAGGTCCATATAGGCAAGGCCATAATCCGTCTCATCATGAGACAAGGCTACCAGGAAGTTGTTAGCGCTGTCTGGCTTGGTCGAATCGACAACGGTCCCCGGAGTAATGACTTGGACCACTTCCCGTTTGACTACACCGACGGCTTGCTTGGGATCTTCCATCTGCTCTGCAATAGCTACCTTGTAACCTTTTTCGATCAAGACATCGATGTACTGCTGGGCTGAATGATAGGGAACTCCAGCCATGGGAATCGGATTTTCTGCATTTTTATTCCGAGAGGTCAAAGAAATCTCTAAAATCTGAGCTGCATTGACGGCATCTTCATAAAAGAGCTCGTAAAAATCCCCCATCCGAAAGAGCAAAAAAGCATCCGGATAGTCTTTTTTGATATCTAGGTATTGCTGCATGCCAGGTGATATTTTTTCTGCTGCCATATCGTTCCTTTTCTATATCATTGCATTCATTCTGAGTGCTTACTCCAACTCTAAACTGACATAAAAGGAGGGCCGATCCCTTTCTGGACTGGTCCCTCGCCCTTGACTAGTGACTAGAATGTTGGAGAATGTTCTGCTGGACTGTTTGTGCTACTTCTTGGTCCTTGCAAACAATTAAGAGGGTATTGGCCCCTGCTACGGTACCAAGGATTTGATCATCCAAAATCTCATCGACTGCGTTGGCTAAAATAGCCGCTTCTCCCAGCTCCGTCCGAACAACCAATGTGAACTCCGCTCTCGAGACCACTTGTGCATATTGAGCAATCAGTCTAAAAATATCTGTTCGATCTGGTTCGTCTGCTAATTTATAATAGAGGCCACCCTTTTCCTTTACCTTGATCAGACCGATTTCTCGTAGGTCTCTAGATAAGGTGGTCTGGGTCACTCCCGCCCCTCTTTGATCTAGGCGGTCTTGAATGTCTTTTTGCGTCGATAACTTCTCATGTTGAATAATTTCTCGAATCAAAAGCTGACGTTCATCTTTTTTCATTTTTGCTCCACTTTTGAATAATTATACTTTGATTATACCAAAAAGTTTGAAGAAAGGCCGAATTTTGTGATAGAATAGTAACAAAAGACCAAAGGAGCTACTATGAATCATAAAGAACTTATTGCAAGTGAATTGGCAAAAGTCATTGAAGGCTTAGACCAAGAAACTATCTTAAATTTACTAGAGCAACCAAAATCTTCAGACCTTGGAGACATCGCTTTTCCTGCCTTTTCTTTGGCTAAAATCGAACGCAAAGCTCCTCAAGCGATTGCTGCTGATATTGCGGAAAAAATCGATGCCTCTCACTTTGAAAAAGTCGTTGCTACTGGTCCTTATGTAAACTTCTTCTTGGACAAATCTAAGATCTCTGACCAAGTTATCAAAGCCGTTATCCAAGCGGGTGCAGCCTATGGACAACAAGAAGAAGGTCAAGGAGCGAACGTGACTATCGACCTTTCTAGTCCAAACATCGCAAAACCTTTCTCAGTTGGTCACCTACGTTCAACCGTTATCGGAGATGCTATTTCAAACATCTATAAAAAAATGGGCTACAATACCATTAAAATCAACCACTTGGGAGACTGGGGCAAACAGTTCGGTCTCTTGATGGTGGCTTACAAAAAATGGGGTAGCAAGGAAGCCGTCGAAGCCAATCCAATCGATGAATTGTTGAAACTCTATGTCCGCATCAATGCCGAAATCGAAAATGATCCTGCTTTGGATGAGGAAGGACGTCTCTGGTTCAAGAAATTGGAAGATGGAGATCCAGAAGCGACTGAATTGTGGCAATGGTTCCGTGACGAAAGCTTGGTAGAATTCAACCGTATCTACAAACTCCTCGGTGTTGAATTTGACAGCTTAAACGGAGAAGCTTTCTACAATGACAAGATGGATGAAGCTGTCCAAATCCTTGAAGAAAAAGGCTTGTTGAAAGAGTCTAAGGGAGCTAGCATCGTTGAGTTGGATGATGTCAACCTTCCACCAGCTATGATTAAGAAATCAGACGGCGCTACTCTTTATATCACTCGTGATATCGCCACTGCTATCTACCGTGCACGGACTTACAACTTTGTGAAAAACATCTATGCTGTAGGTCAAGAACAATCCAACCACTTCCGTCAGTTGAAAGCTGTTTTGAAGAAAATGGGATTTGACTGGAGCGACGATATGATCCACGTTGACTTTGGTTTGGTTACAAAGAACCGCCAAAAATTGTCAACTCGTAAAGGAAATATCATCCTGCTCGAACCAACCCTTCAAGAAGCCATCTCTCGTGCCAAAGCGCAGATCGAAGAAAAGAACCCTGAATTGGAAAACAAGGAAGAAGTGGCACATGCAGTCGGTGTTGGTGCCGTTAAATTCTACGACTTGAAGACAGACCGTCGCAACGGGTATGACTTTGACCTTGAAGCCATGGTATCCTTCGAAGGGGAAACTGGACCATACGTACAATACGCATACGCACGTATCCAATCCATCCTGCGCAAAGCCAACTTCACACCATCTGCAGATGCAACATACAGCTTGAACGACCCAGAAAGCTGGGAAATTATCAAACTTCTCCAAGACTTCTCTCGTGTCGTGAAACGTGCTGCTGAAAACTATGATCCATCCTTAATTGCTAAATATGCGATTAACTTGGCTCAAGCCTTCAACAAGTACTATGCTCACACTCGTATCTTGGATGAAAGTCCAGAACGCGATAGCCGCCTAGCTCTTAGCTATTCAACAGCAGTTGTCTTGAAAGAAGCCCTTCGCTTACTTGGTGTCGATGCACCTGAGAAGATGTAATTTCTTCCTTACTTTTTGATAGGAAACCATCTCTTGTAGGAGTGAGAGGAATCGCTAAATAAACCTTATTTAGTTCCATCTCACTCCTTTTCTCATGCTAAACACACCTATATTTTTAGGGATTATCGCTTCCCTTCATCCATTATCTTATCCTCTGGAGAACCCTATGAATCAAACTGTTTATATTCTTATTTTAGTTAGTCTGCTTATTCTCTTTTTAATCAATAAATACGAGAGAGAAAAACTGCAAAAGATTTTACAAGAACAACTCTTAAAAGATGAAACCTTCAAAGCAAGCATCAAGGCACAAATCCAAACGACGGAAAATATCAACGATGTCATCCACGCCATCAATAAGGACTATCGCCTCGGCCTCTTACTTTCGAAAGAAATCACAGATCAATTAAAATAAGCCCTAAAAGAGGAGTCATACAAAATATGACCCCTCTCTTCAACCGCAACAAATAAGAACCAAGCATAGGCTTGGTTCTTTTGTTTTAAAGACGATACAAATCTTCTACAATGGCCGCTACTTTTTTGATATCCCCTAGCATTCCTCGCATCTCAAAGTCTGCTAGCATAGGGAAACCAAAGCGTTGGCTGTACTGCTTGGCCGTTAGGCAATATTGATTGTTGAAGTTGCGATTTCCTGATCCTACAACTCCTAAACATTTTGAGGCATTGTCTCCGTAGGCAATAAAGTCTGCTACATCGGTCGTTAAAATTTCCACATCTCCATTATCAACACCATTTCCTCCTTCTAGGTAGGTCGGCAAAAAGGCGATAAAAGGTGTATCAACTTCAAAGAAGGGCTTTCCTTCTTTGACTAGATCTTTGACATGGATTTTTTCAATGACCAAGTCAGGGTACTGCTCCCATAGATAATCACTGAGGCGACGAACAAAACTTTCAGTATTGCCACTTAAACTGATATAGACAAAACATACTTTCATTTTCTTCTCCAATCAGACCAGCTCCTCTTCTTTGTTCCAGACTTGAGGAGTTTTTAAATGCTATGATCTAAGCTTGAAGGTCGCTAGCTGGTCTATTTTTCAATTTGTAGAGGAGGATTCCCAAGTAAACAAGGGCTACAACCACACTCAAGACCAGTGCATATAAGCTAGAAGCCTGCAACAAGGTCCGCAATTTGTCTGACGTGATCACAGACATAGAAGAACGATAAGACAAGAAATTATGCAAGCTCATTAAGACAAAGGCACCAATCTGTCCCATATAGGCATAGGTCGCCTTGACAATATCCTTTTTAGACAGGAAGAAATAGGCAACTGCAATCAAGCCCGCGATCAAAAGAGATAGCAACAACCAAGCAATTGGTCCGCGTAAGGCTACGATTAATTTTTCAAGGAAGGCTTTGTATTCTTCCCGTTCAAGAGCAGTGGTTAAGTTCAAAGAAGCTGCCATTTCATCTGTGAGCTCCACTTTAGCCAATCCAAAGAAGGACTGAGCAGTTAATAGAGTTCCCATCGCTGATAGAGCTAGCAAGACATACATATAAATTGGATTTTTCTTCATTGTATTTCCTCGTTTCTAATATCCATAGTATTTATTATAACGTGAACCTTAGGGAAGCGCAAGTTTAGATTTTCCAAGCGCTCCTGTACTAAAAAAGCTCCCTCTAAATCAGGATATGATTCAAAAGGAGCTCTTCTTTCTAAGTATATTGCTTCTAGAATGTCGAAAACAAATTAGTTCAAGTGCCAGATATCTTCGTTGTACTGAGCGATGGTACGGTCAGATGAGAAGAATCCTGCTTTGGCAATGTTGACGATGACTTTATCCAACCATGCGTCACGGTCTTCGTAGTCAGCAAGCATTTGCTCTTTGACTTTGATGTAGTCTTCCAAGTCGAGAAGGGTCATGAACCAGTCTTTGTTGATCAACTCATTGTGAAGGCGAGACAAACGTTCTTGGTTACCAACTGCAAGAACAGCGTCGCTGACGATGAAGTCAACCAATGGTTTGATCGCTTCACGAGCGTAGAATTCGCTTGATTTGTATGCAGATTTCGCGTAAAGGTCGATAACTGTTTCTGAATCTTCACCGAAGATATAGATGTTTTCGTCTCCAACCAACTCAGCGATTTCAACGTTAGCTCCGTCCATAGTACCAAGCGTCAAAGCTCCGTTCAACATGAATTTCATGTTACCAGTACCTGAAGCTTCTTTAGAAGCCAATGAGATTTGTTCTGAGATATCACATGCTGGGATCAAGAAGCTTGCGGCTGTTACGTTGTAGTTTTCAACCATCACTACTTGCAAGTGTGGAGCTACTGCTGGGTCGTTTGCAATCACTTCTGACAAGCAAAGGATCAAGTGGATGATGTCTTGAGCGATAGTGTAGGCAGGAGCTGCTTTACCACCAAAGAATACTGTGATTGGACGAGCAGGGATGTTACCAGCCTTGATGTCCAAGTATTTGTGGATGACATACAAAGCGTTCATTTGTTGACGTTTGTATTCGTGAAGACGTTTGATTTGGATATCAAAGATAGAGTTTGTATTGATTTCCACACCTTGGTGCTCTCTCAAGTGACGAGCCAATTTACGTTTGTTGTGGGCTTTGATGTTTTCCAATTTTTCTTTGACAGCAGCCTTATCTTCGTATGACAGAAGGTCTTCCAATTTAGAAGCTTCATGGTGCCATTCGCGTCCAAGAATCTCATCCAAGTAGTGAGACAAGCTTGGGTTAGCATGCATGAGCCAACGACGGAAGGTGATCCCGTTTGTTTTGTTGTTGAATTTTTCTGGGTAGATGTCGTAGAAAGCTTTCAACTCTGAGTTCTTCAAGATTTCAGTGTGAAGAGCTGCAACCCCGTTTACGCTGTATCCGTAGTGGATATCCATGTGAGCCATGTGAACACGTCCGCTCTCATCGATGATTTGAACAGCTGGGTCTTTGTATTCTGCTTTAACACGGCGGTCCAATTCTTTGATGATTGGTACCAAGTGAGGAACCACTTCTTCCAAGAATTCAAGAGGCCACTTTTCAAGGGCTTCAGCAAGGATTGTGTGGTTTGTGTAGGCAGTCATGCTACGAACGATAGAGATGGCTTCGTCAAGTTCGATACCACGTTCAGTCAAAAGACGGATCAATTCAGGGATAACCATTGATGGGTGAGTATCGTTGATTTGTACAACTGCGTAGTCAGCAAGGTCGTGCAAGTTGCTTCCTTTTTCGATTGCTTCATCGATGATTAATTGTGCACCGTTTGAAACCATGAAGTATTGTTGGAAGATACGGAGCAATTCACCTTGACGGTCACTATCATCTGGGTAAAGGAAAAGAGTCAAGTTGCGAGCGATGTCTGTCTTGTCAAAGTTAATACCGTCTTTGATGATTGAAGAATCAACTGAATCCAAGTCAAACAAACGCAAACGGTTTTTAGTAGCTGTCTTGTAACCAGGTACATCGATATCGTAAAGAGTAGATGTCAATGTAAAGTGTGCAAATGGTACTTGGTAGCTACGGCTTGAACGAACCAACCAGTTTTGGTCAGTCAACCAAGCGTTAGGAATAGTTTCTTGTTGGTTGTTTTTAAGAACTTGTTGGAAAAGACCAAAGTGGTAGTTCAAACCAACACCGTCACCATTCAAACCAAGTGTAGCGATTGAGTCGATAAAGCAGGCTGCCAAACGTCCCAAACCACCGTTACCAAGTGATGGTTCCAATTCTACTTCTTCGATTTCGATCAACTCTTTACCTGCATCAGCAAGTTCTTTCTTAACTTCGTCATAAAGACCAAGGTTAATCAAGTTGTTTGACAAGAGTTTACCAATCAAGAACTCAGCTGAGATATAGTAAACTTTTTTCTTACCAGTGTTGACTGGTTTTTGGCTGCTAGCAAGTTTGCTGTAGTTAAGAAGAGCAAGGTAAAGCTCTTCGTTACTACATTCTGCGATCGATTTATTGTAACGATTTTGTACAAATTCTTTTAATGGTAACATTTTTTGTGTCTCCTGATAATGTCTTATTTCTTTAATTCTACTAAATTTTCATTGATACGACGATAGATGGTCGTGAAATCAAGCAATTCTTGCTCAACAGCAGGAGTCAATTGATCCGCTGTCATCCGCCATGCCCAGTTGCCACCAAGAGTAGATGGGAAGTTCATACGAGCTGAGCCATCCAACTCTAACAAATCTTGCATGGTAGCGATGGCCATAAAGCTGACTGAAGCAAAGACGGTACGAAGCATCGCATGTGGAACAGATTCGTATTCTTTACGATTGGTGTAACGAGCAAGATACTCACGAGTTGGATCGTCAATTTCATTGCGGTACCATCCAAGAACCGTGTTGTTATCATGTGTTCCAGTGTACATAACAGAGTTGTTTGGCGCTAAGTGAGGGCTGTCGATACTTTCATCGTCAGGATTGAAGGCAAATTGAAGAATCTTCATGCCAGGGAAGCCTGTGCGCTCACGAAGCTCAATGACTTCGTCCGTCATGAAGCCAAGGTCTTCTGCGATGATGTTCAAATCACCAAGTTCTTCTTTCACAGCGGCAAAGAGTTTGTAGCCAGGACCTTTGACCCATTTACCTGGTGCTGCTGTATCAGAACCAGCTGGGATTTCCCAGTAAGATTCAAAACCACGGAAGTGGTCGATCCGCACGATGTCGTAGATCTTGAAGCTCTCACGCAAGCGTTCAATCCACCATTTGTAACCATCTTTGTCCATTGCTTCCCAGTCATAGATTGGGTTGCCCCAAAGCTGACCAGTTGCTGAGAACTCATCTGGTGGGCATCCTGCGATGCAGGTTGCTTTTCCATTTTCATCTGTTTTAAAGAGATGAGGATTTGCCCACATATCGCTTGAATCTTCCGCTACGTAGATTGGCATATCACCTACGATCTCAATATGGTTGTCGTTAGCGTATGCTTTCAATTTCAACCATTGTTTGAAGAAGAAATACTGTGTTACTCGATGGTAAGTCAATTTATCTTCCAATTGAGCGCGGTAGGATGCAAGGGCTTCCGGTTGACGTGCACGAATCGCAGCGTCTGGCCATTCTGTCCATGCTTTTAATTCAAAGTGCTCTTTAATAGCCATGTATTCTGCGAACAATTCCAACCAAGCTGCATTTTCTTCAGCAAAACGGCTGAAGTCATCCCAATCACCGTTTTCAATAAAAGCTTTAACCGCTTTTTCTAGAAGAGGACGACGTTGTTCGAAGATCTTCGCATAGTCTACTTCTGTTGGGTCTTGACCAAAATCAACACCTTCGACATCGGATGCATCCAAGAGCCCTTGATCGATCAAGAGATCGAAGTCAATAAAGTGGGTGTTGCCTGCAAAAGCCGAGAAGGATTGATAAGGAGAATCTCCATAACTGGTTGTTCCGAGAGGCAAAATTTGCCAATACCGTTGCTTAGTCCGAACAAGGAAATCGACAAAATCGTAAGCTGCTTGACCAAACGAACCGATTCCATACTTCCCAGGCAAGGATGAAATGTGCATCAAGACACCACTTTGGCGTTTTTTCATTGAGGGTACCACCTTTAGTTTAATATTTTTTGTTTCGAAGAAAAATAGACCAACTTTCTACTCTAATCCAGTTCTCATTCCGACTTTTAGAAGGGTTAGGAAGAGTGCAATTGTCAGAAATAGAAAAAAATTTAACCTATTTATAAATGACCCTAGATCATCTTTATGCAACGTTTAAGGAAAACGTTTGCGTTACGTGTCCATTATAAAGTATTCTTGTGGTTTATGCAAGAGGTTTCCTAAACTTTTATGATTTTTTCTGCAGGTTCACCCCACGCCTAGTTTATCCTTTTCTTATTTTCTTGTCAACTATTTGTGTGTATTTAATAGAAGATAAAAAATTTTTAATTTTTTTTGCACAAAGAACTTGCAAACGTTTTCTTCCTGTGATATACTATTCGTGTTAAGGAAAACGTTTGTCTAAAACGTTTTCAACTAATAATATTATTTTTATTCTTTAGGAGGAATAAATCATGAAACGCACAATTCTTCGAAGCGCTGCTGTACTTGGTACAGTTGGATTCGCATCACTTCTTTTGGTAGCTTGTGGAGGCAAAAAAGACGACTCTGCTGCTTCTGAAAACGAGTTGACAGTCTACGTTGACAATGGTTACAAAGCTTACATGGAAGAAGCTGCGAAAGCTTTTGAAAAAGAAAGTGGAACAAAAGTAACGATCAAGACAGGTGACGCTCTTGGTGGATTGGACAAATTGTCTCTTGACAACCAATCTGGTAAAGCTCCAGACGTTATGATGGCACCATACGACCGCGTAGGTGGTCTTGGTAACGACGGTCAATTGGCTGAAGTGAAATTGAACAAAGACAGCAAGACCGACAAAACAACTGAATCACTTGTAACAAACGGTGGTAAAGTATACGGTGCACCAGCAGTTATCGAAACATTGGTTCTTTACTACAACAAAGACCTCATACAAGAAGCTCCAAAAACATTTGGTGAACTTGAAGAATTGGCAAAAGACAGCAAGTATGACTTCGCTGGCGAAGCTGGTAAAAACACTGCCTTCCTTGCTGACTGGACAAACTTCTACTATGCATATGGACTTCTTTCAGGTAACGGTGGCTACGTCTTCGGTAAAGATGGTACAGATCCAAAAGATGTTGGTTTGAACAACCAAGGTGCGATCGATGGTATCGAATACGCGAAAACTTGGTATGCTAAATGGCCTAAAGGATTGCAAGACACTAAAGGTGCTGCAAACTTCATCCAAACTCAATTCCAAGAAGGTAAGACAGCTGCCATCATCGATGGTCCATGGAAAGCATCTTCATTGAAAGAAGCAAAAGTAAACTACGGTGTAGCAACTATCCCTACTCTTCCAAATGGAAAAGCTTACTCTGCCTTCGGTGGTGGTAAAGCTTGGGTTATCCCTGCAGGTGCTAACCACCCTGAAGCAGCTCAAAAATTTGTAGACTTCTTGACTTCAACTGATCAACAAAAAGCTTTCTACGATAAGACAAACGAAGTGCCAGCTAACACAGAAGCTCGTGAGTACGCTGTTGGTAAAAACGATGAATTGACAACTGCCGTTGTTAAACAGTTTGAAAATGCACAACCAATGCCAAACATCTCTGAAATGAGTACTGTTTGGGATCCAGCTGCAACTATGCTCTTCGACGCTGTAAGTGGTAAGAAATCTTCTAAAGATGCTGCTGACGATGCTGTTAAATTAATCAAAGAAACTATCGAACAAAAATTCGGTGGCAAGTAATACAGTTCCCAAGGGGCTGGGAGTGTTTCCCAGCCTTTCGCTGTGATGTGGCCTCTGGTCGCTCACTTATAAGGAGTCGATATGGAAACACAACAAAATCCAAAAAAGGCAATGTGGTTATCCCTCATTCCTGGCTTGGGACAAATCTATAACAAACAGAAAGCAAAAGGGTACATCTTCCTCGGTGTAACACTTGTCTTTCTCGCTTACTTTTTCGGTATTGGTTTGGAGGAATTGTCTAAACTAGTTACCCTCGGTACTGTCCGTGGAAAAGATAATTCTCTTTTTATCTTGATTCGTGGGGCCTTCCACTTAATTATCACCGTCGTTTATTTGATGTTCTACGCCTTGAATATCAAAGATGCTGGTACTGTAGCTAAGCGGATTAATAACGGGATTCGAGTGCCGAAGACCCTAAAAGAGATGGTGAATGCTATCTATGAAAATGGCTTCCCCTATCTCTTGATCATCCCTTCTTATATTGCCATGACCTTTGCAATCATCTTCCCTGTTTTGGTTACCTTGATGATTGCCTTTACCAACTACGACTTTAAGCATACAGCTCGCTTTACGCTCCTTGATTGGATCGGACTTCAAAACTTCACCAACATGTGGACTTTGAGTACCTTCCGTTCTGCCTTTACATCTGTATTGGGCTGGACCTTGATCTGGGCCTTGGCAGCTTCTACTCTTCAAATCGTTCTTGGTATCCTAACGGCTATTATTGCCAACCAACCATTCATTAAAGGAAAACGCATCTTCGGTGTTATCTTCCTTCTTCCTTGGGCGGTTCCTGCCTTCATTACGATCTTGACATTCTCAAACATGTTCAACGATAGTATCGGGGCCATCAATGCGCAAGTCCTTCCGCTCTTTGCGAAGATTTTCCCATTCTTGGATGGGGTTCTCATTCCTTGGAAAACTGATCCTACCTGGACGAAGATTGCTTTGATTATGATGCAAGGTTGGCTCGGCTTCCCTTACATTTACGTCTTGACACTCGGAATCTTGCAATCTATTCCAAACGACCTTTACGAAGCAGCCTATATTGATGGGGCCAACGCTTGGCAAAAATTCCGCAACATTACCTTCCCAATGATTTTGGCGGTTGCGGCACCAACTCTCATCAGCCAATACACCTTCAACTTTAACAACTTCTCCATTATCTACCTCTTTAACGATGGTGGACCTGGATCTGTTGGTGGTAATGCTGGTTCGACAGATATCTTGATTTCTTGGATCTATAAATTGACAACGAACTCATCACCTCAATACTCAATGGCTGCTGCGGTTACGTTGATCATCTCTTTGATTGTCATCTCGATCTCGATGATTGCCTTCAAGAAACTGCACGCATTTGATATGGAGGATGTGTAAAATGAAAAATTCAGTTCAATTTAAACGCCGCCTTAATCATTTCTTGACTTACCTCTACTTGGTTGTCCTTTCCATCATCATCATCTATCCCTTGTTGATCACGGTTCTTTCAGCCTTCAAAACTGGTAATGTCAGTGCCTTTACGCTTGATTTCAGTGGCAGTCTCAGCTTTGATAACTTCCAAAAACTCTTTACGGACACCTTATATGGTACCTGGTATCTCAACACCTTGATCATCGCCATTATTACCATGGTCGCTCAAACATCCATCATTACCTTGGCAGGATATGCATACAGCCGCTACAACTTCTTGGCTCGTAAGCAAAGTTTGGTCTTCTTCTTGATTATCCAAATGGTGCCTACCATGGCTGCTTTGACTGCCTTCTTCGTTATGGCCTTGATGTTGAATGCCTTGAACCACAGCTGGTTCCTCATCTTCCTCTATGTCGGTGGAGGAATCCCAATGAACGCTTGGTTGATGAAGGGTTACTTCGATACAGTCCCAATTTCACTTGATGAATCTGCAAAATTGGATGGTGCTGGACACTTCCGTCGCTTCTGGCAAATCGTCCTTCCATTGGTTCGCCCAATGATTGCGGTACAAGCTCTTTGGGCCTTCATGGGACCTTTTGGAGACTACATCTTGTCTAAATTCTTGCTTCGCGATGAAATCAATTACACGGTAGCTGTTGGTCTTCAAACCTTTATCAGCGACCAAAAAAATCAAAAGATTGCCTTCTTTGCGGCAGGTGCGATTCTGATTGCAGTTCCAATCTGTGTTCTGTTCTTCTTCCTTCAAAAGAACTTTGTTTCAGGCTTGACAGCTGGTGGGGATAAAGGATAAAATAAACTTTTCTATAACCTTCCAGCCATGATGAAAAGGACAAGATCTCCTCTCGTGCTTTTCTCCCAGTCACATTAATTTTATCTTTAAGGAAAGGATGGGAGTGGGACAAGGGTAGCAAGTTGATTGATTTGCTACCAGTTTCTCTCCCATCTTTGGTTAAGGATAAAATCTTGTTATGCTCTCCATACAAGGGAAATCCATCCCGGAGATTAGAAAGGTCTCTTCATGCCCTATCCATTTAACTATTTTTCCAGCCTTTTTCAGGTAAGAAAAGCATTTGCCAACCGCAAACAACTTAATTGGTTCCAAATGGTCTTTACCTCACTCTTTCTTCTATCCTTGACCCTCATTCCTGTTGCCATTCAAAATGCAGAACTACAGACCTACCCCTTAACCACCTTCGTTAGTGATGTCTTTGATCCCTTAACAGACGACGTTATGAAGGATTTAAAAGAAAACATACAGATAAATCAGCAAGAACTAGTCTATAACAGTCATTTTGGAGTTCATAAAAATGAGGCTGGTCATGTTATCTTAGGCCATCACGAAGGAACTCAATTAGGAGAAAAATTAACTCTTTATTTCGATAAAAATCAATTGATTGTAAGTAAAGAAAAGAAAGAACTGGCTACGATTCCTTACCAAGCCATCAATCAAGAGAGCATCCAGGACAAAAAGGAACTCACTAAGGCCATTTCCAAAGATTGGTTCCAGACCAATCGATTGGCTGTTAGCCTCTTTCTCGTCCTCTTCTCAGGTTTCTTATCTGCTGTGAATTTTGCCATTTTAGTATTTGGAGCTTCCTTCTTCCTCTTCTTGACACGGAAGTCACGTCTCTTCTCTCTCAAGACCTTCAAAGAATGCTTCAATTTTACCCTCAACTGTCTAGGATTGCCCATTCTCGCGAGCGTCCTGATCAGTTTAGTATTCCACCAAGTCTTTACGACAACCATCTTGATCCAAAATATCCTATTTGTCTTGTTCCTCGCACTTGCTTTCTATAAGACTCATTTCCGGGATCCAGATTACAAACCTTAGGGAGGTCCTTTATGCGTGTCACCATCAAAGATGTCGCCAAACTTGCTGGCGTTGCACCATCTACCGTTACACGAGTGATTCAAAATAAATCTACCATCAGTGAAGCCACTAAAGAACGGGTTCGTTCTGCCATGAAAGAACTAGATTACCATCCAAACCTCAATGCTCGTAGCTTAGTGAGCCAGTCCAGTCAGGTCATTGCCCTTGTCTTGCCTGATGAAAGTGATGTGTTCTTCCAAAACCCCTTCTTCCCTACGGTCCTCCGTGGGATTAGTCAGGTTGCTTCTGATTATGGCTATGCCATTCAGATTTGTACAGGGGCTAATGAAACCCACCGCCTCGGTCAACTCAAACAAATGATTTATGGTAAGCGGGTAGATGGACTCATCTTCCTCTATTCCAAATTGAATGATCCTTTGGTTGACTTCTGTATTCAAGATAAATTTCCTTTCTTGATTTTGGGAAAAGCAACTTCACCGTTTGTATCCTTAGTCGATAACGACAATGTTAAGGCCGCCTTTGATGCGACCGAATATTTCATCAAGAAAGGATACCAACACATCGCCTTTGTTGGAGGAAATAAGGAATTGGCCGTTTCTCAAGACCGCTACAAGGGCTACCAAGAAGCTCTTGCCAGTCACCAGATCCCTCTCCGTGAGGAATTGGTCAAGTTCTCCTTTGGTTTCTTGCTGGAAGAAAATTCTTACCAAATCATGGATACCCTGCCTTTTGAAGAACTGGAAGCACTCATGACGACGGATATTTTGGTTGCCGAAGGGGTTCGGAGATACCTGAGCGACAAACAAGTCGATCTTCCAATTATTTCCTTCGACTCTATTCAACCACGAATTCCAATTGACGCCTATATTGATATCAATACGGTCGAATTGGGACGCGAATCTGTCAGAACCTTGCTCCAAATTATTAAGGACAACAAGGAAAACAAAACTGTTTGCTACAGACAGCTCATTGAACACTCGATTATTGAACTTTAGGAGAACCTATGACCACCAACTTTGCAGCTTATTTAGACGACCAAGACTTGATTCGCATGGAAGGAGGAGAGAGCGTAATGGCCTCTCTTCCTTTTACATTGACGTCTGGTTCGAAAACAATTGAACTTCTGCCGACAGAGGAAGAAAAAACTCTTCGAAGCCCCCTTCCCATCGACATGAGTCAAAGCTATACCCTCTCCAACGCTAAGGGAGAAACCTGCCTCATAAACTATCGCGACATCGTCCGCCAACCCATCTTTGATCAGCTATATGCTTATGATGGAGAGGATTTAGGAGCTCGTTACTCCAAAGAAAAAACCTGCTTTGCCTTTTGGGCTCCCATTTCTCAAGAGGTTCAGCTCTTGATCAACCAAACTGTCTACCCGATGGAGCGGACAGAAAAAGGTGTATGGCGTATAGAACTCAAAGGAGACTGGGAAAAAGCCTCTTATTACTACCAGCATCAAGTCAACGGTGTAACCCATATCGTCCATGATCCTTATGCTCTTTCTTCTGAAGCCAATTCAGGAGCTAGCTATGTCATCGACCGGCACAAGATTGAGCGCCCTATCCAGAGAGCCACAACCCAACTAGATCCGACTCAGGCCATTATTTATGAATTGAGCGTCCGGGACTTCTCCATGCAAAAAGAAGTTGGTTTCAAATATCCTGGTACCTTCCCAGCCCTCTTAGAATCTCCTAAGCATGGAGACCAGACCTTTGGCTTTGACTATTTGAAATCACTAGGCATTACTCATGTCCAGCTCATGCCCCTCTATGATTTCGGAAGCGTAGATGAAACAAATCCTACTGCTGGTTATAATTGGGGCTATGACCCTGTGCAATACAATGTTCCTGAGGGAAGTTTTAGTAGCCAGCCAAATGATCCTTACCAACGGATCCTGGAGTTGCAACGGGTGATTGATGCCTATCACGAAGCAGATCTCAGCCTCATCATGGATGTGGTTTATAACCATGTTTACCTCTCTGATGAATTTGCTTTTGAGCGGATTGTCCCAGGCTATTTCTATCGCTATGACCAGGATCGCCAACGAACCAACGGAACCTTCTGTGGGAACGATGTAGCTAGCGAGAGAGCCATGGTTCGCAACTACATCAAGCAGTCGGTCAAGCAGTGGGTTCAACTCTACGGCTTTGATGGTTTCCGCTTTGACCTGATGGGCATTCTTGACCGCCAAACCATGATGGAAATTCAAGAAGAATTAGTAGCCATTTACCCCAACATTTACCTTTATGGGGAAGGGTGGAAGATGGATACTGGACTGGATCCTGAACTCCTGGCCCATCAATACAATGCCAGTCAACTTCGTCCGTATGGCTTCTTTAGTGACAACTTCCGTGATACCATTAAACGAAGCATCCTGAACGAAGGACGTATAGACAGTCGCTATCAGGCCAATGATCTGGCCAATATTTTGACTGGTAACATCGGACTCAAAGGAATCCCCCACTTTGTGCGTCCTCAACAGGCAATTAACTATGTGGAATGCCACGACAATGCGACCTTCTTTGACTATCTCAAGGTTGAAGATCCAAACATTTCAGAGGAGCTGCGTCAGGCTAAAGCTCGACTTGGCTTGCATCTCGTCCTCTTGGCTCAAGGAGTTCCTTTCTTACATGCTGGTCAAGAATTCTATCGCAGCAAAGGGTTAGAAGAGAACACTTACAATCTTCCAGATGCTCTAAATCAACTGGACTGGCTTTCTTCTACAGCTTATGAAACAGATATTCAGTTCCTGCGCGAATTGATTGCCTATCGAAAAGAGGAAGAGCTCCTTCGTTTTGACAAGGCCCAAGATATACGGGATTACTGCCAAGTCACTTGGATCTCAGAGGAGACTTTCTCATACAGCATCGAGAAAGACGGTCGTAAGTTGCTTATCTTGGTCAACCTTTCTGATCAAGAATGGACCTATCGACTCAAACAATCTGCAAGATTAGCGATTGCCTACCCTCATGTGTATGGGAGAGAGCAAGGACTTTCTCAAGAAGAATTTTCCGTTCCAGCCCATGGTTGGATCTTGGTAGAACAAGCATAAAAAAATTCCTGCAAGAAGTTCTTGCAGGAATTTTTTAATCTTCTACTTCGACAAAGCGTCCAATAATATGAACATTGTCTGAAATGGTTATAAAAGCTTGAGGGTCTGCTTTTTTCATTAAAAATTTAAACTCATTAAACTCTGCTCGGGTAATAACCGTGAGTAAGACGGCTTTTTCCTGATGATTATAGGTCCCTTCGGCATTGTGGATAATGGTTGCACCACGGTGCAATCGTTTATGGATTTTCTCAATAATCTTATCCGGTTGGCTAGTGACAATCATGGCTTGCATCCGCTTCTGCTTGGTAAAGACAGCATCTGTCACTCGACTGGAAACAAAAATAGTAATCATCGAATAGAGGGCATACTTCCAACCAAAGGTCATCCCTGCTATCAACATGATGGTCCCATTAACGATGAGAGAAATTTTGCCGACGTTCTTGCCCGTTCGCTTTCGAATGGTCAAACTGACAATATCGGTTCCCCCACTGGAGATATTATTCCGAAGGGCAAAACCAATCCCTGTCCCCATAACCACACCCCCAAACAAGGCGTTCATGATAGGGTCATTGGTGAGCGTAACTACTGGAACAAATTGGATAAAAAAGGAACTCATGGACACCGTTATAAAGGTGAAAATGGTAAACTTATGGCCAATTTGATACCAGGCGATGATCATTAAGGGTAGATTGATGGCATAAAATGACAAGGAAACAGGAATGGTAAAGCCCAAAAATCGATCACTAAGAGCAGAAACAATCTGTGCTAACCCTGTCGCGCCACTCGAATAGACACGTCCCGGCTGGAAAAAGAAGTTCACAGCAATCGCAGATAAAAATCCATAGACCAATGAGGCTGAAATCTTTTCATCATATTTTTCGCGGGAAATGCTTTTCAAGACCCGTAATAATTTAAAATTATAAGCAATTCTTCTCACATAATAACGTAAGATTTTACCTAAGCGAGTTTTTTTCATGACTATCTCTTAATTTATAAATAAAGGGAAAATCTCAGAAGCTACTTCTGCGGATTTTCCGCTTTTATTCTTACTCCTCAGTTTTGACTTCTACTTGTAGACTCAACTCTTCCAGTTGTTTGGTAGATACTGCAGAAGGGGCTTGGGTCATTGGATCTGTTGCCTTGTTGTTCTTAGGGAAGGCAATCACTTCACGGATATTCTCCTCACCAGCTAACAACATGACAAAACGGTCCAAACCAAGAGCCAATCCACCATGTGGAGGGAAACCATAATCCATAGCTTCTAGCAAGAAACCAAATTGCTCTGTCGCATCTTCTTTTGAGAAACCGAGAGCCGTAAACATCCGTTCTTGCAATTCTTTTTGGTTGATCCGGAGACTTCCTCCTCCAAGTTCGTAACCATTGAGCACAATGTCATAGGCAATAGCACGTACCTTAGCGAGATCGCCCTCTAATTCATGAGCTGTATCTGCTTGTGGAAGTGTAAAGGGATGGTGGGCACTCATGTAACGGCCTTCTTCTTCAGACCACTCAAACATTGGCCAATCTACCACCCAAAGGAAGTTGAATTGATTGTTGTCGATGAGGTCTAATTCCTTGGCAATTCTGCAACGAAGGGCACCTAGGGTTGCATTGGCTACTTCTAGTGTATCCGCTACAAAGAGGACCAAATCTTTTTCTTCCAACTGTAAAGCACTTGTCAACTCTGTTGTCACGTCTGTCAAGAACTTAGCAACTGGGCCGTTTAAAGCACCATCAGCTACCTTGACCCATGCAAGACCTTTGGCCCCATATTGTTTGGCTACTTCGGTCATCTTATCGATATCTTTACGTGAGTAGTTGTCTGCTGCTCCTTTGACCACAATGGCTTTCACTGCTGGAGCTTCTGAGAAGACCTTGAAGTCTACACCCTTTACAACTTCTGTCAAGTCTGTCAAGAGCATCTCAAAACGAGTATCTGGTTTGTCCGAACCGTAAAGAGCCATCGCATCATCGTACTTCATCCGCGGGAAAGGAAGGGTGACTTCAATTCCCTTGGTTTCTTTCATGACACGCGCGATTAAACCTTCGGTAATGTCTTGAATTTCTTGCTCTGTCAAGAAGGAGGTTTCTAAATCGACCTGTGTAAACTCAGGTTGACGGTCTCCACGTAAATCTTCGTCACGGAAACATTTGACGATTTGATAATAGCGGTCAAAGCCTGCATTCATCAACAATTGTTTCGTGATTTGAGGGCTTTGAGGCAAGGCATAGAAGTGCCCCTTGTTGACACGAGATGGAACGAGATAGTCACGCGCCCCTTCTGGAGTTGACTTAGAAAGGAAAGGTGTTTCCACATCAATAAATTCCAACTCATCCAAGTAATTCCGAATAGAGTGGGTTACTTTAGCACGCAATTTCAAGTTTTCCAACATCTCTGGGCGACGCAAGTCCAAATATCGATAGCGTAGACGGGTATCGTCGTTAGCTTCAATGCCATCCTTGATCTCAAATGGTGTGGTTTTTGCCGTATTAAGGACAGTCAATGAAGAAACATGCATTTCAACCTGACCTGTTGCAATTTTATCATTCGCTTGCTGTCTAGCAGCAACTTGACCTGTCACTTCGATCACATACTCGCTACGAAGGCTCTCGGCCGTTGCCATGACTTCCGAACTGACCGTCTCTGGATTGATGACCAATTGCATAATCCCTTCACGGTCCCGCAAATCAATAAAGATCAAGCCACCCAAATCACGGCGTCGACTCACCCAACCTTTGAGGGTTAGTTCTTGTCCAATGTGTTCCTCGCGAACACGCCCAGCATACATGGAACGTTTCATTGTATTTTTACTCTCCAAACTAATATTCTTCCTTCTATTTTACCATAAAGCCTGTCAGATAAGTGCTTTTCCAGAGATTTTTCCAGAAAAAACAGTTCTTTTATTCAGCTTCTTTCCCAGTAGGAGTTTTCTCTTGTTTGGGCTCTTCATCGTATAGCGTTGGGGCCAAGATTTTCATCAGACTAGCTGTTCCAAAACGCATGATAGCTGCCAAGACTCCAAATATTGGAGCCAAGTTTCGGAAAAAGAAGTCTCCTCTGATGAATTGAGTGATGAGGCCCGTAATGAGAAAGATCACGATCCCTTGAAGAATCGCATAAACAGCTATTTTCTTCATTGTTTTCATGGTTTACCAGTTCCTTTCTTTCTAGTAGACAGACTTATCCACAAGTCTGTGGATAAGTCTGTGAATATGGGGATAAGTTTCTTCAAAACCATAGGAAAAAAGGTTGAGACGGGGTATTCTCAACCTCTTCGCATCTTACTTAAATTGATCCGGCTGGCCTTTATAGTTAGCCCAGTCCTGACTTAAGAAACGATTGTTAATCTTGTATTCAGGTGCCGGTTGAGGGTTGGAGACAAAAGGATCAACTGCCTTGTCAAAGGCCAACCATCCATTCCAGCCCATATGAATGGTATCCTGCATAAAGTAAGGTTTATCACCATCTTTAGAAAAATCAGCAATATGGGTAAAGCCTTGACTTTCTAGTTGGTAACGGATTTTTTCAACTGTCCGTTGATACATTTCTTGACTCAAGCCTGTATAAGCCATCCATTTCGAATTCACTGGGGGGATGACAAAGATGACATTGGTTTTAGATTGAGCAAACTGATCCAAGACCAGTTGTAAATCATTGTATTCTGGGGATTGTTCATAGGATTCATTCTTTTGGAATCCTTTGAGTTTCTTGAGCTTACTAGCAAGGCGATGGGTATAAAAGCTGTTACTAATGCCTAGTTTATTATTATTGGTTTTCTTTTTGGCTTCCGCCGTCGCCACCTCTTCCAAGGCTTCGTAAGAAAATGTATCTGGCAAATCATTCAAGCGAGAGAGAACCTTCTTCTCATAGTTGCTATTGTTCATTGCCGTAAAGGTGCTAAAGAAGGCATCCTCCCGACGAACAAAGCGCATGAGGGTCTGATTGAGACCTTTTTCAAAACTAGATAGATTTTGACCTTTGGCTAGCTTCTGAACTCCTCCCTGCATAGCAACATTAGGGTACTGTTGCAAGAGACGAGATGCCGCATACTGGCTTGCTGGTCCAGCTTCTTGGTTGGCCAAAAAGCTCGTTAATTGATCACTGTTAAAGTATTGCTGGAAGGCCGATGAGTCATAGCCATCCTTCGTAAACCACTGGGGCGATACTACATAAACAGCCGTTTTCCCTTCTAGTTGAGGAAGAATTTGCTGCATCCCAAAATATTGGTTCAAAGACGCTGCCCCTCGTTGACCTAGAAAATATGGACGGTAAGAGCGATCATACTTCTCTGCTAGTACAGCTGGGTGGACGATGTCAAATCGCAACCATTCACTAGAACCAAAGAAGGGTACAAAACGATAGTTGGGATCCCCGAGCGCTTCTTCCTTACGGGCACGACTTTTAAAGCCTTCTGCCGTCAAGCTCACTGCGGCCTTTTTCTCCTCTGTCAGATTATATTTGTGGTTAATCGGATAGAAAAAGAGAAGAGCAGCGACAAGAGCCATGGCACAAAAGACTGGACCCAGAATCAGCCACAATCGTTTAAGCATTCTGAAGCTCCATGACACCTTCTACGATTTTGTTGGCAGTATTCCAGTCATCACGACCAAATTCAGATACTGGA
Source organism: Streptococcus xiaochunlingii (assembly GCF_006385805.1). Taxonomy (GTDB): domain Bacteria; phylum Bacillota; class Bacilli; order Lactobacillales; family Streptococcaceae; genus Streptococcus; species Streptococcus xiaochunlingii. Next base: position 1,401,244 of record NZ_VFSG01000001.1, read on the forward strand.
ACCCGAATATCGAAGCGGTTTTCCAATTCAACAATCAACTCAACGGTTCCCATGCTATCAAGAACACCGGCATCAAAGAGATCCTCATCCATCATGTCTGAGACATCTTCCATAAACAATTCGTCAATAATTTCAATTACTTGTGATTTTACATCCATTTTTCATTTTTCCTTTTCTTATTTCATTTTTGGAAACCATTGCTGATCCAAGAAACCTGAGAAGATCAGGAAGGACAGCATAACGGTGTTGAAGGTAATAAAGATTCCAAGAGCCTGAGTCCAGCGATTATCTGGCAGGGGCTCAAGTCCTTTTGCTTTGCGCTCTTTATTCAGTGTCTTCTTCTTCCGAAGCCAGGCATCATTGATCACGAGACCTAGACCGTGGAAGAGGCCATAAGCAACATAATACCAGGTCACTCCATGCCAGAAGCCCATGACCAACATATTGATGATATAGGCAACGTTTGACGTTGTAATCCGACTCTGAAAGACCTTGTTGCGCATCAAGACCATAACCAGACGCATAAAGACAAAGTCACGGAACCAGAAAGATAGGCTCATGTGCCAACGATTCCAAAATTCCTTTAAATCACGTGATTTGAAAGGGAGGTTAAAGTTGATTGGGCTCTTAATCCCCATCAGGTTGGATGCCGCAAGGGCAAACATGGAATAGCCTGCAAAGTCAAAGAAGAGGTCCAAACCAAAGACATACATCACCCCTAAGGTTCCTAGGTTAAAGACGCCCCCTTGAAGAAGGGCATAAGTCTTGACATGACCTAGCAAGAGATGACCAAAGATATGAGCTAGAATGAACTTATAGAGGAAGCCAAGCATGATATACTTGACGCCCTGCTCCAGCATATCGAGGAGCTCATCCCGATCTGGAATCGTTAGGTAATCTTCATTGAAACGTTTGAAGCGGTCGATCGGCCCACTTGAAAAAGTCGGCATAAAGAGCAAGAAACGCAAGAATTCCCAGAGACTAAATTCTTTGAGGGTCCCATCTCGCATCTCGATAATCATCCCTACCGCTCGGAAGGTCAGATAGGAAATTCCAAGGAAGCCCATCCAAGACTGGGTCCCATCAATGGCTGGTTGCACCTTCACAAAAACCAAGGGCAAAACGACCAAGAAAGAGTGAACATAAAAGACCCACTTGTTATCACGCTGGCTTCGATAGAATTTATAGGAGTAGACCCAAAGGATTTGCCAAAAGAGGTAGAAAAGAACCGCATAGATTTGTTTCAAATCCGTCCCTGTCAACATCAAAACAATAAAGGCTAGACTAACCAAGGCCTCATAGACTGGGAAACGCTTCTTAAAGAAGAGGCCAACAAAGATGGGCAATAAGGCCCCAATCAGATAAATAAAGTAGACCGGGGTGCCATAGGGTTCTAAATGAGGGAGCTGTTTCAAGAACTCGATCATCGATTGTTAACCTCACTAATCAACCCTTTGATGTCGATTTTCCCGTTTGGAGTTAGCGGCAAGCTATCACGGTAAAGGAATTTTGAAGGCATCATATAAGACATCATGATGTGTTCCAAATCTTCCTTGATCGCTTTGGTAATATCAATCTCTCGCTCAAATTGTTCTTTGACCCCATCTTTTAAGATGACATAGGCCAAGAGATTTTGCACCTTGTGATCTTTGTTGTAGCGCGGTACTGCGACAGCCGAGTCAATGTACTGAGATTTGTTCAAGTTTTGAGAAACATCTTCTAGCTCAATACGGTAGCCGTTAAACTTGATTTGGAAGTCCATCCGTCCACCATAGAGAAGGAGGCCTTCATCTGTCATGGTTCCGACATCTCCCGTATGGTAGGCTGGAAGACCTTCGAATTCGAAGAAGGCTTCTGCTGTTTTCTCTGGATTATTCATATAACCTTTTGAAACAGCTGGTCCAGATACGATGATTTCCCCTTGCTCTCCATTTGGCAATTTGTTCCCTTCCTCATCAATGATAAAGGTTGGAGAATCTTCTTTGGTATAGCCGATTGGCAAGCGTTTAAGAGTCGCTAACATCTCATCTGTGATAGCCACTGCCGACAAAGCAACAGTTGCTTCCGTTGGACCATAAGCATTGATGATGCGTGCATTTGGGAAACGCTCGCGCAATTTCTGAGCAGTTTTAACGGTCAACTCTTCCCCATCAAAGTAGAAATGGGTAATGCCTGGCATCTTTTCAGCATTAAAATCTTCAGACAGCATGGCCATATCTGCAAAAGATGGTGTTGAAGTCCAGATAGCGATAGGAAGAGAAAAAATGGTCGCAAAGAGTTGTTTGAAGTCTTGAGTGATGGCTGATGGAAGAGCAAAAAGGGTTCCACCAAGAGCCAAGGTCGGTGCCCAGTACATGACAGACAAGTCAAAGGAATAAGGTGGTTGCGCCAACATTTGCGGACGCTCTGGCGTCGCAAATTCCTTGTCTGTGATCATCCAGTTAGTAAAGCTGAGCAAGTTATCATGCGAAATTTGCACCCCTTTTGGTTTTCCAGTTGTTCCAGAGGTAAAGATGATGTAGTAGTTATCATCCCCTTTGACAGGATGTTGCAAATCATAAGCATTCTGAGCCGCATAAGCTTCACGCACTTGCTCCAAGGACATGATCGGAGCAGCTGGGTTTTCGATTGGAAACTCATTGATGGCAATGATCAGGCTTGGCTCAGCCACTTCAAGAATGGCAGACACGCGCTCCAAGGCCGAATGGCTATCAATTGGGATATAAGCATGGCCAGATTTGGTCAAGGCCACAAAGGTTGCCAACATTTCATATTCTTGACCACCAAAGACCACAACAGGTGACTTTTCAGGAAGTCCCATTTGGTCAATGTGGGCTGCTAAGCTATCTGAGTCTGCCTTCAATTGGCCATAGGTATGCTCTTCTCCAAGGACATTGTAGACAGGATAGTCTGGTTGCAGTTGGGCGAAGCGCTCAATCGCCTCGATCATATCAGTAATTGGTTGGTTTGACACGGTAGGGATCTCCTTTAAAATTCATTATAGATAAAGCCACCCTGACCTTGACCAAGGTAACTAAAGAAATAGAGTAGGGCTAAGAAAATAGCGAAATACAAAATTGTTTGCCCTATAAATTTATAAAGTGTTTTATGTTTCATCTTTTTCACTCTTCATTTTGATTTTCACTGACTATTTTACCATTTTTTGTTCAGTCATAGCAATCCAAACACAAAGAAATAATACTAGAAAACGTTACCATACGAGACGATTACTATCCTAATTTAAGCCAACCGCTATCTAAGCCTTATCTTGCCGTTTCGCAACTCTGACGAATCAACTCCAAACACTTGTCTAGATCTACATCTCTTTCAAAATGGTCGGGACTCCAGGGAACCTCTATATCCGGCTCCACACCTTGATCCGTCATTCCTTTTCCTTGATCCAAGCTTAGACAGCGAGAAGTAGGAAACATCAATCGATAATCCCCATAATCAACAGTACAACAATTGGAATAGTCTAAAATTCCTAGAGTTGGTCTACCTACCACTGTTACCTTCTTAAACTGCTTCATCATCTGGACAAAATTATCACCAGATGATCCACAATAAATATCTGATAAGATAAAGATCTGTTCGGGATATTGGCCACCTCTAACCTCTGGTAAGAATTCCTCGCTTTCTTGCTGATACGGTACATAGCCTTTCCCCCGATTGTGGATCAACTCCTCTTTCATATCTTCAAGTAGTTTAGTTGTTTCAGGACTAATTTCTTCCTGTTGCATCCAGTCCTCAAAGTCTTTCAAGCGTAAGTCGACATTGCGTTCCGTGTATAGAATTTCCATGCCATCATCGTCCCAGTCAAGCGAATCATAGCCCTGATCCTTCTCTAAGCCTAGATGTAATAGAGGGAGATACAGAGAATCTGCCCCTCCGCCGTTCTGTCGGACATCAATGAGAAGGAACTTGACCTCCGTCATCATCGGTAAACACTCTTGATATACCCGACTAATAGCTCCTTCATCCATAAAATTATCCAGACGAAGATAAAGAATCTCATCGTCTAATCGTTTCCAAAAAATCTGATCTTGGATTGGTTCTCGACTGGGCACTACTTCAATGGTCTTTTCTACCCCCTCCCGAAGCAGGGTGACCCTTGTGGACTGAGAGATCAAATCTGCCCATTCTCGGTAGTGTCTTTCAGGGGTCTTACTGATAAAATAGTCCTTATGAAGAGACGCTACCTGCTCCAAGTCACTTCCATCCAAAGCTAAGATCTGATCTCCTGCTTGGAGTCCCGTGTCTTCATTCGCCTTTTCAACATAAAGTTGATGGTCCATTACGCGTAAGAGAAAGCCTTTCTGCCTAGCTTTTTTATTCTGAAAGGAGATATGGCCAATAATTCCAAAACTAGCTAGGTAAGTCTTAACTTGATAGAGAAAGGCATCATCCGTCATATCATCTGTCATTTTTTCTCGAAAAGGCTCTGGATCGCATCCTTTTCGGTCTTTGATGGTAGATGAATCGTGAGTCATAATGGAGACGACATCTTCAAAAATAGCTCTTTTTCTCATGCAGGACTCCTTAAATTTTTTAGAAATAGTATACCACTTTTCCTTAAAAAGTTCTTAAAAGCCTAAAAAGAGGCTGGGACAAAAGTCCTAGCCTCTCAATTGTCTTTGCATTGTCGAGCAAGACGCAGTGGTTGAGTGGGCTCTACTACGCTGATTTCATCAGCTTTTATAGCCCTACTCAACTGTGCGGAGGTGGGACGACGAAATCGAATTCTAACGAATTACCGATATCTGTCCCACTCTCTTCTATAAGTTCTTTCTTTTCTTAGCCTTCTTAGTCAAGGATACATCGCAATGATAAATTTCTTCTGTTAGGAGGGTCGTCATTGCAAAATCGTCAACTTCTGGTCTCAGATCCACTTCATAATCCAAGGTAAGCTGTTCCCCATTTTGGCTTGTATTGACCGAAATCAAATCGACTTCTGTACAATTGCGTTCCAATAAATGGCTGATCCTATCCGCCATCCTAGACTTATTTTCTAGCTCAATCGTCAGATGACGGCGCCGTTGGTGGTCGGTCTTACTTTGCTTGGTTTCGAGCAAGAGCCAGATAGCTAACAGAAAGGCCGTGAACAAAACTGCCAATAAGAGGTAGCCCGACCCCGCTGCTAAACCAATAATCATGGCTAGGAAAATCGCGATCAATTCTCTCGAGCCGCTGGTAGCGGAACGAAATCGAATCAAGCTAAAGGTCCCTGCTACTGCGATCGAGGTCCCCAGACTCCCATTCACCAGGAAAATCATCAGGGTCATCATGCAGGGAAGCAAGGTGAGACTGACGATAAATTCACGCGTATAGAGGGTACGGTATTTGTAGGTCCAAGACAGGGCCATCCCGAGCACCAGGCTGACCAGTAAGGCTAGCATCAGGCGCACCGGATCTACGGTTGCCGTAGCGTTATTAAAAATAGAATCAAATAGATTAGACATAGGCAGCACCTGTCCTTTCTTGAATTGGCGTTGGTGCATAGTCTAAGCCTTGTGACTTATGGTAGGCACAACTGTATTTCGAAAATTTCTGTTTGACCAGTCCGTACTTATCCAGAATGTCCTTCAGCCACTGAGGTTCTTCACCTGGGGCCTTGATTTCCATAACGATGGTATTTTCTTCTAATAAAGGCTCACCAGCTTTCCCACAAAGGAGACTGACTTGCTGATCACGATAGACCAAGTTTTGATCCAGAGTGACCCGAATCTTATTGTAAGGATAGCCTTGGATGCTCTTCTTTTCTTTTAAGGACAAACGATCATAATAGATGTACATCTGGGGCTGTAGTCGGTTATCATAGCGCTGGCACAAAGCTTGGATTTCTTGCACCAAATCCAGATCCTGAATGGTCTGATCCACTAGTCCATCCGTCATGAGGCGGGTGATGGAGGAAGGGTTCGAGACCAGGCGGAACTTATGACCAATTCCTTCTGCATCCTTTGATTTTACTTCTAGAAAAGCCGGACTCTCCACTGTTGGATGCTCCACATAGGTCCGCATCCGGATCTTTTCACGACGGTTCTGTTTAGCAAGAGCATCTTGGATCACATCAAAGTCTTCGGTATCAAAATAGATATTCGAAATCGTGGAGATGGGATAATCGTCTTCAACAACATATTTCTTCAAATCTTTCAATAAATCATCCAAGTCTTCTTTATTCACCACATATTTGGTTTCAATCCGCTTGAAGCTTGTCTCTACCGTTTTTTTCATGTTTTTCTCCTTTTGTTCAATAAAAAGTTATCATTTTCTTTATCGTTTTTGTTGCAAAGCCACAAGTCGCTTTACTTGTTCCTTAGTTTAGTTGCCTTTTCTTAAGCTTTCATTAAGCCAAACTTAAAGAAAACTAAAGTTAAGGTTCCTTTCAGAAAAACTTCAGGAAACTTTCAGCTAGCAACTTTAGACTAGGAGCATATCAAGGGAACGAGAGGAAAAGCTCATGAAATCAAACAAATGGAAATTCTTATTAACGGGGGCCGCAACCCTCACCTTACTGACAGCTTGTACCCAGGCGTCATCACAATCAGCTACAAAAAGCAATACTGCACAAACAACCGCTACTTCTACTTCAAAAAATAAAACAAACAATTCCAACTATTTTACAGATAAGGACAAGGACACCTCTTATGATGAAAGTAAAGCCTCTACTGTAAAACTATCTGGATCTTCTGCAAGTGTATCAGGTGACGGCGTAGCTGTATCTGGATCAACTGTGACCATCTCAAAGGCTGGAACCTATGTCATCTCTGGTGAATCCGATGGAGTTCAAATCAAGGTCGAAGCGGGTGACTCAGATGATGTTCACATCGTCTTGAAAGGCGTTACCATGACCAACACCAACGCGCCAATTTCTGCTACGAAAGCAGGGCATGTCTACCTCACTCTAGCAGACGGCACGACCAATACCTTGTCTGATTCAAGTTCAAACAATGATGAAGATGCCGACGCAGTGATCTTCTCTAAGGGCGACCTCACCATCAATGGTTCAGGTACGCTCAACATTGACGCTAAGAAGAACAACGGTATCAAAGCCAATGACACTCTCCATATCACAGGTGGAACCTATAAGATCACGGCTGTTGGAGATGCCTTCAACGTCAATGATGAACTCAATATCACTGGTACGACCATGACCATCGATGCAGATGAAGATGCAGTCAAGGTGGATAACGATGAAGATACATCTGTCGGAACCATGTATCTGTCTGACAATACCATGACCATTTCAGCTGGGGACGATGGCATCCATGCTTCTGGTGATCTAGTCATCGATAGCGGAACTTACAAGGTGACCGAGTCTGTCGAAGGCCTTGAAGGAAAATCAATCACCATTAACGGTGGAGATATCACCATCTACGCAAGCGATGACGGTGTCAATGCGGCCAATGCCAATGCCAACCAAGATGAAATTTTCTTCACCATGAATGGTGGAACCATCAACGTTGAAGTTGGGCAAGGCGATACCGATCCAATCGACTCTAACGGCAATGTCACTGTGACTGGAGGAACCATCAATTTGACGGGGCAATCCGGCTTTGACTTTGATGGAACAGCTACCTACACAGGCGGAGATATCTATATCAACGGTGAAAAACAAACAGAAATTGTCAACTCCATGCCTGGAGGCGGTGGGGCTCCCGGAGGTGGCGGACCTCAAGGCGGTGGACCTGGCAAGCCTGGTGGACGCTAAGTCCTTCTTCCAAGGCCACTAACTGAAGCACACAAGAGTTATTAAAAGATGACTCCCTCGCTTCAAATGAGATCACAAGGAGCTGACCCTTACAGGAGAGAAAGCTTGTATGAATACCTACTTCGTACAAGCTCTCTCCTGTTTTTTCGTGCTTTCCAAGCTTTTATAGTGTACAATAGAAGAAATAGCGCTCTATGATTAGAAAGGGATTTATATGATGTCTAAAAAAATTACTCTCCTTGCAACGCTCTTTTTGAGTCTTTTCTTCTTGACAGCCTGTATGTCTGATTTTCAATCATATTTCAAACCGGAAGAAACGAGCTCTCGTGCCTCTTCTAAAAAACAAGAGAAAAGTGAAAAAGAAGCCTCATCGTCAAAAAAATCATCTAAAGCTAGCTCTTCCAAAAAAGAGAAGAAAGAGTCTGAGACAGAAACCAGCTCTAGTAAAAAAATGGAGGAGCTCCCTGCCAATGCTAGCGAAGCTCCAACAGACAAGATCTATGCAACAGGCGATTCTGTCGTTTACTATAGAAAAGATGGCGATACATTAGAAGCCGCAACACCGGATTACGAAGGCTATACTAAAAAATTTGTTCAAAAAATTCTTGGGGAACCTGAAAATGTCCTTAACGACCCAAAGTATCTGGTCGAAACCTTCTCAGAAAAGGAACGGGAAAACCTCGTGAAACTCTATCAAGAGGGACACTTAACAGATGAACAGCTTCGTGCTTTTTGGGCTGGTGCGATCGATATCGCTCAAGCCACTAGGTTCGGTCAAACGTACACGGTTTATATCTACAAACAGGGCCAAGTACAGCTGGTCTTCAAAGAAGATAACCTTATCTACATCACTCCAAATCCAGAAGTGCTTTATTTTAACTAAGAAAAAGCCCTCTTCTCTATTGAGAAGAGGGCTTTGTTTCACATGAAACTTTAGATAGAGGAAGCTTAGTCTTCTTCCATCTTTTGAGGTTGATAGGCCATCATTCCTAGACCAATACACAAGCCCAAAACTAGGGTAAGGAAGGTGACTTGCCCACCTATCTGACCAGATAAGGAAATGGTTTCCCTTAATCCCGATACGGTATAACTCATTGGCAACAGTGGGTGAATAGTTTGGAAGAAACGATTGGTGAGGGCAAGCGGATAAGTCCCTGCACTAGAAGCCAGTTGAAGGAGCAAGAGAATCAAAGAGATAAATGCTCCGACCTTGTTGTTCCATGTCGTTAAGGCGGTTACCACGGACATGAAGGTCACACTTCCTAACACACAGAGGAAGAGAGTCAAGCTTTCATGGTTTGCCGCCATTCCGAGCAGGTGGACAGCTCCGTAGACCAGGACACCAGCCAAGACCGCAATCATCCCGTTCACTTCCAATCTCGATTTAAGCCAAGCCCAACGACTTTCTGGATGACGCCCAGATGGCAATTTGGCAAAAATCATATTAGTAGAGAGAGCCGCGACGAAAAGGGCAACAGATATCATATAAGGCGCCATTCCTACTCCGTTCACTGAAACATTGTCATGGTCTGTCTTCGAAAGAGTGATTGGATCTGACAATACGCTTGCATTTTCTTTTTCAGTGCTAGCGCTATTTAGTTGGTCCTTAGCTGAACTCAAGCCTTGACTAAGATTCTGACTACCTGTTTGGAGATCAGCCAAGCCTCCGACAAGAACCTGACCTCCTGTCGCTAATTGACCAGAGCCATCAGCTATTTTTGTTGCACCATCCGCCAATTGATGAGAACCTGATAGTAACTGACCTGATTTATCCGATAACTGATCAACTCCTGATACCAGTTGATCAACACCGCTAGCCAAAACCGGTGTTTGACCATTTAGTTGACCGATCCCACTAGCTAGCAATCCAGCGCCTGTTGTTAATTCACTAGACTTACTAGTCAATTGGTTGGCTCCTGAAGCTAATTGATTCATTCCAGCAGTCAGAGTTGGCATTTTCCCATTTAGGTCTCCCAATCCTGCTGCTAGTTGATTACTTCCCATTACCAAGTCACCAGATTTCTGCTCCAGCTGACTTGTCCCCGCACTCAATTGAGTAGCTCCTGCAATCAAGCTACTGCTATTATCCGTAAGCTGACTAGCTCCACCGGCTAACTGATCCACCCCTGTCGTATAGAGTTGAATGCCCTGGCTAAGGGTTTGGCTTGCTGGTAGAAGTTGCTCTGTTACTGCGGTCTGTAGGGAGCTCAAGCTAGTTGAAAGAGTATTCAAGGTAGACGAAGCTGTTGGCAAGATCTGGTTGGCACTTTCTTTTACTGTGGCCAAGGAACTCTCGGTTGTTAAGCTTTCTTGCAAGCCTTGAACAGTGGTTAAAATCGCTTGAGCAGCAGTCTCTGTGGTACTTGAAGTAGCAGAGACAGCAGCCGTCATTTCTGCCTGTTGCTCAGCTGTCATCGATTGATAGGCAGCAGTAGCTTGAAGATTTGCTAGCACCGAATTGCGGTCAGCCTGTGCTGCTGCTGAAATCCCTTGAGCAGAGGTGGCGATGCTTGCCAAAGCTGTGCTGAGTTGACTGGTATCCCCGCTCGTGTTCTGAATAGCTTCATTTAATTGGGTGAGGCCTGCTGTTAATTGGGCAAGTTGCTCTTGTTGATTTGGTTGCGGAGTGAGTTGGGTGGATAAGGTTTGAATGCCTGTCTCTAACTGAGACACTCCATTTCTTAATGCTTCCGATTGGCCGCTTAATTGACTAGCTCCACCACTGAGAGTAGCAAGCCCTGAGCTATAGCTGGTGAGGCCAGCCGTCAAGTTACTAGCACCAACATTCAACTGACTAACTCCCTTTGTGTAGGTATCCAGTCCCGTTGAGAGAGTCGTCATCCCTGTATGCAATTGGCCAATCCCAGAGGCTAACTGTGGCGTTTGACTAGCCATTTGGTTTAAACCATCTCCCAGCTGTCCAACACCAGATGTATAGGTCGTCAGTCCACTACTAAAGGTAGTAAAACCATCATGAAGTTGTCCAACTCCCGATACGAGGGTGGGAACTTTCTCCTGCATTTGATGAAGACCAGTTCCTAATTGGCCAACTCCATTGGTGTAGGCCAAGAGACCAGTGCTAAGAGTCTGTGCCCCATTTGAAAAAGACAGACTCGAATTGGACAAGGTGGTCAAATGGTCTGTCAGGGTCTGTCCACCCTCTTTTAGCTGACCAGCACCGGTCGCTAATTTCTGGCTTCCTTCCGCTGCTGTTCCCATCCCTGCCTTCAAGCTTCCCATCTTTTCGAAAAGAGCGCTGGTATAGGTTTGGGTGACATTACTAGCAACGGTTTGCTGGATTTTTATCATGGCTGAATCACTCATCTTACCAGCAATAAAGCTATGCCCACTAGATGTTTGGTAGGCAATGGTCATCTGTTCCGGATGATTGGTTAAGATAGAAGCAGCTTTAGCAGATAGATCTTTGGGCAAGGTCACCACCATATAGTAATCACCCTTTTCCAGCCCCTCTTTAGCTGCTCTTTCATCGACAATATGAAAATCCAGAGCGTCACTTTTCTCAAAATTGGACACCATGTCTTTTCCGATTGTCAATTCTTCTTCCTGATAACGAGCTGGCTGGTCTTGATTGACAACTGCTACTGGCAGGTCAGAAACCTTGCCATAAGGATCCCACATAGAGGATAGAAAGATCACATTGTAGAGAGCTGGTATCAAGGCAACCCCGATCATCACAACGATGAAGGTCGGTTTCCTAAAAATCGCTTTCCATTCCTTAAACATTTTTTGTCTCCTTTTTATACACATTGTCTAATTTTTTTGATATAATTGATTATACAGTTCTTTTCAAAAACCGCAAGTTAAAAAATCATTTTTGGACACTGTGTATAATTTTGTGTATAAAAGAGGGAGACTAGAATGGTTACCGAAAGCAACAAGCGAATAAAAACAAAACGGATCATCCAGGAAGCCATGGTTGACCTGCTTCATAGGGAGTCCTTTGATGAGATCTCAACCGTACAATTGGCAAAAGAGGCTGGTATCAGCCGGAGTAGCTTCTATACCCACTACCGCGATAAGTACGATATGATCGAGCGCTACCAACAGGAATTTTTCCACAAAGTGGAATACATCTTCGACAAACAACAAGATGATAAACACCAAGCTGTTACAGAAGTTTTCGAATTTCTCACCAAGGAGCCCCTCTTTGCAGTCCTTCTAACCGAGAATGGGACAAAAGAAATTCAATCCTTCTTGCGACACAAGCTACAAGTTCTACTCGTCGATAGCTTGCAAGAGCGTTATGGCCATCGATCTTTGACAGAAGTCGAAAGAGACTATAGTTCTGTCTACCTCACCAATGCCTTCTTTGGAGTCTGTCAAATGTGGGTGGCGCGTGGGCAAAAAGAAAGCCCCCAACAAATGGCGGACTTCCTATTAAAAATGCTGGAGTAGAAAAGAGACCTCGGTCTCTTTTTATGTTATGTTTTTTTAGTTCCCTGCTCCTAAAAATTGATCCACAAAGAAACTGAAGTAAGATTTTTCTCCTGTGATCAGGACACACTTCCCTTCCAAACCGTATCGTAGGAGTTTGGCCTCCTGATCCTTGAGACGAAGAACTCCCTCTATTTTGAAAAAGTTCCCCTGTTCTGTCCGAGTGGCACTTGAAGCAATTGAGCTAATACGGGCCTCTAGCGTAATTGGTTTTTGTTTACTTCCCTGTGTGCTAAAGCGAATCCGATCACCTACATGAATCGTGGCTATATCTTTTGAAGGAATATAGGTAACAATCTTGACTTCTTTTTCTTTCTGAATGAGTGGATAAACTTGAGTCAAAGGAGTACCTTCCGCTACAATACTCGCTCCTTTTGTTTCATCATTCAAATGAATCACCCCTTCATCCTTGGCTAGAATCTGAGTCTTCTGAAGAAGATTTTCTTGTGTTTTTAACTTACTGTCTAGATCTGCAATTTGCTGAGAAAGAAGCAGTAAATCTTGTCCAACTTTACTCAGCTGTTGAGCTTTCAGAGAGGCTATTTGACTATCTAAGCTGGTCGAAAAAGCTTGTTGGCTTCCAGATCCCGCATATTGGATGCGATAATTAGAAATACTCGCCTCTAACTGCTGGATTTGACTATCTAGCTGACTGATAAAAGAAGCTTGTGCTTGAGCGTTTTCTTCTCCATGTGGTTGCTGAGCGTAACTCTGGTAGAGAGAGTAAAGTGGATGAGTCGCATCCAGACTTCTTCCCTCTAGTAGAGCTGATTTTAGACTATGGTAATCAGTTAATCGCTTCTCTTGGTCTTGGATAGCTTGGCCAATTTCTGCTTGACTGGAACTTGCACTGGCATTTTGAGAAGCAATGGTTGCATTTTGTTGATGGGCTTGCGCTTGGAGAATCGCTATTTGTTGCTGCTAATCCTTAAACAGCTGGTCATACCCAAAATGCTCATTTCCTGTAAATTGGCTCTCCCCGGTCTCAATGCTCGTTTTCAACAATTTTAATTGTTCCTCCTGTTTCTTTAAGAGGTCGAGCTGTTGCGTTAAGCTCATCCCTTGTTGCTTTTCCTGATCCCCTTGGTATTCTACCAAGATTTCTCCCTTCTTAATCTCTTTATTTTCCTTCAAATGGTTGACTTGAATGGGAGAATTACTCGTTGACTGGATTTGGTCCACCACGCGCGTAGCTTCAATCGTCCCACGACTAGACAAGGTCACTTCCTTCTTGGCAAAGACAGAGAAGCCTACAACAAACAATAGTAAAAGAAAACAAGGGACTACCCATAAACTAGCAAAATTATGGAAACGTTTCTGATAGAATTCTGCACTTTCAAAATATTTTTCGTTCATCATACTTTCTTTTTTTCTCCTAGTCCTCTCTTAACAAGTAACCAAATGGCTGTAATAGCCATTCTTTTTCAGCAGTTCTTCATGGCTCCCTTCTTCTTTCAGACGACCTTGGTCCATGAGGAAGACTTTTTCAGACCGTTCTGCAATCGTTAACCGATGGGCGATAAAGATAATCGTTTTGTCTAAGGCCATCAAGCGGTCCACAATTTTCTTCTCCGTCAAGATATCCAGGCTGCTGGTCGCTTCATCCAAAATCAAAATCGGAGCGTCCGTTAATAAGGCACGCGCCAAGGCAATCCGCTGCCGTTGACCACCAGAGATTCCCATGCCATCCGTAGTCAATTCTGTTTGGTAATTGAGGGGCATACGCTCAATGTCTTCTCGAATTCCTGCGATTTTAACAGCGCGCAAGATATCTTCCTGACTAGTTCCTTCCCGCGCTCCCAGTAACAAGTTCTCTAAAATCGTACCATTAAAGACATAGGGCTGCTGGGGTAAATAATTGATTTGCTGGCGGAGCATGGTCTTATCCACTTGCTGGATATCCGTACCTCCCAGACGAATCGTCCCTTTATTGGGTTGGTAGAAATTCACCATCATCTTTGCTAGCGTGGTTTTTCCAGAACCTGAAATACCAACAAAACTTACCTTGCTCCCTTTTTTAATCGTGAGACTGATATCGGTAAGAACATTGGCTCCAAAACCGTATTTGTAGTCTACTCCCTCAAAAACCAGATCACCATCGAGAGCCTCACGATCTTGAAGAGGCTTCTTCTCTGCGAACTCAGAGTCTATCAAATAGACTTCATTCAGACGAGTATTGGCCACTCGGGCTGCTTGAAGTTTGGTTTGGAGGTTGATCAAGTTCTCTAGAGGACCTGTGAAATAAACAAGGAGAGTATTGTAGGTGATCAACTGCCCCAAGCTCAATTCTTGCTTCATGACCAAATGAGCTCCCAACCACAAGACCAAGACATTCAAAATCAACTGGGCCAAGTGTTTGAGCCCCTTTTGTAGACTCTCCGCCTTACTCATGGCAAAGGACTTCTTGAGATAGTCCACAAATTCTGAGTCAATCTTTTGATAGCGACTGCGTTCACTGGTAAGAGACTTGATGGTTTCAATCCCATTGATATCTTCGATAATAGAAGAAGACAAGACACTATTGGCTTCCATGGTTTCATTATTTAAGCGCTCAAAAGGCTTCATAAAGGCAAAAATAATGACCGCATAAATCGGCAGTAAGAGAATGGTCAAGAAAAAGAGATGAGCATTTTGGCTAAACAGGACTACTGATAAAATCAGGACTATGGACAGATCCAAAAAGATTGAAAGTAGCGTACTAGCCAGAGCATCGATAATCCGGTTGGCATCTGTAAACCGCGACACCACTTCTCCTGTCCGTCGAGTCGCAAAGAAACTCATAGGCAACTGAAAAACATGCTTAATATAGGATAGAATGACATCAATAGACAAGCGTTGGCCTAAAACAAGAAGCAAGTAATCTTGCGCATAGGTCAGGACTTGCTGTAAGATGTAAACCACGATCAACCCTAGTGAAATCACACTCAGCGTCTGCTTCATCTGATCAGGCACATAGGTATCAATAATCGATTGTAAGTAGTAAGAACCCACAATATTGATGAGGGTCACCAATAACGTTGCAAGAACAATATGCAGAACCAATTGCCGCTGTTTAAACAAAAGAGGGACAAAATCTAGGAGCCCATTTTTCTTTTCTTTACTCGGTTGATAGGCTGGAGTCGGGGCCAAGGCGATGACAATCCCTGTCCATTCCTTTTCAAACTCCTCGATGGTCAATTTGGTCATCTTTACCTTTGGATCTGGATCGGCTATGTAAAGATGCTTTTTATCTTTCTTATAGACTACGTAATAATGAGGGAGACGCCCATCCTTGATCACGTGGACAATCAATGGATAGGTCACTCCTTCCAAGTCAAAAAGTGTGCGATCTGCTCGGAAGGCGCGTGTCTCAAATCCCAACTCCTCAGCCACCTTGACCAGACCTAAGGCGGTCGTTCCATCTGCAGTCGTTTTTGCCTTCTCCCGCAGACTGGCCAAAGAATAGTATGAGCCATAGTAGCCAAAGACCATGGCCAAAGCTGCAACACCGCAGTCTCTCATATCAACTTGTTGGCGATAATGTTTTTTCTTAAATCCCATAAGAACCCTTTCCAATCGTTTGTTTCATCTTAACAAAATGGACAATCTGAGAAGAAAAAATCGCTATTTTGTTTATTATTTTAGGTATTTGGTCACAAAAATCTCCAAATCAGGAGAGTTGTTATTTATTTTGTAAAAGAAAAACCGCCTATTTTTACAGGCGGACATTTCTTTCTATGAAGTAAACTTAGGGAGCAAATAACTGAACAAACCCAGAAATCGAGGATTGAAGACAAAACAAAAAGCCCACTGTTGTAGGCTTTCTGCAAGTTTTTTCTTGAAATTAAAGCATTTTGTTGTAGAATTCAACGACAAGTGCTTCGTTGATTTCTGGGTTGATTTCATCGCGTTCTGGCAAACGAGTCAATGAACCTTCCAATTTTTCAGCATCGAATGATACGAATGCTGGACGTCCAAGAGTTGCTTCAACAGCTTCAAGGATAGCTGGAACTTTAGCTGATTTTTCACGAACTGAGATCACTTGACCTGGAGTTACGCGGTATGAAGGGATATCAACGCGTTTTCCGTCAACAAGGATGTGACCGTGGTTAACGAATTGACGAGCTTGACGACGAGTAGTCGCAAGTCCAAGACGGTAAACAACGTTATCC
The DNA here is from genome assembly GCF_006385805.1 of Streptococcus xiaochunlingii. Classification (GTDB taxonomy): domain Bacteria; phylum Bacillota; class Bacilli; order Lactobacillales; family Streptococcaceae; genus Streptococcus; species Streptococcus xiaochunlingii. The sequence goes on from NZ_VFSG01000001.1 coordinate 1,417,558, forward strand.
AAACGACGTTCCAAAAGAAGCATGAAGTTGAAACCGACAGTTCCTTCTTTGATCTTAGTAGCTTGTACGAACAAGTTACGGAATTGTTTTTCACCAAGTCCGTAAGAGAAACGAAGTTTTTGTTTTTCAGCTAATTGCAAACCGTATTCTGACAATTTTGAACGGTTGTTTGGTCCGTGTTGACCTGGTACGTAGTTACGACGTGCCAATTCTTTACCTGTACCTGTAAGTGACAAGCCAAGACGGCGAGATTGTTTCCAAGATGGTCCTGTATAACGTGACATTTGAAATGTCCTCCTATAAAAATAATTTTTTGTAGGAAATAACGTTTTAGACAAACCTGATTCGTTCAGAAAGCCTTCGCCCAAACAGCAAAGGTTACTTTTCTAGCTGGCTTCCTGTTGACGAGCTTCATTTTGTCCTGCTGTCATTTCGCACAAATTCTATTATACCACCAATACCGTCCCTTGTAAAGTTGCTTTCTCATTTTTTTGATTTCTTTCTATAAATGAAAAGCAAAATGAGGTGTTCTAGCTAAGGACTTTCTAAATCACATATTTATGACGCGGATGACCATGTATTTTCAGACATATCCAATATTTTTATCTTATTTACAGGAATCTTTACACCCTTATTTACAACCTGTCAATCATGATTGTTCTAATAACCTCCTAAGTCCCTCTATTTTAGTGATATGAAGAATATAGATGAGACGACTATTCAAAAGATCCCCTGTCTAATATTGACAGATTTGATTGTGAAATTGACATCTTTGTCAATAAATTTACACAACAAATCTTTATGATATGTTCAAGACATCAAAAAAACCATCTCCAAGAAGAGACGGTTGGAAGTTCTAGCTCACCCTAGCCAGATTAGTCTAAGTAATGAATCAGATTTTTCTCAGTCAAAATATCTGAGTAAGTATACGATTCAACATAGGTTGTTGCTGGTTCACCAGGTAAACTGTTTTCATTAGTGTATTCAATAATAAACAAAGAAGGATAGACTTCAATTAATCGACCAAACTTATTTTTTTGACGTTTACGACCATTTTCCAAGGTCATTTCCACAATTTGGCCTTCATGAGCCTTGATTTCTTCTTTGATTTTTTTCATTTTTGCTACATCTGTAAATGCATCACTCATCCATTATTCCTCTATTCTCTTTGATATGCTGGAGAACTTATTATATTCTTTCTGGAAGATTAACTCCACTGTTCCACGCGCTCCTGAACGGTTTTTTTCAATGATGACTTCAACCTTGTTATTCGGCAAGCCTTCTTCTTCCTCACCTGCACGTTCATAATAGTCATCACGGTATAGGAAGGCAACAATATCTGCATCCTGCTCGATGGATCCTGATTCACGGATATCAGATAGAACCGGCCGCTTATCTTGTCGTTGTTCGACTCCCCGAGATAGCTGACTAAGGGCAATCACAGGAACCTTCAATTCTTTCGCCAAAATTTTTAATTGACGAGAGATTTCTGAAACTTCCTGTTGCCGGTTTTCTCGTCCAGTCCCTGTAATCAACTGCAAGTAGTCGATAAGGATCAAGCCAAGATTACCAGTTTCTTGTGCTAACTTTCTAGAACGAGATCGAATTTCTGTAATCCGAATACCAGGAGTATCATCTATATAAATGCTGGCATTGGCTAGATTTCCTTGGGCAATGGCATATTTCCGCCACTCATCATCTGTCAACTTACCGGTACGAATAGAATGAGACTCAATCAAGCCCTCTGCTGCCAACATCCGATCCACCAAACTTTCAGCCCCCATTTCCAGTGAGAAAATAGCAACTGTTTTATCCAACTTGGTTCCGATATTTTGGGCAATGTTTAGAGCGAAGGCAGTCTTACCAACCGCTGGACGAGCCGCAAGAATAATCAACTCTTCTTCATGAAGACCTGTTGTCATATGATCAAGATCTCGATAACCTGTTGCAATCCCCGTAATATCCGTTGTCTGCAATGAGCGAGTTTCAAGACTTCCAAAGTTGATATTTAGGATATCCTTGATATTCTTGAAACCACTTCGATTGGCATTTTCACTAACATCAATCAGGGCTTTTTCTGCGCCTGCAATAATCTCATCCGACGGACTCGCTCCATCGTATGCTTGATTAATGCTCTCCGTTAAACGAGCAATCAAGCGTCTTAGAACCGCTTTTTCGGAAACAATCTTTGCGTAATATTCCGCATTAGCTGAGGTCGGAACAGAGTTGATAACTTCAGCTAGATAAGAGAGACCACCGATATTTTGCAAGTCCCCTTGGCTATCTAAAATATTGCGAACGGTCGTCGCATCGATAGCATCTCCCCTATCTGCAAGGTCAATCATCGCCTTAAAAATTAACCGATGGGCATATTTAAAGAAATCTGCTGGCTCAATAAACTCACGAACAAAAACCAGTTTTCCCTCATCAATAAAGATGGCTCCTAAGACAGATTGCTCTGCTTGGATATCTTGAGGCTGGGTTCTTAATTCTTCTATCTCAGCCATAGTCATTCCTTTCTAACGATTTACTTAACCTTCGTTTACTCGAATTTGGATAATACCTGTAATATCCTGATAAATTTTAACAGGCACATCAATCAAGCCGACAGAGCGAATTGGAGAAGCCACTTGAATGTGACGCTTGTCGATTTTGATCCCAAATTGTTTTTGTAGTTCTTCTGCAATTTTTTTATTGGTAATCGAACCAAATGTACGTCCATCAGGACCAATTTTTTCTGTAAATTGGACAACGGTCGTTTCTTCTGCTAATTTCGCTTGAATATCTTTCGCTTCTGCAACTAGTTCCGCATGGGCTTTTTCTTCAGATTTTTGCTTACCGCGAAGTTCCCCAATCGCTTGGGCGTTAGCTTCTTTGGCTAAATTCTTTTTAATCAAAAAGTTTTGAGCATAACCTGTTGGGACTTCTTTAATTTCCCCTTTTTTTCCTTTTCCTTTTACATCTGCTAAAAAGATAACTTTCATTCTTCTTCCTCCTTATCCTTTTGGACCTCTTCTTGAATACAGTCAATCAATTGGGTACGAACTTGATCGATGGTTACATCTTCCAATTGAGAAGCCGCCGAATTAAAGTGGCCTCCGCCTCCCATTTGCTCCATAATTTTTTGCACGTTAACTTTGCTTCTGCTTCGAGCTGAAATGGAAATGCTTCCTTGTTCATTCAGAGCAATGACAAAGGTCGCCTCAATTTTAGACATGGCCAACATACTATCGGCTGCTTTACTAATGGTAACCGTTCCATAAGGAACATCTGCTGCTCCTGTTGCCACAATAATATGTGGGAATACCATTTGACCATTTAGGATCAACTCATTAACTTCGCGGTACTCATCGAAGTTAATAGCTGAAATTTCCTGAATGAGGACACTATCACTGCCTCGGCTTCGTAAATAACTAGCTACATCAAAGGTACGGCTCGTTACGCGAACAGAGAAATTCTTGGTATCCAACATAATTCCAGCCATCAAAACACTGGCTTGTATCTTATTCAAGCGGTTCTTCTTAGAATTCTGGAACTGAAGCAATTCCGTAACCAACTCACTGGCACTACTTGCGCCACTTTCAATATAAGTGATCATGGCATTTTCAGGGAAGTCTTCATCCCGTCTATGGTGATCAATGACAATGACTTGGTGAAACTTCTCATACAAATCATTTGAAAGCGTGAGAGCTGTCTTCGAATGGTCTACCATAATCAAAAGGGATTGATCGGTTACCATCCGTAGAGCATCTGAAACCGTTACGAGTTTAGTCGCTCCATCTGATTGAATTTTTCCAACCGCTCGTTCGATATCCTGAGCCATAGACGTATCATCATAAACTGCATAAGAGCGTTCGTTGATATTGTTTGCAAACAATTGCATCCCAATCGATGCCCCCAAAGCATCCATGTCTAATTTTTTGTGGCCAACAACAAATACCTGATCAACCGATTTAATTTTTTCGGAAATAGCTGTCATCATCGCACGAGTTCGGGTACGGGTACGCTTGATAGCAGAGGCAGTCCCGCCTCCAAAGAAAATAGGATCCTTACCTTCTTCTTTTTCTTTCACAACCGCTTGGTCGCCCCCTCGGACTTCAGCTAAGTTTAGATTCGATAAAGCAACTCTACCAATTTCATCATGATTGCCATCTCCGTATGAGAATCCCATACTTACCGTAATGGGTAATTCACGATTTTTCGCTTCCTCACGGAATTGGTCAATAATAGAAAATTTGGATTCGATTAATTGTTCAAGAACGGTATAGTCGGTAAAAAGATAAAAGCGATCCATCCCGACTCTTCGGTAAAACATATGGTATTTTTCCGAGAATTCTTCAACAAAGTTTGCAATAAAGCCATTGATGCTACTGATATCCGAATCAGATACAACATCTTCTAAATCATCATAGTTGTCTACGGACATAATCCCGATGACCGGCCTAGTCGTTACAAGACCAACGTTGGCTTCATACTCACTAGACGCATCAAAAAAATAAACGACACTGGCCTGGGAATCTAGATAAACAGAATATTTCTTATCTCCAATGGTTGCATAATGGCCTTTCCCTTCAAAAGGAATCGCCAACACTTGTTGCAGGTATTCCACATCGAATTGCCCATCCTCAGTAGAGAAAATCAACTCCGAATAAGGATTGAACCACTCAACTTCATTGGTTTCACCGTTTACCTTGATTACACCAACTGGCATTTTATCCAGTAGCGAGGCCAATCCATTTTCAGCCTGATGATTGACATATTGAATTTGTTCTAGCTCATCCAATTCTACTTGCTTTAATTGATGAAGAAAGAGATAGATGACACCGGAAAGAATCAACAGAATCACAAATAAATTTGCAATTGTGCCACCCAATAATCTGGAACTGATGGCTAATATAATAAATGCTAACAAACCTACCATACAATAATGGATAGGCGTCATACGAAATTTTTTCATCATAAACCTCTGTTGGGCCATTATACCATAAAACATAAGAAAAAGCGAGGCCAGTCAAGCCTTTCCATCAAAGAAAAAGCTTACAGGAATCAAGGTCCGGTCGCTCATTTGTTAAACAGTGTAAAGTATATTTACACTGTTGTAAATATACAGTAAAACGAGAAAAGAAGTAGCTATTTGGCTACTTCTTCCACATATTTACGTCCTAATAAGTTAGGATTCTTTTTCTTGATTCTTAGAAATGCTTCGACTCTTGCCTTCAAGATACACCATCAAGATAGAAATGTCAGCTGGGTTGACACCTGAAATCCGGCTAGCTTGACCAATCGTTTCTGGATTAATCAACTTGAATTTTTGACGAGCTTCTGTTGCGATGGAGTCAATATCGTCCCAGTCAATATTGGCAGGAATTCGTTTTTCTTCCATCCGCTTCATTTTTTCAACCTGATCTAAAGCTTTTGAGATATAACCCTCGTACTTAATTTCAGTTTCAATCAGCTCGATAATCTTATCATCTAGTTCTTCAGCTGCTGGTCCGATAAAGTTGACAACATCTTGATAAGATACTTCTGGTCTTCTCAAAAATTCTTTGGCTGTGACAGCATCTGTCAATGGTTTAAAACCTAGCGCTGCAACCTTCTCGTTCGTTTCCTTTACAGGTTTTAACTTGATACTGTCAAGGCGCTTCATTTCATTTTCAAACTGATACTTCTTGGTTTCAAAACGTGCCCAACGTTCATCGTCAACCAAACCAACCTCACGACCGATTTCTGTTAAGCGCATATCTGCATTATCATGACGAAGAATCAAACGGTATTCTGCACGGCTAGTCAACAGACGATAGGGCTCAACTGTTCCTTTGGTTACCAAGTCATCGATCATGACCCCAATATAACCATCACTCCGTTTTAAGATGAGCTCTGGTTTTCCTTGGATTTTTAGAGCAGCATTAATCCCTGCCACAATTCCTTGGCCAGCGGCCTCCTCATAGCCAGACGTTCCATTGGTTTGGCCTGCGGTAAAGAGACCTGAGATTTTCTTAGTTTCTAGTGTTGCTCGCAATTGATGTGGAAGGACCATATCATACTCAATCGCATAACCGGTTCGCATCATCTCAGCATTTTCCAATCCCTTAATAGAATGGACAAGATCTCTTTGCACATCTTCTGGTAAACTGGTTGACAAGCCTTGGACATAGACTTCTTCTGTATTGCGTCCTTCTGGCTCAAGGAATAGCTGGTGGCGTTCCTTATCCGCAAAGCGAACAATCTTATCTTCAATAGATGGACAATAGCGAGGTCCAACTCCCTTTACAACACCTGTAAACATTGGAGCTCGGTGTAAATTGCTGTTGATGATTTCGTGGCTTTGACTATTGGTATAGGTTAACCAACAAGGGATTTGATCCTTTAAATAATCCTCGTCACGCGAATTGTAAGAAAAGTGATTTGGATTCTCATCACCTGGTTGAATTTCCGTTTCTTCATAATTGATTGACGATGCCTTTACACGTGGTGGCGTACCCGTTTTGAACCGTCCAATTTCTAGTCCTAAATTTTTGAGATTTTCAGCCAAATTGATAGAAGCAAGGCTATGGTTAGGTCCTGATGAATACTTGAGATCCCCAATGATGATTTCTCCACGTAAAGCCGTTCCAGTCGTGACAATGACAGCCTTGGCCCCATATTCTTGGTGGGTCGCTGTTCGAACACCAATAACCTTCCCATCTTCTACCAAAATTTCATCAATCATGGTTTGGCGAAGGGTCAAGTTTTCTTGATTCTCAACTGTCTTACGCATTTCCTTAGAATAGAGCTCTTTATCTGCTTGAGCACGAAGCGCACGAACTGCTGGGCCCTTTCCTGTATTCAACATTTTCATCTGAATATAGGATTTGTCAATATTCTTGGCCATCTCTCCACCGAGAGCATCTACCTCACGGACCACAATCCCTTTTGCTGATCCACCGATTGAGGGATTGCATGGTAAAAATGCCAACATTTCAATATTGATGGTTGCAAGTAGAACTTTACACCCCATCCGGCTCGCAGCAAGGGAGGCTTCTACTCCTGCATGTCCCGCTCCGATTACAATAATATCGTATTCTTCTATAAAATTATAAGTCATTTTTTCTCCTATTCTTTAAGATGGATGTGTCGTAATTGTCCGTCCCAATCTGGTAAGGCGGTTTTTAAAAATGCCGGCTTCAGATTAACAGTATGTAGATCATCTAAAGCAAGCCACCGGCAAGGTAATGGCTTCGCATCTTCTTGCATGGTTAACGGTGCATCTTCCAGTAAGTCCACCAAATAATGAAATTCAATGTTATGATAGTGGACCTCAGCTTGTTCAAAGCGATTTTCAACAATGAAAGCTAACTGAAGCGCTCTAGATGCGACCCCAAGTTCCTCTTTTACTTCTCGAACTACGGCATCTTCAGTAGCTTCATCCACTTGAATAGCACCTCCGATTGTATAAAAACCGTCCTCATCTTCTATGACGAACAAGCGATTGTCTTTTACAATCAAAGCAGTCGCTCTCACACCAAAAACAGTAGAACCTATTTTCGTCCGAAAATCCTGTTGCCTCATTTTACTTCCTTTCGAAATCACACAAAAATAGTCAAAACTCTGAGAAGTGCAGGACAAAAAAGCCTGCAACATCCATGAGCTTTGACCATCACTTCTATTGCTTTTATTATTGTAGCAAATTGAGAAAATTTGTCAATTTAAATATACTGACAAACTTTACCATCTCGATAAGCATTGTCAATTAGTCCACCACCGAGACACTCTTCACCATCGTAAAAGACAACAGCCTGACCTGGCGTAATAGCCCGTTGAGGTTCTGCAAAAATCACCTCAGCCTTGTCACCCTTGACATGAACCGTCACTTTGGAATCTGGTTGGCGATAGCGGAACTTGGCTGTACACTCTAGTGTAAACTCTTCCGGCATATCCCGTGTAAAGTGAACTTGACTAGCTTGTAAACTTGTTGACATGAGTGCTTCATGATAGAAGCCTTGACCGACATACAGAATATTTTGACTCAGATCTTTACCAACAACAAACCAAGGAGCATTGTCCCCACCTTGTTGGCCACCAATTCCAAGTCCACCCCGCTGACCGATCGTATAATACATCAAACCGGCATGTTCGCCCATATCCCGTCCATCTACAGTCATCATTCGGCCTGGTTGGGCAGGAAGGTAGTTCCCTAGAAACTCTTTGAAATTCTTTTCTCCAATAAAGCAGATCCCAGTGGAGTCTTTCTTTTTAGCCGTTGCCAATCCAGCCTCTTCAGCCAACCGGCGAACCTCAGGTTTTTCCAAATGTCCCAACGGGAACATGGTTTTTTGAAGTTGTTCTTGTGACAACTGGCTTAGGAAATAAGTTTGATCCTTCCCGTTGTCAACACCGCGTAGCATATGAACAATGCCATCCTCATCACGCGCCACACGAGCATAGTGACCCGTGGCTACATAATCGGCACCAAGTGTCATGGCATAATCTAAGAAGGCCTTAAATTTGATTTCCTTATTACACATGACATCCGGATTTGGTGTCCGGCCTGCACGATATTCTGCAAGGAAATATTCAAAGACACGATCCCAGTATTCTTTCTCAAAGTTGACAGAATAGTAAGGTATGCCAATTTGATCTGCAACCGTTGCTACATCTTTGTAATCTTCTGTAGCTGTACAGACGCCATTTTCGTCTGTGTCGTCCCAGTTTTTCATGAAGATGCCGATGACATCGTAACCCTGTTGCTTTAATAATAAAGCTGTTACAGATGAATCAACACCACCACTCATACCAACAACAACACGTGTTTTCGAGTTATCACTCATAGATTTCTCCCATCTTTTCGTTTCTCACGATTGAAGGTCGTGGTGTGCTTCAACGATTGAAGGTCGTTTTGAGCATTATCAATTGTAACACGCTTTATAGTAGAAAACAAGCATCTTGCCATCCTTCTTATTGGCTATTGTATCTATATGTTTACAAGTCTGTAAATCAAAAAAGAGTCCAATTGCTGAACTCTTTCATCTACTTTAATACCAGCCATTAGCCAGCCAGAAGTTTTTAGCCGCCGACCATGATCCATATCGGTTGACAACATATTGATTGGCTACTTTTTCCTGGTTTTCTGGTGACAAGTCACCGTTTAAATAAGAAAGGGATAACTGGTAACGACCATAGTATTGGCCATTTTGTGCTGTATAACTGCCACTTGATTCTTTCTGGGCAATCCATTCTTTAGCCGCTACATCTTCGGCACTCAAGCCATCTGAGGCAGATACCGTAGTTGTTGCTTTACTAGTGGTAGCTTGCTCTGTAGTATTAGTTGTTGTCTTCTCATCTTCAATCTCTAGAACTTGACCAACTGTAATGTGGTTGACGTTGCCAATCTTATTTTTCTGAGCAATCGCATCAACCGTTGTATTCTTCTCTTTAGCAATAGCTGATAAGGTATCACCTGACTTTACAGTGTAAGATTCTGCACTGGCAAGGATGGGAATAAACATTCCAGATAATAAGGTCAGTCCGATTACACGTTTTACAAATATTTTTTTATTCATGGTTTTACACTCCTTTTCTATATGTTCTTTATCTTACAGAAGAAATGTTTCAGAAACTTTATGAAATCACGTCAAATGTTTCAATAATATGTTAGCAAGAATAAAAAACACCTCAAATAAACTAGTTTTAAGTATCTTTTAAGTTTAAAACAAAATTTCCCTCTTAAATAGAAGAAAACATGCCCTAGATTTGTTATAATGAAAGAAAAGAAACCCTAAGGAGCTGACTGATGAATTCGCTTAAATTCCAATCCGTATTTGATATTATTGGACCGGTTATGATTGGACCTTCTAGTAGCCACACTGCTGGAGCTGTTCGTATTGGAAAAATTGTCTCTTCTATTTTTGGAGAGGATCCTACAGAAGTTGAATTTCAGTTGTTTAATTCCTTTGCCAAAACCTATCGCGGCCACGGGACAGACTTGGCCCTTGTAGCTGGTATTTTGGGGATGGACACAGATGATCCAAGAATCCCCAATAGTCTTGAAATTGCTCATGAAAGAGGAATTCGAATCGTCTGGTCTATTCAAAAAGAGAGCAATGCGCCTCATCCAAATACGACGACCATCACGGTGAAAAATGAACACAAAACCATCTCCGTCACAGGAATTTCTATTGGTGGGGGAAATATACAAGTCACCGAGTTAAATGGCTTTGCAATTTCTCTAAATATGAACACCCCAACTATTATTATTGTTCACCAAGATGTTCCTGGGATGATTGCCCATGTGACAGAAGCCCTTTCCCGCTATGATATCAATATCGCCCAAATGAACGTAACCCGTGAAAAAGCCGGTGAAAAGGCTATTATGATTATTGAAGTGGATTCTCGAAATTGTGACGAAGCTATTGAGTTAATCCGTCAAATTCCCCATTTACACAATGTGAATTTCTTTCAATAAGGAGACCCCATGTTTTATTCCATTACCGAACTAGTTGAGCAAGCGACCCTCCACTATGAAGGAAATGTCGCAGAATTAATGATTGCAACTGAGTTTGAACTAACTGGTCGCGAGCGCGAAGAAGTTCTGTCTCTTATGACACGAAACCTTGAGGTCATGAAAGAATCCGTTCATCTTGGACTCAATGACCAACTTTCTAGAAGTGGCTTGACCGGAGGAGATGCTGCAAAATTGGATCGCTATATTCGATCTGGAAAAGCCCTCTCCGACTATACTGTCCTAACCGCAGCCAAAAATGCTATTGCTGTCAACGAACACAATGCAAAAATGGGCTTAGTCTGTGCTACTCCCACTGCTGGATCAGCCGGTTGCTTACCCGCTGTTCTCACTTCAGCGATTGAGAAACTACAGTTAGATGAACACCAACAATTAGAGTTCTTATTGGCGGCAGGAGCCTTTGGTCTGGTTATTGCCAACAATGCATCGATTTCAGGAGCCGAGGGAGGCTGTCAAGCTGAGGTTGGGTCAGCCTCTGCTATGAGCGCAGCAGCTTTAACTCTAGCAGCGGGAGGAAGTCCCTACCAAGCTAGTCAAGCCATTTGTTTCGTCATTAAAAATATGCTAGGCTTAATTTGTGATCCCGTTGCAGGACTGGTAGAGGTTCCTTGTGTCAAACGAAATGCAATGGGTGCAAGCTATGCCTATATTGCAGCAGATATGGCTCTAGCAGGAATTGAATCCAAAATCCCTGTTGATGAAGTCATCGATGCTATGTACCAGGTCGGATCAAGCCTACCAACTGCCTTTAGAGAAACGGCCGAAGGTGGTCTGGCAGCGACTCCAACTGGGAAACGACTACAGCAAGAAATATTTGGAGACTAATCTATGAAGTACATATTTTTCGACTTGGATGGGACTTTAGTCGATAGTTCCCAAGGTATTGAGACCACCTTTCTACACACTTTCAAGGTACTAGGAGTTCCTGCTCCTGATAAAGAGACTATTCGAACCTTTATGGGCCCTCCACTCGAAGTTACATTTACAAACCATCTTCCAAAAGAACTTGTCACAAAAGCTGTAGAAATCTATCGCACCTATTACAAAGAAACCGGCCAACAACAAACCTATCTCTACCCAGGTATCAGAGAACTCCTTCAGCAATTGAAGGAATTGGGTTATCACCTATTCATCACTACCTCTAAAAATCAAGAAGTGAGTCTTGAAATAGCCCATTCACTAGGAATTAATGATTACTTTGATGGGATTTATGGTTCTATCCCAGGATTCATGCACAAAGCTGATATCATTCAGCGTGTACTGGTGGACCATCAAATTCCAAAAGAGGAAGCTTGCATCGTTGGGGATACTAAATTTGACATCATTGGGGGAAAAACCATTGGTATTCACACAATTGCAGTCAGTTGGGGATTTGCACCCCTAGAGCAATTAAAAGAGGAAACTCCCGATACCATCGTAGATTCCCCCCTAGCTTTACTCACTCATTTAAGTTAATAAAAGAGGTTTACAAATTTGTAAACCTCTTTTATGTATGAAATCACGTATGGGTAAGAGCATCCATGGTTCACTAAGGTTGACTAACAAAATCATTTTTCTTTACAGCTCTTTCCAATCCTTGTCAAGGTAAGAAACAAAATAAAAAGAGGGTTTAACCTCTTTTTTAGTATCCCCAAGCTGAAAGCCCTTGGTTTGAATAGGCATTATAAGCTGCTTGGATTTGATCATCAACTGTAGCAGTTGAACCCCAACCTGGCATTGTTTGGAAAAGACCACTAGCTCCAGATGGATTTGCTGCGTTCACTTGACCATTTGATTCACGTGCAATAATAGCTTCCCAAGTTGATGCAGGAACTCCTGTCATTTCAGCCATACGAGCCGCTGCATAGGATCCAACTTCTCCAGCAGTATTCCCATTTGCAAGTACAATACCATTTCCAGAATTCGTAACAACAGGTGCTACATTATAAGTGGCAGTAGTTGTTGTTTCTGCTACTACTTGATTTGTAGAAGCTTCGGCTACTGGTTCTTGACTTACTGTGGCAGTATTTACTTTATTAATCAATGATTTTGAACGTTCACCCAACTCAATAATTTGACCTGCATGGATCAAATCTTGGTTGCTGATTTGATTCAATTCAACAAGTTTTTCGATAGTAGTGTTATTCTTAATCGCAATTTCTGATAAAGTATCACCATATTTTACTTCATATGTTTCAGCATTCACTACCACACCAGAAACAAAAAGTGAAAGAGCTGAGATAATAGAAGTTAATGTCCATTGGACTTTTTTTGTGTTCATCAATACATTCTCCTTTCGAACATAATACTATCTTACACATTAAATGTTACAGTTAGTTATAATTTATGTTACAAAGGTTACAAAATCATGTATTTTTCATGCAAAAAACGCTATAAATAGCGTTTTTCTTCATTTTTTTAGAAAAATTCCCCTATATGTAGTGGTGGTATTCTAATATTTCAACCAAAAAATGATAGCACCAACTGCTACTACAGACAGAATAGCTACACTATCTAAAAATTGCCATTTTAACTGCCTATAACGGCTTCTTCCCTCTCCACTTTTATAACCTCTTGCCTCCATGGCAATTGCAAGAGCATCTGCACGTTTAAAACTTGATGCAAACAAGGGAATTAAAATCGGTATAAAAGAGCGGATCTTCTGAAGGAGATTCCCTTCTCCAAAATCAACCCCTCTAGCTCTCTGTGCATTCATAATGCGAATCGTATCATCCATTAGAGTGGGGACAAAACGAAGGCTCATAGACAACATGAGTCCAATTTCATGAGCAGGAACTTTGATGATTTTAAATGGAGTTAACAACTTTTCTACGGCATCTGCTAAGCTTAAGGGCGTTGTTGTCAGTGTTAAAATCGTTGAAAATACAACAATGAGAATAAAACGACAAAAGATCACACCAGCTTGAGCAAGTCCTTTATCCGTTACAGTCAAAAAATAAAATTGAAATAATGTCTTACCGCCAGTCGTCGCAAACAACTGAAAGAGTGTGGTGAAAGCAATGATAAAGACCATCGATTTCAGGCCATTAATAAAAAAGCGGAAGGGGATCTTGGCACTCAAAATCAACGCAAAGGCCAACAAAAACAACAGGGCATTCGTCATCACATTATTGGCCCAAAACAAAATAATAATTAGTAAGAAAAGTCCTAGTAACTTTGCCCTTGGATCCATACGATGGAGAATGGAATTACCTGGTACATATCGTCCTAAAATCATGCTATTCATGTCCAATTAACTCCTTAAACTCCTGTAAAGTGATTGGTAAAGTTGGCAAAGATAGTCCTTTTTGGCGCAAGCGCCAAGCAAATTTCGTCACTTTCGGTACACCTAATTGTATGTTTTCTAATCCTTCTACATCCTGAAATACATCCCTTGGATGCCCAGACCTCACCATTCGTCCTTTTTCCAAAACATAAACAAGATTTGCGTATTCTGCCACATCTTCCATAGAATGACTAACAAGAACGATGGTCATCCCAGCTTGATGAAGTGACGCAAATAGCTTCATTAATTCCCGTCTACCTGACGGATCCAAACCAGCTGTCGGCTCGTCCAAGACCAAAATTTCAGGTTCCATCGCTAAAATGCCTGCAATAGCGACCCGTCTCATTTGCCCTCCAGACAATTCAAAGGGACTCCGTTCAAACAACTCTTCAGAAAGACCGACTAAGCGTAATTTTTCCTTAGCAATGCTCTCAGCTGATTCTTGGTCTACTCCAAAATTTTGAGGCCCAAATGCGACATCTTTTACAACAGTCTCAGCAAATAGTTGACTTTCTGGAAATTGAAAGACGAGACCCACTTTTTTCCGAAGATCCTTTAGCTCTTTTTGAGAAGACTCAGAACTAATGCGCATATCATTCATTTGCACTTCCCCTCGACTGGGCAAAAGCAAACCATTTAATAATTGGAGGATGGTTGATTTTCCACTTCCAGTATGCCCAATTAGAGCTGTATAAGAACCGCTTGGGATTTCTATATTCACATCAAAAAGAGCCGCTCCTTCAAAAGGAGTACCTTCTTGATAGGTATAACTAAGCTGTTTTAAAGCAATTCCCATAATAGTTTCTCTAGCTCTCCTTCAGTCTGATAGGTTTCTCCAACTGGAAAACCTTTTTGATGTAACATGCTACGCAATCGATTAGCGAAAGGTTCTTCTAATCCAATTTCATCTAGATCATCTCGAGAAAAGAGTTCTCTTGGAGTCAGATCCAAGGTCGCTTTTCCTTTTTCAAAGAGAATAACCCGATCACTTAGGGAAACTTCCTCTAAATCATGGGTAATAGAAATAACGGTTAACCCATATCGTTCTTTGACTTCTCGAACCGTACGAATTAGTTCTAGACGCCCTTCAGGATCCAACATACTGGTTGCTTCATCTAAAATGATGATTTTAGGTCGTAAAGCAATAATTCCAGCAATGGCCACTCGTTGCTTTTGTCCACCGGATAATCTAGCGGGTTCTCGATCTTTGAACTCATCCATGCGGACCATCTTCAAAGCTTCGTCTACTCGTTGCACCATTTCATCTCTTGGAATTCCTTGGTTCTCCAACCCAAACGCCACATCATCTTCAACTGTAGCTCCAACAAACTGGTTATCTGGATTCTGGAAAACCATGCCAATCTCACTACGTTTATCCCAAACATTTTCAGGAGTTAACAAATCTCCGGAAATATAGATTTGACCAGATTCCGGTTCCAACAAGCCATCAATCAAGCGGACCACTGTTGATTTACCACTTCCGTTATGTCCAATAATGGATAACCATTCACCATGTTTCACGTGAAACGATGTATCATTTAACTGATGGTTCTCGTCTGTTTTTTGGTATTTAAATGTAAGATTTCGAACTTCTATAATATTATTCATTTATCTAAAGGTATCTTTAAAGAGGTAGGCACTGCCTTTAAAGTATTCATATCCAGAGTAGACTGTAAAGATTAGCGCAACATAAAGCGTAATTTGACCCAATAAATCCCAATGGAAGAGAAGGAAAATAATGGCAAACATTTGTGAGAAGGTTTTAATTTTTCCAGGCATAGCTGCTGGCAAAACAACTCCTCCTGTTTCAACCAATAACAGACGGAGGCCAGTTACGGCTAATTCACGGCAAATAATAACTGCTGTAATCCAGGCTGGAACCATCTTTAATTCAATCATCATGATAAAGGCAGACATGACAAGAAGCTTATCAGCCATGGGATCCGCAAATTTCCCAAAGTTACTAACAACTTTCCATTTACGAGCTAAATAACCGTCCAAATAATCGGTGATACTAGCAACTGCAAAGACAATAGCTGCTGCTACATGCCAACCATAACCTTTACCAAATATTAGCATCAAAATAAAAATAGGAATAAACACAATTCGAATCAGTGTTAAGGCATTTGGGATATTTTCTTTTTTCATTCTAGTCTCCTTACTAGTTTACATGATCATTTACATCTATTTGACAAAATAGACGTCGTTTTAATTCGACAAAAACATCATTCCACTTTTTTCCCGTTATTTAGGGAAAATGATAAAGTCCGTCATATCACAAGCGTTGACAAAATCTCGCCCAACCTTTACAACATCTTGTAAAGAAATACTCTGTAAAATTTTTGGAAGATCAAATAGATTTTCACCTGTCTCAATTGGATTAAATTGAGTCGCAATATAATCCAAGGAATTCAAACCGTGTAGAAAATCTCCAAACATTTCACTTTTAATCGTATCCAAATGCTCTTGAGTCACATCAGGATCTTTCTCAAAATTCTTAATGGCCGTTCTGAACTGATGGGATATACTAACAGGTTCTGAAGTGTCCATCGTTAACATCACAAAGTGAAACGAAGACTCTACTTCAATTTCTAGTGTCAAGGAGTTGTCAAGTTTACCAACTTCATAAAGTGACTGAAATCGTTTAGATGTCCATCCAAACATCATTGCAAACAATAATTTGAGGATAATCTTATAGCGATACTGGTAAAGAGGAGGAATCTGATTTCTTCCACGAATTCCAATTGCTAATTTCGGTGAAGCAACTTCCATCCGACTTGTCTCATTTTGAACAACTGGATTTAAGTCCACGGGTGAGATATGAGGAAGAGGACTTGAAGAAATCTTCATCTCAAATTCAGAAACAAGGTTAACAAGACTGTCAAGATCAAAATTTCCGACAACCACTAGATGCATATTGGATGGTTGGTAAAAATAATCGAAATTTTCCTGTAAACTTTCTTCATCAATTTGAGCGAGAGAAGATACAGTACCTGCAATATCTTGGGCCAAGGGTGTATCTGGATAAAGATTTGCCAACGCCCTAAAGAATAATTGGTAGTCAGGACTATCTTGGTACATTTCGATTTCTTGTTGAATAATCAATTGTTCCTTCTTTAGAGAATCCTTTGAGAGATGAAGAGATTGTGTCATCTCCAGTAACAATCTCAGATTTTCATTGATATTCGAGGTGGTCGAAAAGAGATAGCTAGTTTGTGTAAAGCTAGTAAAGGCATTACTTTCAGCTCCCAGCTTTACAAAATGCTGTAAATAATCTTGACAGTCTTGATCTTCAAATAATTTATGTTCAAGAAAATGTGCAATCCCTGCTGGAAATTCTTTTATTCCCTCTACTCCATCCACTGTAAATCTTGTGTCAATAGAACCGAATTTAGTAGAAATGATTGCATAGCTTTCATTAAAATCCGCCTTTGGAATTAAATATAACTTCAATCCATTTTGGAGACTTGTCTGATAAACACATTCTCCAACAGCTGGATAATCTATTTTCTCCAAATCTTTCTTTATCATTCTCTTCCTTCCATAAAATAGACCGCTTGTAATTTGAGCGATTTTGCAACAGCCATAATTTCTTCTTTCGTCACCAGTTGAATGGCTTGGATCCAATCATCAATTGACAAGAACTGTTTTCCTAAAGTAGATTGTAAATAAGATCTTTCAATTAAGGTGCCAGGTCGATCCTGCGACAATTTTGCAGCATTTATAATCATTTCTTTTGTCAAGCGCAACTCTTCACTTGTAAACTTCCCTCTCTTCAAGTCACTCACTTGACGGCTCATCAGAGTCATGATCCGGGTTCTATTTTTCCGATCAATCCCTGCATAGATCCGCATAAAATGAGAAAAAATATCAAAATGGCTAGAGATCGTATAAGCCAATCCTTCTTTTTCTCGAATGACTGTAAACAATTTTGAATGAGAGAAAGCCCCCAGTAAACCATTTAAAACAATCAAAGCAAAATGCTCTTTCTCTCCATACTGAACAGGAAAATGATAACCCAACTCTAAAATAGATTGATGAGTATCTCTTTGTTCGAGTCCTTCTCTGACAACGTTTGAAAAAGATTGGGCATAAAAAAGATTGACATGAGATTTACGAGGTTGTAAACCAAATTCACTAATCTTTTCAATGACCGCTAGTTCATTGAAATCACCCATAAAGAAAAAGTCAATCAGATTTGTTTGAAGCATTTCTTGAAATGCTTGATAAGCTGACCCTTCATCCTCATTCTGAATCTGCTGGACACTTCCATACTTACTTAGTTTCATATCAGCTTGATCATAAAACAAACGATTCAATTGTTGGTGAGCATAATAAAAATGATTTTCAATTTCTGCTTCTAGTTCTGTAACGAGATTTTTTTTCTCTACTGAAAAAGTTTCTGAATGAAAGCACCCGTTTTCTGCAAGAGGAGCATTCAGAGATACCTCTAATAAATCCAACATCTGATCTGTCAAGACATTTTTCTTGCTCAAAAAAGCATCACGGACATAAGATAAATTAATATCAATGTAGTGCATTTGACCGCGTTTTGAAACAGAAGTAGAAAAATTTGCCCCATACAAGTTCGCCAACTGCTCTCTAAATTTCTGTGAAGTTGGGTAAAGTTGATTGGCTGTTTCGATCATGCGTGAGGCTAGAACTCGTCCTGCTATTGTTTCTTCAGAAAGAGGGGCCGAGAACCGCACTTTTATCTCATTGGTCTTAAATTTTTCTGATTTCATAAAATGGATTCGAACACCAGTAACTAATTCCATCGTCATCCTCGTTCTAACAAATATTACTCTTCATTATATCATGAAATCCCAGTAAAATCTTTCCCAGACAGATTAAAAAACGTTTACACTGACTCGCCCTATTTTAGGTTTTTCATCCTTTTGTGGTATAATAACTATCATTGAGGTGAACTATGAACTATAAACTTTTTGATGAATTTATCACACTACAAGCCCTATTTAAAGAACTGGGAATCATCCAAAGCGGTGGAGCTATCAAAGCCTTTTTACACGAAAATCAAGTAGAGGTCAATGGAGAAGTGGAAACCAGAAGAGGACGTAAGTTACGAGTCGGAGATACAATCGAAGTAATTGGTGAGAAGGAAGTCATAACACTGACAGAACCTAGTCCAGAAGAGATTGAAGACTATCAAGCGGACAAGCTGGAAAAAGAACGCGTTGCTCAATTAGTGAAGAAATTAAACAAAGAACAAAAACAAAAAAAAGATTCTAAACCTAAAAAAGAAGAGAATAAGCGGAAGCCTGTTCGTTTCCCAGGAACATAATATGTGGCTTAAATCCATACACATTCAGAAATTTCGAAATTATAAAGAAGTAGATCTTCAATTCCACTCTGGTTTGAATATTTTCTTAGGCCAAAATGCTCAAGGAAAAACCAATCTCCTCGAATCCATCTACTTTTTAGCCTTGACCCGCAGCCATCGGACCCGTTCCGATAAAGATTTAATTCATTTTCAAGAGGAACAATTTACTGTTTCAGGGATCTTAGAAAAAAAAACCGGCTCAATCCCTTTAGAAATTTCCTTATCCTCAAAAGGACGAGTCACTAAAGTGAACTACTTAAAACAAAGCAAGTTATCAACCTATATCGGTAACATGAATGTGGTTCTCTTTGCTCCAGAGGATTTACAACTTGTTAAAGGCTCACCCGCTCTTCGCCGCAAGTTTATTGATATTGATTTAGGCCAGATGAAACCCGTCTATCTATCAGATTTAACAGCCTATCATCATGTTTTAAAGCAACGAAACAGTTACTTAAAAACGGCAACTACCGTAGACCCAACCTTTTTAGATGTTTTGGATGAGCAATTAGCAGATTATGGTAGCCGGGTCTGCATCCATCGGAAAGATTTTCTTAAAAAATTAGAAGACTTTGGGCAAGAGAAACATTTTGAAATTTCCAATCAAACTGAAAAACTATCTATTCGGTATGATTCCTCCATTCCTTTTCAAGATGAGGAAACACTTCGCCAAACCTTTATCACCTTGCTTCGAGAAAATCGGACAAAAGATCTCATCAAAAAAACAACCAGTGTTGGTCCTCACCGAGATGATATTAGCTTTTACATCAATGATATGAATGCGACTTTTGGTAGCCAAGGGCAGCACCGCAGTGTTGTTCTTTCCTTAAAATTGGCAGAGATTTCATTAATTGAATCCTTGACAAATGAAAAGCCGATTTTACTCTTAGACGATGTTATGAGTGAACTTGACAACAATCGTCAACTACATTTACTAGAAGTTATCTCTCGTGACATCCAAACATTTATCACAACTACTACCTTAGATCACCTAAAAGACTTGCCTGAAGACTTAAAAATCTTTAATATTTACTCAGGTCACATTGACGAATAATTAACAAGGTTGTCAATTTTTATTGACAACTTTTTGACATAATAAAAGTGTGAAATCTTATGATTTCACACTTTTATTTTTTATTGAACGGAGTAGTTTGGTGCTTCATTGGTAATTTGGACATCGTGTGGGTGGCTTTCTTTCAAACCTGCCCCAGACATTTCAACAAATTGTGCATTTTCGTGCAATTCTTGAAGGTTGGCAGCTCCAACATAGCCCATACCAGAACGGATACCACCAATCATTTGGAAGACGATATCGGCTGCTGAACCCTTATAAGCAACCCGACCTTCGATTCCTTCTGGAACCAATTTGTTGGCTTCATTAACAGAACCTTGGAAGTAGCGGTCGCTTGAACCTTTCTTCATTGCCGCAATAGATCCCATACCACGATAAGTCTTGAACTTACGTCCTTGGAAAATTTCAGTTTCACCTGGTGCTTCATCTGTTCCTGCAAACATAGATCCAAGCATGACTGCATGACCACCAGCAGCAAGGGCTTTTACAATATCTCCAGAATACTTGATCCCACCGTCAGCAATGATTGTTTTTCCATATTCACGCGCAACAGCAGCTGCGTCATAGATCGCTGTAACTTGAGGA
The DNA here is from genome assembly GCF_006385805.1 of Streptococcus xiaochunlingii. Taxonomy (GTDB): domain Bacteria; phylum Bacillota; class Bacilli; order Lactobacillales; family Streptococcaceae; genus Streptococcus; species Streptococcus xiaochunlingii. The sequence continues at coordinate 1,438,316 of NZ_VFSG01000001.1, forward strand.
ACTCCGACACCAGCAATCACACGAGTTGTACAGATTGAACCAGGTCCAATCCCTACCTTAACCACGTCAACACCTGCATCATAGAGAGCACGCGCTCCCTCAGCTGTAGCAATATTACCTGCAATCAAGGTGCGATCTGGGAAATGAGCGCGAATTTCAGCGATTTTGCGAAGAACACCTGCAGAATGACCATGGGCTGTATCGATGACAATAGCATCCGCACCAGCTTCAAACAAGGCTTCCGCACGCTCAAAAGTGTCAGATGTAACTCCGACAGCACCTGCTACTAAAAGACGACCAAATTCATCTTTTGCTGCATTTGGAAACTCAATAACTTTTTCAATATCCTTAATGGTAATCAAACCTGACAAACGACCATTTTCATCCACCAATGGTAATTTTTCAATACGGTGTTCTTGAAGGATTCGTTCAGCTGTTTCTAAATCTGTACCAACTGGTGCAGTTACTAGATTCTCGCTAGTCATATGATTTGAAATTGGTTGATCATAATCAGAAATAAAACGTAAATCGCGGTTGGTCAAAATCCCAACTAGTTTACGATTTTCCAAGGTTTCAACCACAGGAACACCACTGATCCGGTAACGTCCCATAAGTTCGTCTGCCTCAGCAATGGTATGTTCAGGTGTTAAGAAAAATGGGTCAATGATAACGCCGTTTTCAGAGCGTTTTACTTTACGAACTTCATCTGCTTGTTGGGCAATGGACATATTTTTATGAATAACCCCAAGTCCTCCAGCACGGGCAATGGCAATAGCCATTTGGCTTTCAGTAACTGTATCCATCGCAGCTGTGATGATTGGGATATTCAACACAAGGTTATCCGCCAATTTTGTACGAAGATCTGCATCGTTTGGTAATACATGACTTTCAGCTGGAATGAGCAATACATCATCGAAGGTATAACCTTTTTTCAAAAATTTAGTGTCCCAATTTGACATTCCCATTTTCCTCTTTTCTTTCTTTTTGAGCCAAGCTCGTCTTTTTTGATTGATAATATCATACCATTCTAAGATAATTTGTCAATCATTTGTACAATATTTCAAAAAGAGGTGTTGGAACCTCTTTTGAATCATTTTTTTATTGAATCATCTCAATATCAAGAGCTTACTTGAAATAGTTTAAGCCCATAGCAGATTTGACTTGATCAAGGGTTTCTGCTGCAACCGAACGCGCTACTTCACTACCTTTTTGAAGCATATCATAAACTTGTCCCATATCTTTAGCAAATTCAATCCGTCGTTCGCGAATAGGTCCCAACTCTCTTTCAAGAATCTCTAACAAATAGCGTTTGGTTTTAACATCTCCTAAACCACCCCGTTGGTAATGGTCTTTCATTTCTTGAATGGTCGCCTGGTCTTCTTCTTTTCCAAACACATCTAAATAATGGAAAACCATATTTCCTTCGATTTTTCCTGGATCTTCGACACGAATATGCTCAGGATCTGTGTACATACTCATGACCTTTTTCTTCAAGGTGTCCATATCATCCGCTAAATAGATACCATTTCCAAGAGATTTAGACATCTTAGCATTCCCATCCAAGCCAGGCAAACGACCCGCGGCCTCATTTTCTGGGAAAATTCCTTCCGGTTCAACCAAGACATCGCAATGATACGCATGATTAAAGGAACGAACAATTTCACGAGTTTGCTCAATCATGGGCTTTTGGTCAGTTCCAACAGGCACGAGATTGGCTTTAAAAGCGGTAATATCTGCAGCTTGGGAAACAGGATAAACCAAGAAACCAGATGGAATAGACTCTCCGAATCCTTTTTGGGCAATTTCTGTCTTAACGGTTGGGTTTCGTTCCAAACGTGAAACAGAGACCAAATTCATGTAATACATGGTCAATTCCGCTAACTCAGGGATTTGACTTTGAATAAAAATAGTTGATTTCTTTGGATCTAAGCCAGCTGCTAAATAATCTAGAGCAACATTTCCAATAGACTCAACAATGGTTTGCGGATCTTTAGCATGATCCGTTAGGGCTTGCTGATCGGCTAAAAAGACAAACATCTGGTACTTGTCTTCATTTTGCATAAGAACTCGATTCTTCAACGAACCGACATAGTGTCCAATATGGAGCTTCCCAGTCGGGCGATCTCCAGTTAAAATAATCGGCTTGGTCATTTTTCTTCCTCCCTGAAGTACAAAATAAAAGCCCACGCATAGCAAAAACTATGCGAGGGCGTCTGAGACACGGTGCCACCTCACTTAGAACAGCATATGCTGTTATCTCTGACTCATCACAAATGAGCTGCACATAAGGCCTGCTAGCCGAATCTCTATTGGTTAAGATTCTATTTGAACATCAGTCCATTTCATTCTGTTTCGTTGCTTATTTTCAGCGACCATAAGCTCTCTAAAAAACGAATACAAATTACTCTTCTGATTGCTTTTCATTATATAATGACATCAAAGGAAAGTCAAGCTCTTCACCCTTTTCTACAGACTAAATGACTTCCTCCAATGCATAAGGGTATTCATTGAAAAATCAAGCGTTTTCTAGTAAAATAGGCTTATATAGACAGAAAAAGAGGAGAACTATACGTGTTAACAGTTACAGACGTCTCACTACGTTTTAGTGATCGTAAACTTTTTGATGATGTCAACATCAAATTTACAGAAGGAAATACCTATGGTTTGATTGGGGCCAATGGTGCTGGAAAATCAACCTTTTTAAAAATCTTAGCTGGGGATATTGAACCGACAACTGGTCATATTTCTCTTGGACCAGACGAACGTCTTTCTGTTCTTCGTCAAAATCACTTTGACTACGAAGATGAGCGTGCCATTGATGTCGTTATCATGGGGAATGAAAAACTTTATAGCATCATGAAGGAAAAAGATGCTATTTATATGAAGGAAGATTTTTCAGATGAAGACGGTGTCCGCGCAGCAGAACTCGAAGGAGAATTCGCTGAACTAGGTGGTTGGGAAGCGGAAAGTGAAGCTTCACAACTTCTCCAAAATCTGAATATTCCAGAAGAGCTCCACTACCAAAATATGAGTGAACTAGCAAATGGAGATAAAGTGAAAGTCCTCCTAGCCAAAGCTCTCTTTGGTAAACCAGACGTCCTTCTTTTGGACGAGCCAACCAACGGTCTAGATATTCAATCCATTACCTGGTTAGAAGACTTCTTGATTGATTTCGAGAATACCGTAATCGTTGTATCCCACGACCGTCACTTCTTGAATAAAGTATGTACCCACATGGCCGACCTGGACTTTGGAAAAATCAAACTCTATGTCGGTAACTATGATTTCTGGAAAGAATCATCTGAACTGGCTGCCAAGTTGTTAGCAGACCGTAATGCCAAAGCAGAAGAAAAAATCAAACAATTACAAGAATTTGTGGCTCGTTTCTCTGCCAATGCGTCAAAATCAAAACAGGCAACGTCACGTAAAAAGATGCTTGACAAGATTCAGTTAGAAGAAATTGTTCCATCTAGTCGAAAATACCCATTTATCAGCTTTAAAGCGGAACGAGAAATTGGGAATGATCTGTTGACAGTAGAGAATTTATCTGTAAAGATTGACGGTGAAACTATTCTTGACAACATCAGCTTCATCTTACGTCCAGGTGACAAGACAGCTCTTATCGGACAAAACGACATCCAAACCACTGCCTTGATCCGCGCCATTATGGGCGAAATCGAATATGAAGGAACTGTCAAGTGGGGAGTCACAACTAGCCGCTCTTACTTACCAAAAGACAATTCAGCTGACTTTGCAGGTGGTGAGTCAATTCTTGACTGGCTCCGTCAATTCGCAAGTAAAGAAGAAGATGACAATACCTTCCTTCGTGGTTTCCTCGGACGCATGCTCTTTTCTGGAGACGAGGTTAACAAGCCTGTCAACGTCTTGTCAGGGGGAGAAAAAGTGCGCGTGATGCTTTCAAAACTCATGCTTTTGAAATCAAATGTTCTTGTACTTGACGATCCTACAAATCACTTGGATTTGGAATCTATTTCAAGCTTGAACGATGGATTGAAAAACTTCAAAGAATCAATCATCTTTGCCAGTCACGACCATGAGTTTATTCAAACTCTTGCCAACCATATCATTGTTCTTTCAAAAAATGGTGTCATTGACCGGATTGATGAAACCTATGATGAATTCTTAGAAAACCAAGAAGTTCAAGCAAAAGTTAAAGAACTTTGGAAAGACTAAGAAATCGCTCCAAAAAATCAAAAACCCTGGAACCTTTGTTTCAGGGTATTTCAATAGACTATATGAAATTTAAAAAATATCTATCACACCCCATCATTGTTTACTTTACAGCTTTTTTACTTCCCTTTACAATCTTATTTTTCGTCTACCTCAGTCAGGGTATTTATTGGGGGAGTGAAACTTCTCCTTTATTAGGTGATGGCTTTCATCAATACGTTATTTTCGACGTTACTTTACGAAATATTTTGCACGGGACCGACAGCCTCCTTTACAGCTTTACAAGTGGGCTCGGCTTAAATTTCTACGCTCTTTCCAGCTATTACTTAGGAAGTTTTCTATCTCCCTTTGTCTTCTTCTTTGACAGTTTATCCATGGTTGATTCCGTCTATCTCTTTACACTAATAAAAATAGGCTTGATTGGGTTGTCAACTTATTATTCCATTAAGGAAATTTATCCTAAACTGCAACAATTATTGATTCTTTCACTGTCAACTTTGTTTGCGTTAATGAGCTTCTCCATCAGTCAGATTGAAATCAAAACCTGGCTCGATGTCTTCATTTTGGCTCCGCTCATTCTCTTAGGTTTACACCGTTTAATGACTCAAAAGAAGCGCGTTCTCTACTTTACAAGTCTGACCATCCTCTTTATCCAAAATTATTATTTTGGATTTATGATGGCTCTCTTCTTGACTTTATGGTTTTTTACTCAGCTTTCCTGGGACTTTAAAGAAAGAAGATCTTCTTTCTTTGACTTTACAATTGTGTCAATTTTAGCAGGGGTCACTAGCTTGATCATGATTTACCCCACCATATTGGATTTACGAACTCATGGGGAAAACTTTACAAAGATTACAAGAACCTTTACAGAAAATAGTTGGTACTTAGACGTTTTTGCAAAGAATTTAATTGGTAGTTTTGATACAACAAAATATGGGGCTATCCCTATGATCTATGTTGGTCTATTTCCATTCTTACTTGCCTTTCTATTTTTCTTTGTCAAATCGATTCGGTTTCACGTGAAACTAGCTTATTTGACTTTATTAGTCATTCTTATTGCAAGTTTCTATTTACAAGCTCTGGATTTATTCTGGCAAGGTATGCATGCTCCTAATATGTTTCTTCACCGTTATGCCTGGCTTTTTTCATTGACTATTTTGTTCATGGCGGCAGAAGCACTAAATCGGTTAAAAGAAATCAATTGGCAACGACTCTGCCTAACTTTCAGTTTAGTTAGCATTGGATTTATCCTCACCTTTCTCTATCGCAAGCATTATTCTTTCTTAACAAGCAGTCATTTTGTCTTGACACTAGAATTCCTTCTTGTATTCTTTACTGTGACACTTGCCTTTACAGTTCGTAAACTTTCTTATCCAATTTTTTCTGCTGTTATTCTCTTCTTCTGTTTGTTTGAAATTAGTATAAACAGCTATTATCAGATCGATGGGATTGCAAATGAATGGGTATTTGCAACTCGTTCTTCTTACCAAGGAAAGATTCCAGCAATTGATAAATTGACATCAAGTTTACAGGATGATCAAAATTTTTACCGAACAGAGATTCTCCAATCTCAAACAGGTAATGATAGTATGAAATATAATTTTAGAGGGATCTCCCAGTTTTCATCTGTCAGAAATACAGATACCAGTTCGACCCTAGACAAACTCGGTTTTAAATCAGATGGAACCAACTTGAACTTGCGCTATCAAAACAATACATTACTAATGGATAGTCTGTTCGGGATCAAATACAATATTTCAGATAGGAATCCCCAAAAGTTTGCTTTTCATAAATTGGAAACGCAAGGAAATCAGACCTTGTATCAAAATGAAAAAGCTCTTTCACTAGCATTTCTAACCGCAAGTCCCTACAAGGATATCCCATTTTCTAATCTAACCTTAGATAACCAAAAGAACTTTCTCAATCATCTAACGGGTCAATCGTTGACTTACTATCAGCGATTACATCCACTGAAAACTGGTGCAGACGATCCTTCTCAAGGACCTCAAAAGGCCAAAGTTGAAGCAGATAGTTTTCTGACTTATGCCAGTATCGAATATGAGCTCTATGTTCAAAACGATAGTCAACTTTATGTAAACCTTCCTTCTTTAGAATTTGAGAATGAAGATTATACCGATGTGGAGATCATTACGAATGGCCAAGTCAACCGCTATACAACAGACAATGTATTTCCATTCTTCACCATTGGTCACTTTACAGCAGGAGAAACTGTTAAGGTTCGAATTGCCTTCCCTGAAAATTCTACAGTAACCTTCCAAACTCCAGAATTTTTTGCTTTGAACCTTCAAGCCTACCAGGAAGCCTTTGAAAGGTTGCACCAACAAGAAGTTCATGTGCAAACCAAAGGAAATACCGTTACTGCAGATTTTTCAGCAGACCACCATACAAGTCTCTTTTTCACCCTTCCTTATGATAAAGGGTGGACAGCGACGATCAATAATCAACCTGTCCCTATTCGAAGGGCTCAAAAAGGATTTATGGCTGTTGATGTCCCTAAAGGAAAAGGACAAGTTGTTCTACATTTCGTTCCACATGGGTTAAAAGAAGGAACCATCGCTTTCCTACTCGGAATTCTTTCCTTCGCTTGCTACAATGCTATTCGAAATAAATCTCAATCCTCAAAAAATCAGTAAATTTGCATCATAAAGAGCCCCTTAAGTTGGAAGGGGCTCTTATTTTATACAAAAAAAAGCATCCCTTAGGATGCTAGTTTAGCTCCGCCAGTAGGACTCGAACCTACGACATCATGATTAACAGTCATGCGCTACTACCAACTGAGCTATGGCGGAATGAGATATAGTCCGTACGGGATTCGAACCCGTGTTACCGCCGTGAAAAGGCGGTGTCTTAACCCCTTGACCAACGGACCATGTCATTAACAGAACATATCCCATTATACCATCGATTCAAAAATTGTCAAGCCTTTTTCTGTATTTTATTTAATAATTCTTCGACCCTTTTCACCTGTGTACGAGAAACAGGGCAAGTTGTCTCCTCTTCTAACATCAAAAGTCTCTTGCGACGATCAAAATTGACAATCATTCTTTGATTGACTAGATAAGACTGATTAGGACTGAAGAAATGATTGTCCACATCTTTTTCAAGTATATCCTTGATAGTCCCTAAAAATTCCTTTTGAAAATTCTTTCCAACAAGTCGCAATTTGTGGGAAACTCCAGTTGTTTCAATGTACAATATATCTCGATATGGAACTCGAATTTCCATATTTTTGAAACTATACTCAAAGAAATCAATGATATTTTTATTTTCAATCACATTCTTCTTCAAGTAGAGAATGCATTCTCGAATTTTTTCCTTAAATAAGTTTTCATTCAAGGTTTTTTCAATAAATTCGAGAGCTGATACCTTGTAACGATAGGTAATGGTTGCAAATTCCGATTTCGTAGTGATAAAGGCAATAATGGCAAAAGGATTGACCTCACGAATCATTTGAGCTGCCTTGATACCAGCTTTTTCATCCCCTTTGATATCAATGTCCAGGAAGAAAAGCTGATGAAAATCACCATTGGTTAGATATTCCTTTAGTTCAGCTATTTTACTGGTGGAAACAATATTTAATCGTAGGCCTTCCTCCTCAGCGATAGCTTTTACATGTTTCTCTACTCGAACTTGTTGAGAAATTTCGTCCTCTAGCAATACAATATTCATCTATCTTCCTTTCTCTCCAATAACTAAGCTCTGCGTAAATCTTCCATTGATCAACTCTGTCTCTAGAAAAATAGCAGCATATTCTCCAATAAGCTCTTTTACAATCGCAAGGCCCATTCCTCTACGATCCCCTTTAGTTGAAAATCCCTTTTCATAGAGCTTATTCCAATTAATCGGTTCATCAGAAATAGAGTTCTTTATGATCAGATGCACTCCATTCGGCATATTAAAAATCGCTATTTGAACTTCTTTTTCTTGACTCATTTTAGCAGCTTCAATAGCATTATTGACTAAAATTCCAACGGTTCGTACGAGATCCAACAATCTCATTGGAACCTTTTCAATAATATCTTCTGTTTCAAAGGTTAGTTTGACACCCATTTCCTCTGCATAGATCCATCCCCTACTTAGGATACTTCTCAAAGCAGAATCTCGAATATTTCCTAGGTCAAATCCTGTATATTCTTCTTTTTGGAGTTGACCGTAGCATTCCTCAAGAACATCTCTTTGAATTCGTTTAATATCCTCAATATTTTCTTCCTCAATCGCTAAATTTAAGGAAGTGATAATATTGCCAAAATCATGACGAAAACCTTTTAATTCTAAATAGAGGCCTTGAATTTTATTCATATACTGCTCCATTTGGCGTTGTTCGAACCTCTTTTGCTTCAACTCCATTTTCTTTTCATAACGATCTCGAACCGTCTTCATTTGAACCATGGTTCCAATAAAGATCAAGAAACAAATCGTTGCTACCATGCTACCAAAACTATTGAAATGAGCAATATCACTTATCCAATGAGAAGCATTCAATACTAAGGTTAAAATAAGATAACTAACAATCAATTGTTGGACAAATTTCTTAAAAACCCGCTCTTTAAAATAGAGAAGATTCACTTCGAGAATCGTTAATACCTTCATAATTAAAATAAGTGAGATAATTCGAATAGTTAAAAAGTAATAATCAGAGTATTGGTTAATTATACTATCACCAAAAATAGAAGAAGTAATTACAGATAAAAATGTATCTGTACTTTCAACTGCTAGATAAATGATGAATGAGTAAAGAACCGCTATCTGACGTTGAAGATTACAAATAAAATAGTAATAAAGATAAAGAAATAGTGGCCATAGACATAACATTAGATAATCAATATGTAAATCAAAGTAATCTAAGACCACTGTGATGACAAATACAGCAACAACACCAGATCCTAAAATCAATTGTTTACTATATTTATTAAGTTTTTGATCAATTTTTAAAAAAGATAAAAAAATTGTAAAAATAGTTAAAATTGAGAATAGGGTATTTAGAAACATCAGTTTCCTCCTCTACCAAAAATAAGCCCAATAAGATCAGAAAAATTATTTTTTTTGCGTTTATCACCTCCACAAACTTGCTGCAATTCTTTTTCTGTAAGAACCTTAAATGCCTTAGAAACTGTTGATGGATTGTTTTTCATAAAAAAATCTCCTTATAATTTATTTGATTATTAAATTATTAAATTTAATATACATAAATTTTAGTAAAAAATCAAAGAATTTTTTAACATTTCCGCTATTTGGTTCATTTTTACAGCTATTTGGAACAAAAAATCTAGTTTTTGCAATTTTTTTATCCCATCTGTTTAGAAAAATTCTAGTTTTTTTTAAAACTAAGTAACAAAAAAAACGTGATTTGTATAAAAATCACGTTTTTTTATTTTGATCCCAGCAGGATTCGAACCTGCGACCGTTCGCTTAGAAGGCGAATGCTCTATCCAGCTGAGCTATGAGACCAGATGTCTTTTTATTCTATCAGAAAATAGGAGGAGCGTCAAGATTCATTTATGGTAAGGACTTCCTTGTTGAATCATAAATGCCCGGTAGATTTGTTCGATTAAAACAAGCTTCATCAATTGATGGGGAAGGGTTAACTTTCCAAAACTCATAAGTAAATTCGCTCGTTTTTTAACTGCTGGGGACAAACCTAGACTTCCTCCAATCACGAAGGTAATTTCAGAATACCCTCGTATAGTCACCTCTTCTAAGGTTTGACTAAACTTCTCAGATGGAAATTGTTGCCCTTCAATCGCTAAGGCAATCACATACTCACGATCTCCAATTTTAGCTAATATGCGATTTCCTTCTTTTTCTAGGATTTGCTGATTTTCTAAATCACTGGCCCGATCAGGAGTTTTTTCATCCGGTAATTCTATCATTTCTAGCTTCGTAAACCGCCCCAAGCGTTTCGTATACTCGGCGATTCCATCTTTTAAATACTTTTCTTTTAATTTTCCAACTGTTACAATCTTAATTTTCATATTCATATTCTAACACAAATGAACTTATACACAAGTCTTCAACAAATAGACCAGCATCTATCTTTCAAAAAATGGCTCTATATTCACGTTTTTCACACTTATACACAGTTTTCCACAACTTGTGGAAAAAAATTCCATTTTAAGTTATAATTAAGAAACTAGGTCTATACTTTTCCATAATTGGAACAATAGGAGAAAACTATGAAACAACCATCAAATTTTCTAAAAAAAATTTTGCAACTTTTACTTGTTCTTGTCATTGGGTTTACTGGAGGAATCTTAGGGACCTTGACCTCTTTCCAGTTTACCAAGGGGAATTCTACAAATTCTAGCCAAGAAATAAAATCTACCAAAGTTAATCGTGCTTATAAGAATACAACATCAACTAGTGAAGCTGTTGATAAGGTTAAAAATGCTGTTGTTTCTGTTATTACCTATGCTGAAACCTCTGAAAAAGGCTTCATCAATGGAGAAACAGATTCTGATCCAGAAGTGGCTAGTGAAGGTTCAGGAGTTATCTATAAAAAAGATGGTAAAGACGCTTATTTAGTAACAAATGCCCACGTATTAATGGGAGCAACAAAAGCCGATATTCTCTTTGCAGATGGAAATAAAGTTTCTGGAGAAGTTGTTGGTTCTGATACTTTCTCAGATATTGCGGTTGTTAAAATCAGTTCAGATAATGTTACGACCGTGGCTGAATTTGGGGATTCATCTAAGTTGACTGTTGGAGAGACCGCAATCGCTATTGGTAGTCCTTTAGGAACAAAATTTGCCAATTCCGTTACCCAAGGGATTGTCTCTAGTCTCGGACGTACTGTGAAGCTCAAATCAGAAGACGGCCAAAATGTATCTACAAAAGCGTTGCAAACGGACGCTGCAATCAACCCAGGGAATTCTGGTGGTCCCCTTATTAATATTCAGGGACAAGTCATCGGAATTACCTCAAGTAAAATCTCTTCAAATGGCCAAACTGCGGTTGAAGGAATGGGATTTGCAATTCCTGTAAATGATGTACAAAATATTATTGAACATTTAGAAAAAGATGGTAAAGTCATTCGTCCAGCTCTTGGAATTACCATGATGGACCTGGCTAACCTATCCTCTTCTGATCTTAGCCAATTAGACATTCCAAGCAAACTCAAAGGTGGGGTTCTTGTCCGCTCAGTTGAAAATGATATGCCGGCATCCAAATATTTGCGTCGATTAGATATCATTACAAAAATCGATGACACAACCATTGAATCAACTGCAGATTTACAATCTGCCCTCTATTCTCATCAAATTGGTGATAAAATTAAAGTCATTTTCTATAGAGATGGTAAGCAAAAAACAGCTACCATTGAGCTGACAAAATCTACAGAAAATCTTGGAAATTAAGTAAATTTACAACATTGTCAACACACCTTTACGAAATTGTAAAGGTGTGTTATGCTATATACATCATGGAAAAAATTGATATTATTGACGTAAAGCAAATACGAACCAATCCTTTTCAACCTCGTCAAACCTTTGTACAAGAGAAATTAGAAGAACTCGCAGCTTCAATCAAAGAAAATGGATTAATCCAGCCCATTATTGTTCGAAAATCTCCTATTGTTGGTTATGAACTACTTGCTGGAGAAAGACGCTACCGAGCAGCTCAAATGGCTGGTTTCAAAGAAATCCCTGCGATTATAAGAGAATTATCAGATGATGACATGATCAAACAAGCCATTATCGAAAATTTACAAAGGGAAGATTTGAATCCAATTGAAGAGGCCGAATCCTACCAACATCTTATTGATAAAGGGGCTACTCATGAAGAAATTGCACAATTTATGGGAAAATCTCGTCCTTATATCAGCAACATGGTCCGTTTACTTCATCTCTCACCAGCTGTCAAAGAAGCCATCAAAAATGATCAAATTTCACAAGGACATGCCCGCATTTTAGTTCCTTTAAAAGAAGATCTACAAATCTATTGGTTGGAACGAACTCTGAAAGAAGGGCTAAGCGTTCGTAGTTTGGAAGAAAAGGTTGGTCAAAAAAAGAAAAAACCTAGTAAAAAAGAGAAAGAACTCTTTTTAGCACAGGAAGAAAACAGATTAAAAAAGATTCTAGGAACCGAAGTAGAAATTCGTCTGACAAAACAAGAAAAAGGTAGTATTCATATTTCATTTAACAACCTTGATGAATACCAACGAATTATTAACAGTCTCAAATGAGGCTGTTATTTTTTATAACACAATTAACAGATTTATCCACTTCTTTAAAACTCCTCCTTACTAGATACTTCTACTTTCTTCTCTCTTATCCCCAACCTGTGGAAAACTTCTACACACATTGGGGAAAACTATTCACATATTGTGGAAAAAACTCTTTTTTATTCCCTTAGAACAAGTTGTGGAAAACTCCCTCCTTTTATGATAAAATAAGAAAAACATAGCAAGTAAAAAATGAATAGGAGGGCGATAAGTGTCAAGAGAAGAAACATTCTGGAATCGTGTGATTGAATTAAGTAAAAAGACATTTAAAAAAGAAATCTTTGACTATTTTGTCCTTACTTCAAGACTCATCAAAGTCGATCAACAAGAAGCCGTTATTTATTTAGATGCAGAAGTAAAGAAATTATTCTGGGAAGAGAATATGACAAAGGTGATTCTGACTGCTGGTTTTGAAATTTATGCAGTAGAATTAACCATTTCTTATCAATTCAATCTTGAAGAAGAGGAAGAAGAAAAAGAGTTTATTCCCCTTTCAGAAACAACCAGAGACTATGCAGTGAGCCATGCTCCAATAGTAGATTTGCCTCCTATCCAAACAGGATTAAGAAAGAAATACACCTTTGATAATTTTGTAAGTGGAGACGGAAATCAATGGGCTTTGGCTGCCGCTTTAGCAGTTTCTGAAAACCTTGCTACCACTTATAATCCTTTATTTATCTATGGAGGACCCGGTTTAGGTAAAACGCATTTGCTCAACGCAATTGGGAATCAGATTATGGAAAACTACCCAAATGCTCGAGTAAAATACATCCCAGCAGAATCTTTTATCAATGAATTTTTAGAGCGTCTTCGCCTCAATGATATGGATACTTTTAAAAAAACCTATCGAAACTTGGATCTACTCTTAATTGATGATATTCAATCGCTTGGAGGAAAAAAGGTTACAACTCAAGAAGAGTTCTTTAATACCTTTAATGCTCTTTATGGGGATAATAAGCAGATTGTCCTAACCAGCGATCGTAGTCCTGATCATTTAGATAGCTTAGAAGAACGTCTAGTCACGCGCTTTAAGTGGGGCTTGACGCAAAATATTACACCACCAGATTTTGAAACTCGAATCGCTATTTTGAGAAATAAAATCGAAGACCTGGACTTTACTTTCCCGGATGATACACTCGAATACCTAGCAGGTCAATTTGATTCTAACGTCCGAGACTTAGAGGGTGCGTTGAATGATATCTCTCTTGTGGCAAGAGTTAAAAAAATCAAAGATATTACAATTGATGTCGCAGCTGAAGCCATTCGAGCTCGTAAGAATGAAGCCTTACAAATTACGGTGATTCCTATTGAAAAGATTCAAACGGAAGTTGGAAAATTTTACAATGTCAGTGTCAATGAAATGAAAGGCTCTCGACGGGTTCAAAATATTGTCCTAGCTCGACAAGTAGCTATGTACCTCGCCCGCGAGATGACCGACAATAGTCTTCCTCGTATCGGTCGTGAATTTGGAGGAAAAGACCACACAACGGTCATGCATGCTTATGAAAAAATCAAAGGGATGATCGAAATTGATGACAATCTCAGACTTGAGATTCAAACCATCAAGAAAAAATTAAAGTAATCCCATGTGGACAATCCTAGAAAAATTTGCTTCTTTTTCCACATGTTGTGAACAAGGCACTTTTCAATTCCTGTCTGGCTTTAGAAGAGTTTTCCACATGTTCCACACACTCTACTATTACTATTAACTTACTAATACTAAAATAATAAAAGGAGATCTCATGATCAATTTTTCTATTAACAAGGCTTATTTCCTGCAAGCTTTAAATACGACAAAAAGAGCCATTAGTTCAAAAAATGCAATTCCAATCTTATCCACTATTAAGATTGATGTCACTTCTGAAGGGATTACTCTCATTGGATCAAATGGACAAATCTCAATCGAATACTTTATTTCTGTTAAAGATGAAAATGCAGGCCTTCTAGTAACGACACCAGGTGCTATTCTTTTAGAAGCAACTTTCTTTATCAATGTTGTGTCCAGTCTACCAGATGTCGTTTTAGATGTGAAAGAAATCGAACAAAAACAAATTGTATTAGTTAGTGGAAAATCAGAAATTACCCTTAAAGGAAAAGATGCAGAACAATATCCTCGTATTCAAGAAATTTCAGCCAGCAACCCTCTAACGCTCCCAATTCAAACCTTAAAGAAAATCATTTCTGAGACAGCTTTTGCAGCAAGTACTCAGGAAAGTCGTCCGATTTTGACAGGAGTTCATTTTGTTCTTTCTGATCACAAGGAATTAAAAACGGTGGCAACGGATTCTCATCGAATGAGTCAAAAAAATATTACCCTTGAAAAAAATGGGGATAACTTTGATGTTGTGATTCCAAGCCGTTCTTTACGCGAATTAACGTCTGTCTTTTCAGATGAGATTGAACAGGTTGAAGTCTTCTTTGCCAATAACCAGATTTTATTTAGAAGTGACAATATCAGTTTCTATACACGTCTGTTGGAAGGAAACTATCCAGATACGGATCGCTTGATTCCAACAGAGTTTAGTTCGGAAGTAACCTTTAAAGTTGCTCATCTTCGCCAAGCCATGGAACGGGCCCGCCTGTTGTCTAATGCTACTCAAAACGGTACTGTTAAATTAGAAATCGCTAGTGGAGTTGTTTCTGCCCACGTCAATTCTCCTGAAGTAGGGCGCGTGAATGAAGAAATTGATACAGAAGCAGTTTCGGGAGATGATTTAAACATCAGCTTTAATCCAACTTATTTAATCGACGCTTTGAAAGCCATTGAAAGTGAAAAAGTCGTCATTCGCTTTATCTCTGCAGTTCGTCCCTTTACATTGGTACCAGCAGAGGAATCTGAACGCTTCATTCAATTAATTACACCAGTTCGGACCAATTAAGGGCCAAAAGCTAGCATTGAACAGGCTAGCTTTTCGTCTTCTATGTTGATGAAAGGAAAATCCATGTATCAGGTCGGTGATTTTGTAGAAATGAAAAAACCCCATGCTTGTATCATCAAAGCAACAGGGAAAAAAGCCAATCGTTGGGAAATTCGGCGAGTAGGGGCAGATATCAAAATTCGTTGTAGCAATTGTGATCATATGGTCATGATGAGCCGTCATGATTTCGATCAAAAAATGAAAAAAGTATTGTAAAAGGTTCAGTCATCTAAGTGACTGAACCTTTTGTATTATTTTAATTCTTCAAATTTTCCATCTTTTACTTCTTTGAAGCCATTAGATTTAAAGGTTTTAAGTGTTGTCTTGTAGCCAATGTAATCAACATTTTGATTTTCTTGTGTAGCAATTAACTGATTTTCTTGTAATTCTTTTAAATCTGCCTTGGTATAATCGATCTTTGTTTTCTCAACAACATAGTCATCCTTGTATTCTGCAGAGTGTGAGAATCCTTTGACATCTTTGAATTTTTTATCGTATTCATCAATAACTTTTTTTAATTGTTCTTTTGACAGACCTGTTCCTTCGTAGTAAATAACACTTGTAGAATCTGTACTTAGAATTTTATCCCCCTGATATTCAACAATCAAACGAATATCAGTTTTCTTATCTTGGTTAATTAATTGAAGGTACCCTTTTTTTGTACTTTGTCCACAAGCTCCCAGAAGAAATAGGGTAAAGACTGCTAAAAGAGGCAGAAGGATCGATTTAATTGATAGTTTTTTCATGACGAAAACTCCTTTATTATTGTTGGTTTGATTATACCATATTCTTACAGGATTGGACAGGTGACTTTTAGTTTTAAGAGAGAGCATTTTTTCATTATCTTGTGCTTTGAATTATGTTATAATAAAAGGGATTGAAATGTGAACGGAGAAGAAGATAAATGGCTTTAACAGCAGGTATCGTTGGTTTGCCAAACGTTGGTAAATCAACCCTATTCAACGCAATTACCAAAGCAGGAGCAGAGGCTGCAAACTATCCCTTTGCGACCATTGATCCAAACGTTGGAATGGTAGAAGTTCCAGATGAACGCCTCCAAAAATTAACGGAAATGATCACTCCTAAGAAGACAGTTCCGACAACCTTTGAATTTACAGATATAGCAGGGATTGTAAAAGGTGCTTCTAAAGGGGAAGGACTTGGTAATAAATTCTTGGCCAACATTCGTGAAGTGGATGCCATTGTCCATGTGGTACGTGCTTTTGATGATGAAAATGTCATGCGGGAGCAAGGTCGTGAAGATGCTTTTGTTGATCCACTAGCAGACATTGATACTATTAACCTAGAGTTGATTTTGGCTGACTTAGAATCTGTGAATAAACGCTATGCGCGTGTGGAAAAGATGGCTCGTACGCAAAAAGACAAGGATTCCGTTGCAGAATTTAACGTTCTTCAAAAGATTAAACCTGTTCTTGAGGATGGGAAGTCAGCTCGTACCATTGAATTCACAGACGAAGAACAAAAAGTTGTCAAAGGTCTCTTCCTCTTGACCACTAAACCAGTTCTGTATGTAGCGAATGTGGATGAGGATGTCGTTGGAGACCCAGATTCGATCGATTATGTGAAGCAAATTCGTGAATTCGCAGAAACAGAAAATGCAGAAGTAGTAGTGATTTCTGCGCGTGCGGAAGAAGAAATTTCTGAATTAGACGATGAAGATAAAAAAGAGTTTCTTGAAGCCATTGGTTTGACAGAATCAGGTGTGGATAAGTTGACGCGTGCAGCTTACCATTTACTTGGACTTGGAACTTACTTCACAGCTGGTGAAAAAGAAGTTCGCGCTTGGACTTTCAAACGTGGTATGAAAGCTCCTCAAGCAGCTGGAATTATCCACTCAGACTTTGAAAAAGGATTTATTCGTGCTGTAACCATGTCTTATGATGATTTGGTCAAATATGGATCTGAAAAGGCTGTAAAAGAAGCAGGACGCTTGCGAGAAGAAGGAAAAGAATATGTCGTTCAAGATGGCGACATCATGGAATTCCGCTTCAATGTATAAAGAAAATAAGTAAATAACCAAAAGGTTGGAAAAAAATTCCAGCCCTTTTGGCTTTTGAAAGGGAAAGTAAATGACAAAATTAATCGTCGGATTGGGAAATCCGGGAGATAAATATGTGGAAACCAAACACAATGTTGGCTTTATGTTAGTGGATCAGCTGGCGAAGTCTCTCAACCTCACTTTTTCACATGATAAGATTTTTCAAGCAGATGTGACCTCCACCTTTATAGATGGAGAAAAGGTATTTTTAGTCAAGCCAACCACTTTTATGAATGAGAGTGGCAAGGCCGTGCACGCGCTTTTGACCTATTATGGTTTAGAGGTGGAAGATTTGGTCGTTATTTATGACGACTTGGATATGGAAGTCGGCAAGATTCGCCTTCGGGCCAAAGGATCAGCTGGAGGCCATAACGGAATCAAGTCAATCATCAACCATATTGGAACTCAGACCTTTAATCGCATCAAGATTGGAATCGGGAGACCCAAGCATGGCATGTCAGTAGTCCACCATGTCTTAGGAAAATTCGATCAGGATGATTATGCCACTATCCTCCTTGCTATCGACAAATCAGAGGAAGCTCTTCGCTTTTATTTAAAAGAAGGGCAGTTTGAAAAAACAATGCAACAATACAATGGATAAATATAAGACACTGGTTGATCTATTTCAACAGAATAAAGATATCAGAAAATGGCAACAAGAGCAGCAAAAAAGAAGTCGCTCTCTTCTACTAGGACTGTCTTCGTCTACAAAAGCTATTACCATGGCGACAGTTGTCGAAGACGGACACAAGGTCTTGGTCTTGACCTCTTCCCAAAATGAAGCAGAACGGCTCGCCAGTGATTTATTGGGATTATTAGGCGAAGAAAAGGTCTATCTTTTCCTCGGAGATGACAATCCTTTGGCAGAGTTTGTCTTTGCTTCCCAGGAACGGGTCTTTTCTCGTCTGGAAGCTCTGGATTTTCTTTTAGCTCCAGAAAAAGAAGGAATCGTTATTGCCAATGTAAGTGGTAGTCGTTTGCTCTTACCTAATCCAAAGACTGTCAGCTCTATGATTCAGTCTTTCTCTGTTGGAGAAGAAAGAAATCTGACAGAATTGAAAGATACCCTACTGGCTATGGGCTATCAAAAGGTTTCACAGGTAAGCCAACAGGGAGAGTTTAGTCTTCGAGGGGATATTGTAGATCTTTTTGAAGCCAGTCAAGATTTCCCTTATCGCCTGGAATTTTTTGGAGATGAGATTGATGGCATTCGGACCTTTTCTTCAGAGACTCAACGTTCACTAGAAAATCTAGATGCGGTAATAGTTCATCCAGTTAGTGATATGTTACTAACTAAAGATGATTTTCTAAGAGGACAGAAGAATCTAGAAAATCTGATTCAAAAAAGTCCTCATCCAGAGTTCAAATCCTATTTGACTGAGATACTCACAGAAGCGCATCACCAGCGTCTCCATGCAGATAGTCGAAAATTTCTCTCTCTTTTTTATCAGCAAACCTATACTCTCTTTGATTACCTCCCCAAACATGCTCCTCTTTTTTTGGATGATTACCATAAAATCATGGATCAGGAGGCGCGGTTTGATGTAGAAGTTGCTAACCTTTTGACAGAGGACCTACAAAAGAGTCGCTCTTTCGCTGAAGCCCAGTATTTTGCGGACAATAGCGCACTCTTACGCACTTATAAACCAGCTTCTTATTTTTCAAATTTTCAAAAAGGCTTGGGAAATCTGCGATTTGATGCCCTCTATTCTTTTAACCAATACCCCATGCAGGAATTCTTCAGTCAGTTCTCTCTTTTAAAAGATGAAATTGACCGTTTCCGTAAACAAGACTACACAGTCATTCTTCAGGTGACGAGTAAACAAGGACTCCACCAGTTACAAGAGCACTTGAGAGATTATGGGATTGACCTGGATTATCTTGCACCTGATCAGCTTCATCCAGGGAAGAGCCAGTTGATCATCGGTGGGTTGGCGCGTGGCTTCCACTTTGTGGATGAGAAGATTGTCTTGATTACAGAGACAGAAATCTTCCAGAAAAAGGTTAAACGAAAGATCCGTCGGCAAACTATTTCTAACGCGGAGCGGTTAAAAAACTACAATGAGTTGGAAAAGGGAGACTACGTTGTTCACCAGGTTCATGGAATTGGTCAGTATTTGGGACTAGAAACCATCGAAATTTCTGGTGTCCACCGAGACTATGTCTCCATCCAATATCAAAATGGAGATCGGATTTCCATCCCTGTGGATCAAATCCAGATGCTGTCCAAGTATGTTGCGAGTGATGGCAAACCTCCTAAAATCAACAAACTCAATGATGGTCGCTTCCAAAAGGCCAAACAAAAGGTCCGTCAGGAAGTAGAGGATATTGCAGATGATCTGATTCAACTTTATGCAGAGCGAAGCCAATTGAAAGGCTTTGCCTTTACTCCAGACGATGAGAACCAAGAAGCTTTTGATCAGGCTTTTCCCTATGTTGAAACAGATGATCAGATTCGCTCTATCCAAGAAATCAAGAAGGATATGGAATCTTCAAGCCCTATGGATCGCCTCTTGGTCGGAGACGTGGGCTTTGGGAAGACAGAAGTTGCTATGCGAGCGGCCTTTAAAGCTATCAAAGACCATAAACAAGTGGCTGTCTTAGTTCCGACAACGGTCCTAGCTCAACAGCATTATGCCAATTTCAAAGAACGCTTCGAGGCCTTTCCAGTAGAAGTTGATGTCTTGAGTCGTTTCCGGAGTCGTGCTGAGCAAAAAGAAACTTTGGAAAAACTTAAAAAAGGCCAAGTCGATATTTTGATTGGAACCCACCGTCTCTTATCTAAAGATGTGGAATTTGCGGATCTTGGCCTCATCGTGATTGATGAGGAGCAACGGTTCGGTGTAAAACACAAGGAAACCCTCAAGGAGTTAAAGAAAAAGGTCGATGTCTTAACCTTAACGGCAACGCCCATTCCTCGGACCCTTCATATGTCTATGTTGGGGATTCGGGATTTGTCTGTTATTGAAACCCCGCCGACCAATCGTTATCCTGTTCAAACCTATGTCTTAGAAACCAATCCAACCATTATCCGAGATGCTATTCGTCGGGAGATGGATCGGGGAGGTCAGGTTTATTATCTCTACAACAAGGTAGATACCATTGAGCAAAAGGTTTCAGAGTTACAAGAATTGGTACCGGAAGCCTCTATTGGGTTTGTTCATGGACAGATGAGTGAAGTACGGTTGGAAAACACCTTGATGGACTTCATTGAAGGTGAGTATGATATTTTAGTCACAACCACCATTATTGAAACAGGAGTGGATATTCCCAATGCCAATACCCTCTTTATTGAAAATGCCGACCATATGGGCTTGTCTACCCTTTACCAATTGCGAGGCCGGGTCGGACGAAGCAATCGCATTGCCTATGCTTATTTGATGTACCGGCCGGACAAAACCTTGACAGAAGTTTCTGAAAAGCGTCTTGAAGCTATTAAAGGATTCACTGAATTGGGATCTGGTTTTAAGATTGCTATGCGAGATTTGTCTATTCGAGGTGCCGGGAATATTTTAGGGGCTTCTCAATCTGGTTTTATCGATTCCGTCGGATTTGAAATGT
Source organism: Streptococcus xiaochunlingii (assembly GCF_006385805.1). Lineage (GTDB taxonomy): Bacteria > Bacillota > Bacilli > Lactobacillales > Streptococcaceae > Streptococcus > Streptococcus xiaochunlingii. Next base: position 1,459,284 of record NZ_VFSG01000001.1, read on the forward strand.
ATTCACAGTTACTCGAAGCTGCTATTGAGAAGAAACAAGGAAAAGAGAAAAAACGCCAAAAAGGAAATGCGGAGCTCAATCTCCAAATTGATGCCTACATTCCAAGTGATTATATCTCCGATGAACGTCAAAAAATTGAAATTTACAAACGTATTCGAGAAATTCAAGTCCAAGAAGATTATGAACTGCTGCAAGATGAATTGATTGATCGTTTCGGAGAATATCCTGATGTGGTAGCCTATCTCCTAGAAATAGGGTTTATCAAATCTTATCTGGATCAGGTCTTTGTTAAAGTGGTTGATCGAAAAGATAATCAACTAACGGTGAAATTTGAGCCAATTACCAAGCAACTTTTCTTGACTCAAGATTATTTTGCTGCCTTATCAGTAACTAATTTAAAAGCTCGTATTGCAGAAAGCCAAGGATTGATTGAATTAATCTTTGATGTGCGAAATAAAAAAGACTTCGAAATTTTAGAAGGCTTGCGACAATTTGGGGAGAAATTACTGGCCATCAAGCAGGAAAAATTGGAAAATCAAGACTAGGAAGAAAGATTTTACTAGGCTCTTTCTAAAAAAATGGTACAATAATACATTAGAGGTGATACGATGAGATTAGATAAATATTTAAAAGTTTCCCGCATTATCAAAAGACGCCCTGTAGCTAAAGAAGTAGCCGATAAGGGGCGAATCAAAGTCAATGGGGTCCTAGCAAAAAGTTCAACCGACTTGAAGGTGAATGATGAAGTCGAAGTTCGCTTTGGAAATAAGCTATTGACAGTAAAAGTGTTGGAAATGTTAGATAGTACTAAAAAAGAAGATGCGTCTAAAATGTATGAAATCATTCGTGAAACAAGGATAGAAGAAGATGCCTAAAAATATTGTACAAATGAATAATCGGTATATTCAAGACGAACATCAGCGTCAGAAATACCAGAATGAGGAGCGAAAAAAACAGAACCGTTTTATGGGTTGGGTTCTCATTTTAATTATTTTATTGTTTATTCTCCCAACTTATAATCTGGCTCAGAGTTACCAGACGCTTCAAAAACGCAAACAACAATACGTTCAATTGCAAGAACAATATCAGCAAACCCTTGAGGAAAAAGAATATCAAAAGGATATCGTAGAGAAATTGAAAGATGATGAATATGCTGCAAAATATGCACGCGCAAAATATTCCTTCTCTAAAGATGGCGAATATATTTATACGATACCTAATTTATTACCGAAATAATGGAAAATATTGTAAAAACTGTTCAACAATTTCTAGAATATTCTGATACAAAATTAGAAGAGTTAGCTAAAAAAAATCAAGCCTTAAAATTGCAAGAAGAAACTCAGGAAAGGAGCAAGGATGAATAAGTTAGTTTATTGGATGATTTTTCCTACTTTCTTAGTCACCCAACCCTTATCTAATTCATCCCAAGTCCAAGTTCCATTGACTGCTGATTCTTCTTACGCTAGTCAAATAGGGACTCAGGATCATTTCTTTGTCTCCATCCCATCCAACCCGAATGTTTATCAGCCAATCGTGACCTATTCGGATCCAGAATTGCGTCAAAAAGCTGGGGAAATCAAGCCTGATACTCCCTTTACTGTTGATCAATTATTTGTGAATGATCAAGGGAAATCTGTTTTTAAATTATCGAATAAACAGTATGTAGTAGCTGATCAAGATCAAATTTACGAAGATGCGATTTTGGAATTAACAGAAGAAAAAAAGACCATGTGGCTGACGTCCTCTTTTACAGTTTATGATCAACCCTTGGTAAATGGCGCAAAAAGCAATAAAACAAGTCTGACTCCTTATAGTAAGGTTGAAATCACCAAGACTGCCAAAACTTTAAAAGGGACCTACCTAGAAATTTCTGGCCAGGGGTGGATTTCAAAAGATGAACTTTCTGCTACAGATAATCGGATGGAAAAAGTCCAAGCGATTCTGAATCAGAAGTACAACAAAGACGGAATTGCAGTTTACGTGAAGCAGGTGGATACTGGAAAGACTGCTGGGATACGTGAAGACCAGGAAATGTATTCTGCTAGTATAGCCAAGCTCTTGTATTTGTACTATACTCAAAAAGAGGTAAACGAGAGCCATGTAGATTTGCAGACTTCCTTAAAATATACAAAAGAAGTCAATGACTATCCTGGAGCTTATGAACCGGAAGGCAGTGGAAGTATTTCAAAAATACCGGATGATAAGGAATATACCGTTGCTGATTTGATTAACCGGGTGGCCAAAGAATCCGATAATGTTGCGCAAAACATTTTAGGCTATTATGTAACGCACCAATCAGACAAAGAATTTCAAAAGGTGACCAATAAGATTGCAGGAAAAACGTGGAATGTAGAAACTAGAATGGCATCTCCAAAAATGGCGGGAAATGTCATGGAAGCTATCTACCAACAAAATGGTGGAATCATTGATGCTCTGTCAGAGACTCGCTTTGATGATCAACGAATTTCAAAAGATATCCCAGTCAAGGTTGCTCATAAGATTGGAGATGCATATGATTTCCGTCATGATGTCGCCATTGTTTATACAGATTCACCATTTATTTTAGCTATTTTTACGGATCACTCTGATTACGAGACTATCTCAGCAATTGCCAAAGATATTTATGAGGTCTTACAGTAATGAAAGAAAAATTTCTTCAGTTCTGTCAAAAGGAGGGGCTTTTTGAATCTCATCAAAAAGTCCTTTTGGCTTTATCAGGAGGGGTGGACTCCATGACTTTACTGGATTGGCTCTACCATTATCGGCACCAATTAGGAATTGACCTCGTTCTTGCTCATGTCAATCATCACCAACGCATTGAAGCTGACCAAGAAGAAAGAGGAATTCAAGCAATTGCTGAAGCAAAACATCTACCGCTGAAGGTTGCCCATTTCTCTGGTCCTTTTTCTGAAAGCCGAGCTAGACAATTCCGCTATAAGTTCTTTAAAAAAGTTATGAAAGAAGAAGCTTGTAGTGCTCTCGTCACCGCTCATCATATGGATGATCAGGCAGAAACGATTTTGATGCGTCTGATTCGTGGAAGTCGTCCGCGACATTTAAGAGGCATTCCTTTAAAACAACCATTTGGACAGGGTGTGTTGATCCGTCCCCTCTTACATTTCAAAAAAAAAGATTTTCCAGAAATTTTTCATTTCGAGGATAAGAGCAACCGGTCCTTGGACTATTTCCGTAACCGTATCCGTCATCGTTTTCTCCCACTCTTAGAAGAAGAAAATCCCCAAGTGACGAGTGCTTTGGTCAACTTAGGAGAAGATCTCAGTCATTGGCACCAGGCTTTAAAAGAGTTGACCAAAGATTTGAATCCACAAGACGTGACACAGTTTCAAAAGCAATCACCAGCTGTCCAGATTTATTTGCTGGAAGAGTATCTAGCTAGTTTTCCAGATTTGCAATTGAGTCGGGCACAATTTGAACAATTACACAGAATAGTAGTGACTAAGTCCAATACGCAACAAGTTCTAAAGAATGGTTATGAACTTTATAAAGACTATCACTATTTTGAAATTCGGAAAATCAGTCGTAGGATGGATGACCGAATGTCAGAAGATTTGTTACAATTTGGAACCATAAAGACAGTAGGTGCTTATCGCTTTTTATTTGGAGTAAAACCAAGCGATTCATATATGGAGGCTATCCCACTTCCAAACAACCATCCAGTTTCTCTTCGACCCCGTAAAAGGGGAGATCGTATTCTGATAAACGGTCACCATAGAAAAATTAGCAGATTGTTGATTAACCAAAAAATCCCTTTAGATCAACGAAACAATCTGGTGGTTTTAGAACAAGATAAACAAATACTGGCTATTCCTGAAATTGCGATCAGTGATTTGAGTAAGGAATTAAAAAATGGTATAATGAAGGATACAATTTATATCCAGAAAATAGATAGGTAAAAAAGATGTTAGAACAAGATATCAAAAAGATACTCATTTCCCACGATGAAATCGTGACTGCAGCACGTGAACTTGGTAAAAAACTGACAGAAGATTACCAAGGGAAAAATCCGATTTTAGTAGGAATTTTAAAAGGGTCAGTCCCATTTATGGCGGAATTGATCAAACATATTGATACGCATATTGAGTTGGATTTTATGCTAGTGTCTAGTTATCATGGTGGAACATCAAGCTCAGGCGTGATTAATATCATCAAAGATATAGACCAAGACGTTAAGGACCGAGATATTCTCTTTGTTGAAGATATCATTGATACTGGTAAAACTCTTAAGAGTTTGAAAGAATTGTTTGAAGGACGTCAACCAGCATCTGTTAAAATTGCTACCTTGTTGGATAAACCTGAAGGACGCTTGGTTGAGATTGAAGCAGATTACACTTGCTTTACCATTCCAAACGAGTTTGTTGTGGGATATGGTTTAGACTACGATGAAAACTATCGAAACCTTCCTTATATCGGAGTATTAAAAGAAGAAGTGTATTCAAAATAGAGGAAACTAGATGAAAAATAACAAAAACAATGGTTTTGTCCGAAATCCTTTTCTATACTTATTAATTATTGTAGCTGCTGTTACAGGTTTTCAGTATTTCTTTGCTGGAAATAGTATCGGACAAAGTCAGCAGATCAATTATACAGAATTGGTAAAAGAGCTTAAATCAGACAACGTCAAGGAAATTAACTACCAGCCAAACGGTAGTGTCATTGAAATTTCCGGTACTTATAACAAAGCAAAAACCAGCAAGGATGATACAGGGGTTCAATTTTTCACTCCAAGTCCAAGTAAGGTGACTCGCTTCACGAGTGTGATTTTACCGTCTGATTTGACTGTTCAAGAATTACAAAACTTAGCATCCGAACATAAGGCTGACATCACTATTAAACGGGAAAGCTCAAGTGGAATGTGGATTACCATTCTGACTTCAATCGTTCCCTTTGTGATTGTCATGTTCTTCTTCTTCTCCATGATGAACCAAGGCGGTGGCGGTGGCGCCCGCGGTGCTATGAATTTCGGCCGTAATAAAGCGCGTGCTACCAATAAAGAAGATATCAAGGTTCGTTTTTCAGATGTAGCAGGGGCTGAAGAAGAAAAACAAGAACTCGTTGAAGTGGTTGAATTCTTAAAAGATCCAAAACGCTTTACAAAATTGGGTGCCCGTATCCCAGCAGGTGTTCTTCTTGAAGGCCCTCCGGGAACTGGTAAAACCCTTCTAGCAAAAGCAGTAGCAGGTGAAGCTGGAGTACCATTCTTCAGTATTTCAGGTTCTGACTTCGTTGAAATGTTTGTCGGTGTCGGTGCAAGCCGGGTTCGTTCTCTATTTGAAGATGCCAAAAAAGCAGCACCAGCCATTATCTTTATCGATGAGATCGATGCTGTTGGACGTCAACGGGGAGTTGGCCTTGGTGGGGGAAATGATGAACGGGAACAAACCCTCAACCAGCTCTTGATTGAGATGGATGGTTTTGAAGGAAACGAAGGCATCATCGTGATTGCAGCCACCAACCGTTCAGATGTTTTGGACCCAGCCCTTCTTCGTCCAGGTCGTTTTGACCGGAAGGTTTTAGTTGGCCGTCCAGATGTAAAAGGACGTGAAGCTATCTTGCGTGTCCATGCTAAAAATAAACCATTAGCAAAAGATGTCGACTTGAAACTAGTTGCCCAACAAACACCGGGATTTGTTGGAGCGGATCTTGAAAATGTCTTAAACGAAGCAGCTCTGGTAGCGGCTCGTCGCAATAAGAAGGTTATTGATGCGTCTGATATTGATGAAGCAGAAGACCGTGTGATTGCTGGTCCATCTAAGAAAGATAGAACAGTTTCTCAAAAAGAACGCGAATTGGTTGCTTACCATGAGGCAGGGCATACCATTGTTGGTTTAGTCTTATCTAATGCTCGTGTTGTTCACAAGGTGACCATCGTTCCACGTGGACGTGCTGGTGGTTATATGATTGCTCTTCCAAAAGAAGACCAAATGCTTCTTTCTAAAGAAGATATGAAAGAACAATTGGCTGGATTGATGGGAGGACGTGTTGCAGAAGAAATTATCTTCAACGTCCAAACCACAGGAGCTTCCAATGACTTTGAACAAGCGACCCAAATGGCGCGTGCTATGGTAACGGAATATGGAATGAGTGAAAAACTTGGTCCAGTTCAATACGAAGGCAACCATGCTATGTTTGGAGCTCAAACGACTCAAAAATTTATTTCAGAGCAAACAGCATATGAAATTGATGAAGAAGTAAGAAGTCTTTTGAATGAAGCTCGCAATAAAGCGGCTGAAATCATCCAGAACAATCGTGAAACCCACAAGTTGATTGCAGAAGCCTTGTTGAAATACGAAACCTTGGACAGTGTTCAAATTAAGTCGTTGTATGAAACAGGTAAAATGCCAGAAGATACTGATTTAGAATTAGAAAAAGAATCTAAACCATTATCTTATGAAGAAATTAAATCTAAAATGGAAGAAAGTAAGTAATAAACTCTATAGTCTTCTAAAGCTTTTAGAAGGAGCCGAAAATTTCGGCTCTTTTTTTCAAAAAAGTGTTGACAGATGAAAAAGAACTGATATAATAGAATACGTTGTAAAAATGGTCCGTTGGTCAAGGGGTTAAGACACCGCCTTTTCACGGCGGTAACACGGGTTCGAATCCCGTACGGACTATCACAAAAGTTGTTACATTGGTAGCAACTTTTTTTGTTTGATAAAACCATTATTCTGACATTCTTATCAAAATAATGACCAATTAGAATAAGAAAAGATCCCAAATAGAAAATAAGCACAAATAAATCAAAACCTCCTTTAAAATGAAGACTAGTTAGAAAGGAGGTCCAATGAACTTTAAAAAAACATATGAAAAAGTAAAATGGATAGTATGGAAATGTGAAAAGGAATTTTATATTCATCTTTGGGATCACGCAGATTGGGAACAAGAGGGAAGACTAGTGCTGTATGAGTTACAAATAAGTAATCCGGAGGTAGAAGAAAATGAAGAAATTCTATTAACCTACTTCAAAACAAAGTTTCGTAACCATATAAAAGATAAAGTTAGAAAACAAGAAAGTGATAAAAGGAAGTTAAATAAGGTCCCTTATACAGAAATTGGAGAAATCAGTCATCGACTTCGATCAAAAGAACTCTTTTTGGATGAACTAGTCCTATTAAGAGGAGCCTTAAAAGAATTCCGAAAAAATCTAACCGATCAAGAAAAAGAAGATTATGATAAACTTCTGATGAATCAACGTTTTTCAGGAAGAGCAAAGATGAGGAGAAGGCTAAAAGAATACTTGAAAGACTTCAAGGATCAACATTTATGAAAAAGGATGTAAGAAAGCATCCTTTTTCATAAAAATAAAAATTTAAAAAAATAGAAAAAAGATATTGACAAGGACATATGGACGTGATATACTAATATAGTTGTCGCGCAAGAGCGACAAAGACCTTTGAAAACTGAACAAGACGAACCAATGTGCAGGGCACTATAACTAAGGTTATAGTACTGAACAATGAAAAAAACAATAAATCTGTCAGTGACAGAATGAGTTTAAGACAAACAATTATTTTAATGAGAGTTTGATCCTGGCTCAGGATGAACGCTGGCGGCGTGCCTAATACATGCAAGTAGAACGCTGAAGGA